>CAWFOW010000001.1:0-271546 GCA_963817535.1 uncultured Alphaproteobacteria bacterium
TACAACCTGTCATATATGAATGTATTAATCAAGAACTATAAAATATATTTTTGAGTCCTACTATCGCCTTTCATTTATAATTGTCTGGGCGCCGATCCTACGCCATCTTTTTTATTCACGAATGAAGCAGCCCCCGCGCGCCGACTCCGGTGACTGATCGGTAGGGCGGGTGAACTTACCGCCTATCGTCACACGACGTCGTCGCCCGCATCGTGTAATTGAAAGCTTGATCGCCTCCTGCGCGAGCGCCAGCGTGTCGCCCTTCGCGTACCTACCGAACGCCTGGAGTTTGCTGAGGGTCAATCCCCGGCTGGATGCCCCCGATTGACCGGGCGGCAACGGGATGGAGGTCGGCTACTTCAACCTTGGTCCAGGTCGTGTCCGGGTCGAACGTCGTCATGCGCCGCGCGAGGGTCGCCGTACGGGCTCCGAGATTCTTCTGATAGACGATCCCGTCGTGGTTCACGATAAAAGTCATGATCCCTGAATCCTTGTACTTCGCCGGAAACGCGACCAGGGCGAAACCGCCGATCATTTGGCCGCGCACAACATAATCGAACGCGCCGCCAGCCGCGTGCTCGCCCTGCTTCGTGAGGATGCGGTAGTAGTAGCCGTGATAAGGCGATCGCCGCTTGTTCTTGTCATTCGTCTTCGCGCCATAACCCTCTGCGCGCGCCTGCGCCACCAGCGGGCCCATCGGGCTCTCGGTCTTGCCCGTCTCCACCGGCCAATAGAGCCCGTCATGTTTGCCCGGACTGCTCATGAACCTTTGCGCATATTCAGGCAGCTTGCTGCCGCTCAAATCGTTGGAAGCGTACTCTATCTGCGCGTCCGCGTAAGCCCGGCAGACCTCGATGGCGTTCAACTCGTTGGCCCCAATTCGCCGATCGAGTATCTCTTGGGCGCCTGCCTTGGTGTCAAAGCGCCACGTGTCGCCCTGCTTCACCAGTGGAATCGGAAATGGCCAGTGGAGTTTGCCTATAGTGAGGACCGCTCGTGCGTCGCCATTCGCAACGATTTTGTGCATTTCGTCGTAGGCCGCGACGAATTTCTCACGCCCTTCACGGTCGGCAACGCGGTCACCGGAATAGACCAGTTTGGTCCCATCGGGACCGAGCACGCGCACCAGCTCGGCTCGCTTGTTGTCCCGTGCCGCCGTTACAAGGGCTGTTACGGCCGCCACCGGCGAAGCGAAAGTCTCTTGGTTGACGTTTTCGGCGAAGGCGGGGGCGCTGGCCTGCGCGAGAAGGACGGCCAGCCCTAAGAGAACCGCTATGTGACAGAGGAATCCGCGCAAGGGGTTCCGGTTCACACTGAAAATCGTCGCCTCACTTCGGAGTGTTCTGGCGCTCATCGTTGTTGCCTCTGGTCCTCGGTGTCAGGCTTGTCGTCACCTTCCCTGCCGGCTTTGGAGGAGGGGCGCTTACCGTTGGTTCGCGCAGCCGCGGGTTGCGGGTTGGTCCGTGGCGCACTGCCGGCCGTGCCTGCTGCCTTTGCCTGCGGCTTGGACGTCGCTTTTGCAGCCGCGTTGGGCTCCGGCTGCTGCCGGCTCGCTCGACCGCGTTCGGCTTGAGTATGAACGTCGGCGCCTTTCGCGAAGCTTTGGAAGGCTGGCGCCGGGGTCGGCGCGGGGCGGGCAACTGACGCCGGGCGCTGGGTGGTTGCGGTCGGACGCGGCGCCTGCTGCCGGGGAGCGGATGCGGTGGGAGCGTGCGCATCCGCCGCAGGACGCTGGGCATTCGGCTGGACCGGCGCGGGCCTTCCGGCCGGGCGGGCCGGCGTGCTGGCCGCAAAGCCGCGGAAGTCGCGGCGGGCTTCGGGCGGGCCGGACGGCGCGTTGCGCTTCGCCGCCTGCAACTGCGGCGCACGGTAGACTACACCGCGCCGATGGTAGGGATCGTGGGACCAGTCGGCGCTTTTGATCGCAAGGCGACGATCGCTGCGAATGAAGTAGTTGTTGATCACGTTGTACCGATTCGCATCGACATGAAAGCGACGGTGGCCCCAGTCCCAATCGTCCCAGCCCCAGAGGAGCCGGACGATGCCGAAGCCGATGCTGAAGCCAATACCCGTGATCACGGCCGGGCCGCGGTACAGTCCCGGAAGTGGCGCAAAATAGTAGGGCGGGTAGCTCGGATAGCGCCAAGCACCGTAAACCACATTTGGATTGTAGACCGGCACGTAGATGACAGTCGGGTTCGCCGGCTGAATGGCGATGGCGCGGTCAACATAGACCACGGTCTGTTGTGGCGTCGATTGCAGCGTACCGGCAGCCTGTGCCTGATATCGCAGGCGCTGCACAGAATCCATCACATCCGCCTGCTGCGCCAGGAAGGCATCGCCAAGCCTTTGTGTCCAGTCGAGCCGTTCGTCCATCAGCTCAAGGATCTGCGGGAACGGCACCAGCGATTTGACGCTGGGGTCCCAGTCGATCCGCTCGATCGCGCCCGCAATCTGATCGCCCGTCAATCCCGCATTTCTTGGGTCCTTTACCCAACGATTGGCCTGGACCACCTCGATCGGATAGGTGGACGCCATCAGGATCTGTCCCAGGAGCTGATCCGGGTAGAGCGCGATGGGCGCCAGAAGCTGGTCGAGCTGTGCTTGGGAATTCAACGGCGCCTGCTGTACAGGCTGCACTTGCTGCGATGGGAGTCCGTATTCCTGCGCCAGCGCCGTCAATGGTACGCTCGCGACAAGCGACAGCGCCGCGGCGATTGTCCAAACAAGACGTCTGTGCATGCCTCAACCCTTTCCAACGCGTGCGCCAGTCTCGGCGTGGAACAGCTTTACCCTCGTCGTCTTCACGTTACACAGTGACCGGAGCAGTCGCTGGCCACGCTGGTGAGCGCCGCGGCGGGCGTGTGGCATCGGTGGGCAGCCTAAGGCTGCTCGCCTCGATCGCCGGCGGCGACGGCTCCGTGCGGCGTGCTTTCTGCGAGTGCATGACCTTTACGACGATGCGTTTTTGCTCCATCACGGCGTGTGCCTGTTTGCGGTTCTCTCGATGGCTTGTCCGGCGTTGGAGATGTCCTCACCCGCTCCGGCGGTCGTGTGGCAGGCCCCGAGAATGGTCGAGGCGCCCGAGAGCATGAGCAGGCTCAGAGCCAGCATTACGGCTTTCTTGTACATGGCGGTTACCTTTGACTAAGCGATTTTGGGCCCCGTCGTGGAAGTGGGAGCAAGAGCGCAGTCCGGTTCGTAACGAGGTGCTCACCCAACATTGGGATGAGCATTGCGTGCTGTCAGGCTCGGCAACTACCTAGATACAGGCTGATGACGTGACCGGAAGACGGTTGTCGCCCGTAAGGAATGATCTTCTGCGGCCGGAATGCGGCAGTGTCGGTCGGGGAGAGGCGGCGCTGGGAGGAGGCGCATTGCCACGGTCGACCCACGCCTCCGAGGGAACACTTCTCCTGATCCGTTCGGTGGCCAGTGCAAAGACCAAGATGGCGTCTGGCCTCAAAACGTGGTGCTCCCGCGCCTGGAGAACCTACGCGAGGCGAGGAATCCAGCCCTCGGCAATGTGCAAGTAACGCTGGTAGCGGGCCCCCGGTTTGAACCTGCGGGTGATTTCAGGCTCATTGCCTGATCCACTCTGTCGAATTCCCTGTTTTGCAATCCAACTTCCCTGTTCCGTCCGAAAAATTCCCTGTTCCATCACGCAGGGAATTTGGGGAAAGTTGCGCGTAAAATCAGGCCTTTAGGGGACGTGTGGGTTCTTGAATTGGGCTGAAATCGCCAAAATTCCCTGTTTTTCCCTGTTTAACAGGGAATTGACCGCGGAGACCGGTTCGCAGGTGACTGCGTCCACCGCCAGCTTTTTGTCTTGGATGCCAATGATTTGCCGCGTGGCGGCCATTGTACGACCGCGCTTTGAACAACGTCGCTCAATTGGCTTTCGGCACCTTTGGACCTCTGGCTAGCGCGCTTTCCGATCGAACGGCACCGGCCCTCTCCCCCGCCCGGCCGTCCCGCCGGCTCCGTCAGGCAGTTCGCTCGATGCCGAACGAAATGTTGTCGGCCTGCCGCGACTATTCCGCTGCAGATCGCCGCGCGCGGGGCCCGGCGGGCGTCTTTGCCCAGTAGTCGGCGCGCTCTTTGGTGGCTGCGAGCTGCTGTTTCGTTTCGGTGCCCGGCGCCATTGATGCGTCCGTACCCGCCATCACCTGGTGATGGTCGATGTTGAGCGTGCGGAGCCAGCGCTGCTGTCCCATCGTGATCGCGACGAAATAGCCGATTTCGACGATCTCCGGCTCGGAGAAATGGTGGTGGAGCCGTCGCCACAGCGCGTCGTCGGCATCGAGATCCCATACGATCGCCTCGGTATAGGCAAGCGCCGCCTTCTGGCGCGCGTCGTAGCGGGTCGATTTCTCGAAGTTCAGCAGGTCCTTGTAGTCGTCCTCGACCAGCTCGCCGGCGCGGGCCGACTTCACCGAGCGCTGGTTGCCGCAGTATTCGCACTTGACCGAGTGCGAGACGTAGACGCGGCAGAGCTCCTTCAGCGAATGGTCGGCGACGCCATTGCGGAAGACGGCGTCCCAGGTTTTGGCGAACGACCAGAACGCCGCCGGGACGTGCGCGCGGATCGCCTGGCTTTCGGGCCGCGGCGTGCCTTCGCGGCGGCAGCGTTCGAACTCCTCACGCATGGCCGGATCGGTGACCTGGTTGGGATCGACGTAGCTGATGCGCTGCTTGGCCAAGGCCGCCTCCCGTTCGTCGTGATGGTCAGTTCAAGCGGATCGTGCCGCATCTTGCGCCACGCTCGATGTCGATCACTGCCAGGTGGTCGTCGATCGAGCAGCCAACGAACGCCGTGCGCCCGTCCGGCGAAAACGCCGTATGGGCAGACCCCGCGCCAACCTCGATCCGTGCGCGCTCCTTGCCCGTCGCGCCGTCGTAGACGCGCACATGGTCGGCCGAGAAGCCGGTCGTCACGACGCTCTTGCCGTCCGGGGCGATGTTGAGCCCGTGCGGATAGGCGTCCGTCCTGCACTCGGCGACGCGGGCGAGGGTATCGGCGTCGAACACGGTCAGCGTGTCGTCGAAGAAGTTTGCGACATAGACCAGCCGCCCGTCGGGCGTCACCTCGGGCACATGGGCCCAGGGACCGCTCTCGACCCGGCCGAGCAGGTCACCTTCCGGCGATATGCAGGCAAGCGTGCCGTCGAATGTGTTCGCGACGTAGATGCGGCTCCCGTCCGGGTGGACGGCGAGATGCGCCGGCCCATCGCCAACGGGAAATCGCCCGGTGATGGCCCCGTCCGCGAGGCTCACCCGGACGACATTGCCGTCGCCCGCGCAGGGCACCAGCACCGAGAGCCCGTCGGGCGACGCGATCGGATCGTGCGGACCGTTGCCGACCTCGATCACCTGCGCGCGGAACGTTCCCGTCATCGGCCAGACGATACCGAGGGCACCGGCACCGCCGCCGGTGATGCAGGCGATGCCCTCCTCGGTGACGACCGGCAGTTGCGGCGCGCCCGGCATGTCCCAGCGCCCGAGCGGCGCGAGGTCGCTTGCCCGCACGCAGATGAGCGCGTTCGCGCCGGCATCGCCGATGAACAGCCGGTCACGCGCCTCGTCGAGCGTCATGTGCGACGCGGTGGTCGCGACATCGCGCTCCACCGCGATCGTTCGCGCTGCGCCGTCGATGCGCGCGGCCCGGCGGGCACGCCGGCAGGTCCACACGTCGCCGTTCCGGCCGGCCACGACATGATGGACGCCTGGCGCGGTGGTCAGCGACTCCGATGCGCCGCGCACCTTGAGGCGCCAGTCGCCTTCGGGCGTGCGCGTCGCGTCGTGCTTCGCGCCGGCTTCGACCAGCCCCATGCGAAGTCCGGCCGGATAGGAGGCAAGGGTCGCCTGGATTTCCTGGCCGCGGTCCAGCTTGTTGTATGCCCCGAGGATGGTGCGCAAGACATCACGCGGGGGCGTCTTGCGGAGGTCGAGTTCCTGCATCTCGGTCAGCCTTTCTGTGCAAATAGCTTTTGCGCGTCGGGATGGGTGATCGCGGCGGCCAGCCGGTCGAACCGGCCGGTCGCGCGCAGATCGTGGGCGAGGTCGCGGATCGCCGTCATGGCGACCAGGGCCGGCGCGGTCGCGATCGTGATGCGGGCGACGCCCCGCCGCTCCAGCGCAGCGGCGTCGGGCATGCCTGCCCGCCCGGTGACGTTGACCGGCGCGGCCACCGCGCCGCAGAAGCGTCCTATCGTTTCCGGATCGCGGAGCCCGAAGGGATAGACGCTGTCCGCGCCCGCCTCGATGTAGGCCTTGCAGCGCGCGACGGTCTCGTGGAAAAGCTTCGCGCTATCGTCGCGGCCGAAGAACATCACGTCGCAGCGCGCGTTGATGACAATCGGCACGCCTTTCGCGTCAGCCGCCGCCCGTGCAGCACGAATGCGTGCGGCCGCGTCCGCCATTTCGCGGATCGGGCCGTGCAGCCCGTCTTCGATATTGATGCCGACGATGCCTGCGCCGACGATCTCGGCGACGTGCGCGCCCACCTCGGCCGGTGTCGCCCCGTAGCCCGTCTCGATGTCGGCGGTGACCGGCAGGTTCGTGGTGCGAACGATGCGCGCGGTCGCGGCCACCACCTCCTCCCAAGGCGCGGCTTCGCCGTCCGGGTAGCCGAGTGCCCAGCCGAGCCCGCCGCTGGTCGTCGCCAACGCCTCGAACCCGGCCGCCGCGAACAGCGCCGCGCTCATTCCGTCCCAGACGTTCGGCAGCACGAGGACGGGATGCGCGTGGTGACGCGCTCGGAACGCTTCCGCCATAGCGGTCTGCGTCGATCTGTCCATGACGGAAGGGTCGCGTCTCGCAATCACGTCGTCAAGCCTTGCCGACGGTGGACGCGGCGGCGTCGGTGGTCGGCGCGACACGAGTCGCGAACACGTAGATCCCACAGCCGAGCGAGAGCAGCGTTCCTGCGACCATCAGTGCGAGCATCGGGATCGGCGTGCCGTCGGCGGTCAGTCCGTAGAGTTCGGCCGATGCGCCGCTGAGGAGCATCTGAAAGAACACGCCGATGCCCGCGGCCGTGCCTGCCAGCGAGGGGAGCACGCGCATCGCGCCGGCCTGGGCATTGGGAAGGGCGAGCCCCTGCGAAAAGCTGATCAGTCCGCCCGGCACGAACAGAAGCAGCGGAGACAAATAGCCCGCGAGGATCAGCGTCGCCTGGCCCGTGACCACGACCATGGCCATCGACGCGCCGATCACCATCATCGTTTCGATCGACGCCCGTCCGCTCAGCCGGCCGGAGATCAGGTTGCCGGTGAAATAGCCGAGCGGGAAGAACAGGAAGTAGAGGCCGTACTGCGTCGCGGTCTGGTGGAGAAGATCCTTCATCAGCAGGGGCGATGCTGCCGCAATGGCGAAGAACTGGAACGACATGAAGCCGGATTGCAGCACATACGCCATGAAGCGGGGATTGCGGCCGAGCGTGGCATAGGCATGCAGCACGCTGCCGTGGGATTCGCGCCGCTCGGCGTGGCTCCGCGTCTCGTAGATCACGAGGTAGGCCGCGACGGTGATGGCAATTCCCGAGACCAGGGCGAACCAGAAGCTGGACCGCCAGCCGAAATGGTCCATCAGGATGCCGCCGAGCGGCGGGGCGATCATCGGCCCCAGCGTGTAGGCCATCGTAAGGTAGGCGATCGCCTTGACCAGCGCCTCGGGCCCATAGGCGTCGCGCGCGATGGCGCGGGTGAGGGTGAGGCCGCATGCGGCGCCGGCGGCCTGGGTCAGGCGGCCGAGGATCAGGAGGGCGACGGAGTCCGCGACCGCGGAGACCGCGCTGCCGAGGACGAAGAGGGCGAGGCCGGCGAGCAGCACCCGCCGCCGGCCGAGCCAGTCGGACAGCGTGCCGTAGACCAGCGTCGCCACGGCCATCGTCACCAGCGTCACGCTGAACGTGGCTTCGACCAGCGCGTCGGATATGGCGAACGCCGACTTGACCGCCGGCATCACGGGCAGGAACAGATGCACGGCAAGCGGGCTGACCAGGGTCACCGCCCCGAGGCAGACGGCGAAGCCGGCACCGGGACCAGGACGAACGCTCATACGGACCTTCCAGGGATACGACGCCGGAACTGGCGGAGACGGGAGAGTCTATCGAATCAGGGATGGCAAGCGCGACGCGAGAATTGCCTCCGCGTCGCGGGCGATGCGGGCGACGATCTCGCCCGCGGATGGGATGTCGTGGATCAGGCCTGAATCCTGGCCCATCGAGAGCGGGGCCTCTTCGACGTCGCCTGCAGCCCGCGCCGCGACGATTGCCTCCATCGCGTGCACCTGGTGCTGGCGCAGCGCCCACTCGCGACCGGCCCATCTGTCGATGAACCGGTTGCGCTTCGAGCGCGACATCGCGCCGGGCCAGACCGTCGCCGCGGCGATATCGGGGATTTCCGACAGCAGCGTGTCGTGCCCGTCGGCATCGACGATCGCCTGCTTGAAGTTGGGATGGAGCGGCGATTCGCGGCTTGCGAGGAACCGCGTGCCGAGCAGTACGCCGTCCGCCCCCAGCGCGAGCGCCGCCGCGAGGCCGCGCCCGTCGGCGATGCCGCCGGCCGCGAGCACCGGCACCGGCGAAACCGCGTCAACGATCATGGGGATGAGCGGCAGCGAGGCGATCCAGCTTACATGCCCGCCACCCTCGGTGCCCTGCGCGACGACGACATCGACGCCGGCGTCGACGGCGCGCCGCGCCTCGGGCACGCCACCCGCCATGAAGGTCACTTTCGCGCCAGCCTCGTGCGCGCGATCGACGAAGCGGCTTATGTCCTGCTCCGGCCGCGGCCAGGCGAACGCAATGACGGCGGGACGTTCCTCGAGCGCGGCGTCGAACGCGTCTTCGCGCGCCTCGAAGATCAGGAAGTTGAGGGCGAAGGGCTTGTTGGTCTTGGCGCGGATCGCCGCCGTGCCCTGGCGAAGCTGTTCGGGGTTGAGCCGGTGGCAACCCATGGCGCCGAGCCCGCCCGCGTTCGACACCGCCGAGACGAGGTCGGGCGCGTAGATCGAGCCCATACCGCCGAGCGCGATGGGATGCTCGATGCCCAGCAGGTCGCAGACGCGGGTGCGGATCATGGCGCTTCAGTCGATCTTCGCCGTCTGGTCGGAGTAGTTGACCGTGAAACTGATCGACCCTTCGTTCAGGCTCCAGCGATAAAGCTTGTAGGTGCGGAGCCCCGCCTTGTGGAACACGTCCGCATCGAGGATCGCGCGCGCCTCGGCGAACGAGGACGCACGGATGATGAACATGCCGCGGCTCGGCTTGTCCTTGTCCTCGTCCTGCAACGGCCCCGCGCCGAACAGCACGTGGCGCCGCTCCATGTCGATCTGGCCGAGGATGTGCTCGTGCAGCTTTTCGGGCAGGCCCGGCCCGCTCAGCGGGCTGGTCACGGCGATGTAGAGCTCCTTGTGCAGGAGTCCGGCGAGAATCGCATCGAGCGGCTTGGCGTCGTCAGCCATTGCGTTCACTCCGCCGCGGTCGCGATGACAGAGTCGTCGTAGGGCCGCACGATCGGGTTCCCCTCGGCGAAGATGCCGCGCCCGATCACCCATTTCTGCGTCGCCTCGTACATCTCCTGCGTATAGGGCTCGAACACCAGCCGCTCGCCGGGGCCGAAGCGGCGCACATCCATCTCGGCATGGAAGCGGGCCGGCATCTCCTTCTTGTAGTAATGCGTGTACTTGTAGGTGTGCAGGTCGATATCGACCTGGGCGCGCCGCAGGGCGTGGAAGTACTTGCGCACGTCGGCCAGATCCGCCCGCTCGTTCACCATCATCGCCATCATGAAGCTGGTATCGACGATCTTGCGGAAGCCCAAGCTCTCCAGGAAGTAGTACGGGCCGGAGAACACGCTGACCGCCGGCACCTCGCGGTCGTAGAGCCGCTCCAGCCTGCGGAACAGGAGCCCGTCGGCGAAGGACAGGTTGATCTCGTCGGGTTTCAGGAACTCGTCGAGCGCCTCGATGGTGGAGTAGTGGCTGCCGGACTGGTAGCCGACCGAAATCGGCACGCCGGCCAAATCCTCGGGTCGGCGGATGTCGGATTCGGGCGCGACGAAGATGCCGCAGGGCGAGACCGAATACACCTCGGCATAGAGCTTCCCATGACCGGCCGCCGCCGCCATGTTGACCGTCCAGTGGCAGGCGCCCGAGACGTCGCAGGTGCGGCCCTTCTCGAAGGTCTGGTACGCGCCGACCTTGTCGCCGAGGTCATGATGCTTGGCGTCGGACGACGTGAGCTGGTCCTGGAACACGTAGTCGAGCCCGGCCTCGGCGAAGTAGCCCTTCTCTTCCGCGACCCATTCGTGGAGCCGCATGTGCGGGGCGATGACGAATTCCGGCATGGCGTTCTCCGCGCGGTGTTGTATCGTACTGCAAGACGTATATTGCGATTCGATATGGAGTCGCCCATGGCTGTCAACCCAAAAAGGACGACGGAAAAGGTCGTCTCGGTCGCCGATGCCGAGCCGCCGGCGGGCAGCCGTTCGGGGGTCCAGTCGGTCGCGGTCGCGGCGCAGATCATGCGCGCGCTGGCCGCCGAGGGCGGCGCGCTGCCGCTCCGCCGTCTCGCGCTCGCAACCGGGCTGTCGCGTGCCAAGGTCCACCGCTATCTGGTCACCCTGCGCGCCGAGGGGATGGTGGTGCAGGACCCCGAAAGCGGCATCTACCAGATCGGCCCGACCGCGGTGATGATCGGACTCACCGGCCTTCGGCGGCTCAGCCCGCTGCGCGAAGTACACGACGCGCTGCCGCATTTGCGTGACCGGATCAACGAGACCGTCACGGCCGCCGTGTGGGGCGACATGGGCCCGACCATCACCGCGATCGAGGAAAGCGGCCAGCCGATCAGCATGAACGTTCGGGTCGGTTCGATCCTGCCGGTCCTGACGACGGCGATCGGGCGCGTCTTCCTCGCCCACCTTCCCGGTTCGATGACGGCGCCCATCGTGACCGCGGAACGGCGGAAGCGGCGTGGCAATGCGCTGACGCTGCCCACCGAGCGTGACCTTGCGGCAACACTCGCAGGCATTCGTGCGAACCGTCTGTCCGCGGCCCAGCCTGCCGCGGTGCCCGGCATCGACGCGGTGGCGGCCCCGGTCTTCGACTATCGCGGGAAAATCGTCGCGGTCCTCTGCATCGTCGCGCGGTCCGATTCGCTTCGCGACCAGTGGGCCACGATGACCGCGGCGCTCACCGAAACGGTCGAAGCCTTGTCGCGGCAACTCGGCTACGCATAGAGCGCCAACGCCATGAACTGCTCGCGCCAATCCGTGGGAAACCGTGCGGTGGCTTCGACCGTGATCCGATCCGGGTTGTTTCGAAAGTCGGGCCCGACTCGCGCGCGGAAAATCTCGGTACCATCAAGCGAAATCGTGACCAGAGATTGCGCATCGGGACCGCCGCCCACGAATCCGGCCGCAAAGGTCTGTGGTCTGCTGCCCTTCATGGATGACGGAACCGTCACGCTGTGCTTGATCTCGTCTCCTGGCGCGGGAGCAGGCTGACCGCGTCGTCCAACATGCGCCAGCGTGACCGCCTTGCGCACCAGATTGTCGAGTGATGTCACTTGCCTGGGCATGGATCGTCAATCCTTTCGACGTCGAAGAACAGGTTCCTTGCCGCGAACCATCCGCGCGACATTGGAATCTCGAACGTCAATTTCAAGAAATAATATCGTATATTTATATATACAGAATTACAAAAATTAATTTCAAATTGTCTTTCTATAATTTTTCTAAAATTCCAGATTGTTATTTACGGTTCATTGAAACTTGGGGCGCACCCTGGCGTACGGATCGAGATGCCAGGAATCGAGAGACGACATGAAGCGCTTCCGAAGCGTGATGATTGCTGCCGCCGGCATCGTCGTTCTTCTCGGCGGCTGCGCGTCTGGCGACACCGTCGCCGAAAGGCGCTCGAGCATCCTGAAGATGCGGACAGAGACGCTAACCAAGCTCTATAGCGTCGAACCCGGCAGTCGGGAGCGGATACGCAAATCCGTCGGCTATGCCACATTCAGCAATGTCGGGGTCAATTTGATCCTGTTGTCGGCCGGCGGCGGGTGGGGAGTCGCTCGCGACAACACAACGGGGAAGGATACGTATCTCAATATGGCCAGTGCCGGAATCGGGCTCGGACTCGGCGTGAAAGATTTTCGCGGAGTCTTCGTGTTCACCGACAAGAGCGCATTCGAGTGGTTTGTCAAACGCGGCTGGGACGCCTCGGGACAAGCGGACGCGGCAGCCAAGGCAGGCGGCAAAGGCGACGCATGGGCAGGTGCGGTGGACGTAGCGCCGGGCATCAAGCTGTACCAGATCACAGAGAACGGATTGGCCCTTCAAGCCACAATCCAGGGCACGAAATACTGGAAGGACAACGAATTGAACTGAGCCCTCGTCAGGTTGCCGCTGCCCACTGAATGTTGACGCTCGCCAACCCAGTGCTGTCGGCTGTGCCCGAGTTTTCTCCGACGAAGTAGACGGATCACAAGGGGAGCCGCAGATGAAGCCTTCCTCCACCATCACATCGTTCCGACGCGTGCGGCTCTGCCGGGTCATGTCGGGATTGGTCGCGCTTGTCATGGCGGCGGCGCCATACGGCGCAGCAGCGGATTCCGCGATTGTGGACGGCCGGGCCGATCCGGCGCAGGCGACGCAGTACGGGGCAGGCGCGTTCGTCACATCTCTCGGAGAGAAGGTGATCGCCATACTCAATGCGCACCCTGAGACGGACAAGGAGGCGCGGGCCAGCGCGCTCGACCGAATTTTCAAGACCTCGTTCGACGTGACCGGCATGGCGCGCTTTGCCGCGGGCGTCTATTGGCGGCGTACCGCGCCGGCGGAAAGGGACAAGTATGTCGACCTGTTCGGCAAGTATGTCTCGCACCTCTACGCCGCCAGGTTCGCGCACTACAAGGGCCAGAAATTCGTGATCGCCGCCCTGCGCCCGTCGGGCGACGGGGTTACGGCCGTCCGCACTCTGATCGTATCCGACGACAACCAGACGCCGATCGAGTTCCGGCTGCGCAGGTCCGGCCCGGACTATCGCATCGTCGACGTGTATGTGGGTGGCGTCAGCCTGCTGATTACCAAGCGCGACGAGTTCAACGCCGTCCTGGCCCGCGAGGGGATGGAAGGATTGATGCAGCGCCTGAAGGCGACGGCCAGCGGTGTCGGCTAGTGGTCTGATTCCGACATTTGTTTACCCTTGCGGCAACGTCGTGAGCAAATGCCGGAATCGAAAAGACCACGAGCAAGTCTATGTTTCTAGTGGAGCCTTTGAATTTGACATTTGAGAACGAGCCTCGCTGCAGCCGGGGCTCAAATGTCAAATTCGCTCCGCTAGCGCCTTTTCCGATCGAACGCTTCCAGCCCGCTTCGGGTCAGTCCTGGCGCTCGTTGTCGGGCGCCGGCGCGTCTTCGGCTGCGGCGCGCTCCGCCTTGCGCTGTTCGCTGCGTTCCTGCTTCTGTCGCAGCTTCTCTTCGTTGCGCGCCTTCTGAGCGCGGTTGCGGTCGGCACGGCGCACCCCGAAGTTCGTCTTGAATGCCATCCTGCCCTCCTAAGTGCTGTTGTCCCAAGGTTCGCACGCGATCGTGACGCGCGTCACTCGCTACGGTTCGCGGTCGGTGGTGTCGTTCCCGTCCAATTCTGCCACATCGTCGTCGCGGTCGTCCTGATCCTCTCGATCATCCTGGTCGTCGAGGAGAGTGTCTTCCGACTCGTCGGGTTCGAGGACGGCATCCTCCTCCTCCTCGCTGCCTTGGTCGGAGGCCTTGGCGACGATCGGCTTCGGCGCGGCCATGCGGTCGAACGCGGGCCTTGCCGCTCGCCTGGCGCCGGGGCGCGCCCGCGCGGCGTCGATCTTGTAGACGGTGCCGCAGGACGGGCAGCGGATCGGATCGCGCCGCATGTCGTAAAACGGCGTATCGCACGCAGCGCAGCGCCGCTTTACGCCCAAATCGGCCTTGCTCATGTCGGCTCCCGTAAAGGTTCTCCGGCGGCTAGCGCCTTGCGCAGCGGCGGCAAAGCCGGTTGTGCCAGCCTTCGCTGAGAAACGTGTCGCCGCAGGTCAGGCAGTGGCGCTGCTCCGGCCTATCGCCGGCCGCCCGCCGCCGCTCGGCAATGTCATCCTGCAGGTCCCAGGCGGTCAACGCGGTCGACGGCCCACTCGGCTCGTGGGTCGTCGACGCGTTCTTGTCATCCGCTCGCACCCGACGGATCGAGGCCATTCCTAGCGTGCCATCGCGGGCGCATGCTGATGGGCGGCGCGATTCGAGCGCCGGCGCCGGTGGCGCGATTCCTGCGGGTCGGGCCTCGCGTCGGCCGAGCGCATGAACGGCAGATCGCCCAAGTTCGGCAAAGCGCCGCCCGGCGCCGCATGTTGCGCGGGTTTCGCCTTCCGGGCGGCGTGCTTGCCCTGTGGATTGCCCTGTGGCTTGCGCTGCGGATTGGCCTGGGCCTTCCGGTTGGGCCGCGTCTGAGCGCGCGGCACATCGGCGCGCGCCGGCGGCGTCGCCGTGGCATCACCCGACGCGGGGATCCTTGCCCGGATCAGCGTCTCGATGGCGCGCAGCAGCGGGCGCTCCTCCGCGCTGCAGAACGAGACGGCCGCGCCGGCCGCGCCGGCGCGCGCGGTGCGCCCGATGCGGTGGACATAGGTCTCGGGCACATGCGGCAGGTCATAGTTCACCACCAGCGAGATGCCGTCCACATCGATGCCGCGCGCGGCGATGTCGGTTGCGACCAGCACCGGCGACCGCCCGGTCCGGAACCCGTCGAGCGCCCGCTCGCGCTGGCTTTGGCTCTTGTTGCCGTGGATCGCGGCGGCATCGATACGTACCGTGGCAAGCCCCTTCACCACCCGGTCGGCGCCGCGCTTGGTGCGGGTGAAGACCAGCACGCGGCTCCGCGAATCGCCGTTCAGCAGCTCGGCCAGCATGGCCGGCTTGCGTGCCGGCTCGACATGGATCAGGCGCTGATCGATGCGCTCGGCGAGCGTGCCCTGCGGCGCGACCGAAACGGTTTCGGGATCGTTCAGGAAGTCGCTGGCGAGCTTGCGAATCTCGCCCGGCATGGTCGCCGAGAACAGGAGCGTCTGGCGCGCGCGCGGCATTTTGGAAACGAGCTTGCGCACGGACGGTATGAACCCCAGGTCCAGCATGTGGTCGGCTTCGTCGAGAACCAGCGTTGTGGCCATCTCGAGCCGGATGGTGCCCTGACTCACGTGGTCGAGGAGGCGGCCCGGCGTGGCGATCAGCACGTCGACCCCGCGGGCGAGCGCGGCCGCCTGGGGACCGAACGCCACACCGCCGACGACAAGCGCGACGCGGATGCGATGATTGCGGCCATAGGTGCGGAAACTTTCGGCGATCTGGGCGGCGAGCTCGCGGGTCGGCGCCAGGACCAGGGCGCGACAGGACCGGCGCTGCGCGACGTCGCTTGCCGCGGTGAGGCGCTGCAGCATGGGAAGCGCGAACGCCGCCGTCTTGCCGGTGCCGGTGGCCGCGATCCCCAGGAGATCACGCCCCGCCAGCACGTGCGGAATCGCCGTGGCCTGGATCGGAGTGGGAGACGCGTAGCCCTCGGTCACAAGCGTGTCGAGAATCGGCCGCTCGAGGCCGAGGTCGGAAAACTGAGTCAATTGGAAACCCTTCGAATCGTCCGGGCGGGCGCGCATGACACCATGCGATGCGCTGCCGACGGCGCGGACGCCATGAACCGGCCCGCGCGATCCGGACGGTCGAGGATGATTTTGCGGGGTATCGAGGCGGAAGGATGGCCCCCTCGGGGCCGCCGCTCACGCGGCCAAAATACCTGCAGCCGCTTGTGCGACTGCCGTACAAGTGGGGTATCTCTCGGGAAATGTCAATCGCGTTGCGGAATGACCCGTGGAGCTGGCTTTACGCCGCTCGGCCGCCGCGGCCCGTGGTCCGGATCATTCATGTCAAATGACGGCCGCCGTGCCTTTGATCGATGACAAGGAAAGGGACCAACACATGGACACCACCGATGGTCGCGCGCCCAAAGCCGATACGCTGGTCCTGTTCGGCGCCAGCGGCGATCTGGCCCGCAAGAAAATCTTTCCGGCACTCTATGCCATGGCAAAGCGCGGCACGCTCAACGTGCCGGTGGTCGGGGTCGCCTCTTCGAAATGGAATGTTTCGCAACTGCAGAAGCGCGTCGAGGATTCG
Organism: uncultured Alphaproteobacteria bacterium; assembly: GCA_963817535.1. Classification (GTDB taxonomy): domain Bacteria; phylum Pseudomonadota; class Alphaproteobacteria; order MPNO01; family DASWLB01; genus CAWGHZ01. Next base: position 16,200 of record CAWFOW010000001.1, read on the forward strand.
GTCCGCGAGTTGGGTGGCATCGAAGACAAAGACGCCATGCGGCACCTGCTTTCGCTGATGCGCTACGTCGATGGCGACTACAAAGACGCCGAGACCTTCAAGAAGCTCAAGGCAGAAATTGGTAACGCCCGCCGGCCGGCCCACTACCTGGCGATCCCGCCGGCCTTGTTCGAGACCGTCATCGAGGCGCTCAAGAGCGCCGGACTGTCACACGACGCGCGGGTGATCGTCGAAAAGCCGTTCGGTCGCGACCTCGCTTCCGCGAAGCACCTCAACCGCGTGGCTCGCGCCGTGTTTCCCGAGGACGCGATCTTCCGCATCGACCACTATCTGGCGAAGGAAGCGATCATGAACATCTTGTACTTCCGCTTTGCCAATTCCTTCCTCGAACCGATCTGGAACCGGAACTTCGTGGCGAGCGTGCAGATCACGCTATCGGAGGCGTTCGGCGTCGAGGGCCGGGGCGCGTTCTACGAGACCGCCGGATGCATGCGCGACGTCGTGCAGAACCACATGTTCCAGATCGTCGCGCTGCTGGCCATGGAGCCGCCGACCTGCCGCGGTTTCGGGGCGGTGCATGGCGAGACGGCCGACGTCCTCCAGGCGTTGCGTCCGCTCGTGCCGGACGACCTGGTCCGCGGCCAATATGCCGGCTATCGCGACGAACCCGGCGTGGCCCGCAACTCCGATGTCGAGACCTTCTGTGCCTTGCGGCTTTTCATCAATTCGTGGCGTTGGGCGGATGTGCCCTGGTACCTTCGCTCGGGCAAATGCTTGGCGAACAGCGCGGCCGAGGTGGTGGTCGAGCTCAAGCCGCCGCCGCAGCGCCTGTTCGAGGACTCGGTTCCGGCGGCCGGCCCCGCCAATTATTTGCGGTTCCGCCTGTCGCCAAGCTCGACCGTCGCGTTGGCGGCCCGCGTCAAGCAGGCCGGAAAGGCGTTTCTCGGAAACCAGCGCGAGCTCTACCTCGCCAACGAGCAGCCGGACGAACAGGCGCCGTACGAGCGGCTGCTCTCGGATGCGATGGCGGGCAACGGAGCGCTGTTCACCCGAGAGGATGCGGTGGAGGCGGCGTGGGCGGCCATCGAACCCGTGCTCGACGAGCATCACCGGATCATTCCCTACAAGCGCGGCAGCTGGGGACCGAGGGAAGCGGACGCCCTCATCGCCACCGATGGTCCCTGGTACAACCCGGTTCTCTCCAATTCACCCAACGGGTAGGCGGCGACCGCCAAACCGATTGCCGTTCGCTGCGATCGGGGACGCGGCCGCGCCCAATTCGATGTTCGACGTCGCCACCATGGGGGGCCGCGCAACTCGGTCTCGGCTCAATCCCGCCCGGGCTTCGCGTTCCGCCGCGCGTCGGCCGCGTTCGCCTCGGCCTCGGTATGGTCGCCCACCCGCATCGTTTCGGGCGACACCACCTCCCACACGTCCGCGCCGCGCTCGTACAGCGCGATGGCTTCCTCGAAGTCGAACAGCACGCCGATCGGATTGCGGTTGAACGCGCCGGTCGCGAGCCAGCGGTTGAGGTCCTCCTTCTCCGGCGCGGGGAAGCAGCTGCACTGGAGCTCGCAGTTGTTGAAATCCGGGTCGTAATAGTCGATGGCGAACGACGTGCCATGGTTGATGGCGCGGAACGGCAGGATGCCCTCGGCCTTGAGCCGCTTGTACGTGCTGGCGAGGTCGGCGAAGAACTCATAGGTCCACGCGATATGATGCATGCCGCACTCCTCGAGCGCCGGCCCCGACCGTCGCTTGAGGTGCTTCATCTCGAAAATGACGACGTTGTGATGCTCGTGGCCGATGGTGATGAAACGCATCCCCTCTGCATCGAGAGACGGCACCGCACCGATCACGGTCTGCCACCAGCGGGCGACCGCGTCGAAATTGCTGGTGCCGAGCGCGAGGTGCGAGATCTCGCGGGGCGAAATGATCTCGTTCGGATCGGGCACGTGCGAGACGGGCGCGCGCAGGCTCTTTTCGGCCGCGGCCGGCATGTAGTTGGGCAGTGCCGTGCTGCAGTAAAGCGTGCGGGCCATTTCGTCTCTCCCGTGCGGTCGCAATGGGCGCGGCGCGCCATCGGTCCCATCATGTCAGCGGCGGATCGCCGGGACAATCGGGCCGCCGCGGAATGCGGCGCCTTGACCGCGGAATCCCTCGCCAAATATCCGCCGGACCTCGTCGTCGACGCGTCGGACGATCCGGCCACTTATCCTTAACCCTCTCTTAAACGAATACCGCCAAATTCAGTACCCAGACCAATTCTCGGCTGCACCCGGTCGGACGTTCGGCGCGTTTCAACGGAAATTCCAACGAATGGGATGACGGAACAATGGGTACCTTCCTACGATCGAGCAAGGGGACCGCACAGGTTGCCAGCGAAGCCAAGCAGGAACCGGCGACCGCCGACAAGCCGGCCGACCACCGGCAGCATGTCGAGATGCCCGCCGGCCTGGGGTCGGGCCCGTCGTTCCTCGGCGCCAGCCTGAAGGTGATCGGCAACCTGGAATCCGACAGCGAAATCCAGATCAACGGCAAGATCGAGGGCGACATCAAGGGCAAGGTTGTGACGATCAGCGAAGGCGGCGAGGTCGTCGGTTCGGTCTTCGGCGAGACGGTCAATATCGCCGGCAAGCTCCAGGGCAAGATCGAGGCGCGTCGGGCCGTCGTCAGCAAGACGGCGCGGATCACGGGCGACATCATCCACGATTCGCTTCAGGTCGAAGCCGGCGCGTACGTGAACGGTCATTGCCGACCCGAATTCGCCAATGGCGAGTCGGGGAAGAAGCCGGTCGAGCTGCGGCCGCAGGCCGACCTCAAAGTCACGGCAGGCTCGCTCGCATAGCGGCAGGCCCAGCGGCCTTCCGAAACGATCGGGCGAAGCGGCGGTGGCGGTCGACCAAGCCACCGCGCTCGGCCGTGACCTGACGGTCCGAGGCCAGATCGATTCGATCGGCGATGTCGATTTGAACGGCACCGTTACGGGCGACATCAAGGCGCGCAAGGTGACGCTGCAGCCGCAAGCGGTCGTCGAGGGCGAAATCCTGGCCGAGGAAGTCCATATTCACGGCCAGCTGAAAGGCCGGATCACCGCGCGGACGGTCGTCATCGGCGAGAGCGCCAGGATCGAGGGACAGGTCTTCCATCACAAGATCGAGGTCGCCAAGGGTGCCCAGGTCAAAGGCCGGCTTCCCTGGCGACCGGTCACCTATTTCGACGGGCTCGACATCGTGCCCGGCACCCCCGACAGGCGTGGCCGGCCCAGGTCGGCGCGATCCCGCAAGGAGGCGCGTCGGGCCAATCGATCGGCGCTCGCATAATCCCGAACCGCGGCTCGTCGGACGTGCCGGATGGCGCCTTGCAGCGTATCTGTGCGCATGTTGCAATCGGTCGGTTCAACGGCGACGGGAGAATGCGATGCGCGCGGTCGGGCTTTTCAAACATGGCGGTCCCGAGGTTCTCGAGGTGGTCGACCTTCCCGAGGTCCATGCCGGGCCGGGCGAGGTGCGCATCCGGGTCCACGCGGCGACGGTGAACCCGACAGATGTCGGGACCCGGGACGGATCGCGGGCCGAACAGCAGAAGGTCGATCCGCCGCCCTACGTGCCGGGGATGGAGGCGGCGGGCCTCGTCGATGAGGTCGGTGCGGGCGTCGCCACCGGCATAAAGGTCGGCGACGCGGTAATGGCCATGGTCCTGCCGAAGGGCAGCCATGGCGCGTACCGCGAGCAGGTGGTCGTCAACGCGCGGTCCGTGGTGCGGGCGCCCAAGGGCGCGTCGCACACCGAGGCATCCACGCTTCCCATGAACGGGCTGACCGCGCGCCGCTCGCTCGACCTGCTCGCCTTGTCGCCGGGCCAGACCCTTGCCGTGACGGGCGCGGCAGGTGCCTATGGCGGCTACATGGTGCAGCTCGCGAAGGCCGAGGGGCTTACCGTGATCGCGGACGCGTCCGAAGCGGACGAGGCGCTCGTCAGATCACTCGGGGCCGACATCGTCGTGCGACGCGGTGACCACGTCGCCGCGCGCATTCGCGAGCATTTCCCCGAAGGCGTCGACGGGCTGGCCGATGGCGCGGTGCAGAAGGAGCTGGTCATCCCGGCCGTGCGCGACGGCGGTGCCTTCACATCCGTGCGCGGCTATCGCGGGACGGACGAGCGGGGCATTCGCTTCACCGCAACGTTCGTGCGCGACTATGACGGGGAGTTCGAGAAGCTCGACCGGCTGCGCGAGCAGGTGGAGAACGGCACGATCACGCTGCGCGTCGCCGAGACCTATCCGCCGGAGCGGGCCGGCGAGGCGCACCGGCGGCTGGAAGCCGGCGGAACGCGCGGACGGCTGGTCATCCGATTCTGAGAGCGGGGCGTTCCCCACCCGGGAACGAGTAGTCGCGCACCAACTCGCAGACGCTGATGCGGTACTCGGAGAAGAAGCGCTCGCGCCCGGCAATCTGGGCGGCCTGATGCTCGGGATGATCGCGCCACGCCTTCAGCGTCTCCAGCAACTCGAACTCGACGATCGCGACGGATTCGCCGTCCGCGGCGACGTATTCGCGGTAGCTGACGAAGCCGGGCATGCGGCTGGCGAGCTCGTACATGTGCCCGCCCATTGCCTCGATTTCCGCCTCGACGCCCGGCTTGAGGCGCGACCGGAACACGACGATCACCATCTTCCCTCCGACGGCTTAGGTGAAACGCGGTATCACGCCTACAGCTTGAGAGAGCTCTTGCCCTGCAGGATCGCGTAGATGTCCTGCTGCGACCAACTTGTCTCGCCGGGAACGAGGAAAGACGACTTCTGGATCGTGGTCAACTTCCCGAGCTTGCGTTCCAGGTAGCGCTGCTTCTGCTCCAGCGCGTCCACGTTGTAGGCGACCGCGTCCTTGCTGGCGAAGTTGGTGTGCTCCCAGATGAAGTAGACGTCCTCGAGCGACGGCGCATCGCCGGGCTTCAGGGTGTGCGGCGCAACGCAGCGCCAGAGATATCCCGAATACACGTCGGTGCGCCGCCCCAGCGGATAGATGCCGTGCTTCGGGTTGGATTCATCGATCCACAGGCAGTAGTCGAGAAGGCCGCCGAACAGCTCGATCGCATCCTCGTCGATATGCTCGCGGAAATGTTCGCGGTGGCCAAGCACGGCGACAATCTCGGCCTCGACCCCGCCCCAGCGGCTCTTGGCGTCGATGTGATCCTGCAGGCGCCGGGCGCTGCCGCCGGGAACCAGGACCGGGATGGAATTCGCCTCGTCGCCGGCACCGAGCTGAGCGACGAAGTGCGGCCGCTTGCGGCTCGATTCCCAATGGTCGAAATCCCAGCTGAAATCCCAAGACGGCCCCCACAGATCGAAGCCGTGGAACAGCCACTCCTGAATCTCGTTGTGCCAGTGCAGCTTGCGGATGTCGGACCGGCCGTCCTGGTCCCACCAGCCGCTGGACAGCAGCGCGCAGGGGAACAGGCTGCCGGTCACGCGGATCGGCTGGGGCTTGTCGAGATGGACCTGGCTGACGATCAGCTTGGCGCGCAGATTCTCGACGGTTTCGCGGCCGGTGATCGGCTCGCCCCACGCGCCGCCCGGGCGGTTGAGGAAATCGCGGTGCGCGAACGGGCCGCGCGAGATCATGTAGTAGTACGAGTTCTGCTCGATCCTGAGGTCGCGCCCCGCGACGTTCCGCTCGAGCGAGACGGCCATCTCCCTGGCGCTGTTACCGGTAGCGGACGGATCGTCCGCTACCGGCGCGTAGGGTTTCCCGCGCGGACTCCCCTGATATTCGCGTCCTTTGCCGCCGTTACGCGAGTGACCGACACGTGACCCTCGGCGACCAGATCCTCGATGTTCGCGTCGGCGCCCGCATTGATGTCGGAGATCTCGATGTTCGCGCCGCGCGCCGCATCCGGATCGTGCGTGCGGATCGCTTCCAGCAGCGCCTTCGCCTGCGCCAGTATCTCGCGATCGTCCACGGCACCCGAAGCGGAAAGGCCGTCCTTGAGGATCTGCTGGCGCGGCTCCGAAGCGGGCTCGCGCTCGACCACCTCGACCTCGACCTCGCCCCATTTGCGCTTGATCAGCGCTTTCAGCGCGGCATATCCGTCGACCACCGCCTTTTCGGCGGTGGGCTTCAACGCGGCGGATGCGCCGCTGACGATGGCGGTGAACAGCAGCGACAACGGATCCATGGCTCCCCCTGCCGCAAAAATGATCCGGTGAACGATATCACGAAGTCTTGGCGTTTCCCAGTCATGCCAAGGAATCGTTTCGCAAACTATACGTCTCGAACTGTCGAACTCTTCGGTGACATTTTTAGGACAAGGGGTGAATGCATGGACCGGGTTCCTTTTTTCGGAGACCATGGTCCCCTAAGACGCGCGCGATCGGGGGAGGAGGGGGCATGAACGGTGCAACAGAGCGGCCATGCTTCGAGTTCGGGCTGGTCCTCGCCGGCGCCGTTTCGGCCGGCGCCTATACGGCGGGCGTGCTCGATTTCCTGATCGAGGCGCTGGATCGCTGGACGGCCGCCAAGGCGGCGCCGGGCTATGTCGGGCCGTCCCACGATGTGATGCTCCGGGTGCTGACCGGCGCGTCGGCCGGTGCGATGACGTCGGCGATCGCCGCCGTCGCGCTGCAGAGCGAGATCACGCCTGTCGCCGACGTCGACCATCCACCCGAGGGCCGACGCAACCGCTTCTACAATTCCTGGGTGCGGCGGGTCGACGCGACTGCGCTCTTGCGCGACGAGGACATCCGGACGAGCGGCAAGGTGATGTCGGCGCTCGACTGTTCCGAGCTCGACCGGATCGCGTCGGATGCGCTCAAGACCGACATCGCACCGGCGCCACGCGCGTACGTGGCCGATCCGCTCGCCGTGTTCCTGACCGTCGCCAATCTCCGCGGCGTCCCATACAGCTTCGACCTGCTCGGCGCGGACCGGCCCGAAAGCTACGGCATGCTGAACCACGCCGATCACATGCGGTTCGCGGTCACCCGGTCCGGTCAGACGATCCCGGCCGCACGCCAGCTCGACCCGGCCGCGGCGCCGGACGGCGAATGGCCGGTGCTCGCGCAATCGGCGCTGGCCTCGGGCGCCTTCCCGATCGGGCTGCGCTCGCGCGTGCTGAGCCGACCTTACGGCGACTTCGATGATCGGTTCTCGGTGCCGCCGTTCTGGCCGAGCCCGCGCCCCGCCGAGCCGTACGAGTTTCTTTGCGTCGATGGCGGGTTGATGAACAACGAGCCGCTCGAGCTTGCGCGCCGCTACCTGGCCGAGGGCGCGCGAAACCCGCGCGAGGGGGTTCTGGCGAACCGCGCCGTCGTCATGGTCGACCCGTTCCCGAACCATACAGGCTTTGTCGCGGATTTCGTGCCTGACGACCGGATCGCGCCCGTCGTCAGCAGCATGTTCGCATCGCTGGTCCACCAGGCGCGCTTCAAGCCCGAGGAGCTGGAGCTTGCGAACGATCCCGACGTCTATAGCCGGTTCCTGATCTCGCCGTCGCGCGTCGACGCCAACAACCGCAACGTCGAGCCTGCCATGGCGTCGGCAATCCTGGGCGGGTTCGGCGGGTTCCTCGCGGAACGGTTCCGGCGTCACGACTTTCAGCTCGGGCGGCGCAACTGCCAGAACTTCCTGCGCCGGCATTTCTGCCTGCCGGAATCCAACCCGCTGTTCCACGGCTGGACCGATCCCGCTTCGCGCGCCCAGTTCTATCTCCGCGACGCGGCCGGACAGACGGAACGGTTCACGGACAGCGACCCGACGCCCCTCCTGCCGATCATTCCGTTGGTCGCCGGCGTGGAACGGGAGATCCCGCAATACGCACCACCGCGCGCGAGCGACGTCGACCTCGACACGCTGGTCGCGCTGGCGGAGGCCCGGCTCAAGACGGTGGGCGCGTCGCTCATCGACAACGAGCTGAAGCCCCTCATCGGCGGCAGCGTGATGCGATGGGTTGCCCGCCTCGGCTTTAACAACACCGCCGTGCCGAAAATCCGCGCCAAGCTGCGCGACAAGGTGGCGACCCAGCTTGCCCTGCTGGGTTAGAGCATCTTCCGCTCGCGCGGAATCGCTCCGGGGGAGCGGGCTGGAACCGTTCGATCGGAAAGGGCGCTACACGACTTCGAGCGCGGTCAGCAACTCCTGGTCGATGCCGCCCGGCGGCAGGCCGTTCTCTTCGCGGAACCGGGTAATCGCCGCCAGCGTCCGCCTTCCGACCAGCCCGTCGGCGGCGCCGAGCTCGGTGTAGCCGAGCGCTTGCAGCGCGCGCTGCACCGCGACCACCTCGGCGGCGGTGGGCTGGTCGTTTATCGCCGGCGGGGCGTCCAGCGTGCGGTGCACCTTGTCGAGCCAGGCGCGCCGGTCGCGCAGGCCGGTGAGCCCACCATTGATGCGCCGCGTGACCGCCTCGATCCCGTCCGCGGCGCATAGCGGATTGAGGTCCTTCCATTGCCAGAACGCGCAGGCGACCAGCAGCGCATGCTGCGGCGCGGCGGCAAGATCGGGCTCGCCGACCAGGTCCAGCCCCGCGATGTCGCCGACGCTTTGATAGCCATCGCGGCCGGTGATCTGGATGTAGCCGCGTCCGCGATAGCGCCAGCCGTCGCCCGAGGACTCGGGCCCGTTGCCCATCCGGTCGCAATAGACGTGGTCGGCGAGCGCCTCGGGATTGTGCTCGAACGGCCGGCCGGACTCCACGTCGGTGAAGCGCCGCGGCCAGACGTCGATCAGGCGCTCGGCACGGTAGTTGAGGTTCTCCTCGGTGATGGTGAGCCCGCCCAACTCGTGGCCGATCTGCGCCAGGAACATGTAGAGGCGCTCCGGCCGCTCGGCGATGCCGAACCGGTCGAGCAACTCGTCGCCGCCTGTGGCGAACGCATCGAGATGCGCGGCCGGGGCGCGCGGATAGAGTTCGTTCAGCTCGGCACGCGTGACCATGACTGTACCCTCGTACTGTGCAACTTCCGCAGGCGCGCGATCACGGGCATTGGTCCGCGTCGGTCAGGTGAAATCTCTGGCGAAGATCGCGGAATTCGCCGGCGATTTCGCCGGCTTCCGTCGCCGCACCGGCCCGCCGGTAAAGCGCGCCGATCTTCTGCAGCGTGCAGATGAAGCCGAGGCGCTGGCGGTCGAAATAGGCGAGCAGGACCGGGTCGAGCTCGGCCGCATTCAGCTTGGCCCGCTCGGACTCCATGGCCAGCAGCGTGTTCGGGATATAGGTCTTGTGCACCTCGCCTAGAGTCTGCAGCACTTCGGGTCCGGCCTTGCCCTCGAGCGGATCAAGAACGTTGAGGGCGCGCTCGTGCGCGACGAACACGTCGGTGACCGCGAGCAGCGCGCAGTCGCGCGGCGCGCCGAACGATTGCGCCGGCAGGCTCGCGCAGAGCCGCATGCCTTCGGCCCGCGCATCGGAAGCGAGCGACAGCCCCTCGGGCAGGCGGCTTTCCCAGCCCGCCGTCGCCGCCAGTCGGTAGAGCCCGATGCGCGTGCGCGGATCGCCGCGATCGCTGGCGGCCTTGTCCGCCTGTTGCGCGATGTCGAGCAGGACCGGCCGGTCGGATCCGCTGCACATGAGCGCCTGCGCCGTGTCCGGCGCCTTGTCCTGTGCTTTCTGGCTGCAGGTGATGCGCGCCTGCTGGACGTCGAGGAACGCGCTTTGCAGCGACGAAAAATTCGAGGCCGTGCAGGAGGGCAGCGCGAGCAAAATTACAAGGGCGAACGCGAGGCGAGTCATGTCACACCGTTTGAACGCCGAGTTCCGCAAGAAGCTTGTCCGGGGTAAGGGCGTCGATCATGCCCGTCTGCAGCGTTCCGGGAAGGTGCTTTTCGAACAAGGCGAGCCATTCGCGCGCGCCGACGCGGCCGGGATTTGCGGTCGCCAACCCATTCAGCCGCGCGACCAGCGTTCCGAGCGCCGCGACGTTCTCCTGCGACGCGGCCGACTTGCCGGCGGCTGTGCGGATCGTCAGGGTCAGCGCTTCGCGCAGCGTGTCGCCGAACAGGACGGTGCCGGCGGTGCGCCCGCCGTCCTTGAGGGCGATCCCGGACGCTTCGAGCACGGATTTGAGAATCTGAGCGATCAGCTGCTTGTCCATCGGGATGTCGGGATCGCCCGGATCGGCGATGGCAAACAGCCGCATCGGGTTCTTCGCCGCCTCGGCGATCACCGCTTCGGCCACGGCGAGCCAGTCCTCGCCGGTCATGATCCTGGGATCACTCTTCGCCATGCTGGACGCGAACACCGCGACGATGCCCTGCAGCTCCGGGCTCGCCTTGTCGCCGACGATCATGCCGGGCGTGCGCGCCGCATGCGTCATGAAGATGTTCACCAGCTTCACCGCCTCGTCGCGCGTGAACACGGCATCGAGCGCCGCTCCGGGCCCGCCCTCGCGCAGCCCGTCGGCCAGCCCGTCCAGTACCGATCCCACAAGTGTGGCGCCGGCGCCGCGCCATGCATCGTGCCCCGCCCGCATCAGGCGCGGCGCGTTGGCGCTGAGGCTTTCCAAGGCGGCGGCGGCCAGTTCGGCCGCAAGCTCGCCCTGGAATGGCACGGGCGCGCCCTTGAGAACGGTGCCGAGCCGAACCAGCAGGTCGCGCGCCGCGACGTCGCCGGTCGCGTCGCCCTCGAAGAAGAGCTGCGGCTTCTCGACCGCGACCCCGAGCGCGGCACGGTAGACGCGCGTCAGGCCGGCGCCGCTGAACGTTGCCGCAAGCCCGTCGTCGCGTGCGACGCCGATCGCGGCGCGGGTGAGGGCGCCGACCGCGCGGCTCGGGTCGAACGTGGCGCCAAGGAAGGCGGCCTGGTTGTCGTAGAGCGTGGCAAGCGCCGCCTTTGCCATCGGGCCCAGCAGCGTATCGCGCAGCTGCTCCAGGCTCGGGCGCGTGCCGGGGCTCGTCCGGAACTCCTCCACCAGCGGCGCGAGCACGTTGGCGAGCAGGGCCTGGTAGTGCCGTTCCTCGACGATGAGCTGCGAATTCTCCGCGACCGTCTGCAGCCCTGCCTCGAGCGCAATGGTAAAGGCGCGCTCCGCGAAGAAGAAGGTGGCGGCGCTCTCCATCTGCTGCCAGTCCGCGCGGTTGTCCACGTCGGGCAGCAGGGTCCGCACGTTGTTGGCAAGAGCCGCGATGAGCTTCTCGCCGTTCGCGCCCGCGCCAAGCAGGCCCGGATTCGCGGCCACGTAGCCGAGCGCCACGTCGGCAAAGGCCAGCGCGAGGCGCACGGCGGGGCGCGGCGGCTCGGCACCCGCCTTGAACTGTGCGGCGAGGATCAGCGCCGAAGGCTCGGCGCGGAACCGGATGGCGCGCCAGTCCGAGCCCAGCCCCGTTGCGCCGACGATCTTGATCGCCTCGTCATAGAGGCGCTGGCGCGACGCATCGTCCTTCACCCGCCCGTCGGGGGCCCAGCAATCGGCCAGGTCGCCGCCGGGCTCGATGCGCGCGAAGGCCGTGGGGCTGCCCTCGAAGACGTTGCGCAGCTTCTGGTCGTCGTCGAACTTGGGGTAATCGAGGTCGATGAGCGGGATCGGCGCCTCGCGCACCTTCTGCTCATAGGCGTCGCGCGCCGCGGTGCCGAGACGGATCAGCCCCTGGACGCCGAAGATGATCGTGGCCGGGTCGATCATGTCTAGCGGCCCGACGAAACGGCCATCTGTGCCGCGTCGCTGGCCTGCGGCGTGGTTGCGGGCGGACGGTCACGCGATACGGCGCACTGCATCATGCCGAGTACGCCGCCGATCAGCCCCGAGACCACCGCGATGGGCAGCGGCTCGGTGACCGCGTAGATCAACAGGTCGAGCTGCGCCTGACCCTGATATTCCAGACCGGCCATGAGCGACAGCTTCTGCGCCAGCAACGCCGCCACCACCGCCACGGCGGCATGAAGCGAGAAATCGACAATTGCGTTGGTCGGGCGGCTCCAGTTGACACGGATTCGCGAGGTAATGAAGAAGGTCAGCGCGACCACCGCCGGCGGGATGGCCCAGGGCAGGATCGGCCCGAGCACCACCTGGTTGTCGGAAACGTGCGACGCCAGCACCCCGAGGATCACGGTGATCAGCAGCGCGGTCCCGAGGCAGCCGAGGAACGTCTGGATAGCTGCCATCAGCCGCTCGTCCCATTCCGGCTCGTCGCGGAAGCTGCTGCGGTCGATCATGTACATTTCGGCGCCGGCCGCGAACACCAGGGGGGCGACGAAGGTCGGCACGAGCGCGAGGCTGATCGCGAGGCAGATCGGGATGAACAATTCCAGTATGTCGCGCGGTGCGTCGACCGAAAGATATTGCATCGAAATGCCCGCGACCACGCTGCCCAGCACTGCGCAGAGGAACACCACGACGATGCCGAGCAGGATCTGGCTCGACTTGAACCGCCACGTGGTGGGCGCGATGCCGCGCACATTGAGGTCGTGAGTGAGGGTACGCATCGCGCAGTACTCGTCGGCCTCGACGGCGAGGATTCCGCAGACGATAAACTGCGCCATGCGCTCGTTGGCGTCTTCGATCTGCTCGTTCAGGAATTCCGAACTCGCCTTCGCCGAACGAAGCTCCTTCTGAATCGACTCGACGCTCTTTTCGATCTGGTCCTGGATCTTGAGGTATTTCGAGAAGAAGGCGATGTAGCTTCGGGCGGCGCGCAGCCGTGTCAGGTGCTGCAGGTCATGGACCTTGGACTTCAGTCCCTCGAACAAAGCGAGCTTCGCGTCGATCCCGGCGTTGCCCGATTGCGCCGTGCCGCCGCCAGCGCTTTCGACGTCCTTCTCCAGCCGGTCGATCAGCAGCCCCGCCATGAACTTGGCCTTGAGCGGGATACTGGCGAAGTCGCGCAGCGTGGCGCGCAAATCGCCGTCGAGGTTGCGGACGAAAGGGATGGAAGGCAGGACGGAGGTCACCACGACCGCGGCGCCCAGCGGCGTGGCGATCGTGTGGTCGCCGATGTCGACGCCGACGCCGACCGCGCCGAACCAGGTCTTGATCAGCTCCTGCAACTCCGGGAAGGCGCCGAGGCAGACCAGCGCGACATAGGTGGTCGACGAGATTCCGCCATAGACGAACGCCGCGAAGTTGTAGCGGAAGCGCGTGGTGAAGGTGCGCATCGGGATGGGCAGGAGAAGCTCCTCGTCGATGCCGCTTTGGCGCTGGCCAAACCGTTCGCGCGCGAAAATGAACACAACGACCAGGCCAATCCAGAACGACGGATCGGACAGGGTCATGTCGAGCGTGACGAGGAACTTGTCCATGGCGCCTACCTCTTGCAGCACCGCCACGTGAGACAGCCATTCGAATCGCGCCGCAGGTAGCACGGGCGCTCGTCCTGCTGGCAGCGCGGCGGGGGCGGGCAACTCTGCGCGACGACGTCGCCGGCGTCCGTGACCGTCAGCTTCGCCGTGCAGGCCGGAAGCAGCTCGGCGGAGCCCAGAAGGTCGTCGGTGCCGCCGGCCGTGATGGTCGCCGCAACCGTGGCATTCGTCGTGTCGACGACCGGCATGGCCTGCACGGGTACTGCAATCGCGGCGACGATGCAGGCGGCGATCGCAGTCGACACGGCGTTGCGGCAGGTCTCCGCGCCGGCGCGTGCCCGTCGCAACAAGATGCGTCCGAGCTTTCCGCTAAGAACCGTCATCCCCTCTCCCTCTCGCGGCGGCGGCCCTACGAGGGCGGCTTCTCGTTGAACTCGGGCAGCGGGCCCTGTGCCGCGTCGCCACTTTCCACCCAGGCGAGAACGATCAACTGCTCGATGCATTGATGTGCGAACAGCAGGTCGTCCATTTTCAAACGCGCCGGCCGCCTATGTTCCCGGCTGCTTTGCAGCGCGGCCACCGCCGCATCGACGAGGCCCGCATCGGGTATCTGGCGAACCAGATCGTGGATCAGACCGCGGTCCATTGCCCACCTCCCCGACAAGAAAACAAGTGCGCCAATATACCAAGCGGGCCTGCGTTGGTCCACGCAATATTTTACAGCGAAAGAATTGAAATGAGTTCATGTGGAATATGAAAGTAAATTTTGCGGCATATTACGAATCGTTTCGGAACTGAGCGAAGATTGTTGCCGCGCCGCGGCGTCAGTGTTCCGGGCCGAACAGCGGCATGGTCGCGAGGTCGGGCCGGTCGAGATCGGCGATCAGCAGGGCGAGACCCAGCTCGCCCTTGTACAGGCTGTGGCGCGGGTGATCGGCACTGCGCAGCTGGGGCGCCACCTCGATGGCGCGTTCGGCCAGGCGGCGTGCGCGGCCGAGCCAGGCGGGATCGCCGGTACTGCGATGCTGCTCGAGCAGGGCGTAGGCGCGGCCGGCGAAGCCGCAGCAGAGATCGACCGGACCTTCGCCGCCTTCCCATGCCTGCCACGCCGCGGACTGGCCCATCTCCAGCAATGCGCTGTCGCCGGTCAGGCGGTGGGCGAGGGTGGCGAGATGCACCATGCCGGCGGCGCCGTTGCACCAGCCCGGCATCGAGGCCTCGTACCCGTCATCCGGTCCCTGGCGCCAGGGCCAGGTGGCGCCGCGGCCGGTCGGGCGTGCCGCTTCGCGCAGCTGCTCCAGCCGCGCACGTGCCGTCCCCGGCAGCGGCGCGCCGGTCAGTTCGTGCAGGCGCAAGGTCGCGTAGAGCAGCCCGGCCCAGCCATGGGCGATGCCGAGATTGGGCCATTGTCGCCCGTCGCGCATCGGCTCCAGCGCGTCGGCCTCGCCCCATAGCGTCGCCAGGTTGCGTTCGGCGACCGTCCGCGCGGCGACGCGCGCCGCATCGCCGTCTGGCAGGCTGTCCATCAGGATCGTGCAGCCGAGCACCGTACCCGTTCGACCGAGGCAAAGGTCGCGCTCGCGGCACGGCGCCTCGATGGCGGCGAGGAACGCGTCGGTGGAGGCCTGGCGAATTTCCGTCTCGCCGGTGGACGTCGCGATCAGGGCCTGCACGAGATGCAGCCCGGGGCGCGTGTGGTAGAACGACACCGTGCCGATGGTCGCCTGGGTCATGTCCATCGCCGGGTCGTAGAAGGCCCGCTCGGCCACCGCATCGCGTTCGGCCTTGAGAACCCAGGCATCGGAAGCCGCGAGCAGGCGCGGATCGTCGCGCCGGCAGGCGAGCCGGTGCAGGGCGTAGGCGATGCCCGCAGCGCCGAAATTTACGGAGCATCGTGGCCCTTCTGCGACACCGTCGCGGAACAGTCCGCCATCGAGCGCGAGATGGTCGAGCATGTCGCCGAGCAGCGCGTCCGCCTTTCGGTCCCAGCGCGCCGGCGACGCGCTCGGCGGAACGGAGATGGCGGCGAGCGCGTCGGCCAGCGCGTCCATCCCGGGGTACCGCGCCACCGGGTCGGCGGACAGAGCGCGCCGCAGGATCTCTTCGAGGGCAGGCCAGGGCGCGGTCCCGCGCTCGGCGAAGGGCAGCGGCTTTGCGTCGGCGATCTGGCGGAACATCTCCTCCTGCTGCAGGGTGAACTCCATGTACGGCTCGCCGGTCGCCAGCAGGTAGAGAAGCGCGGCGATCGCGAACTGCTCGCCGGACGCGGTCGGCGGGCGCGGCGGCTGCCGCTCCAGAAGCTCGCGCGCGTGCTCCGGCTCCATGAAGAAGCCGACGCCTCCGCGAAGCTGCGGATCGGCATCGCCCCCTTCGAGCTGCGCAAGGCCGAAATCGATCAGCGTGACGCCGCCGTCGCGCCCGACGATCAGGTTGCCGGGATGGATGTCGCCGTGCAGGACGCCGCGCCGGTGCAGCTCGGCATAGGTGCGCGCGATCTCGGCCTGGAGCGCGAGCAGCCCGGCACGGTCGTCATCGCGGCGCAGCTCCGCTGCCACCGTCACCGCGTCGCTGCCCGCGGCCCAGCCCATCGCCAGATAGGGACGGTCTTCGATCGTGCCGGCGCCGAGGACGGGCGGGGCGACGCTGCCCGCGAGGCGCCGCAATGCCGCTTCTTCGCCGTCGAGCCGCCGGCGCATCGGCGCCGCGTGCTCCGCGCGCGCTACCTTGAGCGCGACGAAGCCGCCATCGTCGGCACGCGCCTGGAAGATCTCGCTGTCGTCCAGCACCTGCAGTGCACGGACGATGCGATACGGACCCACCATCGCGCCCACGGGCCAGCTCGCCGCGATCGGGCGCGCCGCCGCCGATCCTTCGGGAACGAGCAGTCCGCTGCCCAGAAGCTGGCCGAGAAGCGGCAGCGAGTCCTCCAGCGTGCGTTCCGGGTCGGCACCGTGTGAGCGGCTGTAGGTGAGCACCGCCTGCACGACCGTGCGCGGCGTACGGAACTGCTCGATCAACGCCGCCGCGCTCGCGTCGATCAGCTTGCTGGGCTCACGTGCCAGCGGTCGCGTCAGGGCGAAGCTCTCGCCGTCGTCTTCATTCTCGCCGATCTGGCGCCGCATCTCCGCCGGCAGCTCGGCGACGGCGACGATCATGACGTCGTCGGGCAACACCAGCGGTTCGCGCAGCACGTTGCCCATCACGCCTCTCCCGTCCAGCGGCCCGTGGGCATGAAGCTCGCAATGTCGACGCCTTCGGTTTCGAGCCGCGCGAGGGCAAACTGCGGCGGGGTCATCCCCATCCCTCCGCCGGCGCGGGCGGCGACGAGGGCGGCGGCGAGCTTTTCGCAGATCCATTGGCGCCAGCTGATGCGGTCGCCGAGCCAGGCCACCGTCGGATCGGCGCCCCACGACAGCGCGCCGTCCGCGGCGATTTCGGCCGTGAAGGGGACGGCATGGGCGGCACGCCCGGCGACGATGGGAAGCAGGGATTGTGCCGCCGCGAACAGCGCGTCCCGGGTCGGGAAGTACGCGACAAGCTTGTCAGCGCGCACGAGTCCCGGCAGGTCGGCGCCGATCTTGAACTGGAGCGCGTCGCTGCCCGCGAGCGCGTCGGCAATCCGCGGCAGGCCGTCCGGCAGTTCATCCAGTGCGAGCCCGACATAAAGCTTGCAGGGCCGGTCCGATGGTGCCCGACCCGCATGTCGGGACGAGAAGACGAGCCAGGGCGAGTTGTCGGCGCCGCGCGACCAATGGCGCATCAGGCTTTCGGGCGCACGGTCGGGCACGAGGCCGAGAAAGGCAAGGCAGGCCGCACGATCGGGAAGGCGCCGGCGCAGCTCGCGGGTCATCGGCCGTCGATTGTAGGCGTAAAGCTTCTGCGCCAGCACGGGTGCGGGCGCGTTGGCGAGCGACGCGCCGTACGCGAGCGCGTCGGTTGCCAGACGTGTCGCGTCTTTGCCGTCGGCGCTGAATGACAGGCCCAACGTTTCGGTCGCGTCGGGGCCGCTGACGAAGGTTCCGTCCCGCTCGACCTCGATGATCGAATCCAGCACCAGCCGGCGCAGCATGCGGTCATTGTCGCCATTGCTCTGCGGGAGCGCGAAGCCGGGCAGGGGGCCCGGCTCCTGCAGGCTGAGGAACAGGAGCGCGGTATCGCAATCGACGGCGACAACCGGCAGGCTCGCTCCGTCGCGCGGCACGAGAACGCCGAAGCTGTCCGGTTCGGGCGGAGCGACCTCGCCCGCATCCGATCCCAGCCGGTTCCACGCCACGGCTCGATAGGCTGGATTGGCGCGAACCCGCGCATGCACGAATGGCGTCCTCACGCGACTCTACCTGTCACCCCTTCGACGTGCGGACGCTGGCGCCGATGACGGGGGCGCCAGCGTCACGTCGTGTGCGCTCGCAGTCCTACTGTCTGGACTCCTTGATGACCTCGGCAATTTCCTTCTCGTGTGCGTCGAGCTCGCGGATGGCGGCTTGCAGGTCTGCCTTCAGCTCGGCCACCTGTTGCGCGTAGATCGCGGGATCGACCAGGATTTCGCCGGGATCGATATAGATGCTGCCGGGCCCGCAGCCGGGGTCGGGCTGCGTGCCGATGCGGCAGGCAATCCAAGAGTATGGGCGATCGCACAGGATCGTGCCGCCGCGGCAGGTGAAGAAGCGGCACCATGACACGACGCCGAGACAGTAATGGGTCAGCAGCCTGCAGTTCGTCCAACCGAGGCACAGGTTGGTGTGCAGGACGCAGATGCGCAACTTGTCGGCGAGCTGGGCCAGCGGGCCCGTTGCGCCGATGTTTACCGAGAGATTTCTGGCACGAAATTGCCGAGGCTGACGAGCCATGGCAGGACTCCCCTCTGTTGAAGACGAGACCTACGGGGCGGCCGAATACAGGCAGGCCGCCTCACGCCGTTCGGTCTGCGGCGTTCCAATTTCCGGATGGGGAAGTGCGTGGCGACGGCACCGCCTGTCTGGGTTCGCGCGTACAAGGTGCGGCAAATGCGACCCCGCGCGCCGGGCAATGGTCTGAATATTTTCACGTCGTCCCCTCGTCGGATGACGCATTCCGCGCAACCGACCATTTGCCCATTCGAACATGGAATTAGGGTTCGCCCTGTGATCGTTCTGTGGCGTCAATTCTGTGCACATCACAGTACCGCATCGAATGAATTGACCGTTTCCGATTGAAGGACAGAGGGTCCGAGAACTATCGCAAAGAGTCGCGCAATCCGGTGTGCTCTGGAGCACCAGACGTGCACCACTCATCTATGCCAAGACGTCGTTGCGCTCCCGCAACAAAGCCCTGGTCATGTCGCGATTTTGTGAATTGCGAAGCCGGCGCGGTCGGAAAATGCTTCAGCGGCTGCGTCGATTGGCGACAGCATCGCACAGTCGGTGCGTCAGGCCGATCGCTATTGGATTTAATTCGCCAGGTTTCGTTCCCTGGCGCTACGCCGAGGGGCTCATGCCGCTTCCAAATCCGGTCATTGTTATCCCGGGCATTACGGCCGTTTATCTGCGCGACTTGTATCCATTGCCGCCCGAGTCGATCTACGAAGTGATGGAATGGTCAAAGGATTACGGCCGCGCGGCGGTACACCCGGACAGCTTCTCCTTTCCCCGTTTGCTCGAGGCGAAGGAGCCGGCGCAAGTCGTTCCCGATCAGATCTACGAAATCGCCTATCGCGAACTGATCGAGGAGCTGCGTCACAATTTGCGTGACGCCGAGGAATTCCCCGTGCCGGTCTATCCGTTCGGTTACGACTGGCGCCAGCCCCTGAGCGTGATCGAGGCCGACCTCGAGCGCTTCATCGAGGACGTCGTGCGACGCACCTCTTTGATGAAGCACTATTTCGACGATGGCTACGACGACGTTGCGCGCCGCAAGGTGAACCTGGTCGGCCACTCGATGGGCGGGCTGATTATCGCGGGTTATGTGCAGAGCCGTCCGGGCGCGCCCGTCGATCGGCGCAACCGTGTCGAGAAAATCGTCACGCTGGCGTCGCCGTTCCGCGGCTCGATCGAGGCAATCGCCAAGATTGTCACCGGCAACGCCAATCTGGGAACGGAGCCGCCGAGCTCCCGCGAGCGCGAGGCCGCTCGCGCCACGCCGTCCGTCTATCACCTGCTGCCGAGCTTCACCAACGGGATCGACATTCCGGCGACTCTGCCGCAGACCCTGTTCGATCGCGCGGTCTGGCAGCGCAGCGTGGTCGGCACGCTCGCCGAATATGTACGCAAGTATGGGCGCCAGCCGGGCAATGCCCAAG
Source organism: uncultured Alphaproteobacteria bacterium (assembly GCA_963817535.1). Classification (GTDB taxonomy): domain Bacteria; phylum Pseudomonadota; class Alphaproteobacteria; order MPNO01; family DASWLB01; genus CAWGHZ01. The sequence goes on from CAWFOW010000001.1 coordinate 35,700, forward strand.
CCCAGGGCGATGCGCTGTTCGACCAGCTGCTCGACGTCGCCGGACAGCACCGTGCGCGGCTCGAAGGGCTCGACCTGCGCCAGGCGGGCTTCGATCCGGATAACTGGCTGTGCGTCGTCGGTGTCGATACCAAGACGCGCGTTCATATCGCGATCGATGCGCAGGGCCAGAGCGGGCCCGAGTTCCGCTTCGATCCCAACGTCGACCTACTCAACGACTGGCCGAACAGCCGCATCACCGGCGATGGCACGGTACCGCTGGAAGGCGCGATCCCGGCGTTCCTGCCGGAGAACGCGCTTGTCTGCGTGACGCCGGACGATTTCGATTTCTGGGAGATCCAGGATCGCGGCTTGGCTCAGGCCGCGGGGCTGCACGGGATCCTTCCGAACATGGACATGCTGCACCGCATGATCGTGCGATACTTCAAGCCGGATGCGCGTGGCGACGCGTGGGGCCGCCCGCTGCCCGGCGTTGCCGCCCCGAACTGGCGCCCGCCCCTGCCGATCACGCTGAAGAGCTGACGCCCGCGCCGGTCGGGCCGCACCCCTGGTCGCGGTCCGCACTCTCCGTCAGAATGCGTCACGCATGACGGCGGAGGAGGGCGATGGAGATCTTGATCGTCGGCGGCGGGATCGGCGGGCTGAGCCTCGCCCTCGCCCTCGACCACGCCAAGCTCGGAGCCGGCGTGAAGGTGTGCGAGGCGGCGACCTCGTTCCTGCCGCTCGGCGTCGGCATCAACCTGCTGCCGCATGCGATGAACGCGCTCACGACACTCGGCGTCGCCGATGCGCTGGCGAAGGTGGCGGTCGAGCCGAAGGAGTTCGCCTATTTCACGCATCACGGCCAGCATGTGCTGAGCGAGCCGTGCGGGCTGAACGGTGGCTACGCCATGCGGCATTTGTCTGCCCATCGCGGCGACCTGCATTCGGTGCTGCACGATGCCGTGTGCGGGCGGTTGGGACGCGACGCGGTCGTGCTCGACCATCGCTGCGTCGGCGTCGACCAGGACGCCGATGGGGCGGTCGCGCATTTCGTGGACCACGAAGGGCGTCGCTTGCCGGACCGGCGTGCCGACATCATCGTCGCCTGCGATGGAATCCATTCGGCCGTGCGCAAGCAGTTCTATCCCGCGGAAGGCGCGCCGGCGTTCCACGGCATCAACATGTGGCGCGGCGTGACGCGCGCAAAGCCGTTCCTGACCGGGGCCAGCGTCACCCGGATCGGCGGGCTGTTCACGACCAACAAGCTGCTGTTCTACCCGATCCGCAACGACATCGACGGCCAGGGAACGCAGCTCGTCAACTGGTCGGTGGAGGTCGTGACCGACCAGCACGAGCCGGCCGACTGGCACCGGCGCGGCCGGCTCGAGGATTTCTACCCGATCTTCCAGGACTGGAGCTTCGACTGGCTCGATGCTGCCGCCATGCTGCGCAACGCCGAGTTCATCCTGACCTACCCGATGGTCGATCGCGATCCCGTCGACCGCTTCGCATTCGGGCGCATCGCGCTTCTCGGCGACGCCGCCCACCCGATGTATCCGCGCGGCGGGAACGGCGGTGCGCAGGCGATCCTCGACGCCATGACCATCGCGCGGCTGCTCAAGGCCGGCGACGATCCCGTCGCGACGCTCAAGGCCTATGAAGCCGAGCGGGTGGGGCCGACGATGCGCATCGTGCTGGAGAACCGCACGCGGCCGCCCGACCTGATCATCGATACGGTCGAGCGGCTGACCAGCGGCAAGCGGTTCGAGCGTCTCGAGGACGTGATCAGCCGGGAGGAGCTCCAGGCCATCTCCGACAGCTACAAGAAGGTGGCCGGCTGGGATGTGGCGGCGGTCGCCCGCGGCAGGTGAGTGCCGTCCCCCGGTCCGGGGCGGGCTGAAGCCGGGCTGCGGATCGAGCTAGGCAAGACTCGGCGTCAGTGCCATCATTTTGGCGAATCCAGCGGTCGTCTGGGTTCGGCAAATTTGGATCGCTATGGGGGGGAAGTCATGGCGAGTATCGGAGCGGCCGCCGGCGGCGCCGGCAGCCTGAGGGACATCAACGCGCGGCTCGAGCGGCTGCCCTACTGTTCCTGGCACACCAAGATGCGGCTCATCTTCGGGACCGCATGGTTCTTCGACGCGTTCGATTCACTGGCGATCGCGTATGTTCTTCCGGTCCTGATCGGGTTGTGGAAGCTGGCGCCGGGACAGATCGGCGCGCTGATCTCGATCGGCTTCGCCGGCCAGCTCATCGGGTCGGTCGTCGCCGGCTGGATGGCCGAGCGCTGGGGCCGCATTCCGACGGCGATGCTGACGCTTCTGATCTTCACGCTCGGCTCGCTCGCCTGCGCGTTCGTCACCTCCTACGACCAGCTCTTCTGGTTCCGCTTCATCCAGGGGCTTGGGCTCGGCGGCGAAGTGCCGATCATGGCGGCCTACGTCAACGAGTTCGCGAAGGCCGAGCGGCGCGGCCGGTTCTCGCTGGGGCTTCAGGTGCTGTTCGCCGTCGGTCTGTTCATCGTCGGGCTGGTGGGGGTGTGGGTCGTGCCGCATCTCGGCTGGCACTGGATGTTCATCATCGGTGCCGTGCCGGCACTGATCGTGTTCCCGATGCGGACCATGCTGCCCGAGTCGCCGCGCTGGCTGGCGAGTCGCGGCCGCGCGGCCGACGCCAACCGGGCGATCGAGCGCATCGAGACGGTCGCCCAGGCCGAAGGCAAGACGCTGCCGCCGCTGCCCGCCTCGCTGCCGCCGGTGCAGGAGGCGCAGACGCGCTTCGGCGACCTGTTCAAGGGGCTCTACGCCAAGCGCACGGTGACGCTGTGGATGCTGTGGATCTGCACCTACATCATCACCTATGGCCTGACGGCGTGGGCGCCTTCGCTGTTCCGCACGGTCTACAAGCTGCCGCTGCAGCAGTCGCTGACCTACGGCTTCGCGCTGAGCGGCATCGGGCTGATCGGCGCGTTCGCCACCGTCTGGCTGCTTGACGCGCTCGGCCGCAAGAAGCTGTTCTCGATCGGGTTGATCGTCGGCTGCCTGCCACTGCTGGCGTTCGTCGCCATCAAGCAGCCATCGGCGGCCGAGGTGCTGACCATGATCTGCCTCAGCTTCGTGTTCATAACGCCACTGGCACTCGGCCTCGCCACCTTCACGGCGGAGAGCTATCCGAACCACATGCGGGCGCTCGGCGGCGGCGTGGCCGGCGCGTGGCAGCGCGGTGCGTCGATGGTCGGCCCGCTGCTGGTCGGGTTCATCCTGCCGCACTGGGGCCTCAACGCGGTGTTCGTGGTGTTCGGGTGCTTCGCGCTGCTGGGCGGCCTGATCTGCATCGTCTTCGGCCACGAGACGAAGGGACGGGTGCTGGAGGAAATCTCCCCGGTCGTCTGACGCGGGGCGATCGGGCGTAAGTCAGGTCCCGCCGGCGAGTTGGCGGCGCTTTGCCGCCGTCTCGTCGGCGCGCACCTTGCCAGCCTCGTCGAGAACGACGCCGTAAAGCTCGGCAGCCGCCTCGCGCGAGACGTAGCCTTCGCGCACGTCCGCCTCGACCTTCGCAGGGTCGCGCCGCAGCGGATCGCCATAGCCGCCGCCGCCCGAGGTCTCCACCCGCACCTTGTCGCCTGGCACGATCGGCTTGTTCGCCTTGCGCACCTCCTCGGGCGGCCGGTTGCCGTGCTCGACGGTGATGCAGGGCCGCGCCCCGTCGCGCCCGCCGCGGATTCCCCAGGGCGGACAGCCGGTCCGCTCGTTGAACACGTGCACGTTGCAAGGCACCAGCGGTTCCATCACCTTCTCGAGCCCGGTGCCGCCACGCCATTCGCCCGCGCCGGCCGAGTCCGGCCGCACCTGCCAGCTTTCGACACGCAGCGGATAGAGCGCCTCCTGCACCTCGATCGGGATGTCGAGCGTGTCGCCGTGGCTCATCGTCTTGTAGTGCGCCGGCCCGTCATGGCCCTTCGAGGCACCCCAGCCGCCATCCGCCGCGCTGAGATTGTAGAACGGCTCGCCGGTTTTCGGGTCGCGGCCCGCCAGGCTGTGGATGCAGAAATTGCCGTGATGCGCGGCGGCGACGTGATCGGGCGCCGCGTCGACCAGCGCCTTCACCACCGTGTCGATCACGGTCGGCAGCGGTGCGCTGTAGAGCCCCATCGGCGCCGTGCCCGCCGCGCTCAGGAACTTGCCGTCGGGGATCACCACCTTCAGCGGGCGGAAGCTGCCGTCGTTCGCCGGCTCGTCCGGCGCCGCGATATATTTGAACGCGATGCGCGCGGCTGTGACCGCGCCGCCCTCGCGCCCCGAATTGATCGGCCCCTTCACCTGGTCGGCGACGCCCGAGAAATCGACAGTCATCTCGTCGCCTTCGACGGTGACGACCACGTCGACCGGCATCTTCTTGTCGAGTTCGACACCGTCATTGTCGAGGAACGAGCTGCCGCGATAGACGCCGTCAGGAATCTTCGCGATGGCCGCGCGCGCCGCCGCCTCCGACCGGCGCCACATCAGCTCGACCGAGGCGCGCACAGCGGAAAGCCCGTACTTCTCGACCTGGGCCGCGATCAGGTCGCGCCCCATCAGGCAGCCGGCGAGCTGGGACTCGATGTCGCCCAGCAGCATGCGGGGGAAGCGCGTGTTGTTCTCGATGATGCGGTAGATGTCCTTCAAGGGCTTGCCGCGCGACCACAGCTTGACCGAGCGGAACTGGATGCCCTCCTGGTAGATCTCGGTCGGGCCGACCGGCGCGCACGAGCCGACGACCATCCCGCCCACGTCGATCCAATGCACCAGAACGCACATGAACGCGACGCATTCGTCGCCGGCGAACACCGGCGTGTACATCACCACGTTGTTCAAATGCTGACCCAGCGTGGCGGCATGGTTGGAGAAGATCACGTCGCCGGGCTCGATCCCGTCGCGGCCGTGAATCTCGATGCCGTCGTTGACCGCCGTGCCGAGCGCGTTGGCGACGAACAGCGGAATGCCGCCCGAGGACTGTGAGATCAGCCGCCCCTGGGGATCGACGATGCCGACGGCATAATCCTTGTATTCGTAGACCAGCGGGCTGTAGGCGGTGCGGGTGATGTTCACGTCGATCTGGTTGGGGATCGACAGCAGCCCATAGCGGATGATCTCCGCGGTGATCGGGTTGACGGTACCCGCCTGCGTCTCGATCGTCGCCGTGTCGGGGGCCATGGTTGCCTCACTCGCAGTGAATGCGGATTTCGCCGAGCGCGCCGATCTCGAACCGGTCGTCCGGCCCGACGACGGTGGTCGAGCCGTACTCCTCGATGATCGCCGGGCCGCTGCCGGTCGTGCCGACGGCGAGGTTCGCGCGGTGCAGCACCGGCGTCGCGATCCGGCCGCGCGTCCCGAAATGGACCGAGCGCGATGCGGGTGCCGCGGGCGCGTTGCCGTTCGGCGTAGGGCGCAGCCCGGCGAGGTTCGGGCGCTCGATGCGGCCCGCCCCGGTGAGCACCAGCCCGACGAACTCGATGGGCGAGTTCACCTCGACATGGCCGTACTTGCGCTCGTAGGTCGTCTCGAAGGCGCGGCGCATTTCGGCAATGTCGCGCGCGTCGCCCAGCGGCGTCCGCAGCGTATGGCGCTGGCCGCGGAAGCGCATGTCGGCCTGGCGCTCGAACGTGATCTCGGGGGCGTCGAGCTCGCGCTCGAGCTGGGCGCGCATCGCCGATTCCATCTCGGTGAAGATGCGCTCGGCCTCGGCAATTCCCTCGGGCGACAGGTCGCGCAGGAAGGTGCGCGTCTCGTCGACGCGTGCGTCGGCAAGGATCATGCCGAGCGCCGAGAAGATGCCCGGCTCGGGCGGAACGATCACCAGCGGAATCGAAAGCTCGCGCGCGATCTGCGCCGCGTGCAACGGCCCGCCGCCGCCGAATGCGAACAGCGCGAACTCGCGCGGGTCGAGGCCGCGCTCGATGGTCACCTGGCGGATCGCGCCGGCCATGGTCATGGTGCCGAGCGCGAGGATGCCCTCGGCCGTCGCGTCGAGCCCCGTCGTGCCGGAGAATCCGAGCGGAGCCGCAACGTGCGTCTCGATGGCGGTGCGGGCCCCGGCCGCGTCGAGCTGCATCTCGCCGCCAAGGAACGACTTCGCGCCGATCCGGCCCAGCACCAGGTTGGCGTCGGTGATGGTGGGTTCAGTCCCGCCATTGCCATAGCACACGGGTCCGGGGTTCGAGCCCGCGCTGCGCGGCCCGACATGCAGCCCGCCCTGCGGGTCGATCCACGCGATGGAGCCGCCCCCCGCGCCGACCTCGACGATGTCGAGCACGGCGCCGCGCACCGGGAAGCCGCGCTCGAGCCCGCCGACATAGTAGGGCGACTTGACCTCGAACCGTCCGTTCTCGACCACCGCGCATTTCGCCGTGGTGCCGCCCATGTCGAATGCGATCGCCTTGGCGATGCCAAGCGCGTCGGCATAGACGCCGGTGCCGATGCAGCCGCCGACCGGGCCGGATTCGACCAGCATCACCGGCTGGCTCTCGGCGCGCGCGACGGAGAAGACGCCGCCGTTGGACGCCATCAGGTAGAAGCTGCGCGACAGCCCGTCGCGGCGCAGCCGGTCGTCGAGCCGCTCGACGTAATCCTTGAGGCGCGGCCCGACATAGGCGTTGGCGACCGCGGTCGCGGTCCGCTCGAACTCGTACCATTCGCGGGTGAGCTCGGTCCCGGCGGTGACGTACGTGTCGGGCAGAAGCTCGCGAAACAGCGCCGCAGCCTCGTCCTCGTGCCGGGTTTCGTTGTACGAGTTGAGGAACGAGATGGCGATGGCCTCGATGCCGAGCGCGCGCATCCGGTCGGCGAGCGCCATCGCCGCCTCGCGGTCGAGCGGGCGCAACACCTCGCCCTCGGCGCCGATCCGCTCGGGCAGCTCGAAGCGCAGATCGCGCGCGACCAGCACGGGGTCGCGCTTGTAGCGGAAGTCGAACGGGATCGGGCGGTTGCCGCGACCGATCTCCAATATGTCGCGAAAGCCCTCGGTGGTGACCAGCGCGGTCTTCGCACCGTTGCGCTCGATGAACGTGTTGATGACCAGGGTCGTGCCGAACTTCACCACCTCGGCCCGGTCCAGCGCGATGCCGGCCTTGCGGATGCAGTCCATCACACCTTCGACCAGGTCGGCGTGTGTGGTCAGGCTCTTGGTGTAGATCACACGGCCCCGGTCGCGGTCGAACGCCGCGAGATCGGTAAAGGTGCCGCCCGTGTCAGCGGCGAGAATATAGGTCATTGCGGTCCGGGGCGCGCTCTCTGGACAGGGGTTTCGATCCGTCGGCGCACTATAAGGCGGCGCCGACCGTTGCAACAGCCGTCAGCTGGCGTACCATTGCCGGTCGCGGCCTGCGAACGGGCTGGTTTTGTGACAATTGTCCGCTATAGGGGCGATCGCCCGCGGGGGCGGTGGTCGTTCGGTGGTGACCGAATTGGGCGACCGTAGGAAAATGTCCTAACCTCGTCTCAACCACGTTATGAGACAAACCGGACGACGTGCATCGCACTCGGCCGGTGCACAGGAGGGGGTGGTCATGGCGTTGTGGACTGGGGAGACCGCAGTCGCGCAGGGCAGCGGCGCGCATGCGGCGCATGTCGAGCGGATCGAAGCGCACGGGCACGGCGAAATTGTCGTGCCCGGGGCGGACTTCATCGTCCATGCGTCGTACGCGCGCGTCGGCCATGACCTGGTCCTGACCGGCGACGGCCGCGAGGTCGTCGTCCACGGGTTTTTCGATTCCGATACGCCCCCGAACCTGATTACGGGCGAGGGGGCGCGCGTCAGCGGCGCCCTTGCCGCCCATCTCGCCGGGCCTGTGGCGCCCGGCCAGTACGCCCAGGCCGGTCCGGCCGCCGGTTCGGGTACCGCGCTGATCGGCCATGTCGAATCGATCGAGGGGACCGTCACCGCGCGCCACACGGATGGCACCAGTTCTACGCTGACCCAGGGGGCATCGGTCTACCAGGGCGACGTGCTGCAGACCGGCGCCGGCGCCAAGCTCGGCGTCGTGTTCGTGGACAAGACGACTTTCACGCTCGGCGATAACGCGCGGATGGTGCTCAACGAGCTGATCTTCGATCCGGTCACTCATTCGGGCGCGGCGCATTTCTCGCTGCTGCAGGGCGTGTTCGTGGCGGTGACCGGCGAGATCGGCAAGCTGAACCACGATGCCGTGCAGATCGATACGCCGGTCGGCAATATCGGCATTCGCGGCACGCAGTTCGCCTGCCAGATCGCCAATGCGGGTGGCCAGTCGATCTTCACCTTGATCTCCGGGGCGATCCTCGTGACCACCAGCGTCGCCTCGATCCTGCTCGATGTGCCCGGCCTCTCGACGGTCTCGACCGGCTTCACCGGCGCGCTTGCCGCGCCGTTCATCCTTCCTCCGAGCCAGCAGCTGCAGACTTTCGGCGCCGCGCTCTCGCTGTCGCAGCAGCTTGCGCCGTTCCAGGTGAACCAGGGTCACGAGCAGAACCAGCAGAACGGCAACGAGGATCAGAATCAGGACGGGCAGCCGGACAACCAGACCGCCCCGCCGGCACCGGATGCGCCACCGCCGCCCCCACCGCCACCACCACCGCCCACGCCGCCCTTGGGCCTTGCGCCGCTGCCGCCATTGCCGCTGCCGCTGATCAAGGCGCTGGGTTCCAGCCTTGAGAGCCCGCCGTCCATTCAGCAGCTGGTGCAGCACCTGATTTTCGGCACCCCCGGGCCGGACGTCCTGCTCGGCACGCCCGGCGACGACACGATCTTCGGCGCTGGCGGCAACGACCGGATCGACGGCTCGGGCGGAAACGATTTCCTCTATGGCGACGCTGGCGACGACATGATCCTCGGCGGCGGCGGCAAGGATACGATCTTCTGGCAGGCGGGCGACGGCAACGATTCGATCGACGGCGGGGCCGGCAACGATTCGCTGGTCGTCACGGGCGATGGGCTGGGCGACAACGTCTCGATCAACGCGGCCGCAATGGGCCATATCACAGTATCGGTCGCGTCCGGCCAGCGCAGCGAGATGCTGCACCTCGTCGGGGTCGAGCAGATCGCCGTCGCGACCGGTCCGGGCAACGACACCGTCACCATCGGCGATCTTTCGGGCACCGACATTTCCTCCAGCGGCATCGCGGTATCGCTGGGGGACGGGGACGACACGCTCAACGCGACGGGAACATCCGTTTCCGTGTACGGCTTCGGCGGCGCCGGCGTCAACTCCGTGATCGGCGGAAGCGGCGACGATTTCCTCGATGGCGGGCCGGGCAACGATAATGTGATCGGCGGACCCGGCAACGACATCCTGTCCGGTGGAACCGGCGACGACTTTGTGCAGGGTGGGGCGGGCAACGACACGTTCCGCTACGATTTCGGCGACGGCAACGACACGATCTCGGATGCGAGCGGCAATGACCTGCTCCTGTTCGGCGGCGTGCCGAACGACGCGTTCGATACCGCCATGCAGGTCGGCAGCGATCTCGTGATCACCCTGACCGATGGCGGCAGCGTTACGATCTCGGGCCAGTACGGCGGCAACACGGTCGAGACCGCGATCGACCTCAGGACCGGCGAGGTCTTCACCCTGCCCACCAGCAATATGGCCGGCAGCCTGTCGGGTCCCACCCTGCTCGCGGGGACGTCAGGTCCCGACACGCTGGTCGGCGGGCCAAGCGACGACCTGATCATTGGCAATGACGGCGACGACCAGCTGTTCGGCGGGGGTGGGAACGACCGGCTGGAAGGCGGGCTCGGGAACGACCGGATCGAGGGTGGGATCGGTCAGGACAAGATCGAGCTCGGTCCCGGCAACGACACGGTGGTGCTGGCCGGCCCGAGCGACGGCACAATGATCGCGACCAACGTGGTGCACAGCGCATCTCAGACCGGCGACCTGCTGGAGGATTTCCAGACCGGTCAGGACACGATCGAGATCGACTTCTCGACCTTCAGCGTGTCGCTGGTAACTTCTGGCTCGACCGGAACGCTTGTGGATGGGGCGAACTTCTCGACCATCACGACGGCCTATGACGGTACAAATCCGGGGACGAGCACGGACTACAACTCGGCCGGCGTGTTCATCTACTCGACCGCGGACCAGACGCTCTATCACGACGACAATGGCGCCTCGGCCGGCTACACCGTGGTCGCGACGCTGGAGGGGGTCGCGCCGGGCACCGTCGCGCTCCATGCGAGCGACGTCGGGGTGCCCAGCTAGCCGTAAGAGGGCGCCGCACAGCTTGATGAGTAAATCGAAGAAATTTCCATAAATATATGATTCGAAATTGAAAAATTGGTTTACAGGGCCTTAAGCGAAGCCGCGTGAGAGTGGGTCCGCCGCAGCCGATCCGGTCCCGACCGGTGGAATGGCCGCGTGCTGGTACGGCAACCTCTGACGCGTGGTGACCGATCGTGGACGCCAGCAGACACCCGCTCCGAAAGACCCGTCCGGCGCTCGACAATCCGGGATCGTCAAAGCTGGCGATCCTGGCGGGCGTGGCGGCACTGATTCTCGCGCTTGCGCTTCTTCCGCCACCGGGTGTCCTGGAGCCGCCCTTGCCCGGGCTGGGCGGTCCGGCCCCGCGTGGCGAGGTCCTGCGGTCTCCGACGGCCGTGGGGCTCAGCGGCATGTTCGCTGCGCGCGGCTACCAGCTCGAAACGGCAGGCCGCGAGCGTGGCGTGCCCCGGCTGTTCCTCGAGACGCTGCCCGCGGCGCTTGGCGAACTCGACGACGTCGACCAGGTGAAGTCGCTCTTCCTCCTCGGCGTGCTGCCGATGGTGCTCGAGGTCAACGACGTGATCCGTACCCAGCGCGAGCGCCTCCTTGCACTGGAACGCCGCATGCGCGCGGGCAAGATCCTGGGCGCGCAGGATCAGGCTTGGCTCGACCGCCTCAAGCGGCGCTACCGCGTGAAGGGCGACGTCGCGATGCTGAAGGCGCGCGTCGACGTGATCCCGCCCGCGCTGGCCCTGGCCCAGGCCGCGGTGGAAAGCGACTGGGGCCGGTCGCGCTTCGCCCGCGCCGGCAACGCGCTGTTCGGTCAGTGGACGTTCCGCCGCGACGAGGGCATGAAGCCGAACGAGGCGGAGGAGGGCTCGCGCCACCGGGTCCGCCAGTTCGACCGGCTGATGGATTCGGTCGCTGCCTATGCGATGAACCTCAACACCCATGCCGCCTACGCCCCGTTCCGTCGCGAGCGCGCGGCGATGCGCGCGGCCGGCGCGCCGCTGGACGCGTACACGCTGGCGGGGCACCTCTCCCTCTATTCCGAGCAGCGCGACGCCTATGTCATCACTCTGCGCCGCGTGATCCGCGACAACGAGCTGTCGCGGCTGCGCGAGGCCCGTCTGGTCGCGCCGTCATAGCGCCATAAGGGCATCGCCTTCGGCGCCGTCCTGTGGCGGACAAGCTGCCGGGTGGCGCGGCCGGAAGTGCGAACGTATGCTCGGCGGTTGACGCGAATGCGGGTGCGCGGCGCGACGACGGAGCAGGGGGACTCATGACCGAGGGTGACGGACGCAATCCCACCGGATATGCGGGCAACCTGGACGATCCTTCCGCTCACAGGATCGCGTCAGGCGAGATCGAGGCTGTCTTTCTGCCCCGTCACGGCATGCTCGGCGCCTCGCTCCGCCACCGGGGCGCGGAGCTGCTCGGGCGCATCGAGGATCTGAAGGCGATGGCGGCAAAGGGCAGCGCCGCCGGGATCCCGCTGCTACACCCCTGGGCGAACCGGCTCGCCGGCTTCCGCTATCGCGCGGCGGATCGGGACGTGACGCTGGCGCCGTCGTCGCCGCTGCTGCATCTCGACGAGAACGGGCTTTCGATCCACGGCGTGCCGTGGTCGCACCTCGCCTGGCAGGTGAGCGACGCGCGGCCCGACGGGATCGCCGCGCGGCTGGACTGGGACAGCGACGAACGGCTCGCGATCTTTCCGTTCCGCCACAGCCTCGAGATGACGGCGACGGTGAAGCCTGACGGGCTCACCGTCGAGACCACGCTTCTCGCGGGGCCCGACGCGCCGGTGCCGGTGAGCTTCGGCTTCCACCCCTATTTCCAGCTTCCGAACGTGCCGCGCGACGAATGGCGGCTGACCCTTCCCGCCATGCGGCGTCTCGCGCTCGACGGGCACCAGATTCCAACCGGGGAGGAGGTGCCATTTCCCGGCATGGACGGCCCGCTCGGCACGCTCACCTTCGATGACGGGTTCGCCATGACGCGCGAGACCGGCGCGTTCTCCCTCGCCGGCGGCGGGCGACGCATCACGGTCGAGCTTCTGGAAGGCTATCGCTACGCGCAGGTCTTCGCACCGAAAGTGACAGATGTCGTCGCGCTCGAGCCGATGACAGCGCCGGCCAACGCCCTGGCCAGCGGCACGGGCCTTCAGGTCGTACCGCCGGGCGGCCGTTACAAGGCGTCATTCCGGGTCGGGATCGACGCGGTATCCTGACGCGCGCGCCGCGACCTGCCGCCCATGACGGCATCGCGCGAAAAAGAAACCCCCTCCGCCCGGGGCGGAGGGGGCCTTCCGAGCCAGCAAGTGGCGTCGATCGCTACATGCTCTTGGCGCGATATTCCGCGCTCAGCTTCTTCGCGGCGTCGTAGAGCGCCTGGCGGTGCGCCTTGTCCTCGTCGATCCAGCCCTGCTGGATGTGCTTGAACTTCGGCTCCCAGACCTTTTCGATCTCCTCGTCGCTCGGGCGCAGCACCGGGTGGTCCTTGCCGAGCTGGGCGCGCAGCTGCGCGCCTTCGTTGGCCCAGTACTTGCCGAACGCCATCGACAGCTTGAAGCCGCTGTTCTTTTCGATGGCGTCCTTCGCCTTCTGCGGCAGGCCGTCATAGACCTTGCGGTTGAAGGCGTTGAAGAAGGAGCGCACGCCGAAGGGCAGATCCACGTCGCCCTTGATCAGCGGCGTGATGCGGAACGAGTTGAGCGCCGACCAGCCGTTGAGCGTCCCCGCGATCAGATGGCGGTGCAGCGACTCGGCCACCTGCGTGATCGCGATGGCGACCGGCACGCCGCCGACCAGCTTGATCACGTCGGCCTCGCCCGGTCCGGCCGTTCGGATCTTGAGGCCCTTGATGTCGTCGAACGTCTTGATTGGCACGTTGAAGTGCAGGCCGGAATTGTCGTTGGTATAGACGGCGACGACCTTCACATGGTCGAGCCCGCCGATCATGCCCTTCTCATGCAGCTTCCAGGCCACGTAGGCCGCCTCGTCCGAGCCCGGGCCACGGAACATGAAGGGCAGCGAGAACAATCCGAAATCGGGGAACAGCTTCTCGGTGTAGGAGGTGACGATTGTCGCCGCGTCCTGCAGCCCGTTGATCAGCGCCTCGTACTGCTTCGGGTAGGAGCGGACCAGCGAGCCGCCGTGGAAGGCCTGGACGTCCAGCGTTCCGTCGCTGTCCTTCTCCATCGCGTCGATCCAGGGATCGTAGATATCCTTCACCTGGCTCGATGCGGCCGGCGCGGTGGAGCCCATCTTGATCACGACGGGGCCGGCCGCCCTGGCGGTGACGGCGCCTCCCATGGCGGTCATGGCGATGACGGCGGCGCCCAGCGCGCCGATGCGGATACGATTAGGCAATGCCGTTCTCCCAGCTTATGACGGGTCGGACATTTTGCCGCACCCGACAATTTTACATGGCCATCTTGGCATTGCGCCCTCGCCCGGGCAACGGCCTCAGTGCGGGTCTTCCGGCGGCTTACCGGCGGCGTGGAACTCTACGAAGAACCGCACCGGTCCCAGAGGCTCGACCTCATGCGGCGCCTCCGGCCGGACGATGCCGGCAACGCCGGGCATCAGCACCTGCTCGTCACGCGGGTCGAGACGGCGATAGATGAGGCGCCCCTCCAGAACATGGATGACCGCCCAGACGCCTTCCTTCGTCCGATGCTCGAGGCGCAGCCCGGCGGGAACGCTGTCCTGGTCGAATACCGGCGTGCGTCGGTAGGCGGTCAGCCCTTCGGGCAGGATGTCGGGCGTTGCCATGGTCAGGGGCGGCCGGTTACGCGCCGCACGTAGGTTTCGGTCACCAGCCGCTCGACCTGGCGGATGCTGGCCAGGTTGGGGTCCGCGCAAATCCAGGCGCGGATCGCCGCGACGTCCTCGGCGCCGAGATGCTGGTTGGCGGCCAGCGTCCCCGCGACCTCGAGCAGTACGTCCTGCGCGGGGGCGCCGAACTCATAGGGCATCAGCCGGTCGATCAGCGCCTCGTCCAGCAGGTCGATCCGGTTGGTGGTCAGCACGACCGCGGTGTGCGACGTATCGAGCTCATCGATGGCGTGGAAGAACACCGAGTTCTGGCTGAAATGCCATTCGCGCGCCGCGCCGGCGCTGCGCGCCATGAACAGGGATTCGACGTCGTCGAACAGCAGGATGGTACGCCGCATCGCGTCGCCCTCGTGCCGGTGGCCGTGGCCCGAGCCGAAGCGGTGGCTGTGCGTCTCGCCCTCGCGCGCGTACTCGAACAGGTCGGCAAGGCGTTCCTCGCTGTCGCCGTAGCGCCCGCGCGCAATGTCGGCGCCATCGACCAGCACGAGCACGACCTCGTTCTCCGCGTCCTCGCGGTCGGTCGCGAACATGCGGCCAAGCTCGTAGGTGATGCGCTTGGCCATGGTGGTCTTGCCGACCCCGACCGCGCCGTGGAACAGGAAGCCCTTCACGGCACTGTCCTGGATGTGCTCGCGCCACTGGTGGCCGATCAGGCGCACCGTCTCGTCCAGGATGCGGCCGTAGCTTTCGCCGGCCATTTCGCGGGCGACGCGGCCGCGCCGCGTTGCGCCGGGCGCCTCGATGAATTCGCCGAACGTGCCTTGCAGCCGGTCCCAGTCGTACAGATTGACGTCGATGTCGCGCACGCTCAGTCCTCGGGCGCCTTCTCGACCTGCTCGAAGACGGAGCCGCGGTCGAGACCGAGAAGATCGGCGAGGTTGAGGTCCGCCTGGATCAGCACGACCTTCTCGAGCGGGTCGAGATTCACGTGCTGCACGTCGACGCCTTCCGACCGGATCGGGACGTTGACCACGTCTTCCGCCTCCCAGTCGTGGCGCACGTCATCCAGCATCGTGTAGCCGCGACCTTCGATGATGTAGATGATCGCGCCGCCGGGCGTGCGCTGCACGCCGCTTTTGGATCCGGGCGCGATCTCTTGGCGGAAGAACATCATCGAGCGGATGGCCGTGCCCTCGATCGCGGGGTGCAGGTACCACTGCATGCGGCCCTGGTCGTTCTTCTCCCAGGGCAGGTCCTTGCCCTTGATGATCCAGGCGCCGTCGCGCTGCAGCCTGCGCTGGCGGTCCCGCAGCGCGTAAAGCCAGTCGAGCAGGTTGTCCGACCGGTCTGCGGGTGCAGCGCCCAGCGGTGCCAGGGGCGTACGGCGATCGTCGTCGCTCACCGGCGGGGCCCCCGGCGGCCGGCGCGGAATTCCGGGTGCTGCTCGATCTGCACCATCTCGCTCGCGCCCCACTCGTAGATCGCCGTGTGGATGAAGGCGATCCACTTCACCGGCTTGTCCTCGTACTTGTTGAAGTGCTGGTGCTCGACGCCACCGGGCTTGATCGGCAGCAGCATCAGGTCGCCCGCTTCCCATTCCAGCCGCTCGCCGTCGACGATCGAGTGGCCCTCGCCCTCCAGGATGTAGATCACCAGCCCGCCCTGGTGGCGGTGCTTGCCGGAATGGACCTTCACCTCCTGGACGAACACGATCCAGCCGTCGAGCGCGGTGTCGACCTTCAGGCCGGTGTAGCACGAGGGCTGCATGTAGTTGCGCACCAGCCCCTGGCGGCTCATCTCCCACGGGTTGCCCTTGCCACGGATGATGACCTGGCCGGTGAAGGAACGGTCGCGGTCGGTCCGCTGCGCGGCAATGATCTGCTCGTAGAACTCGCGTTCGCGAAGCCGGCTTCGCTCGCGCATGAAGCACCTCGTTGCTGACGCGCCGCGATGATAGCAGCGGCCCCGGAGACTTGAAACGGTCGTTCTGGACGCGTCGATGCACGCCCTGTAGCGTCGGGACAGAGCTGGCTGCCGTGGCCGGCCGGGAGAAGGGAACCTCGGAAGATGGCCAGCGCCGCGCCGCACCGCATCGACGTGCACCACCATTTCGTGCCGCCCGCCTACAAGGCGGAGATGAACAAGAAGCGCCCGATGCAGCCCTGCATGCAGGAATGGACCGTGCAGGGCTCGGTCGCCGACATGGACAAGGCCGGTACCGCGACCGCAATGGTGTCGATCACCACGCCCGGCATCCATTTCGGCAACGCCGAAGAAGCGCGGCGTCTCACCCGGATCTGCAACGACTATGCGATGGAGATGATCCGCGACTATCCAGGCCGGTTCGGGCTGTTTGCGGCGCTGCCCTGGCCGGATGTCGACGGCTCGCTCAAGGAGATCGCGCACGCGCTCGACGTGCTGAAAGCCGACGGCATCGGCATGTATACGAGCTATGGCAACACCTGGCTCGGCCATTCCAGCTTCGCGCCCTTGTTCGAGGAGCTGAACCGGCGCAAGGCGGTCGTCTACACCCATCCGGTCTGCGCACCTTGCGTGCGCGACGTCATCCCGGAAATCAACGAGTCGGTGATCGAGTACGGCACCGACACGACGCGCGCGATCGCCAGCCTGATCGCCACCGGCAGCGCGGCGCGCTATCCGGACATCACCTGGATCTTTTCGCATGCGGGCGGCACGATGCCGTTCCTGATCGAGCGCATGGTCAGCCTGTCAAAGGTTCCCGCCGTCGCCCGCAACCTGCCGCACGGGCTGATGCACGAGCTGCAGCGCTTCTATTACGACACCGCCCAGGCGGCGAACCCGTCGGCCCTCGGCTGCCTGAAATCCGTCGTGCCAGTCTCGCAGGTCGTGTTCGGCACCGACTATCCCTACCGTCAGTCCATCGAGCACGTCGAAGGCATTGCGCGCTGTGATTTCAGCGCCGAGGAGCGGCGCATGATCGACCGGGCCAACGCCTTGCGCATCCTGCCGAAGCTCGGCTAGCTTCGACGGGTCGAAACCAACCCGACGGATGGTAGACATGGACCACGAAACCGACAGCGCAACGCTCGCAGAGACGCCCGACGCGAAGATGGATGGGCCGCGCGAGCCGCTCAACCGGCCGGTGATCCTGTCGCACGGGACGATCACCTGCCGCGATCTCGAAGCCTCGCGCCGCTTCTATGAGGAGTTCCTGGGGTTCGACGTCGTGCAGCACACCGAGCGCGGGGTTCTGCTGCGCAAGGGTGGCTATTGCGCGATCGTGTGTCTCGAGGTGGGCGACCACGTGAAGCCCGTCGACCGGCAGCACCATTGGGGCCTCGACCTCGCGTCGCGCGAGGATGTCGACCGCGCCCTCGAGCTGGCCCATGAGTGGAAGGACCATTACGACATCCGCCAGATCTCGCGGATCACCACGCATCACGGCGGCTATTCGTTCTACTTCCGCGACCGCGACGACAATTACTGGGAATTCCAGTACAACGGCGGCGGTCAGGATAGCGGCGACGGCGAGTACGACCGCTACTTCGCCCGCGGCGACGTGACCACCAAGAACCGGTTCGAAGAAAAGACCTAGCGGAAGTGTTCCGTCAGGCGGCGGCCGACATGCCTGGGTCGAACCTGCGGGCAGCGGGGAAGTGCAGCGTGACCTCGGTCCCGGCGCCGGGTGTGCTGTCGATGTCGACGCTACCGTCGTGCAGCGTGATGAACCGCGTGACCAGATAGAGGCCGAGGCCGGTGCCCTCATGGGTGCGCGAGAGCGTGCCGTCCACCTGATAGAAGGGCTCGCCGAGCCGCGGCAGGTGCTCCGCAGCGATGCCGACGCCCGTGTCGCGGACGCTGGCCGCGAGCCCGCCATTGCCTTCGGGTGAGATCGTGACGGTGACGGACCCGCCCTCGGGCGTGAACTTGACGGCATTGGACAGGAGATTCAGCAGGCTCTGCTTGACCATGCGCTGGTCCCCCGTGAGGCGCGCCTTTCCGGCAGGCGGGGCCTCCAGCCTCATCCGGATGCCGCGCGCGTCGGCACGCCCGGCCACGATGCGCATGCAGGATTCGGCGATGCGCGTCAGGTCGATCGCCTCCTCGCTGATCTCGAGCTTGCCCGCCTCGATCTTGGAAACGTCGAGAATGTCGTTGACCAGATCGCGCAGATGCTCGCCGCTGGCATGGATGTCCTTCGCGTAGTCGAGATAGTGCCGATCGCCGACCGGGCCGAACACCTGCTCGCACAGCATCTCCGAGAATCCGATGATCGCATTCAGCGGCGTGCGCAGCTCGTGGCTCATGTTCGTCAGAAACTCGGACTTGGCGCGGCTCGCCGCCATTGCCTCGTCGGTCGCGGCGACCTGCGCCGCCAGTGCCCGCCGGCGCTCGCTTACGTCGCGGAAGGTGAAGATCAGGATGCGGCGGGGTTCCTGCACGGACCGGCGCCGGCCGCGGGCTTGCCGGACGGTCGAGGTCGACACCACCAGCTCGACGGCGAGGGGCGAGCCCCCCTCTTCGCCGAGCTCGATCTCCCACGGCGCGTCGAAGCGGTCCGGGATTTCGCCGCGGGTGGCGAGGGTGGCGCCGAGCTCCGCGGGCAGCGGCAGCACCGAGGCGATGTGCAGGCCAGCGACGTCGTCGGGCGACCGGCCCAGCATGCGGCCCGCACTGGCGTTGAACATCTCGACAATGCCGCGCTCGTCGGTGATCGCGATGCCGTCGAATGAGTCCTCGACGACGCCGCGCAGCATGGCGCCCTTCGAAAGAACCTCCATTCCCTGCAGGAACAGCTCGCGCGCCTGGCGTTCCAGCTCGCCGACCAGGTTGACGGCGAAGCCGAACAGGGCCGTCAGGATCCAGGGCGTCACCGCCACGCTGACCGGCCAGCGCGCCTGCACCGCCAGCGCCGAGGCGAAGGATCCGGCCGCGACGACCAGCACCGCGGCCGCGCCCCAGCGCCATGAGCGCCGGGTAAACAATGGTCCGAGCGCGAGCGCAAGGACGAGGGCGACGCCCAGCACCGCCCAGCGCTGCACGCCGTGGATGGCTCGGCCCTGGACGATGAACTCGTAGGCCAGCCCCTGGACCAGCGGGCCCGGCAGCGAGCGGTAGATCGGCACGGCGAGGCGGTCGCCGAGCTCGACCGCCGTCGCGCCGACAATGACGGTCTTGCCTGCGATCGCCGCCGGGTCGAACCGGCCGGCGAGCACGTCGGCAAAGGACAGCGTTGGAATTGTCGAAGCGGCAATTCCATAGTCGATGAGGAACGGTCCGCCTTCACCCGACGTCCCCGCGAGCGCGGCGGCGAGGCTCGGGTAGTCCGTCCCTTCGATGTACTCGCCCATGAGCGCCCGGCGCACCAGCCCGTCCGGTTCGGGCCGCACCGTGACGGAGGCGAGGCGCGCCTTGGCGCCGATCGCCGGGCGCGGGCGGGTGACATGCATCGGCCCGCCGTCGCGCGCCGGACCCGTC
The DNA here is from genome assembly GCA_963817535.1 of uncultured Alphaproteobacteria bacterium. GTDB lineage: Bacteria > Pseudomonadota > Alphaproteobacteria > MPNO01 > DASWLB01 > CAWGHZ01. The sequence continues at coordinate 55,139 of CAWFOW010000001.1, forward strand.
GCGGTCTGGCGGAACAGCGGCAGGACGATACGGCTGCCTGCGGCCGCGATCGCCTCGGCCAGCGCCAGGTCGTTCGGCGCGGTCGAGCGCGACGAAAAGTCGATGTCGAGCGCTATTGTGCGGGCGCCCGCGGCGACAAGCTTCTGCAGCATCTGGGCGTGCAGGGTGCGCGGCCAGGGCCAACGGTCCAGCTCGGCGAGGCTCTTGGGATCGATTGCGACGACCACGAGGCCGCCGGTCGCGGGCCGCTGCAACATGCGGAACCGCGTGTCCACCAGCTCGTGCTCGACGGGGTTCGTCGCGCCCGTCAGGTAGAGAAAGGCAGCGGCGCCGAACGCGATCAGGGAGCGGATAAACCACGTCATCTTCGTGCCCCGAGTCTTAACTTGTTCCCGTCGCGCCGCAGCCGCGAACCTGAACCGAATTGCTTTCGGTTCGATTTAGCGCCCGCGACCGAGCCCGCCGAGCAGGCCGCGTACCGTATTCGTGACGGTCGAGACGATCGTAGTTGCCGGCGGCGTGACCGGGGGCGGGGTCACGACCGGCGGGGTCACAACCGGCGCCGAGACGACCGGCACGGTGACGGGCGGCAGCGTGACGGCTGGGACCGTGACGACCGGGGTGAGGCCGGCACGGTTACGGCCGGCACGGTTATGGGGGGGGTACTTACCACCGGTGTGCTGACCGCCGATGTCGAGGACTGCAGGTGTAGAAACGACGACTTGAATGGCGGCAGGAGCGTTGCTGTGAGCATTATTGACCAGCCCCGGCGGCGTGCCGCCATTTCCCGGATTGGCCGGAGCAGGACTTCCCGTCGCCACGGCGACCGCGGCCGGCGCGTTGGCGTTGTTGGCAAGGCCCGGCGGCGTACCGCCATTGCCGGGATTGGCCGGAGCAGGGCTTCCCGTCGCCACGGCAACCGCGGCCGGGACGTCGGCGTTGCCATTGCCGTTGGCAAGGCCGGGCGCCGTGCCGCCATTGCCGGAATTGTCGGTGGCGGCGACAGGTGCCACGGCGCTGGCGTTGCCGTTTGCGGCGACCTGGCTCGTGCTACTCGATGCGGCGTGATCCGCGTTCGCTTTGTCCGTGGCGGCAACTTCGCGTGACGGGCCCTGCGCGACGGATTCCACAGGTGCGGACGGGGTTGCGGCGACGACAAGGCCGCCGGTCGACTGGACGACGTCGATGGACGGCGCACCCAGCGTTCGGGTGATCACGATGGAGGGCGTGTCACCGCCGCTGCGTCCGCTGGCCGGCAGCTCGACCGCCTGGTCGAGAACGACGGCTTTGGCGCCGCGCGGGGGATTGGCTTCCGGCGCCGGCGCCGTCACAACCTCGGCCAGCGCGGTGGACGTGGCAGGGACCACCCGCTGCGAGTCATGCTGCGCCGGGGCCGTGCGCTTCTCCTGGCCGTCTTCCTTTGCGGCCGGTTCGGGATCGGGCTCGGTCAAATCGACCTTGGACTTGCCGGTCCGCGGCGCGAGGCTGGTGTGGCCGCGATCGGTGATGGTCATGCGCGCGCCGGGCACGGACGACACGCGGGCGATCTGGCCAGGGCGTACCAGCGCGATGTCGGGCGAGCGCGACGATGCCACCTGCACAGCGCCGCGCGTCACCTGCACGGCGCCGCCGTCCGGGCGGACGGTGACCGAGAACGCGGTGCCCTTCACGACGGCGGCGAGATACGGCGTATCCACCTCGAAATGGCGTGCCGGGTTGTGCTCGATGTCGAACAGGATCGTGCCGACCGACTGCAGGAAGTCGGTGAGGCCGCTCGTGGCCTTGGCCGCCGGCACTGCGACGCGGCTGTTCGGCGCCAGCGTGACGACATCTTTCGCGCTCTTGAGGACAACGCGCGCGTCGGCGCCGGTCTCGATCATGGTGCCGGGTGTGACCGCGGCACCGGTCGCGACCCCCTGCCACGGGTCCAATCCGTGACGCAGGCGCGCCGAGCCGGAAACCGCCGTCACCCGCCAGGTGCCGGCCGCCTCGCCGGCGCGGGCGGTGGGCGCGAAAGAGACATGCAGGGCGAGGAGGGCGAGCGCCACAATCGCGCCGCCAAGGACCCGGCCAACACCCTTAACAACCAATGTACTCATCCACGGTTTCCCGATCCTGCGCCCCTCCCCAAGAGCGCGCGTTTGGTAAAGCTCACTCGACGGAACGGACACGCAACTACTCCCTCGCCGCTCTAAGTATAGATGGTGTTGGTTAATAACAAATACTTTCGTATTCAAATTCTATAAAATACAAGTCGAATTTTTTATTCATTTATTTTTTCTTTACGCGGCCTGCATATACGGGCTTCCGGTTGCGCCACGTTTCGGGTATCGGAAGGGCGTCTGGGGGAAGGGGTGTGACGTTGCTGGGGCGATTTGCGGCGCTCGCGATCGGTCTGTCCGCCATCGGTGTCGTAACGGCAGCCCGGGCACAGCAGGCGGCGCCGCGCGCGGCCGAACCCGGCCAGATCGAACGGCGCATCGAACGGCCGCCGGCCGCGCCGATGGCGCCGCGTCCCAAGATCGCCCCAGTCGCGCGAGGCCCACAGCTCGAAATCACCGAGCGTCCGGGCACGTTCGTACTCAGCGGCGTCGACATCGAGGGGTCGACGGTCTACGACGGCGCCGAGCTCTCAAAGCTCTACGAGCCGCTGCTCGCGCGGCGCATCTCGCTGGTCGAGATCGAGCGGCTCCTTGCCGCGATCACCCGCAAGTACCATGCAGACGGCTACATCCTGTCGCGCGCGGTCGCGCCCCCGCAGAAAGTGTCGCTCGGCATCCTGAAGATTCGGGTCATCGAAGGATATGTCGCACGCGTCACCTTTGTCGGCGACGCGCCCGGCGGCCAAGGGCTGCTCGAGGCCTATGGCCGCGCCGTCGTCGCCCAGCGGCCGTTGACCCAGTCAGTTCTGGAGCGTGAGACCCTGCTGATGGGCGACCTGCCCGGCATGACGGTGCGGCCGGCGCTGGTGCCTCTCGACGAATCGAAGGGCGAATACGAGCTGCGCGTGACGCTCGCGCGCGACGCCATTGCGGGGACGGCCGGCTTCGACAATCGCGGCACCGATTCCGTCGGACCGCTCGAGGCCTACGGCATCGCCGACTTCAACTCGGTGTTCGGTCGGCTCGAATCCACACGGCTCACCTTCTTCACAATCCCGAACCAGCCGCGCGAGCTGCTCTATGGCGAACTGCGCCACGACGAGCCGGTCGGCACCGATGGCGCGCGCCTTGCCCTCTCGGCCAGCCGCAGCTGGGTCGATGCGGGCGACGATCTCCGCTTCTCCGACGTCAACAGCCGCTCGCTCCGGTTTTCGGCGGAGATGACGTACCCGCTGCTGCGAAGCCGGACGGAAAGCCTGTTTCTAAGCGGCCAGACCTACTGGTCGGACAGCTTCCAGGACGTGCAGGGCGGCAAGGCCTTCGCCGACCGCGTGCGCGCGATCGTGGCCGGGGCACGCTACACGCTGTCGGACGAGCTGGGCGGCAATTCCGTCGTGGGAGTGGGCGTCGTGGCCGGGCTTCCGGTGCTCGACGCGTCGCGAAAGGGCGACATGCTACTGTCGCGCCCGCTCGGGACGGGCAGCTTCGCGAAGCTGACATTCAATGCGGCGCGCCAGCAGCGCATCGTGGGTCCGTGGAGCGCATTCGTTTCTGCGGCCGGCCAGACGGCCGACACGGTCCTGCTGTCGTCGGAGGAGTTCGGCGTCGGCGGGGCGCAGTTCGGGCGCGCCTACGATCCCTCCGAGATAACCGGGAGCCGCGGCGTCGCCGGCGCGGTCGAACTGCGCTACGACAATTCGATCGGCGGCCAGGGCATCGCGATCGGCTATCAGCTCTACGGCTTCGCCGATTACGGTGCAGTGTGGAACGATCCGGCGACGGGCGGCGTCGATCGCGACACGCTGGCCTCGGTCGGGCTCGGCGTGCGCACCGGTTGGGCCGGCCGGCTGTTCGGCGACGCCGAGCTGGCGTTCCCGCTGACCCGCGGCGTCGCGACGAATGGCGGCACAACCGACGGACCGCGCATCTTCTTCCGGCTGACGGCGACGTTCTAGCCGTTGCCGCATCCTGCCGGCTAGATCTCGACGAAGACCCGTCCGTCGCGCAGCGTCACCGGATAGGTGCGCGCAATCAGCTTGTCGTAGGTGACGCTCTTGCCGCTGCGCAGGTCGAAGCGGAAGCGGTGCCACGGGCAGATGATCTCGCAGCGGTCGGTACTGACGCGTCCTTCCCATAGCGGCCCGTCCTTGTGCGGACAGGTGGCGGCGAAAGCGAACACTTCGCCCGCAATTCGAAACAGGGCGATCCTGCGGCCAGCCAGTTCGACCAGGTGGCTGCCGCCGTCGGGAATGTCGGCGACGGCGCAGGCGGGTGAGCTCATACGTCCATCCACCCGGCGCGCCGGGCGCGTGCCTCGTCCGAACTGTCGGCCGCCGGGTCGAATCCGTGCACGGCGGGGTGGACGGTGCCGCACGACGTACAGGTGCGCGAGGCGGCATCGGCGTTGAACGCGCGGACATGATCGAGCTGGGTGCGCCAATAGCTCTCGGGGTCGCCACCCTTGGCGTGGCGATGGCGGACCAGCGCACCACCACAGCCGGGGCAGAACCACACCGTCTCTTCGGCGACGTCCGCGCCGTCGAGCCCGCCGATCAGCATGACATGGTACACGCCGTCCTCCTGCACCGAGCGGACCCAGTTGGTGTCGGCCGCGCTCAGCCGCCAGAACCCGAACAGATGCTCGATATGGTAGGGCGTTCCCGCCGGGATCATGTTCAGCGCGTTGTCGGCGATGGGCAGGCGGACGATGCCGGCATCGCGCCATTCCCAGACCTCCAGCGGCGGATGGTCGAGCGGAAAGCGCGCATGCCAGATGTGGTGATCGCCGCTCGCCGCCCAGCGGCCGAACGGCATGTCGGGCGCGCGGAGCGCGAAATTGAGGCTAAGGACTGGCTCTTCCATCTGTCGCGGTGCGGCGTCCTTGCGGTCGCCCTCCGGCTACCAGAGTTTGCGCGCCGCCGCCGTCTCCGGCGAATCCGTCGCGGTGTTCCAGCGATAGGCGAGCGGGTGGATCGCGCCGCATTCGGGGCAGGTGCGGTTGCCGATGTCGGCATTGAACGACAGGACCGCGTCGGTCTCGGCGCGCCAGAATCCGTTGAAGCCGAGCCGTCCGGTCTCGAATACGAACTCGTGCAGCAGGGTCAGGCATTCGGCGCAGTACCACGAGAACCGGTCGGTCTCGCCGTCGCGCGGATAGCCCATGATCACCAGGAAATAGCCGGGTGCGTCGGCCTCGGGACCGGGCAAGGGCAGGTAGATCTCGTCCTTGTCGTTGACGTGCCAGTAGCCGAAATTGTGCGAGACGCGGTGCGGCGTGCCGCTGGTCGTCACGTGCATCTTCAGCGCCTCGTGGTGCCATTCGCTGATGCCGCGGGGGCCCATCTCGAAGTGCCGGCTGATATTGCCCTTGCGCGGGTCGTCCACCGTGCCGCCGACGATCTTGCGCCGACGGACGCCGTAGATATTCTGGCCCATCGCCTTGAAGCTGGAGAATTTCGGTAGGACGCGATCCTCGAAGAAGTCCCAGTCCTCGGCGATTCGCTCGATAGGCTCCTTGACCATGAGTTCGGCGAACATAGCTCTCTCCCCGAGGCCCTGACGAAAATTTGCATCCGAAATCCGTTAGTTGATGCTAAGGTGACGAAGGAAGTCCGTCAAGTTCGGGCTCTGCCAAGCGCGTATTCCGTATTTCCTGCCCTTCGAGGAGATGATTGTGGCGAAGCCTGACCGATCGCCTGCGTTGAAGGAATCGGCCGATTCGAAAGAGGCACGGCACGTCCTGCAGCGATCGCTGGGCTACCAAATTCGTGCCCTGCACCATGCGATGCGCCAGGAGCTGGAGGCGCGCCTCGCCCGGCACGGCATCCCGTTCGGTATGGGCTATTACCTCCGCGCGCTGTGGGAAGCCGACGGTCTGACGCAGAAGGAGTTGAGCGCGCGCGCCGGCACGACCGAGCCGACCACGGTGGAGATGGTGCGCAAGATGGAGGCGCGCGGCATCGTCGAGCGGCGCCGCTCTCCCACCGACCGGCGGAAGCTCCACGTCCATCTCACCCGCAAGGGCAAGCGTCTGGAAGCGAAGGCGTTGCCCTACATGATCGAGATTCAGGACATCGCGCTGGAGCAGATCAGCGAGGCGGAGGAGCGCATCTTCCGCTCGGTCCTCACGCGCATGCGCGCCAATCTGGACGGCTCGCGCGCCGACGCCAGGGATCACGACGAGAGCGCAGCCTGACCGCTCCGGTCACCATGCGATACGGGCGGCGGCTTCCTCGGGCGTATCGTCGTGAGGCTCGAACCCGTAGCCGAGCGGATGGGCACGTCGGCAGGCCGGGCAGGGCTCCGGCGCGCGGTTGAACGCGCGCACGCGCTGCAGCTGGAAGTCCCAGAACGCGACCAGCCCGTTCTTCTTCGTGTCGAACGGGTCGCGCCCCATCTCCTGGCCGCAGTGCGGGCAGATCCACACCACCGCGTCCTCCCGCACCGGCTGGGACAGGGCGGTCAGCAGCGCGGAGTACGTGCCCTCGGGCTCGGCGACGCGCATGTAGATCGTATCGGCGTCCGACGCGCGCCACGGCGCGAATCGATGAACCATCCGGTAGGGGCAGCCCGCCGGGATCAGGTGCATCATGCGGGGGTTCATCGGCAACAGAAGGATCTTGTCTTCGGGCTTGACCAGAAGCCGCCACGGCTCGTCCGTCTCGGGCTGCAGCCCGACCCACATGCAGTAGTTGTTGGCGATCTGCCAGCCCGGTTGCTTCGCCAACTCTTCCAGGGAAAAGTCGAAATTGAGGACCGGCGCGTGCAGCACTACCAGATCTCGCGCGCCAGCTTCTGCTCGGGAGTGTCCTTCGCGCTGTTCCACGAATAGGCCAGCGGGTTGACCGTGCCGCAATCGGGACAGGTGCGTCTGCGCACGTCGCCATTATATTCGGCGATGGCGATGGTCTCCGCCTTCCAGAACCCTTCAAGCCCGAACTTGCCGGTGTTGTAGCGGTATTCGTGCAGCATGGTGTGGCATTGCTCGCAGTACCACGCCCAGCTCTCGCCCTCGCGCCCGGTGGGGGTCTGCATGATCACCACGAAGTGGCCGAACTCGTCGCCCGGCATGCGCGGCAGCGGCAGGTACAGTTCGTCCATGTCGTTGACGTGCCAGAAGCCGAACGAGTGCGGCACGCGATGCGGCGTGCCGCCCGTCGTGACGTGCACGCGCATCGGTTCCATGTGGATGTTGACCACGCCGTCGGGACCGAGTTCGAGCGAGTCCGAATAGTTGCCCTTCTTCGGGTCGATGATGTCGGTCCGGGTGATGATGCGCCGACGGATGCCATAGATGTTCTGGCCGACCTCCCGGAAGCCGGTGAACTTGCCCACGACGCGCTCGGCGAAAAAGTCCCAGTCGTCCGCGACCTTCTCGATCGGCTCCGCGATCGTCATCTCGTGAAACATGGCGGCGGCCCCGGATGTCCAGAAAGCCATGGACGCTAGCATGGCGTCCCGCTAGAGTCCATTCGTTAGGGGGCAAAGTAATTTGCCCATCGAGGGAGGAAGAAATGAGGTCAATCGGGCTGGCCACCGGTCTGGCCGCGCTCGTCATCTTATTCGGGTCCGGAGCCGGCGCCCAGACGGGCGACGTCATCAAGCTCGGCGTGTCGGGTCGTCCCGACCAGGCGGCGCTCGAGCTCGCCCTCCGGCGCGGCTATTTCGAGCAGGAAGGGCTGAAGATCGAGACGGTCCAGGGCACGACCGGCATGCAGATGCTGCCGTCGCTCGCGACCAACCAGCTCCAGGTGGCCAGCGGCTCGCCCAACGCGGCGCTCTACAATGCCTTCAACCGCGGCATCGACATCAAGATCGTCGCGGACTTCGCTCATATCGGCGAAGGCGACGATCGCACGGTTGCGCTGATCGTGCGCTCCGACCTTCTCGATTCCGGTGCGGTGAAGACGATCGCCGACCTCAAGGGGCGGTCGATCTCCTACGGTCCCGGCCAGGGCCAGATCACCGACGTATTTTTTGCCAAGTTGCTGGCCAAGGCCGGGTTGACCAAGGCCGACGTGACGCCGCGCTATCTCAATTTCGGCGATACGATCCCGGCCCTTGCCAACAAGAGCCTCGATGCCGCTTTCATGGTCGAGCCGCTGGTCACGGTCGCCGAGGCGCGCAAGATCGCCCGCGTCATGGTGCCGGGCTCGGCGGTCGATCCGGGCGCGGAACTCGCGGTCGTCTACTACTCGCCGCAGTTCGCCAAGCGCACCGAGGAGGCGACCAAGTTCATGGTCGCCTTCCTCAGGGGCGCGCGCGACTACTACGACGCGTTCTTCCTGAACAAGGGCAAGGAGGCGGCGATCGACCTGCTGGTCAAGTATCTGCCCGTCAAGGATCGCCGCGTCTGGCAGACCTCGAAGCAGCACACCGACATGAACGGAAAGGTCAACGTCGCCGATCTGAAGGCGCAGGCCGCCTTCTATCACAAGATCGGGCTGGTCACCGGTCCGGTTCCGGATGTCGACAAGTATGTCGACACCTCGTTCGCCGAGGCGGCGGTGAAGCGCCTCGGCGCGCGCTAGTGCCTGTCGGCTGGCCAGTGCTGGGCCGTTCGCAACCCGTTGCATAAGGTCGAAGGATGCGCGTGATCATCGAGACTCTCAGCTATCCCGCCGACGACGGTGCGACCGTAGCCGCCTATCTCGCCCGTCCCGACGGCAAGGGCCCGTTTCCCGCCATCGTCCTCGGTTACGAATTTTGGGGCATGCTCGAGGTGCCGGGCGGCGGGCCGCACATGCGCGACGTTGCCGGACGCTTCGCCGCGGCGGGCTACGTCGCCGCCGTGCCGGACTACTACGCCGCGCGCGGCCAGCAGCCGACGATGGAAGGCGGCACCATCAAGGGCGGGCCGTCCGACGAGCAGTCCGGCCGCGACCTCGAGGCCTGCGTGCGCTGGCTGGCGGCGCGGCCCGACGTGGACGGGTCGCACATCGGCACGATCGGCTGGTGCGGCGGCGGGCGCCAGGCGCTGTTCCTTGCCGCACGGTCGGACGCCATCCGCGCCTGTGCCTCGTTCTACGGCCGTCCGGTGAACCGGCCGAACCAGCCGAAACCCGGCCCGATCGACGTCGTGCCGCAAATCCGCTGCCCGGTATTCGGCGCCTACGGCGAGGACGACAAGGCGATCCCTGTCGAGACCGTGCGCGAGTTCGAGGCGGCGCTCGACCGCGCCGGCGTCGCGCACGAGATCCACTACTATCCCGGCGCCGGCCATGCCTTCATGAACGACCAGCGCGACAGCTATTACGAGCCCGCGGCGAACGAATCCTGGCAATCCGTGTTGGCCTTCTTCGGCCGCCATCTCGGCGCCGGTGCGGCGGCATGATCTTGCGGAGCGGCAGATGACCCTGAAGTTTGGCCTGTTCGATACGTTTTCTCACCGCGAGGGCGAGATGCGCCGCGCGGCGGAGCTGTACCAGGAGCATCTGGAAGACGCGAGCCGCGCCGACCGGCTGGGGTACGACTATTTCTTCTTCATCGAGCACCAGAATGCCGGCTTCCCTTGCGTGACGGCGCCGTCGGTCTATCTCGCCGCGCTCGCCCAGGTGACGAAGCGCATCCGCATCGGCGCGATGGTGTTCCAGATGCCGCTGCACCATCCGGTGCGGCTTGCCCAGGACACGGCGCTGGTCGACCAGCTCTCGCAAGGGCGGTTCGACTTCGCCATCGGGTACGGCACGCGGCTCGGCGAATTCACCCCGTGGGACCTGCCGTTCGACGACCGGCGCGAGATGGGCATCGAGTGCATGGAGATCGTCCAGCGTGCCTGGACAGAGGAGAAGTTCTCCTACGACGGCAGGTTCTGGACATTCAAGGACGCGCTGCCCCAGCCGCTTGCCTACCAGCAGCCGCATCCACCGGTGTGGGTCGGCGGGCACAGCCCGCGCTCGTTCGACTACGCCGCGGACAACAACTTCAATGTCGCGCAGAACATCGACGTCGAAAAGCTGATCATCGAGAAGTTCGACTATTTCCGTGCGGCCTGGAAGAAGCGCAACCATCCGGGGCCGATGCCCAAGCTCATGCTGGTCCGCCACGTCCACGTCGCCGAGACCGACGATCTGGCGCGCGCCGAGGCCGAGCCCTACATGCTCGAAGGGCTGATCGGGCTCGACGGTGTCAAGCGCGCCAAGTCGCTAATGGCGCAGGAGGCAACGCCCGCCATGCTCGAGACCGCGCGGGTCTATCTCAAGACCGCCGAGTCCTACGATTTCTGGATCGACGAGGGGCTCGGCTTCGTCGGCAGCCCGGAGACCGTGGCGCGCCAGATTTCCGAGCAGCAGACGCGCGTCGGTTACGACATCCTGCTCACCCAGCACAATATCGGCAACATGCCGCACGCGCTGGCGCACAAGTCGGTGCGGCTGTTCGGCGAGAGGGTGCTGCCCGCGTTCGGGACTTCGGAACGCGCCGAGGCGTGACGGTCGCCCGGGATTCGAATCTTCGTCATTGCGAGCGAAGCGAAGCAATCCAGGATTTGCATGCGAGCCGGATTGCTTCGGCGCTGCGCGCCTCGCAATGACAAGGAAACAGCAGGCCGCTTCCCCTACCAGACGGCCCGGGCGGCGCGTTCCTCGGGCGTGTCGTGGTTGGCGTTCCACGCATAGCCCATCGGGTTGACGTGACCGCATTCGGGGCAGGTGCGGTTCCTTACGTCTGCGTTGTAGTCGCGCACGGCCTGTTCGGTCGCCTTGAACAGTCCGGCAAGCCCAAGCTCGCCAGTATGGAAATGCCGCTCGAACATCAAGGTCAGGCAGACGTCGCAGTACCAGGCCCAGCTATCGCCCTCGTTGCCCTTTGGCGTCTGCATGATGACGAGATAATGGCCCAGCGGATCGCCCGGCAGGTTGGGCAGGCCGAGATACAGCTCGTCCATGTCGTTGATGTGCCAGAATCCGAAATTGTGTCGCACGCGGTGCGGTGTGCCGCCGGTGGTGACGTGCAGCGACATCGGCCGGTGGTCGATCTCTATGACTCCCTTCGGGCCGAGCTCGATCATCTTCGAGATGTCGCCCTTCACCGGGTCGATCATCGCATCGGTCGAAAGGTCGCGCCGGCGGATGCCGTAGATGTTCTGGCCCAGCGGGCGGAAGCGGGTGAACTTGGCGACCACCTTCTCGTCCAGGAAATCCCAGTCGCCGATGATCTTGTCGAGAGGCTCGTCGACGGTGATCTCGGTCAGCATCGTCATTCTCCCCGGCAGGCGACGACGTCGGTCGGATAGTCGGCGAAGGGCACGGCGGGCGACAGGATCATGCCGATCGGCGCCTTGCCCATGCGCTTGCCGCCCGAGGGCGTCACCCGCACCGTGTCGCCCCAGATATACTGGTAGGAATTGTCGGCCGACCAGATGGTCGGCTTCACGATATAGACGCCGTTCTCGGGAAAGCCCATCGCCAGCGCCCGCTCGGTGCCCTCGTAGTCGGGCTTCGCGTCCGGTGTGGTGAGCAGGAGGGGCCGGTCGTCGCCGAGCCCGCGCCCGTGGATGATCAGCGACGCGCGTGCGCCGGCGAGCTTGCCTTTCGATTTGCCAATGCGCGTCCCGAGCGCGATGATCTTGTCGATCATCTCGCCGACGGTCGCGCCCGGCCTCAGCGTTTCCAGGAGCTCGGGATAGATGTCGGCGTGCGCCTTCGACATCTCCATCAGCATCGGGTCGCAGCGATGCACGGCAAGCGGCCGGATCTGCTGGGCGCGATAGCCGATCACCGAAGACTCGATCTCCGCCACGATGACGTCGCCTTCGACCAGGCGGCGTGCGGTGGGCCGGGTCAGCGTGCGTCCGGGGTTTTGTGCCGCCACCCAGTTGTAGTGGACGGAGAGCTCGGAGCCGCGCGCGAACAGCCCGTGCATCGTCTCGGCCCAGACCACGTAGTCGGGCACGCCGGGCTGCGCGGCGCGTGTCTGCGCCTCGATCGCCCGCTCGACGATGTCGACCGAATCCTGCAGAACGGCGATCTCTTCCTCGCTTTTCACCTCGCGCACTTCCTGCAACAGGTCGGAGGCGTCGATGAAGGTGGCGTCGGGCAGCGCGTCGGCGATCGCCTTCAAGGTGCCGCGCATGATCGTGCCTTCGGGCGTGCGGGTCCCGCCGCCGAGGCCGCAGATCCCGATCCGCTCGCGCTTCAGCCCGAGCTCGAGCAGCCGGTCGGCCATCACGCGTCCGTAGCGGCGCTTCGCTTCGCGCACGTCCGCCACCCAGCCCTGCACCGACGGCCCCCAGCGTTCGGCGGCGGATGTGGCGACAGCGGTGACGTCGCCTTCCGACGGGAAGACGACCGCGATCGACGCGTCCGCGCCGCCCCCGACATGAGAAAGGTATCGCGCGTCGGCCTGCCAGTCGGTCGAGTTGCCCGGGTTCTGCGGTGCGACGATGGCCGCGATCCCGTCGCGTCGCATCAGTGCGCGCACCTTCCGCCAGCGCCGGTCGCGCTCGGCCAGAGAGAACCGGCGATAGGGATGCGTTGCTGGGGTGACATTCATGGCGGACCCGTTCCGAAAGGCGCGGCGACGTGGGCGCATGGTTGCGCCTTCCGGCGCGCTGATCAAGCAAATCGCTTGCGCACCACCGCCTCTATGATACGCTTAGGTACCGAGGAAATGATCATCACAAGATGTCGCGGCGGTAAAGCTGCGGCGAAAAGCGGGAGGGTTCTCATGCGGAGATTCGGTTTCGCTGCCGTGGCGGGTTTCGTCACGCTGCTGGCGGCATCGGCGGGCTGGGCCGCCGACATGACGGTGGTCAAGGTCGGCGTTACGGGCCGGCCAGACCAGGCGCAGCTCGAGATCGCGAAGGCGCGCGGCTACTTCGCGAAGCAGGGCATCGACGCGCAATTCGTGCCGGGCGGCACGAGCGGCCAGGACTACATCTCCTCGCTTGCCACCGACCAGATCCAGGTCGCCGCCGGCTCGCCCAACGCCGGGATGTTCAACGCCGTCAATCGCGGCATTCCGGTGCGCATCGTGGCGGACTGGGCGCATCTCGGCGATTCGAACGACGACGCCACGTTCTCGTTCGTGATCCGCAAGGAACTGAAGGATTCTGGCGCTATAAAGACGCCGGCGGACCTCAAGGGCCAGCATATCGGCGTCGGGCCGCACTATGGCGCCTATAACGAGATGTTCATCTACAAGATGCTGAAGAGCGTCGGGCTGACGATGAAGGACATCGTGCCCGAGTTCATCGGCTTTCCCGACGGGCTGGCCGCGATGGCCAGCAAGAAGATCGTCGGCACGCTGATGATCGAGCCGCTGGTGCTGATCGCGCACGAGCGCAAGATCGGCGAACTCTTGATGCCGGCGAGCGCGGTCGATCCCGGCGCGCAGGTGGCCGTCGTGATGTTCTCGCCCAAGTTCGCCGCGAACAAGGACCTCGCGACGCGCTATTTGGTCGCCTACCTGCAGGGCGTGCGTGACATGCTCGACGCCTACGTCAAGCACAAGGACACCTCTGCGGTCACCGACATCTTGATGAAGACCCTGTCGATCAAGAGTTGCCATGTGTGGGAAACGATGGCGCCACACCTCGTCGACCCGAACGGCAAGGTCAACGCCGCCCACATCCGCGAGCAGGCCGAGTTCTACAAGATGCGCGGCGAGGTGACGGGGCCGGTGCCCGACGTCGACAAGATGGTCGATACCAGCTTCGCCGAGGCCGCGGTGAAGATCCTCGGTACCTACAAGTAGCGACGATGCAGAACGCGCCGGTCCTCAACTACGACTTTCCGCTCGCCACGGCGGCGGCGGAGGGAGGCTGGCACCAGGCCAACCGCTACAGCCTGTGGATCGGCCGCCAGACTCCGGACGAGCCCCCCTACGAGATGGTCGAGCGCCATCCGGAGGGGTTCGTCCGCCTGCCGCTCAAGACCCGGATGATGCGCCTCGTTCCGGCGGCAACGCCGTTCCGCATCGCGCACTTGTTCGCACCGTTCCGCGCCTCGGATGCGGACCTGATCTATCTGCGCGCGGCGATGGACGAGGGCACCTATCACATGCTGCTGGGTGCGACGGGTCGCGAGGTGCGCGAGGACTTGCTGCTCTGGATCTGTCCCGCCTGCGGAGCCGAGATGGAGCGCAAGCCGTTCGACAGCGGTCGCCTTGGCCTCAACGCCTTCTGGCCGTTCCTGCTCGACGAGGCGCGGGCCTTCAACGGGGCACCCGAGCGCCAGGCCTGCCCGTCCTGCGGCGCGACGCACCCCGCCTGCTACGGATTCGACGCGACGCTCGACCGGCCCGGTGAGGCCGAGGCGCGCGCGACCTGGTGAGGAGCCCATGAGAGTCGAAACTGTCTGCCGGCTCGACGAGCTGGCGCCGGGCACGGCGCGCCGCGTGATGGTCGGGCAGCGCCCGCTCGCCATCGTCCGCTCGGGCGAGAACGTCTATGCCTGCCTCGACAGCTGTCCGCACAAGGGTGGATATCTCAGCGACGGCGTGGTCAGTGTCGCGCGCAACGAGGTGATCTGCCCCTGGCACCGCTTCCGTTTCCACCTGGAGAGCGGCGCGAGCGTCACCAACCCCGAGCTTGTTGTCCCGACCTATCCGGTTCGGATCGTCGACGGCCAGGTCCAGGTCGAGCTTCCCTAGCGGCGCCCCGCCGGCGCCCAGACCAACAAGATGGAGTGAACGATGAGCGCGGACGCAGAGCGCAACCCCTGGGACCCGTCCTGGTCGAACGCAGTCTTCACGCTGAAGGAGCGGGACCGGCGCTGGGCCATGGTGCGCAAGCTGATGGCGCGGGACGGGATCGACCTGATCCTGTGCCTGCCCTGCACCAACAGCCACGACCGCGGTCAGGCCGACTCGCGCTATCTCACCCAGCTCGGCGAGAACAGCGACGAAACGACGGTGGCGTTCCCGATCGAGGGCAACGTGACCGCGTGGCATTCCCGGCCGGGCGTGTGGCCGTCGTCGAACTGGTTCGCCGACATCCGCGCCTGTGGCCGCGGCACGGGCGGCGCGACGAGCGTCGAATGGATCAACGAGAACCCGCGCTTTGCCACGGGGACGATCGCGATCGCGGGTCTCGATTCCAGCCCGCTCGCCCATGTTCGCACCACCGAGGGCGAGGTGAACTGGCAGTCGGTCGACATCCTGAAGCGGGCCTTTCCCAAGGCGCGCTTCGTCAGCGCCACGGGCGTGCTGGGCGAGGCGCGCTGGCGCAAGAGCGGCGAGGAGATCGAGTTCCTGCGCAAGGGCACCGAGGTGGCCGAGGTCACGCTCGACGCGGTGCATCGCCATGCCAAGCCGGGCGTGCGCGAGCGGCACGTCTTTGCCCAGATCATGTTTGCGAACGCCGATGCCGGGGGAAGCTTCGCTCCGATGATCGGCTGGGCTTCGGGCCCCGACAACGCGGTGCGCCATCGCGTCGAGCAGCCCACCTTCCGCAATTTCGAGACGGGCGACATGCTGCTGCTCGAGATCGAGGGTCGCTGGGGCGGCTATATCGCGCAGATCGACCAGACCTTCGCATTCGGCACCGTGACCCAGCTGCGCCAGGACGCGATGAAGCTGGCGTTCGAGGCGTTCGACCGCGTGATGGACAGGCTGAAGCCCGGCGTCACCGTGCGCGAGCTGATCGCGGCGGCGCAGAGCTCCGCGCTGGGCGGGCGGATGACGACCGGGCTCGGCGGGCACGGGCGCGGCACCGGCGACGACGGGCCGCTGCTGGTCGCACGGCGCCAGGAGGACAGCGCCGTGCTTGACATCGCGATCGAGGAGAATTGCAGCTTCGTGATCAAGCCGTCGGCGCAATATGACGGCGAGGGCGACTATGCGCGCTGGGGCGACACGGTGGTGGTCACGAAGGACGGCGCGAAGCGGCTCGGCACCCGCCCACAGGAGATGCGCGTCCTCAAGTGAGGCGTTATGCCCAATTCCGGTGATCCGGCCTTTTTCCGGGTCGTCATCGCGAGGCCGAGAAGCGGCCGTGGCGATCCAGAACATGAATTCTTTGGATTGCCGCGTCGGCCTCCGGCCTCCTCGCAATGACAGTCCCTGGGAGTCTTCAACGACCTGTCAGCGCACCTTCCACGGGATCAGGGTGCGCTCGAAATAGTTGAGCAGCACCGCGCTGCCGAAGCCGAGCACGGCCGAGACCAGCAGCCCGACATACATCTTCTCGACCTGGAACACCTGCCAGGAGGTCCAGATCAGGTAGCCGATGCCGCTCTGCGCCCCGACGAACTCGGCGGCGACGATGACCAGCAGCGCCACCCCCATGCCGAGCTTCAGCCCGGCGAGGATCAGCGGCAGCGCGCCGGGCAGCGCTACGTCGACGAACATCATCCATCGGCTGGCGCCGTAATTGGTGCCGACGTCGAGATAGATCTTGTCGATGTTGCGCACGCCCGCGACCGTGTTGATCAGCACCAGGTAGATCACCGCAATCGCGATGATCGCGTACTTGCTCGCTTCGCCCAGCCCGAAGATCATGATGAACAGCGGCAGGATCGCGATCTTGGGGATCGGGAACGTCGCGTCGACCAGAGGCTGGATGACCGCGCGGACCGGGCTGAACAGACCCATCGCAAGTCCGATGGCCACCCCCGGGACCGCGCCCAGGGTGAATCCGATGACGATGCGCTGAAGGCTGATCTCGAGATGCTTCCACAGCTCGCCCGAAAGCAGCATATCCCAGGCCGTGGCGAAGATCGCCGACGGCGCCGGGAAGAAGCGCGTGTCGATCCAGCCGAGGATCGCACCTGCTTCCCAGAACAGCAGCAGCACCAGCGGCGAGGCGAAGGAAAGACAGCGCTCGAAGTTGACGCGGGTGAATAAGCGCGAGGCCGGTTCGGGCACTTCGGCGTCGGCGGCAAGGGTGGTCATCGGGTCCTTCTCACGCGGGCGGCTGGTCGTGGCGCATGGCAGCGGCGTCCTCGGCGGCGCGGGCGGCGGCCACCTCGTCGCGCAGCAGGCCCCAGACCCGGCCGAACAGCTCGCCATAGCGGGCGCTCGATTTGACGCTGTCGACATGGCGCGGCCGCCCGAAGACTGCGCCCACGTCGATGATGTCCTTGATGCGACCAGGCCGCGCCGTCATCACGAGGATGCGGTCGGCGAGCACGATCGCCTCGTCGATCGAATGGGTCACGTAGACGACGGTCTTGCGCATCTCTTCCCAGATGCGTACCAGCTCGGCCTGCAGCACCAGCTTGGTCTGCTCGTCGAGGGCGGCGAACGGCTCGTCCATCAGCAGGATCTCGGGATCGTTGGCGAAGGCCCGCGCGATCGACACGCGCTGCTTCATGCCCCCCGACAGCTGGTGGGGCAGGGCGTCCTCGAAGCCCTTGAGACCCACCTTGCGAATGTACTCGGCGGCAATCTCGTGCCGGTCGCGCCGTGAAAAGCCGCGCGCCTTCAGCCCGAACGCGACGTTGTCGCGCACCGTCTTCCAGGGAAAGATGCTCTGCTCCTGGAACACCATGGAGTTGAGGGGACGGGCCGTGCTGCCCGCGTCGTCGCGGGCGACCTCGATCGTGCCGGCCGTCTTGGTCTCGAGCCCGGCGAGCACGCGCAGCAACGTCGTCTTGCCGCAGCCCGAGGGCCCCACGATGCAGAAGAATTCCCCCGCACGGATGTCGAGGTCGATGCCCGCCAAAGCCTCGACCGGCCGTCGGCGCACCTGAAAGCGCTTGGTGACGCCGCGGACCGCGATCTTGGTTGCCGGCTCGTCGATGCCGGCTTTGGCCGCCGGCTTTCCGCGTAATGCCGTTGTTGTCACAATTCCGGCACCTCCCGCCCGCAGTGTGCGTGGCCGGTTCGAACGCGTCAAGAACTGAGGCGCCGAAGCGTTTTGCACCGGATCGACGGTTTCGGGGCCGGGTGGGGGTTCCTAGCGGGCGGCGATGGAGGTCGACCCTGCCTGTCCTCCCCCTTTCTGGGGGAGGGACCCTCGGCATGAATCTTTGTTTCGATCCGAGGGTAACACGCTCTAGCCGTTCGCCGCGGCCGCGAGCCCGCCCTGGGTTACGATGAACTCGACGATGCGCCCGACTCCCGCGCCTTCCTTCAGGTTGGTGAAGACGAACGGCCGTTCGCCCCGCATGCGCCGCGTATCGCGCTCCATCACGCCGAGATCGGCGCCGACCAGCGGCGCGAGGTCGGTCTTGTTGATGACCAGAAGGTCGGACCGGGTGATGCCCGGCCCGCCCTTGCGCGGGATCTTCTCGCCCGCCGCCACGTCGATGACGTAAATCGTCAGGTCGGCGAGCTCGGGGCTGAAGGTCGCGGCCAGATTGTCGCCGCCCGACTCGATCAGGCAAAGCTCGGCACGCGGGAACTTCGCGCACATCTCGTCGAACGCGACCAGGTTGATCGAGGCATCCTCGCGGATCGCGGTGTGCGGGCAGCCGCCGGTCTCCACGCCCATGATGCGCTCGGCGGCCAGCGCGCCGGCGCGGGTCAGGATCTGCTGGTCTTCCTTGGTGTAGATGTCGTTGGTGATGACGAACAGGTCGTAATCGGCGCGCATGCGCTTGCACAGCGCCTCGCAGAGCGCGGTCTTTCCCGACCCGACGGGGCCGCCGATGCCGACTCGAAGGGGCCCGTGATGTGAGTGCGCGTGCGCTTGCGTCATGAGCGGAACAGCCTCGTGTACTGGGTTTCGTGGCGGGCGGAGGCGATGTCGAGCATCAGCGCGGCAGAGCCGAGATCGTCGAGCGTGGCGTCGGCCGCTTCGGCGGCGGTGGCGAGCACCGCGTCCTCCAGGGCGGCGACGGCGATCTGCCCGTCGGTCTGGCCGAGTGGCACCAGCCGCACGCCAGCCGTCACCAGGTTCGCGCTCGTGGCCTGGAAATAGAGTACGAGCGCGGCGTCGAGCGGTGCGCCGTCGAGCGCAGCCGCCGCGCCGGCGATCACCGCAAGCGTCGGGGCGATCGAGCGCACGGCCAGGATCGCCGCGATGTTCTCCAGCGCCGGGTTGGGCCAGGCGCGCCGCAAAGTCGAAAGAAACGCCGCGCCCTGCGCGGCGGATTCGAGGGCGAGCTCCGCGGTGCCGCGCATCGCGGCGGCCAGCGCGGCAATCTCGGCGAATGCGTCCAGGTCGTGCGCCGCGCGGAAGGCGTGGGCGAACAGGATGGCGTCGCACCGCCCCGCGCCGTAGCGCAAATCGGCGTCGAGCCAGTCGACCAGCGTGGCGCGGTCGCTCACCCGGTCGGCCTCGATGGCCTGCTCGAGCCCGTGCGAGTAGCTGAACGCCCCGACCGGAAAGGCCGGCGACAGCCAGCTTTGCAGCCGCATCAAACGGCGCAGATCAGTCATGATCGTGCGCGTGTTCGTGCGCGTGCGCGTGATAGGCACCGCCCTCGGGCTGGAAGGGGGCTACGACATGGCGAAGCTTCGCGCCGAGCCCTTCGAGCATCGCCTCGATCACGTGGTCGGGGCGGATGCGCAGCACGTCGCCCGCGATCTCGGTCGCCAGGTGACGATTGCCCAGATGCCAGGCGAGGCGGGCGAAATGCGTCCGGTCGTCAGCGCGGATTTCGACCACGGGCTCGGCGGCGGCGCGCACGCGAAGCCAGCGCCCGTCCTCGAGGTGAAGCCCGTCGCCGTCGGCCATCGCCACGGCCTGGGGCAGGTCGAGCAGCACCGTCTCGCCCGCGTCGGTGGCAAGGCGAATCCGGCGGCGGTGGCGCGCGTCGAAATCCAGGGTCACGCCGTCGCTGGCCGAGGCGCTCGGCCAGTCGGTCGCGGGGGCGTGGCGGGTTGCGCGCAGCATTGCGATCTCAGAACAGGAAATAGAGTTGCGCCATGGACAGCACATCAGCCGGAGGGCATGTCAGAAGACGGTTGTCCGCGCGCACCTCGTAGGTTTCCGGATCAACCTCGATTTTTGGCGTCAGTGCATTGTGTATCATCGTCTTCTTGCTGATCGTACGGGTGTCCGACACGGGTATCGTCGCGCGGGCGAGGCCGAGCCGGCCGGCGATGTCCGACTGCGCCGCCGCCTTGCTCACGAACGTCACCGCGCTCGCCGTCATCGCGCGGCCGAACGCGCCGAACATCGGGCGGAAATATTCGGGCTGCGGGGTGGGGATCGAGGCATTCGGGTCGCCCATGATGGCGGCGGCGATGGTGCCGCATTTCAGCACGAGGTCGGGCTTCACCCCGAAGAAGGCCGGAGACCAGATCACCAGGTCGGCGAGCTTGCCGGGCTCGACCGAGCCGACATGCGCGGCGATCCCCTGGGCGAGTGCGGGGTTGATCGTGTACTTGGCGACGTAGCGCCGGGCGCGGAGATTGTCGTTGGCGCCGCGCTCGCCCGCCAGCGCGCCGAACTGGCGCTTCATCTTGTCGGCGGTCTGCCAGGTGCGGATGATCACTTCGCCCACGCGCCCCATCGCCTGGCTGTCCGATGCGATGATCGAGAACGCGCCGAGATCGTGCAGCATGTCCTCGGCCGCGATGGTCTCCTTGCGGATACGGCTTTCGGCGAACGCGACGTCCTCCGGAATTTTCGGGTCGAGGTGGTGGCACACCATCAGCATGTCGAGATGCTCGTCCACCGTGTTCGCGGTGTAAGGGCGCGTCGGGCTGGTCGAGGACGGGATGACGTTGGCCTCGCCGCACAATTTGATGATGTCGGGCGCATGCCCGCCGCCCGCGCCCTCGGTATGGAAGGCATGGATCGTGCGGCCCTTGAACGCGCGGATCGTGTTCTCGACGAAGCCGGACTCGTTCAGCGTGTCGGTGTGGATCAGAACCTGCACGTCCATCTCGTCGGCGACCGACAGGCAGCAATCGATCGCCGCGGGCGTGGTCCCCCAGTCCTCGTGCAGCTTCAGCCCGCAGGCGCCGCCCTCGACCTGCTCCACCAGCCCGGCCGGCAGGCTGGCATTGCCCTTGCCGTAGAAGCCGAGATTCATCGGGAACGCTTCGGCGGCCTGCAGCATGCGTGCGAGGTGCCACGCCCCCGGCGTGCAGGTGGTGGCGTTGGTGCCGGTGGCTGGGCCCGTGCCGCCGCCCATCATGGTGGTGACGCCGGAATACAGCGCTTCCTCGATCTGCTGCGGGCAGATGAAATGGATATGGCAGTCGATGCCGCCCGCGGTGACGATCTTGCCTTCGCCGGCGATGGCCTCGGTCGCCGGGCCGATCACGATGTCGACGCCCGGCTGAATGTCGGGATTGCCTGCCTTGCCGATCGCGGCGATGCGGCCGTCGCGAATGCCGATGTCGGCCTTCACGATCCCCCAATGGTCGAGGATCAGCGCGTTCGTGATCACCGTGTCGACCGCACCCTCGGCGCGCGAGGTCTGCGATTGGCCCATCCCGTCGCGGATCACCTTGCCGCCGCCGAACTTCACCTCCTCGCCGTAGATCGTGCGGTCCGCCTCGACCTCGATGAACAGCTCGGTGTCGGCGAGGCGCACCTTGTCGCCGACGGTCGGGCCGTACATGTCGGCATAGGCGGCGCGGCCGATGCGGATCGTCACGGGGTGCCTCCCTTGTCCAGCGGACCGGCGACCGCGCCGGCGAAGCCGTGCACGATACGCGATCCACGGAACGGCACCAGCGAGACCTCGCGCGACTGGCCGGGCTCGAACCGGACGGCGGTGCCCGCCGGAATGTCGAGCCGCATGCCGCGCGCGGCGTCGCGATCGAAGGCAAGCCCGTCGTTCACCTCGAAGAAATGGTAGTGGCTGCCGACCTGCACCGGCCGGTCGCCCGTGTTGGCGACGGAGAGGCGCACGGACCTGGCGCCCTCGTTCAGCACGATCTCGCCGGGGGCGGGGATGATCTCGCCGGGGATCATGAGGCTCCCTTCTTCGATCCGTTACCGATGTCACCCCGGACGGCGCGCGTGGCGCGCCGAGCCGGGGCCCATCTCGCAGCGATACCGGCGCGGAAAAATGGGTCCCGGCTCGCGCCGCCTTGCGGCTTGGCCGGGATGACAAGCTTGGGGTCGTCCGGACTTGCGAGCATGGCTCCTAACCTCACCGGATCGGCTGGTGTACGGTGACCAGCTTGGTGCCGTCGGGGAAGGTCGCCTCGACCTGAATTTCGGGGATCATGTCGGCGACGCCCTCCATCACCTGGTAGCGCTGCAGCACGCGCGCGCCGTCGGCCATCAGCTCGGCGACGGAGCGCCCGTCGCGCGCGCCCTCGACCACGAAGTCGGCAATGATCGCGACGGTTTCGGGATAGTTCAGCTTCACCCCGCGTTGCAGGCGGCTGCGCGCGACCATGGCGGCCATCGCCACCATCAGCTTGTCGCGCTCGCGCGGTGTCAGGTTCATGGCTCCCTCTCTCCCTCTCAGAGGCCCCAAACGCGGGGCAGCGCGGCACCGGCGCCAACGATGTTCGGACGCAGCGCGGCCAGCATGGCGGCAACGGCGCGGCGCAGCCCGGATGCGCCGGCCGACACGAAGCGGCAGACCAGGATGCCGGACACGATTGTCGCGCCGGCCGGGCAGGGCGCGGCAGCCGTGGCGGCGCGCGCCGGCTCGATCAGGTTCGCGGCGTCCGGGGCCGCGTAGATCAGCGTCGCCAGGGAGTCGCCGCCGTCGAGCAGTGCGCGCCGGGCGGCCACCGTGGCGATGTCGCCCTCGATCCGGAATGCGTCGGCCCAGGCCAGCTTTCCGTCGCGCACGACGCGCCAGCAATCGCGAAGTTGTCCGTGGCGCAGCATTTCACCATGGGCGGCGCGGCCGAGGACCAGCCATTCCAGCGCCAGCACCCGCCCGCCTTGCGACACCTCCACGTTGGTGCGGCGCTCGATCCGCGCCCCGTCGAAGGCGATGGTCTCCTGCGGCAGCCATTCGCACAGCGCACCGTCGCGCGCCCCGATCGTGGTGTCGATGCGCGCGGGAGCGTCGATCGCGCGGTAGATC
The DNA here is from genome assembly GCA_963817535.1 of uncultured Alphaproteobacteria bacterium. Taxonomy (GTDB): domain Bacteria; phylum Pseudomonadota; class Alphaproteobacteria; order MPNO01; family DASWLB01; genus CAWGHZ01. The sequence continues at coordinate 78,078 of CAWFOW010000001.1, forward strand.
TTCTCTGCCGCTTGCGTGGTGACGACGCAGGCGGCGCCTTCGCCGACCTCCACCGAAACTGCCATGCGGTCGCCGCCGGCGATACCGCCCGCCGTGTTGACCAGCACCACTTCGCCGCCCGTGCGCCCGTCGATGCGCGGCAGGATCGCGCGGGCCGGGCTCCTTTGGTACAGGTCCCGGAGGCATGTCTTGCCGTCGCGGCGGCCCATCGCGAGCCGCACCGCGCCGTCGCAGCGCTGCAGGTCGGAGTCGGAGACGCCGTGTTCAGACGGTGAGGTAGCGTCGAACATCCTCTTCCACCATGTCGGCGCGCCGGCCGGCGAGAACGACCTCGCCGCGGTCCATCACCGCGAAGGAGTCCGCGAGGTCGCGCGCGAACTCGAAATACTGCTCGACCAGGACGATCGCCATGTCGCCGCGGTCGCGCAACAGTGCAATGACGCGCTCGATGTCCTTGATGATGGAAGGCTGAATGCCCTCGGTCGGCTCGTCAAGCACCAGGAGCTTGGGCCGCATGACCAGGGCGCGGGCGATGGCGAGCTGCTGCTGCTGCCCGCCGGACAGGTCGCCGCCGCGCCGGCGCAGCATATCGCGCAGCACGGGGAACAGGTCGAAAATCTCCGAAGCGATTTCGCGTGCCTTGCGGGGCAGGGCGGCGAGGCCGGACTTGATGTTCTCTTCGACCGTGAGAAGGGGAAAGACCTCGCGTCCCTGCGGCACGTAGGCCACACCCGCGCGCGCGCGCTCGTAGGAAGGCAGGCGGGTCATGTCGCGCCCGTCGAGCGCGATCCGCCCGGCGCGCACCGGGTGCTGACCGACGATCGCGCGCATCAGGCTCGACTTGCCGACTCCGTTCCGGCCCAGTACGCAGGTCACCTGGCCCGGCTCGGCGACGAGCGAGACCTGGCGCAGCGCCTGGCTGGCGCCGTAATAGAGATCGATGGATTCCACGGTCAGCATCGGTCAGCGCCCCAGATAGACTTCGATCACGCGCGGGTCGTTCTGCACCGCTTCGAGCGAGCCTTCGGCCAGGACCGAGCCCTCATGCAGCACGGTCACGCGGCAGCCGAGCGAGCGCACGAATTCCATATCGTGCTCCACGACCACCACCGAGCGGGTGCGCGCCACCTCGCGCAGCAGGTCGGCGGTCGCCGCCGTCTCCGCGTCGGTCATGCCGGCGACCGGCTCGTCGACCAGCAGAAGGTCGGGCTCCTGCATCAGCAGCATGCCGATCTCCAGCCATTGCTTCTGGCCGTGCGACAGCGAGCCCGCCATCGCGTCGCGCCGAGCCTCGAGCGCGATGGTCTCGAGCACGGCATCGAGCCGGTCCATGTCCGCCGCCGTCGGCTTGTCGCACAGCGTGGCGAATACGCCGCGCGGCGCCTTGCGGGCCAGCTCCAGATTGTGGAGCACGGTCTGGTTGTCGAACACGGTCGCCTTCTGGAACTTGCGGCCGATGCCCAGGTTGGAGATGTCGGCCTCGTCGAGACGGGTAAGGTCGGTGTTGCCGCGGAACAGCACCTGCCCCTCGTCCGGCCTTGTGCGGCCGGTGACGACGTCCATCATCGTTGTCTTGCCGGCGCCGTTCGGCCCGATGATCGCGCGCATCTCCGATTCGAGCACGTAGAAGCTGAGCTCGTTGAGCGCCTTGAACCCGTCGAAGCTGACGCTCACCCCGTCCAGGTACAGCACGGTCTCGGCAGCGGCGGTCATGGCTTGGCCTTTCCGAGGCGGGCGCCGGCCTCGGTGAGCTGCGAAATGCGCGCGCGTGCGGCGGCGAGGTCGAACCCGTTGCCGGACAGGAGCCCGGCGATGCCGCGCGGCAGGAACAAAGTGACGGCGACGAACAGGGCGCCGAGCGCGAACAACCACACCTCGGGGATCGTACCGGTCAACCAGCTCTTCGCCATGTTGACGGCGATTGCGCCCATGATCGCGCCATAAAGGGTGCCGCGCCCGCCGAGCGCGACCCAGATCACGATCTCGATGGAGTTGGCCGGCGCGAACTCGGACGGGTTGATGATGCCGACCTGCGGCACGTAGAGCGCCCCGGCGACGCCGGCCAGCATCGCCGAAAAGACGAACACGAACAGCTTGTAGTGCTCGACCTTGTAGCCGAGGAAGCGCGTGCGGCCTTCTGCGTCTCGGATTCCGACCAGCACGCGGCCGAGCTTGGAGGTCACGATCAGCCGGCAGGCGGCAAAGCCGAGCGCAAGCGCGACGGCGGTCGCGGCGCACAGGCCCGCGCGCGTCGCCTCGCTTTGCAGGTTCATCCCCAGCAAATCCTTGAAGTCGGTCAGGCCGTTATTGCCGCCGAACCCCATGTCGTTGCGGAAGAAGGACAGCATCAGGGCGTAGGTCATCGCCTGGGTGATGATCGAGAGGTACACGCCCGTGACGCGCGACCGGAACGCGAACCAGCCGAACACGAAGGCGAGCAGTCCCGGCACCAGGAACACCATGAGCGCGGCGAAGGCGAACGAGTCGAACCCGTGCCAGTACCAGGGCAGCTCCTTCCAGTTCAGGAACACCATGAAGTCGGGCAAGGTCGGGTTGCCGTAGACGCCGCGGCTGCCGATCTGGCGCATCATGTACATGCCCATCGCGTAGCCGCCGAGGGCGAAGAACGCGCCGTGGCCTAGGCTCAGGATCCCGCAATAGCCCCAGATCAAATCGACGGCCAGGGCGAGCAGGGCGTACGCGAGATACTTGCCCAGGACGCTGACCGTGAAGCTGGACATGTGCAGCGCCGAGCCTGCCGGCACGGCGAGGTGCAGCACCGGCACCAGCACGGCGGTGGCGATGAGCAGGCCAAGCGTGATCGCGCTGCCACGCGCTCCCAGGGCGGTAAGGAGCGGTCCGCGTTGACTCATGATTCCACCGCCCGGCCGCGAAGGGCGAACAGGCCGCGCGGACGCTTCTGGATGAACAGGATGATCGCCACCAGCACCAGGATCTTGCCGAGCACGGCGCCGGCATAGGGCTCGAGGAACTTGTTCGCGATGCCCAGCACCGTGGCGCCGACCAGCGTGCCCCACAGATTGCCCACCCCGCCGAACACCACGACCATGAAGGAGTCGATGATGTAGCCCTGGCCCAGGTTGGGGCTGACATTGTCGATCTGGCTAAGCGCCACGCCGGCGATGCCCGCGATGCCCGAGCCCAGCCCGAAAGTCAGAGCGTCGACCCAGGGCGTGCGGATACCGGTCGAGCCGGCCATCGCGCGGTTCTGCGTCACCGCGCGGAGATGGAGGCCGAACGAGGTCTTGCGCAGCACAAGCGTCAGCAGCGCGAACACGGCCAGTGCGAACACGACGATCCACATCCGGCTGTAGGTGACGGTCATGTGGCCGAGCTGGAACGCGCCCGCCAGCCACTCGGGCGTCACCACGTCGCGGTTGGTCGGGCCGAAGATGGACCGCACCGCCTGCTGTAGGACCAAAGACAGGCCCCAGGTGGCGAGCAGGGTTTCCAGCGGGCGGCCATAGAGGAACCGGATCACGCAGCGCTCGATGCCGATGCCGACCCCGCCCGCCACCAGGAAGGCGAGCGGCACGGCGGCGGCCAGCGAGTACTCGGCGAGGCCGGGCGTCCACGCGCCCATCGATTGCTGCACGACATAGGTCGTGTAGGCGCCCAGCATCACCATCTCGCCATGCGCCATGTTGATGACGCCCATCACGCCGAACGTGATGGCGAGCCCGATGGCGGCGAGCAGCAGGACCGAACCGAGCGAAATGCCATACCAGACGTTCTGTGCGGCCGACCACGTGGCGAGATCGGCTCGGATATCGCGGACGGCCTTGGTGGCCGCTTCCTTCACAGGGCCGACGGAACCGTTCGCGACCGCGCCGAGATAGGCCAGCGATGCCTGGTCCCCGCGCGCGGCGAGGACCGGGATCGCGGCGAGGACCGCTTCCTGGGTCTGGTCCTTGGCAGCGGCCAGCACCGACGCGGCGCGCGCCTGCTCGAACAGGGTGCGAATGTCCGGATCGCTCTCGGACTTGATGGCGGCGTCGAGTGCGGCGATCGAGGACGGGTTGGGCGACTGGAAGATGTCGTTGGCCGCCTTGCGGCGGACGGCGGGATTCTTGGCGGCGAGGGTGAGCCGGCCGATGGCCGTCTGGACCGCCTCGCGCAGCGCATTGTTCACCCGGATGCGCTTCACGGCGAACGGGTCGACCTCGCCGATCGTCTTGCCCGACAACGGATCGGCGGCGATCTTCTTGTCGCCGGCATCGCGCACGACCACGACCGATTTGTTTGACTTGAGCAGATAGAGGTTGCCCTCGACCAGGGCTTTCAAGACAGGGGCCACCTCGCCCGCGCCGCTCGCGGCCAGCGCCTCGACGGCAGCGCCGGTCTCGTTGAACTTGCCGAACTCGGCGCCCACCGCCAGCGCGTCGACCAGCTTGCGAAGGTCGTCTCCGGCCGCGCGGGCCGACGGCGCGAGGGCCGTGGCAAGCGTGAGAAGGAGCGCGATGAGGCGAAGGAAGGCCACGTTCGATCCGTTCGTTCGTGTGGGAAGAGGGGCGCGGGGAGGCGGTGCCTCCCCGCGCAACGAGATGGCTCAGGCGCCGTTGCCCTTGCCGCCGCACTTGCCGGTCTTGACGTTGAAGTTTCCGCAGGACATCGGCTTGCGCCAGTCCGAGATCAGCGGCTTCGAGTCCGGCAGATAGTCGGACCATGCGTCACCCGGCACGAGGCCCGGGGTCTTCCACACCGTGTCGAACTGGCCGTCGGCCTGCACCTCGCCGATCAGCACCGGCTTGGTGATGTGGTGGTTGGGCATCATGGTCGCGTAGCCACCCGTGAGGTTGGGGACGGACACGCCGACCATCGCGTCGATCACCTTGTCGGGGTCGGTGGTGCCGGCCTTCTCGACCGCCTTCACCCACATGTTGAAGCCGATATAGTGGGCTTCCATCGGGTCGTTGGTCACGCGCTTCGGGTTCTTGATGAAGGCGTGCCAGGACTTGATGAAGGCCTCGTTCGCGGGCGTGTCGATGCTTTCGAAGTAGTTCCACGCGGCCAGGTGGCCGACCAGCGGCTTGGTGTCGATGCCGGCCAGCTCCTCCTCACCCACCGAGAACGCGACGACCGGGATGTCGGTCGCCTTCACGCCCTGGGCGGCGAGCTCCTTGTAGAACGGCACGTTCGCGTCGCCATTGATAGTTGACACGACGGCGGTCTTCTTGCCGGCCGCGCCGAAACGCTTGATCGACGCCACGATCGACTGCCAGTCGGAATGGCCGAACGGCGTGTAGTTGATCATGATGTCGGCGTCGGCGACCCCCTTCTGCTTCAGGTACGCCTCCAGGATCTTGTTGGTCGTGCGCGGGTAGACGTAGTCGGTGCCGGCTAGCACCCAGCGCTTCACCCCCTGCGCCATAAGGTAGTCGACGGCCGGGATCGCCTGCTGGTTCGGCGCGGCGCCGGTGTAGAACACGTTCTTCGACAATTCCTCGCCCTCGTACTGGACGGGGTAGAACAGGATGGAGTTCGAGCGACTCGAACACGGGAAGCACGGACTTGCGGCTGACCGAGGTCCAGCAGCCGAACACCACGGCGACCTTGTCCTTCTGGATCAGCTCGCGCGCCTTTTCGGCGAACAGCGGCCAGTTGGAAGCGGGGTCGACCACCACCGGCTCCAGCTTCTTGCCGAGGATGCCGCCCTTCTTGTTCTGCTCGGCGATGAGCATCAGCATCACGTCCTTGAGCGTCGTCTCGCTGATCGCCATCGTGCCCGACAGCGAATGCAGGATGCCGACCTTGATCGTGTCGTCGGCCGCCCTCGCGGGCGTGCCGGGCAGGGCAAGGCTGGCGGTGAGTACCGCCGCTGCCGCGCCGGCAAGACAGGTGCGTCTGGAAATCATTGCGTGCCTCCGGAAGGTTTCTGCGATCCACCGCAACGTCCATTGCAAGCCGCGTGCCAAATGGGCAGGCCCCGCGAAAGTGGTTTTTTTTCAAGCGGATAGTTCCTCGACACGCATCTGCCGCCTTTTTGAGCAGCACGTGGGGTGATTAAAGTTTAAGCATCTCGACCAAGTCGCCTACGAATTAGGCAGAAGTCACGTTCGACGGCTTGAAGGCCGGGGCAGCGGCTCGCGATGGCGGTGGCGAACGTGGTACGCAATGGGGCATGGCACAGCGTTATCAGGTGATCATCGTGGGGGGCGGGCCGGTCGGAGTCGGGCTGGCCGTCGAGCTCGGGTTGCGTGGCGTGTCCTGCGCGCTGGTCGAGCGCTATCGCGAGATGCAGCGCATCCCCAAGGGGCAGAATCTCAGCCCGCGCACCCTGGAGCATTTCTGGTCCTGGGGGATCGTCGACGAGCTGCGCGCGGCCCGCATCATGCCGCCCGGTTTCCCGATCAGCGGCATCGTCGCCTATGGCGACCTGATGAGCCCGTACTGGTACGCGCCGCCTCAGCGCGAGGTGCTGCGCCCCTACTATTTCCAGGACGTCGAGCGCCTGCCCCAATACCTCACGGAAGAGGTGCTGCGCGCGAAGATGGCGCGGCTGCCCTGGGTCGAAAGCCGGTTCGGCTGGTCCGCCGAAGCGGTCGCACAGGACGAGAACGGCGTACGGGTCACCATCGCCGAGCGCGAGGGCGGCGGGCGTGAGACGCTGGAGGCCGATTATGTCGTCGGGTGCGACGGTGCGCGCTCGGTGGTGCGCGAGCAGATTGGTATCGCGCGTGGCGGCGCCGACTACGACCAGCTCATGGTGCTGGCCGTACTCCGCTCGCGCGAGCTGCATGAGGGGCTGAAGCGCTTTCCCGAACGTTCCACCTACAACGCGTTGCACCCGGACCAGAAAGGCTACTGGCAGTTCTTCGGCCGAATCGACGTGGGCGAAGGCTGGTTCTTTCATGCACCGGTGCCCGCCGATACCACCAAGGACAATTGCGATTTCCACGGCCTCGTGCAAAAGGCGGCGGGGTTTCCGTTCGCCTGCGCGTTCGACCATGTCGGGTTCTGGGACCTGCGGGTGGCGGTCGCCGAACGCTATCGCGTCGGACGCGCCTTTATTGCCGGCGACGCGGCGCATTCGCATCCGCCCTATGGCGGGTTCGGGCTGAACAACGGGCTGGAGGACGCGCGCAACCTGGGCTGGAAGCTGGCCGCCGTCCTGCAGGGCTGGGGCGGTGAAGGATTGCTCGGGTCGTACTCGGCCGAGCGCCATCCGATCTTCAAGGAGACCGGCGAGGATTTCATTGCGGCTCGCATCAACACCGATCGCGCGTTCCTGGAGCGCTACAGCCCGGAGCGCGACCGCGCGGCGTTCGAAGAGGCCTGGGCCGGCCGGACGGCGCGCACCGATACGACCATCCGCAGCTACGAGCCGAACTACGAAGGTTCGCCGGTGGTGGCAGGACCGCCGGGCGGGGTGTGCAGCGCCCATGGCGTCCACAGCTTCGCGGCGCGCGCCGGCCACCACCTGGCGCCGCGGCGCCTGTCCACCGGCTGCGATCTGTTCGAGGCGCTGGGGACCGGATTCACCCTGGTCGCGCTCGGCGGGGAGGACGGACCGGTGCGCGGCTTCGAGGCGGCAGCGCAGGCGCTTGGCGTGCCGCTCACCATCGTGCGCGACAGCTTCGGCGACGGGCGCGAAGATTACGGCGTTCCGCTGTTCCTGGTGCGGCCCGACCAATACGTGGTCTGGACCGGCGAAGCGGCGCCCGCCGACCCACGCGCGCTGCTTGAAAAAGTGACCGGACGCTAGCGCAGCGCAGGGGCGCGGCGTGTTGACGGCCCCACCGCGGGGCGACATCCTAATGGTCCAATATCACGGGGGTTCGCGTGGCGCGTCACATTCCAGGTCCGCTCTATTTTCAGCAGATCGGCGACAGCGGAAAGCCGATGATCTTTCTCCATTCGACGCCGGACGACCACCGGCTCTGGCTCTACCAGACCGCGCGCTTCTCGTCGTGGTATCGGACGATCGCCGTCGACCTGGCGGGCTATGGCCGCTCGGCCGCGCCGCAGGAGGGCGTGTCGCTGGGCGACCAGGCCGAGGCGTGCTGGGAGGTGGTGGACCGCGTCGCCGGCCCGGCCAAGACGATCATCCAGGGCAACTCGATGGGCAGCTTCATCGGCTACCACATGGCGAAACAGCGCCCGGCCCAGACCCATTGCCTGATCATGTCGGGCACGGGCTATATTCCGGGCCCCGTGCGCGAGCCGATGAAGCGCTGGGCCGAGCGCTACGCGGCCGAGGGGATCGGGCTCCGCCGGCACCAGCTCTTCGATCACTTCTCCGACACCGCGAAGGAGATGCCCCACGTGCAGCACTACGTCGCGATGGTGGACGAGCTGAACAATCCCGGCACGGTCGGCGCGATCATCGCGATGAACAAGGCGCTGATGAACGCCGAGCCGGATTCGTTCTGGGAGGAATGCCCGGTGCCGCTGATGATCATCTCCGGCACGGGGGACCGCAACCACGCGTCGGCGGAGACGCTGCACAAGCGCTTGAAAGGCTCGGAGTTCCGCGTCATCGAGGGCGCCGGCCACGCGGTGATGCAGGAGGCGCCGTGGCTCTACGATCGCTACGCCATCGAGTTCCTGACCAGGCTCGGCCTTTATCCGGGAGCGGCATCGTGACGGCACGCCTCAAGACGCGGTTCATCTCGCACGCCACGCTCGAGGCGTCGGACCTCGCCGCCTCGAAGACCTTTTACGAAGAGTTCCTGGGCTTCGACGTGATCTATATGAGCCCGCACGCGCTCTGCGTCCGGCTGGGGGGCAGGAATTCGATTGTCGTGGTGCGCACCGCGAACCGCGCGTTGCATACGCTTGCCAACCACAACGGCATCGACGTGGCGAGCCGCGAGGAGGTGGACGAGGCGTACCGCGCCTGTCTCGACGAGAAGGACAAGTGGGGGCTGCAGCGGATCACGGAGCCGAAGGACCAGCACGGCAATTACAGCTTCTATTTCTGGGACCGCGACAATAATTGCTGGGAGATCCTGGCGAACCCGCCGGGCGGCTATTCCGACCTGTTCGACAAGTCCAATCAGGAGACGCGTTCATGAGGGCGGCCGACCATAAGCTTCTGTCGCAGACCGGACCCGGCACGCCGATGGGCAATCTGCTGCGGCGCTACTGGACGGCGGCGCTTCTGTCGCGCGAGTTGCCGGAACCGGACGGCGCGCCGGTGCGCGTGCGCATCCTGGGCGAGAACCTTGTGGCGTTCCGCGATACCAACGGACAGGTGGGGCTTCTCGCTGAGCATTGCTGCCATCGCGGCGCCTCGCTCTATTACGGCGAGAATGCCGCGTGCGGGCTGCGCTGCTGGTATCACGGCTGGAAGTACGACGTGGACGGCAACTGCGTCGACATGCCGAACGAACCGCCGGATCGCCAGTTCAAGGAAAAGGTCAAGCACATTGCCTATCCGTGCGTGGAGAAGGCGGGCGTCGTCTGGGCCTATCTGGGCCCGCCCGACACGATGCCCGAACTGCCGGCGCTGGAATGGCTGACCGTGCCGGAAAGCCACGTCTACGTGTCCAAGCGCCAGCAGCAATGCCACTGGACGCAGGGCATGGACGGCGACATCGACGGGGCGCACCTGTCCTTTCTGCATTTCCGTACGGTGGACAAGGCGCTCGACCTGCAGGGCTCCCAGTCGATCGACTGGCTGCGCGACGACCTGCACCCGACCTTCCACATGAAGAAGACGCCGTCGCGGATCCTGCTCGCCACCCGCCGCAAGGCGGGCGATGACCAGTACTACTACCGGATCAACCAGTGGTTCATCCCCGGCTATACCACCATCCCGCTTCCGGGCGACGGCACGCTGGCCGGACATAGCTGGGTGCCGGTCGATGACGAGCGGAGCTGGACCTTCACCTGGTCATGGCACCCGAAGCGCCCCCTGACCGACGAGGAGCGCGACCTGTTCGCCAATGCCAAGGTCTCGGTGCACGCGCAGCTCATTCCCGGCACGTTCACGCCGGTGCACAACGCCTCGAACGAGTATGCCGGCCCGGACGCGCCACCCGCGCGTCAGCCCTGGATGCGGATAAGGAACTTCCAGGACCAGGACATGTGCATCACCGAGTCGATGGGCACGCTGTTCGACCGCACGAAGGAGACGCTGGGCTCGACCGACGTGGTGATTGTCGCGGTGCGGCGCACCTTGATCGAGGCCGCGCGCGCGCTCGCCAAGGGCAAAACGCCGCCGGGCCTCGAGCCGCGCGACTACGCGCTGCGCCCGTTCTCGGCGCTGCTCCCGCGCGACGTCGATGACTGGCAGGCGGCGGTCGGTGACGCCCTCGAGACGCGACCGGAGACGTTCCGCTTTTCGGTTTAGGGGTTACACGGTTTCCGGCGAGACGGTCATTCCCTCGTCGTCCATGGGGAAGCGGTCGCCGAAATCGAACGCGTCGTCGTGCTGGAACCCGTCGTAGTATAGGATCTCCCACCAGTTGTGGTCGAGGTCCTCGAAATAGAACGAGTACACCCCGTGCTGCAGCGAGGGGCTGTAGATCTTGCCGATCTTGTAGCTGTCCTTCAGCTCGTTGGCCTTCGCGAAGGCCTGATCCACCTCCTCGCGGCTACGGACCTCCAGCCCCCAGTGCTGGTGCACGTGGGCGGGCTTCAGATGCTCGCCCGCCTGCACGGCGACGATGTGCCACTTCATGCCGCAGCGCACGAAGATCGCGGGCTTGCCCTGGCGCACGCATTCGAGCCCGAGGAATTCTTCGTAGAAGCGACGCGACTCCTTCAGGCTGCGGCACTGCATGGTGCCGTGCGACATCAGCCAGGGCTTGATCACCGAGGACTTGTTGTTCGGTTCGAATACGGGTTCGGGAATCTCGGTCATATCAACCTCCCTGTTGTGGCGCGCCGGCAAGCTCGGCTTCGGTGAGGAACGAATCCGCGAAGAACTCCGTGCCGGGCAGCCCACATGCGTTGGCGAAATCGCGCCGCGCCGCCTCGACCATCGCCGGCGTGCCCGATGCATAGACCTGGTGACCCGCGAGATCGGGGAAATCTTCCATCACCGCGCGATGAACGAGGCCGGTGCGCCCGGTCCATCCGTCGTTCGGCGCCGGATCGGAGAGCACCGGCACGAAGTGGAAGTTGGGTGCCTCGTCGGCCCAGCGCTCGGGCAGGTCGGCCATGTAGAGATCGGCACGCGCCCGGCAGCCCCAATACAGCGTCATGGGCCGCGCGATGCGCCGCTTCAGCGCGTACTCGACGATCGCCTTGATCGGCGCGAAACCTGTGCCGCCGGCGAGCAGCACGATCGGCTTGTCGGACTCCTCGCGCAGGTAGAACGTGCCGAGCGGTCCTTCGAACCGCAGGATCTCGCCAATTTTCAGCGTGCCGAACACGCGATCGGTGAACGCGCCGCCCGGCGTGTGGCGGACATGCAGGTCGATGTCCATCAGCGAGCCTTCGAGGTCGGGCGCTGTGGCGATGGAATAGCTGCGCCTCTTGCCGTCCGGCAGCAGGAAGTCGACGTACTGGCCGGCGGCGAACAGCATGTTGTCGTTGTAGGGAAGGCGCAGCCCGATCACCGCGACGTCGGGCGCCGGTCGCTCGATGCGCTTTACCCGGCACGGCACAAGCCGCGGCTGGGACAGGTGCAATGTCAGTTCGTGCGCCTCGATCACCAGGTCCGAGAGCGGCACGGCCTGGCACAGGAGGGCGTATCCGGCGGCCCGGCTTGCCGCATCCAAATGGTGCTCGTTGATCTTGCCGTATTCGACGCGCCCGTCGAGGACGCGCGCCTTGCAGGTGGTGCAGGATCCGGCGCGGCAGCTATAGGCGAGGTTGCGCCCGGCGGTGAGGGCGGCGGCGAGCACTGTCTTGCCCTCCGCCACCTCGAATTCGTGCCCACCCGGGCGCAAGATCACTCGATAGCCCATCGCCCCTCCGGACGAACTGGCGCTGCTACTCCTTGTCCCAGTCGCGCAGCGTGTCGATGTGGCGCGCCCGCAGCTCGTCCATGTAGGCGCCCAGCAACCTGCGCCCGGGCAGGCCGCGCTTCTCGGCGCTGTCGGCCCACGCCGTCGCGAGGTTCGGCAGGGCCATCGCCCATTTCTTGCGCTCGTCGTGCGGCAGGTTCGAGAAGGAAACGCCCTTCTTCATCATCATCCCCTTGAACATGCCGGTGCGCGCGTCCTCCAGCTTGGCGTAGCGCGGGCCGTACTCGGCCGAGACGTCGCGCACGATCTTCTGCACCCAGTCGGGCAGCGCATCCATCGCCTGCTTGTTCACGCTGACCGTCGGCGAAATCGTCGCCGCGAACCCGATGTCGGAAACGTTCTTCATCACCTCCTGCAGCCGGAAGGGGAAGGCGAGCGAGGTGGAGATCACGTAGCCTTCGTAGACGCCGTTCCGAATGTCGTTGTAGGCGTTGAACATCAGGGCATTGACGGCGACCGCACCGGTATTGTGCAGGTAGTTGGCATAGGAACCGCTGGCGCCGATCTTGTGGCCCTTGATGTCGGCCATCGTGTGGACGGGGAAGGTGGTGAAGAGCTGCAGCCCGGCATTCGCCGCCGAGGACAGGCGGTACTGCTTGTGGCTCGCCCACATCTTCTCCATTTCCGGTGTGGACGTGCGGAGCTTCGCGTCGATGGCCGACGCGGTCTGCGAATCCTCCGGCCCGAACGGCACGGCGCGCGTGTACTGCTCGAGCGGCAGCTTGGCCTCCTCGAAATTGGTGAATTGCAGGCCGTACTGGGCGATGTTCTCCTCGACGGTCTCGAACACCTCGGGGAACTTGGCGAGCGACTGGGCGTAGGCCTCGACCCATTCGATCTTGAAGTCCTTGTTCGCCGCCGCGATGCGCTTGTTGATCTCGGGGATGATGTATTCGTGCACCACCTTGAGCGGCAGCTGGACCGGCGGCGAGCCGGCGACGGCGGTCCACTTGACGGTGGCGGCCGGGGCGTCGGCGGCAAAGGCGGTGACAAGCCCGGCAACCAGCGCGGCGAGGGCGATCCGGTGTCTCATGGCGTTCCTCCCAAAAATCGTCTCTTGTTCGGTTGCGGCAATCGGCGCCCGTTACAGCGGCACGCCATCCATCGCCACTTTGCGTTCGTAGTAGTCCCACAGAAGCCGCGCGCCGTAGTCGCCGCGGCGCTCGGCCGCAAGCTGGTCCCAGGCCTCCTTGGGGAAGGCTTTGACCCCGCCCAGCGGCTGGGCGTCGATCTGGTATTGCGCGTTCTCCTCGATGAAGGTGCAGGCGGCCAACGCCGTTTCGGCGGACGGACCAACCACCACCGATCCATGGCCGCGCATCTGACACGCGACGCTGCTGCCCAGCGCCTGCGACAGCGACGCGGCGGACGTGTCGTCCAGCACCATCAGCGGGGTGTCCCAGGTCGGGATGCCGCCGGCGAGGATCGAGCCCTGCGAATAGCACGGCACGATGTCGTGGCCGGCGATGCCCAAAAGCGTCGAGGCGCGCGCGTGCAGATGCGCGACGCATAAGGCGTCCGGCCTGTCGCGGTGGATCTGTGTATGGATGCGCCATTCCGCCGGGGTCTGAATCGGCCGGTCGCCGCCCGGATGGTTGAGCAGTGTGCCGCCGATGTCGAACACGAAGATCTGGTCCATCCGGCAGGTGGTTTTTTCGATGCCGGCGCCGGGGGTGATCAGGACGATGTCGGTGTCGGGCACGCGCAGCGACACGTGTCCGAACAGCCCGATCGCGCCCTGCTGACCGAGAATCCGACACATGATGGCGAGCTTCCGGCGCAGCGCCAGCTCTTGATCGGAAATTGTACGCTTCTCGTTGGCCAACGCTGCCTCCTTGCGCAAATCGTGTGTTGTTGGCTCTATCCTCTGCCAAGCTGGCCCGCCGTGCAATTTTGAAATCCGCAGTATGTGCGAATTTTTTCGGCCGAAGCTTGCCAAGATGATGGGCGAATGACAAACTTTCGTGCGTGACTTGCGCCAGCATTTGCGCGTGAGGGCCTGTTTGCATGATGCCGGAAGACCACAAGCTTCTGTCGGAGACGGGCAGGGGGACGCCGATGGGCGAACTGCTGCGGCGCTTCTGGATGCCGGCTCTGCTGTCGCGCGAGCTGCCGAAGCCGGACGGCGCGCCGGTGCGGGTCAGGCTGTTGGGCGAGGACCTGGTGGCGTTCCGCGACACGCGTGGCCGGGTCGGGCTGCTGCGCGAGCATTGCGCCCATCGCGGCGCGTCGCTGTTCTTCGGGCGGAACGAGGATTGCGGGCTGCGCTGCTGGTATCACGGCTGGAAGTACGACGTGGACGGCACCTGCGTGGACATGCCGAACGTGCCGAAGGGCCAGGCGTTTCCTGAGAAAATCAGGCAGCCGGCCTATCCCTGCGTCGAGCGGAATGGCGCGGTGTGGACCTGGATGGGGCCGCGCGAGGCGATGGGGGACCTGCCCGAGCTCGAATGGCTGGTGGTGCCCGAGGACCAGGTGTTCGTGTCCAAGCGGCTGCAGCGCTGCAACTGGGTGCAGGGGATGGATGGCGATCTCGATTCCAGCCATCTCGCCTTCCTGCACGGCGACCCGATGAAGCGGCGCTCGTCCGAACAGCCGGACAGGTCACCGGGCTGGCTGCTGCAGGACCCGGTGCCGAAGATCGAGATGGAGCCGACCCGGGCGGGGCTGCTGCTCGCGGCGCGCCGCCGGGCCGACGCGGAAAGCTTCTACTGGCGGGTGAACCAGTGGTTCATGCCGGGCTTCACGACCATCCCGCTGGCTGGCGACAGCCCGCAGGCCGGCCATAGCTGGGTGCCCGTCGATGACGGGCAGTCTCTGGTGTTCACCTTCTCGTGGCATCCGCGGCGCCGGCTGACCGAGGCGGAACTGGGGCGGATGCAGGGCGGCTCGAACGTCCATGCGCGGCTGATCCCGGGCACGGCCGAGCCCTACTACAACCGGACGAACGGCTACGCGGACCCTGACGCGCCGGAGAGCGATCCGCCCTGGATGCGGATCACCGACCTGCAGGCGCAGGACATCGCGATGACCGAAAGCATGGGCCCGCTGTGGGACCGCACGCAGGAGAACCTCAACGCGTCGGATGCGGTGATCGTGCGCACGCGACGCACGCTGATGGAGGCGGCGCGGCGCCTGCGCGACACGGGCGAAGCGCCGCAAATCGCGCCGGCGGACTACCGGCTGCGGCCGGTCTCGGTACAGCTTGCCGACGGCGCGTCGTGGCGCGAGGCGGTGGCCGAGGCGGTGATCGCGCGTCCCGAAACCTTCCAGCTCTCGGTGTAGCGTCATGGCCGATACGATCATCCGCGCCAACAGATGCGTCGACGTCCACCACCACTTCTACCCGCCCGAATACCTCGAATCGCTCGATCCCGCCGCGCGCCTGCCGATGTTGATGCAATGGTCCGCCGCACGCACGCTGGAGGACATGGATGCGCACGGCGTCGCGACCGCGATTCTATCCTTGTCGCCGCCCGGTGCGCGCGATCCCAAGCTCGCGCGGATCTGCAACGAGTACGGCGCGCGGATGGCGCAGGACCACCCTGGCCGGTTCGGGCTGTTCGCCGCCATGCCGATGCCCGATGTCGACGCCACGCTGGCCGAGATCGCCTATGCGCTCGATGTCCTGAAGGCCGACGGGATCGGGCTGATGACCAGCTATGGCGATCGATGGCCCGGCGATCCCGCGTTCGACAGGGTGTTCGCCGAGCTCAACCGGCGCAAGGCGCTGGTCTATGTCCATCCCCTGGCGCCGGCCTGCTGCCGCGGCCTGATGGAATGGGTACCCGCGCCCGTGATCGAGTACCCGTTCGATACGACGCGCGCAATCGTGAGCCTGCTGTTCAGCGGCACGTTCTCGCGCTTTCCCGACATACGCTTCACCTTCAGCCATGGCGGGGGCACGCTGCCGATGCTCGCCGGGCGAATCCGCACCTCGGTCGTCGGTCCGGAGGCGCGCGCACGCCTGCCTCATGGCGTCGACCACGAGCTGAAGAAGCTGCACTACGATCTGGCCATTGCCGCGTTCGAGCCGTCGCTCGCGGCGCTCCTCGCCTACGTTCCGGTCTCGCAGCTCTTGTTGGGGAGTGACTTTCCCTACCACTCGGTCGGCCGGACCATCGAGGGGATCTCGGCCGCCGGGCTCGACGCTGCGGCTCTCGCGGCGATCTATCGCGGCAATGCCGAGCGGCTGATGCCGAGGCTCAAGCGCGATTAATTCCGCGAATGTGGCCGGTTTGGCGGCTCAGACCCGCATGCGGGCATAGGGAAGGATGGCCTCGTCCTCCCAGGCGATCAGCGCCCCCAGCAGGCGGGTGAATGCGTGAACCGTGACGATGAACTCGTTCGGCCGGCGGGGTAACCCGCCGCCGGCGAGGGCCGCGAGCCCGTCGGTCAGTTCGTCACCGAGCGCGCGCGTGTCGCGGTGGCCGGCCCGCAGGAGATCGAACGTCGAATCGAGGTCGTCGCCCGGATATTCTCGCCGCTTGAGCAGCCAGTAGAGCTGCTTTTCCTCGCGCTCGACGTGGCGCGGCAGGAGCTCGGTCAGATAGCGATGGGCCGCCGCCGCGTCGTAGTGCCGGTTGGGCGCGTGGAGGTCGTCGGCAATGCGCCCGAGCAGCGCGCAGACCGAGCGCTGCATCAGGTGGTCGGTGGCGAGCCGGTCGAGGAGATCCGAATTTGCGGGCTCGACAGGCTGGAGGGAGAAGAGCTTCTCGTCGACCCGTCCTACGGCGTTCGCATACATGGCCTTCTCTCCCTCTGCTCTTCACGTTGCGCGGCATCCGTTGCGGCAATGTCACGCTAGCAAAAGGTCCGGGGGGGCAAAATTCGCATCATGCCGTAAGGGATATTCCGTAGATGTAAGGCAGGGCCGTGAGTCGGGGACGCCGCTCCTCGCCCGGTCGGCCTGAATGCCGCAGCCAGCTTTTCCTTGTTGGCCGGCGATCGAGGCGGCATAGTTTGGCCTCATCCTTTTGCGGAGGCCGCCATGAAGATTCCCGGCATCCTTGTTCCGCCGCTGACGCCGTTCACCGCTGACCTGAAGGTGGATTTCGACGTGCTGGCGCGCGAGATCGACTACATCATCGACGACTGCAACGCGGCGGCCATCTCCGCCGCCGGGGTCGAGACCAGCGAGTATCACTACCTGCCGTTCGAGGAGCGCAAAGAGCTGATCCGGCGCACGGCGGACATCGTCTATAAGCGCCGGCCACTGGTCGTGGGCGTGTCGCACCCGTCGGTGAAAACCGCGCTCGAGCTCGCCGAGCTCGCGGCGAAGTCCGGTGCCGAAGCGATCCAGGTCCTGGCGCCGCTGCGCCCGTTCGGCGGCCCGCCCTCCCAGTCCGACTTGATGAGCTATTTCGAGGCGATCCAGAAGGACTCGGCGTTGCCGATCGTCCTTTACCTCAACCCCGGCCCCGGTGCCGAGGTGCCACCCGCCTGGGTGGTGGAGCTGACCAAGCTCGAGGGCGTCAAGTACGTGAAGGAAAGCTCGCGCGACCTGTCTCGCGTCTCACGCCTGATCGTGGAAGTCGACCTGGCCGGCCACGCCCGCTACTTCACGACGATGCAGATGCTTCTGGCCACCATCGAGCTCGGGGGATCGGGCGCGACCATGCCGCCGCCCGGCTGCAAGATCGCCGACGAAATACTGAAAGCCTTTGCCGCCGGCGACCGCGTGCGCGCGGCCGAGCTGCAGCGCCAGTTCGCCCTGTTTCCCGCCAAATGGCAGGCGAAGGGGCTCGCGCCCGCCATGAAGGCGGCGATGGAGATCGTGGGCCATCCGGTCGGCGATCCCTATCCGCCATTTCCGGCGCTTTCGGCCGAGGAGAAGGCCTCGATGGAGGCGCATCTCCGCACCACCTGCCTGTTCCCAACGGAGTCCCGCCATGCTGAACGTAAAGCGTCTGTCGCGTGAGGAGGCCGGCCTCCTGATCGAGGGGGCCGAGAAGAAGTCGGCCGAGATCGGCGTGGCGATGTGCATCGCCGTCACCGACGAGTCGGGCAACCTGATCGCCTTCTCGCGCATGAACGGCGGCAAGGTGTCGTCGATCTCGATCGCCATCGACAAGGCCTTCACCGCCGCGGCCGCGAAAAATGCGACGCATGTCTATAACGAGCTGTGCCGCCCGGGGAACCCGACCTTCGGCATCCACATCACCAATGGCGGGCACTTCTCGATCATCGGCGGCGGGCTGCCGGTGAAGGTGGGTGATGACCTGATCGGCGGCATCGGCGCCAGCTCGGGCACGCCGGCCCAGGACATCGAGGTCTCCCAGGCCGGGATCGACTACCTGATGGCCCACATGAAGTAGTGCGGGCGACGGACGCGCGGAACCTCCGCGGTCCTTCGTTTACGCGTCGTTTACGGCCGGCATGCGCGCCGCGTATGGCGCGTTTATGCGGTTCCGTGCGACTTCAACCGCCGATTGCCCGGACGGTTTCGGGGCGGGGGAATAGCCCTTCCGCCGCGTGCCGGGCATAGCGGACGGGCCGCAATTCCATGACGACGAGTAACATCATCATGCTGGTGGCCGGCGCCATCGTGTGCGCGTTCGGCTTCTGGCTGTTCAAGCGCCTCGGCAAGATGAGCGACGAGGGGCGTCAGTGGATGAAGTCCGAGCTCATGAAGAATATGTTGGTCTTCGGAATGCTCGGCACGTGGTGCGTCGGAATCGTGCTGATCGGCTACGGGCTCGGTCTCGGCGCCAAGATGTAGCGTCAGGCCGCCATCGACGGCGTCATCGGAGGAAGGCCGCGGATCATGTCCGCGGCCTTCTCCGCAATCATCAGGACGCAGGCGTTGATGTTGCCCGAAACGAGGTCGGGCATCGCCGCCGCGTCGACCACGCGCAGCCTTTCTATGCCCTTGACCCGAAGCTCCGGGTCGAGTGGTGCGTCGGGGCCGAGCCCCATCTGGCAGGAACAGGACGGGTGGTGGGCGGTGATCGTCGTGCGCCGTACATAGGCGTCGATTTCCTTGTCGGTGCGCGCGTCGACGCCTGGCAGCAACTCGGCGCCGCGAAACGCGTCCATCTCCCTCCGACCGACGATGTCGCGGGCGAGCTTCACCCCGTCCCGGATCGTGCGCACGTCATAGTCGGTCGCCAGGAACTCCTGCACGATGCGCACATGGTCGCGCGGGTCGGCGGAGCGCAGCCACAGCCGCCCGCGGCTTTCGGGATGCAGCAGGACCGGGCGCAGGTCGAACGAGTTGGGCGGCGCCGGGTTCACGCCGGGGAACCACATCTTATTGGAATGCGGGGCGGCGCGGATGAAGAACTGGATGTCGGGCACCGCGTGCTGCGGCTCGGTCTTGAAGAACCCGTAAATCCGCCCCGGCAGGATTGTGGCCGGCCCGGTGCCGAACATCCAGGCCTGCAGGAAGGCCGGCGCCATGCGGTCGGCCCGCATCAGCGCGTGGAACGGACCGGTGCCGTTGCGCGCCCACGAAGTGATGGTGACGATGTGGTCCTGCAGGTTGGCGCCGACGCCGGGCGAGTCCACGACCGGCGCGATGCCATGCTCGCGCAGGTGGTCGGCCGGGCCGATGCCGGACAGCATCAGCAGATGCGGCGAGTTGAACACCCCGCCGGACAGGATCACCTCGCGCTCGGCGCGGACCTCGTGCTTGGCGCCGTTCTTCAGATATTCGATGCCGACGGCGCGCGTGCCGTCCAGCATCACCCGCGTCGCCAGCGCGCTCGTCTCCAGGGTCACGTTCGGCCGGGCGAGCGCGGGGTTCAGGAACGCGACCGCCGCACTGCAGCGCCGCCCCTTGCGGATGGTCGACTGTCCGCGCGCGATGCCAAGCTGCTCCGCGCCGTTATAGTCCTCCGACCAGGGATGGCCGGCCGACTTCGCGGCGGCCGCGATGGCGTCGATCAGCGGGTCCTCGAATGTCGCCCATTCGACGGTGAGCGGCCCATCGCCGCCGCGATAGTCGTCGGCCCCTCCCTCGAACGATTCGCAGCGCCGGAAGTAGGGCAGGGTGTCCGCGTATGACCAGCCGAGGCAGCCCTTCTGCGCCCAGCGGTCGTAATCGCCCCGGTTGCCGCGCACGTACGCCATCACGTTGATGGAAGAGGAGCCGCCGACCACCTTGCCGCGCATCGCCTCGATCACGCGACCGTCCATGGCGGCGACCGGCTCGGTGTCGTAGCCCCAGTCGAACATGCGGTGCTCGTGCAGCTTGCCGAGCCCGATCGGCACGCGCAGCAACGGATGCCGGTCCGGCCCGCCCGCCTCGAGCACGCAGACGCGCGCCCCGTCCGCGCTCAGGCGGTAGGCGAGGACGCAGCCTGCCGAACCGGCCCCGACGATGACGTAATCGTAGCTCCTGGTGTCGGCCATGGCGCTCCCCCCGCTTTTCGCCGCGATCAGCCTGCCGGAATAGGCGTCAGACCGCCGCGAACACGTCGGCCCAGTCCTCCAGCATGCCGGGATGGCCGTTGCGTATATGCACCGAGTAGGCGCTGTAGCCCATCTGCTTCAGTGCGCGCATGCGCTCGACCAGCTCGGGCTTGGTGCCGGTCCAGGTGGCGGCCTTGATGATGTCGCCGTTGATGATGTCCTGCTCTTCGGGCCGCAGGAACATCAGGTGGCCGCGATGGTTGGAGATGTAGCGCGCGTCCGCCGGCTGGTAGTTCGCATAGACCTCGCGGTAACGGTCGAGCAGCGCCTTCAGGTGCGGCGGCACCGGCCGGCCGATATCGCCGAACTCCTCGGCCTCGACCAGGTTGTGGAAGATCATCGCGGCGTGCGGGCCGGCCTGCGCCTTGGCGCGCGGGCTGTCATAGGGCTCGCCCTCGGCCAGCACGCACCCGCCGGACAGCGACGTGATGTATTTCGTCGCGGGGTCCTGGCCGGCGTCGCGATAGCTCTGCTTCATCTTGTCGATCGCGCCCTGGGCGAATTGCAGGTTGCCCGGTGCGAAAATCCAGTTGGCGCCGAGCTCGGCGGTCAGGCCCTGGCCACGCGGCCCGAAGGCCGAGATGTGCAGCGGCACCGGGTCGGTCACGTTGATCGCGCCGATCTCGGGGTTGAGATACTTGACCTTGCGGCGCCGCCCCTCGTACTCCCACTCGACCATCTCGTTGCGCAGGAGCGCCTGGACGACGCGGATGTACTCCTTCATGTCGGCGAGCTTTATCGGGCCCGACCCCATCGCGCGCCGGCCGGTGAAGCCGGTCGAGACGCCGAAATCGATCCGCCCCGGCGCGATGGCGCTCAGCGAGCCGAGGCAGGTCGCGGCCACCGGCGCGATGCGGTTCGACGGGATCAGCACGCCGGTTCCGAGCCGGATCTTCGAGGTGTTGAGTGCGGCCATCGTCATCGCGACGAACAGGTCGGTGTTCTGCATTTGCGTGTCATAGAACCAGGCCGTGGTGTAGCCCAGCTCCTCGGCGCGCTTGACCACCTTCCAGCTGTCGATCGTCGGCGCGATGTTGATGCTGATGTCCATAATCCGTTCCGTCGTTACTTCGCTGCCGCGGTGATCTTTGTGCCCGCAAACGCGGGTGCGATTTCGGCCATGAACCGGTCCATCTGCTCCATCACCAGGCTGTGCGGCTTCAGCCCGTGGTTGAAGTAGAGGATCACCTCGTCGATCCCGGCCGCCTCGACGCGCTTCAGCGAGTCGACGATCTGCTGCGGCGAGCCGAGCAGGATCGACCCCTCGTCCAGACTCTCGGGCTTCATCACGGCCAGCGCCTCGTGGATCTTCTTCATGTATTGCATCGAAGGCGGCATCTTGTGTTCGCGATCCTGCTTGGTCTGGCGCATGCCGGAATGGTTGAAATAGCGGAGCAGGCATTCGCGGCCGTACTGTTCCTCCGCTGGCTTGCCGCCGATATGGATGAAGTAGCTGCACTTCGCCTTGCCGGGCGCTCGGTCGTGCTTTTCGGCCTCCTCGCGATAGGCCGCGGTCGCCTTGGCGAGCCCGTCGAAGATCAGGCCGGTCGCGAACGGCGCGAAGATGATGTTCCAGTCGCGCGCGGCGGCGATTTCCATCGAGTAGCGCGAGAAGCAGGCAATGGTGGGCACCAGCACGTCCTGCACCGGCTTGGGGCAGATTTCGATGTTGTCTGCCTTGTAGAACTCGCCCGAAAAGGAGAACGGGCCCTTTTCGGTCCAGCAGCGCCACAGCAGGTCGATCCCCTCGGCGAAGATTTCGGCCGAGCGTTGGAAGTCGGCCCCGAACGGCGCGTACTCGGCGGCGTCGTAGCCGCGCCCCATGGCGAACTCGACGCGCCCGCCGGAGAGCTGGTCGAGCGTCGCCCACTCCTCGGCGACGCCGATCGGGTTGTGCATCGGCAGCACGACTACCGCGGGGGCAAGCCTGACCCGCTTCGCCGTCGCAGCGATGTTGGCGAGCACGAGCGAGGGCATGGGGATGCAGCCGCGCCGGTTGAAATGGTGCTCGCCGATCCACACCGAGGCGAGGCCGATCCGGTCGGCATGGAGCGACTCGGCGACGATGTCGTGGAGGAATGCCTCGCTCGAGCGGGGACAGTTCTCGTAGGCGTTGTCGCTGAGGGTGAAGTAGCCGAATTCCATGTTCCGCCTCCGCTGGCTCCCGCTTATCTTATCCGGTAGCATCGGCCAAAAGCGAGGGGGCAGCGATGCCGAAGCCCGTGCGCCGCGTCGTCAGCGGGATCGATCCGTCGGGGGAGCATATCGCCATCTTCGACGGCGCGTCGCCGCACGTGCTGGAGCATCCGGGCTACGCCTCGGCCACGATGATCTGGCAGACGGCCGAGATGCCCGCGCGCAACGAGAAGCATGACCGGGCCGCCGACCAGAAGGGCATCCTTCCGCCCGCGCGCGGCACCGTCATCCGCATGGTGGAATTTCCACCGCATGCCACGCGCGCGATGGAGGGCCGCACCCACCGCGACGTGTTCCATGGCCTCGTCGCGCCGGACGAGACCCTCGGTCCGGCGCGCCATCCGCACATGCACTGCACCGAGACCGTCGATTACGGGATCGTCGTCGAGGGCGAGATCGACATGCTGCTGGACAATTCCGAGGTGCACCTGACGGCCGGAGACGTGATGATCCAGCAGGCGACCAACCACGCCTGGGTCAATCGCGGCAGCATGCCTTGCCGCATCTGCTTCGTCCTGATCGACGGGGCAAAGGTCGCACGCGCCGCGACGGACGGCTGGACGCAGGCGGAGTCCAGCTCAACCGGCCGGTCCCGCCCGGTGCGCCGCGTCGTCACCGGCCACGATGCCGAAGGTCGCGCGGTGATCCTCGCCGACGGGCCGAACCCGAATGTCCACGAGCGCGAGCGGTCGGTGGCGCATAATCTGTGGCGCACGCTGGCGACGCCCGCGACCTATGCCGACGCCGACCCGTTCCCCGGCCATCGCGGCACGCCGCCGCCGCCGAACGGCACGCTGATCCGTGTGACCGAAATCCCGCCCGACGGCGATCTGTCTCGCTACGACCACGACGCCTTCGCGCACGAGCTCGGCATCGAGCCGCTGCGCATCGACGGCCGGAAGCCCCGTCACCCCTTCATGCACCGCACCGCGACGGTCGATTACGGTATCGTTCTCGAAGGCGAGCTCGACATGCTGCTCGACCGCACCGAGGTGCATCTCACGGCCGGCGACGTGGTCGTCCAGCAGGCGACCAACCACGCATGGTCCAACCGAAGCGGCCGCCCCTGCCGCATCGCCTTTGTTCTGATCGATGGGACAAAAGAGTAGGGAAACTCAGATGGCCGTACGCACGAGCTTCGATCTGGTCGAGGCGACGATCGCCCAAATCCATGCGGGCTACCGCTCGGGCGCGCTCAGCGCGCGCGAGCTGGTGCAGGCCTATCTCGATCGCATCGCAGCCAACGACAAGCAGGGTCCCGCGATCAACGCGCTGATCTCGCTCAATCCACGCGCGCTGGACGAGGCCGACCGGCTCGACGCCGCGCTGAAATCGTCGGGCCTGGTCGGGCCGATGCACGGCGTCGTGGTGGTGATCAAGGACCAGGCCGATGTGGCGGAGATGCCGACGACATTGGGCTCGGTCCTGTTCAAGGACCACTGGCCACGGCGCGACTGCTTCGTCGCCGCCCGGCTGAAGGCGGCCGGCGCCATCGTCATCGGCAAGGCGACGCTCGGCGAGCTCGGCGCCGGCGACACGCACGGCACGCTGTTCGGCTCCACGCGCAACCCCTTCGACCTGGAGCGGACGGTCGGCGGCTCGTCGGGCGGCTCGGCGGCGTCGGTGGCGGCGAACTTCGCCACGGTCGCGATTGGGCAGGAAGGGCTCGCCTCCATCCGCCGCCCGGCGATCTGGTGCAATATCGCGGGCATGCGCCCGTCGGGCGGGCTGGTGAGCCGCACGGGCGTCTACGAGGGCTGGCCCGCGATGAACGGGTCGCTCGGGCCGTTCGGGCGCACCGTGATGGACATGACCAAGCTCCTGGATGCGATGATCGGGTTCGACCCGGCCGATCCGTCGACCGCCTACGGGGTGGGTCATGCCCCGCCGAGCTTTGCGGCGACCCTGCATCCTGGCGCGTTGGAGGGGGCGCGCATCGGCATCATCCGCGAGCCGATGGGGCTGTTCTCCGAGCCTGACAGCGAGGATTTCGCGCAGATCACCGAGGTGTTCGACCGCGCCGTGGGCGAGCTGCGTGCGGCCGGCGCGGTGGTGATCGATCCGGTCGTCATCCCGGACATGGCGGAACTGACGGCAAAGCGCGTGTTCTCCCGCGCCGACAGCCACGCCGCCTACGACCATTATTTTGCCGGCAGCGCCGAGAAGCCGTTCGCCGCGCGCGAGGACGTCGCGAAGTCGCCATTGTTTGCGCAACTTTCCAAGCGCACGCAGGATCGGTGGAGCCGTTCGGCGCCGGAAGACGGGTACTACGCCTCGCTCAAGGCGCGCGAGACGCTGATGACCAACCTGTTGAAGACGATGGCGGACCACCGGCTCGACGCGCTGGTGCACAAGGCGGTGGAGCACAGCCCGACGCTCATCAAGGACGGGGTAAACCCGCCCTTCGTCGAGCAGAAGGGCTCGCCCCACATCAACACGTTCCTGCAGAGCGTGCCCTCGGTGGTCGTGCCGGCGGGCTTTACGCGGGACGATTTGCCGGCCGGCATCACCTTCCTCGGGCGACCCTATTCGGACGTCACGATGCTGCGTCTTGCCTATGCCTACGAGCAGGCGACGCAGCATAGGCGCGTGCCGACGACGATCGGGTAAGTTTCCGGGGCGCTCGTGCTTCGAGATGCGCCACTTCGTGTCGCTCCTCAGCACGAACGGCCAAAAGGCCGGAAGGAATTCTTCAGGTTTCCGCCGGCGCCTGCTTCTTCGCCAGCGCCTTGGTGAGGTACGTGTCGATCGTCGCGGTCATCTCGTCCATCTTCTCGTGGAAGAAGTGGTTGGCGCCCGGGACCACCTGGTAGTCGACGGTGATGTTGCGCTGGGCCGAGAGCCGCTTCGCCAGCGCGGCGACGGCCGGTTCGGCCGCCACCTCGTCCACGTCGCCCTGGACGATCAGGCCCGAGGTCGGGCAGGGGGCGAGGAACGTGAAGTCGTAGATGCCGGCGGGCGGCGCCACCGAGATGAAGCCCGAGATCTCGGGCCGGCGCATCAGAAGCTGCATGCCGATCCAGGCGCCGAACGAATAGCCGCCCACCCAGCATTGCGGCGCGTCGGGATTGTTGGCCTGGAGCCAGTCGAGGGCCGAGGCGGCATCGGCCAGCTCGCCGATCCCGTCGTCATAGCGCCCCTGCGACCGGCCGACGCCGCGGAAATTGAAGCGCAGGACGGAGAAGCCACGCTGTACGAACAGGTGATAGAGCTGATAGATCACCCGGTTGTTCATCGTCCCGCCATGTTGCGGGTGCGGGTGCATCATCAGCGCGATCGACGGCGTGGTCTCCTTGGAATGGTGGTAGCGCCCCTCGAGCCGGCCCTCGGGGCCGTTGAAAATGACTTCAGGCATGAAGGCCAGCCTTCCTTGCTGGGGCGCCGCGGCCGAAATTCGGGTGCGACAAGAACGACATAAACAAAACCTGGCCCGGCGTTTGACCGGAGCGGTCGAGGACGATATGACTGACGGCAACGCGTTCGGAGCGGTTCCGAAAGGCTGAGCCAGGGGCGCCCGCGCGCCCGGCCTCGGCGGCGGTTTATATCATGAACGAGGGTCAGGTTTTCAAGAGTCATGACCGGCGGCGGGCCGTTTCGCCGCGGACAATCGCCTATCTCGACCACAACGCGACCACGCCGATCCGTCCGGAGGCGGCTGCGGCGTTGGTCGAGGCATTGGACGACTTCGGCAATGCGTCCTCGGTGCATGGGGCAGGCCGCAGCGCGCGCGCGCGCGTCGAGGCGGCGCGCGATGCGGTGGCGGCTCTGGTCGGCGCCCGTCCGGCCGAAGTGATCTTCACCGCGTCGGGGACGGAGGCGAACAACCAGGCCTTGCGGGCGAGCGGCCGGGCGCACGCCATCGTCACCGCCATCGAGCACGATTCCGTGCTGGCGGCGCGGCCGGATGCGGTCCAGGCGCTGGTGCGGCCCGATGGTACGCTCGACCTCGCCGCTTTGGAGGCGACGCTGGCGACCGCGCCCGGCCTGGCGCTGGTTTCGGTCATGTTCGCCAACAACGAGACCGGGGTGATCCAGCCGCTGGCCGAGGCCGCCCGGCTCGCGCATCGCCACGGCGCATTGATCCATTGCGACGCCGTGCAGGGCGTAGGCCGTGTCCCGTTGGACATGGCAGCGCTCGGCGTCGATTACCTGACCATTTCGGCGCACAAGATCGGCGGGCCGTTGGGGGCGGGGGCCCTGGTCGTTCGTGACGGAGCGCCGCTTGAAGCGTTCGTCCGCGGTGGTGGGCAGGAACGCGGCTTGCGCGCCGGGACCGAGAACGTGCCGGCCATCGCCGGGTTCGGCGCCGCCGCAAGCGCTGCCGCCGCCGGGATCGGTGCGTTCGATCCGCTTGCCGAGCTGCGCGACGCGATGGAGGCACGGCTCAGATTCATCGCGCCGGGCGCGACGGTTCTTGGCGAGGGCGCGCCGCGTTTGCCCAACACGTCGTGCATCGCCATGCCCGGGGTCGCCGCCGAGACGCAGGTGATGGCGCTCGACCTCGACGGGGTCGCGGTCTCCGCCGGTGCCGCGTGCTCATCCGGGCGCGTTGGGGCACCGCGTGTGCTGCTCGCCATGGGGGCGGACGAGGCGCTGGCTTCGTGCGCGATCCGGATCAGCCTCGGCTGGACCACGACCGCCGAGAACATCGACCGGCTCGTGGCGGCGTGGGAACGGCTATGGCGCCGCGCCGCGCCGCGGGCGGCCTGAGGCACGCGATGCCCCGTGTCACCTTCATCGAGACCGACGGCAAGCGCCACGAACTCGACGTGCCGGTCGGGCTGACCCTGCTCGACGTGGCGCGCCGGCACAACATCGACATCGAGGGCGCCTGCGACGGTTGCCTGTCCTGCACCACCTGCCATGTGATCGTGGAGGAGGAGTTCTTCGACCTGCTGCCGGCCGCGACCGAGGAGGAGGAGGACATGCTCGACCTCGCCTGGGGCCTCACGCCCACCTCGCGGCTCGGCTGCCAGGTGGTGGTGAACGAGGAGGCCGACGGGCTGGTGGTGCGCCTGCCGGCCCAGACCGCCGACGTGCGATGACGCTCGCCCTCGCCGAAACCAATGCGCTCGGCATCGCCAAGCCGACGGCCAAGACGCGGGTCGTTGCCGCCATGTCGGGCGGGGTGGATTCCTCGGTCGTCGCGGCGCTGCTCGCCGAGCAGGGCTACGAGGTGGTGGGCATCACCCTGCAGCTCTCGGCCCATGACCGCGCGCCGGCGCGGAAGGGAGCGTGCTGCGCGGGCGAGGACGTGCGCGATGCGCGCCGCGTGGCCGACCGTCTTAGCATCCCGCACTACGTGCTGGGCTACGAGCGCCGCTTCCGCGCCGACGTGATGGAGCCTTTTGCGGCAAGCTATGCGGCCGGCGAGACGCCGGTACCGTGCGTGCTGTGCAACATGACCGTGAAATTCCGCGATCTGCTGGCGACGGCGCGCGACCTGGGCGCCGACGCGCTGGCCACCGGGCACTATGTGCGCCGCGTCGCGGGGCCGGCGGGGCCCGAGCTTCACCGTGCCGCCGATCCGGCGCGCGACCAGAGCTATTTCCTGTTCGCCACCACGCGCGACCAGCTCGAGATGCTGCGCTTTCCGCTCGGTGACCTTCCGAAGTCCGAAACGCGCGCCCTGGCCGTTCGCTACGGACTGCCGGTCGCCGACAAGCCCGACAGCCAGGATATCTGCTTCGTGCCTGACGGAAATTATACTGGTATTGTCAAGGCATTACGTCCCGACGCTTCGATGCCGGGCGAGATCGTGGACCGGGGTGGCAGGGTTCTGGGACATCATGACGGCATCGCGAATTTCACGGTCGGCCAGCGACGCGGATTGCCGGGGGGCGGGCGCGAACCCTTGTTCGTCCTACGTTTGGAGCCCGCGACGCGCCGGGTGGTGGTCGGGCCGCGCACCGCGCTCGGCCGCACCGAGATCAAGCTGCGCGACGTGAACTGGCTGGGCGACGCGCCGATCGCGACAGAGGGTATGCGGCTCGCCGTCAAGCTGCGTTCGACCCAGCGACCGGTGCCGGCGACGCTGGTTCCGGCCGCAGACGGTGGCGCCTGGGTGACGCTGGACTCGCCCGACACGGCGGCGCCGGGCCAGGCCTGCGTGTTCTATGACGACACGCGCGTGCTCGGCGGCGGGTGGGTCACCCGCGATGTTCCCGCCGTTTAGCGGGGCGGGCCGCCTGACCCGACCGGCTGCTAGAAAAACGCCAAGGTTCGGATCTCGATCGACTCGCGCGGCGCGGCATTCGGCGGCGACGTCGGGTCGTTGAACGCCGAGTGCGACGTCCACCGCGCCACGGTCCGTTCGGAATCGAAGACCTTGAAGACCAGCGCCTCCTGGCGCGTCATGCGCGGGAACCAGTACCAATGGTGCTTCGGGCTGTAGCGGGTCGCGTAGGTCTGGCCGACCCGGCCGGGATAGCGTCGCTCGGACACCACGAAGTCCTCGAAGGCGATCGAGCGCGCGTCGCAGATCGCAAGCGGATAGCTCTCGATCGGCTTGTTGATCGGCCGCCAGCATTGGACGATGGCGAAGCGCCGGGTCAAAAGATTCTCGGCTTCGTCGCCCATGATATCGCGCACCCGCTGCGGGGCAGACCACTCGGTGTAGTCGTTATGCGCGCGCAGCACCGGCTCTCGCAGCTTGCGCGTCTCGCGTTCGTTCTCGTCGGCGAGGCGGACGGTATGATCGAACACTACCACGCGCTTGGCGCCGGCCTCGCGCTTGATGAGCTCTTCCATTTCCGGATAGTAGGTGCGGACGATCTCGTCCTCGTCGTAGAAGTCCCGCATCTTGGTGTGATGGTCGACGAAGCGGAAGCCGTGCACGTCGAGTGCGAACTCCGGGATGTGGGGACGGCCGTTGTGCAGGACCACACGATGGGTCTCCTGCTTGGAGCCGGAGCGGCGCTCGGTCGAGCCCTTGCCGCCGGTGAAGGTCCACGGAATCTCGCCGGTATCGAGATGGTAGTTCATCTCCACCTCGAGCGTGTCGGGGGCCAAGTCCTGCGTCATCGTTGCCATGGGAGGCTCCTTGCGTCTCTCCGCCCTGTGTCCAGGATATTAGGGTCGGCCGGTCCGCAAGTCCAATCCGTGAGGCGGCCTGCTCAGGGCTGGATATTGACGGTCCAGTCGTAGTCGATGAACTCGACCGTGTAGGATTCCGGCAGCTTTTCGGCCCGGTACCGGTTGACATAGGAGATCAGGCTGGGGGCCTGCTTGAGGAAGTCGTCGGTGTAGAAGTCGAAGATCTCGGACAGGTGCACAGCCTTTCGCGCCGGGTCTGGATCGATATTGCGCCTCTCGGAGACGAACAGCCGTGCCGCCGCGGCCAGCTGTGCCTCGAGCTTGGCGGCGGTGAAGGCCGTGCGCGGCAGGCGCGGGCAGCCGCGGACCATGCAGTTCAACGCGAAATGAACGCGCGGCTCGCCCATCGGGCGGATCACATCGTTCTCGAAATCGTAGAGCGATGTCTCTCGCCCGCCGATGACGAATTTCTGCAGATAGAAGAAGTTGAAGCGCCCGAGCATGCCGAAATCTTCGGGAATCCCCTTGTCTATGATGCCCTTCATGGCAAGCGCGTTGTAGGCGTTGATGTCGTAGGCGATGCGGGCTTCCTTGGTCGGGAAGCGATCCGGCGTCGCTTTGGGATCGTTCGCGGCGATGAAGGCGACGATTTTGTCGAGGGCCGTGTGGTCGGCTTTCAACCCGTTGAAGTCGACACGGCCCTTCTCGTCGACGCGGCTTTGCAGCACATTGGTCCAAGCGGCCTCCCATTCCGCAACGGACATCTTCGCGGGCGCGTCCGGCGCCTGGGCGTGCCCTGGCGCCACCGACATCGCAAACAGTGCCAGGAACAGGAAAGTCCATCGTTTCATTCCGCTGCATCCGCTGTCATTGGGTGGGGCCGGGTGACGCGCCTGGGCCGGGCGGGGCGTGCCGCGCGCGGGTCCCAGGCAGGGCCGTCCGGCGCGTCGCTCGCGATTGGCGCCAGGATGAAATCGTCGCGCGTGGCGTTGTGACGGCACATCGAGACCGGCCCGTCCCTGGTCGCCACCATGAAGGTGCATGCCGTCAGCCGTTCGGTCTCCAGCGCGCAGGAATCCATGAAGTTGTGGATGACGAAGGACAGCTTGTTGACGTGGAACCGCGCAGCCACGAGGTCATGCCTCGACCGCCATGCCTTCGCCGCAAGCCACGGCGTGGCATGGACCAGAATGTCGGGGTGGCGGACCAGTGCGCCGACGAACGCACGCAGCGCGCGGCGCTTGTTCTGCCGGTCGAACCGGACGTCCGACATGCGGTCGAGGATGCGCGCATAGAGCGCCGGGTGGTCGAGCGCGTCGCACGCCGATCCGTTGGCGACGAACACCATGCCGTAGCGGTTGCAACGTTCGTGGCCCGCATGAGCGGTGTCGAACGAGATAGCCGTGCCGGCCCCCCGTTCGATCCGACGCTTGACCGTTGCGGTGGTGATCCGCTCCGACCGGCTCTTTAACATGCCGCGTCCGACGACGGCCTGCGGCTGGAACGAAGCGAGGCGCACCACGTCGCTGTTCCGCACAAAGAATGCCACCACGTCGGGCAGCTCGTCGAGATTGCCGTCGAAGATCGTGGTGTTGAAGAACACGGACAGCGGAAGCCCGCGCACCCGCTCAATATATTCCGCGCGCAGCCGGTTGAGTGCGACCTCGCTGTCATAGCCGCGCCGGCCCTGCGTCATGTCGACATGGAAGGCGACGTCGACCAGGCCGGCCTCGGCCAGAGCGGTCAGAAGTTCGCGCGTCGCGCGGATGCCATTGGTGAACAAAGACGGATTCATCCCAGCCTCGCGGACGCGCCGCACGATGGCGATCAGCTCGTCGCGCTTGCGCAGGGTCGGGTCGCCGCCGGTCACCTGCACGTCCGTGCCTGGCCCGTAATGGCGCCTGATCCGGTCGATGCGGCGGAGGACCTCGGGAAGCGGCAGATCGCGCACCGATTCCGAATTCTCGGACAGGTAGCAGGCCGAGCAGTCGAGGTTGCAGCGCTGGGTGATCTCCAGCGCCACGCAGCCGATCGCCCAGCGCCGTCCCATCGCCTGGTGCGGCTCCCACTGCCCGGTTGCCATCATCGCTTCGCGGGCACGGGCGAGCGGCGCGCCCGGCTCGGCATCGATCCAGCTTTCGAAACCGCAAGGCGTCGAATCCATTGCGGCACTTTGCCCGAATCGCCGTGCCGCGGCCAATGACCAGACCGTTACCGCCGCGTTACCCGAACAGCCGGAGGAATTTCACCACCATGCGCGTGCGCGCGCCGAACAGCAGCGGCGCATAGAACTGTCCGGCGGCGGCGCGAGAGACTTCGCTCAGGGTGGGATATGGGACGATCGCGCTGGCGAGCGCCTTCACGCGCAGCTTCTGCGCGATGGCGAGGCTCCAGGGCAAGACCAGCTCGCCAGCATTACGCCCGACGATCGTGGCGCCGAGCACGCGTCCGCGCCGCGCCGTGACGATCTTGGCGAAGCCCGCCGTGGCGGCATCGGTCTGCGCCCGGTCGTTCTCCGCGAATTCGGCACGTATCGCGCGGACTGCGTCGCCATGCACAGCGCGCGCCTGCGCTTCGGTCATGCCGATTTGCGCCAGCTCGGGATCGGTGAAGGTCACCCACGGCAGGGCGCCGAGGTCCCGCTTCGCCGGCAGCCGGAACAGGACATTCTGCAGCACGATCGATGCATGATAGGCGGCGAGATGGGTGAATGCGCCGCCTGCGGCATCGCCGGCCGCGTAGACGCGCCGGTTGGTCGTGCACATCCGCGCATCCACGACGATGCCGTTCGCATCATGGGTGACGCCCGCCGCGTCGAGCCCCAGCCCCTCGAATGAGCGCGTCCGCCCCGCGGCGACGAGAAGGTGCGAGCCGTCGATCGCCCTGTCGGGCAGGGTCACCGTGACGCCGCCTTCCCGCGCCGCCACGCGCGTGATCTTGGTGCGCTCGTGCAGCGCCACCCCTTCGCCCGCCAGCGTCTCGCGCACGACCGAGACCGCGTCCGGATCGTCGCGCGGCAGGATCGGGCCCGCGTCGATCAGCGTGACCTGTGCGCCAAGCCGGCGGTGTGCCTGCGCCATCTCGCACCCGATGGGCCCACCGCCGATGACAATCAGGTGTTCGGGCAAGACGGAATTGTCGAACAAGGTCTCGTTGGTGAAGTAGGGAGTCCGCTCGAGCCCCTCGAGCGGCGGTATGGCTGGCCGGCTGCCGGTCGCGATCACGAAGCGGCGCGCCCGGATGCGCTCGCCCGCGACCTCGACGGTCTGGGGATCGACGAAGCGCGCCGCGGCGCGGATCACGCGGCAGCCGAGCGCTTCGAGCCGTTCGGCCGAATCGTGCGGGGCGATCGCCGCGATTACCCGATGGACGTAAGCATGGACGCGCGCGAAATCGATTTCCGGCGGGCCGGCGTCGATGCCGAACCGCGCGGCCGCGCCGATCTCGTGCGCGGCTTTGGCGGCGGCCAGCAACGATTTCGACGGGACGCAGCCGGTGTTGAGGCATTCGCCGCCCATCCTGTCGGCTTCGATCAGAACGCAGCGCGCGCCCATCTGCGCCGCACCGGCCGCGACGGTGAGCCCGGCGGAGCCCGCCCCGATGACGCAGATATCGGGGCGCGATCCCGTCACGTCAGCCGGCGCAACCGTCGCGTCGCGAACAGCTCGCGCGTCAGCAATGCTGCACCGAGCGCGAGCCCGGCGATGTCGGTCAGCTCGCCATGCGGCATCGCCTTGGCTGGGATGAACAGCAGCAGCCCCGCTATGCCGAAGCCGATCCGCACGGGCACTGCGATCGGGCGGGTGCAGTAGCCGGCGAACGCGGCGCAGACCAGCCACACGCCGGCGACGGCGGTGATGCAGGTGGTCAGGATCGTAAGGGTCGTGCCTTCGAGCAGCAGGCTGGGTGCGCGCACGAACAGGAACGGGATGATGTAGGCGATCCAGCCGAACCGCACCGCGGCCCAGCCCGTCCGCATCGGGTCGGTCTGCACCAGCGACGCCGCCGCGTAGGCGGCCATGGCGACCGGGGGCGTGATCATCGACATCATGCCGAAATACATGACGAACATGTGCGCGGCCATCGGCTCGATGCCGACCTTGATCATCGCCGGAGCGACGAGGGCGGCCAGCAGCACGTAGACGCCCACGGTCGGCATGCCCATTCCGAGCACGATGCAGACGGCCGCGGCCAGGAACAGCAGCACCCAAATGTTGTCGCCGCCGATCTTCACCAGCGCCAGGGTCAACGAGAAGCCGAGGCCGGAGATGTTCAGGACGCCGATGATGAAGCCGGCGGCGGCGCTGATCGTCAAAAGGTCGAGCGTCGCGAGCCCGGTGCCGTGCAGCGCCCGGATCACGTCCGTGAGGCGCAGCCGCTTTTCGCCGTAGCCGACCAGTAGGCCGGTCCCGATCAGCACGACCGCGCCGCCAAGCGCCGACAGTTCCGGCGACCAGTTGAGCCAGAACAGCGTCGCGACGAGCACGGCGAACGGCACGGGAAAATGCCAGCCACGCCCCAGCACCGACAGAAGACGCGGCAGGCGCGATTTCTCGACCGGCGCGATCCCGACGCGCGCTGCCAAAAGGTCCGCCTGGAAGAACAAGGCGAGGTAGTACAGCAGTGCCGGCAGAATGGCCGCGACAACCACGTCGCGATAGGGCACCTGCAGGAATTCGGCCATCAGGAACGCGGCCGCGCCCATAACAGGCGGCATCAGCTGGCCGCCGGTCGAGGACACCGCCTCGATCGCAGCGGCAACATGCGTGGGATAGCCGCCCTCGCGCATCAGCGGGATGGTAATCACCCCGACCGAGGCGACGTTCGAGACCGCGCTGCCGGAGATCATGCCGAACAGGCAGGACGCGCTGACCGCGATCTTGGCGGACCCGCCGCGATAGCGGCCCATAACGGCGAGCGAGATGTCGGTGAAGAAGGCTGAGCCTCCGGACGCGAACAGGAGCTGGCCGAAGAAGATGAAGGCGATGACGATTGTCGTCGCCACCACCATGGGCGTACCGAGCATGCTGCCCGGGTCCCACACCAGGTAGTAGGCGAGCTGGCCGAGCTTCACCGGCCGCCCGGCAAGCTGGCCCGGTACCAGATGCCCGACCAGGGCGTAGCCGAGGAAGCAGACCACGACGATCACAAGCGCCGAGCCGGTCATGCGGCGCAGCGCCTCGATCGCCAGCGGGATCACAATGAATGCGACGATCAGCCCATCCGTGGGGCGGGCCACCACCTCCTCGGACAGGGTGGGAAATCGCACCGTCACGTATCCGACCGCGGCAAGGCTCGCCGCGGCCAGCAGCCAGTCGTACCAGGGCACGCGGGGGCGTGCTGCACCGCGCCGGGCCGGCTGGCTGAGGAATACCAGCGCCAGCCCAAGGCCAAACATGCCGGCCAAGAACTGCTCGTTGAATAGCAGCAGCCCGAACACGTCGCGGTAGAGCTCGGTCGCCTTGGCGATCGAGCCGAGCGTCAGCAGGATTGCGCCGGTCGCGATCACGGCCCGGACGCTCGCGGAGCGGGCGCCCGGTGCCGGGGTCGTGTCGTCACTCACGTGGTGGCGATCCGGTCACGTGACGGCCCGAGGTTCAGCCTTTTGGCGGCCACGCGCCGATCTCCTTGTAAAACTTCACCGCGCCCGGGTGAAACGTGACCGGGCCCATGTTCTTCGTCATGCGGCCTGGATCGAACTCGGACAGGCCCGGGAACCCGGCGACGAGATCCTTCGCGTGGTCGTGCATCGCCTTGGCCAGCTTATAGACCTGGTCGTCCGACACGTCCTTGTTGGCCAAAACCATGTAGTCGTAGGCCAGCACCATCGTCGGCTCGTTCACGCCGGCGCGTCCCTTGCCCGGCTTGACGACGGTCGCGTAGGCGACCGGCAGGAACTTGCGCGTGCGGGCCATCGCCTCGGGCGACGGGTCGGCCGGAATGGCGCGGATGCCGCCGACCTTGGCGTCGGTCTCGGCGACAGCGCCAGCACCGAGCGCGAAGTTGAACGCGTCGGCCTTGCCCTGGGCGAACTCGTTGGCGCCGCCCACGACGTTCGGCACGGGCACCTTCACCACATCGTCCCAGGTCAGCCCGCCATTCGCCAGCGCGGCCGAGACGATGATCTGCAGGATCTTCTGGCTGACGTAGTCGCTGGGCAGGCGCTTGCCCTTGAGGTCGGAGATCTTGCGGATTGGCGAGTCCTTCTTGACGAACAGCCCGTTATAGAGCGGCGTCAGGATGGCAACCGCGCGCACGTTGGGCTGCGGCTTGCCCTTGTAGATCACCGTGCCGGTGACCGCGTAGTTGGTCTCGAGCTCGTTGGCGAGGCCGAACTCCACCTCGCCTGCGTTGATCGCCGGCACATAGGCGCTGGTGCCGCCGAACGGCTGGATTCGCATGGGAAGCCCGTTGTCGGATGCGACCTTGGCGAGCGCCGCCCCTGCGGAATAGGTGAAGAAGCCCTGCTTGCCGGTGCCGAGACCGATGACCTGTGCCGTGGCCGGTTGCGTTGCGGCCAGAGCCGCAGCCGTCAGCGCCGCGGCGGCGAATGCACCACCAATACGCGATACCATTCCCGTGTCTCCCTCTCTGGGTTGTCTTCGGCCGCAGTAGACGGCAGGCCTTCGCCTGGCACGTCGCGATCCGGCGGCGCTTATACTCCCATTTTGGCGGCCGGCGGAACAGCGATGCCTGGCGGCATGGGCGCGGCCGGCGTCCCGCCCTTGACAGGTACGGTGTGCCATGCGGTGAATCCGCCCACCAAAGCGCGCGGAGAATCCGCCGCTTCCTCGGGAGGGAGCCAATGTTGCGTGTTGTTGTGCGTCCGGTTGCCGTCGCCGTCGCGGCCCTCGTCCTTTTCGCCGGCTCGAACCCGGCATCGGCTGCCGACAAGGTCCGGGTCGGCAAGGCCGTGCCGTACATTTTCTCGTTCGCGGTGGTCGAGGTCGGGCTCGCCAAGGGTTTCTTCGTGAAGGAAGGTGTCGACGTCGAGAGCATCGGCTTCCAGGGCGGCGCCAAGCTGCACCAGGGCATGATCTCCGACGCGGTCGACATCGGGTTGTCGTCGGGTGCCGACCTCGCGGTCGTCAGCCGCGGCCACTACGCCAAGGCCATCGGTGCCATGGCCGGCCCGCCGCTGCTGATGGGGGTCATCGTCGCATACGACTCGCCGTTCAAGACGCTGGACGACCTCAAGGGCAAGAAGATCGGCATCGGGACGGTCGGCTCGCTCACCCATTGGCTGACGCTCGAACTTGCCCGTACGCATGGCTGGGGTCCCGATGGGGTGCAGGTCGTCGCGGTCGGCGGCAGCGTGCCGGCGCTGACGGCGGCGCTCAAGCTGCACCATGTGGATGCGCTGATGGAGGCGGCGGCGATCGGGATGAATCTCGAGGAGAAGAAGCAGGCGCGGTTGCTATCGCCCGTCGATTTCGTCAAGGATTTCCATATCCATATGTTTTTCGCGACCGACAAGTTCCTGGCGAAGAACCCGTCGGCCGCAACTCGCTTCATGAAGGGATGGTTCGAGACGATCAAGTGGATGCGCGCGAACAAGGCCGAGACGGTCGCGCTGGTCCGCAAGGTCACCCATTTCTCGGAGGCGGTGGAGAACAAGGAGTACGACACGGTAATGCCCATGTTCTCCGAGACCGGCAAGTTCAATCCGAAGGCGCTTGCCGTGCTGTCGCGATCGTTCGTCGAGCTGAAGCTGCTGCCGAAGGAGCCGGACCTCTCGAAGATCGTCACCGAGAAATACCTGCCGAAGATGTAGAGCGATGCCGGGCGACTTCCCCGCGAGCGCCCTGCCGCTCTACCATCGCGCGCTCGACTGGGACGCGCTGGAGGCGGAGTACCCGCCGCCCGACGTGTTCTTCGACACGATCTTCAAGTGGCCTGCGGAGCGCGTGCGCGAACTGCAGAACCGGCGGTTCTACGAGACCGTGGCGCACGGATGGAACAATTCATTCTATGCCGCGCGCTGGCGGGCGGCAGGACTCGTGCCCGGCGATATACGCAGCCTCGACGACATCGCAAAAATTCCACCGTTCACCTCGGACGACATCAAGGACGATCAGCGCGACCATCCTCCCTTCGGCTTGATCCCCGGCATCGGGCGCACCGACATCGCGGCGGCGCCGCTCAAGATCGCGACCAGCGGCGGGACCACGGGAAAGCCGCGCGCGACCTTGCACCCGCCGCGCGAGTGGGAAGTCCTGGCGAGCGGCAGCGCGCGTGCCTTGTATGGCCAGGGTGCGCGGCCGGGCGACGTGATGCAGATCCCCGTCACCTGCGCGACCGCGATGCTCGGCTGGGCCTACGCCAAGGCATGCCAGGACTATCTGGGGATCCTGCCCCTCACCACCGGCTCGGGGGTCGTGACACCGTCGCGGCGCCAGGTGGAGATGGCATTCGATTTCGGCAGCGCGATCTGGGTGAGCTTCCCGGAATATCTGATCCGCCTCGCCCAGGCGGCGAAGGAGGAGTTCGGACGCGACGTGCGCGAGCTGAACACGAAATTCCTCACGACCTTCCTCGGGCCGGACATCGAAGGCACGCTGCGCCGTGAGCTGGAGGCGCTCTGGGGCTGCCCGGTCTACGACAATTACGGGATCAACGAGATCGGGCTCGGCGCGATGGAGGCGCCCGACAAGGACGGGCTCTATTTCATGGAGGATCTCTGCTATTTCGAGACACTCGACACCGAAACCGGCGAGGTGCTGCCGCCGGGCGAGGTCGGCAACATGGTGGTCACCTGCTTCTACCGCAGCGTGGCGCCGTTCATCCGCTACAATCTGCGGGACCTGACGCGCATCCTGCCGCAGAAGACCAGCGCGCTGGGCTCGAACTTCCGCCGCATGGACCACTTCCTCGGCCGCTCGGACGACATGGTGAAAATCCGCGGGGTCAACATCTATCCGATGGCGTGCCTTGCCGCCGTGAAGTCCGACCCGCGCACGACCGGCGAGTGGGTGTGCGTCGCCGAACGCGTGGAGGGCGCTGGCGCGCCGCGCGATGAGCTCACCGTCCATGTCGAGCTGCGCCGCGACGCGGGCGCGCTCGATGGGCTGGAGCGCCACCTCGCCGAACGGCTGAAAAGCGATCTCGGGCTTACGGTCGGGGTCGCGCTCGTTGAGCCCGGCTCGCTCGAAAAGCTTGCCAACCTGGGCACCGGCGAGGGCAAGGCACGCCGTCTGGTCGACCGCCGCCCGGCCTACGGGAAGAAGGGCTGATGCGCGCGATCGACGTCCACTGTCATACCTCGACCAAGGACCACTACGACAGCCTGGGCCGGTTCGCCGTCGCGTTCGAGGCGATGTTCGGCAAGCTGGTGCCGAAGACGGTCGACGAGATGGCCGACGATTTCCGCCGGGACGACGTGCTGTGCATGATGATCGCCATGGACGCCGAGTCTGAGACGGGCGAGCCGGCCATCCCGAACGATACGATCGCGGCGCTGACCGAGGCGCACCCCGACGTGTTCCTGCCGGGCTGGGCGGTGGTCGATCCGTGGAAGGGCAAGACAGCGCTCGCCGAGCTCGAGCGCGCGATCACCGAGCTCGGCATGATCGGGCCCAAATGGATGCCGATCATGCAGGGCTTCTACCTGCACGACCGGCGCTTCTACCCGTTCTGGGACCTGTGCCAGTCCCTCGGCGCGCCGATCCTCACCCATTGCGGAACGACGGCCATCGGGACCGGGCTCGACGGGGGCGGGGGATTGAAGCTCGATTACGGTCGCCCGATGCCCTGCATCGATAATATCGCCGCCGACTTCCCGCGCCTGACCATCGTGATGGCGCATCCCGCCTGGCCATGGACCGAGGAGGCGATCGCGGTCCTGCTGCACAAGAAGAACGTGTTCATGGACATCTCGGGCTGGCGGCCGAAATACATTCCCGAAGTCCTCAAGCACGAGATGAACCGGCGCCTGCAGGACAAGATCCTGTTCGGCTCGGACTATCCGGGCTGGACGCCGGGCCAGTGCCTCGACGAGCTTGAGATGGAGGGTCTGCGGCCGGGCGTCGCCGAGAAGATTTTCTTCAAGAACGCCATCCGCGTGCTCCGGCTCGAGGACAAGGTCGCCCGCGCCGAGGCCGCCGCGAAAGAGCGCGCAACGCGCTGACCTTCCCTAACGGCCCGACCGCGCGAGCGAATGCACCCAGCCCTGCATGCGCTTTCGCGCATTCTCGAGGTCGGACGCGCTGAAGAAATCCTCGGGCTTCACCCGGTCGACGGGATAGACCGGGCGCAGGAAGTCGCTCTCGTACCCATATGGCACGGTGGCGTCGATTCCCATGCCGCCTTCGAACACGGTGTTGGATGCGGTCCATTGCCGCTCGCCCGCGGTCATGCGCTCGGCCGGCATGAAGGTCTGGCCGCGCCCGCCCGGGATCGGATTCAGAATGTCGGTCCGCGGATTCACGCGCGTGGTCAGGCACCACATGATGTCGTCCATCGAATACGGGTCGACGTCCTCGCTGACCGCGATGGCGAGGCGCATGCCTTGCGAGCAGCTCAGGATCGCCGACAGGAAGTTGCGTTGCCAGCCCTCGTCGATCTGGTGGCGCTTCTTAACCTGGATGACGCAACCGCCCCAGTCCGTCATGCAGTAGGGGATCACCGCGTTCTGCACGATTCCCGGCTGCAGCCTGTCGCAGAGTTCGTAGATCGCCGCCTCGCGCACAGTGGTGTCGATATTGTGGTCGTCGAGCGTGTGCACCCCGAGCGCGAACACGATGGGCTTCAACTCCGGCTTGCGCATGGTGACGGCGGTGACGTGGAAGGTCGGCGCCTTGTAGGCCTTGCCCATGTAGCCGGCCCATTCCGGGTGGAAATGGAACCGGCCCTGCACGCCGGCATCCTCGCTTTCCTGCGTCTCGAAGCGCCGGTCGCGCGGGTCGACATAGCCTTCGAGCACGATCTCGGCGTCGGCCAGCGCCATGGCGTCGACCGTGCGCGCCTTGACCAGCCGGATCGGTGCGCCCTGCACGGCGCCGGCGACGCCGATCTCGTCGCAGCCGCGCGGCAGGATCACGTAGTCGAATCCGGCGCCCGCCAGCAGCGTGCAGGCGGGTGGCACCCCGAAGCACATGGTGATCGGCACGCGCTCCTTCTCCGCGTAGTACTTGTTGACCACCTGCCACATATGCGAGCCGGGCGAGATCTGGAACGTGCCAACATTGCCCCAGCGGAAGTTCATCCGGTTGTAGCCGAGGTCCGACCCGCCCTCGAACTGCGGCCCGGTCACGCAGCGGATGCCCGAGCCGACGGTCAGCTCCGGCTCGTAGGTGGTGTGGCGGATCGGCACCATGAATTCGTTCACGTCGGCCGGATTCTCGATCACCGTCTCCTGGCACGGCGCGTCCTTCTGGTCGACAACCACCGGCGGAAGTGGGTGCGAAAGGGCGTAAGCGAGCTTCCGCACCCGGTCGGGGTCGTCGGCCCAGCCGAACATCTTGTTGATGACGTTGATGTCGCCGAACAGGTTGGTCAGAACCTGGTGGTTCGGCTTGCCCTTCACGTTGTGGAACAGAACCGGGCAGCCGCCATCCATGTGCTTCTGCAGCCCCGTGACCTGCAGGTCGGGATCGACTTCCGTGTTCGTTTCGATCAGGTCGCCCTCGGACTTGAGCCAGGCGAGGGTGTTGCGCAGGTCGCGGATGTCTTCGGCGGGCGGGCGATTGTGGCCCTTGACGATGGTGGCCATGTGGCGGCTCCCGTTTGGCTTGCCGGTGGGCACGCAAATTGCATAGAATGCTAAGTATTCTGAACGAAGCGGATGTGGCGCGTCAATGGCGAAGCGTCCTTTCGAGTTCCTGCCCTCGACAAGTTCCGGCTATCTGGTGCGCGACGCGAACCGCGCGTTCCAGCGTCTGCTGGAGCGCCGGCTTGCCGCGCACGGCATCAAGCGGGGGCATTGGTACTTCTTGCGCGTCTTGTGGACCGAGGATGGGCTCACCCAGCGCGAACTATCGGAACGCGTCGGAATGATGGAGCCCACCACGGTGGTTGCGCTGCGCAGCATGGAGAAGGCGGGTCTCGTCCGCCGTGCGCGCAGCGCCGATGACCGGCGCAAGGTCCACGTGCGGCTGACCGCGAAGGCGCAGCAGATACGGGATACGTTGCTGCCGCTTGCGCGCCAGATCACCGCCGAGGCCGAAAAAGGCGTCGATCGTACGGACCTCGCCGCGTTTCGCCGCGTGGTCCGCCGGATGACAGCCAACCTCGACCGGATCGAGCGATGACGGGTCTGGGACCCGCCGATCTCGGGGGGTGGATTCGCGCGGGCGCGGCGGCGCATCCCGACAAGCCCGCCATTGTTTCGGTCGAGGATGGGCGGGCCATCACCTACGCCCAGCTTCTTCGGACGGTCGGGCGTTTTCGCGCGCTTTACGCGGCACTCGGCGTGGGGCGGAATGACCGGGTCGTCCTGCTTGCCGGCAACTCGCTTGAGCAGCTCGCGGTCTATCTCGGCACGATGGCGGCCGGCGCGACCATCTGCACCATCCATGTCGAGATGAATGCGGGCCATTTCGGCAACATCCTGCCGGCTCTCGCGCCCGCTCTGATCGTGTGCGAGGCTGGGCTCGGGCTCGAAGACCTCGCGGCCGGGCAGGACGTGCCGTGCCGTCCGCTCGGGCGCTGGTCGGACGGGCAGGGCGAGGGGGTGTTCGCCGATCTTCCCGATGTCTCGTCCGACGTGCGCCCCGACGCGCGCGCGACCGACGATGCGGTGATCACCTTTACGTCGGGCACGACCGCGCGCCCCAAGGGGATCGTGCTGACCGGGCGGGAGATGCTCGGCAACAGTGCCGCGATCGCAAACGGGTACGGGTTCACGCCCGGCGACCGGCTCTATGACTACCGGTCCTATAGCTGGGCATCGGCGCAGCTTCTTGCGCTTGCCACGCTCAGCAAGGGCGCGACGCTCCTGATGCGGCGCAGTTTCTCGCGTTCGGCGTTCTTCGCCGACATCGGACGACTTGGCGCGACCATCGCCGCGGGAAATCCGACGGTCATCAATATGCTGCTGCAGGGCGGGGACGACGAGCGGGTCGCCTTGCCGACGCTGCGCTTCATGACGTCGAGTTCCGCGCCCCTGCTCGCCGATGAATGGCGCCGCTTCGAGGAGCGATTCGGCGTCACGGTCGTGCAGGGCTACGGCACCAGCGAGACCGGCTGGATCGCCGCGAGCCCTGTCGAGAGCCGGCGCTTCGGCACGGCGGGCCGGCCCTTGCCGTACCAACGCCTCGCCATTGTCGAAGCGGACGGGCGCGCGCTTGGTCCCGGCGAAACCGGCTTTGTCGAGGTCGGCGCGTTCGCCGACAATTCGTATCGCCAGATCGGCGAGGACGGGCGCGTCGTGGTCAACGCGACGGGCCGCACCCTGACCGGCGATCTCGGCATGCTCGACCGCGACGGCTATCTGCACCTCACCGGTCGCGCGCGCGAGTTGATCATCCGCGGCGGGGTCAACATCTCGCCGGTCGAAATCGACAACGTGCTGGCCAGTATCGCGGGCGTCGCCGACGCCGCCACCATCGGCGTGCCCGATCCGGTCTATGGCGAGGAGGTGGTGAGCTACGTCGTGCCGATACCGGGCGCGACGCTCACCTTGTCGGGCCTGCTCACCGCCTGCTCCGCACGCCTTCCCGCCGCCAAGGCGCCGAAGCACATCTATCTGTGCGCGTCGCTGCCCAGGACCGAGCGCGGTAAGCTCGACCGCAAGGCACTCGCGGCGGCGTGGCGGCGGGATTACGGCGTGTAGCCGGTTTAATGGTTCCGTCATTGCGACCCGCGGGCTTGTCCCGCGGGGAAGCAATCCAGGTGATCTATGGATTGCTTCGTCGCTCCGGGCCTCGCAATGAATTCATGACCCGGCGGGAACGGACTGTGCGTCTTCGTACTCCTGCAGCAGCGCGAGCCAGTCCGCCTCGGCGCGCGCCAAGGCCTTCTCGGTCTCTCCCAGCTCCTTCTGCAGTGCCGCCGCGCGCGCGCCGTCGCGCTGGTAGAGCGCGGGGTCCGCGAGCGTCGCATGGAGCCGCGATTTCTCGGTCTCCAGTCTGCCGACTTCGCTCTCGGCGTCGTCGACGCGCTTCTTGAGCGGCGCAAGCTGGCGGCGGCGCTCGGCGGCAAAGCGCCGGGCCTCGCGCTTCGGGTCCGCGCGGGACGTGTCGGCGGTGCTATCGCCCGCAGCGACGCCGCCGAGCGTCAGGGCTCGGTAGTCGGCAAGGTCGCCGTCATAGCTCGTGACGCTTCCGTTCGCGACCAGCCACAGCCGGTCGGCCACCAGCTCGATCATGTGCGGGTCGTGGCTGACCAGCACCACCGCGCCAGCATAAGCGTTGAGCGCCCGCACCAGCGCCTCGCGCGACGCGATGTCGAGATGGTTGGTCGGCTCGTCGAGCAGCAGCAGATGCGGCGCGTCCGAAGTGGCGAGCGCGAAGAGCAGCCGCGCCTTTTCGCCGCCCGAAAGGCTTCCGACCGGCGTCTCGGCCCGCTCCTGTGAAAACCCGAACCGGCCGAGCTGGGCACGCAACCTTTCCTCCGCCTCGCGCGGGCGGCGTCGGCCAAGCTCGACCAGGGGCGTCGCGGCGAGGTCGAGCTCCTCGGCCTGATGCTGGGCGAAATAGCCGATACGCATCTTCGGCGCGGTTCGAACCTCGCCGGCCATCGGCGCGAGCCGCCCGGCCAG
Source organism: uncultured Alphaproteobacteria bacterium (assembly GCA_963817535.1). Classification (GTDB taxonomy): domain Bacteria; phylum Pseudomonadota; class Alphaproteobacteria; order MPNO01; family DASWLB01; genus CAWGHZ01. The sequence continues at coordinate 122,364 of CAWFOW010000001.1, forward strand.
CAGCCGCATCAGAGTCGACTTGCCGTTGCCGTTGGCGCCCAGCAGCGCGATGCGGTTGTCGGGGTCGAGGCGCAGCGCGACCTGGCGCAGCACGGCGCGCCCGTCATAGCCGGCATCGACCTTTTCGAGCGTCATCAGCGGTGGCGCCAGTGTCTCGGGCTCGGGGAAGGCGAACCGGACGTCCGCCTCCTCGCGCCGTTCGGCGATCGGTTCCAGGCGCGCCAGCATCTTGAGGCGCGACTGTGCCTGCCGCGCCTTGGTGGCCTTGTAGCGGAAGCGCTCGACGAAGGCGGTGATGCGAGCGCGCTCGGCCTGCTGTTTTGCGCGGGTCGCGTCGTCCAGCGCCAGGCGGGCGCGGCGCGTCGCCTCGAACCGGTCGTAGTTGCCGCCATAGAGCGTGAGCTGCGTGCCCTCGAGGTGCAGCACGTGGTCCGGCACGTTGTTCAGCAGGTCGCGGTCGTGGCTGACCAGCAGCACGGTTCCCGGATAGCGGCGCAGGAAATCCTCCAGCCACATCGTGGCCTCGAGGTCGAGATGGTTGGTCGGCTCGTCGAGCAGCAGCAGGTCGGGTTCGGTAAACAGCAGCGCGGCCAGCGCCACGCGCATGCGCCAACCACCGGAAAACGCGTCGCAGGCCCGCGCCTGCGCCGCCGCGTCGAACCCCAGACCGGCCAGGATACGTGCCGCCCGCGCCGGCGCGGCATGCGCGCCCTTGTCGGCGAGGCGGGCGTGGATCGCCCCGATGCGCTCCGGGTCGGTCGCGGTCTCGGCCTCCGCCTGGAGCGCTGTCAGTTCCGCATCGGCGGCAAGCACCGTGTCGATCAGCGAACTTGGACCGGACGGCGCCTCCTGCGCCATGACGCCGATCCGCCACCGCGCGGGCATCTCGATGATGCCGGCGTCGGGCTCGATCTCGCCCGAGATAAGGCGCAGCAGGGTCGTTTTGCCGGTTCCGTTGCGGCCGACCAGCCCGACGCGCTGCCCGGCGGCGACGGTGGCGTCGGCTGCGTCGAACAGGACGCGCCCGGCGATACGGTAGGTGAGACCCGAAATGCGCAGCATCGGCGCGGTTTAGCACGACGCGCGCGGCATCGGAAACCGCGAGGCTAATGCGTTTTCCGGTCAAACGGCTCCGGCCCGCTCCCCCTCCCGGCCACCCAACGACAGTATGCTGGTATGGGTGGCCGGGAGGGGGAGTGGGCCGGCGCGATCCCGCGAGCGGAAAATACTCTATTCGGGCCAGCGGCGATGGACCCAGAGCCATTGCTCGGGCCGCTCGCGGATCCAGCCTTCGATCATGCGGGTGGCCTCGGCGGTAAGCGCAAGCATGTCGGCGTCGCGATCGCCGCTTTCGGGCAGCGTCATCGGCGGGAACATGGTGACTCGGAAGCGCGCGCCGTTCAGCCGCTCGATCCGGCCCGGCACCACCGGGCAGCCGAACCGCAGGGCGAAGCGTGCGAGCGCAGGTGCCGTCATGGCGTCGCGCCCGAAGAATGGAACGGCGATGCCGTCATTCATCTTCTGGTCGATCAGCATGCCGAGCCGGCCGCCCCGCCTCAGGATGGCGAGCGACCGGCGTGCCCCCTCGGCGCCCTTCGGCACCATGTCGGTCACCGGCAGGCGGCGCACGCGGTGGATCAGCCACGAGACGTAGGGGTTGTTCGGATCGCGATAGACCTGTGCGTAGGGCAGGCCCAAAGCGTTGCAGGCTGGGGCAAGCACCTCCCAGTTGGCGAGGTGCGCCGAGAAGAACAGGACCGGCCCATCGCCGAGCAGGGCGCGGTTTTCGAACCCGGCGATTTCGATGCGTGCGCCCGGCTTGCCCGCGTCGCGCGCAATGGCGTCGAGATGCGGATATTCGGCGAAGATGCGGCCGAGCATGTCCCACATGCCGCGGCGGATGCGGCCAAGCTCATCGGGCGTCTTTTCGGGAAAAGCGGCACGCAGATTGCGTTCGGCGACACGGTCGACCGGCAGGCGCGGCCCGATCGTCCGTCCGAGCCAGCCGCCGAAGGCCGAGGCCGCATCCACCGGCAGTGCCTTGAACAGGCCGAATCCGAGCGCCGCGCCGGCGGCTTCGAGCAGGTAGCCGACCCGGCGCGTCACCGGGCGCGTACGCCGATGTGGGCTAGCCATGCGGCGTGGCGGCCAATGTGCGCGCGAGCAGCGCGTCGATCTCGCCGGGCGCCTCCCATGCGATCTCGACTTCAAGCACCTCGACCATCGCGCGGGCCTCGGGCGGCAAGCGCGCCGCGTCCTTGGCCGTCGTCACCAACGTCGCGTCGTGGCGGTGCGCGACGTCGACAAGCTTCATGATCTCGTCGGCCGCGTAGGGATGGTGGTCGGGGAACGGCATTCCGGCGACGATGCGGCAATCGAGCTCGGCCAGCGTGTCGAAGAACTTGTCCGGCCGGCCAATGCCGGCGAATGCGACGACCGGGCGGCCGGCGAGCTCAATCGCGCCGCTCGTGGGCGCAAGGCGCGCGCGCAGGATCGGCAGGCGCGTCCCAACCGCCTCGGCTACACGTGCAGTGTCGCGCCCGATCAGCACGACCGCCTGCGCGCGAGCGAGCCCGGCCGCAAGCGGCTCGCGCAGCGGGCCCGCCGGCATCACGCGGCCGTTGCCGAACCCGTACCCGCCATCGACGACGACGAGCGACAGGTCCTTGGCCACGGTCGGATTCTGCAGCCCGTCATCGAGCACGATCGCGCCGGCACCCGCGACCTGGGCGGCATGCACGCCGGCCGCGCGGTCGCGCGCGATCCAGGTCGGCGCGACGCGGGCGAGAAGGAGCGGCTCGTCGCCGATGGCGTCCGCAGCGTGGCGCACCGGATCGATGCGTAGCGGCCCGGCCTCGCTGCCGCCATAGCCGCGCGAGACGATGTGCGGCGTCCGGCCGAGCGCCGCAAGCCGGCGGGTGAGCGCGATGGCGACCGGCGTCTTGCCGGCCCCGCCCGCCACCAGGTTGCCGACGCAGATTACCGGCACCGGCGCGCGGTAGGGCCGGGTCGTCGCGCGGCGCAGGGTTGCCGCCAGAGTCCAGCCGCAGGCGGCGGGGGCGAGCAGCGTGGAAACCACGCCGCCGTGCCGCCAGAACTCAGGCGCGCGCATGGCGGGGTGAAGCGTCGGCCGGGGCGATGCGGTCGAGCAGTGGCGTGAGCTCCACCATAATATCGTCGAGCACACGCGATTTCGCCGCGGCGAGTCGCATGGCTGCCGTCGTCTGTCGCGCCCGCAGACCGGAATCGGCGAGCAGCGCATGGACGGCTTCGGCGAGCGAGAGTGCGTCCGTGACTTCCGCCGAGGCACCGGCCGCGGCAAGTTCCGCCGCGATCTCGGCGAAGTTGGTCATGTACGGCCCGTGCACGACCGCCGCGCCGAGCCGGATCGGCTCCAGCAGGTTCTGCCCGCCATGCGGCACCAGCGATCCGCCCATGAACGCGACCGGCGCCAGACGGAAGAAGAGCCCGAGCTCGCCCATCGTGTCGGCGACATAGAACGCGACGTCGGGACCGGGCGTCTCGCCCGCGGAGCGCAGCGCGACCGCGTGGCCATGGGCCCGTAGCATTGCGGAAATCTCGGGCCCGCGCGCGGCGTGGCGGGGCACGATCAGCGTGAGGAAGCCGGGATGGCGCGCGGCAAGCGCGACATGCGCGCGCTCGACCGCGTCTTCCTCGCCCGGGTGGGTGCTGGCGGCGAGGAATCGCGGCCGCTCGACCAGCGTGCGCTCGAGCCGCGCGAGCTCGGCCATGTCGGCCGGCAGAGGGGCGGCCGCGAACTTGAGGTTGCCGGGCGCCGCGACCCGTGCGGCGCCAAGCGCTTCGAGCGCGCTTGCCTCACGCGCATTCTGTGCAAGGCACAGGGTGAAGCTCGAGAGCAGCGTGCGGATCGTGCGTGGCAGCCGGCGCCAGCGCGCCAGCGACCGCGGCGACAGGCGGGCGTTGATCAGCACGGCGGGGATGGCCCGCGCCTTCAGGGCATCGAGCATGTTCGGCCAGAATTCGGACTCGAGCCACAGTGCCAGGTCGGGTTGCCAATGGTCGAGGAAGCGCGCGACCCAGGCCGCCCGGTCGACCGGCACGTATTGATGGATCGCGCCGGGCGGCAGGCGCCGCGCCAGCACGCGCGCCGAGGTCACTGTGCCGGTGGTCACCAGGATGGCGAGGCACGGGCGCTGCGTCCGCAGACGCTCGATCAGTGGCAGGGCGGAGACGGCCTCGCCGATGCTCGCCGCATGCAGCCAGACAAGTGGACCCGCCGGACGGGGCCGGCCCGCGACGCCCATGCGCTCGGCGAACCGAACCGCGTCCTCGCGGCCGCGCCGGCGCCGGCGGGCAAGGTAGAGCTGGATGAGGGGCAGCCCGGCGCCGGTCAGGGCGCGGTAGGCCGCAAGTGTCACGGGCACCGGTCGCGGCCGGTCAGGCGCGCAGCGCCGCGGCGGGCTTCGGCGCCTCGCCCTCGTCGGCGAACTGCAGCGCGTAAAGCCGGGCATAGGCACCGCCACGCGCCATCAATTCGGCGTGGGTACCCTGCTCGATCACCCGGCCGGCATCGAGGACGTAGATCAGGTCGGCGTCGATGACGGTGGACAGGCGGTGCGCGATGACCACGGTGGTACGACCCGCCATCAGCTTGCGCAGGGCGTCCTGCACCTGGCGTTCGGATTCTGTGTCGAGCGCCGAGGTCGCCTCGTCGAGCAGGAGGATTGGCGCATCCTTCAGCATGGCACGCGCGATGGCGAGGCGCTGGCGCTGGCCGCCGGAGAGCTTCATCCCGCGTCCGCCGACATGGGTGTAGTACCCCTCGGGCAGGGCCATGATGAACTCGTGCGCGCTCGCGGCCTTTGCGGCGGCGACGATGTCGGACTCGGGCGCGTCCGGCCGACCGTAGGCGATATTGGCATAGACCGTGTCGTCGAACAGCGCGATCTCCTGGCTCACCAGCCCGATCCGGGCGCGCAGGCTCGCCATCGTCACCTCTCGCACGTCCTGGCCGTCGACCGTAACAGCGCCGCCGTCCACGTCGTAAAAGCGGGGGATCAGGTTGAGCACGGTGGACTTGCCGGCGCCCGACGGGCCGACCAGCGCGACGCGGCGCCCACCCGGTATGTCGAGCGTGACCCCATCGAGCGCCCGTACGGATTCATCGCCCGGGCGGTAGGCAAAGCGAACGTTGTCGAAGCGGATCGCGCCGCTCGCGCTTACCAGGGGGCGGGCATTCGCGGCGTCGACGATGCTCGGCTCGACGTCGAGCATGTCGAACACACGCTGCGCGGCGGCGAGCCCTTCCTGGAGGTTGGCATTGAGCTGGGCAAGGCGCTTCATCGGCTCGTAGGCGAGCAGCAGCGCGGTGATGAACGAGAAGAGTTGGCCCGTGGTGCGCGCGCCGTTGATGACCTGCGCGCCGCCGTACAGGATCACCAGCAGGATGGCGACCCCGCCCAGCAACTCCATGATCGGATGGGACAGCGAGCGGGTGCGCGCGGCCTTGCAGGCAAGCTTGTAGACCTGGTCCACCAGCGCCGCGGCGCGGCCGCGCTCATACTCCTCCATGCCGTACGCCTTGACGTGGCGCGCGCCCTGGAACGTCTCGGTGAGCAGCGTGGCGAGCGCACCCATCTGTTGCTGGGTGTTGGCCGAGACCTTGCGCATGCGCCTTCCGATCTTGACGATCGGCAAGACCGCCAGCGGGAACACGACCGAAGCCACCAGCGCAAGAAGCCAGTCCTGATAGAACATGACGCCAACCAGGAAGATCACGGTCAGCGTGTCCTTGCCGATGCCGGTCAGCGTGTTGGCGAGCGCGATGCGCAGCAGGTTCACGTCGCTGGTGAAGCGCGACACCAGCCGACCGGTCGAGGTGTCGTGAAAGAAGGCGAGATCCGCCCGCATCAAATGGGCGAACATGCGGTTCTGCATGCCGGCGACGATGCGCTGGCCGACCTTGGTCATCAGCACGGCCTGGCCATAGGTCGACGCGCCCTTGAGCGCGAACGTGGCGAGCACCGCGCCGGCCACGAGCGGCAGCATGGCGCCATTGCGTGCGATGAACACCGTGTCGAGGATCGGCTCCATCAGCCGCGCGAGCGCGGCGGTGGCCAGCGCCGTCAGCCCCATGCAGGTGAGCGCGACGGCGAGCGTACCGAGTTGGGGGCGGATGTAGCCCGAGGCGAGACGGCGCACCAATGGCCAGGTCGCCTGCGTCACCGGGAGTGATGTTTTGGCCAAGGCCCTGATATTCCTCCGTAACGGCCGGACCATATCATGCGGTCCGACTCGGTCCAATGTCCGGGCGGACGCGGTCCCGGGCCGATGGTAAGGTCCGACCATGCGGCTCGCCCTTGTCCTGCTTCTGGTCCTCGCCGCCGCGCCGGCCGGGGCGTGGACGTTCTACTACCACCTGTTCGGTGACTGGCGGCTGGTGTGCTGGCGGACGACGGCCATCAGCGACGACGCGCGCTGCGACCTGTCCGCTCCGCCGGACGAGATCGCGGTCTCGACGCGGAACGTGCTGCACGTGGCCGAGCCCGCGGCGGACGTGTTCCGGGTCTGGATCGAGATCCGCGATCGGCCCGAGCCGGGCGTGCCGGCCTTCGTGCGTATCGGGCAGTTCCAGGTGCACCAGGCGATGCCGGCCGGCCGGATCGCCGCTTGGCAGGGGGCGGAGGCGCTCCGCATGGTCGGCGAAATGCGTGCGGCAGACGCGTTGGTGTTCCGAGTCCAGACGGCGCCCGACGGGCTGCCGCGCGACACGCCGGTATCGCTCGCGCCCTTCCGCGAGGCGCTCGATGCCTACCGGGCGGCGATCCGGCAAAATCGCGTTCTCGGCCGGCCCCCGTCCCGTAACCCCTTGTAATTTCGATATATAGGCCTGTCTGGCACGGAACTTGCTTTTTCGGGCCCGAGGGGCCGCCACGATCCGGTGGCCCGAAGAAGGGGTTGGGCCATGAAAAGTTCGTCGCGCGCTGCCCTGCGCTTCTGGGGCTTCTCGTTCATCCTGTCGATGCTGGTGCTGGTCTACGGCGCCGCCATGCTGAGCGGCCCGTTCCAGGGGTAGCCCGGCTAGAGAAATCGCGGCTCCTCGGGCGGTGGATCGTCCGGGCGGGCATCCGGCCAGGGCGTGAACGGGAAGGGGCGTGCCTCGCTGGCGAAGGTGAGGTACGCCACCACCTGTCCGATCCACGCCGCAAGCTGGGCGCCGAACCCGGCCAATCGGTCGAGCGGCCGGCCCGAGAACAGCGCGGACAGGAACTGGACGACCGCAACAATGCCGAGCACGATTTCGGCAATGTAGAACGCAACCCCGAACAGGATCATGAACAATGCGCGCAGCCACGTTTGGCGCGCCGTCAGGTTCATTTTGAGATCGTCGTCCATCGCCACCCCCCCCCTTGGCCGCCGGCTCAGGTGCCGGCGACGGTCATGCCGTCGACGCGCAGGCTCGGCGCATCCATGCCGGTCCGGAATTCGAGGTCGTTGGCGGGCGTCAGGTTCTTGAACATGTCCTTCAGGTTGCCCGCCACCGTGATCTCGCTCACCGGATAGGCGATTTCGCCCTTTTCGATCCAGAAGCCCGACGCGCCCCGGCTGTAGTCGCCGGAAACGATCGAGACGCCCATGCCGATCATCTCGGTGATCAGCAGACCCTGGTCGATCGCGCGTATCATCTCGTCGAACGAAACGTTGCCCGGCTCCATGTAGAGGTTCGTCGGCGCGGGCGAGGGCGTCGATGCCGTGCCGCGCGCGGCGTGGCCGGTGGTCACGAGCCCTAGCTGGCGCGACGAGGCGAGATCGAGGAACCAGGTCGTGAGCTTGCCGTCTGCGATCACGGCGCGGCGCTGGTTGGCGATGCCCTCGCCGTCGAACGGCTTGGAACGGAGCCCGCGCGGCCGGTGCGGATCGTCGATCACGTTGATGCCGGGTGCGAAGACCGGCTGGCCCATCCGGTCCTTCAGGAACGAGGTGCCGCGTGCGATCGAGGCGCCGTTGATGGCGCCCGACAGCGAGCGCAGCAGCCCGCCGGAGATGCGCTTGTCGAATACCACCGGAACGCGGGCCGACTTGATCTTGCGCGCGCCGAGCCGGCGCACGGCGCGTTCGCCGGCGGTGCGGCCGATTTCGGCGGGGTCGCGCAGGTCGGCGCCGTACACCGCGGTGGCGTAGTCATAGTCACGTTCCATCGCGGTGCCTTCGCCCGCCAGCACCGAGGCCGAGACCGAGCGGCTCGACCCGGAATAGCTCCGCACAAACCCGTTGGTGGCGGCGAAGGCGACGACCGAGCGGCCCCAGCCGGCCTCCGCGCCCTCTGAGTTGGTCACGCCCGGCACCGCACGCGCGGCGTCCTCGGCGATGCGCACCTGCTCGATCAGCTCCTCGGCCGTAGGCTCCGAATCGTCGCACATGTCCAGCGACGGTACCTGGCGCGCGATCTGGTCCGGTGCCGCGATGCCGCAATAGCGGTCCTCCGGCGCCTGACGCGCCGTGGCGACCGCGCGCTCGACCAGCTCGCCCAGCATGTCGGGCTTGAAGTCGTTGGACGAGACGATGGCCTGCCGCTTGCCGACGAGGACGCGAAGGCCGAGGTCGCGCGCTTCCGACCGCTCCAGCTTCTCCAGCGCGCCGAGCCGCCAGGCGACCGACAGCGAGGCGCCGGAGAACACCACCGCATCGGCGGCGTCGGCCCCCGCGCGCTTGGCCCGGTCCAACAGGTCGGTGATCAGGGCGAGCGGTTCGACATCGAGGGGCATGGCAGTCTCCGGCTGGGTCACCAGAGATTTGGGCCGCCGGCCGCCCCGGTCAAGGCGAAAGGGGCCCGCTCACTCCGCCGCGGTGCGGGCGCCGGGCTTCAGCGGCTTGCGGAGGCCCGCCTGTTCCAGCAACGGCAGGGTCTGGGTCTCGAAGCGGTGGAACCCGTCGTCGTAGTCGAGCCAGGAGAGCAGCGCGCCGTCGATGCCGATGTCGGACAGCCCTTTCAGCCCGTCGACCACGCGTTCCGGCGTGCCGACGATGCGGTAGCCGCCCCAACCGCCGCGCATCTGCTTGCGGCGCGTCTCCATATCCTCGTTCAGAAGGCGCTGCGCCTGCACGAACTGGATGCGCAGCAGATTGTCGATGGCCGCGTCGTCGCTCTTCTCCACAGTGAAGTAGTGCCAGTAATCCTCGGCCTCCTTCTGGGTATCGCGCTGGGTGATGTAGGCGCTGGTCCAGACCTGGATCTCGCGCCCATACTCCTCGCGCGCCAGGCGCCGATAGGAATCGATCAGCCCCTTGGACTTCTCGAGGTCGGTCGGGTCGATGGCGACGAACGCCATGTCGGCGTACTTGGCGGCGAAGTGCTGGCCCTTGCCGGACGAGCCGGCGTTCATCAGAGGCGGGAAGGGACGCTGCACCGGCTTGGGCATGGCATAGCCCTTAGTGACCTTGAGGAACTTGCCCTCGTAGTCGAACTCCTCGTCCTCGGTCCAGAGCCGCTTGATGATCTCGATCCATTCGGCGGCGTAGTCGTAGCGCTGGTCGTGCTCCATGATCTTGGCGCCGAACATCTCGAGCTCGGGCGCGAACCAGCCGCACACGATGTTGAGGGCGAACCGCCCCCCCGAGATGTGGTCGACCGTCGTCGCCTGCTTGGCGGCCATGATCGGATGCACCGTGGGCACGTGCGAGGTGGTCAGCACGCAGGTGTCCTGCGTCGCCTGGGCCAGCCCGGCGGCCCAGGTGTAAGTTTCGAACGCCGTGCCGTTGAAGTTGGACTCCCCGCCGAACCCCTTCCAGCGCGCCACCGGCACGATCGCCTCGAATCCCAGCCGGTCGGCGATCCCGGCGAGCTTCAGCGTGTTCGGCCAGTTCATCACGTAGGCCTCGGGCGCCGTCGTGATGGCGCAGCCGTTCGACACGTTGGTGCCGAACGTGCCGAGCTTCAGCTTGTTGTCGTTGAACAGCGGGTTCGTTTCGCGGCGCGGATCGTCGGCCGTCATCGGATGCTCCGTATGGTGTCGGGCCACGCTAGCAAATACGCGGGCGGGGGACAAACATCGGTGGCGCCGCAACTAATTCGCGTTTTCGCTCGGACGCCGCCGTGTCACTTCCAGATCGGCTTGCCGGAGCCGGGAAGGCCCAGCTCGGCCCACATCGAATCCACCCGGCCGATGACCTCGTCCGACATGCGGAGCTTGCGGCCCCACTCGCGGTGCGTCTCGGGCGGAAGCTTGGTGGTGGCGTCGAACCCGATCTTGGCGCCGAGGCCGGGCTCGGGCGAGGCGAAGTCGAGATAGTCGATCGGCGTGTTCTGGATGATCGAGACGTCACGGGCGAAATCCATATGGGTGGAGACCGCCCACATCACATCGGTCCAGCTTCGCGCGTCGATGTCGTGATCCACCACGATCACGAACTTGGTGTACATGAACTGGCGGAGGTACGACCACACCGCCATCATCACGCGCTTGGCGTGGCCCGGATACGACTTCCGCATCGACACGACGGCGATGCGGTAGGAGCACGCCTCGGGCGGCAGGTAGAAATCGACGATCTCGGGGAATTGCTGGACCAGCAGCGGCAGGAACACATCGTTCAGCGCCTCGGCCAGCACCGACGGCTCGTCCGGCGGCCGGCCGGTGAAGGTCGACAGGTAGATCGGATCGCGCCGCATGGTGATCGCCGATACGGTGAAGACCGGGAAGCGCTCGACCGCGTTGTAGAAGCCGGTGTGGTCACCGTACGGCCCCTCGTCGCCATGGTTGGCGACCGACACGTGACCCTCGATCACGATCTCGGCCTCGGCCGGCACCTTCAGCGGCACGGTCTTGCACGCCACGAGCTCGACCTTGGCGCCGCGCAGCAGGCCGGCAAACTGGTATTCCGACAGCGCCTCGGGCACCGGCGCGACGGCGGCGATGATGGTGCCGGGATCGGCGCCGATCACCACCGCCGCCGGGATCGCGGCGGCCCCGGCGGCCTTCGTCTTGGCGTGGTGCTCCGCCCCGCCGCGATGGGCGAGCCAGCGCATCAGCGTGGTGTTCCGCCCGGTCACCTGCATCCGGTAGATGCCGAGATTGACCGAGTCCGGGTCGGTTGGATCGGCGGTCACGACCAGCGGCCAGGTAATCAGCGGCGCCGGCTCGCCCGGCCAGCAGGTCTGGACCGGCAGGCGGGCGAGGTCGATCTCGTCGCCCTGCCACACCACTTCCTGGCAGGGCGCGCGGCCGACGGTCCTGGGCTTCATCGCCATCACGGATTTCAGAAGCGGCAGCATGGAGACCGCCTCGCGCCAGCCGCCCGGCGGCTCGGGCTGGCGCAGGAAGGCGAGCTGCTCGCCCAGCGCCCGCAGTTCGCCCGGCTCGCGCCCCATCCCCCAGGCGACCCGCTCGACCGTGCCGAACAGGTTCACCAGCACCGGCATGTCCGACGGCGCGCCATCGGCTCGCACGGGTTTCTCGAATAGGACCGCCGGCCCGCCTTCGGCCAGCAGGCGGGTCTGGATCTCGGTCATCTCGAGGACGGTCGAGACCGGCCGCGCGACCCGTGTGAGCCGCCCCTGCCGTTCCAGCCTGTCGATGAAGTCGCGCAGCGAGGAATAGGCCATTCGCGCCATCATGGCAGAGCGCCCGCCGGTTCGCTAGAATGCCGGGACTGCGCACCGCGGGAGACGATCGATGGATTCGGGTCTGCGCTATCGCAAGCTCGGCTATGTGGCGCTCAACGTCAGCGACCTGGAGCGATCCGTGCCGTTCTATGCCGACGTGGTCGGGCTGAATTTCGTCGAGCAGATCGGCAACGAGGTCGCGTTCTTCCGCTGCAGCGAGGACCATCACAACGTGGCGGTCTACCGCTCGGCGACCCCTGGCCTGAAGCGCATCGGTTTCGAGCTCGAGGACGACGACATGCTGGAGCGCGCCGCGTCCCTGTTCACCGATCTCGGGCTCGGGCCGGAGGAGGTCGCGGCCCACGAGTGCGCGATGCTGCGCCAGGGCCGCACCATCCGTATCCGCGAGCCGGCATCGGGCCTCTGCCTGGAATTCTATGCTTCGAGCACCATCCTGGCGTCGCCGTATGAGCCGCCGCATACGCGCATCGCCCGGCTCGGCCACGTGGTGATCTGGTCGGCCGACTATCCGGCCACGCTGCGCTTCGCCCAGCGCACCCTGAATTTCAAGGCATCGGACCATTTCGGCGACAAGCTGACCTTCATGCGCTGCTTCCCCAACCCGCTCCACCATTCCTTCGCGCTGGGGCAGGGGACGGACAACAGGCTGCATCACGTCAACTTCATGGTGAACGATATCGACGATATCGGTCGCGCCATGCATCGGCTGGCGCGGTCCGGGGTCGAGATCGTTTACGGGCCGGGGCGCCACCCGCCGTCGAGCAGCATCTTCCTGTACTACCTCGACCCCGACGGGCTCTCGCTCGAATACTCGTTCGGGATGGAGGAGTTTCCGGAGGTCGGCGCCCGCAAGCCCCGCCTGTTCGAGCCGGTGCAGGCCTCGCTGGATGCCTGGACCAGCCCGCGCAGCCCGAAATTCGCGGCGGGCGGCATTATCGAGCAGCCGAACCAGCGCCAGCCGGTGCGGGCGCGACAGGCCGTCGCGGGCGAATAGGGCCTCTTGTGCAGTGCAGCATTTAGCCCTATCTAGGCGGCATGGACACCATTTCACGAGACGGCATGTATTGGGTTATTGGCGGCGAGTACGCCGACACGCGTTTCGACCGGCCGGCCTCTGGCAAGCGGCTGGAGCGCCATGGACCGTTCTATACGCGCGGCGAGGCGTATGGCATCTGGCAGGAGCTGTCCTGGCGCCAGGTCGATAATTGCCACGTGCGCTACCGCATCGAAGAGAGCGCGGAGGCGCCGGCCGCGTGAGCGCGACCGGCGGGGCGGCGGCGAGCCTCACGGCGCGCATTGCGCACGCTAAATCCTATCCGTTCCCGCGCCACGACTACTGCTTCGTCTATTGCGACGGTGCGACCGCGCGCCTGCCCGTCGGGCCATGCGACGTAACCGGCCGCGTCCCGGTGCTGGCCGCCGGGTCCAACCAGTCGCACGAGCAGCTTCACCGCAAGTTCGGCCACATCGCCGATTGCACCATTCCGGTATGGCGCGGCCGGCTGCACGATTTCGACGTGGTCTACGCCGCGAAGCTCACCGGCTATGGCTCGGTGCCGGCGACTTTCCAATATTCTCCAGGCACTTCGGTCATCGTCTTCGTTCAATGGTTCACGCCGAGCCAGCTTGAGCGCATGCACGAGACCGAGGCGGGCTACGACTATGACCGGCTAACCGACATTCACGTGACGCTCGACCGCGGCGGTGCGGTGACCGAGGCGCACGCCTATACCTCCGCGACCGGCTGCCTCGCCTACCAGGGCGGGCCCGTGGCGCTGGCCGAGATCGCCGCCGCCGACCGGCGCTTCCGGGCAATGTCGCAGATCGACATGCTGTCGGAGGTGCGCGACCGGCTCGATCCCGACGCCACGCTCGACGCGTTCATCGGCGCCAACCTCGACGATGCCGAATTGCGGCGCAAGCGCTCCGCCCGGCTGGCCGAAGGATCGCTTCCTACCCTCTACAAGCGCGAGACGCTGGCCCGGTTCTGACTACCGGATCAACTGGTCGGCCATGATGCCGGCCAGGATCAGCCAGCCGAACAGCCGGTTCGACCTGAACTTCGCGAGGCAATCCTTTGGATTGTCGAGATTTACGTCCATGATCTGCCAGGCGAGCTGCGTTGCCCCGGCCGCGAGCCCGATCAGGAACGGCCAGCCGAGCCCGTCCGCCAGCCCGGCCGCCGCGAACAGCGCGACGGTCGCGGCGTAAAATCCGGCGATCCACGGACGGCTAATGAACAACAGGCGCAAAGCCGTTGATTTCACGCCCGCTTTTGGATCGTCGCGCTTGTCTTGATGGGCATAGATCGTGTCGTAACCCAGCGTCCAGAAGATGCCCCCGGCATAGAGCAGAAGCGGCGGCAAGGTGAGGCTCGGCCGGATCGCGGCCCAGCCGAGCAGCGCACCCCAGTTGAACGCGAAGCCGAGGAAGAGCTGCGGCCAGAACGTGACGCGCTTCATCAGCGGATAGGTAAAGACCAGGACCAGCGACGCTGCGCCCACCCAGACGGCGAAGGGCGGCAGCGCGAGCAGGATGACGAGCCCGACCAGCAGTTGCAGCCCGAGGAAGGCCCAAGCCTGCGGGACGGAAACTTCGCCGGCGGGCAATGGCCGGTCGGCGGTGCGCGCGACCTGGGCGTCGAAATCCTTGTCGCAGATGTCGTTGTAGGTGCAGCCGGCGCCGCGCATCACCATTGCGCCCACGCCGAACAGGACGAACAGCCAGGCGTCCTGCCAGCCGCGCCAGGCCAGCGCGATCGCCCACCAGCACGGGAACAGCAGCAGCCATGTCCCGATCGGCCGGTCGAGCCGCATGAGCCGGGCATACGGCCGGGCCCTGCCGGGCACGTAGCGGTCGAGCCAGCCGCCGCGGGGGATGTCGCTGGCGTCGGCGGCGGACGGGGTCGGGACGGTCTCGGCCATCCCGCCCATCCTACTTGCCGTTCCGCAGCCGGCGCCAGCGGGTGACGTTGCGGTTGTGCTCTTCCAGCGTCTTGGCGAAGACGTGCCCGCCGGTGCCGTCGGCGACGAAGTAAAGCGCATCGCTGTCCGCCGGGTGCAGGGCCGCCTCGATCGAGGCGCGCCCGGGATTGCCGATCGGTTCCGGCGGCAGGCCTTGCACGGCGTAGGTATTGAATGCCGAATCGGTCGCAAGGTCGGCGCGGGTGATGGCGCGGTCGAGCCGGCCGTGGCCGTGCGTGATCGCGTACAGCACCGTCGGGTCCGACTGCAGCTTCATGCCGCGGCGCAGCCGGTTCTGGAAAACGGCGGAGATCGTCGGCCGCTCGGCGGGGATCGCCGTCTCCTTCTCGATGATCGAGGCAAGAACCAGCGCCTCGTGGGCGCTGTGCACCGCGAGGTCCGGCGCACGGCTCAGCCACAATTTGTCCAGCGTCTCGTGCAGCGCGCGCTGCATGCGCGCCACGATCTCCGCGCGCTCGTCGCCCCAGGTGTAGAGGTAGGTCTCGGGCAGGAGGTCGCCCTCGCTCACCTCCTTGGGCACGGCGCCATCCAGCCCGGGCAGCGCGACGAGCTTGGCGAGTGCCTCGGCGGTCGTCTCGCCCTCGGGGATGGTGAACTTGCGCATCACCGGCTGGCCGAGGGCGAGGTGGTGTGCCACCTGGTCCATGCTGGCGTGCGCCGGGAAGGCGAATTCGCCGGCGCGCAGCCGTCGCGCGATTCCGGTCACGCGCACGCCGATGACGAAGATCGCCGCGCGGCGGACGATGTGGTTCTCGGCGAGGAGGTACGCGATCGCATCGACGCCCGCGCCCTTCGGCACGATGACGGTCTGCTGCGCGGAGAGCGGCCCAGATCGCGTGTAGTCCCACCAGCCCCACCCGACGGCGCCCGCCGTCGCGAGAACCACGATCGCGACGATGCTGGCGACGAGGCGGAGGAATCGCACCGGCGGCTTCCCGCCGGACCGCTACGGCGCCGTGGTGAAGATCAGCGTGGCGTTGGTGCCGCCGAACCCGAACGAGTTGGAGAGCGCGTTGCGCACCTTGCGCTCCTTGGCGGCGAGCGGCACGAGGTCGACGTCCTGGCACCCCTCCGACGGGTTCTCGAGGTTCAGCGTCGGAGGCACGACCCCATTCCGGATGGCGAGGATCGAGAAGATCGCCTCTACACTGCCCGCCGCGCCCAGCAAGTGGCCGATGGCCGACTTGGTGGACGACATCGAGAGCTTATGGGCGGCGTCCCCGAACAGACGCTTCACGGCGCCCAGCTCGATCTCGTCGCCCTTGGGCGTCGAGGTGCCGTGCGCATTGATGTAGTCGATGTCCTCGGGATTGAGGCTGGCGCGGCGCAACGCCGCCTGCATCGAGCGGAACCCGCCATTGCCGTCGGGGGAGGGCGCGGTGATGTGGAACGCATCGCCCGAAAGCCCATAGCCGATCACCTCGGCATAGATCTTCGCGCCGCGCTTCTTCGCGTGCTCGTACTCCTCCAGCACCACGATGCCGGAGCCTTCGCCCATGACGAACCCGTCGCGGTCCTTGTCCCACGGCCGCGAGGCACGCTCCGGCTCGTCGTTGAACCCGGTGGACAGCGCGCGCGCCGCAGCGAAGCCGGCGACGCCCAGTCGGCAGATCGCGGCCTCTGTGCCGCCCGCGACCATCACGTCGGCGTCGTCGAGCTGGATCAGCCGCATCGCGTCGCCGATGGCATGCGCGCCGGTCGAGCAGGCCGTCACGACCGAATGGTTCGGCCCCTTGAGGCCGAACTTGATCGAGACGTGGCCCGAGGCGAGGTTGATCAGGCTCGCCGGGATGAAGAACGGGGTGATGCGCCTTGGTCCGCGCTCGTGCAGGATGATCGAGCCGTCATAGATTTCCGGCAAGCCGCCGATGCCCGAGCCGATCATCACGCCGGTGCGTTCGCGATCTTCCTCGGTCGCCGGCATCCAGCCCGAATCGCCCAGCGCCTCGGTGGCCGCGGCGACGGCGAACAGCACGAATCCGCCCATCTTGCGGCGCTCGCTGGGCGGTACCCAATCGTCGGAATTGAACAGCCCGGCCGACTGGTCTCCCTGCGGCACCTGACCGGCGATTTTGGACGGCAGGTCGGCGACATCGAATGCCTGGATGGCGCGCACGCCCGACTGGCCCTCGATAAGGCGCTGCCATGTGGCCTTCACGCCCGAGCCGAGCGGCGTGACCATTCCCAGTCCGGTAACGACGACACGTCTCATGGCGTTCGCATAGGTTGCGGGGACGGATCGCGGCGGCGCATGCGCCTGTGGGCCGATCGGACCGGGCGCGTCACGCCGCGTGGGCGTCGATGAAGCTGATCGCGTCCTTCACCGTCAGGATCTTCTCCGCGGCATCGTCCGGAATCTCGCAGCCGAACTCCTCCTCGAAGGCCATTACCAGCTCGACCGTATCCAGGCTGTCGGCCCCGAGATCGTCGATGAAGCTTGCGTTCTCGCTCACCTTCGATTCGTCTACGCCGAGATGCTCGACGACGATCTTCTTCACGCGTTCAGCCGTATCGCTCATGCCCTAAATCCCTTGGATCCCACGAGTTCCGCCCGCCCGCAGCGTTCTTGCCGGTGCGTGGCCCTGACGAGATGTAACGTAACTAGCACACTTCGAAAACGGTGACCACAATTCGGCGTGACCGAAAAAGCCCCGAAAACCGGCCCGATTCGGCCTTAGATCATGGCCATTCCGCCGTTCACATGCAAGGTCGCCCCGGTGACGTAGGCGGCCTCGTCGCTGGCCAGGAACGCGACGCACGCGGCGACGTCGGCCGGCGCACCGAATCGGCCGGCCGGAATCTGTGCCATCAGCTGCGCCCGCTGCGATTCGTCGAGGGCGGAGGTCATCGCGGTCTCGATGAAGCCGGGCGCGACGCAGTTGACCGTGACGTTGCGGCCAGCCAGCTCGGCCGCCAGCGATTTCGACATGCCGACCAGCCCCGCCTTGGACGCGGCATAGTTGGCCTGGCCGGGATTGCCGGTCGCGCCGACCACCGAGGTGATGCTGACGATACGGCCCCAGCGCTGGCGCAGCATGCCGCGCATCGCGGCGCGGCTGAGGCGGAACGCGGCGGCGAGATTGACGTCCAGCACGGCGGACCAGTCCTCGTCCGACATGCGCATCGCGAGCCCGTCGCGCGTCAGCCCCGCATTGTTGACCAGTATGTCGAGCCCGCCGGCGAGCTTGATCGCCTCGGCCGACAGCGCGTCGCATCCCGCTGCGGTGGCGAGGTCGGCGACGGCGACATGCGCGCGGTCGCCGAGCTCGCCTGCCAGCGTATCGAGCGCATCGCGGTTGCGTCCGCCGAGAACCACGGCGGCGCCCTGCGCGTGCAGCGCCTGGGCGATGGCGGCCCCGATGCCGCCGCTCGCGCCGGTGACCAGAGCGCGCTTTCCATCCAGCTTGAACATGGCGCCTCTTTAGCGGGTTGGGCGCGCGTTGTCATCGGTTCGTCGCGTTGTGCCATGCGATGACGGCGGGCGCCAACTGAAGTAGAAGACGGCGATGGATACGCTGAACGAGCTTGTGGCCGAGCTTCCGGCCCGGGGTGACGCGCCCGCGGTGATCGCCTTCGAGGGCGGGGCGGTACACACGCTCTCTTTCGCCGATCTGGCCGACCGGGCGAATTCGCTCGCCGGCGGCCTTCAGGCGCGCGGAGTCGTGGCGGGCGAGGCGATCGGTCTTTTCGCGCCCAACAGTACCGACTGGATCGTCGCGCGGCTGGCGCTGGCGGCGCTGGGCGCCGTCGCGATCCATCTCGACCCGGAGTGGCGAGGCGAGCGGATCGCGCACGCAGTACGGCTCGGCAAGGCCTGGCGTGTTTTCACCGTCGACGCGCTCGCCGATCACGTCAGGGAGGCGGTGCCCGACTGCGAAATCCTGATCCTCGGCGACCCGGAGCTGCCAGGCGAGGCCGTGACCGCGATGGCGCGCCCGGCGCGCGATGACGTCGCCGCCCTGTTCTTCACCTCGGGTACCACTGGCCTGCCCAAGGCGGTGCCGCTGACCCACCGGAACATCTTGTGCAACGTCGAGGCCTTGCTGGAGATCGGGCTGGTGCGGCCGGACGACCGCGCGCTGCTGCCGCTACCGCTCTACCACGCCTACCCGTTCATCGTGGGACTGCTCGTGCCGCTCGCCGCGGGCATTCCGGTGGTGCTGCCCGAGGGGGTGAGCGGGCCCGACCTCGCCCGAGCATTGACCGACGGCGAGGTGAGCGTGATCGTCGGCGTGCCGCGGCTCTACGCGGCGCTCTATGACGGGATCGCGGGGCGGGCACGCGGCGCCGGGCGAGTAGCACGACTGATATTCGGTGCGCTGCTGGCGCTCTCGGTCGCGGTGCGCCGCCACACCGGCCAGCGCATCGGCAAGACCCTGTTCCACGCGCTACATAAACGGTTCGGGCCGCGCGTGCGGCTCCTCGCATCGGGCGGTGCGAAGCTCGATGCCGGGCTCGCCTGGCGGCTCGAAGGGCTGGGGTGGGAGGTACTGAACGGGTACGGGCTAGTCGAGACCGCTTCGATCGCGACGTTCGAGCGGCCCGGCGAGCCGCGGGCCGGCACGGCGGGCCAGCCGGCGCCGCACACCCAGCTTCGCATTTCGCCGACCGAAGGATGGGACGAGCCCGGCACCGGCGAGGTCGAGATCGGCGGGCCGCTGGTCTTCGCCGGTTATGTCGACAGTGCGGACGCGAACCGCGCTGCGTTCCATGACGGGTGGTTCCGCACCGGCGACGTCGGGCGCATCGACGCGGACGGTTACCTGCACATCGTCGGGCGCGTGAAGGAGATGATCGTGACGGCGGGCGGCAAGAAGCTCTCGCCGGAGGATGTCGAGCGCGCCTATACGCAAAGCCCGTTCATCCGCGAGCTTGCGGTAATCGAGGACGGCGACGCGGTGGCCGCCCTGGTGGCGCCCGAGCTCGATGCCGTGCGTGCGGCGGGTGGCGGGCGCATCGAGGACATCGTGCGCATCGCGCTCGGCGAGGTGTCGCGCACGCTGCCGAGCTACGAGCGGGTGACGCGCTTCGCGCTGACCCGCGAGCGGCTGCCGCGGACGCGGCTGGGCAAGCTGCAGCGCTTCGCGCTTCCCGACATCTACGCGCGGGCGAAGCGGGCCGAGCCGCCGGTCGCGCCGCCCTTGTCCGAGGACGACCGCAAGCTGCTGGAAGACCCGGTGGCGAAAAGCGTCTTCGACTGGCTTGCCGCGCGCTTTCCCGGCCACACGATCACGCCGGACACGACGCCGCAGCTCGATCTCGGCATCGATTCGCTCGCCTGGGTGGGGCTCGGAATGGAGCTCGATGACCGTCTTGGCGTCCAACTCAGCGAGGACGCGGTAGCCCGCGCGGTGACGGTGCGCGACCTGCTGCATGAGGTGATGGCGGCCGGCGCGTCGTCAGAGTCCGTCGCAAGCCCGGAGAACGCGCGGCGCCATGCGCTGATGGCCGACCGCGAGCGCTGGGCCGCACCGCAATCGCCGCTCGTCCGCGCAATCGGGCTGGTGCTCTACGCCATCGCCCTGCCGTTGATCCGCATCTATTTCTGGCTGCGCGTGAGCGGGCGGGAGAAGGTACCGACTTCCGGGCCACTTTTGATTGCCGCGAACCATGTCTCGGACGTCGACCCGTTCGCGATCGGGGGCGCGCTGACTCGCGCGCATATGCGCAACATCGCGTGGAGCGCGGATGTCGTGCAGGTGTTCTTCCGGCCCATCGGGCGACTGATCGCGCGCCCCGTTCGCATGTTTCCGGTCGACGACCGCACGCCGGGTGCGAGCCTTTCCATGGCGAAGGAGATGCTTGGGCGCGGCCACATTCTGGTGTGGTTCCCCGAGAGCTACCGCTCGCCGGACGGCGAGATCCAGCCTTTCCAGCGCGGCATCGGGCGATTGGTGGTCGAGACCGGCGCGGCCGTCGTGCCGTGCTGGATCGAGGGCGCGCTCCGTTCCATGCCGCGGACGGGACACTTCCCTTGGCCCGCGCCCCTCAGGGTGCGGTTCGGGGAACCGCTGGCGGCGGCGGAATTGATGGAAGGCGCCGGGGACGACGTGGAGGCCCACATCGCCGCGAGGCTGCACGAGCGGGTTGCGGCGCTCTGCCGCGAGACGCGCGACGAGATCACACGCGCCAGAAGGTCGGGCTGAGCAGGACCAGCACGGTGTACATCTCGAGCCGGCCGAGCAGCATGCCGGCCGACATCAGCCATTTCGCGGCATCGGGCAGGGTGGAATAGGTACCGGCCGGGCCGATGATCTGGCCGAGACCGGGCCCGACATTGCCGACGGTCGCGGCGGCGCCGCTGAACGCGGTGATCGGATCGAGCCCGAGCGCGGAGAGCGCGACGGCGATCGCCACGACCGTCATGATGTAGACGAAGAAGAACACGGCGATCGACATCCGCACCTCGACCGACAGGGGGCGCCCGTCATAGGTCGGCGTCGACACGGAATGGCTGAAGATGAGCTGGCGCACGCGCTTGGTCATCATGTCCCAGAGCACCTGCAGCCGGTAGAACTTGATGCCGCCGGCGGTCGAGCCCGCGCATCCGCCGACGAAGCAGAGGAGCAGCATCATCAGCACCGGAAAACTGCCCCACGCGTTGTAGTCGCTGGTCACGAAGCCGGTGGTGGTCACGACCGAAACCACGTTGAACGTGGCGAGGCGCAGTGCATCGAATATGGGCGTGTCCCGCGCGACGACCAGCCAGCAAGTGATGGCGAGCGAGACGGCCGCCAGGAATCCAACGAGGCCCTTCACCTGGGCGTTGGTGAAGAGGTCGCGCAGCCGTCCCCTGAGCGCGCCCACATAGAGCACGAACGGAAGTCCGCCCGCCAGCATGAACACGACCGCCGCCCATTCGAGCGCCGGGTTCTTGAAAAACGCCATCGACGCGTCGGATGTCGAATACCCGCCGGTCGAGATCGTCGCCATCGCGTGACACACGGCCTGAAAGAAATCCATGCCGAGCGACCAGTAGGTCGCGACGCACAGGATCGACAGGCCACCGTAGGCGAGGAACAGCGAGCTCGCGATCTGGCGCGGGCGCGGCAGTATCTTCTCGGAGCGGTCCGACAATTCCATGCGGAATAGCTGCATTCCGCCGACATTCAGGAACGGCAGCATGATCACCGCCATGGCGATGATCCCGATGCCGCCGAGCCATTGCAGGATCGACCGCCAGAGCAGAATGCCGGGTGGCTGGGTGTCGAGGCCGGTAAGGATGGTCGAACCGGTGGTGGTCAGGCCGGAGATCGCCTCGAAAAACGCGTCGGCATAGTTGAGCTGGATGTTCGAGAACACGAAGGGCAGCGCTGCGAACGCCGACATCACGGTCCAGGACAAGGTCGTCAGCACGAAGGCTTGACGCACGCCCACCCGCATGTTGGTCGCCCGGTTGGCGGTGATCAGGAGCCCACCGACGGTGAGGGTCAGCGCGCCAGAAGCGGCGAAGTTCCGCCAGTCGGAATTGCCGGCCGAGGCGTCGGCCAGGGTTGGCACGGCCATGGCCGCCGCGAGCGCGAGCAGCATGTAGCCGAGCACGTAGAAGATCGGCTTCCAGTCCGACAATTGCCCCCCGCGGGTTCCTTGCGTGCCCGTTAGCCGCTGCGGGCGCGTTTAGCAGAACCCCGCGAGTCCGTCGAGGGCGACCGCGCCCCGCCCGCGAGCCGGGACGGGGCCCTCGCAGCGCCGGTCAGCTGGTCTTGATGTAGTATTCGCCGTCGGCGTTGCGCTCGAGCACGCCGGCATCGCGCAGCTTCTCGATATCGAGCACGATCTCGCGCCCGTCCTGCGAGCCCAGCACGCTCATCAGCTTGGCGAAATGCGTCGGGCCGCCTTCCTCCAGGGCCTGGCGCACGTTCTGGTAGCGCGCCGGCCCGCCGATCTTCGGCGCCTCGGGCACGCGTGCCGTCACCGCCTTGGACCGCGGGAAGGGGAAGGTGCAGTCGAATCCGGCCTTCGAGCCCACGCCACGCACGGTCGTCGACGGGTCCATCGGCATCTCGCGCATGTTGGTCATAACCACGATGTCCTTGTCCGCCTGGAAGCGGGTCGACATGGCCCACTCCATCTGCTCGTGGTTGCGGATATCGACGTCGTCGTCGGTGATGAACACGTGCTTCAGGGTCACCATGTTGCCGAGGAGCACCGCGATCGCCGCGCGCGCGTCGCCGTCGGTCCGCTTGCGCAGCGAAACGCGAAGGTGGTGGCCGACGCCCGATGCACCGACGATGCAGGTGTCGACCGGGTCCAGACCGGCCTGCTTCAAGAGAGTCCAGGCACGAGCCTCGCCCTGCAGCCCGCCCATCGGCGAACCGTCGCAATCGCCGAGATGGCGCCCGACGCCGTGCTTGATCGACTGGTACAGCACGTCGCGCCGGCGCGTGATGGCGGTCACGTGGAACACCGGGTCTCCATGCATCGGGCCGTAGAAGCCCATGTATTCGCCGTACGGGCCTTCATTCTCGATATAGCCGCGCTCGTCGGCATAGCCTTCGAGCACGATCTCGGCATCGGCCGGCACGTAGAGGTCGTTTGTCACGCACTTGACGAGCGGCAGCGGCTCGCCGCGATAGGTGCCCAGCGATTCGATCTCCTGGCCGTGGGTGCGCGAGGCGGCCGCCATCGTATCCATCGGGTGCTGGCCGATGGTGAAGGCCATCGGCATCTTCTGGCCGCGCTCGACGCAGCCGAGATAGATCTGGCGCAGGTCGGACGGCGCGGTCAGGTTGAAGCCGCATCTGTCCTTGCCGCGCAGCATCAGCCGGCGGCAGCCGACGTTCGACCGGCCGGTCGCTGGATCGACCACGAAGTCGACGCCCGACGAGATGTAGGGCGCCCCGTCATATTCGTGCTGGACGTGGAAGGGCAGGGCCGTCAGGTCGATGTCGCCGCCCGTCAGCACGATTTCCTGCACCGGCGCATCGTCCGATGGAACCTCGAACGATTTCTGCGGGTTCGCCATCCGGCGCAGATACTCGTCGCGCATCTTCGCGACCGGTACGCCAAGCGCGGCGGCGAGGCGCTCGCGCGACGCCGAGACGGCTGCGGCGACCTCGTGCCCCTCCGGGCCCGCCTTGCGGAACAGAACGGCCTTGGAGGTCGCCTCGATGATCGGGCTCATCTGCGAGAGGGCGACCGGTTCGTCACGAACCTCGACCTCGCCCATCTCGACCAGGCGCTCAACGAAGCGCCTCAGGCGGAACTTGTCGGAATCCCACGAGACGCGAGATTTGAGGGCGGCCTGCTGCACGGTTCGTCTCCCTATCGATCGGTTGGCAGGATCGTATCCCCCCGGCCGTGGGGCGGCAACGCCGATCGGCGGAGGGCAGGCCATCGCATTGGCCTCGGCGCGCAGGTGCCGGACAACCCCGCGGCGGACAACCCCGCGTCCGGCAGCGAGGTGGCGTGGCTGCGCCGGCGGCCCGCCGAGGCCATGCCGGCCGAATGAATTTATTAAGAATTCGAACGAATTCTTCTTCGATCTGTTCTTTTGAAGACTTAATTAATCTTGTATTCCTAGAACGAGGTCTCTTATCATGGCTTCAGTGAGGCCAGAGCAGGAGATCATCATGCGCAGCGCAGTCAAGCGGCTCGCGCGCGACGAGACGGGGGCAACGGCCATCGAGTACGGGCTGATCGCCGCCCTTCTGTCGATCGCGATCATCGGCGGCGTGACCGCCACCGGCACCTCGATCCAGGGCTTCTTCACCTACGTGGCGACCCAGGTCACCTCGGTCATCCCGACGCCGTAAGGCGGCGGGACGACGGTCACGCCGCGAGGATGGCCTTGACCTGGGGCCACGCCTCGTCGCCCTTCGCCTTCATCAGGGCGCGGAGTGGGGCGGGAGCGTAGCTCAGCATCTCGCGCTCGAACCACGGGCGCGCCTTGACGCGTGTCCACCAGTCGGTGAGGCGCGGACGCCTTTCCGTCCACATGCCCGAAAGCTGCAGCATGTCGAGCCGGTTGACGTAGGGGATCACCCCGGTCTCGGCGAGCGAGAAGGTCTTGCCCGCGAGCCAGGGTCCGCCGGCGGCCAGTGCCGCTTCCATGTCGGCCAGGAACTTGTCATAGGTCTTGATGGCGGGCGCCGCTTCGGCCGAGTCGATCCCGCGCTCGAGCCGGGCGCGGCGGCGCACCGCTTCGTCGGGCCCGAACTTGTTGATGTATTCGTCGACCATTTCGGGCGGGTTGGCGAGCACGGCATGACGGTGCGATACCGCGAAGGTGACGATCGCCGTCGCCTGATGCACGTCCTCGTCCAGCCGCTTGGTCCACATGCGCATCGCAGCCCGGTCGAGCGCCGCCGCCGGCTTCAGCGGCCGGTCCGGGAGGGCGTCGTCGAGATATTCGCCGATCACGGTGGATTCGCGTACGATGTGCCCGTCATGCACCAGCGTCGGCACCACCCCCTTGGGGTTGATCTTGAGGTATTCGGGCTTGAGCTGGTCGCCCGCCAGGATGTCGATGTAGTGCCCCGTCCAGTCCAGCGCCTTCTCGGCCAGCGCAATGCGGATCTTGGCGGCACAGACCGACGTGCCGTGGTGATAGAGCTCGAGCATGCGGACCTCCCTGACCTTCCTGGCGACCGCCACCGAACCGACCGGCTGCCCCTTCGCGTTTAGCATATTTCCGGCATCGTACGAGGGGCAATGGTGAACGTCGCACGGGACAGAAAGGGCTTCGGCGTTGTTCCCCGGGTGCAGTGCGGCTATCGTGCGCGAAACCAAGGGAAACGCCATGGCCTCCAAGCAGCCGAACTTCCTCCTGTTCATCACCGACCAGCAGCGCTCCGACCATCTCGCCTGCGCGGGCAATCGGATCGTCCGCACGCCGCACATCAATTCCATCGCCCGGCGCGGGGTGCGCTTCACGCGCTTCACCGTGGCGAGCCCGGTGTGCCAGCCCAACCGCGCGACCCTGATGACGGGGCGGCTACCGTCGCTGCATGGGGTGCGGCACAACGGTCTCGCACTCAGCCTGCGCGCGACCACCTTCGTCGAGCTGATGCGCGTCGCCGGCTGGCGCACCGCTTTGGTCGGCAAAAGCCACATCCAGAACATGGTCGGCCCGCCGCCTGCCTTCAGGCGCGAATGGGGCAAGGACGGCAAGGCAGCGCCGCCGCCGGAGCTGCGCGAGGCGATGCGCGACGACGACGATCCCGCCGGCTACGAGCAGGAATTCCCGTCGCGCTGGGAGGATCCGTCGCACGACATGCGCTTGCCGTTCTACGGGTTCGAACATGTCGAGCTGTGCGACGGGCACGGCGACCAGTGCCACGGCGAATATCTGCGCTGGGCCTCGGCGCGCCATCCCGATCCGCGCAAGCTGATGGGACCGGAGAACCAGCTTGCCGGGAACAAGATGACCGTGCCGCAGGCGTGGCGCACGGCGGTGCCGATCGAGCTCTACCCGACCACCTTCATCGCGGAGCGGACGAACGCCATCCTCGATGCCTGGGCCAAATCCGACCGGTCGAAGCCGTTCATGATCCAGTGCTCGTTCAACGACCCGCACCACCCGTTCACCCCGCCGGGCAAGTACTGGGACATGTACGACCCGAAGGACATGCCCTTGCCGTCGGGCTACGATCTGGGCAATGCCAAGCCGACGCCGCAGGTCGCGCGGCTGCACGCCGAGCGCGACAACGGTACGCGCTTCGCGAAGGCACAGGCGGCGTTCGCGGTGACCGAGCAGGAGACGAAGGAAGCGCTGGCGCTGACATATGGCATGATCACGATGGTCGACGACGCGATCGGCACGGTGCTGGCCAAGCTCGCCGATCTGGGGCTCGACGGCGATACCATCGTCGCCTTCACCTCGGACCATGGCGACCTGATGGGCGACCATCAGCTCATGCTCAAGGGCTCGTTCGCCAATCACGGGCTGGTGCAGGTGCCGTTCATCTGGGCCGATCCGGCATTGAAGGGCCGCGCCGGCACGACCAGCGATGCGCTGTGCGGCACGCTCGACCTCGCCGCCACCTATCTCGACCGGTCCGGGCTCGAGCCGTTCAACGGCATTCAAGGTAAGAGCCTCGTTCCTGCCATCGAAGGCCGCGACGCGAAGGGCCATGACGGTGTGATCGTCGAGTACGGCGCGCAGCGTCCGTTCATGGGAAAGCCGGGCATCATGACCATGCGCTCGCTGGTCACCGAGCGCTGGCGCCTCACCATGTATCGCGGCGAGGAATGGGGCGAGCTCTACGACCTCGCCAACGATCCCGACGAGAAGGTGAATCTGTGGGACGACCCTGGCCACCATGCCGTGCGCGGCGAGATGGCCGAGCGTCTCGCGCGAGCCATGATGGACCAGTCGGAATCGAGCCCGCTGCCGTCGGCGACGGCGTAAACCGATATTGTCACCCCGGACGGCGCGTTCGCGTGCCGATCCGGGGTCCATGGTCCCGCGTCATGGCTGTCGAAAGATGGATCCCAGGTCTGCAGCGCACCACTTCGTGCTGCGCTGCGCCCGGGATGACATCCGCGCTAAAACTACTTCAACCCGAACAGCTTCGCGGCTGTCTCGCCGATGATCGCGGGCTTCTGGTCCGCCGGCAGTGCCGTGCGCTCGATCGTCTCCGGAGTAATATCGACGAACGGGTAGTCCGTCCCCCACATCAGCCGGCCGGGACCCATGAAGTCGTACGCGTCGTTCAGCACGGTCGGGTCGTTGATGCAGCTGTCGAAATAGAGGCCCTTCAGATATTCGGCGAAGGGCTTCTTCATGTGCGGGCGCGATTCCGGGTTGCGGTCGTGCGCGCTGCGCAGCCGCGTGAGTATCCCGAGAATCCCAGCGCCGGTATGCGCCACCACGAACGGGAAGTCGGGATAGCGCTCGAACACGCCGTTCATGATCAGCCGGATCAGCATGAGCTGCGTGTCGAACATGAAGCCGACCAGGATGGAAAGGTTCATGTCCTGCAGATCGGCGGCGAAAACCGGGTGCATCGGGTGCTCGACCACCGGGATCTTCAGCTCGTTGATGCGCTTCCATACCGGGTCGAAGCGCGGGTCGGAAAGTGGCATGCCGCCGACGTTCGAGCCCATCGCGATGCCCGCCACCTCGGGCGCATTCGCGACGCGCTCGAGCTCGCGGATCGACGCGGCGACGTCGCCCAGCGGTAGCGAGGGCAGGGCGCGCAGCCGGTCTCCGCGCGCCTTGCAGAACGCGATCGTCTCGTCGTTGATGCGCTTGGCGATCTCGGGCTGCTCGCTCGGCGGGAAGATGTAGACCGACGGCATCGTGAGCGAAACCAAGCGCCAGTCGATCTTCTTCGCGTCCATCTCGCGGACGATGTGGTCGGGGTCGAGCCACTCCTCGTTCAGCGGCACCACGGCCTTGCCGTCGCGGTAGAGCTGCACGCCGTACGGGCTCGGTTTCCGGGTCATGCCCGGCATGGCCTCGAGCGACTCGTAGAACGACCGCGCCATGTAGTGCGCGTGGGTATCGACGATCATGAGATCGGCCCTGCCTACTTGATGCCGAAGACGCGTGCGGCATTGCCGCCGTTGATCTGCCCCTTGGTGCCGGGCGGAAGGTCGAGCGCGTTCACGTGCGACGTGTCCTCGTCGCGATACGGGTAGTCGGTGCCGAACATCACCCGGTCGGTGCCGGCCAGGCGCAACGCCTCCATGATCGTCGGCTCGTAGAACACGCAGGTGTCGTAGTACAGCTTGCTTGCGTAATGCTCGAACGTCTTGCCCTGCATCTTCTCGCGCGCCTCGGGGTTGTTCTGGCCTACGCGCGCCACGCGCGGGATGATCCCGAGCAGCCCCGCGCCGGTATGGGCGACCAGGAACGGGAAGTCGGGATAGCGCGCGAAGACACCGTTCAGGATCATCCGCGTCACCATGATCTGGGTGTCGAAATAGAACCCCATGACGAGATCGAGGCCCCATTCGGGCAGCGCCTCGCGGAAGGTGGGAAACATCGGGTGCTCGACCACCGGCATCTTCAGCTCGTTGATCCGCGCCCAGACGGGCTCGAAGCGCGGGTCGGACGGCGTCACCCCGCCGACATTCGAGCCCATGGCGACGCCGCACACCTCGGCCGCATCATGCAGCCGGTCGATCTCCTTCACCGACGCCTCGATGTCGGCGAGGGGCAGGGTGATCAGCGCGCGCATGCGGTCCGGGCGGCTCTTCACCAGCTCGAGCAGCTCGTCGTTCACCTTCTTGGCAAGCTCGGGCTGGTCCTTCGCGGGAAAAGGGTTGAGCGAGGGCGCCGAGAGCGAGATGAGTTGAAGGTCGATGCCCTTCTTGTCCATGTCGCGCAACCGGTGGTCGGGCTCCAGCCAGTTCGTGTCGACCCGCTCCACCCGCTTGCCATCGCGCTCGATGAAATGCCAGTTGCCGTCATTGCCGACCTTGGCGCCGGGGAGCCGTCCCGCGGCATCCAGGAACGCGCGCGAGATGATGTGGGTGTGCGAGTCGATCTGCATGGGACGCTTCCTCTGGTTGGTTCGATTTGCGTGCTCAGTTCAGCTTGAAGACCCGGGCGGCGTTGTCGCCCGCGATCTTGGCCGTCTCGGCGGACGCGAGATCCAGGGACTCGACATGCTCCGGGCCGGCATCGACGAACGGGTAGTCGGTGCCGAACATCAGGTGATCGGCGCCGACGATCGAATGCGCCTCCATCAGCGCAGGGGCGAAGAATGAGCACGTGTCGTAGTACAGGTTCTTGGCGTAAGTGCTGAACGGCTTGGTGATCTTGGCGGGCGTGATCTCCGGCGTGCGCGCCGACGACCGGTCGAGCCGGCTGAGCGCGGTGAACAGTCCCGAGCCCGTATGCGCCACCAGGAACGGGAAGTCGGGGTAGCGCTCGAAGATGCCGTTCTGGATCAGGCGCGTGACCATGAGCTGGGTGTCGAACCAGAAGCCCAGGATCAGAGACAGGTCGTTGTCGTTCATCTGGCTGCCGAAGGGCGGGTGCATCGGATGCTCGACGACCGGCAGCTTCAGCTCGTTGATACGCTTCCACACCGGCTCGAAGCGCGGGTCGGAGAGCGGCACACCGTCCACGTTTGAGCCGATGGCGAGGCCCGTTACCTCGGCCGCATTCGACACCCGGTCGAGCTCCTTCAGCGCTGCGCCCACGTCGCCGAGCGGCAGGGAGGGCAGGGCGCGCATCCGGTCGGGATGCTTCTTCACCGCGGCCAGCGTCTCGTCGTTCACCTGCTTGGCGATCTCGGCCTGCTCGGCGGCAGGGAAGATGTAAAGGTTTGGCGTGGACAGAGACAGCAGCCGCATGTCGATGCCGCGCTTGTCCATGTCGCGGATGCAATGGTCGGGGTCGAGCCAGGACTCGTTGCAGGAGACCACGCGTATCCCGCCGCGCTCGTAGGCCATGCCGAACACGTCGGATTTCAGCGTCATGCCCGGCACCGCCGCCATGCGCTCGTGATAGGCACGCGACATATAGTGGGCATGGGTGTCGATCTTCATGGCGCATCCCCCGGTGCGTTCGTTCGTTCTTGCCCTTCACTATAGGCGGGCGCCGGCCGCGGGTCCACGAAAGGGCAAGAAATCCCGTCCGGGATATTGTTTACTAGTCAACAATTTGCTATCTAGCGCCGGAGGATCGGCGGGGTCGATTCCGGAACGGGATTTTCGCGGAAGGATCGGCATGAAGACGCTGCTCACCCTCACCGTGAACGGGCGCGAGCGCACCGATGGCGTGCCTGCCGCCATGCTGTTGGTGGACTATCTGCGCGAGCATCTGGGGCTGACCGGCACCAAGATCGGCTGCGACGGCGGGGAGTGCGGCGCCTGCACCGTTCTGGTGGATGGGCTGGCGCGCCATTCCTGCCTGACCCTCGCCGCGTCGATGCAGGGCCGCAGCATCGAAACCGTCGAGTCCCTAGCGCGTGACGGCCGCCTTGCCGCCATCCAGCGCGGCTTCCACGAAAAGCTCGGCGCCCAGTGCGGGTTCTGCACGCCGGGCTTCGTGATGGCGGCCGAGGGGCTGCTGCGCGAGAATCCGGACCCGAGCGAGGCGGAGATCCGCGCTGGGCTCGCCTCCAACATCTGCCGCTGCACCGGCTACATCAAGATCATCGAGGCGGTGCAGGATGCCGCCCGCGAGCTTCGGGAGACGGCCGGATGAGCACGGTTCTGGAGCGTGACGCAGCCGCCCCGACACCCGTCGAGTCGATCGGCGTCCCGACGCCCCTGGTGGACGGGCCGGAGAAGGTCGCCGGCAAGGCGATGTATGCCGGCGACTTCGTGACGCCCGACACGCTGACCGGCCGCATCCTGCGCAGCCCGCATGCCCACGCCCGCATCCTGTCGGTCGACACGTCCGCGGCGCGTGCACTGCCTGGCGTGAAGGCTGTCGTCACCGGCGACGACTGCGCCGGCAATTACGGCGTGCTGCCGATCGCCATGAACGAGTGGGCGCTGGCGCGTGGCAAGACGCGTTATCGCGGGGAGCCGATTGCGGCCGTCGCCGCTGTGGATGCCGAGACGGCCAACCGGGCGCTCGGCCTCATCAAGATCGCGTACGAGGAGCTGCCGGCCTATTTCAAGGCGAAGGACGCGCGCGCCGACGGCGCCATCCAGCTTCACGACGAGAAGCCGGGCAATATCGAGCGCGAGGTGCATTTCGAGCTGGGCGATCTCGCCAAGGGCTTTGCCGAGGCCGACCTGGTGCGTGAGGCCGAATACGACTGCGCCGAGGTCTGCCAGGTGCAGTCCGAGCCGCACGCGGCCTTCGCCGAGTACGATGCCCTCAGGGACCGCCTGACCGTCCGCGCTTCCACGCAAGTGCCGTACTACGTGCACCTGATGCTCGCGCGCACGCTCGGCATGGACCGCTCGCGCATCCGCGTGATCAAGCCGCATGTCGGCGGCGGCTTCGGCTGCCGTACCGAGACGTTGCAGATCGAGCTGATCGCGGCGCTCTTGGCCCGCGCCGCCAAGGGCACAGTCCGGATCGTCGCGTCGCGCGAGGAGACCTTCATCACCCATCGCGGCCGGCCCGAAACGCAGAGCCGCATCAAGATCGGGCTGCGCAAGGACGGCAAGATCACCGCCGTCGAGTTCGAGACCGTGCAGCGCGGCGGGGCGTACTCGGGCTATGGCATCGTCACGATCATCTATGCCGGCTCGATGCTCTATGCGCTCTACGACATCCAGGCGGCGAAGTACGACGGCTACCGCGTGCTGACCAACACGCCGGTGAACGGCGCGTTTCGCGGCCATGGCACGGTGAACACGCGCTTCGCCTTCGAGAGCCTGCTCGATCAGATGGCGCACGAGCTGGGGCTCGATCCGTTCGCGGTGCGCCGCGCGAATCTCCTGAAGGCGCCGACCGTCACCCAGAACGACATGATGGTGAACTCGTATGGCCTGCCGGAATGTCTCGACTGGATCGAGAAGGCGTCGGGCTGGCGCGAGCGCAAGGGCAGGATGGGCAAGTGGCGCGGGCTGGGCATGGCCTGCTCGCACTACATCTCGGGCGCGTCCAAGCCCAAGCACTGGACCAACGAGCCGCACGCGACGGTCAACCTCAAGCTCGATTTCGACGGCGCTGTGACACTGCTGACCGGCGCGTCCGACATCGGCCAGGGGTCCACGACAGTTCTGACCCAATGCGTTGCAGAAGTTCTCGGCATCCCGATGGACCGCATCCGCGCGGTGGTGAACGATTCCGCGCTGACCCCCAAGGACAACGGATCGTATTCCTCGCGCGTCACCTTCATGGTCGGCAACGCGGCGATCGACGCGGCGAAGAACCTCAAGACCGTGCTGGTCGAGGCCGCGGCGCGCAAGCTCGACGTCAAGCCCGAGGATGTGGAATGCCTGGGTGAGCTCTACCGCGCCGGCACGCAGGACGAGGGCCTCACCTTCGACGAGGTGGTGATGGCGGCGCTGGAAGAGACCGGCACGCTTACGGTCAAGGGCAAGTTCTCGACCATTCCCGAAAGCTGGGGCACCCGGAAGTATCGCGGCGGCGCGATCGGCGGCACGATGGCCTATTCCTACGCCGCCCAGGTGGTGGAGGTGTCGGTCGACCCCGAGACCGCTGAGATAAAGGTCGAGAAGGTCTGGGTCGCCCACGATTGCGGCAAGGCGCTCAACCCCCTTTCGGTCGAGGGCCAGGTGCAGGGCTCGGTCTGGATGGGGATGGGCCAGGCGCTGACCGAGGAGACGCGCTATCACAACGGGCTCGGCATCACCAACTCGATGCTCGACTACCGCGTCCCGACCATCGTCGAATCCCCGCCGATCGAGGTGAAGATCGTCGAGGCGGCCGATCCCTATGGCCCGTTCGGAGCCAAGGAGGCGGGCGAGGGCTCGCTTGCCGGCTTCATCCCGGCGCTCGCCGCCGCCATCGCCGACGCCACCGGCGTGCGCCCGAACGTGCTGCCGGTCACGCCCGACCGGCTGATGGAGATGCTGGAGAAGCGCGACCGGTTCGGCGGCGCTGACGACGAGGACGAGGAGTAGGAGCGTGCGCCTTACCCCTCTCCCTGTCCCTCCCCCTCAAGGGGGGAGGGAACCCTGGTCCGACCGTCCCTATCCGCGATCGGCATCGCATCTGACATCGACGCACGGGGCGCGCCATTCGCCCCCTCCCCGCTTGAGGGGGAGGGTGGGGGGTCCATTATCAAGCGAGCCCCATTTGTACGTTCGAAGGTATTAGCCGTGGAATACATGCCCGAATTCGCGCTGCACCGGCCGGCCACGATCGACGAGGCGGTGAAGCTGCGCGCCGCGGAGGCGACGTCGCGCTTCCTCGCCGGCGGTACCGACATGGTGGTCAATGTCCGCCGCGGCATCGAGCAGCCGACAGCGCTGATCGACCTGACGGCCATTGCGGGCCTCGCCGACATCGCGGAGACGGCCGACGGCGTGAGGATCGGTGCGGGCGTCACGCTCGACACGCTGGCCTCGCACGCCACGGTCGCGCGCGACTTCCCGGCGGTCGCGGAGGCGGCGGGCGCGGTCGCCGGTCCGACGCATCGGCGCTACGGCACGGTGGGCGGCAATCTCTGCCTCGACACGAGGTGCCTGTTCTACAACCAGTCGGAATGGTGGCGGCAGTCCAACGATTACTGCCTCAAGCGCAACGGCGAGGTCTGTCACGTCGCCCCCGGCGGCAAGCGCTGCTTCGCCGCGTTCTCGGGCGACGTCGCGCCGGCGATGCTGGTGTCGGATGCCGAGATCGAGATCGCCGGGCCGAACGGGACGCGCCGTGCGAAGCTCGCCCAGCTCTATCGCAACGACGGGCTCAATCACCTGACGCTCGCTGCGGGCGAGATGGTGGCGTTCGTCCACCTGCCGAAATCCGCCGCGGGCGCGAGGTCGGGTTATTCCAAGGCGCGGGTGCGCGGCTCGATCGACTTCCCGCTCGCCGGTGCGGCGGTACGCATTCGGATGGACGGGGCGAACGTCGCCGAGCTGCGCGTTGCGCTGACGGGCGTCAATCCGATACCGCTCGTGGTCAAGGGTCTCGACGCCTTCGTCGGCAAGGAACTGGACGACGCCGCGCTCGACAAGCTGCGCGAGATCGTCCGCACCCAGGCGAAGCCGATGCGCACCACGACCGTCAAGCCCTGGTATCGCCGCCGCGTCGTCGGCGCGCTCGCCCGCAAGCTCGCGGTGCGCTTGGCGCGCTGATAACATCCTCCCGAACAGGGAGGCTTCCATGGGCATGACCATCGCGGAGAAGATCCTGGCGCGCGCGGCCGGCGTGCCGCGCATCGTGCCGGGCGACATCGCCATCGTCGAGGTCGGCACGGCCGTGCTGATGGACATGAACTTCATGCCGGCGAGCTGGCGCGAAATCCTGAAGGTGCATGACCCCAAGCGCGTCGTCGTCGTGCTCGATCACATGGTGCCGGCGAACGAGCCGCAATCGGCCGGAGCGCATGCCAAAGCGCGCGCGTTCTGCGCCAGGTTCGGCATCGAGCGCTTCCACGACGTGGGGCGCGACCAGGGCATCAGCCACGTGGTCGTCGCCGACAATGCCTATGCGCTGCCCGGCACGGTGATGGTCAATCCGGACTCCCACACCTGCGGCGGCGGCGCGTTCAACTGCGCGGCGCGCGGGGTCGGCCTGCCGGAAACCACCTACGCCGTCACCACCGGGCAAAGCTGGTTCCGCGTCGGCGAGACGGTACGCTACGACCTCGAAGGCCGGCTCCGCCCCGGCGTCGCGGCGAAGGACGTGTTCCTGCACATCGCCGGCACGTATGGCGTTCACGTGAACCAGAACGTCGAGTTCGGCGGGCCTGGCATGTCGACACTCAGCCTGAACGCGCGGCGCACGATCGCCATCATGGGCGCGGAGCTTTCGGCCGAGTTCGTGATCTTCGAGCCGGACGATGCGATGCTCGAATATGTGAAGGCGCGCAACAAGGCGCCGTTCGAACCTGTCTGGCCCGACGAGGACGCAACCTATGCCGAACGTCGGACCCTCGACCTCGGCACGATCGAGCCGCTGGTCGCGTTGCCGGACGCGATGCTCGACAACACGGTTCCGGTCGGCGAGGCGGCGGGGGAAAAGATCGACCAGGCCTTTATCGGTTCGTGCGCCAACGGCACGCTCGACGATTTCGCGGTGGCGGCGAAGGTCCTGGCCGGCAAGCGCGTCGCACCCGGCGTCCGCCTGATCGTCACGCCCGGCTCGCAGGCGATCTATCGCGAGGCGCTGGCGGCGGGCTACGTCGCGACCCTGGTCGAGGCGGGCGCGGTCGTGACGCCCGCCACTTGCGGCGCTTGCGTCGGCGGGCATATGGGGGTGCTCGGTCCGGGCGAGACCTGCATCACCGCCTCGACCCGCAACTTCAAGGGCCGCATGGGCGATCCCTCGGCACGCATCTACATGGGCTCGCCGGCGACCGTTGCGGCCTCGGCCATCGCCGGATGCATCGCGGGCGCCGCCGAGTTCTTCCAGGGAGAGGTCGCATGATCGCGGCGAAGCTCTGGAAGTTCGGCGAGGATATCAACACCGACCTGCTGCTGCCCGGCTCGGCGATGATGAAGCCCGAGGCGGAGCAGGCGCGCGCCGTGTTCGCCGCCAACCGGCCGGGCTGGGTCGACGAGATGAAACCGGGCGACGCGCTGGTCGCAGGGCGCAATTTCGGCATGGGCTCGAACCGCCCGGCCTCGCGCTCCCTGCGCAATCTCGGCGTCAGCTTCCTGCTCGCCGAGTCGATCAACGGGCTCTTCTTCCGCAACAGCGTGAATTACGGGCTCCTCGCGCTCGAATGTCCGGGCTGCGTTGCCGCCTTCAAGGAAGGCGACATGGCGGAGGTCGACCTCGCGGCGTGGTCGGTCCGCAACGCGCGCACCGGCACGACGCTCATGCCGCTGCCGATCCCCGATCGGCTGCTGTCGCTGATGCAAGGCGGCGGACTCTATCCGCTGATGGAGAAGGAAGGGCTGATCGCGCCGCGCTTCCACGCCTGACGCGGCGCGGTCGGAATCCGCGTCGGATTACGACCGTCCACGCGGTCGCCTGGCGATCTCCGGGTCGGCACCTGCAGATTCCGGCCGATTGTCGCGCTGGCGGTCCACCGGATCGTGCGCAAAGCGCCTTGGTGTGATTGCGGTCACTGGCGGGGCCCCGGGCTTGCCACCACATGCTGTGAGCCCGATACTGGGGTACATCGTCTCGAACGTGCGAGCCTCTATTCGCAGGGGACCATCCGATGAAGCACATTTCCGCCTATTTCCCGGCTGCCGCGTCGTTTGCGGTCGCCGCCGCCCTTTCGCTTTCCGGCCCGGCCGCAGCCGCCGACCTCGGCGGAGGCTCGGGCAAGAAGGTGCTGCACAACGCTTCCGTCGAGGAGATCATCGAGCAGCTCTCGCGGGGCAAGCAGCAGCCGGTTCAGGATAAGCCTCGCTACCGCGGTCTCACCGTCATGCCTGAAAAGCAGCAGGTGGCCGCGGCGCCCGAGTCCGGCTGCTATGTCGTTGGATCGCGCGCGACCACGCGCGGCCTGACCGTGATGCCGGAAGAAAAATCGCAGGCGACCGCGCACGGGTCGCAGGTGGCCTCGGCCGAGTCGGGAATGGCGGGCGCCGACTGCCACCCGGGCTATATCTCGCTGATCCATTTCGGTTATGACTCGGCGCGGCTCGAGTCGATGTCGAAGCACGAGCTCGACAATATCGCGAAGGCGCTTACCGCCCCCGTGCTCAAGGGCGACAAGTTCGTGATTGCTGGCCATA
This sequence comes from uncultured Alphaproteobacteria bacterium, assembly GCA_963817535.1. Taxonomy (GTDB): domain Bacteria; phylum Pseudomonadota; class Alphaproteobacteria; order MPNO01; family DASWLB01; genus CAWGHZ01. Next base: position 159,135 of record CAWFOW010000001.1, read on the forward strand.
CGGACGCGGCTGGCAGCGATCCTTACAATCTTTCGCTGTCCGAGCGCCGCGCGGCCGCCGTTGTTCACTACCTGGAAAGCCGCGGCGTCGCCGCCGAGCGACTGATCGCCGAAGGGCGTGGCGAGCGCGAGCTGCTCGACCAGAAGGACCCGTTAGGCGCGGTCAACCGCCGGGTCGAGATCATCAACGCCAGCCGTTGATCGGTCCAGCCGGTCGGACCGCCGGCTGAGGGGGAGCGTGCGATGACCGATGATACACGGCCGCGCATGGCCGCGGTGCTCGCCGCAAAGCACGTGGAGTCCACGTCCGGCCCGGGCGGCGCACCCGGCTTCGGGGTCTGGCAGAACTTCCGCGACGGCACGCTCAATCAGGTCGTCGCCGCCCATGTCGGCCGCGTCATCGACACCGGCGGTATCGGATTCCTCGCCGAGTTTCCCGACGCGGATTCCGCCCTCGCCTGCGCGCTCGCCCTGCAGCGCGAGGCGACTGCCCAGGCGCCCCTGCGGCTGAGTGCCGGCGTTCATTTCGGCCAGGTCACCGGAGAGGGCGACAACATCGCCGGCGAGGCGGTGGAGACGGCAACCCGGCTGCAGGACATGGCGGAGCCGGGCGCCATCTGCGCATCGGGCGTGGTGCGAGATCATGCCACCGCCAAGGTGGCGAGCGCCCTGGTTGACAGCAGCCTGGAGAAGATGCCGGGCGCCACGGCACCGATAAAGGTCTGGCGCACCCGCAGCGCTGGGGCGCGGCTGGCCCCATCGGCGGCGCGACCCGCTGCCGCGCACCACCGTGAACCACGTCCCCGTCACACCGCGGAGCGCAGGTCGGGGTCGAAACGTATCGCGGCCGTCCTGGTCCTTCTCGTCATCGCGGGCGGGGCCCTTGCCTGGTGGCAACCGTGGGCGGAGCCGACGACCGAGACGCCACCTCCTGCATCGACCGCGTCCGCGCCCGAAGCAGCGCCGGCCGAAACTCCGAAAGCGCCCGAACCCACGCCGGCTGAGGCGCCGCCGGCCACGCCTTCCGAGCCTGTCATCGCGCCGAAAGAAACGGCGAGCGCGCCGGCGCCCGCGCCCACACCAGCGGAGCCCGCATCCAGCGAGACCGCGAAGGCACCGGAGCCCGAGCCTTCGCCCACGCCAGCCGGACCCGTCAAGGCGCCAGAGGAAACCGCAAGCGCGCCGGCGGCCGCACCGCCGGAGCCGGCACCTGCCGAAACCGCAAAGGCGCCGGAACCTGAGCCTGCACCGGCGCCGGCGCCAGTGTCTGTACCTGAGGAGCCCACACCCGCCATCGCAGCTCCGGTGCCGACACCCGAGGTCGCGCCGCCCGCACCCGAGCCGAAATTGGCCGAGCCGGCGGCTCCCCCCGCCGCCGCGCCTGCGCCGACGCCTGCTCCTTCGCCGGCGCCCGAACCGGACGAGAAGGCCGCGTCTTTGGCGCCGGCCACCCCGGCGCTTGACGAGATGCGCGCGCGGTTTGCCGGGCGGGTGACCGACTATTCCTGCGCACGCGTCCGTGTCGACCCCGAGCCGAACGGTGCGCTGGTTTCAGGCTTCGTCTCGAGCGACGGCGATTTGAAGCAGATCGAAAAGCTCACGACCGGCGAATTCGCATCGCTCAACGCCCGGCTCGACGTGGCGGTCAGGCCATGGCCGTATTGCGAGACGATCCTGCGTCTGGACGCGCACGCGCCGCGACCGACCGGCGTCGCGCCGGATGAGGGGATCGCGACCAACCATGCCGACCGGACCTACCATGACGGCGACAGTTTCATGGCCAGCATCACCGTCCCCGGCACCGGTCCGCGCTACGTGTTCGTCGGGTACTTGACCAGCAAGGGCGAGGTGGTGCGGATCTACCCCGGCTCGGGCAGCGAGGGGCGTGTCTCGGCGGGCGACAAGATCGAACTCGGGCGCGACGGGCGCTTCAGGATCAGCGCACCGTTCGGGCGCGACATGCTGGTGATGGTAGCGAGCGACGCCCCGATCACAGCGAATCTCGCGAACCAGTGGTCGTCGGGGCGCGAGTTCCTGGACGCGCTGTCGATCGCACTCTACGACAACGCCGGCAAGAATCACACCGTCAGCCGTTACTTGTTCATCGATACGAAGCCCTGACCGGAGCGGAAGCGGGCTGGGGCTTCAGAATTCGCCCCACACCTCGTCGGCCGTCTCGACGAGAAGGCGAATCTTCGCGATTTCGTCGGCGAAGCCGGTCGCGCGGTTCGGTCCGCCGATCGAGGCGAAGCCACATTGCGGCGACAGGCAGAGGTTCTCCAGCGGAAGGACCTTGGCGGCCTCTTCGATGCGGCCCTTCAGTACATCCTTCGGCTCGAGTTCCGAATGCTTGGTCGAGATCAGCCCGAGCACGACGGCCTTCTGCTTCGGCACGAAGCGCAGTGGGTCGAACCCGCCGGCGCGCGCGTCGTCATATTCCAGGAAGAAGGCGTCGACCTCGAGCGTGCCGAACAATTCGTCTGCGATGGCATCGTAGCCGCCGGAAGCCGCACCGCCGCCCGAAGCATTGCCGCGGCAGAGATGGATGGCGACCAGCAAGTCGTCCGCCCGCCCGCGAATTGCCTGGTTCACGAGATGGCAGTAGGTGCCGACGAGTTGCGCCGGGTCTTCGCCCATCCGTCGCGCCGCCTCGCGGAAATTGGGGTCGCACAGATAGGCGAAGTTGGTGTCGTCGAGCTGTAGATAGCGGCAGCCGGCGGCGTAGAGGTCTTTCATTTCGTCGTTGTAGGCCTTGGCCACGTCGGCGAAGAAATCCTCGATTCGCGGATAGGCGGCTTCGCTGATCGCCTTGCGGCCGCCCCGGAAGTGCAGCAGCGTCGGCGACGGCACGCAGGTTTTCGCCGTCCTATGGGTCACGGAATTCAGGAATCGGAAATCCTCGACCTGGATCGGCGCCTTGCGGTCGAACCTGCCGCTGACCGCCCAGGCCGAGATCTGGCTGCCCGTGCTCGTGCCGTCCGGATTGCGATGGAAGACCGAGAGGTTGCCCGTCGTCCTGGTGACGTTCTTGAAGCCCGCGAGGAAATCGGCGTTCCAGCTGCCCCGGCGGAACTCGCCGTCGGTGATGCTGTGCAGCCCGAGAGCTTCCTCCAGCTCAACGAGTTCGCGGATGCATTCGTCCTCGATGCGGCGCAGCGCGGCGGCATCGATCTTTCCGGCCGCGTGCTGGTCACGCGCCTGGACCAAGGCGTCGGGGCGCAGGAAGCTGCCGACATGGTCGGCACGGAAGGGACGTTTGGCAGGGCTCATCGCGGGATCCTCGGCCGTGTTGCACGTGAAACAGGCGGCGCGGCCCGCCATCGGTACCGGCGGTTGCGCGCTCCGGGTCGCCACCGTGTAGCTGTCGAGCTTGATATGCAAGGGGTTGGACCATGCGGCGTAACCCCTCGATCCCCTTCGAGACGCTTGCTTCGCACGCTCCTCAGGGCGAACGGAATGAGTCGTCGTCAATGGACCTTGGTATAACTGGCACCGTGGGAGGGACTCGAACTCCATCTACGGCTTGCGCGCCGCGGCAGCGGTGGGACGGGCCATGTCGGTCGCGCGCGAGCGGTACTGGCGCCCGTCGAGCAGGAAAATCTTGGCGAGATCCCAGAACGGGTCGCCCGGCAACGCAAGTCACGGCGAAATCAGACTCGGCAGGTAAGTCGCGATGCGCGGGAAGGAAATTACGAGGCCCACGACGCAGAGATCGCAGAACAGGTACGGCAGTCCGGCACGGACCACGTTCAGGAATGTGGTGCCGCGCGGGGCGACGCTCAGCATGATGAACAGCGACATGCCGAACGGAGGGGTGAGGCCGCTCATCTCGAGCGAGATCAGCACGATGATGCCGAACCACACCAAGTCGAAATGGAGCGACATGGCGAGCGGGAAGAAGATCGGCACCGTCAGGAGCAGGATCGACGCGGAATCCATCAGGCAGCCGAGAATCAGCAGCACCGCGAACATGATCAGAAGCATCTGGATCGGGCTCGCGTTCAGCTCCGTCGCGAAGTTGATCAGGCCCGAACTCGCGCCGGAGAACGCCAGAATCTGGCTGAAGGTCGACGATCCGACGATGATCAGGAACAGGGACGCAGTCACGCGCACCGTGCCGCGCACCGATTGGCGAAACGCCTCGAACGTCAGCCGCCCCATGCTGGCCGAGAGCAGAAGCACAGCCAGCACTCCGAATGCCGCGGACTCGGTCGGCCCGGCCCATCCGAGAAGGATCAACCCGATCACGCAGAAGATGACCAGGCCCATCGGCAGGACGTTGAGGACGAACGCGAGCAGGATCCGCCAGACCGACGGGCGCGCTACGTCATAGCCGGGTGCGGCCGACGGGTCGATCCGGACCTGGAGGAGTATGAGGAGCGCATAGCTGGTCGCAAGCGCGATACCTGGAAACACGCCGGCGAGCAGGAGGGCGCCGATATCGACATTGGCGATCGATCCGAGCAGTACGGCAAGGCCCGACGGCGGAATGATCATCGCGAGCCCGCCGGTCCCCATGATCGGTCCCATCGACATATGGGGCTTGTAGCCGCGCTTTGTCATTTCCGGCACGAGGAGCGAGCCCAGCATCGCCGTGTTGGCCATCGACGAGCCGATCAGCGCCGAAAAAATGGTGCCGACCGCGACAGTCAGGTAGGACAACCGTCCGGGAATCCGGCCGAGCGCCATTTCGAGCGTGTCGAACACGCGCACGACGATCTGCGTGCGGAAGAACAACTCACCCATCAGCACGAACATCGGAATCGTGATCAGAACGAAGATCGAAACGGACGCGGTCGCGTTCACGGCGACCTGGATCACGCCGCTGATCCCGCCCATCAGGAAATAGGCCGAAACGATATTGACGCCCATGAAGGCGAACGGCACCGGCACGCCGAAGCTGATCAGGAGCGTAATACCCCCGACCATCAGCAACAAAATGTCGTACCAGGGCATCGCAGCAATCAAACGCTGTCGCGGGTGGTCGGCTCCTGCTCGTAAATCGTGTCGCGGCCGATCAGCAGGCGCACGAACTCGCAACCGAGCAGGAAGAACCCGACAACCAATGGGACATAGGCGAGATAGAGCGGAATCGTAATCGCGAGCCGTTCCATATCGCCGCGGCGGATGGATTCCAGCCCCTCGACGGCGGCCGCCCAGGCGATGGTCGCGCAAACGACGATGCAGAACACATAGGTCGCGCGTTCCAGCCAGTCCCGGCCTCGGCGCGGCAGCACGAGCCGGAGGCTTTCCACGACGATCTGGCCTTTGGACCGAAGCAGCCAGGGCGCGGCCAGCATCGTGATGTAGAGAAGGCCGAACTCCGACAGCGGCACCGCCCAGCGCGTGGGCTGCAGCCCGACATCGCGCAGCGTGGCGTCATAGATGACGGCGGCGAAAATCGCGACGATCATGACCCCCGCCAGAAAGGCGAGCGCCACGATCAGCCAGTCATACCCGGGCAGGACGTGCCGCACGTCGTACTCCCCCCGTCGTGCCTAGCGGAACGCGGCGGCCCGAGTCGTGACGCTTAGCGGAAGGCGGCCCGAAGCGTGCCGACGTCGAGCTTCACGGCCGAATTCTTGGCCAGATGTTCCCACGGGTAGCGCATGTAGGTCTCGACGAAGCGATCCGCCGCAGCGCCCTTCAGGACGAAGGCCTGCTGCCCCTCCTTGGCGAGCGTCGCCTTCATTGCCTTCTCGGCCGCGACCGTCGCGTTCATCGACGTTTCCTCGTAGGCCTGGGCGAGATCGTAAAGCTTCTTCCGCGCTTGGGCCGGCAGACCGTCGATCTTCTTCGCGTTGGCGATCAGAATGGTCGAGGTGACGGAAAAATTCGGCTCGATCCGGTACTTGAGGAACTTGGTCAGGCCGGATTCGTGCAGCCCGCTGAGACCGGTCGCCGCCCCGTCGACCACGCCGCGCTCGAGCGCGGTATAGATCTCGCTGACCGGCATGACGACGGCGGTGCCGCCCAAAGCCTTGAGGAAGTCGCCATAGGCGGGCGAAGAGCGGATCTTCAGTCCCGAAAGGTCGATATCTCCGGCGGCCGTCAGCTTGGGCTCCCTGGTCAGGTAAAGATAGAGCCCGCCACCCGCATCGAACCGCCCGACGAACGTCGCACCCAGCTTTTCGCGCATCGCACTGTCGATGTACTTGAACCCGCCGACCTTGCGCGTCTCGGCGGGAAGCTTGAACCCGTCGAACGCGTCGCCCTCAGGAAACAGCCCGAGATAGTAGGCCGGCGGACCGTAGATCATGTCGAACAGGCCGTTGCGCAGGGCGATCGGCTGCTTCGACGGCGGCGTGACCTCGGGACCGCCGATGAAGTTGATGTGCAGGACGCCCTTCGCGTCCTTGTTCACGATGTCGATGAACCGCAGATAGCTCATCGTGAACGGGTGCGTCTTGGGAAAGGCCGAGACGGCCTTCAGCGTCGCTTCGGCCCGGGCTGCACCCGTAATGCCAAGCAGCGCCACCGCGGTCGTCGCCACGACCAACGCCGAACGAAATCCGCGCATTCGATCCTCCCGTCGTTGTTTCATTCTATCGCTTCGGACGCGCCGGCCGGCCTAACCGACCTGCTGCGCCAGCGTGTAACGTCCGTCGGCTGCCAGGCAGGTCGCCTCGGGCAGGCCCAGCTCCTTCCGCACGATGTTCGTGCCCAGAACGATGGACACCATCTTGTAGAAGGCGTGCTTTCGGCTCATGCCTTCGCGGCCCATGCCGCAATCCGAGGTGATGACCAGCCGTTCGGCCGGAATGTGCTTCAACGCGCGGCGGATCATGGCCGCAACCTCCTCCGGCCGCTCGACTTGCAGCGTGTGGTGATCGACGACACCGATGCCGATCTTTTTCCCGGTGATCTCCTTGCCGATCGCCTCAAGATCGATGCCGCCCGAGGCGCAATTCTCGAACGTAATGACGTCCGCGTCGCAGTGGTTGTAGTTGGCGAGCGACGATTTGTAGCTCTGCACTTCGGCGAACATGCGCTGCTGTGACGGGTTGCCCCAGCAGGTGTGGCACCAGACCTCGGTCTTGTCGCGCAGGCCGCGCACCGTGTGGTTGTAGATTTCCACCATGAACTCGGGCGTCAGAAGGTCGTCGATCGCGCCGCGCGGACCGATCAGATGGACCTGCGGCTCCTCCATCTGGATCGCCGGACAGCCGGCATCGGCCAGCTCGATCAGCTCCTCGCGCAGTGCATCGCTGACCGCAAATATGCGCTCGCGCCGGTCCTTGTAGTACTCATCACGCGAAGCGAGCGCGAGCAGTTCGGCCGTGATGGTGCCGAACTTGATCGGCTTCGTGGTGAGGCGCTGCGCCGTCTTCCACATCGCGGTGTATTGCAGGGTTCCGCGATCGACCGGTCCGACGATCGTGGGCGAGACGCGCGCCTCGAGCCCCTCGTGAAGGATCGACCCGCGGGCCGGCGCGGCGCCCGGACGGTACTGCCCGGGCCGGAAGGCGTCGTCTACGCGGTAGCCGCCCAGGTGGGACAGCGGATATGAGAACCAGCTGTGCCCGCCGGTCTCGGTGTCATAGTGCGCATCGCCGTCGGTGAAGATGTCGAGCCCAGCGGTTTCCTGGTCGCGAAGGTAGGCCGATACGGCGTCGGTATATTGTTCCCGATAGTGCGAGTTCACCATCGCCTCGACGAAGCTGCGCCTTCCCAGATTCTCGGTGTACCAGGTCGGGCGTGGCAGCGAGCCGATGATGGCGGTGGGCAGGGTCTTGTCCTTGGTGGCACGATACATGACGTCATCCTCTTGGCGCGCAATTGGACGCGCGCGGTCGCAGTGTCTACGAGAGAGCGGCTGAGTAGGGCGGCTTCCGTCGGGCCGCATACGCCGGCAGGCGCCGTGCCCGGCCGGGCGTCAGCAACAAGGTTTCCTCCTTCGGCGCGACGCAATGCGCCGCAGCTTCTTTGGGAATTCGCCGCGCTGGCGGAAGCAGATTCCAGTTGGAACTCTAACAGCGGGTCCCCTGCCTGTAAACGACGCGCTCGTGCGCATGGCGGTTGCGACAACACGGGCCCCGATATGTCCGACAGAGCAACGGGCCCGACACGCTCGAACGAGGAACGGACTCCACCCGCGCCCGCGCCTGGATGACAAACGGGCTCAGGTCACCGGGTAAGATGGTTGTGGGCGCTAAACTACCGAGAGTTGAGCTTCCGCGCGCCAGTCCTTGCGATGCGGCCGGCCGGTTCCCCGACGAAGGCGGTGGCGGAACTGCCGCGGCCGGACTTCAAGTCAGGCTAGCGAACCTGACCGGTTCCTTCTCCTGACGCGCGCTCATCGGTCTCGAAGCCGTTACCCGGCTATAGCGGGTAGATCAGGCTGTTGGGCACCAGCGCGCTGTCGAAGATGCAGAGCTTTTCCTGGAACTTGAGCCGACCGTCCGAGACCACAATGCGGTCGCGGTACTGACCGGTGTTGAACACGCGGGTCATTTCGTCGACCAGCGTCTCGAACGCGACGTAACTCGCGCGCACTTCGAGCGAATCTCCGTCCCAGCCGAGAATCCTGACGCCCGACACGAAACGTCGGATGAGGCGCGGTGCGTAGACCGACGTACGCCGGATGGCGACCACCCGGTCCTTCATGTAGCCCCGGCTTTCGCACAGCCAGGTCGCGAGCGGCAGGCCGCGATCGAAATTCTCGCGCGGGACGATCTTGTAGACCCCGTGCTCGACGAACAGCTCGGGCCAGTCCTCGAACCTCTCCTCGTCGAGGCAGCCGGTGTATTCCGCAAGCAGCTCGTCAATCGCGAGGCGCAATTCGAGCGCCCCAAGCGCGCGAAACCCCGCGGCCGTGATGGCCGCGTTCACAGGTCCATGACCTTGCAATAATAGTCGTAGAAGGCGCGGATCTCGCCTTCGGTCACGCCGTGCGTCTCCTCCTCGCGCCAGCCATAGCCGTCGAGCTCGATCACGCCGGTCGCCTCGGGTGCCGCGCGCACACCCTGCTGGACGAACGCCATGACCTCGCTGTCGTCGACCGACACGTAGCCGGCCGGGCCCATCAGGTTCGCCTGGCGCAGGCGCCGCTTCGTCATTTCCTCGTCGTCGTCGGCATAGCCGAAGAAGGTCCAGGCGAGCTCGAACGCTTCGGGCCCCCGCGTGACCAGTTGGCGCATGGCGAGCGTGTTCGATTGCTGCTGGATGATCAGGTTGGGCCAGACGGTCATCAGGCAGATCGTGTACTGCGCGAACTCGCGTACGGGCTCGAGCATCGACGGATCGTTCAATCTCAGATCCTCGATCAACGAACGCATCTCGACATTGTCTTCGGTCCGCTTCTGGTCGCCGCGCCAAGTCATGCCGGCCGCATGCCGGCCGGACGAGTCGATCACGAGGCGGTTCGGCTGATCGACGCGGTTGAGCCCGAACGACAGCAGGAACACGTGAAGGAGGCTCGCGTGATACGGGTCCTTGATGTTTTCGAACATCAATTTCCAATTCGCGGGCGTGAGCTGACGCGAATAGCCGAGCACCTTGAGGGCGCGTCCATCGAACACACGGTCGAACAGTTCCACGATCGGCGCGCCGAGATAGTCGTCGAGCGGCGGTGGCTCGCCGAACGACGCGAACACGACGCCGTTGCGGCGTGCGATAGCGAGCTTGCGCAAGCCGTGCCGGGCGAGTTCGAACGCGGCGGGCATGCCCCCGTTGCCCTTCACGCCACGGCGAAACGGCACGCCGATCAGATTGCCCTTCAGGTCATAGGTCCATTGATGGTACGGGCACACGATCTCGGCATGGTTGCCCAGATGACTCTGACAGAACTGTACGCCCCGATGGGCGCACCGGTTCTCGACCGCGTTGATATTGCCGTCCTCGTCGCGCATGACGACGACCGACCGATCGCCGACGAACGTCCGCTTGAAGTCGCCCGGTTTCGGCAGCTCGGCCTCCAGGGCGACGTAGCTCCAGCTTGGTCCGGCGAAAATGCGCTCCTGCTCGCGCGCATAGATGTCGGGATCGCTGTAGACCCAATAGGGAACCCGCCGGGTTCCCTCGCTGGGCCAGCGCCTGGTCGGTTCGACTTTCGTTGCCATCGGTCGGTTCTTTGTGCTTGCGTTTCGATGCCACTCTTTGACCACGTACCGGCCGCCTCTGCAATATTCACGCCGGTCCGCTACGATATCCGGCCGTGCGGGTGGGTGCCGCAGCGCCTCAGTGGAACATGGTCGAGGGCAGCCACATCGTCAGCGCCGGGAACAGGACCAAAAGGATCAGCTTCACGAAGTCCGCGGCGCAGAAAGCGAGCACGCCACGGAAGATGGTCATCATCGGCACGTCCGGCACCAGGCTTTTCAGCACGAATACGTTGAGGCCGAACGGCGGCGTGATCATGCTGGTCTCGACCACCACCAGGTTGATGACGCCCCACCAAAGCACGTCGTAACCCATGTGGGCGATCAGCGGCGTCACGATCGGCACGGTGATCACCATTACCGCGAACGAATCCATGATGCAGCCAAGTGCCAGGTAGGCCACGAGTATGGCGGCGATTACCATCAGCGGCGGCAGGCCGAGCGAGCCGATGAAGGCCGTGGAACGCTCGGTCAGCGACGTCGTGCCCACGAAGAACGAGAAGGTGACCGCCCCGAAGATCAGCCCGTAGATCATCGCTGTCGAGGCGGTCGTCTCGGCCATCACGTTCCAGAACACGCCGCCATGCAGCCGGCCGCGCAGGAGCGCGATCAGAAAGGCGAGGAACGCGCCGACGGCTGCCGCCTCGGTCGCGGTGAAGATTCCGGTGTACATGCCGCCGATCACCGCACCGAACAGTACCGCGACGGCGCCGCACTGGCGAAGGGCGGCGACGAGCTCCTGGCCCTGCATCTTGACCGCCGGCGGCACCGAGTCCGGCGCAAGCCGGACGAACAGCATGATGGTCAGAACGTAGAGCACGGTCGCGATGATCCCGGGCACGATGGCGGCGACGAAAAGCTGGCCAATCGAGGCTTCGGTCAGGAGGGCGAAGATGATCAGCGGTCCGGACGGCGGAATCAGCGCTCCCAGCGTTCCGCCCGCCGCGACGCAACCGGTCGCGATCGTCGGGGCATAGCCGCGGCTGCGCATCTCGGGGAGGCTAACCCGGCCAAACGTCGCGACCGTGGCGAGCGACGAGCCGGTGACGGCGCCGAAGCCCGCGCAGCCGGCGATGGTCGCGAGGGCGAGCCCCCCCCGGAACGAGCCGACCACCGCCTGCGCAAGCCGGTACACGTCGCCCGACACGCCGGCGACCGCGGCGAAGCTGCCCATCAGCAGGAACAGCGGCAACGACGCGACCTGGTAGTTGGTGAGGAAGCCGGCGCACTCCGTCGCGAACGCGCCGAGCGATGGGCCGATCCCGATGAGACTCGCCGCGCCGACGACCCCGACCGTCGCCATCACCGCGGCGAGCGGGAACAGCAGCATCAGCGAACCCCACATCACGATGAAGGCGAGCGCGATCGTGCCGGCCTCGTGATCGCCCGCCCAGGCCGACACGGCGGCGAAGTCGAACAGACACAGCCCTGCCAGCAAGGCGAAGACAAGCGCGACGAGAAGGGTGAAGGTCGTGACGGCTGGCGAGGCCGCCGTGGCGTCAACCGTCGGTGGCGCGCGCCATTCGTCGAGTGCCCGGTGGATCTTGGACGCGGCCATCACCGCCTGGACGAGCGCCCCAATGCCGAGAAGGATCGCCGCGCCCAGGATGAATGGCGCTTGCGGCAGGCCGAGGATCACCGTGGCACGATGCTGGACCCAGAGCGTGGTGCCGAACACGCCCATCCGCCAGGCGAGCACTGCGTAGAAGATCAGGAGGAGGACGGCGCCACACGCCTGCAGGCCGGCCGTCATGCGACGCGACAGAAGATGATGCAGCACGTCGACCATCAGGTTGACGCCGCGCGCAAGCCCCGACGGGATGCAGGCGCTGACCGCGACGGCAAAGGTTATCGACACGACCTCGTTGAGCGCGGTCACGCCGGAATTCGCGAACCATCGGAGCAGTACGTCGACCACCGTGACGCCGGACACGGCGAGCATGCCGATCACACCCAGGAAGGCGATCGGCTGGGTGACGCGCTGGCACCAGCGTTCCGCCTGTTCGAAGGCGGATTCGCCGGAACCGGGTTCGGCGGCCAAATCGACAGTCTCTGTCATGGTCGCAACGCCTCCGGCCGCGACGCCATCGCGTCGCGCCTCCCCAACATTTTCATTCGCGTTCCCGTCGCCGGCACCGGACGCGTACGGGAAATACTAGTCCGCCGGAGACCGGACGGACAGCACTCGCTGCCCCCTGAACGCCTTCGAACTGCCAGTTGCGGCCGAGGCCGAAATATACGTACAATTTCGTCGGGTGCCGATGCCAAACGAACAAGGCTGCCGCCGTAAGGTGGTCGGCGCGCCGGCGGCCATGGGAGGGAACGATGTTCCTGATGAACCAGTGGTACGCCGCAGCCCTGTCGCGCGAACTGGCGGACAAGCCGCTCGCGCGCACGATCTGCGACCGCGCCATCGTCATGTTCCGGACTGAATCCGGCCGCGCCGCTGCGCTTGATGACCGGTGCCCACACCGCTACGCGCCCCTCTCAGCCGGACGCTGCGCGGGTGAGACGATCGCCTGCGGCTATCACGGCATCCAGTTCGGCCCGGACGGCGAATGCGCTCTGATCCCGCATCAGAAGTCGATTCCGCCACGCATGCGCGTCCGATCCTATCCGTTCGTCGAGCGCTGGGGCTGGGTGTGGATTTGGCTGGGCGATCCGGCGCAGGCCGATCCCGGCTCGATTCCCGACTACAGCTGGTTCGGCGCGCCGGGCTGGCACAGCTTCCAGCGCCATTACTACGTCAAGGCGAACTGGGAGCTGTGCGCCGACAATCTGCTCGATCTCAGCCACACGCCCTTCATCCACGAAAAGACGGTCGGCGTGCCGGAGATGGCGACCATCCCTGTCAAGACCTGGGCCGAAGGTGACCAGGTGTTCCAGCAGCGCGTGATGTCCCAGGTCGTGCCGAGCGCCTTCGTCGCCGAATGGGGCGGGTTCAAGGGAAGGATCAACCGGCGCGCCACGGTCGAATGGATTCCCGCGGCGAACATGACGGCCGAGCTCCTCTACGAAGACGAGTCCAACAGCATCATCGTGCGCCTGACCAACCCGCTGACGCCCGAGACAGAGCGCACCACCCACGTGTGGTTTGCATGGTCGCGCAATTTCGGCCCAGCGTCCGCCGACGATCCGGTCTCGATCCGGTTCCAGGAACAAAGCTATGCCGTGATGGCCGAAGACGTTTCGTTCATGGAGATCCAGCAGGCGGGGCTCGACCGCGCCGATGCATTCGACCCGGTCGCGATCCGGGCCGATGCGACGCTGATTCAGGCGCGGCGAATCGTCGATCGGCTGCGGCGCGAGGAACGCTCGCTGTCACGCTTGCGATCTGCCTAGCCGGTCACGCACGTCCCGACACCATAAGGTCGTGAAAGAGCGGCCGATCAAGGGAGGTCTCGATGACACGCAATATCTGCTTCCTGGCGACGGCGCTTGCCGTCGCTGTGGGCGTCGCCGCGCCGACGAAGGCGGAGCAGCGTTTGTTCATGACGTCTCTAAGCCCGGCGGGCAGCAACAACAGCAAGTATTTCAACGCCTGGGCGGCAAAGGTCAATGCGGCCGCCAAGGGCACGATCCGCGTCGAGGTGAAGGACGGCATCTCGCTTGCCAATTTCGGCAACATGTATGACCGGGTGGTCGGCAACGTGGTGCAGATCGGCTGGGCCCTGCACCAGATCTTTGCCGGCAAGTTCCCGCTGACCGACGTTGGCGGACTGCCCTTCCTCACCCCGTCGTCCAGCGTCGGCGGTCCGGCGCTGTGGAAGCTGTACGAGGCCGGGCTGTTCGATACCGAGTACAAGGAGGCGATACCGCTCTGGCTCGAATCCTTCCCGCCGAGCCAGATGCATTTCCGCAAGGCGCCGTCGACCATCGAAAACCTCAACGGCTTGAAGATCGGGGCGAGCGGCCGGATGCAGAGCCTGCTTGTGTCGACGTTGGGCGGTACGGCGATCTCGACCCAGCCGCAGAACACCTACGAGCTGCTTCAGCGCGGCACGGTCGATGCCGTGCTGATCTCTTGGGCCGGCTTCGCGCCCTACAAGCTGCAGGAGGTGACGACCTACCACCTCGAAGGGCCGCTCGGGCAGAGCACCAACATGTTCTTCATGTCACGCAAGTTCCACGACTCGCTGCCCGAGGCGGGCCGCAAGGCGATCGACGACCATTCCGGCATGGCGCAGGTCGTCGACTTCGCGAAATACCTGGACAACCAGTCGGCAGAGGAGCGCGCGCCCGTCGCCAAGTCAGGCAAGCACAAGATCGTCGAACTCACCGCCGCCGAGACCGCCGAATGGCAGAAGAAGTTCGAGCCCATCATCCAGAAATGGGCCAAGGATCGGGTCGGCGGCGAGAAGGTACTGGCGGCCTATCGCAAGGCCGTCGCCGAGATGACCGGCGCGATGAAGGCGCAATAGCCCCCGATGCGCGCGGCCCGCTCGCCGCTAGCGTCCCCACAGCGTGCCGCTTGCAAGCCGCGCTCCCTCGACCAGCGCGGCGAGCTTGGCCCAGGCGACGTCCGGATGTACCTCGTCGCCTGCGGCCGAGGTGGCGAAGCCGCAGTCGGTGCCCGCGATGACGTTCTCGCGCCCGACGATCTTGGCGTAGCGGACGATGCGCTGTGCAACCAGCTCGGGATGCTCGACCAGGTGGACGCAGTGCGAAACGACCCCCGGGATCAGGATGCGGTCGGCCGGCAGCTTGACCTCCTGCCAGACCTGCCATTCGTGCTCATGGCGCGGGTTCGCGGCCTCGAACGAGAAGGCCTGGGCCTTGATCTTCAGCATCAGATCGATGAAGTGGCGAAGCTCCAGGTCGTGGACGCGCGGCGCGATGTTGACACTGTAGCAGGTGTGAAAACGCACGCGGTCCTCCGGAATGCCGCGCAGCGCGTGGTTGATCGCTTCCACGCCGCGGGCGATGAAGCGGCGGCACTCCTCGACGCTCGCGCCCGGCACGCGGTTATAGTGCGTCGCGATCCGCGGGTCGTCGATCTGCAGCACGAAGCCGGCATCGACGATGGCCTTGTATTCGACATGGATTGCGTCGGCCAGCGCCTCGAGATAGGCGTCGTCGTCCCGATAGTGCCGGTTGACGTGGTACATGGCGAGGTTGGTGGGCGAGATCGCGGTAATGAATGCCTCTTCGGCCGCGACGCCGGCCAGTGCCGCGCGCAGGTTGTCAATGTCGGCGGCGACGTCGGCCTCGCCGGTATAGCGGACAGGACCGGTGCAGGCCGTCGCAACGTTGCGCGCGGGGCGGCGCGGCCCGGCCGCCGATCGCGCCGCGTTCATCACGCGCAGCTCGTCGTACACGGCAGGGAACGCAAGGGAGTCGCGCGTCGGACCGCGGAACCCGGGCGGGTCGTCGATATCTACGATGGGCGCGATGCGCGCCCGTCCATAGGCCGCGAAGCTCGATTTCGAGTGTTCGCCGTCGCCGATGATATCGATGCCGATCTCGGCCTGGTGATGCACCACCTCAGCCACCGACCGACGAACGCGTTCGGCGAACAAGGCCTTGTCATAGGGCTGCGCCGTGTCCTTGGCGTGCAGGATTTCGAGAAGGTCCGTCGGGCGCGGCAGGCTGCCCGCATGGGTGGTCAGGATTCGCGCGCTGCTTCGCTTCATTGCGGGCTCCGATGCCGGCGGCGCTGGCGAGAGATTCTAGCGCGCCCTGCGGCCGGGGCGTCAAATTCGAAATTCGAACCGGACGCGCGCTAGGACGGGAGAAGTGCCATGACCGTGTGCTTGTCACCCAACGGACCGATCGCGACGATCCATGACGCGCCGCCGAACCGTTTGCTGGTCGCAACGATCGGCGGGGTCGCGCGGCTCGAACGGTCGGGGCCCGGCTCCCCGTGGCGCGAGGTCGGACGGACGCTCGCCGACGCGCATGTTGGTGCACTGCTCTTCGAGCCGTCGCGTAGCGGTCTGTTTGCCGGTGCGCATAGCGGTGGGCTCTGGTTTAGCGCCGACGGCGGCGCGAGCTGGGCCCCGCGGGACCGCGGCATCGCCATACGCCATGTCTTTTCGCTGGGCTGTGCGACTACGCCCTCCGGGCCGGTTCTGTATGCCGGGACCGAGCCCGTATGCCTTTACCGCAGCCGCGACTATGGCGAGACCTGGGAGGAGCTGCCGTCGATCGGCCGCGTGCCCGGAACCGACAAATGGTCCTTCCCGGCCCCGCCGAACGTCGCCCATACGAAGTCGCTGACCTTCGATCCGCGCAACCCCGACCGGTTCTTCGCGGCGGTGGAGCAAGGCGCTCTGCTGCTTACGGCGGATGGCGGCGTCTCGTGGCGCGAGCTCGACGCCTACTGGCGCGCCGACGACAAATGGTACCGCGACGTCCACCGCGTCGTGCTCAGCCCGGCCGATCCCGACGAGCTGTACATGCCGACGGGCATGGGGCTCTACCATTCCACGGACGCCGGCAAGAGCTGGGAGCGGCTGACCGACCTCGATTTCCGCATCGGTTATCCCGACCACCTGGTGATCGCGCCCGACGATCCGAGAACGCTGTTCATGTCGGGCTCGCGGCTCGACCCGTCGACCTGGCGCCGCTCGCACGTTGCCGACGCGGTGGTGATGCGAAGCCGCGACGGCGGACGGTCGTGGGCGCCGGCCGAGAACGGCCTTCCCCGTGCCGGGCGCGCCAACATCGAGGCGATGAGCCTTGCGGCTTGGCCGGGTGGGTTCAGCCTGTTCGCCGGCAACACCGACGGCGAGGTCTACATGAGCGAAAATGGCGCCGACAGCTGGACCCGCATCGCAGCGGGCCTTCGGCCGGTGTCCAAGGTCGGCCACTACCGGGCGCTGCAGCTCGGGGCCGTATGAACGTTCAATCGGGAGGGAAAACAATGCTACGTGCAATCGGGATTGCCGCACTCGTCGCAACAAGCGTGCTGATGGCGGGGCAACCCGCCGCCGCGGAGAAGACCCGCCTTTTCTTCACCTCGTTGAGCCCGGCGGGCAGCAACAACACCAAGTTCTTCACCGAGTGGGCGAACCGCGCCAATGCCGCGGCCAACGGCACGATCGATGTGGTGATCAAGGACGGCCTCGCCCTCGCGAATTTCGGCAATGTCTACGACCGCGTGCTTGACGACGTTGTGCAGATCGGCTGGGGCCAGCAGTCTTTCATCCGCGGTCGCTTCCCGCTTTCGGAAGTGGTCGGGCTGCCGTTTCTGGTGACGGACAATGTGGTCGGGTCCATCGCCTTCTGGCGCCTCTACGATTCGGGCCTGCTCAAAAGCGAATACACCCAGGTGGTGCCGCTATGGCTCGGGTTGCTCGGTGCATCGGGGCTCCATTTCGCCAAGGCGCCGGCGACGTTGGATAATTTCCACGGCCTTAAGATCCGCGTGAACGGCAAGGTTCCGAGCGACGTGGTTACCCGGCTCGGCGGCACGCCGATCTCGCTCGCCGGCGGGGCCATGTACGAGGCATTGCAGCGCGGCACGATCGATGGAGTCGATACGTCGTGGGCGGCGTTCGAGCCGTACCGCCTCTACGAGGTGACGAGCTATCATGTTGAAGCGCCGCTCGGTTCCGCTCCCTGCATGTTCTTCATGGCGCGCAAGAAGATGGGTTCGCTTCCCGCCGTCGCGCAGAAGGCGCTGACCGAGACGTCGGGTGAGGCTCAGAGCCGTGCGTTCGGGTACAACAACGAGGCGCAGGCCAATCGGATGGTCACGAAGGTCCGCGCGGATGCCAAGCAGAAGGTCGTCGCGCTCGACGCCGCCCGGTCGGCGAGCTGGCAGAAGCGGACTGCGCCGGTGATCGAGGCATGGGAGAAGGATACGAAGGACGGCGCCAAGATCGTGTCGGAGTTCCGCAAGATCTACGAAGGCGCCAAGTCGGCGAAGTAGCGCGCGCCGGCGTTTGCCGCAACCTGTCCCCTCCCTGGAGCAACTGTTCCAGGGAAGGGGCGGCGAATGTTTTGCGTGGGTCCTTCGCGACGTCGCTGAGCGCACGGTTTGCGGCGCCGCTCAGGCTGTCGCGCTTTGCTCTTTTGGTGAGAGCAAGATTGACGGGACAGCTTGATTCAAGCTGACCCGGTCTTGCTCTATCGGCGGTCCGGCGGCACGGCGACGACGTGGTCGCGGAATTCGTTCTCTTCATGAAAAGTCTGGCCGCTGCGTCCTCGCGCCCAGATATGCGGGCCCTGCTTGCGCTCGATGGTCATCCTTTCGTACCAGTGCTTCTTGGCGGGCTCGAAGTCGAACACCATGCCAACGTCGATCGGGCCCTCATAGCGCCCGTCCAGTGGCAGCGGCGCAGGCCGCGGCCTGTTCAGCGGCGTCGGCGACACAAAGACGACGGAGCCGCGGAACTCGGTCTCTTCGTGGAAGGTCTGGCCGCAGCGGCCGCGCGCCCAGATGTGGGGACCCTGCTTTCTCTCGATGGTCACCCGTTCGTACCTGTGCCGCTTGCCGGGCTCGAAGTCGAACACCATCCCGAGCTCGATGGGGCCCTCGTAGGGCTCGCGCCGCGCCTCGCCATTCTCGGCCATCGCAGCTCAGGCCTTTTCCAGCTCGGCGACGCGCGCGTCATCCTTCATCTCGACGCGCTCGCCATCGACCTTCACCGCCGAGGTCGAGATGTCGAACTTGTTGCCGTCGGCATCCTTGGCCGCATCCTCGACATAGGGCCGGCCGGGTGGCGGCTTCATGACCCAGGCATCATGCTCCTTGAGGCGGTTATAGACGCCTTCCTTCTCGTCGGCCTCGAGCGTAATGCCGAAATGATGGAGCCCTTCGGGCGCCATTTCGCTGCGGCGCCGCAGCAAGGCGATGTCCATATAGCCGTCGGTCAGCCAGACCGAGCCGTCGCCCTCACTCTTGCCGTTGATCTTCATCTTGAAGACATCGACGTAGAACTTGGCCAGATGCTCGGGGTCGTCGGAAAAGATCGCGATGTGCCGGACGCGGGCCATGTGTCATTCCCTTCCAGTTCGAATCGCCAACCGGCGAAGCCTGTCGCCGGGTCTTGAATCCAATCTATGTGCCTTCGGTCGCATGCAGTGTCGCAATGCGCGGCGTCGCAAACGCTACTCGGCGGCGTCGCGCAAACCCGTGGTCGAAAGGTCGATCTTGTTGCCGTCGTTGTCCCACACCGCAATCTCGATATAGGGCCGGTCGGGTGGCGGCGTCTTCGCCTTGATGCCGCGCTTTTCGATCTTGGCCAGGATCGATGCCTGCTCGGATGGATCGATCGTGAAGCCGTAATGGTTGATGCCGAGCCGCGCATTGCGGTCCTTGGAGCGGATCAGTGCCACGTCGATATAACCGTCCGTCACGAACACTGCGGTTCCGCTCTCCTCGGATTCCTCGTCCATCACCTTCGTGATCTTCATGCCGAACACGTCGACGTAGAATTCGGCGAGCGCCTTCGGATCTTCGGTGAAGAACGCGATGTGGCGAATCTTGGCCATGGTTTCCTCGCGACGTTGTTCTCTCAAATCAATATGAACTGTAGACGCGTCCGCTCGGTGCGCGCAATTGGGATGTCGCGGTTCGCGAACGTGCAACCGGCGATGCAGAGTGGGGCCGGGCCTGCTACCCAGCGCTGCACCGTACGTGCGTGGTCACGCCCGGTCGATTGACTTGCCGGCGAAAGTATATTGACGTTGCGGCAACGGACGCTCGTTCCGCACGCGGGCGAGCGCCCGAGCGCCGCACCGCCAGCAAGCGGCCGGAGGAACGTCCATGTCGAGCCGACTGGCAAGAAGCGACCGCGTGCTGCCAGCCGCTACGAACGGTGCCCGCCTCGCGTTCCTCACAAGCGGAGCGGTGTGGCAAAATCTCGTGCTTCTGGCGGTCGGGCTCTTCGTCCTGCTGCCGTTGGGCTTCCTGGTCCTCGGCAGTTTTTCGACCGCCGTCATGCCGACGGATTTTTCGTTCGAAAAGCTGAGCCTATCGAACTACGTCGACGTGTGGTTCGATCGCTCCACCTACGCGCTGTTCCACAACACCGTGATCTATGTCGGCGGCGCGACCGCCATCGGGATTGGTTGCGCCGCGCTGCTCGCCTGGCTCGTCGAGCGCACGAACATGCCCGGCAAGATCTGGCTCTATGCCGGCGTGCCCATGACACTCGCCGTCCCTGGGCTGATCCAGGCGATGGCATGGGTGCTGCTCCTCAGCCCGCGGGCCGGGTTCGTCAATCGCTGGCTGATCGACAGCTTCGGGCTCGAGTCCGCGCCGTTCAACATCTACACCCTGGCCGGCATGTCGTTCGTCGAGGGGCTGCGGCTGGTACCGACGGCGTTCCTCATGCTTGTCCCACTGCTGCGCTCGCTCGATCCGTCGCTCGAGGAGGCGGCGTCGATTTCGGGTTCGCCTCCGCTGTCCTCGTTACGCAGAATCACGCTGGGGCTAATGGTTCCCGGACTGGTCGCCGTCGTCATCTATCAGGCGATGACCGCCCTGGAAGTGTTCGAGGTGCCGGGAATCCTGGGCATGCCCTCCGGTCTTCACGTCTTTGCGACGAAGGTCTACGTACTGATGGAATCGACCGACCGGCTGCCGTCGTTTGGCCGGGCAAACGCCCTGTCGATGCTCTATCTCGCGATCGGTCTGGGGGCGGCGCTCCTCTACTGGAACCTCATTCGAAAGTCGGAGCGCTACACGGTCGTCACGGGCAAGGGCTATCGCCCGCGGCTTCTCGATCTCGGCCGTTGGCGCCTTCCTGCCCTTTGCCTTGTCGTGCTCTACCTTCTCCTCGCGGTCGGCGTGCCGTTCCTGGTGATGCTCTACAGCTCGTTCATGGGCAGCCTGCAGGCGCCGTCCTGGAGTGCTTTCCGCTCCATGTCATTGATCAATTACGACGACGTGTTCAGCTACCCGCGTTTCGCCGACACGTTCTGGAACACGCTGGTCATGGTGATCGGCACCGCCACCGCCACGACAGTCATTTCGTTCGTCGTCTCGCTCGTGATCGTGCGGACCAAGTTCTGGGGACGCCGGCTGCTCGACCAGCTCGCGTTCGTGCCGCACACCATTCCCGGCATCGTGGCAGGCCTCGCCTTCCTTTGGCTGTTCCTCAACCTCGACATATTCGGGACGGTCTTCTCGATCGTCGTGGCGTTCACGGTGATCTTCATCGCCTACGGAACGCGGACGATGAACGCGTCGATCCTCCAGATCCACCGCGAGCTCAACGAGGCAGCCGAGATGGCGGGAGCGCCGCCGTGGCGCACCATGCTGCACGTGTTCTTTCCGCTGATGCTGCCGACCTTCGTCGGGCTATGGATCTGGGTCGCCTTGCTGGCGGTCCGGATCGTCGGGTTGCCGCTCGTCCTCTACTCGGGTCCGGAGAACGAGGTGCTCGCGGTTCTGATGTGGAACCTGTGGGACGAAGGGCGCATCGAAGCGGTGGCCGCCGTCGCCGTCCTTCTGATGCTCGGGCTGTTCGCGCTTATCGTCGCGCTGCGGCTGGTGGGATTTGCCAGAGGCGCGATTGCGCGATAGGCGCGGCGGGCCGGTCCGATTCCCCGACCCGCCGCTCTCACCGGTCGCGCGGCGCTACTGGTCCTTTGGACCGCCCGAGGCCAGCCACATCTTCTGCCAGCGCTCGATCAGCGACGCCCGCGCCCGGATGACTTTGAGCGTCAGCGGCGCCTTCTCCTTGCCGACGATCGTTTCGGGATAGAGCACGAACTCGCGCCCCTGCAGATCCTTGTGCGCCGGGATCAGGTCGGCCGCGTAATGACCGACGATCTGGCCTTCCTTGCTGAGGAACCAGTTCACGAACAGCCGGACGGCGTTGGGATGGGGATTGCCCTTCAGGATCGCGATGGGGTTGTAGGCGACGGCCACGGGCGTCGGGCAGTGGAAGCCGACCTTTGCGCCGCGCCCTGCCTGGAACGCGACCGCTTCGGGATAGGCCGGAATGCCAAGGTCGAACTCGCCGAGGCTGGTCAGCTTGATCAGTGCCGACATCGCCTCCTTGCGAAGCTGCGGCTTCAGCGTGTCGAAGATGCCCTGCATGTACTTGTCGTACCAGGCGTCGCCGTACTTGCCCCACAGGTTGATCGTCCAGAGATACGGCTTGTTGGCCATGCCCACCTTGCCGTTCGCGAAGCGCTTGCTCGTGATCAGGTCATCCCAGGTCTTCGGCAGATCGGCCACCTTGACCCGATCCGTGTTGTAGACGGTGCACCAGTAGGCGAGCGAATAGCCCGCCGAAAGCCCGGTCATGTCCTTCAGATCGTCGGGAATGGACGCGAAGGCGGGCAACGGACGCAGATCGGCGAGGGCGCCGGCCTTCTCGTACTCTTCGTAGAGGCTTTGGAACCCGTAGACCAGGTCGCTGACATACTTGCCCTGCTTGTAGGCGATCAGCGGGACCATGGCGCGGTTTCGCCCGGTCATTCTCTTGTACTCGGCCTTGACGAAGGGGTAGCGCTCCTCGAAGGCCTTGATCACCGTCGCGAACTTGCGCGCGTCGGTGTTCATCTGAATTTCGACCTTCCCCTCCTTCTTGGCGCCGTCGATCCACGCCTGGGGCACGGCCAGCTCCTTGTCGAGCCCGTCGAGGATCGAGGGGCTGACATGGGTCGCCTCTAGCGCCTTCTTGATCGTCGGGTTGAGGTCGGCGCCGGAGACCGGGCTAGTCGCCCAGCCGGACGCCGCAATACCCAACGTGGCGACCGCCAGAAATCTTTTCATCATCGTCGTTTCCTCCCAGTGTTCGAATGTGCCGCCGGACCGAATGTCTTGCCCGCGCCTGCGCCCCGGCGGATCTCCAAATGCGCGGCTTGAAACGGCCTGCGAAATCGCGCAAACGATGCCGGCGCGCCGCGCGCGACCAATGGCTCCGGAAAACCCGTCATGACAGACCGCCTGCTGATCATCGACAAGGAAGCCGACGAGCACCGCGTCCGTCTCCTGGCGGCGCTTCCCGGCCTCGAGATCGACGCGGTTCCTACCCCGGCGGAGGCGGTAGGCGCGATCGGTGACGCGACTGCCCTGTTCGCCTTCGCGTCCGGGCTCAACGACGCGCTGGTCGCGCAGGCGCGCCGCCTCGAATGGCTGCAATTCCTGTCCTCGGGCACCGACGCGCTCTTGCGCCTGCCGTCGCTCGGCCGCGACGTGGTGGTGACCTCGTGCCACGGCATCCACGGCCCGCCCGTGTCCGAGATGGTACTGCTGCACATGCTCGCGCTGGCGCGCGACGTGCCGCGCCTCATGCGCCACAAGCAGACGGCGCGGTGGGAAAAGTTCAGCCAGCCGCTTCTCAACGGCAAGACGGTCGCGATCATCGGAACCGGAATCATCGGCCGCGCGCTGGCCGGCCGCTGCAAGGCGCTCGGCATGACCGTCGTCGGCGTCAGCGCGTCGCCGCGCGCGCTGCCCGACTTCGACTGGCTCGTCGCGCGCGATGCCTTGGCCGAAGCGGCGGCGGATGCCGACTTCCTGGTGCTTCTGACGCCACTGTCGGACGCGACACGCGGGATCGTCGACGCGCGCATCATGGCCGCGATGAAGCCGTCGGCCTTCCTGATCAATCTCGGCCGCGGCGGGCTTTGTGACGAGGACGCGCTGCTCGCTGCGCTGCGCGAGAAAAGACTGGCGGGCGCCGGGCTCGATGTCTTCGCGACCGAGCCGCTGCCGCCGGACCATCCCTTCTGGCGAATGGACAATGTCTTCATCACTTCGCACATGGGCGGCGAGAGCGACTCCTATCCGGCCCTCGCCATTCCGATCCTCCGGACGAACGTGGCCTGCTTCCTGGATCGCCGCTGGGACCGGATGGTGAACCGCGTGACGCGCCGCTAGGCGCGCCCGGCTGCCTCATTCTGCCGGCTGCTTGTCATAGACCTGCAGGAAGCCGTCGGTCATCCAGTCCTTGTGCTGATCGAGGTTGATGCGCTTGGTCTCGGCACCGCGCGTTTCCTTGCATACGATCTGCAGGACCTCGAGGTCTTCGTCACCGACCTTCTCGAACCAGTAGCGCGACCCGCCCGGGAGCAGGATGCCCTCATTGGGCCCGAACTCGCCGATCAGCTTGTCGCCGACGCCATAGAAGCGCGTCCGGCCCTTCAGCACCATCCAGGCATTGTCGCCGCCTGTGTGATAGTGGAGGTTGTTCTCGCCGCCCTCCTTCACGACCTGGACCGCCAGCCGGATCAGGTCGCTGCGGAACAGGCTTATGAACTGCTTGGGCATGCGGTCGCCGAACGTCTCGGGCTTGGCATAGGAGAAGGTCTGGATGCGTGCCTCGGCGTCGCGATGGAACGCCTCCTTCTCTTCGGCCGTCATGGGCTTGTTCGCGGCTTGGCTCATCTCTCGCCTCCGTCTCCGGTGAAGTCGCCAGCGCAAACGATAGATGAGCCCCCGGTTGACGTTAACGAGCCGATTGCCCAACATGATGTTGCGATTTGCCCAACGGTGAGCCATGGACCGGCTCCGCGTCATCCGATCGTTCGCCGCCGTCGTCGAGACGCAGAGCTATTCCGTCGCGGCGCAGAAGCTCGGCCTCTCGCGTTCGCATCTCAGCAAGCAAATCAAGGAGCTCGAGAACGAGCTCGGCGTTCTGCTGCTCAACCGGACGACCAAGAAGGTACGCCCGACGGAGATGGGCCTACGCTATTTCCGGACGTGCGAGCGGGTCATCGAGGCGCTGGCCGATGGCGAGCTGGCCCTGACCCATGCGCGCGACGAGGCAAGCGGCGTGCTGAAGGTGCTCGCCCCCAAATCGTTCGCCGTGCTCGAGCTGTTGCCGGCGGTGCGCGATTTCGGCGCCCGGCATGACGGAATCGAGGTCGAGGTCTATCTGAACGATCAGTGGCTCGACCTGGTCGAACATGGTTACGATCTCGCCATCCGCTTCGGCGACCTGCCGAGCTCGAACTCTCGTATCGCGGCGGATCGGCCGCGTGCAATACGTCGTGTGCGCGGCACCCGACTATCTCCGCAAGCATGGGACGCCGGCAACGCCTGCCGATCTGCGCGCGCATGAATGCCTGCGCCATCTGGTGGGTTCGGGCGAAACGTCCTGGCGCTTTGTCGGGCCTGAGGGGCCGGAGCGCATCGATGTCCACGGAAAGCTGTCGTCGAACAGCACCATCCTCATCCATGAGGCGGTGCTGCGCGGCTATGGCATCGGCATGCTGCCGTCCTACAGCGTCGATGGCGATCTTGCCGCCGGCACCGTGCTGCCGCTCCTCACCCGCTACCGCGGACCGCAGCTACCGGTGCATGCCGTCTATCCGCCCAGCCGACACCTGGCGGCCAAGGTGCGGCTGTTCATCGACTTCCTCGTCGAACGCTACGCGCATCTCGCCTGAACGGACCACGTCCACCCTACAGCTCGAAGATGCGCTTTTCGGTACGGTGCAGGAAGCCGCCGCGCCCGTCGCGATCGACGAGGTAGTTGTCGCAGGTCGTTGCGAACACGGCCGGACCCATATGCATCGGATGGATGGCGAAGTTCATGCCGGGCTCGATCTTCATCGTTTCGTCGGCGCGGATCAGCGGACGCTCGACGACGTCGTAGCCCTGCGAGTGGGAATGCAGCCGTTCCTCGCGCTGGCTGCCGACAGACACCATGTGTGCGTTGTACGAGTCCGCGATCCCAGCGCACGACGCGCCGGACACGTAGCCGCGCGCCGTCATCGCCTGCGCCTCGACGCATAGGGCGAAGCCCTCCTCGAGCTCGGACGTCGCCTTCCCGAACACGATGGGCCGGCCGAGCTCGGTCCAGTATCCGCCCGGCCCGTTCGATTCGACGAGGACGTTGAGATAGTCGCCCTCCGCCATCACGCGCCCCTGGAACAGGCGCTGGCCGAACCGCCCCGGCTGGCCGAGCCGGGCAGACAGGCCGATATAGACGCCGCGCGTGCTGCCGCGCCGCTGCGCCTCGGCGTCGAGCAGGGCGTTGATCTCGGAATCACGCATCCCCGGGCGGATGCGCTCCAGCAGTAGCGCAAAGACCTCGTCCTGCAGCGCTACCGTTCGACGTATCAGTGCGATCTCCTCCTCGCTCTTGATCGCCTTGACGCGATCGAGGAAGTCGGTCGCATCGACGATCTCGACCTTGCCGTCGAGCCGCGTGCGGATACCCGCGATGACACCGTGCGGAACGAAGGTTGCGCCCGCGAACGCGATCCGGCGATAGCCGCGCTCCAGCACAGCATCGGCCACCGATTCGCCGGTGAGCCCGCCGGTAAAGCCGACGGCGGGGAACGACCAGTCGGAGCGGACCTCGCCGACGCCAGGATGGTCGGGATTGGGCCGGTTGAAGATGCGCCGCTGGCCCTGTGCGCCGTGCTCGAACGCGGTCATCAGGTCGTTGGCGTGGAACAGGATGCTGCGCGGATTGCCCGAGGTGGGCACGTCGCTCAGCCAGCGCACGTAGCCGCCGACCCGTTCGTCGCCCGCGTGCACATAGAGGGCGTCGATCTGCCGCTCGCGCAGATGCTGGCGCACCAGGGACCAGCGGCGCTCCATTTCCGCCGCGGACAGGCGCGAAACGCGCCGCTCTTCTGTGACGGTCGCCATGGCTTCCTCCCGCTTTCGGCCATACGTACCATAGTCCCAACCACGCCGACCCGCGAGTGTCGCACGCGGTACGGTTTCCATTGCGTTGGCGGGACGCGCGGCGCTGATATGGACCCGGACGTCCTCCGCCGCGATTGGCGGGCGGCGCCCGACAGGGTGAGGAGACGAAACGACATGAGCCACGCACAGGCAGTGATGCAGGTTTCCGGAGACCGTATTCGCAATCGGATTCCGCGCGACGAGCTCGAACGCCGCTGGCGCGGCATCCGGGTGGCGATGCGCGATCATGGGCTCGATGCGCTCGTCATCCAGGGGGCGAGCGCGCTCGCGGGCGGCGGCGGGTATTTCCGCTGGTTCACCGGGCAGGTCCCGTTCGGCACCTACGCCAACTCGATCGTGTTCCCGCTCGACGGCCCCATGACACTGGTCCGGCACGGCGATCTCGGCCACGTCGCCGATCTGGGCGACCGCGATCCGGGGCAGCCGGGCGTCGGGCGCATCCTTTCGACTCCTCAATTCCCGGCCGTCCACTATACCGGCCGATCCGACGCCGAATTACTGGCGCAAGAGATTCGCGCTGCGGGCCATCGCCGTGTCGGTCTCGTCGGCGCGCAGATGATGTATCACGGCTTCGCTGCCGCGCTCGCAGAGCTGCTGGCCGATCGCGAGCTGGTCGACGCGAGCGAGCCGGTCGACGCGGTCAAGGCGGTCAAGAGCCCGTTCGATCAGGATCTTGCGCGCGCCGCGGCCGACATGCAGGACCGGATCTTTGAAACGGTGCTCGCGAACATCCGGCCGGGGATGAAGGATTTCGAGGTCATGGCCGATGCCGACGGCGTCGCCCAGCGGCTCGGGTGCGAGACCGGCTATTTCCTCGGCTCGTCGGCGCCCGCCGGCGAGGCAGCCGCGCTGCGCCCGCGCACCCAGCAGGGCCGCACCATCGAAAAGGGCGACAGCTTCATCTTCCAGGCCGAGAACACAGGTCCGGGCGGGTTCTTCTCGCACATGGCGCGCATCATCGTCCTGGGAAAGGCGCCTGGCGCGCTGCGCGAGGCGGTTCGGGCAATGGCCGAGGCGCAGAGCTATACCGCTTCGCTGCTCGTGCCCGGGGCGCCCTGCGCCGATGTGTTCCGCGCCTACAACGACTATATGGCCCAGCGTGGGTTCCCGCCCGAACGACGGCTTCACTGTCACGGCCAGGGATACGAGAATGTGGAGCGGCCGCTCATCCGCGACGACGAGACCATGCGGGTGGCGGCCGACATGCATATCGGCATCCATCCCGCAGCGACCGCAGCGGGCACATACGTGACGGTGTGTGACAATTTCCTCACGCGCGCGACCGGTCCGGCCGAACGGCTGCATCGCACGCCGCAGGAGGTGTTCGAAGTCTGAGCCGACGCCCGCTGGCACGCATTGCCGCGCTGAACTAACATTCAATCGCTGCCGCTCGGCAAAGCGGTGGGACGGATACCGGAAACGGCGCGAGGGCCGAGGGATGAGCGGGCGGGATCTAGGCGCAGTTATCGTCAGCGGCGCAGGCAGCGGGATCGGTCACGCCGTGACATGCCGCCTGCTCGACGAGGGGTACGGCGTCTCCGCGTGGGACGTTGCGCCGGGTCGGCTTGCCGGACGGAACGATGCGCGCCTCGCGGTCCTCGCGCTCGACGTCCGGGACAGATCCGCGATGGACCGCGCAGTTTCCGAAACGGTCGAACGGTTCGGGCGCATCGCGGGGCTGGTTACCTGCGCCGCGGTGTTCAAGGCAATGCCATTCCTGGAGCTCGACGAGGCGACCTGGGACGAGACCTTCGAGGTCAACCTGAAGGGCACGATGTTGTCCTGCCAGGCCGTGCTGCCGGCATTGCGGCGCCAGGGCGGCGGCGCGATCGTGATGTTCGCGTCGACCCTCGCGCGCACCGGTGCGATCCAGTGCGCGCATTACGCGGCGACCAAGGGCGGGGTGCTCGGCTTTGCCCGTTCTCTCGCCCTCGAGGTCGCCGAGGAGAATATCCGCGTCAACGTGGTTTCTCCGGGCATCACCGATACGCCACAGCCGCGCGGCAACATGTCGGACGACGAGATCCGCGCCAAGGCGGCGCAGATCCCGTTGAAGCGCATCGGCGCGCCCGAGGACATGGCGGAGACCGTGATGTTCCTGCTGAGCGACGACGCCTCGTTCGTCACCGGCCAGGATATCCGGGTCAACGGCGGGGCCGGACTATTCTGATGCAGAGGGTTCTCGTGACCGGGGCGGCAAGCGGGATCGGTGCGGCGGCGGCACGCCGCTTGGCACGCCGGATGCAGGTGATCGTCGCCGACCGCGATGCCGACGGCGCGGCCCGGCTCGCCGAGGAGTTGACGCGTTCCGGACATGCCGCGACTCCGGTCGAGGTCGATGTCAGCCAGGGCGCGTCCGTTCGAGGGATGGCCGCGAAAATCGCCTCCGAGCTCGGGCCGGTGCACGCGCTGTTCAACAATGCTGGGTTCAACCGCCGCGGCCCCGTCGAATCCATCACGGAGGACGACTGGGACGCCATGATGGCGACCCACGTGAAGGGCATGTATCTGTGCGCCCAGGCGGTTCTGCCGCAGATGTGCGCGCGCGGGACGGGCGCGATCGTCAACACCTCGTCCGACTTCGCGATCATGGGCGTCGCCGGGCTCGCCACCTACACCAGCGCGAAAACGGCCATCTACGCTCTGACCAAGTCGCTGGCGCTCGAATTCGCTCCGCATGGCATTCGTGTCAACGCCGTCGGTCCTGGCCCGATCGACACGCCGTTGCTGCGGTCGGGCCGCGCGCCGGGCGAAGAGGCCGCTGCGCTGGAACAGCAGCGGCGACGCATCCCGATGGGCCGGCTGGGTCGGCCGGAGGAGGTGGCGGCGGTGGTCGATTTCCTGCTCGATGGCCGATCGTCCTACATCACCGGCCAGATTATCCACCCCAACGGCGGCGCGCTGTCCTGGTAGGGCGATCATGCGGTATGGAATCTGGACACCCTTGCCCCACACCATCCGCGCCGAGCCGCGGATGGAGGCGGCGATCCGCGACCTGACGACGCGCGGCGGGGGCGACGGCCCCGACCGCTCGTTCCAGTTCGCGGTCGACGTGGTCAACCGCGGCACGTCCTATGGCTTCGAGACCACTCTGATCGCAGAGCGCTTTCTTGGACCCGACCTCGAGGCGTGGATCATGTCGGCGGCGCTCGCGACGCAGACCGCCGATATCGAGCTGATGGTGGCGGTGCATCCGGGCATCGTCGCGCCGCAAGTCGTCGCCAAGATGGGCGCCACGCTCGACCGCATCAGCGGTGGCCGGCTCGCGATCAATGTCGTGAACGGCTGGTGGCAGCAGGAGTTCGACCTGTTCGGCAATGGGGGCTGGCTGGGCGATATGGACCGGCGCTACCGCCGGATGGACGAATTCATCCGCGTCATGAAGGGGCTGTGGACGGAGCCGTCCTTCTCGCTCGATGGCGAATTCTATCGCATCGAGGCGGGGTCGCTTCCGATCAAGACGGTGCGCACGCCCCATCCCCGCATTTATGCCGCGAGCCGGACGGCCCCCGGAATGGAGATCATCGCGCGCGAGTGCGACGTCTGGTTCGTGCATTACGAGCTTCCTTATCGGCGCTACGAGGAAAATTTCCGCGTCATCGCGCACGGAATTCACGAAATGTCGGAGCGCGCCCACAGGCTCGGGCGCGAACTCGCCTTCGGGATCAGCGCCCATGTGATCTGCGAGCCGACGCTCGAGGCCGCCGAGGCAAAGGCGGACGCGCTCGAGGAATACGGCCAGCGTGATCCGGTCTCCAAGATCGCGGCGAAAGCGCTCGGACCGGGGCTCGTCGGCACGCCGGCCCTGATCGCGGAACGCCTCCGCCGGTACGAGGCGGTCGGGATGGAGTGCGTCATGCTGCATTTCCATCCGATGACGGAGGGGCTTGACCGCTTCGCGAACGAGGTCATGCCGCTGCTGCCGGGCGCCGCCCCGGCATTGGCGCCGGCACCGATCAAATAGCTGCGGTCGCACCGCCGTCGCGACGTCGACCACGGCGTCGCCCAGTGTCTGGAAGATACGAGCGGCCCGCACCATCGCGGACGGTACGTCGAACACGATCATCGACTTCGGCGAGAACACGGACTCCTTTTGCCTGGGCGATGCCACCTTCGACGACGCCTATGTCGGCACGATCATGGACGGAACCGGCACGCCGCCGGTCGCGGCTTCCGTCGAACCAGACGCGAACGGCTTGACGATCGGCGTCGACGCTGCCGGGCCGCCGCAAAGGGCCGATCGGACGGGTCCGGCCCTCTCCCTCGCCCGGCCACCCATACCAGCATACTGTCGTTGGATGGCCGGGCGGGGGAGCGGGCCGGAGCGATTCCGCGCGAGCGGAAGATGATCTGGTGTCATTGACGTTACGAACCGTCTCGCCAGCGGACGGCACCAGTAAGGGCGACGGGGAGGGGCGACGCTGCCAAGGCGCCACCTCCAAATCGTGACACCGAGATGGGCTGCTCCGCGCCACGCCGGAGACGTTCGGCGATGTGCTCGATCTTCACCGCATGATTTCGGACCTCTGACGCCAGCAGTCCAGTCGGACGCGTTCGCGGCGCCAGCGGACGCGTGGTCGTACCGAGCGTGAGGTCGGGAGAGGCTGAAACCGAAGTGCGTCGGCAACTCGCAGGTCGCTCAGAAAACCAAAGGGGTTGAGCATTTCGGCCCAACCCCTTGATCTAACTGGCTCCGCGGGAGGGACTCGAACCCCCGACCCGGCGGTTAACAGCCGCCTGCTCTACCAGCTGAGCTACCGCGGAATAGGCCGCTTATACCAGCCCACCTTTCGGCTCGCCACCCTCGGGACGAACGCGGCGCGGGGCTGGAGGCACGGGCCGGAATCGAACCGGCGTACACGGCTTTGCAGGCCGCTGCATAGCCACTCTGCCACCGCGCCCGGGCCCGCGCCGGCGGGCAACCCACCTGCGGCACAGCGCCGCTATATAGGCGGCGGCGCCGGACCGGTCAAGCGAGGCTCCGTTCCCGCGCGCGTTGTGTTCGCGCGGACGCCTTAGTATAAGTGCCGCGCGTTTTGCGCATCGACATCGCAGGGGGTCATGCCGAACTACGCCGTTGCCCGCCGCAACATGGTGGACAGCCAGCTTCGCACCAACAGGGTGACCGACCCGCTGGTGATCGCGGCGATGGAGGAGATTCCGCGCGAGCGGTTCGTGCCGCTCGAGCTCTCCGGCGTCGCCTATGTCGACGAGGACCTGCCGCTGGGGAACGGGCGCTATCTGGTGGAGCCGATGGTGTTCGCCCGCATGCTGCAGGAGGCGGCGATCCGACCGACCGACGTGGTGCTCGATATCGGCTGCGCCACCGGCTATTCGGCTGCGGTCGCTGCCCGGCTCGCCGATACGGTCTTCGGGCTCGAATCGGACGCGTCCCTCGCGCGCCGCGCGGCCGATACGCTGCCGGCACTCGATATCGACAACGCCGTGATCGTCGAAGCACCGCTCGAGGGCGGCTACCCGGCGCATGCACCGTACGACGTGATCCTCATCGAGGGATCGGTGCCGGAAATTCCGCCGGCGATCGCGGGCCAGCTCGCGGAAGGCGGCCGGCTGGTCACCGTACTGTCCGAAGCGGGCCGCACCGGGCGCGCGGTGTTGGCGGCGCGCTGCGGCGGGGTGGTGTCGCACCGCGAGTTGTTCGACGCAGCGACGCCCCTGCTGCCGGGTTTCCGCCGACCGGTCGGTTTCCGCTTTTGAGCGGCCGGGATTCAGATAGGATTGCGTTGGCAGCGGACCGACGGAACGGGCGAAGTTCTGTCGTGTTAACGCGAATAGTGCAAACGGGGACACTGGGCGGGCCATGAACGGGGGACGAATTGCAAGAACCCGCAAGCGCCTTGGCGCGATCGCCTGCGTTGCGGCAACGGTCGTGGCGTTCGGCGCGGATCGTCGGGCGTCGGCGGAAACGCTGCAGGATGCGCTGGTCCAGGCCTACAACACCAGTCCGCGCATTGCCGCCATCCGCGCGCGCTTGCGCGCTACCGACGAAAGCGTCGCGACCGCCATGTCGGGCTGGCGCCCAACCCTGACGCTGTCGGGCAATATCGGCTCGAGCTATACGAATTCCGGCTCGGGCAGCGCGTCTTCGAGCCGCGGCGGCGGATTCTCGTCGTCCGGCAGGCGCCACACAAATCCGCGCGGCGCCAGCCTATCCCTGACCGAGAACGTCTATCGTGGCGGCCGGACCGACGCCGCGGTGAACGTCGCCGACTACAACGTCAAGTCGGACCAGGCGCTCCTTCTCGACACCGAACAGCAGGTGCTGCTCGCGGCCGCCACCGCATACATGGACGTGCTGCGCGACCAGGCGGTGGTCGAGCTGAACATCAACAACGAGAAGGTGCTGCAGCGCCAGCTCGACGCCACGCGTGACCGCTTCCAGGTGGGTGAAGTCACGCGCACCGACGTGTCGCAGGCCGAGGCCAGCCTTGCCGGCGCGCACGCCGACCGCACTTCCGCCGAGGGTGCGCTTGCCAACTCGCGCACCAACTACCTGGCGGTGGTCGGCTCGATGCCGGGCACGCTTCAGCCGACTCAGCCGATTGCGAACCTGCCGGCGAATCTGAAGGAGGCGACGGCGCTGGCCGGTGACAAGGCGTTCCCCGTGCTCGAGGCGTCCTACACCGAGCAGGCGGCGCGCGAGAACGTGGACCTGATCTTCGGCGAGCTTCTGCCGCTCGTCACCGTCGGCGGCACGCTCAGCGACAACCGCGACAGCGGTACGCCCGGGGCGTTCTCCAAGTCGGCCGCGCTCACCCTCAACGTGACCGTGCCGCTCTATGAATTGGGCAGCGTCTACGCCCGCGTGCGCCAAGCCAAGGAGACTGCCGCCCAGCGTCGCAACGAACTCGACCAGCAGGTGCGCACCGCCATCCAGACCGCCACCACCGCCTGGAACCAGTACCAGACCGCGCGCGCCCAGCTCAGCTCGTTTTCCGCGCAGGTCAATTCTTCGCAGATCGCCCTTAACGGGATCCAGCAGGAGGCGCAAGTTGGCCAGCGCACGGTCCTCGACGTCTTGACCACGCAGCAGACCCTGCTCGCCGCCCAGGTCAACCTGGTGCGGGCTCGCCATGACCTGGTGATCGCCACCTATTCCGTGCGCGCGGCAGTAGGGGCCTTGACGGCGCGCGACCTCAACCTGCCCGTTAACTACTACGACTATCTCGAGCACTACCGCGAAACGCGCTATCGCTGGTTCGGCACCGGGATCAACACGGAAGACCGCACCACCAGCGGCAAATAGGCCGGGCTGTTCAGATTTTGTAAACCGTACTTGGCCAAGGTGGTCGGAAACGCGGGTTCACGACATGGCCGATCCCAAGCCTCAGCAGCAGGAACCGTCGATGGAGGAGATTCTTGCCTCCATCCGGCGGATTATCTCCGAGGACGAGTCCGAAGCGCCGCACCCTGCCGAGGCGGCGGCGCCCGCCGCTGCGCCCGAACCCGAACCCAAGCCTAAGCCCCAGGCCCAGCCACAGCCACAGCCACAGCCACAGCCGGCCCCGCCGCCCAAGGCCGCTCCGGCACCGCCGGCGGCCAAGGCGAAGCCGGCGCCCACACCGGCCCCCGAACCTGAACCGGAGGCAGAGGATGCGGATGACGTGCTCGATCTCACCGACAAGGTTTCCGAGGGTGGCACGGTCGTGCCGCTGACCCCGTCGCCTGCAGAAGCTGCGGCTCCGCCCGCTGAGGACGAGATCGAGCTTCGCGAATTTGCCGATGAGCCGCCGCCCGCGGCCGACGCGGCGCTCGAACCTGCGCCTCCTCCCCCCGCCGCGCCGGAGCCGGAGCCAAATCCGGCCCCGCCGCCCGGCGCCGTGGGCAGCGACCTCGTCTCCCAGGCGGCCACTCAGGCGGCCACCGCCAGCCTCGCCGCGTTTGCGCAGGCGGTCGACCGCCAGACTTCCGGCGCCCCTATCGGGGTCGGCGGGCGGACCCTCGAGGACCTCGTCAAGGAGATCATGCGGCCGATGATCCGCGAGTGGCTCGATGCCAATCTGCCGGGCCTCGTTGAAAGGCTGGTCCGGCGCGAGATCGAGCGCATGGCGCACCACGCCAAGGACCCGGAAGACCGCTAAGCTTCAGGTCTTTCGTATTTCCAATGGCTTGTCGCTGTAAGCTGAGAAATACATTGAAGTGCATTCGCCGCGCGTAGCGTGTCGACAGCCGACCGAAAATCGGCAATCTTCCGCGCTTCACACAGTCCGGCCGATCTGATGCTCGAAAAGACCTACACGCCTGCCGAGGTGGAGACCCGCCAGTACGCCCGCTGGGAGGAGGCGGGGGCGTTCGGCTGCGGCCACACGCGCGGCAGCGAAACCAACGGGCGCGCCTACACCATCGTCATCCCGCCGCCCAACGTCACGGGCAGCCTCCATATGGGCCATGCGCTCAACAACACGCTGCAGGATATCCTGGCGCGGTTCGAGCGCATGCGCGGGCGCGATGTGCTGTGGCAGCCCGGCACCGACCATGCGGGCATCGCCACCCAGATGGTGGTCGAGCGCCAGCTCACCGCGGAAGGCAGGACCCGCCAGGAAATGGGCCGCGACGCCTTCATCGAGCGCGTGTGGAAGTGGAAGGACGAATCGGGCGGCACGATCATCGGCCAGCTCCGCCGGCTCGGCGCGTCGTGCGACTGGGCGCGCGAGCGCTTCACCATGGACGACGGGCTTTCGGCCGCGGTGCGCAAGGTGTTCGTCACGCTCTACCGCGAGGGGCTGATCTACAAGGACAAGCGGCTGGTCAATTGGGACCCCAAGCTGCACACCGCGATTTCCGACCTCGAGGTCGAGAACCGCGAGACCGTGGGCAAGCTCTGGTACTTCCGCTACCCGCTGGAGGACGGATCGGGCCACATCACCGTCGCCACCACCCGCCCCGAGACCATGCTGGGCGACACGGCCGTCGCCGTGCATCCCGA
This sequence comes from uncultured Alphaproteobacteria bacterium, assembly GCA_963817535.1. Classification (GTDB taxonomy): domain Bacteria; phylum Pseudomonadota; class Alphaproteobacteria; order MPNO01; family DASWLB01; genus CAWGHZ01. The sequence continues at coordinate 194,754 of CAWFOW010000001.1, forward strand.
GGACGAGCGCTACCGCGACCTCGTCGGCAAGCACGTGGTCCTGCCGCTGGTGGGCCGGCGCATCCCGATCGTCGCCGACGAATATGCCGATCCCGAGAAGGGGGCCGGTGCCGTCAAGATCACGCCGGCGCACGACTTCAACGACTTCGAGGTCGGCCGCCGACACGGGCTCGAGATGATCTCGATCCTCGATGAGGATGCGCGGATATCCGACGAGGCACCCGAGCGGTACCGCGGTCTCGACCGGTTCGAGGCGCGCGAACGCGTGATCGCCGAGCTGGAAGGGCTCGGCCTCCTCGAGAAGATCGAGGACAACGCCATGACGGTGCCCTATGGCGACCGGTCGGGCGTCGTCATCGAACCGCGCCTCACCGACCAGTGGTACGTGAACGCCGCCGAACTTGCCAAGCCCGCGGTACAGGCGGTCGAGCGGGGCGCGACCGTATTCGTGCCGCGCCACTGGGAGAACACGTTCTTCGAGTGGATGAAGAACATTCAGCCCTGGTGCATCTCGCGCCAGCTCTGGTGGGGCCACCAGATTCCCGCCTGGTACGGACCCGACGGGCACATCTTCGTGGCCGAGACCGAGGACGAGGCGAAGCGCGGCGCCCAGCAGCATTACGGCAAGGCGACGGAGATCGAGCGCGATCCCGACGTGCTCGACACCTGGTTCTCGTCGGCGCTCTGGCCGTTCTCGACGCTCGGCTGGCCCGAGGCGACGCCCGAACTGGCGCACCACTACCCCACAGACGTGCTGGTCACCGGCTTCGACATCATCTTCTTCTGGGTCGCCCGGATGATGATGATGGGGCTTCACTTCCGCGAGGAGGTGCCGTTTCACACCGTCTACATCCACGCGCTGGTGCGCGACGAGCGCGGCCAGAAGATGTCGAAGTCCAAGGGCAACGTGCTCGACCCGCTCGAGTTGATCGACGCCTACGGCGCCGACGCGCTGCGCTTCACCCTGACAGCGCTCGCCGCGCAGGGCCGCGACATCAAGCTCGCGCCCGGGCGCGTCGAAGGCTATCGCAACTTCGTCACCAAGCTGTGGAACGCGGCGCGCTACGCCGAGATGAACGGCTGCGTCGGCGTGGCCGGGTTCGATCCCGCCGCCACGCACCTGACCGTCAATCGCTGGATCGTCGGCGAGGCGGCCGCCTGCGAGCGCGCGGTGACCGAGGCGCTGGGCGAGTATCGCTTCAACGACGCGGCCGGCGCGATCTACCATTTCACATGGCACACGTTCTGCGACTGGTACCTGGAGTTCACCAAGCCGATCCTGCAGAGCGAGGATGGTGAGGATGGCGGACCCGCCGCCGTCGAGACGCGGGCGACGACGGCCTGGGTGCTGGAGCAGATCCTGCACATCGCCCATCCATTCATGCCGTTCGTCACCGAAGAGCTGTGGGACAAACTCGCACCCGAGGGCGGTGCGCGCGCGACCATGCTGGTGACCGCGCCCTGGCCGCTGTTCGGCCCGGCCCTCGAGGACGCCGCAGCGCGCGACGAGATGGGCTGGGTGGTGCGGCTGATCTCGTCGGTCCGCGCCGCGCGGACCGAAATGAACGTCCCGGCCGCGGCGAAGCTGAGGCTGCACGTGACAGGGGCGTCGGACACAACCACTGCGCGCATTGAACGCCATCACGAGCTGATCGAGCGCCTTGCCCGCGTGACCGAGGTCACAGAGACGTCGGATATTCCGTCGGGGGCCCTACAAATCGTCGTCGATGAGGCCACGTTCCTGTTGCCGCTCGCCGGGGTGATCGACGTGGCGGCGGAGAAGGCGCGGCTCGCCCGCGAACGAGACAAGATCGATGCCGAAATCGGCAAGATCGACAAGAAGCTGGCCAACGAGAGCTTCGTCAGCCGTGCCCCTGCCGAGGTGGTCGAGGAGCAGCGCGAGCGGCGCGGCGAGTACGCGGCGACCCACGCCCGGCTCAGCGAGGCGCTCGACCGGCTCGCAGCCGTATAACGGACCGACTCGCTTCGCCCCGGCCCGTGGATGCGTTAGGATAACGGTCCGGACCGGGAGGTCGGTCATGACGAAATCCTTGTGGGCGGCTGTTGCGCTGATGGGGCTGATGTCGGCCTCGCCGGCGCACGCCCAGTTCTTCGGGGGCGGCGGCGTTCCCGACGGCGTGATGCGCACGCTCAGCGAGGATGACGGGCCCGATACGAATTCCGGCCGCGATGCCGCCAAGGCCACGTCGACCGTCGAGCGTACCGCGAGTCCGACCGGTTCCGGCCTTCCCGGCGCACTGTCCGGGCGCATGGCATTCGCGAGCCCGTCGATCCACTATGGCATCGAGATCCGCGTCGAGATCTCCTCGCTCCGCCCGTTCCGCGGGCGCGTCTTCGCACCCATCCCGCAGCGCGTCGGCAGCGATAGCGAATTTTCTGTGGCGGCGGCGAAACGTTCGCGCTGGTACACGCTGACGGACGGGCGTGTCGACGGCGACATGCTGTCGTTCCGCATGCCTGGCGCGTTCTGGCCGGCCGGCGCTTCCGCCGAACTGAGGCGCCGCGGCCCGGCCTACCGCGGAACGTTCACCTTCAAGACGCCGACCGGCGCAGTTCCGTTCGACGAGGACGGCGACATCACCCTGGTCTCGACCAAAACTCCGTCTCCGATCGAGATCGCAGCTGCGGAGCCGCCGAAGCCGAAAGTCGTCGCAGCGCCTGCGCCTGCGCCCGCACCGAAGCCGCAACCCAAGCCCAAGCCGGTCGTCGCCGCAAGGCCCGCGCCGGGTCCGAGCATCGCCTGGAACCAGCCGCGCCAGCCCGTGGCGGCGCCGAAGCCTGCCGCACCGGCGCCGGTCGTTGTCAAGCCGGCGCCTGCACTCCAGCCTGTCGTCGTCGCCGCGAAGCCCGCGCCGCGGCCCGCCCCGGCGCCGGTCGTTGCCGCGAAGCCCGTTCCGCGTCCCTCGGCCGCCGACAATTTGATCGCGTCGCTCCAGCCACTCCAGAGGTCGAACTCGACGGTTACGGTGCCCGCGATCGACGGCCATCGCCTTGCGCTGGTCATCGGCAACGGGTCGTACCAGGCGGGCCGGCTCGCCAACCCGGTCAACGATGCGAAGCTGATCTCGGGCGTGTTGCGCCGCGTCGGGTTCGAGGTGATCGAGGAGCTCGACGCCAGCCAGCGCCAGATGAAGCGCGCCATCCAGCGCTTCGGCGACCAGCTCGACAAGTACGGCAAGAATGCCGTGGCGCTGTTCTATTACGCCGGGCACGGCATCCAGGCCGGCGGGCGCAACTACCTGATCCCGGTCGACGCGACGATCCGGCGCGAAACCGACCTCGACATCGAGGCCGTGCCCGCCGACTGGGTCGTGCAGCAGCTCGAGTTCGCCAAGAGCGCGCTGAACGTGATCATTCTCGACGCGTGCCGCAACAACCCGTTCGCGCGCGGCTTCCGCTCCGCGGGTGGCGGCCTCGCGAGGATGGACGCGCCAACCGGCACGCTGATCGCCTACTCCACGGCGCCGGGCGACGTGGCGGCCGACGGCGACGGCGCGAACAGCCCGTATTCGCAAGCGCTCGCGCGTGCGATGCTGATGTCGGCGACGCCCGTCGAGCAGGCCTTCAAGGAGGTACGCGTCGCGGTGCGTGGCGCGACCAAGGGGGCGCAGACGCCCTGGGAATCGTCGTCGCTCACCGGTGATTTCTTCTTCATCCCGCCGGCGCAGCAGGGGAAGCGCTAGGCGCCAGTCGGCGCTAGGCACGGAAGCCGCACCTGACTATGCTCCCCGCGATCGTCCGATGACCGCCGAGGGGAGCCCATGCCCGAAGGAACGACCGCCCGCACGCGCGCCCGACCGCAGGCGAAGCGCATCGACAAGTCGCGCCTGCCGTCGCGCCACGTGACCGAGGGGCCCGAGCGCGCGCCGCACCGCAGCTATCTTTACGCCATGGGGCTGACCGAGGAGGAGATCCATCAGCCGCTGGTCGGCGTTGCGACGTGCTGGAACGAGGCGGCGCCCTGCAACATCACGCTCTCGCGCCAGGCGCAGGCGGTGAAGAAGGGCGCGCGCACCAATGGCGGTACGCCGCGCGAGTTCACCACCATCACGGTGACCGACGGCATCGCCATGGGCCATGCCGGGATGAAGTCCTCGCTGGTCAGCCGCGACCTGATCGCCAACTCGGTCGAGCTCACCATGCGCGGCCACTGCTACGACGCGCTGGTCGGGCTCGCGGGCTGCGACAAGTCGCTGCCCGGCATGATGATGGCGATGGTGCGCCTCAACGTGCCGTCGGTGTTCATGTATGGCGGCACCATCCTGCCCGGGAAGTTCCGCGGCAAGGACGTGACGGTCGTCGACGTGTTCGAAGGGGTCGGCAGGTACGCGGCCGGCAACTTCTCCGCCGCCGACCTGGCCGAACTCGAGGCCGTCGCGTGCCCGTGCGGCGGATCGTGCGGCGGCCAGTACACCGCGAACACGATGGCCTGCGTCTCCGAGGCAATGGGGCTCGCGCTGCCCAACTCGGCCGGCACGCCCGCGACCTACGAATCGCGCGACGCGTTCGCCGAGCAGTCGGGCGCCGCGGTGATGAACCTGCTGCGGCTCAATCTGCGCCCGCGCGATATCGTGACGCGCGAAGCGCTCGAGAATGCGGCAATGGTTGTCGCCGCGACCGGCGGGTCGACGAACGGTGCGCTGCATCTGCCTGCGATCGCCAACGAGGCTGGCATCAAGTTCGACCTGTTCGACGTCGCGCGCATCTTCAAGAAGACACCCTACATCGCCGACCTCATGCCGGGCGGCAAGTACACGGCCGCGGACATGTGGCAGGCGGGCGGCGTGCCGATCGTGATCCGTGAGCTGCTCGATGCGGGCCTGCTGCACGGCGACTGCATGACGGTGACCGGCAAGACCATCGCCGAGAACCATCGCTCCGTGCGCTTCCCGGAAGGGCAGGACGTGTTCCACCGCATGTCGAAGCCGCTGTCCAAGACCGGTGGCGTGGTCGGGCTGAAGGGCAACCTGGCGCCCGACGGGGCGATCGTGAAGGTCGCCGGCATGAAGGCGCTGACCTTCCGCGGCAAGGCGCGCTGTTTCGATTGCGAGGAGGATGCGTTCGACGCCGTGGTGAAGAAGAAGATCAAGCCCGGCGAGGTGATCGTCATCCGCTACGAGGGTCCCAAGGGCGGGCCGGGCATGCGCGAGATGCTGTCGACCACCGCCGCGCTCTATGGCGAGGGGATGGGCGAAAAGGTGGCGCTGATCACCGACGGTCGCTTCTCGGGCGGCACGCGCGGGTTCTGCATCGGACATGTCGGGCCGGAAGCCGCGGTCGGCGGTCCGATCGGGCTTCTCAAGAACGGCGACATCATCGTCATCGACGCGAAGAAGGGGCGCCTCGACGTCGAGCTATCGGCGAAGGAGCTGGCGGCGCGGCGGCGCAAGTGGAAGCCGCGCCGGCACGACTACCAGGCGGGCGCGCTGTGGCGCTATGCCCAGACCGTCGGCTCGGCGCGCTGGGGCGCCGTCACCCATCCGGGCGCCGCCGCCGAAACCCACGTCTACGCGGATATCTGAGGGAGGTCGCCATGACCGCCATTCCCTATTCCGAGCTCGGCCATGTCGGGATCTACGTCACCGATCTCGACCGCATGATTGCCTTCTACGGCCGCGTGCTGGGCTACGTGGTGAACGACCGCGGCTCGCCGCCGCTCGGCGGGGGCGAGATGTGCTTCATGTCGCGCAATCCCGACGAGCACCACCAGCTTGTCTTCGTGGCGGGCAGGTCGGCGGACGTGCCGTCGCAGATCGTGCAGCTCTCGCACCGCATGCGCGGCCTCGCCGACCTGCGCGCGATGCACGAGATCGTCGCCGCCGAGCCCGAGACGTCGGACATCCAGCTCCGCGCGCACGGCATCGCCTGGTCGATGTACTTCAAGGACCCGGAGGGCAACGTGATCGAATGCTACGTGCCGTCGCCCTGGTACGTGCATGCGCCGTCGGCCATTCCGTTCGACTTCGCGGCGATGACCGACGAGCAGATTTTCGAGCACACCAAGACGGCGCTCGAGAAGCGCGACGATTTCCGCACCTTCGCCGACTGGCGCGAGGATGCCGCCGCCCGCATGGGCGCTTGACTCTTAACCGATATGTTAATTAACATATCGGTTAATGACTGAAATCGAGCTCGACCGCACCTTCGCCGCGCTTGCCGACCCGACCCGCCGTGCCATTCTCGCGCGGCTGGCGGAGGGTGAGGCCACCGTCAACGAGCTGGCGGCGCCGTTCGACATCTCGCTGCCCGCCGTCTCGCGCCATCTCAAGGTGCTGGAGGGCGCACGGCTGATCGTGCGCGCGCGCGACCGTCAATTCCAGCGTTGCCGCCTGGCGCCGCACGCCTTGCGCGACGCTGCGGACTGGCTCGCCTTCTACCGCGATTTCTGGACCCGGAGCCTCGACCGGCTCGAGGCGCATCTCGCCAGGGAGCAACAGGATGCCAAGCGTCGCCGCCGAAAAGACTGATACGGCACTCGTCATCACGCGACTGCTCGACGCCACGCCCGAGCGGGTGTGGAAGGCCTGGACCGACCCGGAAGAGGTGGCGCGCTGGATGGGGCCGGGCGGCTGGTCCGGCCGGTTCAGCGCCACCGGCCTCGAACCCGGCGCGACCTATCGGATCGAAATGCGCCACGAAGACGGCGACGTCGCCGTTGCGGTCGGCACGCTGCGCGAGGTCGTCCCGGCGTCGCGGATGGTGTACAGTTGGGCATGGCTCGGCGAGGACGGAACGCCGGGCCACGAGACGCAGGTGACCCTCGCGCTCCGCGCGGTGGGCGCGAAGACTGAGCTTACACTGCGGCACGAGGGCTTCGAGGACCGCGAGGCGCGCGACAACCACAACGAGGGGTGGGATGGCGCGCTCGACAAGCTGGTCGAATTCCTGGCGGGGAGAAGATGATGGCAAAGTACGAGGGCGGGTGCCGCTGCAGCGCGGTGCGGTACGAGACCGATGCGGAACCGATCATGGCGCTGCAATGCCAGTGCCGCGAATGCCAGCACGCCACGGGGTCGGGCCATGGCAACTGGCTGATCTTCCCGGTTGCGCAGATGAAGATCATGGGAGCGCCGGCGCGGTTCAACCGGCCGACCGACTCCGGCAACGCATTCGTGCAGGAGTTCTGCAAGGATTGCGGTGCGCCGCTGTTCGGCCGGCCGAGCGCGCAGAAGGAAGGGATCGGCGTGCTGGCCGGCAGCCTCGACCATCCGGAGGCGTTCAAGCCGCAGCTCGTGGTCTACACCGAGCGCGGCCATGACTGGGACAAGATTGATCCGGCGCTCCAGTCGTTCGGCACGATGCCCAAGATGTGAGGTCGCGATGCGCGGGTCGGCGGTCGTATCGTTGAGGGTGCTGGCCGCCGGCCTGCTCGCGGCGCTCGGGCTCGGCGGTACGGCGCACGCCGTGTGCTCGCCGATCGCCACCACAAAGCCGCTTGTCCACTACGCCGCGTTCGAGAAGGTGCCGGTGGGCAGCGTCCGCATCACCTTCCTCGGCCACGCCTCGTTCGAGATCGAATCGCCCGTGGGGACGCGCGCCGTCACCGACTATAACGGCTACCTGACGCCCCAGCGCCCACCCGACGTGGTGACGATGAACAACTCGCACCGCGGCCACTACACAGACGCGCCCGATCCGGCCATCGCGCACGTGCTGCACGGCTGGTCGATGGAGACGGTCCAGCGCTACAACATCCTGGTCCGCGACATGCGCGTGCGCAACGTGCCGACCAACATCGAGGATTTCGGCGGCAAGGCCGTCAATGGCAACTCGATCTTCGTGTTCGAGGCGGCCGGGCTCTGCATCGCCCATATCAGCCATGTCCACCACCGCCTGTCCGAGGACCAGGTGAACGACCTCGGCTCGATCGACGTCGCGATGGTGGCGATCGACGGCACCGTGACGATGAGCCTGGAGGAGCTGTTCGACGCGCTCGGCCGCGTGAAACCGCGCCTCGTGCTGCCGATGCATCTGATCTCCGCCGGCGCGGCCGAGACCTTCGCCGCCCTCTCGCGGCCGCGCTACAAGGTGACGTTCGGCGACTCGGACACCGTGATGGTCAGCGACCGCACCCTGCCGCGCGATACCGAGGTGCTGTTCCTCCGGGGGCAGTGACGGGCGGGGGTCACCCCCGCTTGCGCACCACGATGTTGAACAGGTGCCAGCGCTTCATCTTGCCCTTGCCGGTCTCGGCGACGCGCTCGATCTCCTCCAGCATCTCGATGTCGAGATCGGCGAGCAGGGTGTTGAGCTCCGCGCGCGACAGGATGGTGATCCCCGGGTTCGCCCATTCGTCGTTCGGCCCGTAGAGATGGCCGGCGAACCGTCCACCGTCGCGCAGTGACCCGACGATCCGCCGCCACAGCGCGGGAAACCTGTCGGGCGGGACCAGCGGAAGGGCGAAGCTCGAATTGACGATGTCGCAGGCGGGCCAGTCGGCGTCTTCCATCCGTGCGCAGACGGGATCGAGCAATTCGCGGTTCGGCAAATCCGGACGGGCGGCGAGGGCAGCGATCGCGTCCGGCTCGGGGTCGATGGCGCGCACGCGGAAGCCGCGCCGGAGCATCTCGACCGTGTCGCGCCCGGCGCCGCAGCCGAGATCGACGGCGAACCCGTCGCGCCGGTGGATGTGCTCGGCCTGCCAGCGGTCGAGCGCGTGGGCCAGCGTGTGGCGCGGCGGCCGCGTCTCGACGCCGCGATAATAAGGGGCGAACCGGCTCTGGCCCGACGTGCTCACGCGTCGGCGAGCTCGCACCAGACCGGCGTGTGGTCGGACGCCTTGTCCTTGCCGCGCGGCTTCTTGTCGATCCCCGAGCCGGTGAGGCGGTCTGCGGCCTGGGGCGACAGCAGCAGGTGGTCGATGCGCAACCCGTTGTCCTTCTGCCACGCGCCACCCTGATAATCCCAGAAGCTGTACGCGCCTTTCTCGCCATGCAGCGCGCGGAACGCGTCGGTGTAGCCGAGATGCATGACGCGCCGGAACCGGTTGCGTGATTCCGGGCGGCACAGCGCGTCGTTGGCCCAGCCCACCGGGTCGTACACGTCGTCGTCGGTCGGGCACACGTTGTAGTCGCCGCCGAGCACAAGCACCTCCTCGTTGGCGAGCAGCGCCTCGGCGTGGGCGCAAAACCGCTCCATCCAGCCGAGCTTGTAGGCGAACTTGTCGGTATCGACCGGGTTGCCGTTCGGCAAATAGATCGAGGCGACGCGGACGCCGCCGGTGAACGCCTCGATGTAGCGCGCCTGCGCATCGCCGTCATCGCCGTCCAGCACGCAGATGACGTCCTCGAGAGGGCGCTTCGACAGGATGGCGACGCCGTTATAGGTCTTCTGGCCGCACAGCGCGATGTTGTAGCCGAGCTCCTCGATCTCCATGCGCGGGAAGGCGTCGTCGACGCATTTGGTCTCCTGAAGCAGCACCACGTCGGGCCTGGCCTCGGCCAGCCATTCGACGACGCGGGGCAGGCGCGCCTTGATCGAGTTGACGTTCCAGGTGGCGATTTTCATCGCCGGACAGTTTAGGGGAATCGGGACAGCGGCGGAACGTCAGATCGAGAAGGAGGTCCCGCAGCCGCAGGTCGATGCGGCGTTCGGGTTGGCGATCTCGAAGCGCGCGCCGATCAGCTCCTCGACATAGTCGACTTGCGAACCGCGCAGATACTCCCACGACATATCGTCGATCAACACCTTGGCGCCGTTGCGCTCGATGGTGCGGTCGTCCGCGGTCGCCGCGTCGTCGAAAGTGAAGGAATACTGGAAGCCCGAGCAGCCCCCGCCCGCCACGGCGATTCGGAAGGCCATGCCGCGATGCTCGTCCTTGGCAAGCAGCACCGCGATCTGGCGCACCGCCCGGTCCGTCAGCGTCACATCCAGGGATTTTTCCAGCGTTTCCGCCATTTTCGCGTCCTTTGCGAGTACCGGCCGCGGGTGCCTATTTAAGACCGGTCCGGGCCGAAATCAATGTGTGGGCGGACAAAGCCTCGCGTTGCGCGCCCGCCCGCCCGGTTGTATCAGTTGCGCCATGACCGCGCTGGAAGCCGCCTGGAAGCCGGCCGCCGCCCCGCGCGCGGCCTATGCCTCTGACCCCACCCGGACCCGAGGCCGGCGCCACCCTGAACCCGAGAGCCCGACCCGGACCGTCTATCAGCGCGACCGCGACCGGGTGATCCATTCCACCGCCTTCAGGCGCCTCAAATACAAAACCCAGGTGTTCGTCTATCACGAGGGCGACAACTACCGCACCCGGCTCACCCACAGCCTCGAGGTCGCCCAGATCGCCCGTTCCATCAGCCGCTGCCTGGGGCTCGACGAGGACCTGGCCGAGGCGCTGGCGCTCGCCCACGATCTCGGCCACACCCCGTTCGGCCATGCCGGCGAGGACGCGCTGAACGCCGCCATGGCGTCTTTCGGCGGCTTCGATCATAACGGCCAGGCTTTAAGAATCCTGACCCGGCTCGAGGCGCACTACGCCGAATTCGACGGGCTGAACCTGACCTGGGAAACGCTGGAAGGCATCGCCAAGCATAACGGGCCGCTGGTCGCGCGCGCGGGCCAAACCGACGGGCTTCCCTGGGCGGTGCTCGAGGTGCTGGCCCAGACCGATCTCGAGCTCCACACCTGGCCGGGCGCCGAGGCCCAGGTGGCGGCGCTCGCCGACGACATCGCCTATCACAGCCACGATATCGATGACGGGCTGCATGCCGGGTTGTTCTCGGTCGCGGACCTTGCGCCTGTGCCGCTCGCCGGGCCGGTCTTCGGTGAGGTCGCGGCGCGCTATCCGGGGCTGGAGGAGACGCGGCTGATCCACGAGTCGGTGCGCCGCATGATCGATATGCTCGTCAACGACCTGCTGGCCGAGACGCGCCGCCGCCTGGCCGAGGCCGATCCGCACAGCGCTGCCGACGTGCGGGCGCTCGACGGTCCCGTGGTCGCGTTCGCTCCGGCCATGGACGCCGATAACCGCGCCTTGAAGGCGTTCCTGTATGAGCGCATGTACCGCCACGAGCGGGTGAACCGCATGACGGCGCGCGCCCGCCGGGTGGTCGGCGAGCTGTTCGCGGCGCTGCTGGCCGAGCCCCATCACTTGCCGGAGGCATGGCGGCGAGCGGCCGACGGTCCCGGTGGAACCCGGACGGCGCGGCTGGTTGCCGATTACGTCGCCGGCATGACCGACCGCTTCGCGCTCGATTTGCACAGTCGCCTGGTCTCCGGCACCGAGAAGAGTGAATGAACGTTTTCAATGACTTCAGGTCCGATATTCTGTCGGTAATCGAGGATTTGGCGTCCGAAGGCGCGCTGCCTTCCGGCCTCGATACCGCGCGCGTCGCGGTCGAGCCGCCGCGCGATCCGTCGCATGGCGAGCTCTCGACCAACGCCGCCATGGTGCTGGCCAAGCCAGCGTCGATGAAATCGCGCGACCTCGCCGTGCTGCTGACCGAACGGCTCGCCGCACATTCCGACGTGACCGAGGCGACGGTCGCGGGGCCCGGCTTCATCAATTTCCGCCTCGACCCGGTGTTCTGGCAGAACCGGGTGCGCGACGTGCTGGAGGCGGGGCCGACCTACGGCACCTCGGCTATGGGCGGCGGGCGCAAGGTGAACGTGGAGTATGTTTCCGCCAATCCGACGGGCCCGATGCATGTCGGGCACGGGCGCGGTGCGGTGGTGGGCGACGCGCTGGCCGCCGTCCTCGCCAAGGCCGGCTTCGACGTGACCCGCGAGTACTACATCAACGACGCCGGCGCCCAAATCGACGTGCTGGCGCGCTCGGCGTACCTGCGCTACCGCGAGGCGCGCGGCGAGCATATCGGTGAGATTCCCGAGGGGCTCTACCCGGGCGACTATCTGATCGACCTCGGCAAGGCACTGGCCGCCACCTATGGCGAGCGCCTGGCGGGCGTGTCGGAATCCGACTGGCTGCCGGTTGTGCGCGACCAGGCGGTCGCCGCCATGCTGGCGCTGATCCGGGACGACCTGGCCGCGCTGGGCATCGCATTCGATGTATTTACGTCGGAGCGCGCGCTTTCGGAGGCCGGCCGCATCGATCAGGTGGTGCGCGAGCTCGAGGCGCGCGACCTCGTCTATACCGGCACGCTGGAGCCGCCGAAGGGCAAGGCGATCGAGGATTGGGAGCCGCGCCCGCAGCTCCTGTTCCGCGCCACGCGGTTCGGCGACGACGTCGACCGGCCGCTCCGCAAGTCGGACGGGAGCTGGACCTATTTCGCCGCCGACATCGCCTATCACCTGGACAAGTACCGGCGCGGCTTCTCCAGCATGATCGACGTCTGGGGCGCCGACCATGGCGGCTACGTCAAGCGCATGCAGGCGGCGGTCGCCGCCGTCAGCGAGGGGCACGCGACGCTCGACGTGAAGCTCTGCCAGCTCGTGCATCTCATGGAGCGGGGCGAGCCGGTGAAGATGTCCAAGCGTGCCGGCTCATTCGTCACGCTGCGCGACGTGGTCGACCGCGTCGGGCGCGACGTGGTGCGCTTCATAATGCTGACCCGCAAGAACGACGCGCCGCTGGAGTTCGACTTCGCCAGGGTGACGGAGCAGTCGAAGGACAACCCGGTCTTCTACGTGCAGTACGCGCATGCCCGCGCCTGTTCGGCGCTGCGCAACGCCGCGCAGCAGTTTCCGGCCATGAAGCTTGACAATTCGACGCTCGCTGCGGCTCCTTTGTCGCGCCTTACGGACGAGGGCGAGCTGGCGCTTGTTCGGCTGATGGCCGGCTGGCCCCGGATCGTGGAGAGTGCCGCCGAGGCGCACGAGCCGCACCGCGTAGCGTTCTATCTCTACGATCTGGCGTCCGAGTTCCACGCCCAGTGGAACCGCGGCAACGACAACGACGCGCTGCGCTTCATCGTGGCGCAGGACGAGGGGCTGACAGCCGCGCGGCTTGCTCTGGTGCGTGCGGTGGCGGTCGTGATTGCTTCGGGCCTCGGCGTCATGGGCGTCGCGCCCGTGGAGGAGATGCGCTGATGGCCTACGAACCCTCGGACCGGGACGCGCCCGCGGCAGATGAGGGGCGGGCCCCTGGCGGCCGTCGCGTGATGACGCTTCTGATGGGGGTGGCAGCGGTCGCCGCCGTCGCCGCGGTCGGGGTGTTCGCCTACAAGGAAGGGCTGCGGCGCGGCGCCGAAAGCGTGGCGCCCGTCATCACCGCCGGCGCGACGACCGACAAGACGAAGCCGGCCGATCCGGGCGGCATGGACGTGCCGAACCAGGACAAGCAGATCTACGATCAGCTTTCGCCGGAGTCCGCGACGCAGCATGTCGAACGTCTGCTGCCGCCGCCAGAGACCCCGATGGCCCCGCCGGCGCCCGCTGCCGGGCCTGCGCCCGCAGCAGGGACGGCCATGGCGGCGGCCAGCCCTCCGCCGCCGGCGCCACCTGCGCCCCCGGGCGTCGCGGCGAACCCGTCGTCTCCGTCCGCTTCCGCGCTCCCTCGCGCCGAGATGCAGCCGCCGCCGATGGAGGCGCACCCCGCCGCATCCGACAGGCCCGTCCCGCCGCCTGCCGTGGTCGCAACTGCGCCGGCCGCCGGGCCCGCCATGCAGGGTGGCTACCGGGTCCAGATCGCCTCGCTGCGCAGCGCTGAGCAGGCCGACCAGGCCATCGCCCGGGCGAAGCGGGCCAATGGAGATATTCTCGGCGACTTCACCCTGGCGGTGGCCAAGGCCGATCTCGGGGCGAAGGGAGTCTATTACCGCGTCCAGGCGGGGCCGGTCGGGGACGCGGCGGCCGCCAAGGCGCTGTGCGAGCGGCTCAAGGCACGCAAGCAAGGATGTCTGGTTGTCCCGCCCTGAGCGTCCCCGCGCCGTCATCTTCGGTTGTGCCGGTCCCGCCCTCTCGCCTGAGGAGCGCCGCTTCTTCTCGGACGCTGACCCGCTGGGCTTCATACTGTTCGCCCGCAATTGTCGCGACCCGGACCAGCTCGCCGGCCTCGTGACCGCGCTGCGCGCCTCGGTCGAACGGTCCGACGCGCCGGTGCTGATCGACCAGGAAGGCGGGCGCGTCGCGCGGCTCGGACCGCCGCACTGGCGCGCCGCGCCGGCCGCCGGACGGTTTGCCGCGCTGTGGCGGACCGACCCGGACGCGGCGCGCACGGCGGCGCGGGCGAACGCGCGGCTGATGGCGGCCGAGCTGGCCGCTGTCGGCATCACCGTCGATTGCGCGCCGGTGCTCGACGTGCCGGTCGCAGGGGCCGACCCGATCATCGGCGACCGCGCCCATGGCGACGCGGCCGAGCCGGTCGCCGCACTCGGCCGCGCGGTGTGCGAGGGGCTGCGCGACGGCGGCGTGCTGCCGGTGATCAAGCACATTCCCGGCCACGGCCGCGCCCGCGGGGACAGCCACAAGGTGCTGCCCGTCATCGACACGCCGCACGCCGATCTGGCACGCGCCGATTTCGTGCCGTTCCGGGCGCTTGCCGACCAGCCGATCGGGATGACCGCCCACGTCGTCTATCGCGCGCTCGACCACGACCGACCGGCCACGATTTCCGCCAAAGTCATCGGCGAGGTGATCCGCGGCGAGATCGGGTTCGACGGGTTCCTGCTGTCGGACGACGTGACGATGCAGGCCCTCGCCGGCCCGATGAGTGCGCGCGCGCAGGATTCGATCGCCGCGGGGTGCGACGCGGTGCTGCACTGCAATGGCGCGATGGACGAGATGCGCGAGGTTGCCGCCGCGACCCCGCCGCTCGGAGACGAGGCGATGCGGCGCTGGGCGCGCGCCAAATCTTGCCTCAATCCGCCGGCAGGTTGCGATTTGGCCGCGCTGGCGGCTCATCTCTATAGGCTTCTAGGGGCGCAGGCATGAACGACCCCGGGGTTGCCAACGCAATTCATGCGCTCTCGGTCTGGGCGCTGCCGGTGCTGATCGCCGTCACCTTGCACGAGGCTGCGCATGGCTGGGTCGCGTGGCAGCGCGGCGACGACACGGCCAAGATGCTGGGACGGGTCACCTTCAACCCGCTGCGCCACGTCGACCTCGTCGGCACCATTCTGGTGCCGGGCCTGCTGCTGCTGTCGGGCACGGGGTTCCTGTTCGGCTGGGCGAAGCCCGTGCCGGTGAATTTTCGCCGTCTGCTGAAGCCGCGCCAGGACATGGTGTGGGTGGCGGCCGCGGGACCGTCGATCAACCTCGCGCTGGCGTTCATCTCCGCGCTGCTGCTGCATCTGGCGGTTCTGCTGCCGCCGATCGCCGCTGCCTGGACATTCGAGAATCTGCGCAACTCGATCCTGATCAACCTCGTCTTGGCCGTGTTCAACATGCTGCCTTTGCCGCCTTTGGACGGGGGCCGCGTCGCGGTCGGGCTTCTGCCCAGGCGAATCGCTTTGCCGCTCGCACGGGTGGAGCCGTACGGCCTGTTCATTATAATCGGGCTGCTGTTCGTACTGCCGTTCCTTGGCCGTACGCTCGGTGTCGACCTCAACATCTTCGCGTGGCTGGTGGGCGTGCCCGTCGCATATCTCTTCCATCTGATTTCCACATTGGCCGGTCTTGGCTGAGATGGAATTCGCCGAAGACAAGCCGATGGTGGCCGAGCCCGCGCACGAGGGCGAGGCGCTGGTCGTCGACCTCGACGTATACGAGGGGCCGCTCGACGTGCTGCTGGCGCTGGCGCGCGAGCAGAAGGTCGACCTGACCCGCATCTCGATCCTGAAGCTCGCCGACCAGTACATCGCCTTCATCGAGAGCGCGCACGATCTCAGGCTCGAGCTGGCGGCCGACTATCTGGTGATGGCGGCCTGGCTCGCCTACCTGAAGTCGCGCCTCCTGCTGCCCGAGCCGGAGGTCGAGGAGGACGGGCTTTCCGGCGAGGAGATGGCGGAGGCGCTGACCTACCGCCTGCGCCGGCTCGAGGCGATGCGCGAGGCCGGGGCGAAGATCATGGCGCTGCCGCGGCTGGGGCTCGACGTGTTCCCACGCGGCGCGCCCGAGCCCGTGCCGGTGGTCAAGAACGAGGTCTACAATCTCAGCCTGTTCGAGCTGCTGCGCGCCTACGGCGAGCAGCGCCGCAAGGCCGGCGCCCATCGCGCCTACGCGCCGCCGCCGACCGAGCTCTACGCGATCGAGGAGGCGCTGGCCCGCATTGAGCGCATGCTCGGCAAGGGGCCCGACTGGCACACCCTCATGTCGTTCATGCCGCAGAGCCTGCAGGGCGGGGTGGTGCGACGCTCCGCGATGGCCGCGATGCTGTCGGTCGGGCTCGAGATGACCAAGAACGGTCAAGCCGAGCTGCGCCAGAGTTCCGCCTTCGGTCCCATTTACCTCCGCCGCCGGACGACGCCATGACACCAGATGATGCGCTGAACGCGATGACCGCCATGATCGCAGACGAGACGAGGGACGAGCCGTTCGAACCGCCGGAAGAGGCTCCCGAGCCAGTGCCACCGGTCGACGAGGAGCAGGCGCTGCGGCTGCTCGAAGCCATGCTGTTCGCCAGCACCGAAGCGCTGGACGAGGCGGCGCTCGCCGCCCGCCTGCCCGAGCGGACGGACGTGGCCGGGCTGATCGCCGGCCTCCAGGGTATCTATGCCGAGCGCGGCGTGAACCTGATCCGGGTCGCGGGCGGGTGGACCTTCCGAACCGCGCCCGATCTGGCGAGCCTGTTGCGCATCGAGCGCACGGTGGTGCGCAAATTGTCGCGCGCGGCGGTCGAGACGCTCGCCATCTGCGCCTACCACCAGCCACTGACACGTGCCGAAATCGAGGAGATCCGCGGCGTGGCCATTTCGAAGGGCACGCTCGACACGCTGTTCGAGGCGGGCTGGATCCGCCCGGTCGGCCGCCGCCGCACGCCTGGACGGCCGGTGACGTGGGGTACGACGGAGGCGTTTCTGTCGCATTTCGGGCTGCAATCGGTGGCAGACCTCCCGGGCGTCGACGAGCTGAAGGCGGCCGGGTTGCTCGATACCCGCCCCGCGGCCTCGATCGTCGGCGAAAGCCTGGTCGAGAAGGCGGAATCCGAGGCCGAGAACGCGGCGGACGATACCGAGACCGGCGCGGCCGACGCGGCCGAGGAGCGGCTGGACGATCCGGACGAGACGCGCGACTAGCGCAATCTCACCTTCGCTTGCAAGATGGGCCGGCAAGCCTTAGTTACGCCGTGATGTTGCGCTCTCATGGTGGGGCCTGCGTTGCGGGAATGGCCGGTTTCTGCCATCATCGCGCGCGGTCCGATTTGCCGCAGCGCGGCACCGGAACACGGGAGAGAGCCTGATATGGGTTCGTTAAGCATTTGGCACTGGCTCATCGTCCTGCTGGTGGTCCTGGTCCTGTTCGGCGGCAGCGGCAAGATATCGCGGCTGGCGGGCGACATGGCCAAGGGCATCAACGCCTTCAAGAAGAACCTGAAATCCGAGGACGATGGCGCTTCGGACGAGGCGCACAAGTCGCTCGAAGCCGAGCGCATGAAGAAGGACGAGGCGGCGAAGGGCTGACCGCCCGGCCGCCCGGTCGGGTCCGCCTGTGAGCGTACGCCCCATCGAGGAGCACATCGGTGTTTGACATCGGCGGCCTCGAGCTGCTGGTGATTGGCGTGGTGGCCCTGGTCGTGATCGGCCCCAAGGAGCTGCCGGGCACGCTGCGCACGGTCGCGTTCTGGATACGCCGGGCACGCTCGATGGCGCGCGAATTCCAGTCGGGCTTCGAGGAGCTGACCCGCGAGGCGGAGCTGGACGAGCTGCGCCGCGAGGTGAATTCCGCGATTGCGGAGAACCCGCTCGAAGATACGGCGCACGGGTTGCGCGACACGGTCGAGAACACGATCGGGCCCGAGGTCCAGTCCGAACTCGGCGGAAGCTATCCGGGCAGCCCGGTCGAGGAGGAGCGGCCGGCACCCGACGCTGCGCCGGCTTCGACCCCGGCGGCGGAAGGTTCCGCGCCGGATCCGGCCCCGACGCAGGACAATGCCGAGGTCCCGACACCCCGCAAGGACGTGGCGGGGGGCTGACCGGTGGCGACCGAAGACGTCCTCAATGGCGAGAACGACGGCGAGCCCGGCGAAGGCAAGCGCATGCCGCTGCTGGAGCATCTGGTCGAGCTGCGCCGCCGGCTGATCTGGTCGTTCGTCGCGTTCATCGCGTGCTTCCTGGTGTCCTACTACTTCGCCGAGGACATTTTCGGATTCCTGGTGCATCCGCTGGCCCACGCCATGGAGGGGCGGCCGGACGCCAAGATGATCTACACCGGCCTGCACGAGGCGTTCTTCACCTACATGAAGGTCGCGTTCTTCACCGCCGCGTTCGTCGCGTTCCCGGTGATGGCGCTGCAGGTGTGGATGTTCGTCGCGCCGGGCCTCTACAAGAACGAGAAGCAGGCCTTCGCGCCGTTCCTGGTCGCGACCCCGATCCTGTTCCTGATGGGCGGGGCGATGGCCTATTACGTCGTGTTCCCGCTCGCCTGGCACTTCCTGCTGCAGTTCCAGTCCACGGGCGGGCCGGGCACGCTGCCGATCGAGGTCGAGCCCAAGGTCGACCAGTATCTCGCTTTGTCGATGCGGCTGATCTTCGCCTTCGGCGTCGCCTTCGAGATGCCGGTCCTGCTGACCCTGCTGGCGCGGGCGGGCATCGTCTCGGCGGCCGGGCTCGCCGCCAAGCGGCGCTACGCCATCGTCGGCGTGTTCGTGGTGGCGGCCGTGCTCACCCCGCCCGACGTGATCAGCCAGTGCGCCCTCGCCATACCGCTGATCATCCTCTACGAGATCTCGATCCTCTGCGCCAAGCTGGTCGAAAAGAAGCGCGCGGCGCGCGAGGAGGAACTGAATCGCGAGGCCGGCGTCGAGTAGCAACACTTGCCCGTCATCCCGGGCGCGGTGTGGCGCGAAGCGGTGCACCGCAGACCCGGGACCCATCTCACGAGCGCCGTGACGCGGCAAGATGGGCCCCGGATCGCCGCTTCGCGCCGTCCGGGGTGACAGTCCAGGTTGATGGGAGACACGCCCTCGATTCTGGACGCCGGCGGGCGCGGACCCGTATAAGGCGCAAAGAGTCGAGGCCCAAGGGCAGGCGAATGCACGATATCCGCTGGATCAGGGACAACCCGGACGCGTTCGACCGCGGTCTCGCGCGGCGCGGGCTTGACACCATGTCCGGGCATGTCCTCGAGCTCGACTCGCGGCGCCGGGCGGTCCAGACGCGGCTGCAGGAGATGCAGGCCCGCCGCAACGCGGCCTCTAAGGAGATCGGCCAGGCCAAATCCAAGGGCGGCGACGCCCAGGCGCTGATCGACGAGGTCGCGCGGATCAAGCACGACATGCCCAAGGCCGAGGCCGAGGACAAGGCCCTCGGCGCCGAACTCGACGAGCTTCTGGCCGGGATTCCGAACCTGCCGGCCGCCGACGTGCCCGACGGCGCGGACGAGGAGTCCAACGTCGAGGTGCGCAGGGTCGGCGAACCACCGCGCTTCAACTTCGAGCCGAAGGAGCACGACGCGATCGGCGAGGCGCTCGGCATGATGGATTTCGAGCGCGCGGCCAAGCTCTCAGGCGCGCGCTTCGTGGTGCTGTCGGCTGGCCTCGCGCGGCTGGAGCGGGCGCTCGCCTCCTTCATGCTCGATCTGCAGACGACCGAGTTCGGCTACCGGGAAGTCAGCCCGCCGCTGCTGGTGCGGGATGAAGTGATGTTCGGGACTGCGCAATTGCCTAAGTTTGAAGAAGATCAATTTTTCGCAACGAAGTGGGATCTGGTGAACGCAGCGGGGAAAGAAGGTCTTGAAGGCGAAGATCACGAGGATCCCCTGTTCAAGTATGAAGGCTATGAACGGACCTTCCAATATTTCCTGGACCTGCTCAAAAATGGTCGACTTGGGCTCATCCCGACCGCCGAGGTGCCTCTGACCAACCTGGTCGCGGGCGAAATCCTCGACGAGGACGCGCTGCCGCTGCGCTTCGTCGCGCACACGCCCTGCTTCCGGTCGGAGGCGGGTGCGGCCGGCAGGGACACGCGCGGTATGATCCGCCAGCACCAGTTCTACAAGGTCGAGCTCGTCTCGATTGTCCATCCCGACCGTTCGGACGTAGAACTGGAGCGCAAGACCAAGGCCGCCGAAACGGTGCTGCAGCGCCTCGAACTTCCCTACCGCGTGGTGACGCTCTGCACCGGCGACATGGGATTCGCGGCGCGCAAGACCTACGACATCGAGGTGTGGCTGCCCGGCCAGGGGCGCTACCGCGAGATATCGTCCTGCTCGAACTGCGGCGACTTCCAGGCGCGTCGCATGAACGCGCGCTTCCGCTCCAAGGGCGAGAAGGGCACGCGCTTCGTCCACACGCTGAACGGCTCGGGTCTCGCTGTCGGGCGCACGCTGATCGCGGTGCTGGAGAACTACCAGCAGGCGGACGGGTCGGTCGTGGTGCCCGAGGCGCTGCGTCCCTATATGGGCGGCCTGGCGCGCATCGCCCCCACATGAGCCTCGAGGCAAGCCGGATCCGATTGATCATGGAGCTGCGCAGCCACGGCATCAGCGACATCGCGGTCCTCTCGGCGATCGAGCGGATCCCGCGCGAGGCGTTCGTGCCGCCGTCCTTCCACGACCAGGCCTACGAGAACACGGCGCTGCCCATCGGGATGGGCCAGACGATCAGCCAGCCCTCGGTGGTCGCCTTCATGACCCAGGCGCTGGAAGTGACCGACCGGTCGAAGGTGCTGGAGATCGGCACCGGCTCGGGCTACCAGGCGGCCATCCTGTCCAAGCTCTGCCGCCGGCTCTACACAATCGAGCGCCACCGCGCGCTGCTGCGCGAGGCGGAGAAGCATTTCGCCGATCTACGCCTGCGCAACGTCACCACCAAGTGCGGCGACGGCTCCAAGGGCTGGCCCGAGCAGGCGCCGTTCGACCGCATCATCGTCACCGCTGCCGCGCCCGAGGTGCCGCAGGCGCTGATCGACCAGCTCGCGGTCGGGGGTATCCTGGTGGCGCCGGTCGGCAGCCGCCGCGGCGACCAGCATCTGGTCAAGCTGCGCCGGACCGAGACGGGCATCGAGACGGAGACGCTGTGGGCCGTGCGCTTCGTGCCGCTGGTCCCCGAGACGGCGCGGGAAGAGGATTGATGGAGCGGGCCGCGCCCATCGGATTCATTGCGCGGTTCGCGCCGGTCGTGGCGCTTGCGACGCTGGCGGCGTGCTCGAGCTACGAGCCGATGACGCCGACCTTCGCGCCGACGCCCCAAGTGCAGCGCTATCCGCCGCCGCCGCCGCGCCGGCCGGATTATCTCCCGCCGGCCGAGGCCCGGCCCGCGCCCGAGGCCCTGCCGGCGCCAGGCCAGACGGCCCGGCTGGCGCCGCCGCACGCAGGCATTTACCGCGTCCGCGAGGGCGACACGGTCTATGGCATTGCGCGCCGTTACAGCGTCGACATGGGCGCGCTGGTCAGGCTCAACCGCATGGCGCCGCCCTACCGCATCAATGCGGGCGAGAGGCTGCTGATCCCGCGCGCCCCGTCCGCGACCGGCACGACCCTTGCGCGCGCCGAGCCGGACCCGGCCGCGCGTTCCGACGTCGGCATGTCGTCGCTCTCCATGCCGCCGACAAGGCCACTTCCGCCGCTACCGCGCCTCGCACCCCAGGCCTCGCTCCAGGCGGTGCCGCCGCTCGACGTCGAGCCGCCGCCGCGCACCGGTGACGGGTTCCTGTGGCCGGTGAAGGGCCGCGTTCTGGCGCCGTTCGGCGCACAGCAGGACGGGCTGCGCAATGATGGCATCAATATCGCCGCCGCCGAGGGCACGCCGGTGCGGGCCGCCGAGAACGGTGTCGTCGTGTATGCCGGGAACGAGTTGCCGGGCTTCGGCAACCTGCTGATTCTGCGCCATGCCGGTGGGTGGATGACGGCCTACGGCCACAACGCGACGCTCACGGTCCGCGCGGGCGAGACGGTGCGGCGCGGCCAGGTCGTCGCCACGGTCGGCCATACCGGCGGGGTGGTCCGCCCGCAGCTCCATTTCGAAATCCGCCGCAAGGGGGGTGCAGTCGATCCCGCCCGCTACCTGGCCAAGGCGGGGGCGTAGGGGCGCCGTTCGTTCTTCGAGACGCTTGCTTCGCAAGCTCCTCAGGGCGAACGGAGATGGTCGGCTTGAATGGATTCCGTTCGTGCTGAGGAGGCCCGGCGCGAAGCGACGAGCTGTCTCGAAGCTCGAACGTGAGCGGACGTCACTCTACGCCAGCCGCGTGCCCAGCCGGCCGGCGATATCCTGGATGAACTGCCAGGCGACGCGGCCCGAGCGGGCGCCGCGCGTGACCGACCATTCGTTGGCCTCGGCGTGCAGCGTCTCGCGGTCGATCTTCAAACCGAACCGGTCGGCGTAGCCCTCGACGATGGCGAAATACGTGTCCTGGTCGCAGGCGTGGAATCCCAGCCACAGCCCGAACCGGTCGGATAGCGACACCTTCTCCTCGACCGCCTCGGACGGGTTGATCGCCGTCGATCGCTCGTTCTCGATCATGTCGCGCGGCATCATGTGGCGCCGGTTCGAGGTGGCGTAGAACACCACGTTGTCGGGCCGTCCCTCGATGCCGCCCTCGAGCAGCGCCTTCAGCGACTTGTAGGCCGTGTCCTGGCCGTCGAACGACAGATCGTCGCAGAACAGCAGGAAGCGCCGGTCCGCGGGGCGGAGGAGGGCGAGCAGGCGCGGCAGGCTGGCCAGGTCCTCGCGATGGATCTCGATCAGCACCAGCCGGGCGCCGCCCTCGTTCACCCGGGCGTGCACCGCCTTGACCAGCGAGCTTTTGCCCATGCCGCGCGCGCCCCACAGGAGGGCGTTGTTGGCCGGCAGTCCCTGGGCGAAGCGGCGCGTGTTGTCGAGCAATATGGTCCTTTGGCGCTCGACGCCTTTCAGCAGGTCGAGGGCCACGCGGTTGACGGCACCCACCGGCTCGAGCGCGTCGCGCTCCGCCTGCCACACGAAGGCTTCGGCGGAATCGAGCGCCGGGGCGGTCGGGGCAGGGGGCGCGATCCGGTCGAGCGCGTCGGCAAGCCGGCGCAGCAGCGGCGCGAGGACGTGATCGGTCGCCTTGTCGGTCATGTCCCTCTCGAACGGCTGGGCGCGCGATCCTATATCACACCGGCCCGCGCGCTCGAAAGGGCCGCGCCAAAGCCCTTCGCCGCGACCGCAATTCGGTTGCAACAGGGCGGCGGGACGCTATAGTCCGCCAAACTTTCGCCGGACATCGAAGGAGTAGACCATTGCTGATCTCCCCGGCCTACGCGCAGGGAGCGGCCGGCGGCGCCGGAGACTTCCTTTCGTCCGGTGTCGTACCGCTGGTTCTGATCTTCGTCGTCTTCTATTTCCTGCTGATCCGCCCGCAGCAGAAGAAGGCGAAGCTGCATCGCGAAATGCTCGGCGCGTTGCGCCGCGGCGACACGATCGTCACCACCGGTGGGCTGATCGGCAAGGTGATCAAGGTGGTGAGCGACACTGAGCTCCAGGTCGAGATCGCCGAGGAGGTTCGCGTCCGCGTGGCGCGCGCCATGGTGAGCGACGTCATCTCGCGCACCGAGCCGCCCAAGGGCGAAGACAAGACGGCGGACAAGCCGGCGGGTGCGAACACCAACGAAAAGCCCTCGCTGCTGTCGATGTTCCGCCGGCCGAAATAGCCGGCGCCGTCCGGTCGCGGCCGCAACATGGTCCATGTCGCCAAGTGGAAGGTGGTGGTGATCCTGGTGCTGTGCGCACTGGGGGTCATCTACGCGCTTCCCAACCTGCTGCCGCGCTCGACGGCCGACGCGCTGCCGGCCTGGCTGCCCCACAAGCAGATCAGCCTCGGTCTCGACCTGCAGGGCGGCTCGCACCTCCTGATGGAGGTTGAGACGCAGAGCGTGATCCGCGACCGGCTGAACGGTCTGGTCGACGAGGTGCGCAGCGCGCTGGTCAAGCAACGGGTCGGCTATACCGGCCTCGGTGTGGTTGGCAACGGCGTGGGCTTCACGCTGCGCAATCCGTCCGATGCCGACAAGGCGCGCGAGGCCGTGCGCAGCCTCGACCCCGACACGTCGCTGCAGGTCCAGGGCAACCGCTTCGCGCTGAACCTCACCGAGCAGGCGCTGCGCGACCGGACCTCGGCGGCGGTCGACCAGTCGATCGAGATCGTCCGGCGGCGCATCGACGCGACGGGCGTGCGCGAGCCGACGATCCAGCGCGAGGGCACCGACCGCATCCTGGTCGAGCTGCCGGGCGTGGGCGACCCCGAGCGCATCAAGCAGCTCATCGGCAAGACCGCGAAGCTTACCTTCCAGATGGTCGACATGGATCATTCGCCCGAGCAGGCGGAAGGCGGCAACGTGCCGCCGGGCGACATGCTGCTGCCGCTGGACAAGCCCGCACCCGACGGCAAGCCGCAGATGTTCCTGGTGCACCGGCGCGTGATGGTGTCGGGCGACACGCTGGTGGATGCCCAGCCCAGCTTCCAGGACAACCAGCCGGTGGTGTCGTTCCGCTTCGACGCCGTCGGGGCGCGCCGCTTCGCCGACGCGACCAAGGCGAACGTGGGCAAGCCCTTCGCCATCGTGCTCGACAACAAGGTCATCTCGGCGCCGGTGATCCGCGAGCCCATCCTTGGCGGGGCGGGCATCATCAGCGGCGGGTTCACGGTGCAGGAGGCGCAGGACCTGGCGCTGCTGCTGCGCGCGGGCGCGCTGCCCGCGCCGCTCAAGGTGCTGGAGGAACGGACGGTCGGGCCCGGCATGGGGGCCGACTCGATCCGCGCCGGCGAGATCGCCTGCATCGCCGGCATGGCGATCGTCGTGGTGTTCATGATCGCCATCTACGGGCTGTTCGGCGTGATGGCCTGCGTCGCGCTCACGTTCAACCTGTTCCTGATCGTGGCGCTGCTCTCGCTCCTTCAGGCGACGCTGACCCTGCCCGGCATTGCCGGCATCGTGCTCACCGTCGGCATGGCGGTCGACGCCAACGTGCTTATCTACGAGCGCATGCGCGAGGAACAACGCAACGGCCGAACGCCGATCTCGGCGATCGACACCGGTTTCCAGCGCGCCTTCGGCACCATCGTCGACTCCAATTTGACGACGTTGATCGCAGCGGCGCTTTTGTACAATTTCGGCTCGGGCCCGGTGAAGGGGTTCGGCGTGACGCTCGCGATCGGCATCCTCACCTCGATGTTCACCGCGATCTGGGTGACCCGTCTCCTGGTCATCGCCTGGATGCGCCGCGCACGCCCCAAGGCGCTACCGCTGTGACGGGACGCTAGGATGGCCCTCCGAATCTTTCCTGCCGTCACCCGGATCGACTTCATGCGCTGGCGCTATATCGCCGTGGGCGGATCGATTCTGATCAATCTGATCGCGATAGTGGCGGTCCTGGTCATCGGCTTTCAATACGGTATCGATTTTTCAGGTGGCACCTTGGTCCAGCTCAAGACCCAGGGCCCGGCCGAGATCGGCGAGATGCGCAGCAAGCTCGACGGGCTGGGGCTCGGCGAGGTGCAGCTCCAGGAGTTCGGCGCGCCCAACCAGGTCCTGGTCCGCGTCGAGCGCCAGAACCCAGGCGCAAGCGCGGGCGGTGAAGAGGAGGCCGCGGCCGTCGCGACCAGAATCCAGCAGGCCCTTGGCCTGCCCGATTCCTCGATCGAGCGGCGCGAGTTCGTCGGCCCCAAGGTCGGCGCGGAGCTGATCCGCGCCGGCGTGATCGCGACCGTTCTCGCATTGCTGTCGATTGCGATTTACGTGTGGTTCCGCTTCGAGTGGCAGTTCGGCGTCGCGGCATTGATTACGTTGCTGCATGACGTGCTGGCGACGGTCGGGGTGTTCTCTGTCTTTCATCTGGAGTTCAACCTGACGACTGTGGCTGCGATCCTCACAATCGCGGGCTATTCGATCAACGACACGGTCGTAGTGTTCGACCGCGTGCGCGAGAACATGCGCAAGTATAAGGCGATGCCCCTCTACGAGCTGCATAATCTCAGCGTCAACGAGACCCTGTCGCGTACGATCCTGACCTCGTCGACCACGCTGCTGGCGGTGCTGATGCTGTTCCTGTTCGGCGGCGCCGTGATCCACGGCTTCTCGTTCGCCATGCTGTTCGGGATATTCGTCGGCACCTACTCGTCGATCTACATCGGGTCCGGCATGCTGCTCTTCATGGGCGCCCGATTGGGCGGGCGCGATCATGAGATCGCGCCGGCGAAGCCGCCGACCTGACCTGACCGTATCTCCATGGCCGACATCACCCCCGCCATTCCCGAGGGACGCCAGATCGTCGAGGGGTATGGCGACGGGCGGTTCCGCATCGCCGGGACGGTTTACGAAGGCTCGGTGATCGTTTTCGCCGACCGCACCGTCGGCTGGACGGTGGCCGCGCTAGCCGACGCGACCGAGGCGAGCCTCGCCGCCGTGTTCGCCGCCGCCGCAAGCCTCGATCTGCTTCTGCTGGGGTGCGGGGTGCGCATGGCCCAGCCGCCGCCAGAGCTGCGCGCCGCACTGCGTACGGCCGGCATCGCGCTCGAGGCGATGGATACCGGGGCAGCCTGCCGCACCTTCAATGTGCTCATCGCCGAAGAGCGCCGGGTCGTGGCCGCCCTGGTCGCGTTGTAACAGATCCGCCGCAACTGCCCGGATTTCCTGCGGCCGCCCGCCTTTCGCGGCCGGCCGATTCCGTGTATTTACCCGCCATGGAGCCCATCGTAGATTCTGCCGCGCTGCGTGCGCTTTGCCAGCGCCTGTCCTGGTCCCGCTACGTCACCGTCGATACCGAATTCATCCGCGACCGCACCTACTGGCCGCAGCTTTGCCTCGTCCAGCTCGCCGGCGAGGAGGAGGCGGCGGCCATCGATACGCTGGCGCCCGACATCGATCTCGCGCCGCTGTTCGAGCTGCTGGCGCGCCCTTCGACCCTCAAGGTGTTCCACGCCGCGCGCCAGGACGTCGAAATCTTCTACCACCTGTCCGGCGCCATTCCGGCCCCGCTGTTCGACACCCAGATCGCCGCCATGGTGTGCGGCTTCGGCGATTCGGTCGCTTACGAGACGCTGGCCTCGCGGCTGGCCAAGGCGCGGATCGACAAGTCGATGCGCTTCACCGACTGGTCGCGCCGGCCGCTGACCGCCAAGCAACTCGCCTACGCCATCTCGGACGTGACGCATCTCCGGATCGTCTATGACAAGATCGCCCGCCGGCTTGAGGAAAGCGGCCGGGCGAGTTGGGTTGCCGAGGAGATTGCGGTGCTGACCTCGCCCTCGACCTACGACGCCGACCCGCGCGAAGCCTGGCGACGGCTGAAAAGCCGCAGCGCCAAGCCGCGCTACCTTGCCGTGCTACGCGAGCTCGCCGCCTGGCGGGAGGAGGAGGCGCGGCGTCGCAACCTGCCGCGCAACCGCGTGCTCCGCGACGAGACCCTGAAAGAGATCGCCGCCCACGAGCCCCATTCCACCGAGGAACTCACCCACATGCGCTCGCTGGGCCGCGGCCAGGCCTCCGGCGATATGGGCCGCAGCATCGTCGCGGCGGTGGCGAAGGGCCTCGCCGTGCCCGACGAGGACTGCCCGCTGCCGACGGAGCCGGCCCATAACGACGGCGCGAACGGCGCCTCCATCGAGCTGCTGCGCGTGCTGCTCAAGATGAAGTGCGAGCGTCATCACGTTGCACAGAAACTGGTCGCCTCCGCAGCCGACATCGAGGCGATCGCCGAGAGCGACGAGGCCGACGTACCGGCGCTGACCGGCTGGCGGCGCGAGGTGTTCGGCGAGGATGCGCTGGCGCTGAAGCATGGCAAGCTCGGCCTCACCGCGGCAGGCAACAAGGTGCGGATGGTCACGCTTGAGCGCTGAGCCCGTCCGGCGTGCCGTGGCGGTCCGCCACGTCGCCTTTGAGGACTTGGGCACGCTGGGCGGGCTGCTTGCCGGCCGGGATTTCGTCGTCGAATATGTCGAGGCCGCGGTCGGCGATTTCGCCGCGGTCGGCGAGCCGGACCTTCTCGTCGTGCTCGGCGGGCCCATCGGGGCCTGCGACGACACCGACTATCCCTTCCTTCCCGCGGAGGCGGCCCTGATCGAACGGCGCCTGGCGGCGGGCCGCGCGACCCTCGGCATCTGCCTCGGCGCCCAGCTCATGGCCCGGGCGCTCGGCGCGCGCGTCTATCCCAACCCGGTCAAGGAGATCGGCTGGGCCGCGCTCGATCTGACCGCGGCGGGGCGCGCCTCCTGCCTCGGCCGGCTCGGTCGCCTGCCGGTGCTGCACTGGCATGGCGACACGTTCGACTTGCCCGATGGCGCGACCTTGCTCGCTTCGACGCCCGGCTGCCGCAACCAGGCCTTTGCCTGGGGTGCGGCGGCGCTCGGGCTGCAATTCCACATCGAAGTCACTCCCGCCGGTCTCGAAAGCTGGTTCGTCGGCCACACGGTCGAGGTCGCGGCGATGCCGGGCGTGAACGTCGCAGGGTTGCGCAACGCCACCTCCGAGCATGGCCCGGCCCTTGCCCGGGCCGGCGCCGAAAGCCTTTCGCGCTGGCTCGCGAGCGTCGGGCTGTAGCGCCCGCGCGCGCTTCGTGTAAGATCGCGCCAAACACAAATCCGGGAGGGAAACGTGAAGCTTTGCCTTTTCCAGACCTCGGCCAAGGCGAAGATCGAGCCGGGGCTGATCACCGACCGTGGCGTGGTCTCGATCGCGTCGGCGGTGCGCAAATTTGCCGGCCGCAACCCACAGGAGACGATGGTCGGCATCATCGACAACTATGCGAAGTTGAAGCCCGCGCTCATCAGGCTCGAAAAGTCCGGCAAGGCGGTGCCACTCGGCAAGGTGCGGCTCCGCCCGCCGCTGCCGCGCCCCGGCAAGATCCTCGCCTGCATCGGCAATTACTGGGAGCATCAGGAGCGTGAGGCGCGCGAGCCCAACATGTTCCTCAAAAACCCGGATTGCGTGATCGGCCCCGGCGACACGATCACCCTGCCGAAATTCACCGAGCCGGTCGTGTTCCATCACGAGGCCGAGCTCGCCATCGTCTTCAAGGGGCCGGCGAAGGCCGTGTCGCAGAAGAACTGGCGGCGCGCCGTGTTCGGCTATACCGGCATGATCGACGTCTCGGCGCGCGGCGAGGGGCGCTTCACCTGGAAGCGCGGCTCGTGGATGGGCAAGTCGTTCGACACGTTCGGCCCCATGGGCCCATGCATCACCACGGCCGACGAGATCAGGGACCCGAACAAGCTGCACATACAGTTCTGGAACGACGGCCAGCTGCGGCACGACTACAACACCGACGACATGGAAAACCGGGTGCCAAAGCTGGTCGAGTGGGCATCGACGATCATGACCCTCAACTCCGGCGACCTGCTGATGTGCGGCACCAACCACGAGGGGCTGGGCCCGCTGCAGGACGGCGAGAAGGTCACGTTCGAGCTCGAGAAGATCGGCACGATGAGCCTCAAGGTGCGCGACCCCCTGAAGCGCAAGTGGGAGCGGGGGGTCTATATGGGCCCGAACTCGACCAATCCCGAGGCGGTGCGGCGCGAGCGCGAGCGAGCCGAGAAGGAGGTCATCGACCGCGCCAAGCTGGAAGGCGCCGCCGGCGGCTGAGGACTGGGCCGGCCTGGGGTCGCGGCGCGACATCGCGCCGCAATTGAGCGAGGCGGAACCGTGCCGCACCTATCCCTTAAGCCGCAGAGGCGAACGAGGGGGAGACTTCAGATGACCACGCGCTTCCGGATTGCGGTTCTGTCGATCCTCGGGGCCGCCACGGTCGCGGCGGTTCCGCTGCGCGGAGCGGAGGCCGTGCCCAGCTTCGCGCGCCAGACCGGGCTCGGCTGCGCCGCGTGCCATACCGCGTATCCGGAGCTCAACGCATTCGGGCGCGAATTCAAGCTGCGGGGCTACACGCTGGGCGCTTCCGGAGGCGGCTATCCGCCGCTCGCCCTGATGTTCCAGCCGGGCTTCAGCCATACCGCCAAGACGCAGGAGCCGAAGCCGGTCGATGGCTTCAACGGCAACAACAACGTGGCGCTGTCGCAGGCGAGCCTGTTCTACGCGGGCCGCATCTACGACAAGCTCGGTGCCTTCGCGCAGCTCACCTATAGCGGTACGGACGACCGGCTCGCCATCGACAACACCGACATCCGCTACGCCAACGACACGACGCTGGCGGATGAGGCGCTGGTCTACGGCTTCACCCTGAACAACAACCCCACGGTCGCGGACCCGTGGAACACCTTGCCGGCCTGGGGATATCCGTTCGCCTCCAGCGACTTCTTGCCCGGCCCCGGCGCGGCCACCCTGATCGACGGCGGGCTCGGCCAGCAGGTTGCCGGGCTCGGCGGGTATCTGCGCTGGAACGGCATGATCTATGCCGAACTCACCGGATATCGCACGCTCGGGGCGTCGACCCAGACCGCGCTCGGCATTACCCCTGCGGGCGAGGACCAGATCGACGGCGTCGCCCCCTACTGGCGCCTCGCGCTCACCCAGACCTTCGGGAACAGCGAGGTGACGCTCGGCACGTTCGGCCTCGCCGCGGACACCCATCCCGACCGCGACAAGTCGGCGGGCAGCGACCACCGCATCGACGTCGGGCTCGACGGGCAATACCAGTTCAGCCTCGCCCCGCACGATATCGGGCTC
Organism: uncultured Alphaproteobacteria bacterium; assembly: GCA_963817535.1. Lineage (GTDB taxonomy): Bacteria > Pseudomonadota > Alphaproteobacteria > MPNO01 > DASWLB01 > CAWGHZ01. The sequence goes on from CAWFOW010000001.1 coordinate 225,336, forward strand.
TACCTCAGGTGGATACACGAGGCGGCCGACTGGAACGCGAGCCGGCCGCTCGGGCTCGCCTCCAACGGGCGGGACACGCTCGACGACGTGAGCGTCACCGGCTCGTACCTTTACGACCTGACCTACGGCGCCGACATCGGCTTCCACGCGATTGGCGGCGGAGCAGACCTAGCGCACTACACGGATAGTGCCAGGAACGGCAGCCCAGCCACGCAAAGCCTGACGTTCCAGCTCGACTGGCTGCCATTCAACAAGGAGGGTGGCCCGTCGTTCTGGCCCTGGTTCAACCCGAAGTTCGTGCTGCAATACACGAAGTACCTACAGTTCGATGGCGCCGGGACCAACTACGACGCAGCCGGCCGCGACGCGGGCGACAACGACACGCTCTACGTCATGATGTGGGCGCCGCTGTGAGGCGCTTCCTGAGCATCGCCGCGGCGGCGATGGCGCTCGCGATTTCCGCGGCGGCGGGGCCGGCGAGGTCCGCAAGCGCACCCGATCTCGATGAGGGCCGGCAGGTCTATCGCCACACCTGCATCGTCTGCCACGGCGCGACAGGCAAGGGCACATTTCCCGGGATGCCCGATTTTCGCCAAAAGGGCGGGGTGCTGTCGCAGAAGGACGGCGTGCTGCTCGACCGCATCGAGCACGGCTTTCGGAGCGCCGGCGCTTCGATGGCGATGCCGCCCAAGGGCGGCAACCCAAGTCTTACCGAACGGCAGCTCGAGGACGTGCTCGCCTACCTCCACCGCACGTTCGGCGTCGCGAGCGCATCGGCCGACGGCGCGAACGCAGGCACGGGGCCGGCGGGCAACGCTGCTTCGGCACACGCCGGCGGGATGGACCGCGGCATGATGGGGCCCGGGATGGGTGGCGGCGGGATGATGGCAAGATAGGGGCGGGTCCGAGACCCGCCCCGATCGTTATGCCGCCTTCTTGCCCTTTGCCGCCTGGATGGCCGCCCAGATGCGGTTGGGTGTCGCCGGCATCTGGATGTCAGTCACGCCGAGCGGGCGCAGCGCATCCAGGACGGCGTTGATCGCCACCGGTGTGGCGCCGACCGTGCCGGCCTCGCCCGCGCCCTTGACGCCCAGCGGGTTGGTCTTGGTCGGGAGGGGACTTTCGCCCACCGTGAACATCGGCACGTCGTCGGCGCGCGGCATGCAGTAGTCCATGAACGAGCCGGACAGGATCTGGCCCAATTCCTTGTCGTAGACCACGTCCTCCATCAGCGCCTGGCCGAGCCCCTGAGCGACGCCGCCATGCACCTGGCCGCCGAGCAGCAGCGGGTTGATCACGCGGCCCACGTCGTTCACCGCCGTGAACCGGTCGACCTCCGTCTGGCCGGTCTCGGGGTCGATCTCGACCTCGCAGACCATGCAGCCGTTGGGGAAGGTGGGCGGTGCCGCCGACACGCCGACGGCCTCGAGCCCGACGCCGAGCTCGATCGGGAAGCCCATCGGCGCGAACGACGCCATGGCGATGTTCTTCAGCGGGATCTTCTTGTCGGTGCCGGCGACGGTGAACATGCCGTCGGCGAACTCGATGTCCGCTTCGGCCGCCTCGAGCATATGCGCGGCCCACTTCTTCGCCTTGTCGATCAGGTGGTCGGCCGCGTCCTTCAGGGCCGAGCCGCCGACCGACAGCGAGCGCGAGCCATACGTGCCGCGCCCGAACGGCACTTCGTCGGTGTCGCCCTGGATCAGCCGGACGTTCTCGATCGGCACGCCGAGATACTCGTTCACCAGCTGGGCGAAGGCAGTCTCGTGGCCCTGGCCGTGGCTGTGCGTGCCGGCGATCACGGTGACGTCGCCGGACGGATCGAAGCGCAGCTCCATCCGCTCGTTGAAGATGCCGCAGGCCTCGATGTAGTAGGTGAGGCCGAGCCCGCGAAGCTTGCCGCGCTTTTCCGAGTCGGCCTTTCGCTTGGCGAAGCCCTTCCAGTCGGCGGCGGCGATGCCCTTGTCCATCACCGCGGCGAAATCGCCGCAATCATAGTTGTGCATCAGCTTGGTCTGGTACGGCATGGCCGCGGGCTGGATGAAGTTCTTCCGGCGCAGCTCGGCCCGGTCCATGCCCATCTCGGCCGCCGCCGTGTCGATCAGCCGGTCGACGATGTAGTTCGCCTCGGGCCGCCCCGCCCCGCGATAGGGCGTGGTCGGCACCATGTTGGTCATCACCATGCGCGAGGTGACCAGCATCAGCGGGAAGTCGTAGGCGTGCGACAGCATGAAGGAGCCGAGCAGCGGCGTGACCACGCCGTTGCTGTAGATGTAGGCGCCCAGGTTGAAGGTGTTGTCGATGCGCATCGCGGTGATGCGCCCGTCCTTGTCGAACCCCAGCTCGCACTCGCTCACCAGGTCGCGCCCGTGCGCGTCCGACAGCATCGCCTCGGTGCGGTCGGGCATCCAGCGCACCGGCCTTCCGGTCTTGCGTGCGGCCCACACGCACAGCGCCTCCTCGGCGTAGATCTCGCCCTTGAGGCCGAACCCGCCGCCGACGTCGCCCGAGACGACCTGCAGCGACCGCTCCGGCATGTGCAGCACGTCGCGCGCCACCACCTCGCGCACCTTGTGCGGAATCTGGCTCGACGTATACAGCGTCACCTTGTCCTGCAGCTGATGCGGTGCGGCGACGCAGCCGCGCGTCTCCATCGAGTTGGTCGAAAGGCGGTTGTTGTAGATGGTGAGCTTGGTGACGTGCGCCGAGTTCTTCAGCGCCGTGTCCACCGCGCCGGCGGCGGCCGGATCGTGGGGGAAATGAAGCTCGATCCAGACGTTCGAGTTCATCTCCGACCACACCTTGGACTTCGATGCGGCCGCTGCTCCCGTATCGGCGACGAAGGGCAGGGAATTGTAGTCGATTTCGATCAGCTCGGCCGCATCCTTCGCCTGGGCCAGCGTCTCGGCCACGACCATCGCCACCGGATCGCCGGCGTACTTGGCGACCTTGGCGCAGAGAAGCGGCCTGTCAGGGGCGAACGGAGGCGAGGGGACGGGCGGCGGCAAATGCGCCGGCGGCAGGCCCTTGATCCCGTCGGCCTCGGCGTCGGCCCCGGTCAGCACCGCGATCACGCCGGGCGCGGCCTTCGCCTTGGAGACGTCGATCTTGCGGATTTCGGCATGGGGATGGGGCGAGCGCAGGATGTAGGCATGCGACTGGCGCGGAAACTCTATGTCATCGGTATAGCGCCCCCGCCCGGTCAGCATGCGCGGGTCCTCGGTGCGGGGCACCGGCTGGCCAATTCCGAACTTCATTTTCGTCTCCCCTAGCGGTCGATCGGACGTGGTGGCCGACCCGTTCTTGGGGCCCATTCTGCCTCGCCCGCGCCCGGTTTCCAAGCCCCCGGCAGGGGCGCCGTGCGGCTTGCCATCCGTGGCGCGGCCGGGCAAGCTTGTCGCGGTGCCGGAATCCTGACGGCCGGCGCATAACGATCCCTCACTCGGAGGATAGCAAACACCCAGTTCAGAGTTGATCTGACCCCTACAGGGAGACTTCACCATGAAGATGCTACGAACACTGTCGCTCTCGGCGGCAATGGTGAGTGCGCTGGCTCTGGGAGCGCCAGCCCACGCGGAGATGGAGAAGAGCTCCATTTCCCTGCCCGCAACGACCATCACCTTCCTGCCGGTCTATGTGGCCCGGGACAAGGGCTTCTGGAAGGACAACGGCCTCGACGTCACGATCCACCACATCCGCGGCATGGGCACGACCAACGCCATGCTGGCGGGAAGCGTCGATTTCGCCGTCCAGTCCGGGCCCAGCCTGATCCGTGGCAACATCCGTGGCCGCAAGATGGTCGGCATCGCGCTGATGGCCAACGGCATCGCGTTCGAGGTCGACGTGGCGCCGGGTCAGAAGGGCTATGACCACAGCCTGCCGCTCAACAAGCGCATGGAATGGCTCAAGGGCAAGAAGGTGTCGGTGGATTCGCCGAATACGGTGGTCGACGTCGTCCTGCGCTACTTCGCCGCCAAGGCCGATCTCGATCCCAAGCGCGACCTGACCATGACCTACATGCAGCCGACGGAATCGATCGCCGCGCTCAATTCCGGCGCGATCGATGCCGCCGTGCTCAATTTCCCCTGGTCCGAGACCGCCCTGCGCCAGGGTGCCGTCCTGCTGGCGAGCGGCATCGATGACCTGCCGGAGCTGCTGCCGACCATCGCGACCACCACAACCACCCGGCAGGGCTTCTGCGAGGAGCACACCTCGATCTGTGATAAGATCGCTCACGGATACGTGCTGGCGCACAAGTTCATCCATGAGCATCCGAAGGAGTCGCTGGACATCGCCCTCAAGGAGATGCCGAAGGCGAACCGCGCCGACCTCGAGAAGTCGATGAAGCGGACGGTGCTGAACACCACGCCGCTGGTGCCCCGCTACGACGAGTCCGTGTTCAAGCACGCCCAGCAGTTCATGGTCTTCGGAGGCATGCTGCGCAAGGACGAGATGCGGGATTCGTTCGACGGCTTCTTCACCAACAAGTACGTCGACAAGTTCGCCAAGCCGGCGTCGTAACCGGATGTGTTCCCTCTCCGCCCTTCGGGGCGGGGAGGGGGCGTCCCGTCCCTACGGCGTCACCACGATATTCACGAACCCGCCATTGTTGCTCGCCACGTCGGCGATCGCCTCGTTGATCTTGTCCAGCGGATAGGCTCGGGTCTCGAACACCGAGAGATCGACCAGCCCCGCCTCGGCAAGCGTCGCCATCTGCTCGCCCTGGGCGACGGTGAACCAGTTCGATCCGCGATAGCACAGCGCGTTGACCATGAAGGTCATCGGCGGGATCGGCAGATCCTCGCCCAGCGCGCCGATATTCACCGCCGTTCCGCCGCGGCGGAGCCCCATCAGCGCGTCGGCGGTATGATTTGCCGGCGTGCCGCGGGCAAGCCCGTCGATCAGCAGGTCCACCCCGATGCCGCCGGTCGCCTCGCGGAGGCGGGGTGCGATGGGCGTGCCGTCGATCACGACGGGCACGATGCGGTCGGGCGCCAGCGCGCGGATGCGCTCCAGCCGGCCTGTGTTGCGTGCGATCGGCAGGATCCGCGACAGCCCCATCGCCAGCCCGAACAGGACGGCGTGCACGCCCAGCGTGCCGGTGCCGCCGACGACGGCCAGCGTGTCGCCCGCCCTGGCGGCGCCCGTCTGCAGCGCACCGTAAGCGGTGCCGAGATAGCCGAACCGTGCGCCGACCTCGAAACTCACCTCGTCCGGCAGCTTCACGAGGTTGGCGGCCGGCGCGGTCATGTACTCGCAGAACCCGCCATATGGCCAGGCGTCGAGCAGCGCCTCCGATCCGGGCCGAAAGCCGAAATAGCCCTGCAGCGCGCCGATATCGCAGTAGAGCGGCATGCCGCGCCGGCAGTAATGGCAGGTGCCGCAATAAAGCGCCGGGTTGACGTACACCCGGTCGCCGGGCGCGAAGCCGTGCACTCCTTCGCCAAGCTCGGCAATCTCGCCCGCTGTGTCCAGCCCGAACACGGCCGGCAGGCGGGGCAGGATGCGCCACGTGTGCGATCCGACGATGTTGCGCAGGTTGGGGACGATGCCGCACGCCCGCACCCGCACGACCGCGTCGCCCGGGCGCGGCGCGGGTCGTGCGATCTTGCCGATGCGAAACGGTGCGCCCGGCTCGTCAAGCAGGGCGGCGCGCATTCAGGCCGGCTCGACGTTCGCGAGCTGGTCCATCTCCTCCGCGGTGCGCGGACGGGCCATGTCCGCGTCGATCTTGCGCATGGCCGACGTCATGTCGAATCGATTGCCGTCGGGGTCTTTCGCCGCGTCCTCGACATACGGCCGGTCGCGGCCGGGCTGGAAGATGTCGATGCCCCGCTCACCCAGCTTGCCGTAGATGGCGTCCTTTTCGTCGGCCTCGACGGTGAAGCCGAAATGGTTGATCCCCATCGGCATATTCTCGGTTCGGCTCCACAGCAGCGCCACGTCCATGTAGCCATCCGTGATCCACACCGCACCGCGTCCGGTCTTGCCGGTGATCTTCATGCCGAACACGTCCTTGTAGAATTCGGCCAGCTTGTCCGGGTCCTTGGTGAAAATCGCGATGTGCTTGATTCTTGCCATTTCGCCCTCCCGGCGTGGTGTCGGGCAAGCGTAATCCCCCCGTCGCGTTTGCGTCAATCGGCCGCTACAATGCCGTCCTTCCAACGGGGGGAGCGAGATGACGAACGAATTGCCGCCGGTGCGCCGCATCGTCACCGGCAAGGGGGACGATGGGCAGGCGACGATCCTGGAAGACGGCGTGCCGCCGGTCGTCACCACCGTCGCCGCGCGGCCGGGCTACCGCGTCACCAGCCTGTGGGTTACCGGCGAGACGCCGGCTCCTATCGACAGGCCCGACGGCACGCCGGCCCACAAGGGGCTGCTGCCGCCGCGCTCGGGCACGGTGTTCCGCATGATCGACATCCCGCCCGAGCCGGGCGACGCCGCCGCCCGCGAGGCCATGCAGCGTGCCACGTTCGGGGCGATCTACCAGGACCTCAGGAAGGACTACGCGGCCGACCGCCACCCCGGCATGCACCAGACCGACACGGTGGACTACGCCATCTGCATGGAGGGCGAGGTCTACGCGGTCATGGAGGACACCGAGACGCTGATGAAAGCGGGCGACGTGCTGATCCAGCGCGGCACCAACCACGCCTGGTCGAACCGGTCGGGAAAGATGTGCCGCATGTGCTTCGTGCTGATCGACGGCACGTGGAATTGAGATAGGGGAGGGGACCATGTTCTATCATTGCGGGCCGCACGCGCCGCGGGCGCCGGCGACCGGCCACGGCCATGCACGGACGGTCCGGCGCCGCAGCAAGAGCGTCACGGTCGACATCCACTGCCATTTCATGTCGCCGCGCGCGGTCGAGTTCGTCCGGCCGCACTTCGCGCCCGAGCGCGAGTCGGCGCTGCGCTACGCCAACCCGCTGACGCGCCAGATCCTGATCGAGCAGAACGCGCGCGTGGCGGGGCCGATCTCGACGGCGGAGAAGCGCCTCAAGGACATGGACCGGATGGGCATCGACATCCAGGCGGTTTCGCCCGGCCCGCAGGCCTACAACTACTGGCTCGACCCCGACCTCGGGCGCGAGGCGAGCCGCATGGTGAACGACGACCTCGCCGCGCTGGTCGCGACGCACCCCGACCGGCTGGTCGCAATGGGCACCGTGCCGCTGCAGGACGCGCGCCTCGCCGTCGCGGAGATGGAGTATTGCGTCAAGAAGCTCGGCATGCGCGGGATCGAGATCTCGTCGCACGTCAACGGCACCGAGATTTCCGACAAGCGGCTCGAGCCGTTCTGGGCCAAGGCCGAGGAGCTGGGCATCCTGATCTTCCTGCACCCGCTCGGCACGACCAGCGCCGATCGCCTGGCGGACCACTACTTCAACAACGTGATCGCCAATCCGCTGGAGGCGACCATCGCCGTCGGCTACCTGGTCATGGACGGAGTGCTCGACCGTCACCGCAAGCTGAAGATCTGCGTGGCGCATGGCGGCGGATACGTGTCGCATTATCCCGGCCGCATGGACCATACCTATCGGGCGCGCGCCGACGGGCGGGTCAACATCAAGCGTCCGCCGTCCGAATACATCAAGCGGCTCTATTTCGACACGGTGCTGTTCGACCACGCCCAGCTCACCCACCTGGTCAAGCGCTGGGGCGCCGATCACCTGATCCTCGGCACGGACTGGCCCTACGATATGGCCGAGACCGACCCCGTCGGCTTCGTCGAGAGCTGCAAGGGGCTGACCGCCGCCGAGCGTGCGCAGATCGAGGGGCTGAACGCGGCCAAGCTGCTCGGGCTCAAGCTCCCGAAAGCGAAGCCGGCGGCGCGAAAGCCGGCAAAGCGTGCACCGGCAAAGCCGACGCGGGCGCGGGCCTGAACGGCGCTGCGCGCCGACCCCCCACCCCAACCCTCCCCCTCAAGGGGGGAGGGGGCGTAACATCTGAGGCTCTCCGAACGCTGGTACCGGCAGATGAGATGCCGGGCAAAAGGAACGGATATCGCACCAAGGTTCCCTCCCCCCTTGAGGGGGAGGGACAGGGAGAGGGGTCCCTAGCCGTCCCGCTTCTCGGCGCCGGCCTGGACCGCGAGGCGCTCCATCATCTCATAGGGCTGCGCCCCGACGACGCCGTACCCGCCGGCGACGAAGGTGGGTACGCCGGTGACGCCGTACTGCTGCGACTTCGCCCAGTCGGCGTCGACCGCATCCTTGAAGCGGCGCTCGGCCAGCACCGCGCGCGCCTCATCGAGGTCGAGCCCCGTGTCCTGCACGATGTCGAGCAGTATGTCGGGATCGCCGATATTGCGCCCGTCGACGAAGTAGGCGCGGAACAGCTTGTCGTGGATCGCCCACCCGCCCGGCTGGGTGTCGGCCCACTTGCCGATCTCCTGCGCGAGGCGCGAGTTGTAGCTGTGGGTGCGCTTGCCGTAGGGCAGGCCCTCGGCGTCCATCCGGGCCTTCATCTGGCGCCACATCTCATCGGGGTCGAGGTTGCGGCCGCGATACATCTCCTCGACGGACCGGCCCTCGGCCGGCGTCTCGGGGTGCAGCGGAAAGTGCACAAGCTGGATCTCGACCTCGTATTCCCGCTTCAGCTTTTCAATTCGCACGGAACTGAGATAGCACCAGGGTCAGACGTAGTCCGAGAAGATCTCGTATCGGATGGGCTCGGCCATTCGCGCCTCCTGTCGATCTTCCGATTAAATGCTATCGCGGCCGCGCATATCAAGGCGCGGATTCGGTTCGGTCCTCGTCCTTCGACAGGCTCAGGGCGAGGGTATAGGTTTGATCCTCATCCTGAGCCTGTCGAAGGATGAGGCGAAAGGGAAAGGCGCATGGCGAACGATCTGCTGCTGGTGGGAAGCGTTCCGCTGGAAACGGCGGAGGAGGTGTTCCGGGCCTTCGGCCCGACACTGGGCCCCTCGCTCGCCTATATCCCCGACGGCGAGATCAACGACCGGCGCTACTGGATCGACGGCATCGCCTATCGCGTGCTGAACGGCCACACCGACCTCGAGACCGTTCGCCGCCCGAAACCCGCCACCGATGGGCGCGAGAGCTGGCGCCCAATGGGCCGCGATGACCAGTTCCAGTTCCGGGTGCGCCCGGGCGTTTCGCGCGTGAGGTTCGGCGATCCGGGCTGGCGGCTCGGCTACACGCGCGACGCGATCGCCTCCTACTTCGTGTTCCGCCAACTGCGCAAGGAGGGCGTGATCCCGGCTCATGTCCGGTTCCAGGTCTGCATGCCGCTGACCTGGAGCTGCATCGGCGCATTCTTCCCCGACCCCGACGACCGCGGAAAGGTGGCGCCCGGCATGACCGAGGCGCTGGCTGACGAAGTCGCCAAGATCGTCGAAAAAATCCCGCCCGAGGACCTGGCCATCCAGTGGGACCTCGCCATCGAGCAGCGCTATGTCGAAACCGCGTTGAGCGACGGTGGCGTCGCGGCCGGCAAGGCGGAGGCGGAACGGCTGATGGCGCCCGCTGCCGAGATCGCCGCGCGCATCCCCGAGACGGTCGCGCTCGGCTACCATGCCTGCTTCGGCACGCTGAATGGCTGGCCGTCGACGCGCCCGCCCGACCTGACGGGGACGGTGCAGATGCTTAACGCCTGCGTCGCAGCGTCGGGACGCAAGGTGGACTTCCTGCACTTTCCGACGCTGGGCGACACGACCGAAGCGTATTTCGCGCCGCTCCAGGGGCTCGCGTCCGGCCCGCGAATCTATGTCGGCGCCGTCCACCATCTGCACGGGCCCGGCGGGATCGCGGGCCAGCTCGCGACGGTCGCAAAGTACCTGCCCGAATTCGGCCTCGCCGCGCCGTGCGGGTTCGGCCGCGCGCCGGAACGACCCGGCCGCCTCCTCACCGACGAGGGGATCGGGCCTCCGCCCGAGATCGTACGCACTATCATTGACGACCACCTGGCGGCGCTGAAGGCGCGGCCCCGGAGTTGACCGCGCCCCATTTCGAACAACGCCCAAGTGTGCCATCGTGCGCCAAACGCGCACCAAGGGGGGAACCATGGCCGGCTACAAGATCAACGAGACGCATGACCCGAAGCTCGAGAGCTGGGTCGAGAGCGCGAACGGGCCGGAAGTGCCGTTCCCCCTGCAGAACCTGCCGTTCGGCGTGTTCGAGCGGAAGGGCAAGGGCGCGAAGCCGACCTGCGGTGTCGCCATCGGCAAGGAAATCGTGGATCTTCCGGCCGCGCTGAAGGCCGGCGTCTTCACCGGCCCTGCACGCACGGCGGCGCAATCCCTGACCGGCCCGACGCTCAACCCGTTCCTCGCCCTCGGCCCCGCGGCGTGGTCGGCCGTCCGGTTGCAGCTGTCTCGGGCGCTGCGCACCGGCAAGGGAGCGACCGGGAAGCTCAAGGCCGCGCGGCGGCGCTGCCTGGTGAAGCAGTCCGACGTGCGCATGCTCCTGCCGGTCGAGGTGCACAACTACTCGGACTTCTTCGTCTCGATGCACCACGTCATCAACGTCGCGAAGGCGGTCGGCCGGCCCGAGCCCTATGTGCGCCCGGCGTGGCGCTACATGCCGGTCGGCTATCACAGCCGCGCCTCGACCGTGGTCGTCTCCGGCACCAAGGTGCGGCGTCCGCTCGGCCAGTATCCGGACGGCAACCAGCCGCCCAAGTTCGGCGTGTGCAAGAAGCTCGACTACGAGCTCGAGATGGCGGCGGTGATCGGACCGGGCAGCAAGATCGGCTCGCGCATCAAGATGAAGGACGCCGAGCGGCACATATTCGGTCTCGTGCTGCTCAACGACTGGTCGGCGCGCGACATCCAGTTCTGGGAGTCCATCCTCGGCCCGTTCCTCGGCAAGAGCCTGTCCACCACGATCTCGCCCTGGATCGTGACCATCGAGGCGCTGGCGCCGTTCCGCGCGCCGCTGGATGCGCGCCCGGCGGGCGATCCGGCGCCGCTGCCCCACCTCGCCCCCGCCAAGGGCGCGCCGCCCGACGGGTTCGACATCACGCTCGAGGCGTTCATCCGGTCGGACAAGATGCGCAAGGCCAAGCTCGCGCCCACGCGTTTCACCCATACCAACTATCGCCGCATGTACTGGTCGATCGACCAGATGGTCGCGCACCACACCTCGAACGGCTGCGACCTGGTGCCGGGCGACGTGCTGGGCACCGGCACAATGTCGGGCCCGTCGCGTGAGGAGGCGGCGTGCCTGGTCGAGCGCACGCTCTTTGGGCGCGACCCGGTGCGCCTCGCCTCGGGCGAGATGCGCGGCTTCGTCGAAGACGGCGACGAGGTGATCTTCTCCGGCACGGCGATTGCCAAGGGTTACCGCTCCATCGGATTCGGCGAGTGCCGCGGCACGGTGACGCCGGCGGAGAAGATTTGATGGCTACGACCGTTCATTTCGTCGGCTCGGTGCCGCTGCCGACGGCCGACGAAACGTTCCGGGCGCTCGCCGCGCTCGGTTCGCGCGCGCCGCGCCTGCCGGACGGTGAGCCGGGAAATCGCCAGAACTGGATCATGAGCCAGCACGCCGTGTTCGAGCGGGCGGGCGCATTCGAGCGCTACGAGGAAGCGCCCGACAGCCGTGCGCCCAACGTTAAGCGCGTGCGGTTCCGGCTGCGTCGCGGCGCAGGGATGCCAAGCGTGGAACAACTCGGCCCGCTCGGCTACGCGGCGGGCGCGCGGGAATCCTTCGCCACGTTCGGGCGGCTGAAGCACGAGGGCGTCATCGGCCCCGCCGCGCGCTTCCAGGTCTCGATCCCGTCGCCCTACGACATCGTCGGGTTCTGCGTCGACCATGCCGACTACGCCAAGGTGTACCCGGTCTACGAGCAGGCGCTGATCGCCGAGGCGGCGCGCATCGCCGCGCTGATTCCGCACGAGGAGCTGGCCATCCAGTGGGACATCGCGCACGAGTTCGAGTACCTGGCGAGCAAGGCCTCGCCGCCCTTCGTACCGATCACGCGCGACGACGTGGTGGCGCTGCTGGTGCGACTGGGCGAGGCGGTGCCCGAGGACATCCAGCTCGGCTACCATTGCTGTTATGGCGACTACAACCACAAGCACTTCATCGAGCCGAAGGACACCGGCGACATGGTGGACGTGATGAACCGGGTCGCCTCCCGCATCGGACGCACGGTCGAGTTCGTCCACATGCCGGTGCCGCGCGACCGGTCGGATGCCGCCTATTTCGCGCCGCTGAAGAAGCTGAAGCTCCGCCCCGAAACCGAGCTCTATCTCGGGTTGGTCCATTTCACCGGCGGGCTCGCCGCCACGCGGAAACGCATCGCCGCGGCGAAAAAGGCGGTGAAGGCTTTCGGCGTCGCGACCGAATGCGGCCTCGGGCGGCGCAAGTCCGAGACCGTCCCGGAGCTGCTGGGCATCCACGCCGAGGCGGCTTCCATCGCGGATCGCGGCTGACGCGATTTTTCCGTGCAAATACGTAATGAGTTCCCGCCGCTGCGCGCGGTCGCTCTTGCGGCCGCTATGCTCACGCTTTCGGCCGCCTTCTGGGCGGGCAGCGCCGTCACGGGGCGCATGGCGGCGGGGCTGATCCCGCCGATCGCGCTGTCGTTCTGGCGCTGGGTGCTCGCATTCCTGATGTTCGTGGTGCTTGCCGGGCCCAGCCTATGGCGCGAGCGGCGCGCCGTGCTGTCCGCGTGGCGGCCGCTCCTCGTCCTGTCCCTCACCGGCGTCGCCGGCTTCTCCATCCTGTTCTTCGAGGGGCTGCAGTACTCGACCGCGATCAACGCCTCGCTGTTCGATGCGCTCGGGCCGATGCTGACGCTCGTGCTCGCGGCCATCGTTCTGCGCGCACCCGCGACGGCGCGGGAGATGGTCGGCGTCGTGCTGGGCATCGCGGGCGCTGTGCTGATCATCTTCCGGGGCAGGCTCGATGCGCTGCTCGCGTTACAGGTCAATATCGGGGACGTGTTCCTGATCGCCGCAATGGTGGTCTGGGCCGGCTACACCGTGGCGCTCAGGCGCTTTCCCCTGGCGCTCGACCCGCTGGTGGTGATGGCCGTGCTGTGCGGCGCCGGCATCCCGATCATCCTGCCGTTCTACCTGCTGGAGCTCGCGCGCGGCGAGACGTTCGAAATCACCACCGAGACCGCCGGCATCATCGTCTATGCCGGGATCTTCGCATCCGCGCTCGCCTATCTGTGCTGGAATCGCGGCGTCGCCGTAGTCGGGCCGGCGAAGGCGGCGCTCGCCCAGTATCTCGTGCCCGTGTTCGGCGTCGTGCTCGCGATGATGGCGCTGGGCGAGGCGCTGGAATGGTTCCATCTCGCCGGCATGGTCCTGATCTTCGGGGGCATCGGGATGGCCACTCTGCCCTGGCCGCGCCGCCGGTCGCGATGACGCGTTTCCGCCCCGAAGACGCACCGGCGAGCTGACGCGTACGGCGCTTCGTATTTGCGTGAACGCGCGCGGGCGGCGTATTGCGCCGTTCCGGCGCATGCCATAGTCGCGCGCCCACAGGAGGAGCCACCATGAACTTCGCCAAGACGACCGCCCTTGCGGCGGCCCTGTTCGCGTGCGCCGCCGCCGGCGCGCCGGCCCGGGCCGAGATGGAGAAGACGTCCATCGCCATGCCGGTGATCAGCGTCACTTTCGCGCCGACCTATGTCGCGCTCGACAAGGGGATGTGGAAGGCGCACGACCTCGACGTCAAGCTGCACGACATCACCGGCCTCGGCGCCACCAACGCCATGCTGGCCGGCAGCGTCGACTTCTCGGTCGCGTCCGGTCCCACTTTGATCCGCGCCAACATCCGTGGCCAGAAGATCATCGGTCTCGGACTGATGGCGAATGGCCTCGCCTTCGACGTGATGATGAGCAAGGCGGCGGCGACCGCGGCGCACCTCTCGCCCGAAATGCCGCTCGCCGAGCGCGTCAAGGCGCTGAAGGGCGCGAAGGTCTCAGTCGACGCGCCCAACACCATCGTTCAGGCGTTCCTGCGCTACGTCGCGAAGAAGGGCGGCGTCGATCCGGAGCGCGGGTTCGTCACGACGCCGATGGCGCCGGCGGCGGCGCTGGCGGCGATGACGTCCGGCGCGACCCAGGCCGCGACCTTCACCTCGCCCTGGCAATTCATCTCCATGTCGCGCGGCGATTTCAACCTGGCGAGCGGTGCGACCGACGTGCCCGAACTGCTGCCCTTCGCCTCGACGGCCACGCTGACCCGCCCCGTCGTGTGCGAGAAGAAGCCGACGGTCTGCCAGAAGCTGATGGCGGGCTATGTCGAGGCGCACAAATACGTGCACGACCATCCGGCCGAGACGCTGGAGGTGCTGCAGAAGCGCATGCCGCGCTCCAACCCGGCGGAGCTGAAGCAGGCCTACGAGCGGATGGTGAAGACCACGCCGATGTCGCCCGAGTTCTCGGAGGCGGGGCTCGTCCATGCGCAGGAACTGATGCTGGCCGGCGGGATGATCAAGGAGTCCGAGAAGCTCAAGTCCTTCGACGGCATCTACACCAACAAGTTTTTGAAGTAGCAGCGGCGCCAGTCGCATCCAATATTGTCATCCCGGGCGCGGTGCGCCGAAGCCCCCGGACTTGTTCCGGGGGACGAAGCGGTGCACCGCAGACCCGGGACCCATCTTTCCACGTTCCGTGCTGCGGTAACATGGCCGCCGGCTCGCGCCGCCCTCATCCTGAGCGGACAACCCCCATCCTCGTCCTTCGACAGGCTCAGGATGAGGATGGGTTGTCCGTCGAAGGACGCGGCTTGGCCGGGGTGACAGTCGATATCAGCCCTCGGTCGGGCGCCCCTTCGCGCGGGAGCGGGCGAGCGCGACGAGCTGGTCGTTGACGCGCTTGCGCACGGCGGCGGCCTTCTCCGGGGTCCACTCGTAGAACCCCTTGCCGGTCGACATGCCGAGCTCGCCCTTTTCGACCATCGAGACGAGGAGCGGGCTGGGCTCCGGCGAGGCGTCGAGCGCCGGGCACATGGTGCGCTGAACGTCCAAGGTGATGTTGACGCCGATCAGGTCCGACTGCTCCATCGGGCCGAGGATGCCGAGCCGCGCGCCAAAGCCGTCCTTCACCACGATGTCGAGCGTCTCGGCGTCGCAAATGCCCGAGGCGACGATGGCGATTGCCTCGCGCTTCATCGCGTGCTGCAGCCGGTTGCCGATGAAGCCCGGCACGTCGCGCTTCACATGGACCGGCGACTTGCCGCAGGCGGCGAGCAGGGCGATGGTCTTCTCGACGGTCGCGAGCGACGTGCGCTCGGCCTGCACCACCTCGACCAGCGGGATGAGGTGCGGCGGGTTCCAGAAATGCGTGCCGACCACGCGGTCAGCGGTCTCCACCGGCTCGGCGATCTTGGTGATCGGCAGGGCCGAGGTGTTGGAGGCGAGGATGCAGTCCCGCTTCGACGCCTTCTCGAGGCGGGCGAAGATCTCCTGCTTGAGCGGCAGCTTTTCGGGCGCGGCCTCGATCACTAGGTCCGCATCGGCGACGGCCTTGTCGAAGTCGGGCTCCAGCGTCACATTCGCTGCGCCGGCGGGGTCCTGCTCCAGCAGGGCGAAGATCGCCCGGATGCGCTCCGGCGCGCCGTTCAGCGTGTCGGCACTGGTGTCGTAGAGCGCGACCTTGTGGCCGCCGGCGGCGAATATCTGCGCGATGCCGTGGCCCATCAGCCCCGCGCCGATGACCGTGACGTTTTCCTTGGCCATATGGGAATCCATGGCCTCATGCTTCGACAAGCTCAGCATGAGGATCGTTTTGAACCTTCACCTCATCCTGAGCCTGTCGAAGGATGAGGTGAAAGACCGCTCACCCTGCGGTGAAGCCGCCGTCGATATACATGACCTGCCCGGTGGTGAAGTTCGAAGCGGGCGACAGCAGGTAAAGCAGGATGCCGACGAAATCCTCCGGCTCGCCCAGCCGCCCGGTCGGGATGCGCGAGAGCGAGCGGGCCTTTGTCGCCTGGCCCAGCTCGTCGTCGCCGTACATCCAGGCGGTCAGCTTGGAGCGGAACACGGTGGGCGCGATGGCGTTGGCCTGGATGCCGTGCTTGGCGAGCTCGGTGGCCAGCACGTGGGTGAGCCCGTCGATGCCGCCCTTGGAGATGCAGTAGGCGGTGTAACCCGAGATGTTGCCGTGGCGGCCGCGCACCGACGACATCAGCACGATCTTGCCGCCGCGCTTCTGCTCGATCGCACGTTGCGTGTATGCGCGGCAGGCGAGCCAGGTCTGGCGCAAATTCGCGTCGATCACGTCCTCCCAGTCCTGCTGGGGCATCTCGTGGATAAAGCCCGCCTTGTTGTAGCCCGACGCGACGAACAGGCCGTCGACGCCGTTGTGGCTGTCGCAGGCGATGTCCATGATCTTCTTGCAGTCTGCCTCGGTCTTGGGACGGACGTTCGCGACCGCGACCTTGCCCTTCTTGAGCCCCTTGATCTCGTCGGCCAGCTCGTCGAGCTCGTCCTTGTTGCCGCCGGCGATCGTGACATTGGCGCCGACGGCGGCGCAGACGATCGCGCAGGTGCGCCCGATCGCGCCGGTCGCACCGGTCACGACGATCGAGCGGTCCTTGATGTCGAACACGCTCAGCGGATTGGTGAAGGCCTCGGGCAGGGCGGTCTTGGCTTCGGTCGCCATGGTTACTTCTCCGGCGCGGGCATGACGACCAGCATGGTCGCCACCCGGTTGGTCTTGTTCACGATCTGGCGCTCCTCGCCGGGCGGGATGTGGCAGGAATCCATCGGGCCGAGGACCGTGTCCTTGCCCGCGATGGTCACCGTCACCTCGCCGTCGACCACGACATAGACGCGCTCGAGCGGCGAGGCCGAGTTCTCCGCGCCGCCGCCGGGCAGGAAATAGGAAAGCCCGACCGTCACCTTCTTGGTCGGCGACGCCTCCAGCCCCTGCAGGCGCAGCGCCGTCATGTCCCAATGGCGTGCGGCTTCGTAGGGCTTCGCGTCCTTGATGCGGGTGACGTCCATCTCAGCCCTCGCCGGTCTCGATGCGGAACTTCTGTTTGGGGTCGAGAATCGCGACGACGCGTACGCCGCACCCTTCGCCATCGGGCCAGCGCCATGGGAACGCCATGAAGGTGCAGCGCTTGCCGGTGATCTTGTCCAGGTCGCCGCCGATATTCTCGATCCCCGGGATTCCGTTGGTCATCATGATCTTGTGCGCCGGCTCCCACAGCGGGAAGTCGTCGGCGATATGGCGCTTGGTCATCGCGTAGTACTCGCCGTCGAGATGCGGCTGCGCCGGGCCGGGCCCGTGCGGGCCGAGGAATGTGCCGAGCGGGTGGTCGAGCGCCTGGACGTCGACCCCGATCAGCTTCACCTTGTGCTCGACGATCCATTCCGCCGCGCCCTTGTACAGGCCGGGCGAGTAGGCGAAGTAGTCCGGATTGTCGCCCCACTTGCGATGCGAGCCGGTGTTGATCATCACGATGTCGCCCGGCTGGATCTTCGGGCGCGCCTTTTCCAGGTCGTCGGGGGTGATCACCCCCCACTTGCCCTTGGGGATCGACACGGCGACGCCGGTGCCGAAGAAGCGCCACATGTCGTACTCGGTGATCGTGGGCTGGTTCTCCAGCACGTGGATCGGCGCGTCCATATGCGTGCCGCGATGCATGATGCCTTCGAACTGCTGCACGAACACGCCGTCCTTGGCGTGGAACATCAGCGTCTTGGTCGCGAGGTTGGTGCGGGACGGCCATTGCGGCATGCCGTGGCCCCAGCGGTGCGACAGCTCGTAGAACTCGAGGTCCGAGGTCGAGGACGGCGCACGGCCGGCGCGCGCGACCGGCTTCGCCGCCTGCAGTGTGCGGGCGCGGGTCGGCGTCATCGTCTTCTTCTTCGCGGTCTTGGTGCTCGCCATGACTATCTCCGCTTTCCGGCTTCGATCCGGTAATCGCCCGTCGGGTCGGCGATCGCGACCAGACGGACCACGCAGGCGTCGCCCTCGAACCAGCGCCACGGGTAGGCATGGAAGGTCAGCCGCTTGCCGGTCACCTCGTCGACGTCGCCGCCGACGTTCTCGATGGTCGGGATGCCCGCCGCCAGCAGCGTCTTGTGCGCGACGTTCCACTCCGGGAAGTCCTTCAGCGCGTCGCGTCCGGTCTCCTGCTTGTATTCGGGCGCGATCTTGCGGATCTGCGGCCCATTGCGGTGCGGCCCGAACGAGGTGGCGAGCGGGTGGTCGATCTCGGCCGTGTCGACGCCGACCATCTTGACCTTGCGCTTGACCAGCCACTCGGCCGCGTCCTTGGTCATGCCGGGGGCGTAGCCGAAATATTCCTGGCTGTCCGAGTATTTGTGGTGCCAGCCGGTGTTGATCAGCACGATGTCGCCGGACCGGATGGCGGGTTTGGCGGCTTGCAAATCCTTCGCGGTGATCTTCTCCCACTTGCCCTTGGGCAGGTCGACGACGACCCCGGTGCCGAAGAACCGCTCGGGGTCGATCTCGCCGATGCCCTGGGCCATCGGGACCAAGTGGATCGGCGCGTTGGCGTGGGTCGAGCAGTGGAAGATCGTGACCACCTTCGAGGTCATCACGCCGTGCTTGGCGTGGTAGGTGAACCGCTCGATCTTGACGTCCTCGTAGCCGGGATAGGTGGGGATGTTGTACCCCCAGGGCTGGCTGAGGTCGTAGAACTCGAGCCCCGTGCCGGGCTCGACGATGGCTGGCATGTTGCGTTCCTGATTGGTTGTTGTGTGCGGGCTAGCTAACCGCCCGTGCCGAACCCCGTCAAGGGAAACGTCCCAAAGTTGCCGTTGGGCAGGCCGGATGGTACAGACATCCGGCGAGGGAGCCGACATGGCAACGGTACGAAACGACACATTCACGAACGTCACGGCCGACGCGTACGTCGCGCGGGCCTGGGCGCTGGCCCCGACGCTGCGGGAGCGGTCGGAAGCGACCAACGCCGCTCGCCGCGTGCCGGCCGAGACGATCGCCGAGCTGAGGGAAGCCGGGCTGTTCACCCTGCTGCAGCCGCGGCGCTATGGCGGCAGCGAGTTGGGGCTGGTGCCGTTCCTCGATTGCGTCACGGCGCTCGCCTCGGGATGCGGCTCGGCCGGCTGGGTGTTCTCGGTGATCTCGATCCACCAGTTCCATCTCGGTCTGTTCCCGCGCGAGGCCCAGGACGATGTCTGGGGTGACGCGCCCCGCGCGCTGCTCGCCTCCAGCTACATGCCGGGCGGACGGGCTGTCGCCGCGCCAGGCGGGTACCGGCTGACCGGCAAGTGGAAGTTCTCCTCGGGCTGCTACAATGCCGAATGGTTCATCGTCGGCGGGTTGGTGGAGGCGGGCGAGGGCAAGCCGCCGGTCCCATGGTACTTCCTGCTGCCCAAAGCCGACGTCACGATCGTCGACAACTGGGACACGATCGGGCTTTCCGGCACGGGCTCCAACGACCTCGCCATCGACGACAGGTTCGTGCCGTCGCACCGCACGCTTCTGATGCAGGAAGCCTATGACGGCGTCTCGCCGGGCTCGAAGGCCAACGATTACGAGCTCTACCGCATACCGATGATGTCGGTCTTCCCGCTCTGTCTGTCGGCGCCGGGCGTCGGTGTCGCGAAGGGCGCGATCACCACATACATCGAGATGATGAAGGGCTTCGCCACGCGCGGGCGCGGCCAGTCGGTCGCCGACTTCCCGACCAGCCAGGTGCGGCTTGCCGAGGCGTCGGCGCTGGTCGAGGCGGCGGAGCTTCTGCTGCAGCGCGACGTCCGCGACACGATGGCGACGGTCGCGGCCGGCCGCACGATGACGCTCGAGCAGCGCGTCAGGAACCGGCGGGACCATACCTTCGCCGCGGACTCGGCGATGCGGGCGGTCGATCTCCTGTACAAGATGACGGGCGGTGGCGGGCTGCACAACGGCGACCCGCTGCAGCGCGCCTTCCGTGACGCGCATGCCATTGCCCACCACATCGCCAACAACTGGGACATCTCGGGGCCGCTCTATGGCGCCGTCATGCTCGGTCGCCCGCCGAACTCGCCGTCCTACTAGCGCGATTTCCGATCTAACGGGTCCGGCCCTCTCCCCCGCCCGGCCACCCGACGACAGTATGCTGGTATGGGTGGCCGGGTGGGGGAGAGGGCTGGCGCGATTCAGCGCGAGCGGAAGATGCTCTAGGCCCGCATTTCGCGGCGGGCGGGGGAGTCGATGATCCGGTCGGGCGGAAGGCGAATCGTCACCGTCGTGCCCTTGCCGACCTCGCTGGTGAGCGAGAGCGTGCCGCCGTGCAGCTCGACCAGCGCCTTGGTGAGCGGCAGTCCGAGCCCGGTGCCCGCGTGCTTGCGCGATAGGGCGCTGTCGACCTGGCCGAACGGCGACAGCACGACCTCGAGATGCTCCCGGGCGATGCCGATGCCGGTGTCGGCGACGGCGAGGCAAAGCCATCCGTCGCGTTCCACCTCTGCCGAGACGACGATCGCGCCGCCTTCCGGGGTGAACTTGATCGCGTTGGACAGCAGGTTGATCAGGATCTGCTTCACCTTGCGCTCGTCGGCCCAAAGCCGGGGCAAGGGCTGGACGAGCCGGGTCGAGAGGTCGATGTTGCGCCCACCGGCGCGCTCACGCACCAGGCGGACCGTGCCCTCGATCACTTTTTCGAGCTCGACGGTCTGCTCATGCAGTTCCAGCTTGCCGGCTTCGACCTTGGCGAGGTCGAGGATGTCGTTGATCACTTCGAGCAGATGGATGCCGCTGATGCGGATGTCGCGGGCGTAGTCGCGGTAGTGCGCGTTGCCCAGCGCGCCGAACATCTCCTGCTCCATCACCTCGGAAAAGCCGATCACCGCGTTGAGCGGCGTGCGCAGCTCGTGGCTGACATTCGCCAGGAACTCGCTTTTCGAGCGGTTTGCGGCTTCGGCCGCTTCCTTGGCCTCGCGCAGCGCCTCCTCGGCCGCCTTCCGGGCGGTGACGTCGCGCGCGATGATCTGGTGCGCGGTCTCGCCCTGGTAGTTGAATCGCACCGCGAGGATTTCGACCGTCACCTCGTTGCCGTCGAGCCGGCGCCACCGGATGGCGGGAACGCGCGACCGCCCCTCGTGTATCACCTGTTCGCGGGCGTTGGCCTGGATGCCAAGGTCGTCCGGGTGGACGTGGTTCATGACCGCGCGGCCGATCAGCTCCTCCGATGAGTTAGCGCCCAGCAGCTGCACGGCGGCCGGGTTCGCGAACCGGATGATACTCTCCACATGGACGAAGATCGCGTCGGGCGACATTTCCACGAGGTGGCGGTAGCGGTTCTCGGAGTCGCGCAGCGCCTCCTCGGCCTGACGCCGCGCCTGCTCGGCTCGGTTGCGCAGGGTGACGTCCCGCGCGGCGAGCAGGATGCATTGCTTGCCGTACCATTCGACGGGCGTGGCGGTGGCCTCGACCCAAATGATCGTTCCGTCTCGCGCAATCCAGCGGAGCTCCATTGCGCCGAGCCGCTCCTTCCCCGCTTGCCGTTGCCGGCGGCGGCGGCGCACCTTGGCGTGGTCGTCGGGATGGACGAGGCTCATGCGATCGGGAAGGGCGACGACCTCGTCGGGCGACGCCGCGCCATATAGCCGCGCGGCCGCCTCGTTGGCGAACAGGATTTTCTGGCCGTCGTGCACGATCATGGCCTCGGGCGCGCGGGCGATCAGTTCGCGATAGCGCTCCTCGCTCGCTCGCAGCGCGATCTCGGTCCGCTTGCGCTCGGTGATGTCGACGGCCACGACGAACAGGCGCTTGATCTCGCCCTGGTCGTCGCGCAGCGGCGCGGCATGCATCTCGACGTCGATGATCCGCCCGTCCTTCGTCATGCGCTGGTCTTCGAGGACGATCAGGTGGCCCTCGCGCAGCACGGTCCGCCGCACGAGGCCGCGCTTCTCGTCGCGGCCGGGAATGCGGGTCGGGATGCGTTTGCCGACGACCTCATCGGCCGACCAGCCGAACAGCCGCTCCGAGGCGGGGTTCCACATCTCCACCCGGTCCTCGAGATCGGCGACGGTGATGGCCAGCGGACAGGCTTCGATCGTTGCCTCCAGCATGCGGATCGCGGTGCGGGTCTGTTCCTCCGCCCGCTTGCGGTCGGTGATGTCGAGATAGAGGCTGATCCACCCGCCGTCGGCGAGTCTGTGCTCGGAGAGGTACAGCCATGGTCCGTTTCGGAGACGGATCTCGCCGGTATCCCTGCCTTCACGATGCAGGCGGATCCGCTCGGAGATCAGCTGTTCCACGCGCGCCGTGCCGTCACGCTCCGCGGCGCGGTCGAACGACGCCCTGACGAAATCCTCGAACTTGATCCCGACCGTGAGGATTTCCGCCCGGTTGCTGGCCGCGAACCGGTTCTGAATCGCGTGGTTCCACAGCAACAGGCGATCGTCCGGATCCCATAGCAGGAAAAAGTGCGGCAGGCTGTTGATGGCGTCGACGAGGCGCGCGTGCGCCTTCTCCGCCCGGGCCTCGGCCGCTCGCCGCTCTCCGACTTCGATTTCAAGCTTCCCGTTTGCGGCTGCGAGCGCGGCGGTGCGCTCGGCCACCTGCTCACCGATCTTTCGGTTCCGGTCGGTGACGAGCTTCAGATAGAACGCGACCATCAGGCTGAGCATGAGGCCGAACACGAGGGTCAGCGGCGCGGCGACGCGCCGGTCGAGCGTGGCTGCGCCGGCGCGAGGCAGAAACAGCGCTGTCCAGCGGCGGCCGGCGACGCTGATAATGCGGACAACACCCCCATTGGCATCGGCCAGCATGTCGGCATCGGCGAGCGGCGGTGCTGGCTTGCCGGCAGCCCGTACATACAGCAGACGATTTGCCGGCCGGTCCGTCTCGTACATGTAGAAATTGAACGCGCCGCCATCCTTTGTGCCCAGCGCGGCATTCACCACGTCGGAAAGCTTGAGGGCAACGCTGGCGAAGCCGGCCAGATGACTGCGCCGCTCCGCCGCGGTCGCCGGCACGACGCCGGGCTCATAGATGGGGAGCACGATGGCAAAGCCGTCCGCCACCCGCTCGCTGCCGAACGGGCGGTCGACGCGCAGCATCGAGGCGTTGCCGTCAGCGGCAATCCGGTCCAGTGCCGTGACCCATTCGGGCAAAGATGCGGTATCCAGCCCGACATCCGTTTGGCCGCCGCCGCGGCTTTCGAGATAGTCGACCACGTAGTGGACCGGTCGAATTGCGGCCGCCCGTTCGTTTCCCGCCGCGTCGCGTTCGAAGATGCGGTAGTCGGCGACACCGTTCGCGCGCCTCTCGGGCTCGATCCCGGCGCGCCGGTCGGCGGGCACGCGCTGGATATAGGCGAGCGACCAGATTTCCGGGTTCGTCTGGACGATCTGTCGGGCAAAGATCGAAAACTCTTCGCGTGTCACATTGTCGGACGCGGCGAACAGGGCGCGCACGCCGACCGCGACGTTGACGTAGCGCGAGATCGACGATTGGAAAGCCGCCAGTGCGGTGCCGGCATGGCGGTTGGCCGTCAGAACCTCGTTTTCGTGCTGCGTCCGGGCTAGCGCCAGATAGGCGATCACCGACAGCGTCGCGCCCAGCACGAAAGCGACCGCCGACGGCCGCCAAGCGCGCAGTCGGTCGCGTCGCGCCGTTTCGTCAAACGAGACGGGCGAGGCGGCGGCGCCCTCCTGTGACGTACTGCGCGACGCTGGAACCACTATCCGATCCGGTGGTGACACGGCTTTGCCGGATGGTGGCCCGGGGCGGTTAACGGTTCGTAACTATCGTGCGGGCAGGGGTATGGCTGGCGCGATTCCGGCGGCCTCTGTTAATGTCCGGTTACGGATGGCGGGACGAGGAAGCGCGATGACGCGCGGGTCCGGAGGCGAGATCATCATCGAATACCATCGTATTGGCAATTCGGTGAAGGTGACGGCGACCGACCCGGAGACGCTGGTCGAGGTGTCGATCGTGGGTCCGCCCGGCGCAGGCGAGGTTGGGCTGCGCCGCGCGGTGCTCGACAAGCTCGCCTTCGTCCTCAGGAAGCGCGCCGGAACCGCGCCGTCGGGCTCCGGAAGGTGAGGCCGGACGGCGGGCGCAGGCCCCGATGAACGCCTGCGTGTCCCAGGCATATGTGCTGCAGCAGCTGATCAACGGCGTCACGCTGGGCGCGGTCTACGGGCTGATCGCCATCGGCTACACCATGGTCTACGGCATCGTAGGCATGATCAATTTCGCCCATGGCGAGATTTACATGATCGGCGCCTTCATCGCGCTGATCTCGTTCCTGGTGCTGGGCACGACGCACGGCGCGGGCATCATCATCGCGCTGATCGTCGTGCTGCTGGTCTCGATGGTGCTGACCGGCGTGTATGGCTGGGCGCTCGAGCGTGTCGCCTACCGGCCGCTCCGCCGCTCGCCACGCCTCGCCGCGCTGATTTCGGCCATCGGCATGTCCATCGCGCTGCAGAACTACGTACAGCTCACCCAGGGCGCGCGGGTGAAGACGCTGCCGCCCCTGATCCGGGGCGGCTACGTGCTGATGGAGCGCGACGGCTTCACGGTGACCCTCAGCCACATGCAGATCCTGATCGTAGCGCTGACCGTCGGGCTGATGGCGGGCTTCTCGCTGCTGATCGCGCGCACGGCTCTCGGCCGCGCCCAGCGCGCCTGCGAGCAGGACCGCCGCATGGCGGCGCTCCTGGGGATCGACGTCGACCGCACGATCTCGCTCACCTTCGTGATGGGCGCGGCGCTGGCCGCCGTCGCCGGCACCATGACGATCCTCTATTACGGCGTGATCGATTTCTTCATCGGCTTCCTCGCCGGCATCAAGGCGTTCACGGCCGCCGTTCTGGGCGGCATCGGCTCGATCCCCGGCGCGATGCTGGGCGGGCTCCTGATCGGTCTGATCGAAGCGCTGTGGTCCGGCTGCTTCAGCGTCGAGTACAAGGACGTGGCAGCGTTCTCGATCCTGGTGCTGGTGCTGATCTTCCGCCCGACCGGTCTCCTGGGCCGGCCAGAGGTGGAGAAGGTCTAGTGCCGGCTTCGCCGGCGGCCCTTCTGAAAGATGCAGGGATCGCCGCCCTGGTGGCGGCGGCGCTCGGAATAGCGATCGTCGGGCTTCACATCACCGAGGTCGGCGGCAAGGTGGCCATCGTGCCGCGCCCGGCGGAGCTCGCCGCCGCGGTGGCGCTCGTCTTTCTCGGCCGGCTCGCGATCGGGCTGGTGCGCGGGGGCGGGGCGCGCTGGGCGTTGCCGAGCGGGCTCGCCTTCGCCGCCGCCGCGTGGGCCGCCCATCTGCCGAGCGCATTCCTGACTGCGGTCTCGATCGGCGGCG
Organism: uncultured Alphaproteobacteria bacterium; assembly: GCA_963817535.1. Classification (GTDB taxonomy): domain Bacteria; phylum Pseudomonadota; class Alphaproteobacteria; order MPNO01; family DASWLB01; genus CAWGHZ01. Next base: position 250,562 of record CAWFOW010000001.1, read on the forward strand.
GTCTGGTGGTGGCGTCCTGGGCCGTAGTTGCACTGGTGCGGGGCGCACGGCCGGTGCCAGAAGCGCGGACCGTGGAGCGGCGGGCCGCGCTCGCGCGCCGGGCGCAGGTCTGGCTGGTGCCGCTGGTGATCGCCTTTGCCGTCGTGCTGCCGGCATTCCCCTTCGCCGATCGGCGGCTGATGGATATCGCCATCCTGGTGATGACCTACGTGATGCTCGGCTGGGGGCTCAACATCGTGGTCGGGCTCGCCGGGCTTCTCGATCTCGGCTATGTCGCGTTCTACGCGGTCGGCGCCTATGCGTTCGCGCTGCTCGCGACCGGCCTGCATCTCGGCTTCTGGGGATGCCTGCCGCTCGCCGGCGCGCTCGCCGCCATGTTCGGGATCGCGCTCGGCTTCCCGGTGCTGCGCCTAAGGGGCGACTACCTCGCCATCGTCACGCTCGGGTTCGGCGAGATGATCCGCATCGTGCTGACCAACTGGGTGAGCCTGACCAACGGGCCCAACGGCATCTCCGGCATTCCGCGGCCCGACTTTTTCGGCGTCTCGTTCTCGCCCGTCGCCGGCGGCGGCGGCACGACCTTCCACCAGCTCTTCGACGTGCCGTACTCGCCGATGCAGCGCATCGTATTCCTGTACTACCTGATCCTCGTGCTCGCGCTGGTGACCAATTTCGTGACGCTGCGCCTTCGCCGCCTGCCGATCGGCCGCGCGTGGGAGGCGCTGCGCGAGGACGAGATCGCCTGCCGCGCGCTCGGCATCAACCCGACCTCGGTCAAGCTCTCCGCCTTCGCGCTGGGCGCCATGTTCGGCGGGTTCGCCGGCGCGTTCTTCGCGACGCGCCAGGGCTTCATCAGCCCGGAGAGCTTCACCTTCATCGAGTCCGCGATCATCCTGGCGATTGTCGTGCTTGGCGGCATGGGCAGCCAGACCGGCGTGGCCCTTGCCGCGTTCGTGCTGATCGGCGTCCCCGAATGGTTCCGGGCGCTGCAGGAATATCGGATGCTCGCCTTCGGCATCTCGATGGTGCTGATCATGACCTGGCGGCCGCGCGGTCTTCTCGCGCATCGCGACCCGACCATCCGCCTCGCCGGGCGGGGACGCGCGCCATGACCGCGCTGCTTGCCGTCGAGGACCTGTCGATGCGGTTCGGCGGTCTCGTCGCCATCGACGGTCTGTCGTTCGAGGCGGCGGCTGGTGCGATCACCGCCCTGATCGGGCCGAACGGCGCCGGCAAGACGACCGTGTTCAACTGCGTCACCGGCTTCTATCGGCCGACCGGCGGGCGGTTGGTGCTGGAGAGCGGCGGGCGCAGCTACCGGCTCGACCGCATGGCGGGCCATCGCATCGCGCGGCGCGCGCGCATCGCCCGCACCTTCCAGAACGTGCGGCTGTTCGCCGGCATGTCGCTGCTGGAGAACCTGCTGGTCGCCCAGCACAACACGTTGATGCGGGCCTCGGGCTACACCGTGCTCGGATTGCTGGGCGTCGGCGGCTATCGCGCGGCCGAGCGCGAGGCGGTCGCGTTCGCGCGCGGCTGGCTCGAGCGCATCGGCCTTGTGGATCGCGCCGACCACCTGGCCGGTGACCTGTCCTACGGCGACCAGCGACGGCTCGAGATCGCGCGCGCCATGTGCGCCGATCCCGCGCTCCTCTGCCTCGACGAGCCGGCCGCCGGGCTCAACCCGCGCGAGTCCGCCGCGCTGAACGACCTGCTCACCGACATCCGCGACACGACGGGCATTGGCATCCTCCTGATCGAACACGACATGAGCGTGGTGATGGGCATCTCCGACCGCATCGTGGTGCTCGATTACGGCTGCAAGATCGCCGACGGCGCGCCTGACGCGATCCGCCGGGACCCGAAGGTGATCGCCGCCTATCTCGGCGAGGACGAGCCGTGATGCTGCAAATCGCCGGCCTTTCGTCGGGCTACGGCCATATAGAGGTGCTGCACGGCCTCGACCTCAAGGTTGCCGAGGGCGAGATCGTCGCGCTGATCGGCGCCAACGGCGCCGGCAAGTCCACCCTGCTGATGACCATCTGCGGCGAACCGCGCGCGCGCACCGGCCGCATCGCGTTCGACGGGGCCGACATCACCGCGCTGCCGACCTGGGACATCGCACGGCGCGGCATCGCCCATGCGCCCGAGGGGCGGCGCATCTTCCCCCGCATGACGGTGCTAGAGAACCTTCAGCTCGGCGCCACGGCGTCGAAGCGCGCCTCCGACGGGCTCGACCGCGTGTTCGACCTGTTCCCGCTGCTGGCCGAGCGGCGGACCCAGCGTGGCGGCACGCTGTCGGGCGGCGAGCAACAGATGCTCGCCATCGGCCGCGCGCTGATGGCGCGCCCGCGCCTGCTGCTGCTCGACGAGCCATCGCTCGGCCTCGCGCCGCTCATCGTGCGTCGCATCTTCGCCGCCATCCGCGAGATCAACACGCGCGACGGCGTCACCGTCTTCCTGGTCGAGCAGAACGCGCACCAGGCGCTGCGCCTCGCCGGCCGCGGCTACGTCATGGTCAACGGCCGCATCACGCTCGCCGGGACCGGCGCGGCGCTGCTCGCCAACGAGGAGGTGCGCGCGGCCTATCTCGACGGCGGCGCGGCATCCTGAGAAATGATAGATTGGCCAAACACCGAACGACGGAGGTTGGGATGAAACGAAGCGGGATCGTTGTCGCGGCGCTGGCTGTCGCCGCGCTGGCGTGGGGGCGCCCGGCTGCGGCGCAGAGCGAGATCACCATCGCCTCTGTCGGGCCGATGACCGGCCAGTACGCTTCGTTCGGCGAGCAGCTCAAGCGCGGCGCCGAGATGGCGGTCGCCGACCTCAACGCCAAGGGCGGCGTGATGGGCAAGAAGCTGAAGCTTATGATCGGTGACGACGCGTGCGACCCGAAGCAGGCGGTCGCGGTCGCCAACCAGATGGCGTCGCGCCGCGTCGCGCTGATCGCCGGGCATTTCTGCTCCGGCTCGTCGATCCCGGCGTCGGACGTCTATGCCGAGGAGAACATCCTGCAGATCTCGCCGGCCTCGACCAATCCGCAGCTCACCGAGCGCGGCCTTGCGAACGTGTTCCGCACCTGCGGGCGCGACGACCAGCAGGGCAAGGTGGCGGGCGATTTCATCGCCGACCACTTCAAGGGCAGGAACGTCGCGATCATCCAGGACAAGACGGCCTACGGCAAAGGTCTCGCCGACGAGACCAAGAAGACGCTGAACGCGCGCGGCATCCACGAGGTGATGTATGAGGCCTACACGGCGGGCGAAAAGGACTACACGGCGCTCGTCACCAAGCTGAAGCAGGCCCGCGTCGACATCGTCTATCTCGGCGGCTACCACACCGAGGCCGGTTTGATCGTCCGTCAGATGCGCGACCAGGGCATGGACACCATCCTCGCCGCGGGCGACGCGCTGGTTACCGACGAGTTCTGGAAGATCGCGGGGAAGGCGGGCGAGGGGACGCTGATGACCTTCAGCCCCGACCCGCGCAAGAACGCCGAGGCCGCACCGGTCGTCGCTGCGTTCCGCAAGGCCGGCTACGAGCCGGAGGGCTACACCCTATACAGCTACGGCGCGATACAGGCCTGGGCGCAGGCTGTGGAGAAGTCGGGCACGACCGACACGGCCAAGGTCGCGGCGGCGTTGCGCCAGGGCCAGTACCAGACCGTTCTCGGTAAGATCGGGTTCGACGCCAAGGGAGACGTGACCGCGCCGGGCTACGTCTTCTATGTCTGGCACGACGGCAAGTACGATTACTGGAAGCCCGCAGGCTGAGAGGGGCGGGGCGGACCGGCCGCACGGGCCGGCCCGGATCGCCGGGAGCTAGGCCTCGCCGCGGGCGCGGCGGCCGGGACGCTGGCCGGGCTTGCGGCCGAGGCCGATTTTCTTGGCGAAATCAGAGCGTTGTGCGGCGTAGTTGGGCGCCACCATCGGGTAGTCCGGCGGCAAGCCCCACTTGGCGCGGTATTCGTCGGGCGACATGCCATAGGCCGCCCGCAGATGGCGCTTCAACATCTTCAGCTTCTTGCCGTCCTCGAGGCAGACCAGATATTCGGGCGTAATCGAGCGACGCACCGGCACGGCTGGCTTCAGGGGTTCCGCCGCGGCGCTGCTGGGGACCTCGCCGCTGTGGTTGCGAAGTGAGTGGAACACCGTCCCGATGACTTCCGAAATCTGGCTTGGCGGCAGGGGATTGTTGCTGACATAGGCGGCGACGATGTTCACTGCCATACGCAGCACGTCGTCGGACGCGATTTCTTTCTCTGGTTGCTCGACCATTCTTGCGTACCTTTCATGTTCTTGCGGTCGCGGGACTGATTGCACGCTCGAAATGGCTTGTCAACAACGATCAAGAATTGAGGTGGTAAATAGAGCCATTGTTCGATCCAACAGACCAATTGGATTGCGACTTTTCGCCACGGCCGAATAAGGGCACAGGATTTCGAAGGGCCCGAGGCGTCGTGTTCGTGGCAATGAGCCAATTGTTGGGCATAAATGACCATCTCTTGAGACAGTCGAGTATAAAAGTTTTATAAACGGTCGCGCTGTGATTTTGGCGAGGCACGAATCCTTCTGTTTATGAGACGAAACCTCTCCGATCGCCGAGTGGCCCTTCGCCCTGCGGCATCCTTGCGAGGGGTAGTGGGAAACTGGAATGGTGCCCGCCACATATGGTAAGTTCTGCCCCGAGTCGGGGGGTTCCATGGGGTGCGCGAGCCCGCCGGGGGGATGGAAGGCGGCGAATCGGGCCGTATCGTGCGCCAGTCGCTTGAGAGGACACGGAATATGTCGGTACAGGAGGCCGTAAAGACGGCCCGTGAGGGGTTTTTCGACGCCGCGCTTTCCGAGACGGATCCCGAGGTCCAGGCGGCCATTCGCGGCGAGTTGGCCCGCGAGCAGGACCAGATCGAGCTGATCGCCTCGGAAAACCTGGTCTCCGCTGCGGTCCTGGAGGCCCAGGGCTCGGTGATGACCAACAAGTACGCCGAGGGCTATCCCGGGCGGCGCTATTACGGCGGCTGTGAGTATATGGACGTGGTCGAGGACCTGGCGCGCAATCGGGCGCGCGAGCTGTTCGGCTGCAACTTCGTCAACGCCCAGCCCCATTCGGGCGCTCAGGCCAATTTCGGCGCGTTCTTCGCGCTGGCCAAGCCCGGCGACACGATCATGGGCATGTCGCTCGCGGCCGGCGGCCACCTCACCCACGGCGCCGCGCCCAACTATTCGGGCAAGTGGTTCCACGCGGTGCAGTATGGGGTCCGGCGTGAGGACGCGCGGATCGACCTCGACGAGGTCGAGCGGCTCGCCAGGGAGCACAAGCCGAAGATCATCGTCGCCGGCGGCTCGGCCTATCCGCGGATCATCGACTTCGCCCGCTTCCGCGAGATTGCGGATTCCGTGGGCGCCTACCTGATGGTCGACATGGCGCATTTCGCCGGGCTGGTCGCTGGCAAGGTGCACCCCAGCCCATTGCCGCACGCCCATATCGTCACCACGACGACGCACAAGACGCTGCGCGGCCCGCGCGGCGGCATGATCCTCGCGATGGACGAGGAGGTCGGCAAGAAGGTCAACTCGGCGATCTTCCCCGGCATCCAGGGCGGACCGCTGATGCATGTGATCGCCGCCAAGGCGGTTGCGCTGGGCGAGGCGCTGCAGCCCGACTTCCGCGACTACGCGAAGCGCGTGGTGGAGAATGCCAAGGTTCTGGCGGCGACTCTCATGGGGGGCGGGCTCGACATCGTCTCCGGCGGCACCGACACGCATCTGATGCTGGTCGATCTGCGCCCGAAGAAGCTGACCGGCAAGGCGGCCGAGATCAGCCTCGAGCGTGCCGGGCTCACCTGCAACAAGAACGGCATCCCGTTCGATCCGGAAAAGCCGACGGTGACGTCGGGCGTCCGGCTCGGCTCGCCGGCCGGCACGACGCGCGGCTTCGGCACCGCCGAATTCCGCGAGGTCGGCCACATGATCGTCGAGGTGTTGGACGGGCTTGCCCGGAATCCCGAAGACAATGCTGCGGCCGAGCGTGCGGTGCGCCAGCGGGTCGGGGCGCTCTGCCGGCGCTTTCCGGTCTATCCCAACCGCTGACGGAGGCCGCCCATGCGCTGCCCGTTCTGCGGAACCGAGGACACACAGGTCAAGGACTCGCGCCCGACCGACGACAACTCGGCCATCCGCCGCCGCCGTTCCTGCACCAGCTGCGGCATGCGCTTCACGACGTTCGAGCGCGTGCAGCTTCGCGAGCTCACCGTGATGAAGAAGGACGGCAAGCGCGAGCCGTTCGAGCGCGAGAAGCTGGCGCGTTCGATGACCATCGCGCTGCGCAAGCGTCCCGTGCCGCCCGAGCGCGTCGAGATCGCGATCAACGGAATCGTGCGGCGTCTCGAAAGCCTGGGCGAGCCAGAGGTCCAGTCTGTGACGGTCGGCCAGATGGTGATGGACGCGCTGGCCAGCCTCGACCCGGTCGCCTATGTTCGCTACGCCTCGGTTTACCGGAATTTCCGCGAGGCGCGCGATTTCGAGGCCTTTGTGGGTACCCTGGGTGGCGCGGGCGACTGACGCCGACGACCGACGTTTCATGACGCTCGCCCTCGCCCTGGCGCGGCGCGGGCTCGGCAACGTCGCGCCCAACCCTGCGGTCGGGTGCATCCTGGTCAAGGACAGCGCGGTGGTCGGGCGCGGCTGGACCTGCACGGGCGGCCGCCCGCACGCCGAGACCGAGGCCCTGAGTCGGGCGGGCGCGGAGGCGCACGGCGCCACCGCCTATGTCACGCTCGAACCCTGCGCCCATCACGGCGAGACCGGCCCGTGCTGCGAGGCGCTGATCGAGGCAGGGATTGCGCGCTGCGTCGTCGCGATCGAGGATCCGGACGAACGCGTCGCCGGCCGCGGGCTGAAGCGGCTGGAAGAGGCTGGGATCGAGGTCACGCGCGGCGTCGGCGCGGCGGAGGCCGAGGCGCTCAATGCCGGCTTCCTGATGCGGGTCCGCGATGGCCGCCCGCTGGTCACGCTCAAGCTCGCCACCACGCTCGACGGACGGATCGCCACCCATACCGGTGAAAGCCGCTGGATCACCGGCGAGGCCGCGCGCGCCTGGGCGCATCTGCTGCGCGCACAGAACGACGCGGTGCTGGTCGGCTCCGGCACGGTCGCCGCCGACGACCCCGTGCTCGACTGCCGCCTGCCCGGACTTGAGAACGTGTCGCCGGTGCGCGTCGTCGCGGCCGGGCGGCTCGCCTTGCCGCTGACGGCACGGCTGGTCGCGACCGCGGGCAAGATTCCAACCTGGATCGCCATGCTTCCCGATGCGCCGCCCGAACGGCGCGAGGCGCTGGAGGAAGCCGGGGTCGTGCCCATCGAGATAGAGCCCAACGAGAACGGATATCTCGACCTCGCCGCCGTCCTGGCGGCGCTGGGCGAGCGCGGCATCACCCGCGTGCTGTGCGAAGGGGGCAGCCGGATTGCGGCCGCGCTCCTGCGTGCCGGGCTGGTCGACCGGCTGGTCTGGTTCCGCGCACCCAAGGTCGTCGGCGGCGACGGCGTGCCGGCGGCCGAGGGGCTCGGCATCGACGTGCTGGCCGATGCGCCCGCGTTCCGGCGCGTCGCCGTGCGCCCAGTTGGCGAAGACATCGTCGAAACCTACGCGCGGGCCTGATGTTCACCGGGATCATCACCGACGTCGGCCGCATCGCTTCCATAGAGAAGCAGGGCGATACGCGCTTCCGGATCGAAACCGGTTACGACACCGCGACGATCGAGATTGGCGCCTCGATCGCCTGTTCGGGCCCGTGCCACACGGTTGTCGCCAAGGGGCCGGGGTGGTTCGAGGTGACGTCGTCGGCCGAAACGCTGGCTCGGACCACCTTGGGCGGCTGGCGCATGGGCACCCGAATTAACCTTGAACGGTCGCTCCGGGTGGGCGATGAGCTTGGCGGGCACCTTGTTTCGGGCCATGTTGACGGAACGGCGCGAATTCTTGACACCGTACCGGAGGGCGATAGTGTTCGCTTCGCCTTCGAGGCTCCCGCTTCCCTGGCGCAATTCGTCGCGCCAAAGGGCTCGGTCGCGCTCGATGGCGTATCGCTCACCGTCAATGAAGTGGACGGGGCGCGGTTCGGCGTCAACGTCATCGCCCATACGCGGGCGATGACCACGTTCGGCAGCCTCGCCGCGGGCGACGCGGTGAACATGGAGATCGACGTGCTGGCGCGCTATGTCGCGCGGCTGGCCGAGGGACAGTAGAGTGGCCGACAGGTCGGGTGCGGAGCTGAGGCGGGTGTCGCTGGACGATGTCCATGCCGCGCTGTCGCCGATCGACGAAATCATCGAGGACATCCGCAACGGGCGGATGGTCATCCTGATCGACGACGAGGACCGCGAGAACGAGGGCGACCTCGTGATCGCCGCCCAGATGGCGACGCCCGACGCGGTCAACTTCATGGCGCGCTACGGCCGCGGCTTGGTCTGCCTGGCGCTGACGCCGCAGCGCGTCGACCAACTCGGGCTCTCGCTGATGTCGCGCCACAACGAGGCGCGCATGCAGACCGCCTTCACCACCTCGATCGAGGCGCGCGATGGCGTGACCACCGGCATCTCGGCGTCCGACCGCGCGCGCACCATCGCCGTCGCCATCGACCCGACCAAGGGACGGCGCGACATCGTCTCGCCCGGCCACATCTTCCCGCTGGTCGCGCGCGAGGGCGGCGTGCTGGTCCGCGCGGGCCATACCGAGGCGGCGGTCGACATCGCCCGCCTCGCCGGGCTCAACCCGTCAGGCGTGATCTGCGAGATCATGAACGACGACGGCACGATGGCGCGCCTGCCCGATCTCGTTGCCTTCGCCCAGCGCCACGGTCTGAAGATCGCCACCATCGCCGACCTGATCGCCTATCGCCGGCGCAACGACACGATCGTCGAGCGCATCATGGAGACGCGGATCACTTTGCGCCACGGCGGCGATTTCCGGCTCATCCTTTACGTGAACAAAGTCTCCTATGCGGAGCATATGGCGCTGGTGAAGGGCGACATATCGGGCGACGAGCCGGTGCTGGTCCGCATGCATGCGGTCAACGCGCTCGACGATCTGCTGCACGATACCTCGGTCGGGCGCGCCGACTGGCTCGAGGCCGGGATGCGCGCGCTGGGCGAGGCCGGGCGCGGCGTCATCGTGCTGATCCGCGAGTGGCAGCCCAACATGCTCTCCAAGCTGGTGCGCCAGCGCTACCACCTCTATTCGGACGTTGGCACCGGCACCGAGCTCGACGCCATGCACACCCCGCCGGAGCACGAGGAACCGGGCCCGCCAGCGCTCCGCGACTACGGCGTCGGCGCACAGATGCTGCTCGATCTCGGCGTGCGCGACATGGTTCTGCTGTCCAACGTGCGCCGGCCCATCGTCGGGCTCGAAGGGTACGGGCTCCGCATCGTCGAGCAGCGCCCGATCCCGGAAACGGATGACGAGCCGTGACCGAGCCCCCGCACATCATGGTCGTCGAGGCGCGGTTCTACGACGACATTGCCGACGAGTTGATCAAGGGCGCGATGGCGGCACTGGAGAAGGGCGGCGCCAGCGTCGAGCGGTTCCAGGTGCCGGGCGCGTTCGAGCTGCCGGCGGCCGTCGCCATCGCCATCCGCAGCCACGAGTTCTTCACGGCCCGCAAGCGCTTCGACGGCTATGTCGCGCTCGGCTGCGTGATCCGCGGCGAGACCTCGCACTACGACCTCGTCTGCAACGAGAGCGCGCGCGCTCTGCAGGATCTGTCTTGCCGCCATGCGCTGGCGCTGGGGTACGGCATCCTGACCTGCGAGAACCGCGACCAGGCGATGGAGCGCGCGCGCATCGACCGCAAGGATCGGGGCGGCCACGCGGCACGCGCCTGCCTCGCCATGGTCGAGCTCAAGCGCCAGTTCCGCCTGTATCCCCGATGACGGCCCCGTCGCGCCGTGGCGGCGGAGCCCGGCGCGGCGGCCGCACCGGCGAACGCCTCGGCGCGGCGCGGCTCGCCGCCGTCCAGGCGCTGTATCAGGGCGACGTGCGCGGCGCCGACGCGGAGGCGCTGATCGCCGAGTTCCGCCACCACCGGCTGGGCCGCGACATCGACGGCGCCGAAGCCATCGCGCCCGACGACGAGCTGTTCGCCGAGATCGTGCGCGGCACGATGACCGAGCGCGAGCGGCTCGATGCGCTGGTGGCCGAAGCCCTGCCGCCCGACTGGCCGCTCGCCCGGCTCGAGGTAATCCTGCGTGCCATTTTGCGCGCCGGCGCATGGGAGCTGGCAGCGCGCCTCTCGATGCCGGCGCGTGCGGCGATCAACGAGTATGTCGAGATCGGCCACGCCTTCTTTTCCGGGCCCGAGACCAGGATGATCAACGCCGTGCTCGACCGGCTGGCGCGCCGCCTGCGCCCGGGCGAGCTGGAGTCTCGCCGCACCGGTGGCGATGTATGAAAATCATGGGACAAGACCCTGATATTCCCTCGGAATTCGATCTGATCGCGCGCTTCTTCGCGCCACTGGCGACCCACGAGGGCGCGCGCGGGCTGGCCGACGATGTGGCCGTGCTGGTGCCCGCGCCCGGCCGGTCCCACGTGCTGACGGTCGACACCATCGTCGAAGGCGTGCACTATTTGCCGGACGATCCGCCCGATCTGGTGGCACGCAAGCTGCTGCGGGTGAACCTGTCCGACCTCGCCGCCAAGGGCGCGCGCCCGGTCGGCTACCTGCTGGCGGCGTCGTTGGGCAAGTCGGTCACCGCCGCCTGGCTGGAAGGGTTCGCCGCCGGCCTGCAGCAGGATCAGGCGCAGTACGGAATCTCGCTGCTCGGCGGTGACACGACCGGTAATCCGGGCCCGACCACCCTCACCGTCACGGCGATCGGCGAGGCCGAAGGCGCCGTCGTGCCGCGTTCGGGCGCGAAGGCGGGCGACGGCATCTATGTCAGCGGCACGCTCGGCGACGCGGCGCTCGGGCTTCGCGTCCTCAAGGGCGAGCTCGCGGCGCTCGACGCGGCCGACCGGGATTTCCTCGCGGGCCGCTACCGCCTGCCCGAACCGCGCCTCGCCCTGGGCGCGGCGCTCTCCGGCACCGCGACCGCCGCGATCGATATCTCGGACGGGCTCATGGCCGATTTGGGCCATATCTGCGAGGAGTTGGGTGTGCGGGCCGAGGTTGGGCTGGAGGACATCCCGCTCTCCGCGGCGGCGCGTCGCGCCGTCGCCGCCGATCCGGCGCTTCGCGACGATGTGCTCGGCGGGGGCGACGATTACGAGGTCTTGTTCACCGCCTCGCCGAACGCCGAGCGCGCGTTAACCGAAGCGGCGATGCGCGCCCGTCTTGCTTTTTCGCGAATTGGTACTATTCGAGACGGCACCGGCATCGCGGTCACCGATCGCGCGGGCCAGCCGGTCGCCGTGAAACAGGCGGGATTCCGCCATTTTTAGCGCAGTCCGAGAAAGCGTGCGGCACCGCGTCGCAAGTCACCCTTGTCCCCTCTGCAATTGCGCAGCCCGTCAAACTCCTTTAACAATTCTATCACGCTGCCTGAAATCAAATACGAATCGGGGACGAAACGTATGCTGGCGATGCAGTACTCCATTCGACTGGCGTCCGACTTCGACGAGGCTCGGTTGCGCCAGCGCGTCAGCCAGCGCGGTAACCTGTTCGACAACATGCCGGGTCTCGCCCACAAAGCCTTCCTTTTCAACGCCGAGCGTCATCTCTACGCACCGTTCTATGTCTGGTACGACCACAAGAAGGCGCGCGAGTTCCTGCTCGGCGACGTGTTCGGCAACGTCACCAGCTCGTTCGGCCGCCCGCGTGTGCGCATGTGGGGCTGCCTCGATTTCGACATGGTGGACGACCCGCATCCCCCAAAGGTGGCGGTGCGCTGTGTCGAAGCGCTGGGCCCGGATTCGCGGCTCAACGATCTTGAGCGCGACGAGCACGCCCTGCACGAGGCGGCGCTGGCGCAGCCCGGGATCCTGGTGCATGCCACTGCGCTCGACTGCGACCGGTGGGAGCTGGTCCGCTACAGCCTGTGGTGGGACGAGGAAGCCGCGAAATCGGTCACGGGCGACTGCATCAACACCTACGAAGTCCTGCGCGTCTCCGGCCCGGCGGTCCATAGCGGACCGCGCCAGGCGATCGGCTAGCCGGTCGTTGCGCAAGGCCGCGACGGCCGCCGCAGTTCTCGCTGCTGCCGCGCTTCTGGTCTGCGGCGCTGCGGGCATACCGTCCGCCCGCGCGGCGGAATCCGAGAGCCACAATGGGCCGATGCCCACGAGCCGCCAGTATTTCCGGCTCGAACCTTTCACCGTTCCCGTCATGTCGCGCACCGAAGTGGTACGCCATCTCACCTTCATCGTCACGCTCGAGCTTCGTGACGAAAGCAAGCGCGCGCGCGTACAACAGCGTCTGCCGATCCTGCGCCACGCGCTCAACACGGCACTTCTTCAGATGGTCGGCGTCCAGCGTGCCGACGGCACCCTGCCGCCACTCGCCGCCGTCAAGAGCCGCATGCTCGCCGTCACGCGCGAGGTGACCGGCCCCGAAGTCGTGAGCAGCGTGCTCATGGAGTCGGTCTTCGAGCGTCGCCTGCGTTAGGCTTCTTCAGTTTGCCTTGTGCGCGTCGGCAAAGGCGCGCAGATCGGCCAGCAGCGTCTCGTCGTTGATGATGCGCGGCACTTTGTTCTGGCCGCCCAGCCGGCCGCGCCCCTTCATCCATGCGGCGAAGCCGCCCGGCTGCAGCACCGTGACGCGCGGTGCGTCGAGGCCGTACCCGCCTGCGCGGTGGGCGGCATAGTCCTCGTTGGTGTCGCAGAGCGCCGCGTCGAGCGCGGTGGCGAATTCGTCGATCCGGTCGGGCACGGGCGCCGGTTCGGCAAACTCGACGATGTAGAGGTGGCGTCCGCGCTCGCCCCGCGCGGCGGAGAAGACCGGCCCGACCGAGTAGTCGACAACGGTCGCGCCGATCCGCGCCGACGCCGTGGCCACTGCCTCCTCGATCTCGGCGTCGATCAAATGCTCGCCGAACGCCGAGAGGGTGTAGCTCGTCCGCCCGGTGACCAGCAGACGCGGCGGGTCGCGCTCGACCAGCTTAACCGTATCGCCGACGACGTAGGACCAGCACCCGGCGCAGCTCGACAGCGCAACGGCATAGTTCACCTCCAGCTCGGCATTCGCGATCCAGTGGCGCGTCGGGCGGTCGCTTCCCAGCTCGTCCACCGGCACGAACTCGAAGAACAGCCCGTTGTCGAGCATCAGCCGCATTCCCTCGCCGGATCCGCGGTCGGCACCCGCCATGAACCCTTCGCTTGCGGCATAGGCCTCGCGCGTCTCGGCGTGGCTGCCCTCCAGCAGAGCGTCGAAGCGGGCGCGATAGGGCGCGAAGCTGGTGCCGCCGTGCGCGATCACCTCGAGTGCGGGATAGACCTCGGCGAGGCGATGCGCGCCGCCGGCAAGCTCCGCGACCCGGTCGAGGAACAGCAGCATCCAGGAGGGCGTGCCCGAGATCGAGGTGATGCGCTGGCCGAGCGAGCCGCGCGCCATGCGCTCGATCTTGGCCTCCCAGTCCGAAAGCAGCGCGATCTCGCGCGGCGGGTAGTAGCGCGGCCGCGCCCAGCGCGGCACGTTGGCCGCAGCGATGCCGCTGAGATCGCCCGAATAGATGCCAGACGCCTGCTCCTTCAGGTCGGTCGAGCCCCCGAGCATCATGTTGCGCCCGGAAAGGATGCGGCTTTGCGGTCGGTTGGCGACGTGGAAGGACAGCACGTCGGACGCCGCGCGCGTGTTGGCGTCCACCATTTCTCGCGAGCACGGAATGTACTTGGTGACGCCTGTCGTGGTGCCGGACGTGACGGCGAAGTAGGGGATCGTGCCCGGCCAGCTGATGTCGGTGAGGCGCGGAAACGCATCCTTCCAGTATGACGCCCAGAAATCCTCGTAGCGGCGCAGCGGCACGCGCTGCTGGAACTCGGCGACGGTGCGGATGGTGGCGAACCCGTGGTCGCGCCCGAACCGCGTGTCCTTGGCGCGGTCGATGAGCTTCCTGAGCTCGGCCTCCTGAGCCGCGACCGGGTCGAGGGCGTCGAGGCGGGCGATACGCCAGCGCGCGTAGAGGCGGAGGAGGGGGGTGAGGTCGAGCACGGCGCCCGCGGCGGGCTCAGCCCTTGCGCGGCAGGGTGGCGCTGAAGAAGCTGCCGCGGCCCGAGGCGACCAGCTTGCCCTCGAAATCCAGGATACGGGTCTCGGCGGTGGTGACCGTCGCGCCCGGCTTCACCAGGCGGGAGCGTGCCACCAGCTTTCCCGGCCGTGCCGGCAGGTGGTAATCGATGTGCAGGTTGATCGTCGGCACCGGGTTGCCCATCCGCGCCGCGATCGCGTACTCGGCCGCCATGTCGATCAGCGTCGCCAGTACGCCGCCCTGGCAGGTGCCGGGCGCGCCCTCGAACTCGTCGCGCCACGGGCACTCGACCTCGACCCATTCGTCCTCGACCGCGACCAACCTGACGCCCAGCCAGACGTGGAAGCCGTTGTTGAAGCGCCTTTCGAGACGCTTGAATATCTCGTCGTTGGTTTCGGCCATCGGTCCCTCTCGGTGGCGCGGCACGCTCAGCCGCTGGTATAAGTGGCGGCGGGGGCGGGGGCAATGGCACGAACGCGGCGAACGGCGAAGACGGTGCTTACCGTACGGGCAATGCGTGCCGCCGATCTGGCGAAGGCCGATCGGGTGCACCGGCTGGCCTTCGCCAAGTTCTTCGGGGTCGATCCGAAGACGTTCCGGCCGGAATCGCGTGCGGTCGAGACGCGCTGGCGCACCGACCCGAAGGGCGTGCTGGTCGCCGTTGATGCGGCGGGCCGCATGCGGGGCAGCGTGATCGTCATGAACTGGGGCAACGTCGCCGTGCTCGGCCCGCTGACCGTCCATCCCGCCGACTGGGCGACGGGAGTCGGCGGCCGGTTGATGCGGGCGGCCGAGCGGATGCTCGACCGGCGCGGCTTCGTCCATACGGCATTGTTCACCCACCCGCAGAGCCCCGGCCATCTGCGCCTTTACCAGCGCCACGGCTTCTGGCCCGGCGCCCTGCACGCCGTGATGTCGCGGGCGGTGGTCGATAGCGATCGTTCCGGTAAGCCGGAGGCCGTGAGGCTCGACGCGCTGGGCGCGACGGCACGCGAGGCGGCGCTCGCCGGCTGCCGCAGCGTGGCGCGCGCGGTGTTCCGTGGCCTCGACCTGACGCGCGAGATCGAGGGGCTCGCCGCCCAAACTCTCGGCGACACGCTGGTGCTGCGCCGAGGCCGCGCGGTACGCGGCTTCGCGATCTGCCATTTCCGCTGGGGGTCGGAGGCGCGTGCCGGCGCGCTCTACGTCAAGTTCGCGGCGGTCGGTCCGGGCGATGCGGACGGGTTCGCGCGCCTCGTCGCGGCCTGCGAGGCGCTGGCCGCCGAGCACGGGCTCGAACGCGTGACGGCCGGCGTCAGCACGGCGCGCCTTCCGGCCTATCAGGCATTGATCGCGCGTGGCTACCGCGCCGACATGTACGGCGTCGCGATGCACCGTCCGGCCGGGCCGGGCTGGGACCTTCCGGACCGGTTCGTGATCGACGATCTCCGCTGATTGCGGACGCGCGCCTATTCGCCGCCGCCGGGGCGCGGCCGGCGGAACCACATGGCAAGGTCGAACATGTTGAGGTCGGCCGCGCGCAGGAACTCGCACACGTTCGTCACCACCTCCGTGGCGGTCACCAATTCCTCCGACACGAACGGCGCGAAGTAGCGGTCCTCGAGCTCCAGCTTCACGGCATAGAGCTTCGTGCCCGCGGTCAGCAGGCGCTGGACCGCCGCGTCGGACACGCCGGCCGTCTTGCCCTCGCGCAGCGCCGTCTCTGCGGCGGCGAGCGCCGCTTCCGTTGCCGCGTCGAGCGCGGCGAACGGATCGGCCGGCGTGGACTTCGCGGCAGCGGCCTTGGCCGCAGGCTTCGCTTGCGCCTTCGCCTTGGCGGCGGGCTTGGCGCGCGGCTTCGGCTTCGCGGCGGGCCTAGACGGAGACATACACCTCTCCGTCCTTCACCTTCACCTGGTAGGGCTTCAGCCGGACGTTCTTGTCGCCCGGGTGGCGGCCGGTCGCGATGTTGTACTCGTAGCCGTGCCACGGGCAGATGATGTGGATGTTCTCGTCCGAAAACTTCAGGCCTTGGCTGGTCTTGTCGGGCGCGAGCACCTCCTCGACCTTGGCGAGGATCTTGCCTTGGCACACCGGCCCGCCCTGATGCGGACAGTTGTTTTCGTAGGCGAAGAACTTGCCGTCGACCCGGAACACCCCGATCTCGAGGTCGCCCTGGGCGATGATCTTGCGGTCGCGCTCACCGAACTCGTTTTCCTTGCCCACGTAAACGTCGGCCATCTGACTGTCTCCTCTCGATCCTCTTGTTGCGGGCGATTCGCAATAGATTTGCGGGCCCGACACGCGGACTGTATCGGAGCGGATTTCACCGTCCAACAGGTTTATGCATCGATTTTTTTGAGTGTCGCCCGAGACTCGACCGCGCGGCAAAACATGTCGGCTCGACACCAAACGCGCGATAGCCCGCCGGTTTCGGGCGGCCCGGAAAACTTGCCGTTACCGACTCCCCACCCCTATGATCGCGGCCCAAGCCGCCGCGACGCGCGAAGCGGCTTGGCAGGAGGCAGCACATGGCGAAAAGTGCGCGGTGGGGATTGCTGCTCGTGCTCATTGGCGTCGCGTTGAACAACCTGTCCTACCTGCACGACGTCATTGTGGACGAGAATGGCGGCATGATCTTTCTCGGCTGGCATGCCGTCGCCGGGATCATCGTCTCGCTGTTGGTGATCGGGATCGGAGCGTGGCTCATCGCGCGTCGCCCCGTGCCGCGTGGCGGCCGCTGAACGCACCGCGCGTGCGACGCCTCAGGTCTCGAAGAAGTGGACCGAGAACAGGCCTTTCTCGTCGGTCCAGGATTCGACCGGGGCGAAGCCCGCGGCGCGGCCCAGCGCCTGGAACTCGTCCATCGCGTACTTGTAGGACGACTCGGTATGGATCGTCTCGTCCTTGCCGAACGAGAAGGTCGCGCCGTCCACATGCACCGACTGGCGCTTCAGGCTCACCAGATGCATCTCCACCCGGCCTGCCGCTTCGTCGTAGCGGGCGACGTGGCGGAACCCGTCGAGGTCGAAATCGCCGCCGAGCTCGCGGTTGATGCGTGCCAGCAGGTTGATGTTGAACGCCGCGGTCACGCCCTTCGCGTCATTATACGCGGCCTCGAGCACGCGCCGGTCCTTGCGCAGGTCGACCCCGATCAGCAGCGCGCCGCCAGGCCCGATCACCTTCGCCGTCGCGGCAAGGAAGCTCTGCGCCGCGTCGCGCGGGAAGTTGCCGATGGTCGAGCCCGGGAAGAACACCACGCGCCGCGCGTCGGGATGGTCCGCGAGAGGCGGGATCTCGAACGGGCGCGTGTAGTCGGCGCACACCGCGATCACCTTGATGTCGGGCACGTCGCGCGCGAGCGACGCGGCCGAGCGAATCAGGTGACCTTTCGAGATGTCGACCGGTGTGTAGGCCGCGATCTCGGGCAGGGCGTCGAGCAGAATGCGCACTTTGACGCTCGAGCCCGAGCCATACTCCACCAGGTGGCACGGCCCGCCGATCAGCTCGGCGACGCGCCCGGCGCGCGCGCGCAAGACAGCGATTTCGGTGCGCGTCGGATAGTATTCGTCGAGAGCGCAGATGTCGTCGAACAGGCGCGAGCCCCGCTCGTCGTAAAGGAACTTGCAGGGCAGCTCCTTCGCGGGGCGCGACAGCCCCTCGACGACGGCGGTTTCGAAATCGTCGAGACGCGGTTCGAAATCATGAAACGCCGCGAGCGGCGCTAGAGAATTGCTTTCCGCCGAGGCGGCGGACCCATGTCCGTCGCCGCGCGGTGCTTGATCATCCATGGAGGTGTCCCGGACTCTCCCTCGCGCGGGCCGCAGGTCAGGCAGGGCGAACCCCTGCCGGGGAGCTGTTAACGTAGCGACCCCGTCCGACGATGACAAGTCCGGGTGGGAAAAAACGCCGTGATCGGTGTCGGGCGGGTTTAGCGGCCCTGGTAGCGCAGGTAGTCCGACCAGCTCCGCTCGAGCTGGCGCAGCGCGCGCAGCGTCACACCGGGATCCTCCGGATCGGGCGCGGCGTCGTAGAGGATGTGGGCGTGGCGCCGGTCAAGCTCGCCAAGCCGCTCGCACAGCTTCAGCCCCTTGTCGGTCAGGACGATGCGCCGCGAGCGCTTGTCGCGTTCCGACCGCGACTGCTCGCAATAGCCGGCTTCGACCAGCTGCTTCAGGTTGTACGAGACGTTCGAGCCCAGATAATAGCCGCGCTCGACGAGGTCGCGCACCGCGAGGTCGCGCCCGTCGAGATTGGTCAGCATCAGCGCCTGGACGGCGTTGATGTCGGCAATGCCGAGCCGGGTCAGCTCGAACCGCAGCACGTCGAGGAACCGGCGGTGCAAGCGTTCGACCGTGCGGGTGAGCTGGACGTAGGTCTCGATGGCGTCGTCGCTCAGGGGCGCGGGCGCAGGCGCTTCGGCCGGCACGGCGGTCGACGTTGCGGGTCCCGGGCGCGGCGCGGCTGCAGCCGGGCGGGGAGTGGTGGCGCGCGCCGTACCCGCACTCGGTGCGGCTTGCGCCTGGCTCGCCGGCTTCGGCCGGGCGGAGCCCTTGGGTGCGCTCGTCAACGGGTCCATGCGGTTTGGATTACCAGCCATCGAATGAACTTTCGGTAAACGTCCGCCCTCAATTGGATACGAGCGTGGTCAGCGCGGAGAATCGCGGGCGGAAGAACGAGACGCGGTAGAGCTGCGACGGGCCGATGATATCGGGTGCGATGAACGGCTCGAAGGCATAGTAGACCTCGGCGACGATCACCTCCTCGCCGTCGCGCACGACGAATCCGTTCGGCAGATTGGCGAGCCCGCCCTGCACGCCGATCCCGCTGCCCACGCTGAGGTTCCCGCCGCCGGCCCGCTGCCAGTCGACGCGCGGGGCGGTGCCGCCGCTGGCGCTGACCGACGATACGATCACGGTGCCGCGGCCGGACAGATCGAAAGGCTGGGCGATCCCCTGGCTGGCGATGAAGAGCTGGTCGAGGTCCGAGGTCGAGATGGATTGGCCCGATGAGGCCAGGTCCGCCGTGGTCGACACCACGCGCTCGAGTTTCTGGGCCAGAAGCACATAACGGGCTGCCTCAACTCCGCCCACTGTCAGGGTTGTCAGGAAGGACAGCGCGATCGCCGTTTCGACAAATACCGAGGCCCCGCGGTCGGTTGCGAACCGCGCGAGCCAGCGCTGAGGACGGCGACTCATTGGCCGTACGGCTCGTTGCGCACGGTGACGGTGGCCGAGAGCGGCATCACGCCGTTCTGGCCCATGAACGGCGCCGTCAGCGGGGTGATGACGTGCCAGTCGTAGCTGATCTTGTAGTTGACCACGGAGCCCGGCCCACCGAGCCCGGCCGTTCCGATGTCCGCGTCCCATTGCCCGTTCCCATTCAGGTCGGTGTAGCTTTCGCCCGAGTCGCGCGTGCCGTTGCCGTTCGCGTCGAGGAAGGGTTCCGGCTGACCGACGTCGCCGAACCCCGGATAGACCAGCGTCTCGATCTGCACCGCGTTCATGTCGAGCAGGCCCAGCGTGTCCTGGGCGATGATCTGGCGGATGACCTCCTCGCGAGTCTGTCCGTTGGGGACGTAGCCGGTAATGCCGTAACGGGAGGCATCGCGCAGGGCTCCCTCCATCAGGCTCTGCACGAACATCACCGTCGACAGATCCATCAGACCGGCAATCGCAAGAAACACGATCGGCGCCGCCAGGGCGAACTCGATGGCGGCAACCCCTCGCCGGCAACGTGCCATTGCGCGCGTTAGGGCCAAAGCCATGTCCGCAATCCTCCTGCTATCAGAGGCCATTCTCGCCGACACCAGTTGACAACGCGTTAATCATTGCTCAACACTTTCCTTCGAATTCGAATCAATATTGTTTTCTGTCTCATGGAAAATAGAAAATATCTTCGAATACTTCTGAAGATATTCATTTACATTCCAGTAATAAGCTCCTTGTATATTTTCGGCGCAACTAAGGGAGCCAGACCATGTCCAACCGCCATCGTCGCGCCGCGCTGGGTGCGGCCATGTTCGGCGCCACGCTGCTGGCCGGATGCGCCCACGATCCGGTGGCCGCGTCCGTGCCATCCGCCCGCGAAGGGCAGAGCAACTCGGCGGCGATGATGCGCCTTGCGCAGGCCAGCATGGACAGCCACTCCTACGCCGCCGCCGCGGGCTTCTATCGCCGCGCCCACGACATGGACCGGTACGCCTTCGCGCCCCTGCTGGGTCTCGGCGACGCGCTGGCGAAGGCCGGTGCGTTGGAAGACGCGGCCGGGGCGCTGCGCGATGCCATCTCAATGGATCCCGGCAATGCGGATGCGCACCGCCTTCTGGGCGAGGTGCTGATCGCCCAGGCACGGCCCGATCTCGCCGCCGCCCAGATGCAGGCGTCGCTCGCCGTAAAGCCCAACGCGCGCGCCTATAACGGCCTTGGCGTCGCCCAGGACTTGATGGGGGCCTACGAAGCGGCCGAGAAATCCTATCGCGCCGGGCTTGCGCTCGAGCCGGCCAATGCCTCGCTCCGCACCAACCTCGCCCTTTCGCTGGCGGTTGGCGGCCACTATGACGAGGCGATCGGTAGCCTTGCGCCGGTCGCGCTCGGGCCGCTCGCCACCATGCGTCAGCGCCAGAACCTGGCGCTGATCTACGGGCTCGCCGGCCAGCGCGAGAAGGCGGAACAGCTTGCCGGTCAGGACCTCGACCCCGCGGCAGTGCGTCACAACCTCGCCTTCTATGAGCGGCTGCGCGCGCTGCACGACCGCGACGCCATCGCCGATGCGCTGGGGCTGCATCGCCTCGGGACCCACGACCAGATCACGGCGCGCTAGGTCA
>CAWFOW010000002.1:0-100107 GCA_963817535.1 uncultured Alphaproteobacteria bacterium
GCCTTGATCACGACCTTGAGTTGAACCAGCGACGACACTACGGTCCTCGGCGCAACCTCGGCGCGAAGATGATCGACATAGCCCCGGGTAAGCTCCACGGTAACGCGGCGCTCCGGCGGATTTGACGCGTCGAGATGACCGATATGGACAAGATAGCCGAGCCATCTGCTGTAATGCTGGATGTTCGTGCGCTTCGTCGCCGCGGACCAGTGAGCCGCAGGACCGAGCACGTCGAGGATGTCGCCGATGGCGATTGCGGCCCCCCAAGCCGCCCTGTCCGATGCCGGCCATGCCTCGTACGGAAGACAGCGCCGCCAAGAATGGTCCCGGCCCATCAGCCTAATCCTCGGGGATCTCGGGCGCGCGCAGCGCCTTATTGAGCAGCTTGTTGATGTGACGGCCTGACACGCGGCTTTCGGTGCCCAGATAGTGCGTCATCGTCGTGTCGATGCGCTTGTGGCCCAGCTGGCGGGACATCGGGACGTATAGACCGGGGTCGCGCTCGACGACAATCTTGGCAATTGCGTGACGGATGAGGTGGGGGTGATCGACGAGCCCGGCATGTTTGCGCATGCCAGCGGTAAAATCGTTCCGCACGGTATTGTGAGGCCGTGGACCACCGTCCTGCCCAGGGAACAGATACGGGCTATCGGACCCGGCAAGCCGCGGACGGTACTCGTGGAGATATTCTTGAAGGAGAACGGCGACGTCATCCGGCAACTCGAACTCGAGCGGCTGGCCGTTCTTTACGCGATTGCCGTCGATGGAAAGGTAGCACTTGCCACCCGTCCGGCTAATGTCAGTCTCGATGTTGATGGCGCGCAACGTGCCGATTTGTAGGGTGCAATGGATGAACAGCGCGGCGACGAGCGCGCGCTCGAAGCACTTGGCGGCCCGCAACGGATTCTTCTGGGTGAGCCCTCGCGCCCGCTCCTCTTCGGGATACCGCAGAAGACGCGCGACCTTGTCGGGGTCGTCGAACTGTCGCAGCCGGTCCCGGTTGTGGTCGGTCAGCTGTCGGGATACGTGGGGGTCGAGGCGGCGGCAGATCCCGTCGATCTCGTCGAGCGTCGCCTGGTCCACCCGACAGTAGTGCTTCGCAATGGCACGGAGCATGTTGGCGAGCTTCGCGACGTACGGGGTCGGCTTGTTGTCGAACCGTTCGAGGAAGAACTTGAGCCCCGACTTGAGGCGGTCGATCTCGAAGAACACTGCGAGGTCTGTGATCTCCTCGATCTCCATCTCGCCCCGGCGCACCAGCGCGGAGGCGAAGCGGACGATCATGTTGATGGTGCCCGTCACTGTCGCCGGGCGCAGCGGCCGCGCCGGCGCATGCGGGTCGAAAGGATCTGGCTCCATCACGCGACGCTTCCAGCGATCGAGATCGTCCCGGAAGCTCTGGGGAAACGCCTCCAGCGGAAACGATACGGCCTCGGTCTTGAAGGGCGAGCCAGAACGACGTCGGGCCAACCGGGCACCTGACGGTGGCACATGTTCCAGATGGCAATCGTGTGCTTCAGGATCAGGCGCGGGTTCTTGACGATCTCCTCGGTCTCCAGCGCCTCGTACATACTCACCAAGATGGCCGCGTTAACCTGGTCAGGCGAAATACCGATGAACGAGCAATAGGACGCGAGGCGGTAGAGGGCCATCTTGTAGGTCTTCACGTCGATTTGGCCGAGCAACTCATCCCAGGCGGCCAGCAGGGGTATTCGTTTGGTGATCGGCTGCGGCGCCTCCCCGTGGTCGGACATCGCCGCGACCACGCTGGAGCGGATGTTGGCAAGCCTCTTCCCCGAGATATTGAGTTGCGCCGCCGTCTTGGAGGCGAAGAGCTCGCGCACAATCCGCGGCGTCGCCCGCACGGAGGCGAGGTCGCGGCCGAACAAGCGCCCGACAGAGTTTAGGGCCGAGAGTTCTGTCCGCCTGGTGATCCCGCTGTCCAACTCGGCTACGCGATCGCGAAGGCCGGCCAATGACAGGGGAGCGTTCGACATGAACGCTTGCTTGCTCCGGGCCTGGAAGGCGGGGTCGATCTGGTTCATCGGGACGCTCCAAAAGGGACAGCGGTGGTCTCGGGTGTCAACCGGCGTTGGAACGGGACCCCGGATCGGCGTTGAAGAGGGACCCCCTTTGCGGCTGTCCCGGTAGTGCATAGGAGGGCCCCGCGCGTGGCGCGGAGTGCCTCACGAGCGACGCAGCGACACGCGCGGGAGGTGCCTGTACACCCACCGGGGCAAGCCGCCGGGGTGGGGTCCGGGGAGGGGGTCAGGCGCGGTTCTTGAATCGCCAGCTTTCGTTGCCGGTCTCGACGATCTCGCAGTGGTGGGTGAGCCGGTCGAGCAGCGCGGTGGTCATCTTGGCGTCGCCGAAGACGGCGGGCCATTCGCCGAAGGCGAGGTTGGTGGTGACCAGGATGGAGGTCTGTTCGTAGAGCCGGCTGATCAGGTGGAACAGGAGCTGGCCGCCGGATTGCGCGAAGGGCAGATAGCCGAGCTCGTCGAGCACGATGAAGTCGACCCGGCAGAGATGATCGGCGATGCGTCCGGGACGCCCGGCGCGGCCCTCGGCCTCGAGCTTGTTCACCAGGTCGACCACGTTGAAGAACCGGCCGCGGGCGCCGTCGCGGATGCAGGCGCGGGCGATCGCGATGGCGAGGTGGGTCTTGCCGGTCCCGGTGCCGCCGACCAGCACGACGTTGCGCTGATGGGCGAGGAACGCGCCGCCGGCGAGGTCGCGCACCAGGGCCTCGTTGACCGGCGTGCCGTCGAAGCCGAAGTCCGCGATGTCCTTGGCCAGCGGCAGCTTGGCCAGGGTGATCTGGTACTTGATCGAGCGCGCCTGCTTCTCGGTGATCTCGGCGGTGAGCAGGTCGCCGACGAGGCGCTGCGGCTCGTGCTGGCGCTTGACGGCGGTGGCGATGATCTCGTCGAAGGCGGCCTTCATGCCGTAGAGCTTGAGCTCGCCCATGGCGGCCAGAATCTCGGAACGCTCCATCACACGGCCCTTCTCAAGCTGTCATAGCGGGCGCAATCGGCCGACGGCTCGTGGCTGAGCCGCAGCGCGTCGGGCGTCATGATCGTCATCGGGGCATCGGCCTCGCGCCGCCGGGCCAGGATGTTGAGGATCACGGCAGCGGAGTGGACGCCTTCGCGCAACGCCTCGCCGCAGGCGGCCTCGACGGCGGGAAGCCCGTCGCTCAGCACGGTGGTGAGGATGTCGACCATCTGGCGATCGCCGTCATCGGCGGCGGCGAGCTTGCGCCGGACACGATCCAGGCCGGCGGGCAGGACCCAGTCCTTGAACGGGGCGCCGTTGCGCAGCGCCCCCGGCTTGCGCGCCAGCACCGGCACGTAATGCCAGGGATCGAAGACCGTCCGGTCGCGCCCGAAGCAGCGTGTGTGCGCGCCCACGATGCGTCCGTCCTGGCGCAGCTCGATCCGGTCGGCATAGGCGCGGACCTCGACCGGCCGTCCGACCGCGCTCGCCGCCACCGAGTACTTGTTGTTGTCGAAGCGCACCAGGCAAGTCTTGGAGACCGACGCCGGGACCGCATGGAACCCGTCGAAGCGGCCGGCATAGGGAACGAAGCTCGGCCGCTCCGCCTCGAAGACGTCCCAGATCGTCCGGTCGCGCAGCTCGGGGTGGCGGTGCGCCTTCGCGTAGGCGATGCACTGGTCCATGAGCCAGGCGTTCAGCTCGTCGTAGCTCTTCACCCTGAGCCGCGGCGTGAAGAAGCGCTCGCGCACCAGCCCGACCTGGTTCTCGACCTGTCCCTTCTCCCAGCCCGAGGCCGGCGTGCAGGCCACCGGCTCCACCAGATAGTGCCCGCACATCTGGACGAACCGGCGATTGTAGGCGCGCTCCTTGCCGACGAAGATCGTCTCCACCGCCGTCTTCATGTTGTCGTAGATGCCGCGCGTGCAGGTGCCCTTGAAGAACGCGAAGGCCCGGTCGTGGGCGTCGAACACCATCTCCTGCGTCTCGCGCGGATAGGCCCTGACGAACAGCATGCGGCTGTGGCACAGCCGGACATGCGCGACCTTCACCGTGACGGTCACGCCGCCGATCAGCACGATCTCGTGGCTCCAGTCGAACTGGTAGGCCTCGCCCGGCGCGAAGCTCAGCGGCACATACGCCTCCGCCGTCGATGCCGACCGCCCGCGTTGCCAGACCCGCGCATAGCGACGAACCGCGTCGTACCCGCCGTCGTAGCCCAGGCCGCGCAGCGTCTCGAACAGCCGGATCAGAGTCAGCCGTTCGCGCGGCGCCTTGCCCTCATTGGCCAGCAGCAGCCCGTCCAGCGCCTCGCGCCACGGACCGAGCTTCGGCCGCGGCTGGCTCTCCCGCGCGTAGTGGAACTCCGTCGCCTCCGATCGAAGCACCTTCCGCACGACCTTCCGCGACAGACCGAGCTCCCGGCAGATCGCCTTGATCGTTTTCTTCTGGACGAAATACGCACGCCGGATCTTCGCGATCGTTTCCACCACCAGCATCCTCGCCCAGGCCCCCATGTTCCCCATGGAAGCCATTGTGGACCCCGCGCCCCCGGGGTCCCGTTTGGACGCCGATCACCCCGGAAACGGGGTCCTTATTCCACGCCGAAACACAAGCCTGCCAGTCGGCAAGCCGCCGGATCGATTCCTCAAGGAAATCGTTGGAAAAAAGGCTCCCGTGGTTGGCTTCGCTCATAGCCTTGATCGTAACGGGTAGGGTGAAGGGAAGAAACGCCCAATCCTCGGACACGGTTGGTTATCCTCATTGAGGTGGCGGCTAAAGCCGAATCCAAGGGGTTGGCAAGGGATTCTCAGGCGTGGCCCCAACGGGCCTGTCCCCTGTGGGGTGCGGGGCGGCCCCTTGGGCGGGGCCGCGCCATTTGATTGCTAACGGGGCTGGAGTTCGCAGACTTCTGTCCCTGGACGGGTTCGCGGGTCACCAAAGAGTTGGGGTGCGACTTGCCACAAACCCGCCACAAGGCGAAACGGACTGCTCCGGACAATGGCGAATTTCTGCGGGTTTCAGAGGATCTATTTTTTGTGGCAAGAAACTCTATTTTTGGCATTTTCTTTCCGTATTAAACGGCTAAGTCTTTGTTTTTTAAATGGTCGGGGCGACAAGATTTGAACTTGCGACCCCTTGCACCCCATGCAGAAACGGACCCTTGTTTTTCAGTGCCTTTTGATGCGTTCGCCACAGATTTGCCACATCATTTTCGATGAATACAGGAAAGAACGCTTGTGCGTGTTTCAGAGGCGGCCTCTGCGCGCTCAATCAAATGACCATAGACGTTGAGAGTTGTTTGGATGTTGTTGTGTCCCATGAGCGTTTGAATGCGTTTCAGATTCACTCGCTGATCGATGAGCATCGATGCATAAAAGTGACGGAGATCATACGGTTTGTATTTCGGGGTCACAACGGTTTGTCCGTTCTTCTTCTCCCGCGTGACCAGTCCCGCTTCCTCACATGCGCGGTTAAAGCCGCGGCGACGCCAGTTTCGGATGCTCTGCCAACGTCCGTCCGCGGTGGGGAAGACAAGGTCATGCTCACTCTCGGCTGCGTGATGGTCCGCATAGTCCCGGACCATCTCGATGGTGTCGGAACTTAAATCGACGAACCGGCGGCCGGCCCGTGTTTTAGTAACAGTAATCTTGGTACCGCCACCTTCCAGTGCCCGGTCCACTTCGACGCCGGTTTCCTTAAGGCTGCCGCGCGCGAGCGCAAGGTATTCCTGCGGGCGCATGCCCGAATTGATCGCGAGGTAAAGCATGGGGCGATAGCGTCGCCAGGTATTCTTGACCTTCTTGTTTTTGGAGGCCGCCAACGCATCGGCGGCTTCGAGCAGGGCGTGCACATCCTTCTCGGAGGGGATGGTCGCGCGGGGATCGTATCGCGATGTGGCGCCGATGCTCACGCCGGCCGCAATGTCATGGAACAAGAGGCCGCGGCTGGTCATCTCCAAAATCATCGAATGGAAGGACGTCAGCGCCTTGTGCGCCACTTCCCGGCTGCAATTTTCAAGGAGCCAGGAACGGAACAGAATGATATCCGGCTTAGTGAGTTCGTGCAGGTCTTTTTTCCAGGGATATTTGTTTATGATTCCCGCGCGGTACTCATAATTCGCGAGCGTATACGGTGTTACGGGTTCGCGGCCGTTACGCCCTTCCTTCTCGCATATGTCGAGCCATTTTTGGACACCATCAGCAACCGTAGCAATTTCACTTCTCGGTGTGTGGCTGCCCTTTCGGGCCTGACCGCTTTCGCGAAATTCGCGTGCCTCTTTCAGCGTGGCGAAGGTCGCATAGGCGTAACCCGACTTCGATGTTGTGCAGGGGTAACGGACTTGATATGTGGTGCCTTTGGCACCTGTGCGCTTACGGATGTCTGACATTCTTCTTTTTGTTGTTCTTTTACGCTAGCGCATCACGGATTCATTCGCCAAGAATTTTTTCTGCTTCGACCTGTTTCTTTATGTAAACGCTCACCAGCGTATTTCGGTCGATCTTGAGTTTGCGGTCTATGGGATCGACGAAGAACGGTAGCTTTCGGCGGCCGTGAGCATCCTTGTCGGCGGCGCGCTTCATCTGCCGCTCGTTGAGCACGACGCCCATTTCAGCCAGGACCTGACGTGCCTCTTCGAGGCCGATATAAGTGGGTTTGGTCATGACCGCCTCCTCAGAGCTTGAAATCATCAGCGGCCGATTTGTACGGCCCCGAGCTGTGAAGCTTACGCACCTCCTCGCCCAGGCTCCCCCGTGGCACCACGTCGTCGCCAAACTCATTCGTCGGGTTGATGTAAAGCGTCGCGCCGCGTGAGAACTTCACGCCGTATTGAGTTGTCGCCTCATGAAGTTTTTCGTGTAAGGCCGCCCAAATATCTTTAAGTGATAGATTTCCTTTAACCTTAATTTCCATAAATATATCTCCCTGTAGGTTGTTCTTTTTTCTATAATACAACCTTTTGTATTAATACTTAATTAATACTCAATCATTTGTGGTGCGCTGCAATAGATT
This sequence comes from uncultured Alphaproteobacteria bacterium, assembly GCA_963817535.1. Taxonomy (GTDB): domain Bacteria; phylum Pseudomonadota; class Alphaproteobacteria; order MPNO01; family DASWLB01; genus CAWGHZ01. The sequence goes on from CAWFOW010000002.1 coordinate 7,012, forward strand.
TGGCTTTCGGCAATTCTGAAGCTCGGCGAAGTCAGGTTTGTCCTACCGGGCACTGGGATTGGGATGGGCGCGAGGTTCGCGCGAGATTTGCGATTGTGCCCTGCCCCTATGTTGCTGCCATCGCGATTTGGTTCGCGACGAGCTTGGGCGGCAGCAATGGCACGGCGAAAGGCGCACACACCGGACGAAGGCGAGACGCGCACTCAGCGCCGCAACGATTTGCTGCCGCTCTCGCTTGCTCCCCGTGGCCTGTCGCGGGTGGAAGCGTCGGCGTACATCGGGGTGTCGCCCTCTCTCTTCGATGAGATGGTCAGGGACGGACGCATGCCGGGTCCCAAGCGCATCAACGCGCGCACGGTTTGGGACCGCAGAAAGGTCGATGAAGCATTTGAATGCTTGCCCGAGGATTCCCGGGTGGAGCAGAATCCGTGGGACGAAGAAGGGCTGACGCAACAGGCTTAGACATGGCGAAATTTCGGATGAGGGACGGGACCGGCACGGTCGAGCTCACCTATGTGGTCGAGGATGTCGATCGTCACGGCAATGTGCGTCTGTACGTCAAGCGGCGCGGCGCGAAGAAGGTTCGTCTGCGTCAGAGGCCGGGTACGGCGGAGTTCATGGCCGAGTACCGCGATGCCCTCGCGGGCCGCTCGATCCTCGCTTCGGTGAAGCATGAGATCCAGGTGCCGGCCGGGAAAGGAACGTTGCGTTGGCTGTGCGAGCAATACTACCGCTCTGCCGAATTCAAGCGGCTCGATGATCGGACGAGACGGGTGCGCCGTCAGATTCTCGAAGGCGCATGTGCGCGCGACGGCTCGAAGCCTTACGTAATGATGGAACCGCGCCATGTGCGAGCGCGCCGGGACGAGAAATCCGAAAGGCCTGAGAGTGCCAACGGGTTGTTGAAGGCGCTGCGCCAGGTGTTCACCTTCGCGGTCGAAAATGATCTTGCTGAGCGCAACCCGGCGCAGCGAGGTCCCCTATCTCAAGAGCGGACTCGGATGGCTTCCATTCGCTGGAGCGATCGAAGAGGTCGGGCACTTCGAGAGAGGTCATCGCGGTCGGGACCAAGGCGCGGCTGGCGCTGGCCTTGTTGCTCTATACCGGGCAGCGGCGGTCTGATGTGGTCGGCGTTCGGCCGCAGCACGTGAAGAGACGGCTGGCTGACGTTCACGCAGGTCAAGAACAGGAAGCGCAAGCCTGTGACCCTCTCGATTCCGGTGCATGCCGGAGTTGCAGGCGATCATCGAGGCTACGCCTTCGGGCAATATGACCTTCCTGGTGACCGAGTTCGGCAAGCCGTTCACGGCGAACGGGTTCGGCAACTGGTTCCGCCGCCGTTGCAACGAAGCGGGCCTGCCGCAGTGCTCGGCTCACGGTCTGCGAAAGGCGGCGGCGGCGCGACTCGCCGAAGCGCGGCGCGAGCGAAAACGAAATCATGGCGGTGACCGGGCACCGCACGTCAAAGGAAGTCGCCCGCTACACGCGCAGCGCCCGCCAGAAGGTGCTCGCGGCCAGCGCGATGGCGCGACTTGATAAAACGTAAAAGTGAACAAACTGGGTCCCACTTTTCGCGCGCGACGCGGAAAGCGGTGGGACCAATATCGCTCCTAAGCTGATTGAAAATGATCAGAAGTTCGGAAGTGGATGGTGCCCAGGGGCGGAATCGAACCACCGACACGCGGATTTTCAGTCCGCTGCTCTACCAGCTGAGCTACCTGGGCCCGGGAAAGCCGTCGCCGCTTATAGACAAGCGCCCCCCGCCTGTCCAGAACCCCGCGGACGGCCAGAGCAAGATCGGGTTAGCTCGAATCAAGCCAACCCGTGAATCTTGCTTTCACCATAAGGGCAAAGCGCGATTCACGTCCCAAGCCGCTTCAGCGTGAGACGATCGCGCTTTAGCGTCCGTCCTCGTCCTCGTCGGGGTCGAAGCCCGGAAGCGGCGGGGCCGGGTCGTCCTCGTCTTCGGCAGGGCCGGTGGCAGGAACGACGTAGCGCCCGCCCAACCAGCGCGCGAGATCGACGTCGGCGCAGCGGCGCGAGCAGAACGGGCGGTGCCGTTCCACCGTCTCGCGGCCACAGATCGGGCAGGTGGGCCGACCGCTCATCGGGCGGACTCTATAGCGAAATCTCGCAGCGCGCGCGAGGCCAGTCCGCCATCGCGGCGACGGCGATCTGGCGGCCCAATGCCGCCGCCAGTGCCACGCGCTCCGGCCCATCGAGCCGCGCCGCGACCGCCGGGGCGACGGCGACGCGGATGGCCCCACCCGGTCGCGCCCGCGCCTCGCGCCGTATGGCGCGTAGCACGTCGAACGCGATGGTGTCGGTGCTGCGCGTGACGCTCGCGCCCTGGCCCGCACGCGCAACGCCGCCGAGCAATTGGGCGAGGGAGTCGCGCCCGCGTGCGCGTGTCACCTCGACCAGCCCGGCGTTGGTGCGGCCGAGGAGGCGGGCCGGCGTGCGGTCGCGAGAGAGCGCCGCGCCCAGCGCGCCGGTGACGCGCGGCCATGCGGCATCGTCCATCTGGATGAAGTCGATCACGATCAGCCCGCCGATCGCCCGCAGGCGAAGCTGGCGCGCGGCTTCGGCCGCCGCCTCGAGGTTGGTGCGCAGTGCGGACTCGTCGGCGCGCGCAACGCCCGACAGCGCGCCGCTATTGACGTCGATGGCGGTCAGCGCCTCGGTGCCCTCGATGACGATCTCGCCGCCCGAGGGCAGGGTGACGCGCGGCGTCAGCGCCTGCTCGATCTCGGCCTCGATCCCTTCGGCTTCGAAGAGCGGCGTGTCGCCGCGATGCGCCGCGATGCGGTCGGCAAGGCCGGGCATGTGGCGGCGGCAGAACGCGATCGCCGAAGCATGGGTCGCCGCGTCGTCGATCACGATGCGCGCGACCGCGTCGCCGTGGTCGGTCAGCAGCCGCGCCAGCGCGTCCGGCCCGGCATGGACCAGCGCCGGCGCGCGGGCCTGGCGGGCGGCGATCTCGATGCCGTCCCAGGTCTCGCGCAGCTGCTCGGCGTCGGCGGCAAGCGCCGCGTCGGTCGCGCCTGCGGCGGCGGTGCGCAGCGTGAACCCCTCGCCCGGCAGCGCGAGGGCGCGCACCGCGCGCGCCAGCCGGTTGCGCTCGGCCTCGTCTCCGATGCGACGCGACACGCTCACCCCCGCGGCGCCGGGCGTCAGCACGAGGTATCGCCCGGCGACGGCGACGCGGCGGGTAAGCTGCGGCCCCTTGCGGTCGAGCGCATCCTTGGTGACCTGGACCAGCGCCGAAGCGCCCTCGTGCGGCGGCGTCTCGTCGCGCCCGACCGGCAGGAAGCCCGCCCGCTCGAGTCCCAGCCCGACGAAGGCGGCGTCGCCGCCGGGCAGCACGCGCTCGACCCGGCCCAGGAACATCCGGCCGACGTGGCTTTCGCTTCCGGCGCGGTGGAACACGATCTCGACGACGCGCCCGTCCTCGATCAGGGCGGCACGCAGCTCGCCCGGGATCGCGTCGATCAGCAGCGCGTCAGCCATGCGGGCGGGCGGGCGCCGGCACGGCGGCGCGCCAGCCGACACCCGCGAGCAGCGCGGCGGTTTCGTAGAGCGGAAGTCCGACCACGTTGGAATAGGACCCGCCGATCCAGATGACGAACGTGCCGGCACGCCCCTGGATGGCGTAGCCGCCGGCCTTGTCGCGCCATTCGCCGGCGGCGAGATAGGCGGCGGTCTCGTCGCGCGACAGGCGCTTGAACCGGACGGCGGTGACGCAGCTCCGTTCGTGCACGCCCCCCTCAGGATCGATCACGCAGATCCCGCCGATCACGCGGTGTCGCCGGCCCGAGAGCAGGGCGAGGAACCGTCCCGCCTCGCCGGCATCCGCCGGCTTGCCAAGTACGCGCCGCCCGACCGCCACCACCGTGTCGGCGCCCAGCACGAACGCCCCCGGATGTCGCGCGGCCACCGCCTCGGCCTTCGCGCGTGCCAGACGTGCGGCCATGCGCTCGGGCGTCTCGCGCGCGAGCGGCGCTTCCTCGATGTCGGCTGGATCGATCGCGTCGGGCAGAATGCCGATCTGGCCGAGAAGCTCGCTGCGGCGCGGCGATGCCGATGCCAGGATCAGGCGCACAGCCACGCCGTCGGCGCCCACCGGCCAGGCGCTACTTGAAGCGGAAGGTGATGCGACCCTTGGACAGGTCGTAGGGGGTCATTTCGACATTGACCCGGTCGCCCGCGAGCACGCGGATGCGATGCTTGCGCATCTTGCCGGCGGTGTGGGCGAGGACTTCGTGATCGTTGTCGAGCTTCACCCGGAACATGGCATTGGGCAAAAGCTCGACGACCGTGCCGGAAAACTCCAAAAGATCTTCTTTGACCATAATCTCCCCAATTCAAGTTGCGGATGCGGATTACATGGGTGTCGAGGGGGTGCGGTCAAGCGCTTTCGCCGCACCGCTCACCCGCGCCAGTGCAAGGCACAGATCAGGGTGAACAGGCGCCGCGCCGTGTCGCGGTCGATGCCGATGCGCGCGGCCAGCCGCTCGCGCAATAGCTCCGCCCCCTCGTTGTGCAGGCCGCGCCGTCCCATGTCCATCGCCTCGATGCGCGAGCGGGTCTGGCTGCGCATTGCGTCGTAATGCACCTCGCAGAGCTCGACATAGTCCTTGATGACCCGCGCGAAGGGCTTCAGCGGCAGGCGCACGCGGCGCATGGGATGCTGCGTGCCGCCGGTGACGTCGAACAGCAATCGGCCTTCCTCGGTGCCGATGCACAGCTGGTATGGCCCGCCATCGTCGCCGATCAGCTCGAACGAGTTGTTGAGCAGCAGGTCGTTGATCGCCGCCTCGCAGTCGCGCGCGAAGTCGGGCCGGGCGCGGGCGATGGTGTCGTGATCGATTTCGATCTCGGTCAGGCGCGTGCGGGGCGCGGCCAACTCAGCCCCCGTTCCGGCCGCCGAGGCGGAGCGCGACGGACAAGGCATGGGCGTCGAGTCCCTCGGCCTCGGCCAGTGTCACCGCGGCGGGGCCGATGCGTTTCAGCGCGTCCGCGTCGCAGCCGATCAGCGAGGTGCGTTTCATGAAATCGGCGACGCCGAGACCCGACGAGAAGCGCGCGCTGCGCGAGGTGGGCAGCACGTGGCTTGGCCCGGCGACGTAGTCGCCGACGGCCTCGGGCGTATGGCGGCCGAGGAAAATGGCCCCGGCGTTGCGCACGTTTGCGGCAAGCCTGTCGGGATCGGCGACGGCAAGCTGCAGGTGCTCGGGCGCGAGGCGGTCGATCAGCGGCACGGCCTCGGACAGGTTCGCGACGACGACGATCGCGCCGTGGTCGTCCCAGCTGCGCCGGGCGGCGAGGTCGGCGCGCGGCAGGGTGCTCAGCCGGTCGTCGACCGCACGCGCAACCGCGTCGGCGAAGCCCGCGTCGTCAGTGATCAGGATCGCCTGCGCGGTATCGGAATGCTCGGCCTGGGCCAACAGGTCGACGGCGATCCAGGTGGGGTCGTTGTCGCGGTCGGCGACGACCAGCACCTCCGACGGGCCGGCCTCCATGTCGATGCCGACCAGCCCGGCGACCTGGCGCTTGGCGGCGGCGACGTAGATGTTGCCGGGCCCGACGATCTTGTCGACGGCGGCGATCGTCGCCGTGCCGTAGGCCAGCGCGCCGATCGCCTGGGCGCCGCCGATGCGGTAGACCTCATCGATTCCGGCGAGCGCGGCCGCGGCCAGCACCAGCGGATTGAGCGCGCCCCTTGGCGCCGGAACGCACATGGCGATGCGGGGCACCCCCGCGACACGGGCCGGGATCGCGTTCATCAGCACGGTCGAGGGATACGCCGCAAGCCCGCCCGGCACGTAGATGCCCGCCGCGGCAACGGGTGTGAAGCGCCAGCCGAGCCGGACGCCCGATGCGTCGGTGTAGTCGGCCGCTTCCGGTATCTGCCGGCGGTGATAATCCTCGATCCGCCGGGCGGCGAGGGCGAGCGCTTCGAGCGCGTTTGCGTCGCACTGGGCCCGCGCCGCGGATATTTCGTCCGCCGATACGCGCAAGGTCGCGGGGGTCAGCGCCACCTTGTCGAACTTCTGCGCGTAGTCGATCACCGCCGCGTCGCCACGCGCCCGCACGTCGGCAAGGATCGCCGCCACGTTTTCGCCGACGCTGGCGACACCGCCGCGCTGCGCCTCGACCAGGCGGGCGAACGCATCCGCGAAGTTGTGTGCGCGTGAATCCAGCCTAAGCGCCATGGCCGAGCCTCCGCTCCACCAGCGCCATATCGGCGATGGCGAGGCAGTTGTCCCGCTCGTGCCACGGCTCTTCGGCCGGGCGCAGCCGGAACGTGTCGGCATCGTAAAGCGCGAGCCGGTAGCCCGCCCCTTCCAACCGGTCGCGGAAGCCCGCCTCGGTCCAGCCGAAGGCGCGCAGCGCACCGTTGATCTCGATCAGCCAGACCGGCGGGTTATGGTCGGCGAGCAGGCGCGCCGCCCCGGCGAAAGCCAGCGGCTCGGCGCCCTCGATGTCCATCTTGCCCATGGCGCACGGCCGATTGATCGCGTCGTCGAGGCGCACGCATTCGACTTCGATCACGGCCGTCTCGCCCGCATTGCCGAGGCGGCCGACAGTGTCGTCGCCGCCCGGCAGCAGCGTCGCCCGGCCCGGCTCCGCGCCGGTCGCGGCCGCATGGACCGTGACGTTGGCGAGCCTGTTCCGCGCGACGTTCTCGCGGAGCCGCGCAAGGGCGCCCGGCAGCGGCTCGAACGCATCGATATGGCCGGACGATCCGACCATCGCGGCGGCCAGCAGCGTGTACACACCGACATTCGCGCCGACGTCGATGAAACTGTCTCCGGGCCTCAGGTAGCGCTGCATGAAGATCATCTCGTCATAGTCGGGCCGGTTGCGACAATAGATCATCCGCGCCGCAGACCGGCTGTCGGGATGGCAGCGGAGGCTTACCCCGCCGCCGAGTTTCAGGTCGATCGTGCCGCCGAGCCGCTTCCACCCTTGCCAGGCGATGGCGCGGGCAAGCGCGCTCGCGCGCCGGCCGCGGTTGGCGGGATGGTCGGCGATCGCCGCCGCCCATCGCGCCGCGCCGGCGAGCACCTACGCCGCCGCGACCGCGTCGCGGAACCGGTCGACCCATCCGCTGATCTGGTCGGGGCGCGTCTTCAGCGCCGCGCGGTTGACGATCAGCCGCGAGGTGACGTCGGCGACATGCTCGACCTCGACCAGCCCGTGCGCGCGGAGCGTCGCGCCGGTCGAGACCAGGTCGACGATGCGCGGGCAGAGCCCCAGGGCGGGCGCCAGCTCCATCGCGCCGTTCAGTTTGATGCATTCGGCCTGCACGCCGCGTTTGGCGAAGTGGCGGCGCGTGACCTCGGGATATTTAGTGGCGACGCGCACATGGCTCCAGCGCGACGGGTCCTCGGTGGCGGCGAGGTCTGCGGGCTCGGCGACGGCAATTCGGCAATGGCCGACCTTCAGGTCGAGCGGCGCATAGATCTCGGGGTATTCGAACTCCATCAGCACGTCCTTGCCGGCGACGCCGAGATGGGCCGCCCCGAACGCCACGAAGGTCGCGACGTCGAATGAGCGCACCCGGATGATGGTGAGCTCCGGCAGGTTGGTCTCGAAGATCAGCCGGCGCGTGTCGCCGTTGATGAACGAGTTGTCGGGCACGATTCCGGCGCGGCCGAGCACCGGCATCACCTCGTCCAGAATACGGCCAGCGGGCAGGGCCAATACCAGATTATCGTTTGCGGCCAATGGGTTCTCCGGGGCTCAATCGGCGTCGTCGACGGCATGACGGGGCCGCCACTGGGTGGGGTAGGGCTCCGCGACATCCTCTAGATGGCACAGGATGCGTTCCACTTCCACCCGGATCGCGGCCCCGGCCGAGAAGGTCAGCTCGATTGCTCCGTCCTTTTCGGCGATCGCGAGCAGCGACAGGATCTGCTCGTCCTTGTCGCGCTCGATGCCGCGCCGGCGGACCGCCGTCACGTGATCGATGACCAGGCCGCAATGGACCCGCTCGTAGATGCGGCCTTCCACCGGGTCGCGCTCGCTGTCCTCCCAGCGGAACCGGTTGGCGACCAGCACGAAGCGGCGCTCTTCCGGCAGATAGGCCATCTCCTCGACGGGGATCACAGAATCCTGGAGAACGGCCGAGACGACCGCCAGGTCCTCGGCATCCGCGGCGCGCAGCTTGAGACGGTTCGCCACCCCGGCCTCAGGCGGCCACGCGCTCGATGTCGGCGCCGCAGGCCGCGAGCTTTTCCTCGATCCGCTCGTAGCCGCGGTCGAGATGGTAGACGCGGTTGACCTCGGTCACGCCCTCGGCGGCGAGCCCGGCCAGCACCAGCGAGACGGAAGCGCGCAGGTCGGTCGCCATCACCGGCGCGCCGGTCAGCCGGCCGACGCCGCGCACCATGGCGGACGCACCGTGGACGTTGATGTTGGCGCCCATGCGGTTGAGCTCGGGCACGTGCATGAAGCGGTTCTCGAAGATCGTCTCGGTGATCATGGCGGCGCCGTCCGACGTCGCCATCACCGCCATCATCTGCGCCTGCAGGTCGGTCGGAAAGCCCGGGTAGGGCTCGGTCATGACGTCGACGCCATGCAGCCGGCCGTTGGCGCAGGCGACGCGGAATCCGTCGTCGGTCGCGGTGACCTGGGCACCGGCCTCGGTGAGCTTGCCGCACATCGCCTCTGCATGGTCGAGCCGCCCGCCCTTGAGCATCAGGTCGCCGCCGGTGATCGCCGCGGCCAGCGCGAACGTGCCGGTCTCGATGCGGTCGGGCACCACCATGTGCGCCGTGCCGTGCAGCGAGGCCTTGCCGCGCACGGTGATCGTGTCCGAGCCCTCGCCCGAGATGTCGGCGCCCATGGCGCGCAGGCACTGGACCAGGTCGACGATCTCGGGCTCGCGCGCGGCGTTGACGAGGACCGACTCGCCCTTGGCGAGGCAGGCCGCCATGACCAGGTTCTCGGTCGCGCCGACCGAGACCAGCGGGAACACGATGCGCCCGCCGGTGAGCCCTTTTGGCGCGTGCGCCTGGATATAGCCCTCGGCGAGCTCGATCTCGGCGCCCAGCGCGGCCAGACCCTTCATATGCAGGTCGACCGGCCGGGTGCCGATGGCGCAGCCGCCCGGCAGCGAGACCCGCGCCTCGCCGAATCGCGCCACCAGCGGGCCCAGCACCAGCACCGAGGCGCGCATCTTGCGCACCAGGTCGTAGGGTGCGGTGGTGCTCCGGATGGTCGACGCGGTGAGCGACAGTACCCGGCCGGTATGGCCGCCGCCCGCCGCTTCGCCTTTCATGCTGACCTCGACGCCGTGCTGACCCAACAGGTTGACGAAGGTCGAGATGTCGGCGAGATGCGGCAGGTTGGACAGCGTCAGCGTCTCCTCGGTCAGGAGCGCGGCAGCCATCAGCGGCAGGGCGGCGTTCTTCGCCCCGCTGATGGGAACCTCGCCGTTGAGCGGCCTGCCGCCGCGAATGCGAATCTTGTCCATGGAACCCCTTCGCGCGCCTTGTACTTTATGGCGCCGATGGCCTCAAGCGCGCTCGGGCCCGTCGCCGACCTTGTCCGGCACCGTCCCGCGCCGCTGTGCCTTGCGGCGCCTCAGATTTTCCCGCAGCGCCCGGGCCAGGCGCTCCTTGCGCGCGGTGGCTTCGGACCCCTTGCCGTCCTGCTCCTGGCCCTGGCCCTCGCCCGCGTCGCCGTCGATTCTCACTGCCATGGCGCCAGTATATAGAGCCCCGGCTGCGCTGAGGCGAATGTTGCGGGGGACGCGCGGTGATGGCATTGTGCGCCGCTCACGGATGCCGCCGTAGCTCAGAGGTAGAGCACACCCTTGGTAAGGGTGGGGTCGAGTGTTCAATTCACTCCGGCGGCACCATTTTTTTTCGTCCCGCGTGCGAGCATGTCGTTGAAAACTCAGGTCGGAATCATCGGGGCGGGGCCGGCCGGGCTGTTGCTCGCGCGGCTCCTGCAGCGCGCCGGAATCGGGACGGTCGTGCTCGAGCACCGCTCGCGCGACTATGTCGAGAACCGCATCCGCGCGGGCGTGCTGGAGACCGGCACGGTCGCACTGCTGGAGGAGGCCGAGGCGGCCGAGCGGCTGCGGCGCGAAAGCCTCACCCATGAAGGGATGGAGTTCAGCTTCGCCGGACGCCGGGCGCGCATCGATTTCCGCGCCCTGACCGGCCGAGCCGTCACGGTCTACGGCCAGACCCAGATCGTGAAGGACCTGATCAAGCTCCGCCTCGCCTCCGGCGAGGACATCCGGTTCGAGACCCAGGCGACCGGAATCTCCGGGTTCGACGGCGATCGGCCGGTCATCCGCACGCGCGCCAAGGACGGCTCAGAGGACGAGATCGCCTGCGACTTCATCGCCGGCTGCGACGGGTTCCACGGCGTCTCGCGCGCGGCGGCGCCCCAGCGCGCGATCGCGACCTACGATTACCGCTACCCATTTGCCTGGCTCGGCATCCTGGCCGAGGCGCCGCCTGTGTCGAACGAGCTGATCTATTGCAACCATGAGCGCGGCTTCGCCCTGTTCAGCATGCGTTCGCGCACGCTCAGCCGGCTCTATCTGCAATGCCCGGCGGACGACGACGCAGCGTCCTGGCCCGACGACCTGATCTGGGAGGAGCTCGGCCGCCGGCTCGGCCCGGACGGCGCGGCGCAGCTCACCCGCGGCCCGACCCTCGAGAAGAGCGTCAACGAGCTGCGCAGCTTCGTCGCCGAGCCGATGCGGTTCGGACGGCTGTTTCTGGCCGGCGATTCCGCGCATATTGTCCCGCCGACCGGCGCCAAGGGGCTCAATCTCGCCGCCGCCGACGCGGGCCTCCTCGCACATGCGCTGATCGCGCACTACACCGCGAACGACGACGCCCTGCTCAACTCCTACTCCGCCACCTGCCTGCGGCGCGTGTGGCGCGCCGTGCGGTTTTCCTACGCGATGACGGCGATGCTGCACCGTCCGCCTGCGGACGGCGACTTCCTGCATAAGGTTCAGCTTGCCGAGCTCGATACCTTGTTCGCGTCCGAGGCGGCCCAGACCGCTCTCGCGCAGGGCTATGTCGGGCTGTAGCGCGTTTTCTGATCGCACGGCTCCAGCCCGCTCCCCCTCCCGGCCACCCAACGACAGTATGCTGGTATGGGTGGCCGGGAGGGGGAGCGGGCCGGTGCGATTCTGCGTGAGCGGAAGACGTTCGGGCTATCGCGGGGCGGTAGCGTCTCAGGCGTCCTCTCGCGCGCCGGCCTCGGGTATGAGGTCGGCAAGAAGGCGCTCCAGATCGTCGTGCCGATAGGGCTTGGCCAGATAGCGCATGCGCGCGTCGCCCCCCGGCTCATGCGCGTCGCCGAGCGTGCGACCGGAGGCGAAAATAACCGCCAGGCCGGGTCGCAGCTTGCGAACCTCACGCGCGAGGTCGCGCCCGTTCATGTCGGCAAGGCCGATATCGGCAAGCATGAGATCGATCGGCTCTCTCCCTGCGATGCAGGCGAGCGCCTGGCGCGCATTCGCGGCTTCCAGCCCCTCGTGTCCCATATCGGCCAGCATGTCCATCACGGACAGGCGCAGAAGAACCTCGTCTTCGACGACCAGAACGCGTAGCCTTCGTCTGTCAGTTGCCATTTGCACCCCTCGGCACGATCTGGCCGAGCCTATGTTGGCCACCGCTCACTAGGCGCCGGACACAGTCATCATGCGCGAGGGACGTAGCACGAACAATCCGTATCAATGCGTATCTTTGGCATGCGGCCTTCGATCTACTGCATAAGCACCGACCGCCAGGTGCGCGATGCGCTTCGGGCGGTAGCGGAGGACTGCAATGCAGATTTTCGCCCCTATGGGACGGTCGAAGACCTGCTGTCCAACTCCGAAGCGTTGACGAAATTCGCAGTGGCGGAATGCCTTGTTGCCGACGATGACGCGCTTCCGGCTGAGGCGCTGCGGACGGCCGGCATTGCGATGCCCGTCGTCGTGATCGCAACAGGCGCCGATCCAGGCGATGCGCTGCGCGTGCTAGGTCCCGCGGGTTGGGCGGTCGTGGCAGCGCCAGTCGCGCCACCGGCGCTCGATGCGGCCGTGCGCCGCGCTCTGGACTACGACCGGTGGCGTCGCGCCCGGGCCGGCGATGGCGGTGCGGATCATCGTGCGCGGCGGCCGAATCTTGACGACGCGCTGCGTAAGGCGAGCGCCGTCGAACTTTCTGCACAGCTGTTGCACGAGCTGAGCCAGCCGCTCACCGCTATCAATGCCTGGGCCGGCGCATGCCAGCGCCAGGTGGCGACCACGGGCGGAGAGGCCGCCGACGCGCTCACCGAGACGCTCGATCTGCTGGTCGGAGAGGCTCGCCGTGCAACCGAGATTCTGCGCGCCTTCCGCGCGCTCTCGCGCCACGTCGAGCCGGAGCGCGCGTCTGTCGACATGAATGCCTCGTTGATCGCCATGTCCGAGCTGCTGGCCGACGAGGCCCTGACGAACGGTATCGACATGCGACTCGATCTGGCGCCCGACCTGCCTGCGGCCGTTGCCGATGGAGGTTTCGTGGACCTCGCCCTTTTCATCCTCTGCCGAAATGCCATTGAAGCGCTGGCCGGCTGCCGGAACGGCGTGAAAATACTCACGCTCCGCTCTCATGCCGGGGAGAATGAGATACACGTTTCCATATCCGACACCGGCCCGGGTCTGGACGAAGCGACGGTGGGCAGGCTATTCAAGCCAGTGGCGAGCACGAAGCCCAACGGCGTGGGAGTCGGGTTGGCCGCGTGCCGTTCGGCCCTAGAGGCGCTCGGGGGACGGCTCTGGCTCGAATCGAACACGACGGATGGGGCGAGTTTCGCGTTCGCGCTGCCGCTGAGCGGCTGACGGAGACAGGAATGGTGAGGGCGGGGGAGGGGGCCAAGGCGCGTATCGGCATCGTCGACGACGACCGCGCCGTCCGCGATTCGCTCGGAACGATGCTTCGCACGGCGGGCTATGAGGTCGCCACGCATGGCTCGGCCAAGGATTTCCTCGCCGCGCTGGAAAAGGGCGCACCGCCCGATTGCTTCGTGTGCGACGTGCGCCTGCCGGAAACCAGCGGGCTCGAGCTCCTGAAGATGCTGGCGCCGCGCGGGATCGATATCCCGGTGATCATGATCACCGGCCACGGCGACGTTCCGATGGCGGTGGCGGCGATGAAGTCGGGCGCCGCCGATTTCATCGAAAAGCCGTTCGCGCCCGACGAGATCCTGCGTGCGGTCACTGGCGCGCTCGACCGGCACCGGCCGCGCGTCAAGGGCTCGCCGTCGCCCGAGCTGGTCGCGCGCTTCGAGGCGCTGACCCCGCGCGAGCGCGAGACCCTCGCGCTGATCGTCGAGGGACATACCAACAAGTCGGCGGCGCAGGCGCTCGAAATCAGCGCGCGCACGGTCGAGGTCTACCGCGCCCGCATCATGGAGAAGATGGGTGCGCAAAGCCTGGCCGAACTGGTCCACCTGACCATCGAGCTGGAGCTATGACCGCGACGACCGATAGGGGCCGCAAGCTGCTGATCGTCGAGGACGAGGTGGTGATCGCGATGTTCCTCGAGAACGAGGCCGCGCGCGCGGGGTTTCGTGTGTTGCCGACCCAAACGAGTGTCGCCGGCGCGCTGCTTGCGGTCGACGCGGCGCCGCCCGATGCGGCGATCCTAGACCTGCAGATCGCGGGCGAGACTGCCTATCCGGTGGCGGAGGCGCTGATGGCGCGCGGCGTGCCGTTCGTGTTCACCAGCGGGCGCAATGCCGTCGCGCCGCCGCGCTACCGTTCGGTGCCGCTCGTAACCAAGCCGTTCGAATTCGCGGACGTGATGGACGCCCTCGCGGCTGCGGAAAACACCGGCGCCAGGCCGTAGGGGCGCACGGCCCCCTTCAGAAATCGATGCAGCGCCCGTTCTTTTCCCAGTCGCCGAAGCGGGTGGGATCGGGCCCGTTGCGCCCGCCGATCTCCTTCGACGGGGCCGACGGCTTTTCGGCCTTCGGTGCGGGGGCGTCGGGAGCTTCGGTCTCGGGCTTCGTCTTCTCGCTCATGCATTCAATATGGCAGCAGGGCTTCGGCAGGAAAAGGGGCTGTGCATCGATGCGAGGCGCGCGCGGAAATCCGAATCGGGCGCTCTCGCGCCCCGCGCTATAGTCGCGCGATGGAGCCTCGGTCCGATGTTGCAACGGCACCGCGCATCGACGCGCCGGCGCTGGTGGTCGGCGCCGCGACGGCGGTGATCGCCGTGCCCGGCCGGGCGCCCGCGGAAATGCCGCTCGCCGACGCGGCACGCGCCGTCGTCGCCGGTCCGCCGCCACTGCTTTGCCATCTGCCCTGGGTGGCGCGTCGGCTCGGGACCGGGCCGTTTCCGGCGCTCGATGCGCTCGAGCTCTACGCCTTCGTCCGGCCGGCGACGTTCTGCCTGCCGACCGTGCCGGGACTTGCCCGCGCCACGGGCCTCGCCCGGCCCGAGCGGCTGGCCGACCAGGCGGCGGCACTCGCCGATGCCGTCGCCGTGCTGCTCGACGATCTCGCCGCATTCGAGGGGGTCGCGCGCGACCGGGCGCTCGCCATTGCCGAGGCGATGGCGCGCGGCGGATGGCGCTGGGGCGGCGCGGCGCTCCGTGCGCTGGGCGGCGGCAATCCGGCGGGCGCGCCCGAGCCGCGCGCGGTCGCGGTATGGCGCACGCTGCCCGAATGGCAGGAGATGGCGCCCGAGCCGCCGCCTGGCAACCTGCCCGTCGATCCGGGCGAGGCGGTCGGTCGGCTGGTCCGGCTGGCGGGAGAAGGCGCGGAGTCGCGCCCGCAGCAGAAGCACTACGCGCGCGAGGTGACCGCCGCCTTCGCGCCGGCCGAGGCCGAGGGCGAGCCGCATGTCGTGGTCGCCGAGGCGGGCACCGGCGTCGGCAAGACGCTCGGCTATGTCGCGCCCGCGAGCCTTTGGGCCGAGGCCAATCACGGCGCGGTCTGGGTCTCGACCTATACGCGCAACCTGCAGCGCCAGATCGACGGCGAGCTCGACCGGCTGTTCCCCGACCCGGTGGAGAAGGCGCGCCGGGTGGTCATCCGCAAGGGGCGCGAGAACTATCTCTGCCTGCTGAATTTCGAGGAGGCCGCCACGCGCATCGCGCTCGATCCCGGCGCAGCGGTGGCCGCGGGGCTGGTCGCGCGCTGGGCGCGGGCGACGCGCGACGGCGACATGTCTGGCAGCGACTTCCCGGCATGGCTGGTCGATCTGCTCGGGCCCGCGCGCACGATCGGGCTGACCGACCGGCGCGGCGAGTGCATCTACGCGGCCTGCGACCATTACCGGCGCTGCTTCATCGAGCGCACGGTGCGCCGCGCCCGCCGTGCCGAGCTGGTGGTCGCCAACCACGCGCTGGTCATGGCGCAGGCGGCACTCGGCGGGCTCGACGACGCCGGCGTGCCGACGCGCCTGGTATTCGACGAGGGCCATCATCTGTTCGATGCCGCCGACTCGGCCTTCTCCGCCGCGCTGACGGGGCGCGAGGCGGCGGAGCTGCGCCGCTGGATCCTCGGGCCGGAGGACGGACGGAGGCGGCGGGCGCGCGGTCTCGCCCAGCGCATCGAGGATCTCGCCGCGCTCGACGAGACGGTGGAGCGGGCGCTCGCCGAAACGCTGGAGGGGGCACGGGCGCTGCCGGCGCCGGGCTGGGCCGCGCGCCTGGTTGGACAGCCGCGCGGTCCGGCGGAGCGGTTTCTCGCGCTCGTCCATCGCCAGGTGCTGGCGCGCGCCCACGGGCCGGATGCCGTGTATGGCATCGAGACCGAGACGACGCCCGCCATCCCCGGCCTGATCGAGGCGGCGGCGGAGCTGGCCGAAGCGCTCGGCCGGCTGGCCACGCCGATGCGGACCCTGGGTGCGCGTCTCGCTGCGCTGCTCGACGAGCGGTCGAGCGAGTTCGACACGCCGACGCGCCAGCGCATCGAGGCGGTGTGCCGCGGCATTGCCCGCCGCGCCGAGGGCGAGCTTGCCGCGTGGCGTGGGATGCTCGACGCGCTCGACGGGGGCGTCCCGGCCGAGTTCGTCGACTGGTTCGCGGTCGAGCGCGTCGGCGGATCGGATGCCGATGTCGGCATGTACCGCCACTGGGTGGACCCGATGATCCCGTTCGCCCGTGCCGTCGTACAATCTGCGCACGGTGTCGTCGTCACCTCGGCGACGCTGCGCGACGCGACCGGCGACGCCGACGCCGACTGGCGCGCGGCCGAGGTGCGCTCGGGCGCGCGCCATCTGCCGGGCGGTGCGACGCGGACCGCCATCGCCTCGCCGTTCGACTACGCCGCCAACACCCGCGTTTTCGTGATCACCGACATCGCGCGCGACGAGCCGGCCCAGACGGCGGCGGCGTTCCGCGAGCTGTTCGTGGCGGCGGGCGGCGGGGGGCTCGGGCTGTTCACGGCGATCGCCCGGCTGCGCGCCGTGCATGGCCGCATCGCGCCGGCGCTGGAGGCGGCGAACATCCCGCTCTACGCTCAGCATGTCGACCGGATGGACACCTCGACCCTGATCGACATCTTCCGCGAGGACGAGCGCGCCTGCCTGCTCGGCACCGATGCGGTGCGCGACGGGGTGGACGTGCCGGGCCGCTCGCTGCGGCTGATCGTGTTCGACCGCGTGCCGTGGCCGCGCCCGACCATCCTGCACCGGGCGCGCCGCGCCGCGTTCACCGAGACGCGCTATGACGACATGATCGCCCGGCTGCGCCTCAAGCAGGCCTATGGCCGGCTGGTCCGCCGCGCCGACGACCGGGGGGTGTTCGTGATGCTGGACTCGCGCCTGCCGTCGCGGCTCGCCGGCGCGTTTCCGCCGGGCGTCGCAGTCGCGCGCGTCGGGCTGGCCGAGGCGATTGCCCAGACCCGCGCCTTTCTCGCCGCCAGCGACGCTTGAGCGCAGGCACGGTTTCGCGATTCGTCCTTGACGCAGGGCCGCCTTCCCGGCTTATGGGCGCCGCAACGGCCGCGAGGACAAGATGATCAACCACCACTCCGCGCTGATCTATACGATGGTGCTGGCCTCGGCCGCCGACAGCGACATGAGCGATTCCGAGCTGCATCGCATCGGCGAGATCGTGCAATTCCTGCCGGTTTTCCGTGATTATGACGTGAAGAAGCTGACCAAGACCGCGGCGGAATGCGCCGAGGCGCTGGCCGGCCCGAACGGGCTCGACGAGACATTCGAGCTGATCCGTAACGCTCTGCCCGACAAGCTGCGCGAGACGGCCTATGCGCTTGCCTGCGACGTGATCGCGGCCGATGGCACGGCCGGGCAGGAGGAGCTGCGCCTGCTGGAGATGATCCGCCACAAGCTGCAGATCGGGCGCCTGGTCGCGGCCGCTATCGAGCGCGGCGCCCGCGCGCGTCATTTGACGGTGTAGGACGGCGCGCGCACGCAACGGATGCGGACGACGGCAGCGCAAGGCCTGACACGAACGGCATCGAGCACTCGCGGCCAGGGCGCGGTGCGGGTCTGGCTCGCGCTCGTATGCGTCATGATCTTCATCATGGTGGTGCTCGGAGGCGTCACGCGGCTTACCAACTCCGGCCTTTCGATCGTCGACTGGGCGCCGGTTTCGGGCGCGCTGCCACCGCTCAATCACACCGACTGGCAGGCGCTGTTCGACGCCTACAAGCGCTCGCCGCAGTTCCGCGACACGAATTTCTGGATGGGTCTGGGCGACTTTCAGGCGATCTACTGGATGGAATATGTCCACCGCCTGTGGGGCCGGCTGATCGGCATCGTCTTCGCCCTGCCGCTCGTCTGGTTCGCCGCGCGCGGCCAGGTGCGCGGCCGGCTCGCCGGCCAGCTCGGCATTGCGCTGCTGCTCGGTGCGGCGCAGGGCGCACTCGGCTGGTACATGGTGGCGTCCGGCCTGGTCGACCGGCCTTCGGTCAGCCACTACCGCCTCGCCGCGCATCTGATGCTTGCGGTCGCCATCTATGGCTGGCTGCTCTGGATCTGGCTGGGGATGGCGCGCGGCGAGCCGTCACGCGCTGCGCGCGGTCACGGCTTCGCGGTGCTGCTGCTCTGCTGGGCGATCGTCACGATGACCTGGGGCGCGTTCACCGCCGGACTGCACGCGGGCGCGGCCTACAACACCTTCCCGTCGATGGGCGGCCATGTGGTGCCGCCCGAGGCGTTCAGCCTCGATCCCTTGGCGCTCAATTTCGTCGCCAACCCGGCGGCGGTGCAGTTCGTCCACCGCTGCCTCGCCATCTCGCTGGTCGTGCTGGCGCTCGGCTTCTGGGCGTGGTCGCGCACCCAGGGGCTGGAGCGTGGCGCCCGCGCCGCCATCGCCTCGCTCGGCGGCATGGCGCTGGTGCAGGCCTCGCTCGGCGTCGCGACGCTGCTCACCCACGTGCCGGTGGCGCTCGCGGCGGCGCATCAGGCCGGCGCGCTGGTCACGTTTTCGCTGGCTGTCTGGTGCGTTTTCGCCCTGCGCCCGGCGCCTTCCCGGTAATCGACACGTCGCGCGTCATGCGCGTCACCACCACGACCATGGCGGCGACGATCGCGACGGCGAGGAAGCCGTGCTGCAGCGCAACGTCGAGCCCCCTGCCGGAGGCCATCGTGTTGTGCAGGATGGTGCCGACGACGGCGACGCCGAACATCTGGCCGACCGCGCGCACATAGCCGATCGCGTTGGTGCCGATGCCGAACGCGCTGCGCGGCAGCACGGCCTGGCTCACCGCCATCGTGATCGGGAAGAACACGCCAAGCCCCAGTCCGGCCCCGCCCATCACCGTCCCGGCGATCCAGTCGGGCGTCGTCGCGTCGAACTGCGTCATCAGCGCGATGCAGGCGAGCATCAGGATCGCCGCGGCGGTGGCGAGACGCCGGTAATGGCCGAGCCGCGCCATCAGGTAGCCGCTGATCGACGCGCCCAGAGTCGAGGTGACGGTCAGCGGCAGGATCGCGATGCCCGAGCCCGACGCCGTCCAGCCGGCGACCCGCTGAAGATAGAGAGGCAGGTAGATCACGAGCGCGAGCAGGATCAGTCCGGTCAGGAAGGACAGCACCGCGAGCGAGCCGTAGACCCGCTCGCCGAGGAGGTCGAGCGGCAGGACCGGCTCGGCCTTCGTGCGCCGCTCGTGCAGGAAGAACACGACGAACAGCACCGCCGACGCAACCAGCCCGGTCACGACGCGAGGCGATTTCCAACCCGCTGCATCTTGCGACACCCAGGTCAGCGCCAACATGACGGTGACCGTCGCGGCCAGGCTCAGCAGCGCGCCGACGATATCGATGCGCCGCACGGCAGCCCAGCCCTTCTCGTGCGTCACGCGCTCGGACAGATCGTGCGGCATCCAGCCCCACACCAGCGCGAGCCCGACCAGCCCGATCGGCAGGTTGATGTAGAACACCCAGCGCCAACGCGTCGCGTCCGATACCAGCCCTTCGATCAGCGGCCCGTGATCGGCAAGCCATCCGCCGAGCGTTGGACCTGCCACGCTGGCGAATCCGTACACCGCGCCGAACAGGCCCTGCCAGCGCACGCGCTCCTCGAGCGGGAAGATGTCGGCGATCACCGTGAACACCAGGATGATGCCGATGCCGGCGGCGAAGCCCTGCACGCCGCGAAACAGGATGAGCTGGCCCATTGTGCCGGCGGCGCCGCATGCGGCCGAGCCGATCAGGAACACGATCGTCCCGCCGACGAGGAAGCCCTTGCGGCCGAACTGGTCGGACAGCCGCCCCGCCACTGGCAGCAGCGCCGTCGCGCCCAGAAGGTACGATGTCACGACCCAGGCATAGTCCTCGAACCCCTGCAGCGACCCGACGATCTTGGGCATTGCCGTGCCGACGATCGTCTGGTCGAGCGCGGGCAGCAGCAAGGTCAGCATCAGCCCGGTCATAACGCAGGCCAGCTTGCCGCCATGGATGCGCCTGATGTGTTCCGAATCGACGGCAGGAAGCTGGACGTTGGACGTGTCGGGCATGGGTTACTCTAAGGTGCTGTTACGAACGAGGCGGGGCTTCGACGCGGGGCGCCCTCGCCGTATACCGGTCGTCCCCTGCGCCTTCAAGTTGCCCAGCTTTTTTTCGGCCTTCGTCGATAATGTCGAAAACGTCAATCACGACCGGTCACAGCCCCGCCACCCATTCGCGGGTCAGGCGCGTCGCCTCGTCGAGATCCGCGCAGGTCGAGAAGGTATGGTCTGCCGTGGGCAGGTCGCGGCGCGTCACGCCGGGCCGCGCCATCAGGCTGAGCCAGTCGCGCGAGCCGCGGATCACGCCGTCGAATTCGCGGGCGGTGAGGTCGACCCCGCTCATCAGGAACAGCACCGGTCCCTGGAACCGGGCCAGCCGGTCGCGCATGCGATCCGGCAGGCCGGAGGAGTCGGGCTCGGGCATCGGCTCGTCGAGGTCGGCGCCTTCCTCGCCTTCCGCCCCCCGTTTGGGACCGCCCAGCGCGTTGCGCACCATCGCGGCGAACGAGGCGACGGATTCGTGCAGCCGCACCTCGCCCTGGGCGAGACGGCGCCAGAAGGCGGAGCCAGCCAGGCGCGGCAGGTAGTAGTGGCGCAGGTGCGTACGCGCCATGCCTGTGTCCGTGCGCGCCCACGGGTTGACCAGCACCAGACCGGACACGCGGGGATCGGTGTGGGCGTAAAACATCCCGGCCGAGGCGGCGTCGCACAGTCCCCAGAGCGCGATGCGCGTGAGGCCAGGGCAGGCGGCGATGAACGCATCCATCGCCGCGCTGATATCGTCGCCGACATGCTGGAACCCGGGGAAGCGTCCGCCGCTGTCGCCCATGCCGCGGCAGTCGAAGCGCAGTACGGCGATGCCCGCGCCGGCCAGCGCGCGCGCCATGCGCAGGAACTGGCGATGGCTGCCAACGCGGTATTGCGGGCCGCCGACGACCAGCAGCAGTCCGCGCTCGCATGCGCCGCCGGGCAGGTGCAGGATGCCCAGCATCTCCTGCCCGTCGCGATGGAACACGATCGGCCGTTCTTCCGCCGTCATGTGAAGCACTCGGCCGTGGCGTCGAGCAGGTTGGGCGCCACCGTCGTCTCCTGCAGCGTCCAGAACGGCACGCCCGGCACCGTGCGCAACGTCACCGCGCAGCCCGCCGACCCCCAGGCCTCGACGACGCGCGCCGCGGCTGGCGGCGCCGACTGGCCGGCCTCAGCCACCAGCTCGAACCAGTGCACCGGCACACCGGCCGCCTCGCCCGGCGCGTTCAGCCGCACCGCATCGATCCCCGCGGCCAGCGGGCCGGTGATCGAATAGCCGGCGACCTCCAGTGTCTCGCCGGCTGCGAGGCGACCGCGCAGCGTGACGGTGGTCGTCGCGGGCGCCGCGCGTTCCATGTCGGCGGCGATCCGGATGCGCAGAAACTGGGTCATCATCTGCTCGCCCGAGGCGATGGGCTGCCATAGCACCAGCCGGGCCAGACGCGGCGGATGGCTGCTGGCCGCCTCGAGCGCCAGCGCCGCGCCGAAGCGCAGCCCGAGCAGGGCGAGCGACGACGCCTCCCGGGCGGCGAGCCAGTCGAGCGCGCGGCGCACGTCGTCGCGCCAGATCTCCAATGTCGCATCGGCGAACTCGCCCTCGCTGTCGCCGGTGCCATACAGATCGAAGACCAGCGAGCCGTGGCCGATCTGCGCCAGGCGCTCGGCCATCAGCGTGGTCATGCGCCGCGAGCGGTTCATCTCCTCGGCGAAAGGCGGCAGGAACAGCACGTCGCCGCGCTGGGCCGCGCCGGGTGCGGGCGCACGGTAGATTGCGAACAGCCGGCCGGCACACCCTTCGAGGAAAAACGGCTCCAAGGGCGGTCGCCCTCAGCCGGCCCGCTTGCGCTCGACGTAGCGTGCCAGCGACCCGACGGTCTCGAAGGTCTCGGCGCTGACCTCGTCGTCCTCGACGGTGATCCCGAACGCCTCCTCCATCGCCGTCAGCACCGTGACCACCGCCATCGAATCGAGCTCCGGCAGCGCACCCAGAAGCGGCGTGTCGGCCTCGAGCCGCGCCGTGCGGGCTCCCAGCTGCAGCGTGTCGCCCAGCACCTGCTTCACCTCTTCAAGGGTCGCCATACGCTTCGATCCACTCTACCAAGACTTCTAAACCAAAAGTTCACCAGGCGGCGGGTGGCCCAGAAATCCTTGCGGGCTCGCCGAGGCACCATAGGCGCCCGACTGGAAGATCACGATCAGGTCCCCCGGCTCGGCCCGCGGCAGATCCACCTTTTCCGCCAGGACGTCCAGCGGGGTGCACAGACAGCCCACCACGTTCACCGTCTCGACCGGCTTTTGGTCCATACGATTGCCGACCGCAACCGGGAAGTTGCGGCGGATCGGCCCGCCCAGATGGCCGGACGCCACGAGATGATGATGAAGTCCCCCGTCGGTGACCAGGAATATTTGCCCGCGCGAGACCTTACGATCGACCACCCGGCATACATACACCCCGGCCTCGCCGATGATGTAACGGCCCAGCTCGACCACAATGCGCGCCTCGGGCAGGGCCGCGGCGAGCTCAGGCATCAGCCGGGCGAGGTTGGCGCCCACCGCGTCGAGGTCGAGCGGGGTATCGCCGGGGTGGTAGGGGATCCCGAACCCGCCGCCGATATTCAGCACGCGCACCGGGGCGGGGGCATGGCGGGCGAGGGCGATGGCCAGTGCCACCGTCTTGTCCTGCACCTCCGCCACCAGCTCGGCGTGCAGGTTCTGCGAGCCGGCGAAGACCTGGAACCCTTCGAAATCGAGGTCGAGCGCGCCGAGGCGGGACAGCATCTGGGGCACCAGCTCGGAATCGACGCCGAACGGCTTGGGGCCGCCCGCCATCTTCATGCCCGAGGCGCGCAGCTCGAAATCTGGGTTCACGCGCACGGCGACGCGGGGACGGATTCCGAGCCTTGCACCGATCCGGGCGGCATTCTCCATCTCGGCGGCGGATTCCAGGTTGATCAGCACGCCTGCCGCGATCGCCGTCGCAAGCTGTGGCTCGGTCTTGCCCGGACCGGCGAAGCTCACGCGGGCGCCGGCAACCTCCGCGTCGAGCACCCGGGCGAGCTCGCCGGACGACGCGACGTCGAACCCGTCCACCAGGGTGGCGAGGTGGCGGATGACCGCCGGCAGAGGGTTGGCCTTGACCGCATAGCTGATCCGCACCCCTGGGGGCAGGGTGCGGCGCAGCTTGCCGATCCGTTCGTCGAGCATGGCCCGGTCGTAGGCGTAGAACGGGGTGCCTCCGGCCTCCGCGGCCAGGCGGGTGAGCGGGATCCCGCCGACCTCCAGCTCGGCGCCCGTGGCCTGGAACGCAACCGGGGCGGGTGCCGGCCGCGTCTTGGTCGCCGTCACGGTGCGCCGCCTGAAATCGCTCGAGCGCCCGGCATGGGGCCTCGGCGCCAGCCCAGGCGACCTATAGTCGCGGCATTGCGGTGGGGCGTCATGGCGGTCCGATTTTGTTCCCCCTGCCCGAAACAGATACCATGGCGCGGGGGGTGGATCAAAGTCCGGGACCGGCGGCCGGCCGCTCTAAACGTTGAAGCGGAACAGGATCACGTCGCCGTCGGCGACCACGTACTCGCGCCCTTCCAGCCGCATCCTGCCCTGGGTCTTGGCGCCCTGCTCGCCGCCGGCCGAAACGTAGTCGTCATAGGCGATCACCTCGGCCGCGATGAAGCCGCGCTCGAAGTCGGTGTGGATCACGGCGGCGGCCTGCGGTGCCTTGGTCCCGCGCGAGATGGTCCAGGCGCGCGCCTCCTTCGGCCCGGCGGTGAAGTAGGTGATCAGGTCGAGCAGGGCGTAGCCGGTGCGGATCACCTTGGCGAGCCCGGTCTCCGCCAAATCGAGCGAGGCCAGGAACTCGCGCCGCTCCGCGGCATCGGAAAGCTGGGCCACCTCGGCCTCGATCGCGGCCGAGACGACCACCGATCCGGCGCCGCGCTTGGCCGCCATCTCGGCGACGCGGGCGGAATGCGCGTTGCCGGTCGCCGCCGCCCCCTCGTCCACGTTGCAGACGTAAAGCACCGGCTTCGCAGTCAGAAGCTGCATGCCGCGCAGCACGGCCCGCTCTTCCTCGCCGAGCGGCACCGCGCGGGCGGGCGTTCCTTCGGCCAGCGCCGCCTTGATGCGCTCGGCGATGGCGAGCTGGGCGCGCGCCTCCTTGTCGTTGCCGCGGGCCCGCTTGACCAGCCCGTCGATGCGCCGCTCCAGGCTTTCGAGGTCGGCGAGCATCAACTCGGTCTCGACCGTCTCGGCGTCGGCCACCGGGTCGACACGGCCCGACGCGTGCATGACGTTCTCGTCCTCGAAGCAGCGCAGCACGTGGGCGACGGCGTCGACCTCGCGGATATGGGCGAGGAAGCGGTTGCCCAGCCCCTCGCCGCGCGAGGCGCCGGCGACCAGCCCGGCGATATCGACGAAGTCGAGCCGCGTGGGCACCACCTGCTTGGACTGGGCGAGCCGGGCGAGCACGTCGAGCCGTTCGTCCGGCACCGCTGCGCGTCCGACATTGGGTTCGATGGTGGTGAAGGCGTAGTTCGCCGACTCGGCGGCGAGCGTCGCCGTCAGCGCGTTGAACAGGGTCGACTTGCCGACATTGGGCAACCCGACGATGCCGCAGGAAAACCCCATCAGCACGCGCCTTCGTCGAGGTCGGCACGCGGGAATTTCGGTGGGGGTGCGAGCGCCGCCACCTTGCTCATGAAGGCCGGGTCGTCGCCCGCAATCAGGGCGGGCAACGCCTCGGCCACCGCCTCCAGCATCTTCGCCACCCAGTCGATGTCCTCGCGGCTGAAATCGTGCAGCACGTGCCCCAGCACGAACGCCTTGCCGGGATGCCCGACGCCGAGCCGAACGCGGCGGAACTCGGGTCCGATATGGGCGGCGATCGAGCGCAGCCCGTTATGGCCGGCCAGCCCGCCGCCGCGCTTGGCGCGCACCTTGCCGGGCGCCAGGTCGATTTCGTCGTGCAGCACGATGACGTCCTCCGGCGGAATCTTGTGGAAGCGGACCGCGGCCCCCACCGACCGGCCGGACTCGTTCATGTAGGTCTGCGGCTTCAGCGCCAGCACGCGCTGGCCGCCCACCGTGCCCTCCGACGTTTCCGCCTCGAACTTGGACCGCGCGCCGCCGAAGCCATAACGCCGGCGCACCTCGTCGAGCGCCAGGAAGCCCACGTTGTGACGGTTGGCGGCGTAGCGCGGCCCGGGATTGCCCAGGCCGACGAGAAGCAGCATGGCGTGCCGGCGGTCGGGCGGCTAAGCCTTGCCGCCGCCGCTCCCGCCGCCGGCGGCTGCACCCTCGGTCGCCGACTGGGCCGCGGCACCCTCGGCACCTTCCGCCGCTGCGGCTTCGCCCTCGCCGGCCGGACGTGCGGCCTCCTCGGCCATCACGGTCGGCGCCGCGACGGTGGCAATGGTGAAGTCGCGATCGGAGATGGTCGGCACCACGCCCTCGGGCAGCGAGATATGGCTGGCGTGGATCGACGAGCCGATCTCTAGCCCGGTCAGGTCGACCGTGAAATGGGTCGGGATTCCGGCGGCGCGACACCGCACCTCGATCGTGTGGCGTACGACGTTGAGCACGCCGCCACGTTTGATACCGGGCGAGGCGGCCTCGTTCTCGAAGTGGACCGGCACGTCGACCGTAACCTGCGTCTCGTCGGTCGCGCGCATCAGGTCGACGTGAATCGTTGCGTCGGTCACCGGGTGCAGCTGCAGTTCGCGCGGCAGGACCCGCAGCTTCTCGCCACCCAGGTCGATGTCGATCAGCCGGTTGAAGAAGCCGGGCCGCATGCGGACTTGGTCGAGCAGCCGCTGGTCGAGCTGGACGGCCATCGGCTCGGTGCCCACGCCGTAGACGATACCGGGAACGAAGCCCTGGCGGCGCGCGGCGCGGGCCCCGCCCGTACCGGACCGTTCGCGCCGCGAGGCGCCGATGGTGACCACGTCAGCCATGGGTTCGTGCTCCTTCAAACGACCGAAACCGGGCAGGGTGCAACCGGCCCGGAAAGCGCAAGGGTTTAGCGCCGCCGGCGCGTTTAGTCAAATAGCGAAGAGACCGAGGAATCCTCGTGGATGCGGCGCACCGCCTCGCCCATCAGCGGCGAGATGGTGAGCTGGCGGATATTGTTCGACACGCGCACGGCCTCGGTCGCCTGGATCGAATCGGTGATGACCAGGCTTTCGAGTGGCGAGGCGGCGACGCGCGCCACGGCACCGCCCGAAAGTACGCCATGGCTGACATAGGCCGAGACCGTCTTGGCGCCGGAATCCATCAGCGCCTCGGCCGCGTTGCACAGCGTCCCCGCGGAATCGACGATGTCGTCGACCAGGATGCAGTCGCGCCCCTCGACATCGCCGATGATGTTCATCACCTCGGACACGCCCGCGCGCTCGCGCCTCTTGTCGATGATGGCGAGGTCGGCCTCGAGCCGCTTGGCCATGGCGCGCGCCCGCACCACCCCGCCCACGTCGGGCGAGACCATGGTCAGCTCGGCACCGTTATAGCGCTCTGCGATGTCGCGCACGAAGACCGGCGCGGCGAACAAATTGTCGGTCGGGATGTCGAAGAAGCCCTGAATCTGGCCGGCATGCAGGTCGAGCGTCAGCACCCGATCGGCGCCCGCGACGGTGATCAGGTTCGCCACCAGCTTGGCCGAGATCGGCGTGCGGGGCGTCGATTTGCGGTCCTGGCGGGCATAGCCGAAATACGGGATCACCGCGGTGATGCGCCGGGCCGACGACCGGCGCAGCGCGTCCAGCGTGACCAGCAGCTCCATCAGGTTGTCGTTCGCGGGGTACGAGGTCGATTGCAGGACGAACGCGTCCTCGCCGCGCACGTTCTCCTGAATCTCGACGAAGCACTCCATATCCGAGAAGCGCCGGATCGCCGCCCGGGTCAGCGGTACGTTGAGATAGGCGGCGATGGCTTCGCTTAACGGGCGGTTGGAATTACCGGCGATCAGCTTCATCGGAAACGCTGTCTCCTCGGCGCCCGCGTCGCGCGCGATGTGACAATTTCGGGACGGCGCGCGGAATGTATCAACCCACCCCGGCCCTGTAAACGGAATCGGCCGCTACCCGCCCGACGCCCGGCCGGGCGGAAGCTGGCGCAGCATGTCGATGACGCCGGGTATGGCCGAATCCGCGATCATGCGGGCCAGCGGCCCCCATTCCCCATCCAGCGAGCCCTTGGGCACCGTGTTGTTCTGGGCGAGCTTAGCCACCTCCGTCCCCGTGGAATCGAGCACGGTCCAGAGGATCTCAACGGTCTCGCTGCCGGGCTCGGCCGGGCCGACATGGACACTGCCGGCGATCACCAGCCCGTGGTCGGTCAGCTCGTCCGATACCGGCACCTCCGCCGCCTTCAGCGCGTCGTGCATGGCGCGCGACAGCGCCGGGTCGCCGTCGCCCGGCGCGCCGACCACAGGCCAGACGGTCAGCATCGGCGGCGCGCCCCTAACCGCGGCGGGATCGGCCTTCGGCTTGGCCGGCGTGCCCTCCACCAGCGCTGCGACCTTGGGGGCGGCATGGGCGGCAAGGCTCGCCGGATCGGCGGGAGTGCCTTCGGCCTCGGCCGTGCCGACCTGGCGGCCCGCCGGATCGGTGAGGCGCCATGCGACGGCAATCCGGTTTCCCGGCCGCTCCGTCGCCGTCCCGTCGAGATGGAGGCTCATCAGGTTGCCGCCGGACGTCGCGGCGGGGATCTCGGCCTTGTGCAGCGCGTCCACCATCGCGTCGGCCAGCGCGTCGGATTGGGCCTTTGCCAACCCCTCGACCCGGCGCACCACGACGCCGCCGATGTCGTTGCGCACCAGCAGCCTGTTCACCCCGTCCTTCGCGTCCGGCCGGAAGGGCTGCGGCAGAGGCTGGCACGCGGCCAGCGCGACGGTGGCCGCCAGGACGGTGTTACGTAAGGACACAGCTCACGACCAGCGCGCACAGGAACAGCGCGGCGAAGATGATGAGATGCGGCATGTCAGCTTTCGATCGCAATGGCGGCCAGCGCACGCCCGTAATCGCCGCCACCGTCGAGCGTTACACGGCGGTAGCTGAAAAACCGGTCGGGCGCAGCGCAGGTATCGGCGTCGATGCGCGCGAACCGGGCGAGGCCGGCGGCGGCGAGGCGGCTTTCCACGTAGCGCGGCAGGTCGAACTGGAACCGGGCGCGGCGTCCTGCAACGAAGAAGGCGCCGTTGGCCGCGTCGGCCGCGAGGAATGCGTCGCGGAATTCGGGTCCGACCTCGTAGGATTGGCACCCGATGGTCGGGCCGATCGCGGCGGCGATGCGCGCGCGTGCGGCGCCGAGTCGCTCCATCGCCGCGACGGTCGCCTCGACCACGCCCGACAGCGCGCCGCGCCATCCGGCATGAGCCGCGCCCACCACCCCGGCCTCGGAATCGGCGAACAGCACAGGCGCGCAGTCCGCGGTCAGAATGCCGAGCGCAACGCCCGCCCTGCGGGTGACCTGGGCGTCCGCGTGCGGGGCGGTCCCCTGCGCGAACGGTCGCTCCACCACGGCGACGTCGGTGCCGTGTACCTGGTAGATCGTGTTGAGCGCGTCGGCCCCGAGACCGAGCCGGCCCATGGCGCGCCTGCGGTTCTCGGCGACGCGCGCCGCGTCGTCGCCCGAGCCGAACCCGCAGTTGAGCGAGGCGTAGATTCCTTCCGACACGCCGCCCTCGCGGGTGAAGAAGGCGTGGCGCACGCGGGTCAGGGCAAGGGCTTCGCTGGTAATCATGTGGCGTCGGGCTCGAATCCGGCAGGGGCGGGCGCCGCGCGGGGGGTGAGCGCGAGCGCCTTGAACAAGGTGCCCATTTCGGCAGGGTCGATCAAGCGTCGGCAGGCGGAACGCACCAGTGCCGCCTGGTCGGGGGCGGCCGCCATCAGCCGCGCGGCGCGCTGCTCGATGCCGAGGCGCGTTAGAAGCGTGCGCTGCGTCACCGGTCCCCAGGCGTGTGCGCCGGCCCGTTCGGCGGCGCGGGCCAGCGCGGCGAAATCGACATGGGCGGCGAGGTCGGCGGTGCCCGGTGCGACCAGCACGTCGTGAGCCCGGTGGCGGCGGGCGGCCTGCAAGGTCTCGCCCACGCCGCTTTCCGCAGGGCCGAAATCGACGATCAGCGCCGCGCCGCCCTCGTCCGCCACCCGCCGCGCGATCGCGCCCATCACCGCGCCCGACTCGGGCGAGGTCTCGACGACCGCGCCCGCTGGCGCTCCGCGTAGAGCGGCGGGCAAGTCGGAAGTCGCATCCGGCGTTCCCGCGACGAAGCGGAACCCGTCCGGCCCGTGCGCCACGCGCCGCTCGCGCCAGCCCTCGGGCGTGCGGACGAATTGCCGCACCGGCAACGCGTCGAAGAACTCGTTGGCGAGCAGCACCGTCGGTCCGGCCGGCACGTCGGCCAACGTCTCGTGCCACGCGACGTCCTCGCCCGCCAGCGCCGCGCGCTGCGCGCCGCGCAGGGCGGCGCTCGTCTCGACGAGATGCAGCCGGAGGGCGCGGCGAAACGCCGGCGCCAGCTTCGCCGCGCGCAGCGCGTCGCGCATCAGCGTGCCGCGTCCCGGACCGAGCTCGACGAGGTTGACGGGATCGGGCGCGCCCGCCGCCTGCCACGCGGTCGCCGCCCACAGCCCGACCAGCTCGCCGAACACCTGGGTGATCTCCGGCGCGGTGACGAAATCGCCCTTCGCGCCGAACGGCTCGCGCGATGCGTAATAGTGCGCCACGCAGTCCCGCATGAAGGCGTCCACGCCGATCGGGCCATCGCGCCCGATCCGCGCGGCGAGGGCGGCGGCTAGGCCTGCCGGTTCGCCCGCCATATCAGATACAGGCCGCACAGCAGCAGCGGGATCGACAGTAGCTGGCCCATCGTCGCGCCGCCGATCAGGTAGCCGAGCTGCACGTCCGGCTGGCGGAAGAACTCGCCGACGATCCGCGCGAGGGCGTAGCCGGTGAGGAACGCCCCCGCCGTATAGCCCGGCCGGCGATAGGTGTCGCGCTGCGTGACCAGCCAGATCAGCACCGAGAACAGCACGATGCCCTCCAGCGTCGCCTCGTAGAGCTGGCTCGGATGGCGCGGGACCTGCATCGGGTCGCGCGGGAACACCATCGCCCATGGCACGTCGCTGGGACGTCCGTACAGCTCGCCGTTCACGAAATTGGCGAGCCGTCCGAAGAACAGCCCGATCGGCACGACGGTGCAGACGAGGTCGCCCAGCGTGAAGAAGCTGATCTTGCGCCGTCGCGCGAACAGCCAGATCGCGGTCAGCACGCCGATCAGCCCGCCATGGAACGACATGCCCCCGTGCCACACCTCGAGCGCCTGCATCGGATGGGCGAGGTAGAATTCCGGCTGGTAGAACAGGATGTAGCCGATCCGCCCGCCGAGGATGATGCCGAGCGTCGCCCACACGACGAAATCGTCGACCGCCGCGCGGCTCATCAGCGGTTGGCCATCGGGTCCCTGGCGCTGCGCGAGGCTCAGCATCACGCGCCAGCCGACCAATATGCCGACGACATAGGCGAGCGCGTACCAGCGAACGACCAGCGGTCCCCATTCGATGGCGACCGGATCGAAATTCGGAAAGGCGAGGGCGAGCATCAGCGGACGCGCCCGCGTCTCAAAGATACGGGTCGGCGGTGGCGAGGAAGTCGCGCACGTAGCGCGTGACCCCCTCCTCGAGCGACGTCGCGGGCTTGGCGTAGCCGGCCGCGCGCAGCCGGTCCATCCGTGCCTCGGTGAAGTACTGGTACTTGTCGCGGATCGCTGCCGGTGTATCGACGAACGTGATGTTCGGCGCGCGACCCATCGCGCGGAACACCGCGCCCGCAAGGTCGGCGAAGCTGCGCGCCTTGCCGGTGCCGACATTGAACAGCCCGCTCGCCGACGGCGTGTCGAGAAGCCAGGTCACCACGTCGGCGCAGTCGCCGACCCACACGAAGTCGCGCATCTGCCCACCGTCGGCGTAATCCGGGTTGTGCGAGCGGAACAGCACCGCCTCGCCCTTCTCCGTCGCCTCGCGGAAATTCTTCAGCGCGACCGAAATCTGCCCGCCCTTGTGGTACTCGTTCGGACCGTACACGTTGAAGAATTTGAGCCCGGCCCATTGCGGCGGGGCCGGCCCGCCCGCGGCCAGAATGCGCGCCACCGCGCGGTCGAAGGCGAGCTTCGACCAGCCATACAGATTGAGCGGGCGGAGCCGGGCGAGCGCCGCGAGCGATCCGTCGTCGTCGAAGCCCTGCGTGCCGTCGCCATAGGTCGCGGCCGAGGAAGCGTAGATCAGCCGCACCCCGTTCCGCGCGCACCAGTCCCACAGGCGCAGCGGCTCGTGGAAGTTCACCCGCGCGATTTCGTCGGCGTCGGTCGCCGTGGTGGCCGAGATCGCGCCCATGTGGATGACGGCCTCGACCGCGCCCTTGTGCGCATCGAGCCAGCCGGGCAGCGCGTCGGGCGGGAACAGATCGGCCAGCTCGCGCTTGGCGATGTTGCGCCACTTGTCGTCGGTGCCGAGCCGGTCGCATACGGCGACGGGCCCGGACCTGTGGGTCTCGAGCGCGGCCACCAGGATGGATCCGATGAAGCCGGCCCCGCCGGTCACGACGATCATGGCGGCATCTTATAGGCGCGCCGTCCGGCCCTCGCAACGTGGCGATACCGCGCGCCCGACTTGCCCCTGCATCCCGCGCGGCGCATATAGAAAGCCTGTCACGGAGGGGCCCATGCAGACGCGCAACCGGATGTTCGACGACGCGGCACGTGTGGCGGGCGGCGCGTTCGGAACGCTCGCCGGTATCCGCCGCGAGATCGAGTCGCTCGTCCGCGCCCAGTTCGAGCGGATGCTGGGCGGGCTCGACCTCGTCACCCGCGACGAGTTCGACGCGGTGCGCGAGATGGCCGCCACGGCCCGCGCCCAGCAGGAGGCGCTGGAAGCCCGCGTCGCCGAGCTCGAGAAGTGCGCCGGCATCGAGCCGGCCCAGCCCCGCCCGCGCCGTCCGCGGCGGCGCCGCCCGGCGTGATATCCCCCGCCATCGTGCATCGTAGCCAAATCGACTCTTGCGCCGATTCGGTCCATTTGGCACGCTATCCCTTGTGAGAACAAAGCAGTCTCCCACAAAATGTGGAGAGGCTCATTGGGGGTGTCGATGGCGGTCATCGAGGTGGAACCGGTCGCTCACGTCGCCAATCCGCTCGAAACGGTGGAAAACATCGCGTGCGCGCATGACTGGATCTTCGACCGGATGAGTTCCGATGAGCTGGCGGTCGAGCTGACGGGGCGCTGGTGCGATTTCCGCCTGCAGTTCTCGTGGCGGGGCGACATTCACGCGCTGCATTTCACCTGCGCGTTCGATCTGCGCGTGCCGCCCACCAAGCGGCGCGAGACCAACGACCTGCTCGCCCTGATGAACGAACGCATGGCGGTTGGCCATTTCGACCTCTGGTCGGAGGAGGGGCTGCCGATGTACCGCCACACCTCGCTGATGCGGGGCATCCATCGCGCGAGCGTCGAGCAGCTCGAGGATCTGGTCGACATTGCGGTCGCCGAGTGCGAGCGCTACTACCCGGCGTTCCAGTTCGTCATCTGGGGCGGCAAGTCGGCCGCCGATGCGATCGCGACCTCGCTGCTCGACACGCTCGGCGAGGCGTAAGGGGCAACCCCTCACCCTACTCACCGCCGGCCGAGTCTGCTTTAATGGCCGCCCAATTCCGGCGCTGGGAGGGCTCCATGACCACCACCACCGCCTCGTTCGGCTCCATCCTCCTGGTCGGCTGCGGCAAGATGGGCAGCGCGCTGCTCGCCGGCTGGCGCGACCGCGGCATCGCCGCTGACCGCGTCGTGGTCGTCGAGCCCGCCGCGGCCCTGGCCGAATCGGTCGCCGCCGACCATCAGGTCGCCGTGCTGTCCGGGCCCGAGGCGCTGGGGACGGACTACGTCCCCGACGTGGTGGTGTTCGCCGTCAAGCCGCAGGCACTCGACGACGTCGCGCCCGCCTATCGCCGCTTCGCCGATGCCGGCGCGGTGTCGCTTTCCATCGCCGCCGGCAAGACCATTGCGGCCTACGCCTGCCATCTGGGCCCCGACGCCGCCATCGTGCGTGCCATGCCGAACACGCCGGCGGCGGTCCGGCGCGGCATCTCCGTCGCCTGCGCCAGCATGCGGGTGACCGCGGCGCAGCGGGCGGCCTGCCAGAAGCTGCTCGAGGCGGTGGGCGAGGTGGCCTGGGTCGAGGACGAGGCGCTGATGGATCCGGTGACGGCGGTCTCGGGCAGCGGGCCGGCCTACGTGTTCCTGCTGATCGAGGCGCTGGCCCAGGCGGGGGCGGCGGCGGGGCTCCCGGTGGCGCTCGCCGAACGCCTCGCCCGCGCGACGGTGACGGGTTCGGGCGAGCTCGCCCGCCTTTCGGACGAGCCCGCGGCGATCCTGCGTCGCAACGTCACCAGCCCCGGCGGCACTACGGAGGCGGCCCTCCAGGTGCTGATGGCGCCGGACGGGCTCGCCGACCTGATGGAGCGGGCGGTGGTCGCCGCCACCCAGCGCTCGCGGGCGCTGGCCGGCTAGGCCGCACGGGTGGGGGCGGGAGCCGGCGCGGTCCGCGTGGGCGGAAAATGCCCGCCCCTTGGGGTTTGTCGCCGGGCCGCCGCATCCCTATCATTGTAGGGATCGAGGACCACGGGAGGACCGACATGGCGAGGCAATCCCGACCGAGGCGCGCGACCGGCCGCGCCCGGCGCCAGGCCCGGACCCCAGGCGATCCCGTCGAGGCCGCCCTCGCCCTGGCCGCCGAGCGGCGCTGGGGCGACGTGACCATGGCCGACATCGCCGCGCAGGCGGGGATGGATCTTGCGGCGCTGCATGCCGCATACCGCTCCAAGGCGGCGATCCTGGCCGCCTTCGTGAACCGGATCGACGAGGCGGTGCTGGCCGGCACCCCGTCCGAGGCCAGCGAGGAGCCGGTGCGCGACCGACTGCTCGACGCACTGCTGCGCCGGCTCGACGCGCTGGCGCCCCACAAGCGTGCGGTCGGCACGATCCTGCGCGAGACGATGGCCACGCCCGGTGCGGCGCTGTGCGCCGCCCCGCGCCTGTTGCGCTCGATGCGCTGGATGCTGGAGGCCGCGGGCGTCGGGCCGCGCGGACCGACCGGCCTGCTGCGCGTCAAGGCGCTGGCGGCGATCTACGTATCCGGCCTCTGGATCTGGCTGCGCGACGACGATCCCGACATGGCCCGCACCATGGCCCATCTCGACCGGCGACTGCGCCACGCCGAGCGTCTGGCCGGGCTGTGCAGCCGCCTTGCGCCGCCTCCGCGGCGACGCGCCCGCCGCGGCGGGGCGGACCTCGACGACGCCGCCACCGACGCGCCGCCTGCCTAGCCGGCCACCGCTGCGGCGCACACGCATGGGGTCGCGACGGCCGTAGTTTTCTTTGTCGGCCGGGTATGTTCTGTCTTAAGTTATTGGAATCGTTTGATAATGGGACTTAAAGATCGTCCGATATCGGAATAATTGAATTTGTGCGGCGCACAAAACTTCCTTGACAGGGGCGGCTCGGGCACGCATATAAGCATCGATTGTGCGGTGCAGCATGATCTTCGGACCAAAGGAGCCGAACCGATGCCCCAGACCAAGACCAGTGCGTTCCCGACCGACTTCGCGCCGTTCCTCGCCGACTTCAAGGTTCCCGGCATGGATTTCGAGGCGATGGCCGCGCTTCATCGCAAGAACGTCGAAACCATGATCGCCGCCAACCAGCGCGCCATGGACGGCGTCCGCGCCTTCGTCGAGCGCGAGACTGCCCTCGCCCGCGAGGGCTTCGACCGCGCCAACAAGGCCGCGACCGAGGCGATGGCCCCGACCGCTCCCGAGGCGAAGCTCGCCCGTTCGGCGGAGCTTGCCAAGGACGCGTTCGAGACCGGTCTCGCCGCCAGCCGCGAGCTTTATGCGCTCGCCGCCGCCACCGGCGAGGACGTGATGAGCATCTTCACCAAGCGCATCAGCGCGAGCTTCGACGAGGTCAAGGCGGCCGCCGCCAACGGCACGGCGGCGCCTGCGCCGGCGGCGAAGAAGTAGCCCCATTCGTTATTGAGGCGTGCGTTTTTCGGGTACCGCGTGGTTCCGGGTACCGTGTGGTGAGTGTGTAAAAGCGTGGTGCGTTTCAGCGTGGTCAGCGTAGTCGGAAGTCCATTTCAGTATGGAAGTGTTCAGTAGTCAGGGTCGGGTCGCCTGCGCGTGATGCCTCCCCCCAACGGCCGCCCTTTGGAGCGGCCGTTGGCGTTTGGCTTCGCTTGCCAGCCCCGCCCTCAGCGGCTATAACCCGCGCCTCACAGGGGACGGCCCGGCCCGAAGGGCATGCCGCGGCGGTCCGCAATCCTTCGACGAAAGGACTGAAATGCCCAAGCTCAAGTCGAACTCGAGCGCGAAGAAGCAATTCCGCTTCACCGGCACCGGCAAGGCGAAGATCTCGCCCTCGCGCAAGCGCCACAACCTTCGCAAGCGGCCGCAGAAGATGAAGCGCCAGGCGCGCGGCATGGAGGTCGCAGCCCCGTCGGATCAGAAGAAGATCCACGGCTTGCTGCCCTGGGCCTAGGGGAGGCGCATCATGGCACGTACGACCAACGCACCGCCGCGCAAGGCCCGCCGCAAGAAGCTGCTGGGCCGGGCCAAGGGCTATCGCGACCGCAACTCGTCGGCCTTCCGCATCGCCAAGGAAAAGGTCGAGAAGGGGCTGCAATACGCCTATCGCGACCGGCGCAACCGCAAGCGCAATTTCCGTGCGCTGTGGATCCAGCGCATCAACGCGGGGGCGCGCGAGCATGGCTTGACCTACTCGCAGTTCATGAACGGCATCAAGCGGGCCGGCATCGAGATGGACCGCAAGGTGCTGGCCGACCTCGCCGCGCGCGAGCCGGAGGCCTTCGCCGCGATCGCCAGGCAGGCGAGCGCGGCGCTCCAGGGCTGAGGCCGAAACCCCAGTTGGTCATCCCAGCCAAGCCGTGAAGCGGCGCGAGCCGGGACCCATCTGTCCTGCGCCGTGACGTTGTGATATGGGCCCCGGATCGGCGCGGCGCCGTCCGGGGTGACAGGACTGGTTGCTGTTGGGTTTTGCCTGCCCGTGGTTTAGAACGTCCCCGCCATGGAAGACCTCGACACACTCCGCGACGAGATACTGAAGGACGTCGAAGCCGCCCCTGACCTCGACGGGCTCGAGGGCGTGCGCGTCGACGCGCTCGGGCGCAAGGGCCGCCTCACCGAGCTGATGAAGACGCTCGGCACCATCGCGCCGGACGAGCGCCGCGCGGCCGGCCAGCGCCTCAACGCCGTCAAGGACGCGGTTGCCGCCGCGATCGAGGCGCGCAAGGGCTCGCTCGCCGGCGCCGCGATCACCGCGCGCCTCGCCGCCGAGCGCATCGACGTGACACTTCCGGTGCGGCCCGAGCCCGAGGGGCGCATCCATCCGATCAGCCAGACCATCGACGAGATGATCGCGATCCTGGGCGAGATGGGCTTCACCGTCGCCGAAGGGCCGCACATCGAGGACGACTTCCACAATTTCGGCGCGCTCAACATTCCGCCCGAGCATCCGGCGCGCCAGGAGCACGACACGTTCTATTTGCCGCCCGCGCCGGACGGCACGCAGCGTGTGCTCCGCACCCACACCTCGCCGGTGCAGGTGCGCACCATGCAGGGGCGCGAGCCGCCGTTCCGCATCATCGCGCCGGGCCGCACCTTCCGTGCCGACTACGACGCGACGCACTCGCCGATGTTCCACCAGGTCGAGGGTCTCTTGATCGACGAGCAAACTCATATGGGCCACCTCAAGGGCTGCCTGATCGAGTTCTGCCGCGCCTTCTTCGAGATGGACGATTTGCCGGTGCGGTTCCGCCCGTCCTACTTCCCGTTCACCGAGCCGTCGGCCGAGGTCGATATCGGCTGCAAGCGCGACGCGAACGGCATTTCCATCGGGCGCGGCGGCGACTGGCTGGAAATCCTCGGCTGCGGCATGGTGCATCCGAAGGTGCTCGCCAATTGCGGCATCGACCCCACGCGCTGGCAGGGCTTTGCGTTCGGGCTCGGCATCGAGCGCGCGGCGATGCTGAAATACGGCATCCCCGACCTCCGCACGTTCTACGAGTCCGACCTGCGCTGGCTGCGCCATTACGGCTTCGCCGCGCTTGAGGTGCCCTCGTTGCACGGGGGGCTCGCGCGGTGAAGGTTCCGGTTTCCTGGCTGAAGGACCATCTCGAGACCGACGCGTCCACCGACCAACTCGCCGACAAGCTCACCATGATCGGGCTGCAGGTCGAAGGCATCGAGGACCGCGCGAAGGACCTCGCGCCGTTCGTCGTCGGCTACGTCGTCGAAGCGATGAAGCACCCGAATGCCGACCGGCTCAAGGTCTGCCGCGTCGATACCGGCAAGGGCGTCGTGCAGGTGGTCTGCGGCGCACCGAATGCGCGCACCGGCCTGAAGGGCGTATTCGCCCCGCCGGGCACACACATCCCGGGCACCGGGCTCGACCTCAAGGCCGGCAAGATCCGCGGCGAGGACTCGAACGGCATGCTGTGCTCGGAACGCGAGCTCGGGCTGTCCGACGAGCACGCGGGCATCATCGAGCTCGCAGACGACGCGGCTGCGGTGGGAACGCCCGCCGCCGCCGCACTCGGCATGACCGACGCGGTGATCGATGTTTCGCTGACGCCCAACCGGGGCGACTGCGCCGGCATACGCGGCATTGCGCGCGACCTCGCCGCCGCCGGGCTCGGCAGGCTCAAGCCGCTGGATACGTCGCCGGTGAAGGGCACGTTCGAGAGCCCGGTGAAGTGGCGGCGCGACTTTCCCGAGGGCAGGGGCGACGCCTGCCCGGTCGTCGCCGGACGCTATTTCCGGGGCCTCAAGAACGGCCCGAGCCCGCAATGGCTGCAGGACCGGCTGCGCGCCGTCGGGCTGCGTCCGATCTCGGCCCTCGTGGATATCACCAACTACGTGACGTTCGACCTCGCGCGGCCGCTGCACGTGTTCGACGCCGGCACTATCGCCGGCGACCTCACCATGCGCCTCGCGCGCGCGGGCGAGACGCTCGGCGCGCTGGACGGGCGCACCTACACGCTCGACGACGAGATCACGGTGATCGCCGACGCCGACGGGGTGCAGGGCATCGCCGGGCTGATGGGCGGCGAGGGCTCGGGCTGCGGCGACGACACGACCAGCGTGTTCCTCGAGGTGGCGCTGTTCGACCCGATCCGCACCGCGTCGTCGGGCCGCCGGCTCGGCATCGAGTCCGACGCGCGCTACCGGTTCGAGCGCGGCATCGACCCGACGACTATCGAATGGGGCACCGAATTCGCGACCCGCCTGATCCTATCGCTCTGCGGCGGCGAGGCGTCGGAAGTCGTGGTCGCCGGCGCAGCGCCCGAGTGGCGCCGCTCCCTCGCGCTGCGCCCGGCGCGCGTCGCGGCTTTGGGCGGCGTGCACCTGCCGCCCGGCGAGCCGAAGCGCATCCTCGCCGCGCTCGGCTGCGAAGTCGCGGGCGACGACGAGACGCTGCATGTCGTTCCGCCGCCCTGGCGTCCCGACATCGAGGGCGAGGCCGATCTGGTGGAGGAGGTGCTGCGCATCGCCGGGTTCGACACGATCCCGCCGGTGCCGGTGACGCGCCCGACCGCCGTATCGCGCCCGGCGCTGACGGCCGCACAGCGGCGCGCGGGCGATGCGCGCCGTGCCCTCGCCGCGCGTGGTCTGGTCGAGGCGGTGACCTATTCGTTCCTGCCGCGCAAGGAAGCCGGGCTGTTCGGCGGCGCGCCGGACGCGCTGCACCTCGCCAACCCGATCTCGTCCGACCTCGACCAGATGCGCCCGTCGGTGCTGCCCAACCTGGTCGCGGCGGCGAAGCGCAACGCCGATCGCGGAATTCCGAACGCGGCCCTGTTCGAGGTCGGGCCCGACTATGCCGACCCGACCGAGAAGGGCCAGCGTCTGGTTGCGGGCGGGGTGCGCGCGGGGGCGAGCGGTCCGCGCCACTGGCAGGTGAAGCCGCGGCCGGTCGATGCGCTCGACGCCAAGGCCGATGCGCTCGCCGCGCTCGGCGCGATGGGTGCCCCCGTGGATTCGGTCGAGGTCGTGGCCGGTGCGCCCGACTGGTACCACCCCGGCCGGTCCGGCACGCTCCGCCTCGGCCCCAACCTGCTCGGTCATTTCGGCGAGCTGCACCCGAGCGTCGTCGCCGCGATGGAGGCCGAAGCGCCGATCGTCGCGTTCGAGGCGTTCCTCGAGAAGGTGCCGGCACCGCGGTCGCGCGGCACGGCGCGGCCCTTCCTCAAGCTCTCGCCGTTCCAGCCAGTCGAGCGCGACTTCGCCTTCGTCGTCGACGCCGACGTGCCGGCGGGCGCGGTGCTGCGCGCGGCGCGCGGTGCCGAGCGCAGCCTCGTCACCGACGTCGTCCTGTTCGACCTCTACGAGGGCGAGGGGGTCGGGCCGGGCAAGAAGTCGGTCGCCATCTCGGTGCGCCTGCAGCCCACGGACGCCACCTTCACCGAGGCGCAGATCGAGCAGATCGCCGCGAAGATCGTGGCCGCCGTCCAGAAGGCCACCGGCGCGACGCTGCGGAGCTGACCGCCGGGCCTACAGGCCGGTCGCGGCGGACAGGCGCGGCCCGGCGTCTGCGGTCGCGGCGCCGCCATGCACCTGGCGCAGGAACGATTCGAACATCAGGAGCGACCACAGCGTCGTCGCGTGGTCGTGCAGCCCCGAGCGATGCTCGTCCACCAGCCGCGCGATGGCGGCGGTGTCGAACATGCCGGTCTCGGCCAGCGCTTTCCCGCTCAGCCGGTCGCGCACCGTCTCGTAGAGCGGCCCGCGGAACCATTTGGCGAGCGGCACCGAAAATCCCATCTTGGGCCGGTTCAGCACGCCGTCCGGGATCAGCGGCCCCAGCGCCTTCTTGAACACGTACTTGCCCTCGCCGCCGCGCAGCTTCAGGCGCGGCGCGAGACGCGCCGACCATTCGACGAAGCGGTGATCGAGGATCGGTACGCGCACCTCGAGCGAATGCGCCATGCTGGCCCGGTCGACCTTGGTCAATATGTCGCCCGCCAGATAGGTCTTGATGTCGGCGTACTGCACCCGCGACAGGTGGTTGTCGGTCGGCGCGTCGCGCATCGCGGCGGCCAGGACCTCCTGGGCGTGGTAGCCCTGCAGATCGCGCACGAAGGAAGGGCTGTAAAGCCGCCGGCGCATCGCGTCCACAACGTAGGCGACGCTGTGGAAATAGCCGCCCGCCGCGCCGCGCGCGATGGACTCGAACGTCGATTTCGCGCGCAATGGCTGCGGCGCCCAGTCGAGCTTGGGGTAGGCGCGTCCAAGGAAGCCGAAGAGGGGACCGACGAGAGGCGCGGGAACGGCGCGGCGCGCCATCTCCTCGTAATGGTGGAAGCGGTAGCGGCGATAGCCGGCAAACAGCTCGTCGCCGCCGTCGCCCGACAGCGCGACCGTCACCCGCTCGCGCGCGAGGCCGCAGACGCGATAGGTCGGCATCGACGACGAATCGGCGAACGGTTCGTCGTAGATCGTGGCCAGCCGGTCGACCAGCGCGAAATCGTCGGGATCGACGCGCCCGATATTGTGGTTGGTGCGGTAGCGGTCGGCCACCATCTGCGCGTACGGGAACTCGTCGTAGCTGCGCTCGTCGAACGAGATGGTGCAGGTATTCACCGGGTCGGGCGAAAGGCCCGCCATCAGCGCGACGATCGCGCTCGAATCCACCCCGCCCGACAGGAATGCGCCCAGCGGCACCTCGGCGATCAGGCGGATCCGCACCGCCTCGCGCAGCTCCTCGACAAGCTGCCGGGTGGCGTCGGCTTCGCCCGGCCCATCATGGTCGCCGTCGCGGAACGACACGTCCCAGTAGCGCCGCGGCGCCGGCGCGCCCATCGTGCGCCGCGACACGGTCAGCGTATGGCCGGGCGCCAGCTTGCGCGCCGCGCGGTAGATCGACTTGGGATCGGGCACATAGCCATAGGCGAAATAGTCCTCGACCGCGCACGGGTCGATCTCGCGCGGGAAGGCGGGGTGCACCAGCAGCGACTTCAGCTCGGAACCGAACAGGATCGCGCCGTCGCCGAGCTCCGCCCAGTAGAGCGGCTTGATGCCCAGCCGGTCGCGCGCCAGGAACAGCGTCTCGGAGTTCGCATCCCACAGCGCGAAGGCGAACATGCCGCGGAATCGCTCGACGCAGGCCTCGCCCCATTGCTCCCAGGCGTGGACGATCACCTCGGTGTCGCAATGGGTGCGGAAGCGGTGACCCGCCGCCGCCAGCTCGCGCGTCAGCTCGGCGAAATTGTAGATCTCGCCGTTATAGACGACGACGACCGAGCGGTCTTCGTTGAACAAAGGCTGCTGCCCACTCGCGAGGTCGATGATCGAGAGCCGCCGGTGGCCCAGCCCGATGCCGCGCGCGACGAACAGCCCCTGCTCGTCCGGGCCGCGATGCGTCTGGCTGTCGTTCATCCGGGCCAAGAGGGCGCGATCGATCTCGCGGCCCGCGCGCCGGTCGAAGATGCCGACAATGCCGCACATCTCAGCGCTCCCGCGCGGCTGCCGCGCGTGTCGTCACCGCTTCACCGCACCGGCGAGAAGCGGTCGCAGTGGCGGGGAGCTGGCTAGGAAATCGCGCAGCGTTGCCGCCGCCGAGTTGCTGCCGGGCTCGTTACGGGTCGCGACCGCCACATAGGCCGCGGCCGGCATCCGGCCGAAGAGCTTCACCTCGGTCTGCAGCAGCTTCGAGAGATACGGATCGGTCGTGAAGCGCCCGGCGACCCATTGCCAGCCCCACACCAGCCGCTCGGTCCCGCGCCCGGCGACCCGCTCGGAATCGAGGCGCAGCGTCCGTCCATCGACCGCCGCCATGGCCGAGCCCACGCCCAGGCGCCGCCAGGTCTCGCCGTCGGCCAGCTTGTTTTCCGAGCTGACCACCTCGGCGTCCGTACGCTGCCAGCGGTAATAGGCGATGAACAGCTGCACCGTCCGTCCGCCCTTGGTGTAGGACTGCATCAGCGTCGCGTCGGCGCCCTGGTATTGCGGCCGCCAGTCGTTCGGGCTGCCGGAAACCGGCCGCCAGCCATTTTGCATCTCCGGCGCCGTGAGGGCGATCGGCCGCTCGGGCGGGGCCGCGCGCACCACCAGATCGGCATAGGCGGGGAAGACGGCCGCGAGAGCCAGCACCGCCACGGCCAGTCCGCCGATCTTCGCCGCGCTCGGGCGCGGCCGGCCCAGCGCCGATGGCGGCGGCGCCGGCGTTTCGTTCAGGTCGCGGTCGCGGAACGTCATCCCGATGGCGAGCAGGATCACCGTCACGATGGCGAACAGCAGCCAGCCATAGATGATGTGGTCGAACCCGA
Source organism: uncultured Alphaproteobacteria bacterium (assembly GCA_963817535.1). Lineage (GTDB taxonomy): Bacteria > Pseudomonadota > Alphaproteobacteria > MPNO01 > DASWLB01 > CAWGHZ01. The sequence continues at coordinate 49,358 of CAWFOW010000002.1, forward strand.
CCGCGATGGTCATGTTGCTGAGCGTGCCCACCAGCACCACGGCGAATGCCCGGAACCCGTTGGAAATGACCGGCACGATGATGCACAGCGCCATGAAAGCGGCCTTGCGCCACCAGCTGCGATAGGTGATTGCCGTGAACAGGACGCCTAGTGCCAGGGTCGCAATCAGGAAGCGGATCCCGGCACAGGCTTCGGCCACCTCGAACGCGCCGTTCGGCAGCTGGATCAGGTAGCCGTCGGAATAGACCGGGATGCCGACGAGCTGGATGCCCTTGACCGCGAACACCGCGGTGAAATCCTGCAGCGGCGGCACCAGGAACGTGCCGCTCGGCACGGCGAAGGCGGCGTAGCCCAGCGGAAAGACCAGGTACTTCGACACGCGCCAGCCGAACACGGTGAGGAACAGCGACCACAGCATGAACAGCAGACAGAACTGCTGCACCACATTGACGCTCGCTGTCGCGCCCAGCAGCCAGCCGATCCCCGACCCGACGAGCGGCACGAGGCCCCAGACGGTCGGCTCCGGCGTCATGCGCGCCAGCTCGTGGCGGCGCTGCCATGCCAGATAGACGCAGATCGGAATGATCAGGAAGCCGTGGTTGAAGGTCGTGTTGGTGTACCAGATGTCGACCGTCGTCAGGACGGTGTCGTAGAACAGGGCGCACAGCGCGATCGCCGCCAACCCGAAGGCGATGAAGGCGGTGCGCCATGCCGGGATGGACATCAGCGACGCGGGCGCCGGGGCAGCCGTCGCCGCGGCGCCGCCGTTGCTCGCGGGCTGCCTGTTCTCGCGCGGCCCGGCTTTGGAGTCGGCGTTCAAAGGAATCCCGATCTCTGGATGGTCCCGCGGAGTTTATCGTAGCCCGGCGGACGCTCCAACATCTTCACCACGCGGGGCCGGTACAGATATGCCCTCTTGGGGTTAAGAAACCCCCACATCCGCGGCTTCGCGGCCAACCGGCCGACCGGGACCATCCGGTGGCGCATGGCGGGCGCCCTAACCCAGCCCCCGCGCGACAAGCGGGCCGATCCGGTTGGCGAGGGCCAGCGGCAGGCGCTGCCAGGCGGCGATGAACAGCCGGTACTTGGGGTTGAGCGGGTTCACGTCGGGTACCTCGCCACCCTTGCGCAGATGGAACTCGTAGACCAGCGGCTCGGGCGGGAACCCCCAGTTCTTCTTGAAGGCGAAGGCGCCCGTGCCGCGCTTGGACCGGCCGAAATCGAACATGCGGTAGCCGCGCGCCGCGGCCCGGCGCATCACCTCCCAGTACATGAAATCGTTGCCGGCCACCTCGCGCGCGCCTGCCGTGCCGCCGCCGTAATAGGGCAGCACCGTGTCGCGGAAATAGAAGTTCATGACGCTGGCGACCGGCGTGCCCCGGTCAAGTATCGTCACCACGTCGCAATCGTCGCCGAAGACCCGCTTCAGGTGCCGCAGGTAGTGCCGGCCGAACACCGGCGTGCCCAGGTTCCGCACGCTCTCGGCGTATACGTCGTAAAGGCGCTCGGTCTCGTCGTCGATCTCCGAGACGAGCCCGGCCTTGATCCCCTTGCGCACCATCGCGCGCTGCTTGCGCGGAATGGCCTGCATGTTCTTCTCGTCGTCGGCCTCGATCGGCTTGCGGAACACGACGTAGAGCTCGGGCTTCGAGGCCCAGCCCGGATGGGTCGCCGTGCCGGAGCGGTATTCGAGGAAATCGACGCCGCGCTGCTCGGCGAGGGCGATGGCGGCGCGGTCGAGGGCCGTCCGCGCGGCGTCGTCGATCGCCGCCGGCCCGCCACCGACCGTGAACCCGGTCGAGATCAGTCCATTGCCGAACAGCCGCGTCTTGACGTGGACCAGCGGCAGGACGCCCGCGATCTCGCCGGCGCGCGCGGCATAGAGAAACGGGCAGTCATGGCCGAAGCTCATCTCGATCACCTCCTTCCAGCCGGCGCGATGGAAGAAGGTGGCCTCGGGACACTGGGCGATGAAGGCGTCCCAGTGTCCGGCGGACGCCGGCGCCAGCGCCCGTATCTCGATCCCGGCCTCGCTCAATGTGTGCCCAGGAACACGCGGTCGACCCGGTCCCACGCAAACTCCGAAAGCAGCGCGGCGAGCCGGCCTTCCATGCGCCCCAGATTGAGGTAATGGCGGAAGCGCGTCTTGGCCGGAAGCCCGTCGGGACGCGGCTGGTCGGGGTCGATCTCCCAGGGATGGAAGTAGAAGATCGCCGGCAGCCGGTCGTCGCGATTGAGCCGGGTGAGCGCCCAGCGATAGGCGGGGTAGGGGGCCAGCCGGAAATAGCCGCCGCCGCCGCAGGGCAGGTTGCGCCCGGCCACGCGCAGGGTCGAGATCGGCACCTCCAGCACGCCGTTCGCGCCGCACGGGCGGTGCGCATGGCGCGGCGCTTCGGGCATGCCGTAATGGTCGTGCCGCACGGGGTAGATCGACGACGAGTAGGCGTAACCCTCCTCGGCCAGCACTTCGAGCGTCCACAGGTTCGTCGCGCCGATCGAGAAGCTGGCGGCGCGATAGCCGCTCACCGCCACCCCGCCGGCATCCTCGAGGATCCCCTTGGTGCGCCGCACGTCCTCGCGGAACGCGTCGGGCGCCTGGTCGGTAGCGCGGAAATGGGCGTAGCCGTGGCTCGCCAGCTCGTGGCCTTCGGCGACGATGCGCCGGATCAGGTCGGGATGGCGTTCGGCGACCCAGCCCAGCGTGAAGAACGTGGCCTTCGCGCCCGCGTCGGCGAACAGGCCCAGCACGCGGTCCGTGTTGCGCTCGACGCGGGAATCGAGGACGGGCCAGTCGTTGCGGTCGACCGTGCCGGCGAAGGCGCTGACCTGGAAATGCTCCTCGACGTCGACCGACATCGCGTTGACGATGACCCGATGGGCGGCCAACTCAGCGCTCCCCCTTGAGGGCCAGCACGCGGCGGCGCAGCTCCGTCATGGTCTCGACCCGGTCGGGCGCGTCGACCGGCACGCGCCACTGCGGCCCCGGCGCCTGCGCCGGGGGCGGGGCTGGGGCGGCCCGCGGCGCCGCGGCGAAGCGCGTTGCGGGCGCGACCCTCGTCGGGTCCGCGTCGGCCGCCCAATGCGATTCGAGGAGTTGGGAATGCTGCGTGCCTTCCTCGGCCAGCTCGGCCGCGACCTGCTCGACCACGGATTCGTCGATGCGGTGCAGCTCCTCGATCGAGCCGAACAGCAGAAGGCGGCCGCACAGCGTGTTCACCCGGCGCGGTACGCCGCCGGTATGGGCGTGGATGCGGTGGAAGGCGCCCTCGGTGAATTCCGGGTCGTCCTGCCATCCGACCATCGCCAGCCGGTGGCGGACGTAGTCGCGCAGTTCGGCCGCATCGAGCGGCTCGAGATGGCACGACGCGATCACCCGCTGGCGCAGCTGTTCCATGTCGGCGCGGCCGATGATGCGGCGGAATTCGGGCTGGCCCAGCAGGAAGCACTGCAGCAGCGGCTTGCCCTCGTACTGGAAGTTGGACAGCATTCGCAGCTCTTCGAGCGCCGAGGGCGGGATGTTCTGCGCCTCGTCCACGACCAGCAGTACGTGCTTGCCCATCCGGCGCGCTTCGACCAGGAACGATTCGATCGCGCGGAGAAGCGTTGCCTTGTCGACGCCGGTATGCTTGAGCCCGAAGGCCGAGGCCACCATGCGCAGCGCGTCGTCGGCCTCCAGCAGGGTGGTTACGACGTGGCCATAGACGAATCGCTCGCGGTCGATCCGGTTCAGCATATTGCCGACCAGCGTTGTCTTGCCGGTGCCGACGTCGCCCGTGACGACGATGAACCCTTCGCGCTCGTTCAGGCCGAACGAGAGATAGGCCATGGCCTTGCGATGGCTGCGGCTTCCATAGAAGAAGCGCGGGTCCGGGCTGAGCTGGAACGGCCGGCCGCTAAGCTTGTAGAACGCGGTGTACATCGCGGTCAGAAGGTCTTGCGCAGGCTGAGCGTCAGCGAGGTTTCGGTGGTCTCGGCGGCTGCACTGGTCGAATCGAGCCGCGAGGTGTTCGCGGCGAGCGCGGCCGATGCCGTGGGCGTCAGCGCGTAGTTCAGGCTCAAGGTCCCGACGAACCGATTGTCCGTCTGCGTGGTGACCATCTGCTCGGTTCTCTGGTAGGTGATGCCGACCGAGCCGCTCAGCCGTCGGTTGATCGGGCGCGACCAGGTCCCGCTGAAATTGTAGGTGATCGTCTCTGCGCCGGTCGCGTCGGTGGTCTGGTCGGCGTGGCTGAACACGCCGGTAAACGTGTTACGCCCGCGCGTGCCGCTCAGCGTGGCCGCGAAGGTCTTCGTCCGCGACGTCTGGCTCTGCAGCGCGAAATCCTGGTTTCCCGGATTGAAGGGCAGACCCGTCCTTATGTCGACGAAGCTCCCGTCGGGCGCGACGCCGAGGAAGGCAAGGCTGTTCGACACCTGCTGCTGCGAGAAGGTCAGTGTCTCGCCGTAGCTGACCGTGATGGCGGTGCGCGTCGACAGCAGGTAGGACCCGTTGAAACTGAAGAACTGCGAATTGTCGCGGTCGTTAAAGTTCAGCGTGAAGCTGGTGCGCGGCCCGGGGTTGAGGCGTCCCCCGACACTCCAGGTCAAACCGTGGATTTGTTGCGAGAGGGTGTTGTCCCGGATGTCCTGCCAGCCCAGCCCGGCGAGCAGCGCGTACTGGCGGCTGATATTGTAGGTATAGGTCGTGTCGACGGACTTCGAATCGATACCCGGCTGGAACTCGCCGCGATCGGTCTTCGACGACTGAAGGGTCGCCGACCATTGCAGGGTGCTGAACGCGCGGCCGCTCGAGGCGGAAAAGCTCGAGCTGTTGGTCACCGTGTCGTTATTGGCGGCATTCAGCGCCGCAGTGGAAAGATTGCCCGAGGCGTTCGCGCCTTGCGCCGGGGTCGAGCTCACCTCGCTATGGGTAAAGGTCGACACCGTGTCCACATAGGACCCGAAATGGTGCAGGAAGCGCGGCCCGACCGAGAAGCTCATCGTGTCCGCGCTGTTGACCGCGCCGACCCCCGGGGTCAGCGAGGAGCCCTGGGCGGGGTTGATCAGCTGGCGGAAGATCGCCGCATTGGCGTCGAGGAAGAGCTGGCGCTGCCACAGCTCGGCCGTGCCCGTGGCCGTGAGCGTGTGGTGCAGGTCGTTGCGGTCCGATTCGCGCTTGTAGATGTCCAGATTCGCCCCGTAATTGAGGTTGAGATTGACGCGTCCTCCCGCGCCATTGATCCCGACACCGGGCGACAGGGTCGTGATCAGGTCGGACTTCTTCTTCGCGGTGCCCGAGGCCAGATTCACGTTTGTCGTATAGGTCTCGCTCGCGCCCGCCGTGGGTGTGATGTTCCACCGCGCCGCAAATGCAGGCGCGGAGCCCACCGACCCCGTGACGACGACCACACCGGCAAGGACAACCGCGCGCCGACCCGGTCGCCCGCAAGAATTCGTTCTAGCCAGCCCATCCCCCCGCGATCGCAGGGATCAGCGAGAATAGTCGTAGTACGCTCCGAAACGCTCGCTGTTCCCGCTCGATTGGGCCTTGTTTAGCAAAAGGCTGATGTTCTTGCACGAGGCAATCAGCCCTAAAGAATTTTCGATTGCTTGCTGCACGGTCCGCTGGGCCTCGACCACGAACAGCGTCTGGCCCACATGCAGGGCCAAAACGCCGGCAACACTGGACATCAGGACCGGGGGCGAATCGAAAATGATGATTCGGTCCGGATAGCGCCGGGCGATGTCCGTGACGAACTTCTCCATCTTGTCGCTGGCCAAAAGCTCCGTCGCAAGGTGGTGCTGGCGACCCGCGGGCAGAAGGGTAAGGTTCTCCAGATCGGTGCGAATCAGCACGTCCGAAAGGTCGAGGTCGTCATCGGCGATCAGGTCGACAAGGCCCTTTTCCGCCTCGACGCCCAGCACGTTCAGCACGTCGGGCTTGGCGACGTCGGCGTCGATCAGCAGGACCGTGAGGTCGCGCTCAAGCGCGATCGACATGGCGAGGCTGACCGAGCAGAAGGTCTTGCCCTCGCCGGGCCGCGAGCTGGTGACCATGATCAGGTTGCCGTTCTCGATATTGTCCGGGGGCTCGGCGAACGCGTTCAGCAGCAAGGGCCGCTTGATCAGGCGGAATTCCTCCGCAATCTGGGTTCGCTCGCTGTGCGAGGTGACCAGACCGGCCGCGCGCAGCGCATCCATGTCGAGCTTGACGCGGTTGCGGGTATAGCGCCGCCCGGACAGATCGTCCGGAACGGGGGCGGGGCGAGGCGGCACCTCCATGACGCCCGCCGCTGCCATGCCGGCTGTCGGGCTCGGTGCGGCCGTCGGTGCCGGTGCGGGAGGCATCGGGGCCGGCTCTGCGTCGGGCGCGTCGCCGCCATGGCGCGCCAGGCGGTCGGCGGCGCGTTCCACGAGCGACCGGCGAATCCCGCCGCCCCTCTTTCCGTCGTTGCTGCCGTTCGTCGCCATGATATCCGACCTCAGACCTGATGCAGCATCTCGACGGCCACGAGGCCGGCGAACGCCGCGAACAACCCGCCGCAAACCATCACGAAGATGACGAGCTCCCGGCGTTGGCGCCACCGGTCGCCGACCATGGTGATCGCGGAGACGCTTCCGAGCACCGGCAGGTTGAAGGTCTCGCGTAGGGCCTGCACGCTCGCGAACGCGCTGTGGATCTGGCCCATGAGGAAAGCGAACACGACGCCGGCGGCAATGCCGGCGAGCATGACGATCGACAGGAACAGCGGGCGGTTCGGGCCGCTCGGCTTGGCGGGCAGCAATGGCGGATCGATGACCCGGAACTGGACCTTCTGCGCCTTGGTTTCCATGTCGCGGGCGAGCTTGGCCAATTCCTGGCGCTGGCGCAGCTCCTGGTAGCCCTTGCGGATGATGTCGTAGTCACGGTTGAGGCGCGACATCTCGGCCTCGACCTGAGGCGCGGTCTTGGCCATGCTCGCCCACTTGGCGATCTCTTCCTTCTGGCTGACGGCGCGCTGCTCAAGCGCCGCGACGACCGACTCCTGCTTGACCAGCTGCAGCTTGATCTGCTCGTAGAGCGGGTTGGGGACCTTGCCCGCATCGGACCCGGGCACCGCCGGCTGCTGGGAGGCGTTCTGCTCGGCAATCTTCGCCTTCTGCTCCTCCTCCTTCTTCTGCTGCTCCTTCAGCTGGGCGACCCGCTTGCGCGCCATGACGACGTCGGGATGCTTGTCGGTGTAGCGCATCAACAGCGCGTCGACGTTCTTCTCCATTTCGTAGATGCGCAGGTTCAAGTCCGACTCGGGCCCGAAGCCCTGCGACGAGACCATCGCCATCGCGGACGAATCGGATTTCGGCGCCTCGAAGAACTGCGGCACTTCGGACAGCTGCTTTTTCAGGGAATCGCGGACCTTCATCGCCTCGCGGACGAAGGCTTCCGTTCGCTCGAGCTCGCCCTGCACCTTGGTCAGATGCTCGTGATAGGTCGCGTCGCCGGGCAGCAGCCCCATGTTCTTGCGCTTGAACTCCGACATCCGGTTTTCGGCCGCATCGAGCTGCCGCTCGTAGTCGGCGATCTGATCCTGCAGGAATCGGCTGGCCGAATCCATGTCCTTGCGGCTCGCGCCCAGATTGCCTTCCACGAAAATCTGCAGGACGGCCTGGACGACACGCTTGGCGAGCTGGCGGTCGGTGTCGGTGTAGACTACCCGGAACAGGTTGCGGCCCTGCTGTTGTATGGACAGCTTCGACTTCAGCCCGTCCAGCATCGCGTCCTTTTCCTCCGGCGTCGTCACGCGAAGGTCCATATCCGTCAGCAGCGCGATCTTTTCCAGGTTCGGCCGGCTGAACAGCGTGCGCTGCATCAGGTCGATCTGCTGGAACAGGTTCATTTCGACAGCAAGGCCGCGCATCAGCGGGCCCAGCATCGTGTCCATGTCGACATAGACGCGCGCGGAGGATTCGTAACGGTCGGGAAGGCTGGCGACCATGGTCCACCCGGCTCCGCAAAGGAGCCAAGCGATGGCCGCAACATACCAGCGACGCCGCCAAACATCGCTGATCGCCGCAAATAATTGGGCAAAGGCGTCAGTCATCGATGATGGTCCCACCCGGCCCGGTCATACGCCGTCGCCCGAGTTTGGCGTTTACATTGGTATCGGGTCATACGCCTACTTTCGCAGACCACCCCACGCGACGCCGACGCCCCGCTGACCGTCCAGCCGTGCAATACGATCTGAAATCCATCCGTAATGGCCCGCCCCTATACGCAACTCGGGCCACACGCTACTTGGCCCCGGTTAAGCGGCGGTTACCTTAACAAGACGAGGCCCCGCCTGCGCGTGACCTTGCCAGATCGTCCGAAAAATACCTTGCGGCCGGAGATCCGGCCCCGTTCGGATCGGCGGAAGTCGGGATGCGTCCCCCTTGTTGGTCCAATGCACGCCAGCGGTGCGAATTTACGCGAGACCCCCGGGTACCGGCAAGGGAAAGCGGACGACGTGTGACGCTTGACACAACCATCCCACAGGGATGACTGCCCACAAGGTGGGCAAAACTTGTCTCCGAAACGGCAATAGTTCCGCGTCGCTGGGCGGCAATTACAATCGGTGATTGCAGAATTGCCGACCAGGCGTGAGGTCAGAGTCCTGCATAGACCTCCGCCCATTCCTGGACCATCTGCGGCTGGCCATAGCGCACATGGCTGGTGAACTGGGTGAAGCCGGCCGCGCGCAGGGCCCGCAGCCGCTCGCGCAGCTCGGGCGCCGTTGCCGTCATGGTGACCGCGCGAATCAGCAGGCCGTCGACCAGATGTGCTTCCTCCGGCCGGACGACCATCAGATGGCCGCTATGCACCGACAGATGACGCGTCTCGGGCGGGCCGTAGGCCTCGTAGATCGGGCGGAAGGCCGCCAGGCGCTCGGCAATCACGGGCGACAGGGCGTGGCCGGACGAGCCGTGCGCGGGCTGTTCTGCCAGGTCGTGCAGGACGATGGCGGCCGACGGGCCAGCCTGGGCGCGGGCGCGCGGGCTGTCATAGGGCTCGCCCTCGGCGAGGACGCAGCCGCCGCCGACCCCGACCACCCTGAGGTCGCTCTCGTCGCGCCCCGCCTCGCGCCAGGCTGCCTTGATGGCGCCGATCGCGGCAAGCCCACCATCCACGCTGCCCACCGGAGTCACGAACCCGGCGCCCAGCTCGGCCGCAAGCCTGCGCGAGCGGGGCCCGAGCGCCGAGATGTAAAGCGGGATCGGGTGGGCGGTGTCGATCAGGCTCAACTCCGGGTTGAGGAAACGCACTTGCCGCGCCGCACCCTCCAGCGTCACGGCGACGGTCTCGCCCGCCAGAAGACCCCGGACGGCGTGGATATACTCCGCCAGGGCGGCGAGCCGCATCGGCCCCATCCCCATGGAACGGCGGGCCGTGAAGCCGGTGGCTGTGCCGAAGCGGATGCGGCCGGGGGCGAGCCGGTTGAGCGAGGCGAGCCCGTTGGCCGCGACCGGGGCGATCCGGTTCGACGGGATCAGCATGCCGGTCGCCAAGTGGATGCGCTCGGTCGCCATCGCCGCGGCCGCCATGGCGACGAACAGGTCGGCGTTGATGGTCTGGCTGTCGATGAACCAGGCGCAGTCGTTGCCGGCCGCCTCGGCCGCCTTGACGACGCGCCACGAATCCGCCGCCGGCGCGATGTTGATCCCGAACTCCACCTCGGTCCCCCTGTCGGTTCCTTCCGCGTCCTCGTCGCCGTGACGGGTGTCGGCGCGATGCGTATCCTTCTCGTCGCAGGACTCGCATTGTCCACGGTGCCGGCCTCGTCGAAGGGTGAGGTCGCCTGGCGGCCATGCTACGTTAGATGCACGTTACAGCCAATCGGGAGGCGCTGATGGCGACCGGGATCCAGGCGAGCCGCGCGAGGCCGGCGGAGGGGCCGGCGACCGGATTGCGCGGCGTGCATCATCTCGCGCTGAACACCGACGACATGAAGGCGACGCTGGATTTCTATTGCGGGCTTCTCGGCATGAAGCTGGTGCACACGCTGGTGACGGCGCCGGGCGGTGCCGAGCGGTCGAAGACCCGTGGCAGCCCGCCCTACGAATGCGTGCGCCACTACTTCTTCGACATGGGCGGCGATTCGCTGCTCGCCTTTTTCGAGTTTCCCAAGGACGCGGCCAAGGGCGACCGCAACGCGCTCGCCACCATGCAGCATCTGTCCTTCGCCGTCGCGCCCGAGCGGTTCGACGAGATTCTCGTGCGGCTCAAGGCGGCGGGCGTGACGATCATCGACGGCCCGTTCTGCTCGGTGCCGCCGACGACCTGGTCGTTCTATTTCTTCGACAATAACGGGATCCGTCTTGAGGTCTCGGCCAACAAGGCCGCCGCGCCCGGCGAGGTCGACTGCGTGCGCTCCTGCACCCAGACGCGCGAGACGATCCGCGCCGAGCTCGCCACGCTCACCGACGACCGCGACTGGATCGAGCGGATGATCGCAACGGTGCCGGAGTGTTAGCGTGCCGACGATCGCCTACTTTCTCGGAATCACGGTGACGATGTATTTCAACGACCACAACCCACCCCATTTTCACGTTTCATATCAGGGTCGACGCGCCCGCGTTTCGATCGCCGACGGAAAGGTCGTGGATGGACGCCTGTCGCCAACGGTCGCGCGCGTATTGACGGATTGGACGGCTTTGCGGCGCGAAGCGCTTATGCGAAACTGGATTGCGGCGCGGGCAGATCAGCCCCTGGAGCGAATCGCTGGGCCGGATGATGATTGAAGTGATCGAAATTCGCCGCCTTGGCGGGCACAAGCTGGAGATCGAGTTCTCCGACGGCACGGCCGGGGTTCGCGATTTCGCGGATGTCTCGAGCAAAATTGGGCCCATGGCGGCACCTTTGAGAGACCCCGATTACTTCGCGCGCGTGTTCATCGAGGACGGAGCGCTGACCTGGCCCAACGGCTACGATTGGGACCCGATCGCGCTGCATGACGAGATGAAGGCGCAAGGGTTGTTGCGCCGCTCGGCCGCCGCCGAATAGCTTCCCCGCCCCTCAGTCCTCGCCGAGCTTGAGGGCGGCGATGAAGGCCGACTGGGGAATCTCCACCGAGCCGAACTGGCGCATGCGCTTCTTGCCTTCCTTCTGCTTGTCCAGCAGCTTGCGCTTGCGGCTGACGTCGCCGCCATAGCACTTGGCGAGCACGTCCTTGCGCAGCGCCGACACCGTCTCGCGCGCGACCACCTTGCCGCCGATCGCCGCCTGCACGGCGATCTTGAAAAGCTGGCGCGGGATCAGATCCTTGAGCCGGCTGACGATGGCGCGCCCGCGCGACTCGGCCCGCTCGCGGTGGACGATGATCGAGAGCGCATCCACCGGCTCGGCATTGACCAGGATCGAGAGCTTGACCAGCGCGCCCTCGCGATAGCCCTCGATCTGGTAGTCGAACGAGGCGTATCCGCGCGTCACGGATTTCAGCCGGTCGTAGAAATCGAACACCACCTCGTTGAGCGGCAGGCGGTAGACCACCATCGCCCGCCCGCCGACATAGGTGAGCTCGACCTGCTCGCCGCGCCGCTCCTCGCACAGCTTGAGGACCGCGCCGAGAAACTCGTCGGGCACCATGACGGTCGCCTTGATCCACGGCTCCTCGATTCTGGCGATCTTCATCGGGTCGGGCATGTCGGCCGGGTTGTGCAGCTCCTTCAGCGAGCCGTCGTTCAGATGGACGCGATAGACGACCGACGGCGCGGTCGCGATCAAATCGAGGTCGAACTCGCGCGCGAGCCGCTCCTGGATGATCTCGAGATGCAGGAGGCCGAGGAAGCCGCAGCGGAAGCCGAACCCGAGCGCGGCCGAGCTCTCAGGCTCGTAGTGGAAGCTCGAATCGTTGAGCCGCAGCTTGGCGAGCGAGTCGCGCAAATTCTCGAAATCCGCCGCGTCGACCGGGAACAGGCCGCAGAACACCACCGGCACCGACGGCTTGAAGCCGGGCAGGGCGGCGGCGGCCGGTCGGCGCTCGTCGGTCAGCGTGTCGCCCACCTGGCAGTCGGCGACCGACTTGATCGAGGCGGTGATGAAGCCGATCTCGCCCGGCCCCAGAGTTTCCACCTCGGTCGGCTTGGGCGCGAACACGCCGACGCGGTCGATCTGGTGCTCCCCGCCGGTCGCCATCATGCGGATGCGCATGCCCTTGGCGAGGCGCCCGTCCTTCACCCGCACCAGGATCACCACGCCGAGATAGAGGTCGTACCAGCTATCGACCAGCATGGCCTTGAGCGGCGCGGTCTCGTCGCCGGCGGGCGGCGGCAGGCGCTCGACCAGCGCCTCCAGCACGTCGGGCACGCCCGCGCCGGTCTTGGCCGAGACGTGTATGGCGCGGCTCGCATCGAGCCCGACCACGTCCTCGATCTGCTGGCGCACGCGGTCGGGGTCGGCGGCCGGGAGATCGACTTTGTTGAGGACCGGGATGATCTCGTGGTTGGCGTCGATGGCGAGATAGGCGTTGGCGAGGGTCTGCGCCTCGACCCCCTGGCTCGCATCGACCACCAGGATCGAGCCTTCGCAGGCGGCCAGCGACCGGCTCACCTCATAGGTGAAATCGACATGGCCGGGCGTGTCCATCAGGTTGAGCTGATAGGTCTCGCCGTTCTTCGCGGTGTAGGCGAGCCGGACGGTCTGCGCCTTGATGGTGATGCCGCGCTCGCGCTCGAGCTCCATCGTGTCGAGGAGCTGCGCCCGCATGTCGCGCGCCTCTACGCCGTGGCAGGCCTCGATCAGCCGGTCGGCGAGGGTCGACTTGCCGTGGTCGATATGGGCGATGATCGCGAAGTTGCGGATATGCGCGAGGTCGGTCATGGGCTCAATATGTGGGGGTCCGGGCGGAACATAGGGACGCGCGCGTCCCTGCGCAACTGGGCTCGCGCCGCCCGCCCGCCTACGATCCGCCGGAGACGTCGAGGGCCACGCCGTTGACGAAGCCCGCCGCCTCGGAGGCGAGGTAGCGGACAGCCTCGGCGATGTCCTCGGCGCGGCCGGCGCGGCCCGTTGGGTTGCGTGAGACCAGCGCCTCGCGTGCCGCCGGCGGCAGGGAATCGAACCAGTCGCGCACCCGCGCGCCCGGCTCGGTCAGCACGAAGCCGGGCAGGACGGCGTTCGCCGTGATGTTCCACGGCGCCAGCGCCTTGGCCAGCATATAGGTGAGGCCGAGCACGCCGGCCTTGGCCGACGCGTAGGGCAGCACCGCGCCGGCCGTCCCGGTCGGCCGCCCCACCCCCTTCGCGAGGCCGGACGAGAAGTTGACGATGCGCCCGTACTTCGCCGCCTTCATGTGGGGCACGACCGCGCGGCAGCAGAGATACGGCCCCTTCAGGTTGCGGTCGACGACGTCGTCCCAGACCGCCTCGGTCACGTCCTCGATGTCGGTGGCGGTGATCGAGCCGGAGCCGCCGGCATTGTTGACCAGGATGTCGATCCGGCCGAACGCGTCGAGCGCGGCCTGGGCCATCGCCCGGACGTCGCCCTCGAGGGTCACGTCGACGCGCTGCGCTGCGACCTTCAGCCCGTCGGCGGCAAGGCGCGCCGCAGCGTCCTCCACCTTCGCGCCGTTATAGTCGCACATCAGGATTGCGGCGCCGTCGCGCGCCAGCGTTTCGGCGCAGGCGAGGCCGAGTCCCTGCGCCGCCCCGGTGACGATCGCGGCGCGCCCCTGGAAGCTCACTCCGCGGCGGCCGTCTTGCGCGCCGCCTGGATCTTCTGCAGCCCCTCGACCGGGCTCGAAATGCCGGGGAAGTCGATCAGCCGGTTCTTTTCCGGGTCGCGCACCACGGCGAGGTCGGGCTCCAGCCCCTTTTCGACGCGGGCGATTTGCTCGTCCAGCAGCTTGCGATAGAGCACGATGCCGCGGTCCGACAGGCCGAGATTCTCGTTCGACCGGTCATAGATCGCGCCCTGGGTCTCCAGCGCCATCTGGTCCTGGCTGAAGAAGCTCTTCAGGTCGTACACGCCATCTTCCGTCAGCATCGGCGGCACATACTCGAACGGCACGTCGGCGTCGGCAGGCGTGTGCACCGACGTGCCGCCGCGGTTGGGCTCGAACGCGCAGAAGATGACGCGGGTGGTCACGTCGTCGATCGGCACGCGCCAGTGCATCACCTCGACCGGCCCGTTCGGGATGCGCAGCATGTTGGGGAACAGCAGCGGCGGGCGGATCTCGATCTCGGGCACGTCGCCGCCATAATGGATCGCCTTGTCCATGCCCCACGCGCAGCGCGAGAACTCCAGCTTCTCGATCGGCCGGCGGTAATAGGGCGCGAACGGGTGCTTGAGGCCGAGCTGCACGTCCATCATCCCATGCAGGAAATAGGTATGCGTGGAATTGGCCGTGTTCTCCTGGACCTGCAGCCAGTTGCAGCGATGGTCGGGGAACACCTTGACCTCGCGCCTGCCGTCCTCGCGCGCGATCACGTCCCAGCGCGGCAGCAGCGGCGCCTTCGCCGGGTCCGGCCCCATGTAGCAGAAGAGGATGCCGCCCAGCTTCTGCACCGGGTAGGCGCGGAGCTTGATCTCGTTCTTCATCGGCGTGTTCGCCGGCTCGAACGGCATGTCGGTGCAGTTGCCGGCGCAGTCGTACTTCCAGCCGTGATAGCAGCAGCGGATGCCATCATCCTCGAGATAGCCGTAATAGAGCGACACGCCGCGATGCTTGCAGAACTCCTCGACGCAGCCGTAATTTCCCGCGGCGTCGCGGAAGACCAGAAGGTCCTCGCCCATCACCTTGATGCGCTTCTTGGGGCGTTCGGCGGTGATCTCGCCCGACGGGCAGAGCGGCTGCCAGTAGCGGCGCAGCAGTTCGCCGCCCGGCGTGCCGCGGCCGGTGCGGGTCAGGCGTTCGTTCTCTTCATGCGAGATCATGCGTGCGGTTCCACAGGCAATTCCGTCCAAAACTCTAGCACAGCCCAAGTCCTGGGCAAGCCGGCCCTAGCCCGATCCCATCAGGCGCGGCAGGAACAGGGTAAGGCCCGGGAACAGCACAAGGATCGCGAGCCGCACCACGTCGGCGGCGAGGAAGGGCATGATGCCGGCGAAAACCGTCTTCATGGGGACGTCGCGCGCCATGCCCTGCACCACGAACACGTTGAGCCCGATCGGCGGGGTGATCATGCCGATCTCGATGACCATCACGTTGATCACGCCCCACCAGACCGGGTCGTAGCCCAGACCCGTGACCAGCGGGAAGACGAAGGGCAGGGTGATCAGCATCGCCGACACGGTCTCGAAGATCGCGCCCAGCACGAAGTACATCGCCAGCAGCAGGGCGACGACCATCAGCGGCGGGGCGTTCAACTCCTTGATCGCTTCCACCACCACGTCGGGAAGCTGCGAGGCGGTGATGAAGTAGCTGAACACGTTCGCGCCGATCAGGATCAGATAGATCATGCCGGTGGTCGCGGCGGTGTCGACCAGGGTCGCGAGGAAGCGCCGCCGCGTCAGCCGGCCGCGCAGCAGGGCGAAGATGAAGGCGATGGCGGCGCCGACCGCGGCCGCCTCGGTCACGGTGAACACCCCGCCATAGATGCCACCCGCCACGATGCCGGCGAGGAACAGCACCGCCCAGGTCTCGCGCAGCACGCCCAGACGCGCGCGCCAGCCCATGCGCGGCCCGGCCGGGCCCGCCTCGGGGTCGATGCGCACGACCGTGCCGATCGCGATGGCGTGCAGCGTGACCGCGACCAGCCCGGGCACGATCGCGGCAATGAACAAGGTGATGATGAACTGCTCGGTCTGGATCGCGTACAGCACCATGATGATCGAGGGTGGGATCAGGATGCCCAGCGTGCCGCCGGCGGCGATCGAGCCGGTCGCGAGGCCCGGCCGGTAGCCGCGCTTGCGCATCTCGGGCAGGGCGACGCTGGTCATGGTCGCCGCGGTCGCGACCGACGAGCCGCACACGGCGCCGAACCCGGCGCAGCCCAGCACGGTCGAGAGCGCGAGCCCGCCGCGCCGGTGCCCGGTGAGCGCATAGGCCAGGCGGTAGATGTCGGCCGACAGCCCGCCCGCCGTCGCGAAGTTGCCCATCAGCAGGAACAGCGGGATCACGGCGAGGTCGAGGTTGGAGAGCGCCGAGGCGGTCTCGGTGCCGAACAGGCTCAGCGCCGGCGCGACGCCGGAATCGAAGGCGTAGGCCGCGAAGCCGGCGATGGCCATTGCCGCGCCGATCGGGATCTGGAGCCCGATCAGCACGAACATGGCGACGATGCCGAGGACCGCGACAGTCAGAGGGTCCATCACGCCCCGTCCGGGATCTCGCCCTCGCCCGACTCGCCCTCGAGGGACTCGCCCATCCCCACCGTGCGCGCGGGCGCCGCGCCGGTCAGCGCCCGGCCGACGTCGGCGACGAAGGCGAGAAGCTGCACCGGAATGCACACCAGAACGATCGCCGTCGCGATCGCCCAGTAGGGCGTCACCGGAATGCGCAGCAGCCAGGTGGTGCGGCCCGACCGGGCAAGCTCGGCCACGTACCCGACCATCTCGCACCCGATGGCGGTGACGAAGGCGAGCATGGCGAGTGCGCCCGCCGCGTCGAGCCAGCTCGCTGCGCGCGGACCGACGGCGTGCGACAGGAAGCGGATGGCGATGTTCTGGCGCTGCGCGATGACCAGCGGCAGGCAGGCCGCCAGCACGATGACGACGACCAGCCCGACCACGTCGTTGAGCCCCGTGATCGGCGCGTTGGCGATCCAGCGCAGCCCGACGTCGGCCAGCGTGGCGAGCGACTGGATCAGGAGCCCCAGCGCGCCGACCAGCGCGATCAGCCGCGTCCAGCGCGCAACACGCGCCTCGAGCGCGAGGATCGCGTTCATGCTGCCGTGCCGATCAGCCCCGGCGGGCGCGTTGCGCGCGCGGCCCTACTTGCCCTTCCGGATGTCGGCGATGATCCCCTTGATCGCGTCGTAGCGCTTCTGCCCCTCGGGGTTGCCCTTGATCCAGCTCTCGGTGACCGGGCGCAGCTTCGCCTCGATCTCGTCCAGCCGCTTGTCGGTCGGGACCACGAAGACCTGCGACTTGTCCTTCTTGGCGCGCGCCAGGTTCTCGTCGTAGCGCTTGTCGAACTCGACGCCGTGGGTGCGCGACATCGCCTCGCCGGACAGCTTGTCGATCGCGGCCCGCGCCTTCTCGGGCAGGGCCGCGAACGAGTCCTTGTTCATCACGATGCCGGCGGCGGCGGTGCCCAGCGGCACCTCGAAATGGTGCTTGGTGATGCCGATCAGGCGGAAGGCGTACATGCCGTTCCAGTCCGACAGCGTGCCGTCGACCACGCCGCGGCTGACGGCTTCCGCGACGGCGGGCACGGCGATGCCGCTGACCGGCACGGCCCCCAGAATCTTCAGCGCGGCGCTCTGGTAGGGGCCGGCCGCGCGGATCTTCTTGCCGTCGAGGTCGGCGATCGATTCGACCGGGAACCTGGTCTGCAGCGATTGCGGCGGGATGGTGAACAGGCCGAGCATCTTCACGTCGCCATAGCCGCGCATCAGCCCCTTCTCGAAGGCGCGCCAGTGCGCCACCGAGCCTTCGAGGGAGGAATGCACCAGGAAGGGCAGCTCGAAGACGGTCGCGTCGGGGAACTGGCCCGGCGTGTAGCCCATCACGACATAGGCGATGTCGACCACCTTGTCGGTCACGAGCTTGTATTGCTGGACCGGATTGCGGCCGAGCGCGCCGCCCGGGAACAGCTTCACCTCGACGACGCCCTTGAGCTCGGCGTTGACCGCCTTGGTCCACGGCCCCAGCACGTCCTCGATCAGCGCACCGCGCGGTGGCGGAAAGGCGGCGAATTTGAGAACGGTCTCAGCGCGCGGCTGGGCCGCGGCCAGCAAGGTCACGGCGCAGGCCAGAGCGAAGATGGCAGGGCGCATGTCGAATCCTCCCAGATGTGTTTTGTTGCGCGGAGACTACACCGGCGCGTTCGGACCCGGCAATTCCGGCCGGGACCAGGCGGTCAGTGCGACTGGGCGGCGCCGCGCCCGAAGCCGATGAAGCGCAGCAGCAGGACCAGCAGGAACAGGCTCGCCATCAGCATGACGCCGATCGCGCCGACGGATTCGATCTCGCCCTGGTCCCACATGTACCAGATCAGGACCGCCAGCACCTGGTTCTTCGGCCCATCCGTCGAACCGGCCGATTGCCAAGCCTGGCCGACTGCGGAGATTGGCGACGCGCGTCCGCCCTACTTGCCGGCGCGGATGCGCTCGAGCTCGACTTCGAAGGCGGTGAGCGCCTTGGCGCCACCCGGCGTCGCCTTGATCCACTTGTCGGCGATTGTCTTCGCCGCGGCTTGCCAGGTGCCCAGGTCCTTTGCAGGGATGTCGTCCAACTTCTGACCAGCCATCGCGCCGACCTTCCTTTTGGCTTCCTCGGCGTCGGAATCGGTGGCCAGCCCCAACTCGCGCGACAGCACCGCGCCCGAATGCTTGTCGATCACCGCCCTTGCCGCTGCCGGCAGCCGGGCGTAGGCGCCCTTGTTCATCACCACGAACCCCGGGCTCATGCCCAGCGGTGCTTCGAGGTGGTACCTGGTCACCTCGGACAGCTTGAATGTTTCGACAGCGTTCCACGAGGTGACAATGCCGTCGATCACGCCGCGGCTGATGCTCTGGTAGGTGTCGGTCGGCTGGATGGCGAACGGCGTCGCGCCGAGCTGCTCGATCACGTTACCGATCAGCCGGGTCGACACGCTCAGCTTCTTGCCCTTGAGGTCGGCGACGCTCGAGATCGGCTTGGCGAGATGGATCGTCGCGTTGGGGAAGGTGAAGAGCCCGAGCGGCTTGACCTTGGAGAGCTCGCCCGAAAGGGTTCCGTTGGCGTAAAGCCGCCACATCGCAACCGACGATTCGGCCGAGTTCTGCGCCTCGAACGGCAGCGACACGACCTGGGTGACAGGGAATTGACGGGCAATCGGGCCGAAGATTCCGAACCCGATGTCGGCAACACCCGCGACGGTGCGGTCGTAGATTACCCGAAAGTCGCCCAGCGCCGAGCCGGCGAAGATCTGGGCGTGTACCGCCCCGTGAGCGTCCTGGTTTACGGCCTTGACCCAGGGGCCGAACACCTTCCGCACCAGGAACGAGGTCGGCGGTGCGGGCACGCCGAAGCGCAGCGTCGAGGGCTCGGTTGCACGGGACGGAGCGGAGTCCGCCGCGATCTTGAGAACGGTGTCGGCGCGCGGCTGGACCGCGGCCAGCAGCGCCGCGGCGCAGGCCAGGGCGAAGATGGCAGGGCGCATGTCGAATCCTCCCGGACGTGTTTTGTTGCGCGGAGACTACACCGGCGCGTTCGGACCCGGCAATTCCGGCCGGGACCAGGCGGTCAGTGCGACTGGGCGGCGCCGCGTCCGAAGCCGATGAAGCGCAGCAGCAGGACCAGCAGGAACAGGCTCGCCATCAGCATGACGCCGATCGCGCCGACGGATTCGATCTCGCCCTGGTCCCACATGTACCAGATCAGGACCGCCAGCACCTGGTTCTTCGGCCCCTCGTAGAGCACCAGCGGCAAACCTGCGATGCGCACCGACAGCAGCACCACCCAGATCCACAACCCGATGAAGCTGGGCAGCATCAGGGGGAAGAAGACGCGCAGCATCGTCTTTATCGGGGGGGCGCCGGCCACGCTGGCCGCGTCCTCGAGGTCCTTGTGGACCTGGATGATCGCCGCGTTCATCGCGCGCGTGCCGTAGGCGATGAAGGTCACGGTGAAGCCGACGATGATCGAGAACACCGTGCCGAACGCGTGCAGGGTGAGGAACAGCCAGAGGAAGGCGAGGCCCGCCACGATGCCGGGAATGGCGTGCGGCATGAAGGCGATCTGGTCGATCAGCCGGCGCCCCCAGAAGCGCGAGCGCACCACCACCATCGAGATCAGGAAGGCGAAGATGGTCGTCGCGGTCGCGGTGGACACCACCATCACGAGCGTGTTCCAGAACGTCTGTCCGAACTTGGGATAGGTGAAGACGTAGTTGTAGTGGTCCCAGGTCAGGTGGCTGAACACCTTCAGGCTCGGCTGCTGCAGGAACGGCACGAACGAGGCGTAGAGCATCACCAGGAAGGGCAGCGCCACGTTGAGGAACAAATAAAGCCCGACCAGCCCGAGCGCCGCGTATTTCCAGCTTCCGAGTGCGGTGACGCGCGGCCGGTAGGCCTTGCCCGAGACGACGGCGTAGCGACTCGACCGGCGGATCAGCAGCCAGTAGAACGCCGCGGCGGTCATCCCGAGGACGAGGTACATCATGCCGAGCGCGTTGGCCTGGCCGAACACGGGCAGCGAATCGCTCGCCTGAAGGATGGCGTAGATCTTCGTCGCGAAGACGTGGATGCCGACCGGCATGCCGAGGACGCCCGGGATCTCGAACACCTCGAGCGCGGTCATCGCCTGGTAGATCGTGACCGCGACCAGCCCGGGCAGCATCAGCCCCATCGTGATGCGCCGGACGGTCGTCGACGGCCTCGCGCCGGCCACCTGCGCCGCCTCCTCGAGCGACGGGTCCATCGAGCGCAACAGCGGCACCAGCATCAGGAACGCGGTGGGCACCAGCCTCAGCCCCTCGACGAACGCCATGCCGCCCAGCGTGTAGACGTTGAGCGGGGCGCTGTGCAGATCGAACACCGCTTGAAGCGCGCGATTGATGAATCCCGACTTGGGCGAGAGCAGCAGGACCCACGCCATCGCCTGCAGCAGGCCGGGCACGGCGAGCGACATCGGGATGCCGGCATAGAGCCATATCTTGCCCGGCATGTCGGAGCGCTCGACGAACCAGGCGAGCATTGCGGCGATCGCGATGCCAATGACCGTCGCGCCGCCGACATAGACGCCGGTATTGACGAACAGCTGATAGGTCTGCGGGTCCGACCAGACTGTAATGTAGTTGATGAAACTCATCTGCGACAGGCTGAAGTCGGTCGGCAGCCGTGCCGTCGAGAACGAGCCGAGGATCAGGAAGGCGAGCGGGATCAGAACGGCGATGGAAAGGCAGATCAGAACCACGTAGGGCCAGACCGAGCCTCGCGAGAACCGCCAACGCGCGGCCGCGGGCAGCGTCATCGTCCTGGTTGCCATGTCCTGCCTCCCCGGGCGCGCTCGCTTGGTGCCGGTCTGGTGCCGGCGCTGCGCCCCTCTGCCTCTACCGAAGCGCGCTTCCGCGAAAGTGTAGCGGCTTTCCTCCCGACCGCCCAATCCGCATATCCGGCAAGCCCCTGTCCGCCGCCGCGGGCGCGTCGATCATGAGGCGGCCGTGCGCCGTGCCGGCCGCGGATCGGACATGCTCTCTTCCGCCGTCATGGCGCGCTCGATCTCGCGCGCGCCGGAGACGGTCAGGGGCATCAGTCGGTTCATCAGATAGTCGTGGCCGTGCGACGCCGAGGTGACGAAGGCGATACTGCCGAGGATCGTCCCCTCGCGCGTGAAGATCGGCGCCGCCACGCCGATCCGGCTCGCGTCGATGTCGCCCAGCGTGACGCAGTACCCGGCACGGCGCATCTCGGCCAGAGAACGGCGGAAAGCGCCCCAATCCTCGCCCAGCCCGGCGGCGGCGATCTCGTCTGCCCTGGCGGCAAACAGCGCCTTCTGCGTGCGCGCAGGCAAATGCGCGCTGATGATCTTGGTCACCGCCGCGCGGAACGGAGCAATGATCCGGCCGCGCTGGTGCAGGACCGGCAGCGGCGGCCCGGGCGCGAACACATGGTCCACGCACATGATGCGGTCGTGGTAGGCGCGGCACAGAAAGATGATCGAGCCTTCGGCGGCGTGGCGGATCAGTTCGTTCATCACGCCGCGCGCGGCCCGCAACATGGGATCGCAGATCTGGATCTGGCGGTCCATCTCGATGATCGCCGGACCCAGCGTGTAGCTCGCGCGCGAGACCGGGCAGATCAGCCCCGCCTTGGTCAGCGCCTTGACGTAGCGATAGCTGGTGGAGATCGAGACGCCGAGCGCCTCGGCGACCGCCTCCACCGTCCAGTCGGGCCGCTCGATCGTGAACAGCCCGAGGACCGCCAGAATCTTGTCGCCGATGGGGGCGCCAGACCGCGCTCCCGTTTTCGCCCGGGTCGACCGCTCAGTGGCCATCCGCTTCCCCTTTCCGCCGATGTCCAACGTACAATGGCAATAATCTATCGCCCTTCGGCAGAAATCGTCAAAACGGAACGAGAGGCGGCACGATTTGGCGCAGAGTGCGCGGCGGCTAACGCCCTTTACGCATGGCGCCGAATAGGCATTAGGATGGACTGCCACAGGGTCGCGCGAACGCGGGGATAGACCGATGGTTGCAGATGACGCACCCGTACCGCACCGCATCGACGTGCATTACCACATCCTGCCCAAGCGCTATGCCGAGGATGCGCGCATCCGCGAGAACATGCGGACGCAATATGTGGATCCGGCCACTCTCGGCTGGACCGCCGCGCAGGCCGTCGAGGACATGGATCGCAACGGGATCGCACGCGGCATCGGCTCGATCGTGGTGCCCGGCGTGTGGATGGGCGACGTGGCGCATGGCCGGCGCGTGGCGCGCGACTGGAACGAGGACGCGGCACGGATCGCCGCCGACCATCCGGGCCGGTTCGGTGTGTTCGCGCCCATCCCGCTTCCCGACGCCGATGGCTCGCTCGCCGAGATCGCATATGCGCTCGACACGCTGAAGTGCGACGGTATCGGGCTCATGACCAGCTACGACGACCGCTGGCTCGGCAATTCAGGATTCTGGCCCGTTTACGAGGAGCTGAACCGGCGCAAGGCCGTGGCGTTTGTTCACCCGACCGTGCCCGCCTGCTGTGCCAATATCGCGCCCGAAGTGCCGTCGTTCATCGTAGAGGTGCCGACCGACACGACCCGGGCCATCGCAAGCCTGCTGCTGACCGGCACGCTGGCCCGCTTCCCCGACATACGCTTCGTGTTCTCTCACGGCGGTGGCACGGTGCCGGTGCTGGCGGCGCGCATCACCGGGCTCGCGCGCATGCGGAAGGACCTGGCGGAACGCATTCCAGATGGCGCCGAGTCCGAGCTCGCCAAGCTCTATTACGACACGGCCATCGCGGCGAACCCGATCACGATGGCGGCCTTGACGCGGCTCGCGCCGATCTCGCACATCCTGTTCGGCAGTGACACGCCCTTCGTGCCGATCGCGGCTACCGCCATGGGGCTGAAGGGTTGCGGCTTCACGCCGGAACATCTCGCCGCCATCGAACGCGGCAATGCCGAAGCGCTTCTGGCCCGATAGGGCCGAGGCGCTACTCGCCGGGGGCGGGACGCCGCGCGGCGCCGATCAGGCGCTGGCCCTCGACGAGCTGCCAGGCGACCAGCGACGGGATACCGAAGGCCAGCTCGCGCACGCGCCGGGTCAGGGACAGAGCGAGGCTGGTCTGCGCGTCGAGCCCGAACGCCGCGCCGAGCAGTACGTAGCTGCCCTCCAGCACGCCGAGCCCGCCGGGCACCACGAAGGCGGCGCCGCGAATCGCCTGCGACAGGCTTTCGATGACGAACGCGGCCCCGAACGACAGAGGGTGGCCGAGGAAGTGGAGCGCCAGCCAGATCTCGCCGGCGCCGACCGACCAGCTCACCAGATGCAGCCCGACGGCGGCCACGAGTCGCGACCGGCGCTGGTAGATGCGCCACACCGCGTCGTGCAAAGCGGCCGACGACGCGCGCGGCCCGTCGCCCCACAGCTTCGTCGCGAAGTCGATCGCCCGGTCGATCAGATGCATCAGGCCAAGGCGCTGCGCAGCGATGAACGCGGCCAGCACCGGCACCATCACGGCAACGCCGATCAGTCCCCAGCGCACCAGCTCGGGCGCGTCGCCGATCGTCGCCAGCACCACGACGCCGATCAGTGCGAACATCGCCTGCGACGCCGCCTCGCTGGTGAGATCGACCACCGCCGCGCCGGCCGCCGGCGTGAGCGGCGCGCCGTGCAGCACCAGCGCGCGGGCGCCGGCCGCCGGTCCGCCCAGCTGCGCCGCCGGCAGAAGGTCGTTCACCGCCTCGCGCAGAACCCGCGCCCACATGTAGACGGGCAGCCGTCCGTCCCATTCGGGCCGGCCGAGCACCCACCAGCCGCCGGCGGAGAACAGGATCGGCACGCCGTGCGATGCGACGACGGCGACGAGCCCCCAGCCCTGCGAGGCGAGCGCCGCAAGCACCGCGCCCGCATCGTTGACGACGACGATGGCGATGGCGCCGCCGAGCCCGGCAAGCGCGAGAAGGGCGAGTGCGATCTTCACCTCATGCGGCCCGTGCGTACGACCGGCCGCGGCCGAACCGTCACGCGCGGCCCTCGCGGGCGCGCAGGAAGTGGAAGAACTCGACGCCCTCGCGCAGGCGGCGCTTGGTCATGTCCCAGCTCCGCACCATCTCGCCGGTGATCTCGGCGATCTTGCGCGGGCGGAAATAGAAGCTCTTGTAGAACTCGGCGACCGCCTCGAAGATCTCGGTCTGCGACAGATGCGGGTAGTTGAGCGAGGTGATCTGGAACCCGTCGTTGGCCACCATCTCGCGGTCGTCGCCGCCGACCAGCCAGCCGTTCTCCATCGCCTGATCGTAGAGGAACGTGCCGGGATAGGGCGCGGCGATCGAGACCTGGATGGTGTACGGGTTGATGTCCCGCGCGTACTTGATGGTCTCGGCGATCGTCTCCTGCGTCTCGCCGGGAAGCCCCACGATGAACGTGCCGTGGATGGTGATGCCCAGCTTGTGGCAGTCCTCGGTGAACTTGCGCGCCACCTCGATGCGCATGCCCTTCTTGATGTTGTGCAGGATCTGCTGGTTGCCCAACTCGTAGCCGACCAGCAGCAGGCGCAGCCCGTTGTCGCGCAGCACCTTCAACGTCTCGTAGGGCACGTTGGCCTTGGCGTTGCACGACCAGGTAATGCCTTCCTTGCCGATCAGCCGGGCGATGGCCTCGGCGCGCGGGGCGTTGTCGGTGAAGGTGTCGTCGTCGAAGAAGAATTCCTGGACCTGCGGCATCAGCTTCTTGGCGCGGCGGATCTCGTCGGCCACATGCTCGGGCGAGCGCGTGCGGTAGGTGTGGCCGGCGATGGTCTGCGGCCACAGGCAGAACGTGCAGCGCGACTTGCAGCCGCGCCCGGTGTAAAGCGAGACGTAGGGGTGCTTGAGGTAGCCGATGAAATAGTCCTCGATCACCAGGTCGCGCGCATAGACGTCGGTGACGTAGGGCAGCTCGTCCATGTTGTGGATCAGCGCGCGGTCGCGGTTGTGCACGACCTTGCCGTCGCGGCGGAAGCTCACCCCGTCGACCAACTCGTAGGGCGCGCCCTCGGCGATCTCCTTGATGGTGTAGTCGAACTCGTGCCGCGCCACGAAATCGACGGCGGGGGCGAGCTCGAGCGACTTGTCCGGCAGGATGGCGACATGCGCGCCGACGAACCCGACGGTGGCCCTGGGGTTGCGCGCCTTCAGCGCCGCCGCGACCCTCGCGTCCGAGGCGTAGGACGGGGTCGAGGTGTGCATGACGATCAGGTCGTGATCGTCGGCCATCGGCAGCACGTCGTCGAGCGAGAGCCCGCGCGCCGGCGCGTCGACCAGCTTCGAGCCCTCGATCATCGCGGCCGGCTGGGCAAGCCAGGTGGGGTACCAGAACGAGCGGATTTCGCGGGTCGCCTGGTAGCGCGCGCCGGCGCCGCCGTCGAACCCCTCGTAGGAAGGTGGATTGAGAAACAGGGTCTTCATGGGGCCCTCTGTTGGGTGTGGATCAATGTGCCGCTGCGGTCGGTGGTCATGGTGCGGTCGCGCCATACCACCTCGCGGCCGAAGAAGCTTGCCGTCCAGATGGCGAGCGACATCGCGTCGCGCAGGACCGTGAGCGGGAAATCCCGCCCGGGGATGCCAAGCCGGGCATGGACATGGGCATGCAGCGCGAGGCGCGCGGCGATTCCCGCCGCCAGCGTCGCGCCCGCCGCTACCCAGCCGGCACCCGCCAGCAGCAGCACCAGCGCCGCGATCGCGGTGACGGAAATCGGATGCTGCAGGCAGGTGGCGACGTACTTCGCCGGCTCCACGCCGCGGATGGTGCGGGCCCAGCGCAGCTCGTGCCGCGCGACCGCGGCGATGTCCGTCTCGCTCACCATCGTCTCCACCAGCCGGTCGGCCAGCACGACGCGCCAGCCGCGCTCGACCAAGCGCCGCCCCAACATGTAGTCGTCGGCCAGCTCGTCGCGCAGGCCGTCGAGCCCGCCGATCGCGGCCAGCGCGTCGGCGCGCACCGCCATGGTCGAGCCCATGCAGAAATTCACCTGGCCCAGCGCGCGCGCGACCAGGACCGAGGGCAGGAATACGTCGTTGATGTGCTGGCAGGCGAGCCGCATGGCAAGGGTCGCGCGTGGCGCCCGCGCCGTGTAGGCGCAGGTGACCGCGCCGACGTCCGGACTTGCGAAGGGCGCGGCGACGCGGGAGAGATAGTCGGAAGACACTGCGATGTCGGCGTCCGAGATCACCAGAATGTCGTGGCGGACCTCCGGCAACATATTGGTAAGGTTGCTGATTTTCGGATTGCGGCCGTTCGTTCGCGAAGTGGCGACGATGGTCGCGTCGCGCTCCGGGAACTCGGCGATCAGCCGCTCGGCGACCGCCTGGGCCGGGTCGCCGGCCCGCGAGATCCCGAACACGATCTGGTAGTCGGGATAGTCCTGCGTGAAATAGCCGCGGAGAGATTCGTACAATTCGGGCTCGGCGCCGTAGAGCGGCTTCAGGACCGTCACCGGCGGCGCGAAGCCGGGCGCGGGGCGCGGCTGGCGCGCGAACCGGCTCACGCACCAGGCCGCGACGATCACGTAGGTGATGGCGCTGGCGCCGATCGCGCCGGCCGCCAGCACCGCGATGTCCGAAGTCATCGTGAGACTCCCGCCAAGTTGGGGTGCAGATGGCCCCTCCTCGCCCGGGCCGCAACCTATGCGATTCAACGATTCAGCGCCAGCGCGGGCCTTACTCCCCCGCGGCCGGCTCCGCCTCCGCGGCCTTCCGTCGGCCGGCGCGCTCGATGCTCGCCTCGCGACGGGTGATATAGGTCGCCGCGCCGAAGATCACAGCGGCGCCGACCCAGGTCCAGATATCCACCGTCTCGTCGAACAGCACCCAGCCCGACGCCGCGATCATCGGCAGGCGCAGGAAGTCGAACGGCGCGACGACGCTGGCGTCGGCCGACGCGAAGCCGCGCGCCTGGCAGATCTGCGCGCCCCAGCCGACGAGGCCGGTCGCGACGATCAGCGGCGCGAGCGACCAGTCCGGCCAGACCCAGTCGAAAGACGCGCCGACAGCGGCCATCGGGACGATCAGCACATTCATGTAGAACACGATCACCCGCGCCAACTCGGTACGGGTCAGCGCCTTGACCATGGTCCAGTTCACGGCGTAGAGCGCGGCCGAGCCCAGCACCGCGATCTCCGGCCAACCGACCTGGGCGATGCCCGGCCTCAGGATGATCACAGCGCCGGCCAGGCCGACGGCGGTCGCCGCCCAGCGCCGGGGTCCCACCTTCTCGCCCAGGAACAGGGCGGCACCCATCACGGTGAACAGCGGTATGACGAACTGCAGCGCCACCGCGTTCGCCAGGACCATGGTGGCGGCCGCGTAGAAATAGGTGAGGTTCGCGCCGTACACGGCGACGGCGCGGATGCCGAACATGCCCATCCGCTGGGTCGCCAGCGACCGGCGCTGGGTGGCGGTCAGCGCCCAGGGCAGGACCGCGATGCTCGCCACCGTGGCGCGCCAGAACACCACCTCGAACACCGACATGTGCTGCGTCATCACGCGGATGCCGAGCAGCATCGCGACGAAGCCGGCGTCGGCGCAAGTCATCCAGACCGCCGCGCGGGCGACGGATGCCCGCACGGGCACGGCAGCGTTCATGCTATTGCCGCTGCCGGCCGAGAAGGCGGAGGCGCAGCGCGTTCAGCTTGATGAAGCCCTCGGCGTCGCGCTGGTCGTACACCGTGTCGGCCTCGAACGTGACGTGCGAGTGGGAATAGAGGCTGGTGGGCGAGCGCCGCCCGTCGACCGCGACCGATCCCTTGAACAGCTTCATCCGCACGGTGCCGGTGACGTTCTGCTGGCTCCGGTCGATCAGGGCTTGCAGCATCTCGCGCTCGGGCGAGAACCAGAAGCCGTTATAGATGAGCTCGGCATAGCGCGGCATCAGCTCGTCCTTGAGATGCGCGGCGCCGCGGTCGATCGTCAGGCTCTCCATCGCGCGATGGGCGGCGAGGAGGATCGTGCCACCCGGCGTCTCGTACACGCCGCGCGACTTCATGCCGACATAGCGGTTCTCGACGATGTCGGCGCGGCCGACGCCGTGCGCCCCGCCCAGCGCGTTGAGCCGGGCGAGCAGGGCCGCCGGCGACAGCTTCTCGCCGTCGACCGCCACAGGATCGCCTCCCGCGAACTCGATCTCGACAAGCTGCGGGGCGTCGGGTGCCTTCTCCGGCGCGACCGAGCGGGTGAACATCGCCTCATCGGGCGCGATCCACGGATCCTCCAGCGCGCGGCCTTCGTAGGAGATGTGCAGCAGGTTCGCGTCGGTCGAATAGGGCGGCTCGCCGTCCTTCCCCCGCGCGATCTCGATCTGGTGGTCGCGCGCATATTCCAGGAGGCGCGTGCGCGAGTTCAGGTCCCATTCGCGCCACGGCGCGATGACGCGGATGCCGGGCTCCAGCGCGTAGTAGCCGAGCTCGAACCGCACCTGGTCGTTGCCCTTGCCGGTCGCCCCGTGGGCCACGGCGTCGGCGCCGGTCTCACGGGCGATCTCGATCTGGCGCTTGGCGATCAGCGGCCGGGCGATCGAGGTGCCGAGCAGGTAGGTGCCCTCGTACAGCGCGTTGGCGCGGAACATCGGGAACACGTAGTCGCGCACGAACTCCTCGCGCAGGTCCTCGACATAGATCGCCGCCGCGCCCATCAGCTCGGCCTTGCGCCGCGCCGGCGCCAGCTCCTCGCCCTGGCCGAGATCGGCGGTGAAGGTCACCACGTCGCAGCCATACTCCTCCTGCAGCCATCGCAGGATCACCGAGGTGTCGAGCCCGCCCGAATAGGCCAGCACGCATTTCTTGACGGATGTCTTGGGAGTCCGCGCCATCGTCCGCTCGTTATGGGGAAACCGGCGCGCAGTATAGTCGGATGCAACCGCCCGGCAAGCGGCGGCGCGGGATAGAAATGCGAGAAAAGAGACCCCTCTCCCTGTCCCTCCCCCTCAAGGGGGGAGGGAACCCCTGCATCGAGTGCCGTACCGATTAGGGCCGCACCGCGTTCGCCATCTAACGCACAGGTCTTGGTGTTTCGCCCCCTCCCCCCTTGAGGGGGAGGGTTGGGGAGGGGGGTCAATCGGCGGGCACTTCGGCCGCTGCCCGCTCCGCCCGGCGCTGGCGCTCCGACGCCGACTTGAGCTGGCCGCAGGCGGCCATGATGTCGCGGCCGCGCGGCGTGCGGACCGGCGAGGAATAGCCGGCGCGGTTGACGATGTCGGCGAAGGCGGCGATGGCGGCGGAGGTCGAGCATTCGAACGGCGCGCCGGGCCACGGGTTGAACGGGATCAAATTCACCTTGGCGGGGATGCCGGAGATCAGTTTCACCAGCGCGCGCGCGTCGGCGGGAGTGTCGTTGACGCCCTTCAGCATGACGTACTCGAAGGTGATGCGCCGGGCGTTCGACGCGCCGGGATAGGCGCGGCAGGCGGCCAGCAGCTCGGCGATCGGGTGCTTCTTGTTGAGCGGGACCAGTACGTCGCGCAGCTCGTCGGTGACGGCATGGAGCGAGATGGCGAGACGCACGCCCAGCTCCTCGCCGACGCGCGCCATCATCGGTACGACGCCCGCGGTCGACAGCGTGATACGCCGGCGCGAGATGCCGATCCCTTCGCCGTCCATCATGATGCGCAGCGCGGAGGCGACGTTGTCGAAATTATAGAGCGGCTCGCCCATCCCCATCATCACGATGTTGGACAGGCGGCGGCCGTCCTTCGGGCTCGGCCATTCGCCGTAGGAATCGCGCGCCACAAGCATCTGGCCGACGATCTCGCCGGCGGTCAGGTTGCGCACCAGGTTCTGCGTGCCGGTATGGCAGAACTTGCAGGTGAGCGCACAGCCCACCTGCGACGACATGCAGAGCGCACCCCGATCCTCCTCCGGGATGTGGACGCATTCCGCCTCGCGCCCGTCGGCGAAGCGCAGCAGCCATTTGCGCGTGCCGTCGGTCGAGTCCTGGCGTGTGGTCTCGGCAGGCCGGGACAGCGTGTAGTGGTGCGCGAGTTCGGTGCGCAACGGCTTGGCGAGCGTCGTCATCTCGTCGAAGTCGCGCGTGCCGCGATAGTAGATCCAATGCCAGATCTGGCGGGCGCGGAACGCCGGCAGGCCGTGCCGCGCGAGCTCGGCCGCGAGCGCGTCGCGCTCGAGCCCGATCAGGTTGGTGAGTGTGGCGCCGGTGCCGTCCATGCGGCGCAATATAGGGGCTCGCGCGACGGCGGGGAATGGCGGGCCGTCGCCTGTCGGCCGACAAATCCACTTGTCACCCCGGACGGCGCACAGCGCCGAGCCGGGGTCCATCTCGCAGCGCCCGCGGGCGGATTGGCATGGGCCCCGGCTCTCGCCGCCGGGGCGGCTCGGCCGGGGTGACAAATATTGTTTATGTGGGAACCCGCACACGCCGCGATGAGTGTCGTGCGCTCCTCGCGATGATGGGTGGTGGCGGGACCCGTCACGGACCTGACGCTTTACAGCGCCGGCGCGGGCGGGCAGGGTGGTCCGATGGTCGCCGTGCTGGCGCCACTGGGCGCGCTTCTCCTCGCCATCGCCATCTTTGCGCTGGGCCACGGGCTGTTCGGCTCGCTGGTCTCGGTGCGGCTCGCGGTCGAGGGCTACTCGGCCGGCATGGTGGGCGTCGTCTCCGCCGCCTATTTCGCCGGGCTGGTCGTGGGCGCGCGCGGCTGCCCGGCGGTGGTGCGGCGGGTCGGCCATATCCGCGCCTTCGCCGGGTTCGCCGGGCTTCTCGCCGCTATCGCCGTCGCAATGCCCCTATTTGTCGGGCCAATCCCGTGGACGCTTCTGCGCGCGCTCTACGGCGCGTGCTCGGGCGGGCTGGTCCTGGTGATCGAATCCTGGCTCGGCAGCGCCGCCCCCGAAGGCTGGCGGTCGCGCGTGCTCGCCGCCTACATGGTGGTGTTCTACCTGGCGCTCGGCGCCGCGCAGTTCCTGCTCAACCTGTACGATCCGGCGAGCATCGCTTCGTTCAGCGTGGTGGCGATCCTGCTGTCTCTCTGCCTTGTGCCGGTCGCGCTGTCGCGGGTTCGGGCTCCGACGCTGGAGACGGCGACGCCGCATTCCTTCGCCGATCTTTTCGCGTTGTCGCCGCTCGCCGTCGCCGGCTCGTTCGCCTCGGGCATGGTGCTCGGCGCGTTCTATGGTCTCGGCCCTGTGTTCGGCCACGCGCTCGGCCACGGCACCCAGGCGACCGCGCTCGTCATGTCGGCGACCATCTTCGGCGGGTTCGTGCTGCAATGGCCGGCCGGGTACCTGTCCGACCTCCTCGACCGGCGCACGGTCATCATCGGCGTCGCGGCGACCGGCGCCGTGGCGTCCGCCGCCATCGCCGCGGTCGGGGGGCAAGGGCTCGCCGTCCTGCTCCCCCTTCTCGCGCTGTTCGGCGGGATGACCTTCACCCTCTACCCGCTGTGCCTCGCCCATGCCGGCGACTATCTGCGCGGCGAGGGCGGCATGGTCTCGGTGTCGAGCGGGCTGCTGCTCGCTTACGGGTTCGGGGCGATGGCGGGGCCGCTGATAGCGGGCGGGGCGTATGACCTCGCCGGCGGACGCGGGCTGTTCGTCGTATCCGCCGCCGTGCTCGCCGCCGTGGTCGCCTACGCGCTGTGGCGCCGCTCGCGCCGCCCCGCCGTGCCGAACGAGGAGCAGCTTCCGTTCGTCGCCGTGCCGCGCACCACGCCCGTCGCCTACGAACTCGACCCGCGCGCGGAGGCCGTGGCCGAGGCGGAGGTTTGACCTACTCCGCCGCCACGGGGGCCACGCGGGTGCGGGCGCGCAGCCAGAGGATGGCCACGACAACGAGCAGCAGGAACGGCGCCACCGAGTAATTCACGGTGGCCCAGCCATAGACGTTCTGCAGCCAGCCCGAGGTGAAGGCGGTGAAAGCGACCGTGCCGAACACGCAGAAATCGTTGAATCCCTGCACCTTGGCGCGCTCCTCCGGCGCGTAGGTCTCGGTCAGCATTGCGGTGCCGCTGACGAACAGGAAGTTCCAGCCCGCGCCCACCAGCACGTTGGCGAGCCAGAAGTTCCACACGTTGACGCCGGCGAGCGCCGCGGTCACGCAGCCGATCATCAGGATCGCACCGGCCAGCATGATGCGCGCGCCGCCATAGCGCGCGATCAGCGCGCCGGAGAAGAAGCTCGGCACGTACATGCCGAGCACATGCCACTGGATCACGAACGCCGCGTCGTCGAACTTGAGCCCGCAGGCGATCATCGAGAGCGGCGTCGCCGTCATCATCAGGCTCATCACGCCCCAACCGATCATGCCGCCCAGCACGGCGACGACGAACTTGGGCTGGCGCGCGATCTCGGCGAGCGGGCGCCCGGCGCTGCGCGCCACTTGTCGGGGCGGCGGGGGAAGCTCGGTCAACGTCAGCGTGGCGATCATCAGCAGCGGCAGCGCCGCCATCGCCACGAACGTGCCGGAAAAGGCGATCGGCCCGAACAGGTCCTTGGTGTGCCTGGCGAGCTCGGGCCCCACGAAGGCGGCGACGATGCCGCCCAGATTGACCCAGGCGATCGCCTTGGAGCGCCACGAGACGTCGGCCACCTCGGCGGCGGCGAAGCGGTAGAGCTGGGCCGTGGCGCTGAACGCGCCGATCGTGATCGTGCCGCAGGCGTAGACCCAGAACGAGCCGATCCAGATGCCGTAGGCCGCGATCAGAGCGCCGGCGCTGCCGATAACCGCGCCCGACATGAAGCCGGCACGGCGCCCGATCCGCCGCATCAGCTGCGAGACGGGGATCGCGACCAGCGCGAGCGAGACCCAGCCGAGCGCGTGCGGCAGGGTGGCGAGCCCCTTGTCCGTCGCCAGCATGTTGCCGACCAGCGCCGTCACCGCCAGCATCATGGTGGTCATGATCTGGCCGAACGACTGCGAGATGGCGAGATAGGCGACGGTGCGCCTGGCGGGCTGGGCCATGCGGGGTTCCCTGATCCACCCTGCAATTAGACCGGGCGGCCGGGCCTGTCCAGTGGCCCGGCGCCGGTCAGGCTTGCGGTGCGCGCAACGCCTAATGCATCTTCCGCTCGCGCGGAATCGCGCCAGCCCTCTCCCCCGCCCGGCCACCCATACCAGGATACTGTCGTTGGGTGGCCGGGCGGGGGAGCGGGCCGGACCCGCTCGTTCGCAACACCTAACCCGTGAAGAACTGCACGATCAGCGTGACGTTGAGCGCGATGATGACCAGTGCGGCCAGCCAGGCGATGGCGGCGAGCCAGGCGGGGCTCACGAACGCGCCCATCCGCGTCCGGCTGGAAGTGAACCGGACCAGCGGCACCACGGCGAAGGGAAGCTGCAGCGACAGGATCACCTGGCTGAGCACCAGCAGTGCCGCCGTGCCGGAGCCGCCATAGATCGCCGTCACCGCGACCGCCGGCACGATGGCGAGCAGGCGGGTGATCAGCCGGCGCGCCCAGGGCGGCAGGGAAATCCGCACGAACCCTTCCATCACGATCTGGCCGGCGAGCGTGCCGGTCAGCGCCGAGTTCTGGCCCGAGGCGAGCAGCGCGACCGCGAACAGGGTCGAGGCCACCCCCACACCGAGAGAGGGGGCGAGCAGCCGGTAGGCCTCCTGGATCTCGGCCACCCCGGTGTTGCCGCGCGCGTGGAAGGTGGCGGCGGCGACGATCAGGATCGCCGCATTGATCAGGAAGGCGAAGAACAGGGCGATCGCGGAATCGATGGTCGAGTAGCGGATCGCCTCGCGGCGTCCGTCGTCCGTCGTCGCGAAGCGCCGCGTCTGCACCACGGCCGAATGGAGGTAGAGGTTGTGCGGCATCACCGTCGCGCCGAGAATGCCGACCGCGACGTAGAGCATCGCGGGATCCCCGAGAATTTTGCCGTCGGGCACGAAGCCGGCGCCCAGCGCTGCGAGGTCGGGCCGCGACAGCCACACCTCGATCCCGAGGCAGGCGCCGACAACCACGATCATCGCGATCACCAGCGCCTCGACCAGCCGGAACCCGTAGCGTTGCAGGGCAAGGATCAGCAGCACGTCCGCGGTCGTCAGCACCATGCCCCAGATCAGCGGGATGCCGAACAGCAGGTCGAGCGCGACGGCGCTGCCGATCAGCTCGGCGAGGTCGGTGGCGACGATGGCGAGCTCCGCCAGCAGCCACAGCACGAACGAGGCGGCCGGGCCGTAGTTTTCGCGGCAGGACTGGGCGAGGTCTCGCCCGGTGGCGATGCCGAGCCGCGCCGACAGGGTCTGCAGCAGAACGGCCGTCAGGCTCGACAGCAGCACGACCGACAGCAGCGTGTAGCCGAACGCCGACCCGCCGGCCAGGCTGGTCGCCCAGTTGCCCGGGTCCATGTAGCCCACGGCAACCAGGTAGCCCGGCCCGCCGAACGCCAGCAGCTTGCGCAGCACGCCGCGCTCGGGTACCGCGACCGACCGGTGCGACTCGGCGAGGCTGACCAGCGCCGGACGCCCGCGTCCCCGCGGTCCTATGTCTGCACGCGACACCAAGTCGCCCATCGGTGGCGAGACCCCGTTCCCTCCCGCATCGGGCCAATGTTAGCCATGGCTAACCTTTGTGGTCAAAGCTAATTTCCAGGGAATATTAATCTGGGAATCCGGGCGCCCGCCCGCAACCGGGCCGGTCGGTGAGACGGCGCGACAGGGAACGGGTGGGGCTGCGGCGCTACTTTATGTCGCAGGCGCGGTGGGCGGCGGTGATCGCCGCGGTGAATCCCGCCAGCGAATAGCTGTCGGTGGTCAGCGTGCCGCGCGACGAGGTGCCCTGGACGACCAGCGTGATCCCGGCCTTCATCGCGCCCACGATCTGGTCCTGCGTCGCGCCGTCGCGCGCCCATGCCGTCTCGCCGTCGGTAAACAGGGCGAACTTGGTGCCGTCGATGTCGAGCGCGACCTCGGAACCCGGCTTGTAGGGATAGCCCGCTGTCACCGACAGCTCGTTGGCGATCTTCTCCTTCGGCCGGTCGGCGACCTGGATGTAGGTGTCGCCCCGCTCGCTGTATTTGCCCGCCTCCTTCTTCGGTTCGGCGTAGATGTAGCAGACCATGCCGCGCGGCCCCTTGTAGCTGTAAGCCGACCACGGCCCGAAGCTGCCGAGCGTCTGGGTCCCGCCGCCATTGGCAGCCTGTGCCCCGCCGGCGGCGAGGGCGAGCAGGACGGCGGACAGGACCGGAAGGAGCGTCGTGTGGTTCATCGCAATCAGCCTCGTGCTTGGTTCGTTATGGGGCCGCGGCCGCGCGTCGGCGGCTGCGTACCAGCGGCGCGCCGTGCACCGCGACCGGCGGGGGCGCCGGCGCCGCGCCGGCCCCGACGGGCCGTTCGGCGAAGCGGCCCATGCTGAGCTGGCGGTCATACATCACGATCGCGCCGGCCATGGCCAGATTGATCGCGAACAATGTCGGGATCTTGACGACATGGTCGCACATCCCGACAAGCGAAGGCGACAGGCTGCCGCGCTCCGGCCCCAGCACGTAGGCGGCGCGACGCGGATGGCGGAAGCTGGGCAGCACCCCGGCCCCCTCCATCAGCTCGATCCCGACGAGCTGGCAATCGCGCGGCAGGCGCAGCGCGTCGAGGGATGCGAACTCGTAGACCGGCACCTGCGAGTCGGTGTTGGACGTGTCCGAGCGCTGCGTCTCGCGCCGTGGATATTGCGCGTCGATGGTGAACACGAAGCTTGCCCCGAACCCGTGGGCGGCGCGGAACAGGCTGCCGACGTTCATCGGCTTGCTCGCACCCTCGACGCCGATGCCGAAATAGCCGCGCATGCGGTTAACATAGCCGTCGCGCCGCCGGGCGCAAGAATCAGGCCGCTGCGCTATCATCGGCGCGCATCCGGAGACGAGCCATCACCGACGCGCTGCGCGCCCAGTACGAGGCCTTCCCCTATCCCGAGCGCGACCCGGCCGACGAGGCGCGCCGCCTGATCGCGGGCTCGCCCAGCCATCCGCTCGAGATCGAGCATTACGTGTTCGGCGGCGCGCGCGACTGGACCCGCCCGTTCCGTGCGCTGGTCGCGGGCGGCGGGACCGGGGACGGGGCGATCATGCTGGCCCAGCTTCTCGCTGACCGGGGGTGCCCCGCCGAGCTGGTCCATCTCGACATCTCGACCGCGTCGCAGGCGATCGCGCGCGCCCGGGCCGAGGCGCGCGGCCTCACGAACCTCCGCTTCGTCCTGGGCTCGCTGCTCGATCTCGACCGGCTCGGGCTCGGCGCGTTCGACTACATCGATTGCTGCGGGGTGCTGCACCATCTGGGCGACCCTGCGGCGGAACTCGCGGCGCTCGTCGCCGCGCTCGCTCCCGACGGCGGGATCGGCGCGATGGTCTATGCGCCCCATCTTAGAAGGCGGCGTCACCACGGCTAACTGGGCCGAACGGAAACCATTGAAAACCCCTGTAAACTAGCCTATATGTGGCCTTGCGTTGTCCGCTGTTAGGCGACGTTCACCGGCTGAGTTGTTAGCCAACTGTTAGCCCGGAGGAAACCATGGCCCGCCGCAAGCACCTCACCGACGCCCAGGTCGCCGACCTGAAACCCAAAGCGACGCGGTACGCCCTGCCCGATCCCGAGTTGACCGGCCACTATGTCCGCGTGCAGCCGAGCGGGGCGAAGTCGTTCGTCTGCGTGGCACGTGATCCGGGTGGCAAACAGGTATGGGCCACCATCGGCGGGACGGACCTGTTCAAGATCGAGGACGCGCGGGAGAAGGCGCGCGAGGCAATCAAGCGGATCAAGGCGGGCCTCACCCCATTCGAGCCTCCGGCACCCGCCGTCGAGACGTTCGCCGCAGTCGCGGCCGATTGGATGCGGCTAGCCGTGAAGGCGCGGGGACTGCGCAGTGATTACAAGTATGCGGCTCTGCTGCGCTTGCACGTCCTGCCCGCATGGAAGGATCGCGAGTTTGCCGGTATCCGCCGCAGCGACGTGGCGCGGCTGCTTGATGACGTTCCTGGCCAGCGCCAGAAGGGGTACGTGCTGGCGATGCTGCGGACGATGATGACGTGGTACAGCCTCGAACGGTCGGACGATTATCTTTCGCCAATCGTGAAGGGTATGGGCAAGAACCTGAAAACCCCCTCCCGTAAGCGCATCCTAGACGACGACGAGTTGCGCCTTGTCTGGAAGGTGGCCGAGGGCAACGGCACGTTCGGTGCGTTCGTGAGGTTGGCGTTACTAACGGCGCAGCGGCGCGAGAAAATTTTGACCATGCGCTGGCAGGACCTGGCGGCCGATGGGACGTGGACGATCCAGACCGAGGCACGCGAGAAGGGCAACGCCGAGGCGCTGATGCTGCCCAAGGCCGCGCGCGAGATCATCGCGAAACAGGACGTGGTAGTAGGCAACCCCTACATCCTGGCCGGACGCGACAAGGGGCCATTCCGTGGCGTCAGTACCGCGAAGGCCGCATTCGACGCCAAGGTTACTCGCCAAAATGGTGGCGAACCCCTGCCCCAATGGCAGGCCCATGATTTGAGGCGCACGGCGCGGTCCCTGCTGAGTCGTGCGGGTGTCCGCCCCGACATTGCCGAGCGCGTTCTGGGGCACGCTATCCAAGGCGTCGAAGGTATTTATGACCGGCATGGATACATGCAGGAAAAGGCGGAAGCGCTAGGCAAACTGGCCGATCTTCTCGCTCTAATCGTGAACCCGCCGGCCACAGATAACGTGGTCCCGTTGCAGAAAATGGCGAATTAGTTCACCGGCCCTATCTCAGGCGCGCCGCGCCTAACAATGGCTTGACATAGGATTCGGTATTTTTTATTTTCCGGAAATCGGAGACCGGTCAACCTGTGCTAGCGGCCCCGGTCAAAGTAGCGCTTGAAGGTCCTTGTCCGACGATCTAGCAGTCGGGCTACGGTTGGTCTGGTAGGCCAGCCGGAAACGAGGGGAAAGGACTGCAGGGCGTTCTCCACCACTCGTAAGATGGAGGACGCCTGTGCGTATCTACCGTGAATCTAACTGCCTGGAAGCTGCCGGTTTTGGCAGCGGAATGCAGCTACGCCGCGCCGAGAAACTGCCCAACGATCCCTTCCCTAGCCAATTCAAGCTTATGCCTAATTCCGGCCCGTTTGGCGCGGTTGGTTGGGATGCTGATGAGGTTGACGCCTGGGTTGCCCGCCGAATAGAGGCTGGCAAGGCTGAGGCCAAAGCGGCGTCGGCTAAGGCGCGGGAAATCTTCCGCGACCGCCCCCCAGTTCGTCGCCGCGAACGTCGATCCGAAGCGGTTGCATAAATGCAGACGCCCGCTTTCGCGGGCGCTGCGGGACTTAGGAACGACGGGCATCGTTTTAATAGTCCTGCTGCGCTGTCGCGTCAACCGTCGTGGCATACGCCGGATGACGTTCCGCTGTTTTCCTACATCGAACCGCATCCGCATGGTCGATTCATACCCGCTCCGTGTTTCGAACCCGGACGGTTAGATTGCCAGCTTGAACCCGTCGAGGATGCGGACGGCGCATTGATCGACGCGGTTGCGTGGGCCGCCGACCAGCCGGATATCTGGTGGCTATATCGTGGTGAAGGCGTCGTTCTCGGTGCCGACGCCATCGCCCGGAGCTTCGATTGTGGGGTGGCCGTTACGTTACTAACGACGCCCTTTGAATGGGTCGAGGCACATGCACGCGGCGATCATTGGGTCGCGTGCGTGGTCCGGTGGAATGGCGATATCTGGCCCGCCTTGTCGCCGGCCTGGAAGATCATCCCGTCCACGCCCTCCCTGTATGAACGGATCACCCACGCCCTTCATACGCAGTGGTCGCAGCCATCGTGGCTCGGGAGGGCACCATGAAGCACCCCCCTGAAATGTCCGCCACATGGCCCGCCGCGAACCACGCCTATCGGTCCGC
This sequence comes from uncultured Alphaproteobacteria bacterium, assembly GCA_963817535.1. Classification (GTDB taxonomy): domain Bacteria; phylum Pseudomonadota; class Alphaproteobacteria; order MPNO01; family DASWLB01; genus CAWGHZ01. The sequence goes on from CAWFOW010000002.1 coordinate 88,449, forward strand.
GAAGCTGCCGTGCGTCAATCCAATCTCGTTGCAGGGCCAGCCGATACCCGAGCGGCGGTGGATCGTTCCGGGCTGGATACCCCTAGGGCAGACTACATTGCTCTACGGCGACGGTGGTCTCGGCAAGTCGCTACTCGCGATGCAGCTTGCCACCTCTTGCGCCACCTCGGGCGCGTGGCTCGGCATGGACGTGCTGCCCTGCAAGGCGGTGATCTTCCATGCTGAGGACGCCGTTGACGAGATGCAGCGTCGTCAGGCCGCCATCAATGCCCTGATGGGGATTGAATTCGGAGACCTGGAAAACCTCCAGTGGTTCCCGCGCGAGCAAGCCCATGAAAATTCGCTGATGCAGTTCCACCGCTTCGATGACGAGCCGCCAGCCCCAACGGAACTGTTCGGGCAGATACACGACGCTGCCACCGAGTTCGGTGCGCAACTCGTGATCCTCAACTCGCTGCACGATTTCTTCGATGGCAACGAGAACGAGCGGAAGCACGCCAGGCGCTTCGTCGGGCTGTTGACGAGCCTCGCTAGGGAGATAGACGGGGCCGTTGTGATGCTCGCTCACCCCTCACTAGAGGGGCTGCGCAGCGGCAACGGCACATCGGGCAATACCGCATGGAATAATGCCTGCCGGTCCCGGCTGTACCTCCGCCGCCCGAAGGACATCGAATCGGATACCGACGCCGAGGACGTGCGCGTGATGCGGCGCATGAAAGCCAACTATGCCCGGAGCGGTGACGAGCTAACCGTCCGCTGGCAGGACGGTGCATTCGTCCGCGACCACGAGCCCACGGGGGCCGTCAAGGCTATCCAAGATCGCCGGATAGAGCGGGTGTTTCTGGAATGCCTCGACGCGGCTACGGAACAGCGCCGCGCCCTGAGCCATTCGAAGAATGCCCCGGACTATGCGCCTCGCGTGATGGCGGCCATGCCTCTGGCCCAAGGGCTGAAGGCCCACGACTTCGCGGCGGCCATGCAGCGGCTGTTCAACACGAACGCGATCTGCGTCGGCTCGCCCTTCATCAAGCCGAACCGCCATCCTGCGACTGGACTGGTGCGCGCCGTCCAAAACCATACGAAAGCGGAGAGCTAGCGCGGTACGTCCGCTGGAAGTTCCGGCCTCTCACCATCGGGATCGACACCTCTATCGTTTAGGCGCGGCACCGTCATGGTTGAACCACGATGCGTTTGGTCGATCACTGCGATCCTCTGACTGATGGCGAATGCGACGGCCGCTATCCCGATCACAATGGTGATGACCAATTTCAGCCGCCTGCGACGGTCCTCAATTTCCGACAGACTTGCCGAAGGACGCGGCTGAAACAGGTTCGAATGCAGGCAACGCAAAGCACGGGCAAAAACTGACATTGCCCTCTCCCCGCTATACGTCCCCACGTGTCAAAACCATCGCATAGCCGGGACATGTGAATCTGTGACGGATTCATGTTTTCAGTTCAAAAAAGATGGACATCGCGGTAACGCGGTCACGAACCGAGCGGCCTTCGATCCTGCGCCAGAGTGCGCCACAGTTGTCTGTAACCCATTGATTTCATTGCGCCACGATGATGCGCCAGAGTGCGCCACAGTTTCGGCTAAGTGATTGAAATCCTTGCGCCGCAGTTGTGCGCCACATAGTCCCCCATACCCCCATACGCTAGCGCGCCCCCATCAAGGGGCGGCGCAGCGTTCTTGGCAGGCAGGGAGGATCGCTCATGCCGAGCATGGGGAGATTGGGGTGGAATGGCGAATCAGGCACACACACCGCGTCGTCAGAACGGATATGGACAGAAACCCCGTCGTGCACCTCTGTTAGCCGCATTGCCCCTATGTTCGGTGATAACTTAGCCCCGAATGTGCGCCTAAATACGTTTTGATTTCAGTCTGTTATGTGCTATTGTCTCGTTTATGGACGACTTCGGCAAACACGAGGCTAACGCGATGCCCCCTGGAAGCGGCCTGGAAGCCCGTACACGCGATTCCGTCGCTGGCGGGTACTCGCCCCTGAGGGCGAGGATCGCGCCCAGCGGCCCGCTATGGCCGACGTGGTGATGTTGCCGCGCGGTCCGGGGAAGCCGCGAGGCTACGCAAAGACAGGTGGCAGGCAGAAGGGATCGAAGAACCGTCGCACCGTCGAGGTTGAGGAAGCGGTGAATCCGCTGGTCCCGGCTGCGAAGCGCAAGCTGAAGGCGTTGTTGGGGTCGGGTGACGAGAAGGTGGCGCTGGCGGCTGCGCAGTTGGTCCTTGCTTATCGGTGGGGCAGGCCGATTGATCGCACGGTGAACACGAACACGAATGAGAACACGCACGCCTTCACAAGCCCCGAGGATCGCGCCCAGGCGGCCGAGGAATGGAAGGCACTGATTGCCGACTTCCGCGCCCCCGCCCCCACCACGGGCCAGCGTGCGGCGTTTCAGGCCGCACTGAAGGAACCGGAGCCCGAGCCGCTGAAGGTTGGCGACACGATTGACGCGGGCTTCGGCATCGCCGCGACCGTGACCGAGTTCACCGAGCACAACTCGCCCGTCTGGCGTACCGAGCGCGGCGGAAAGTTCCTCAGGGTTGTCTACGGCGCTCCCGACCGCGTGCGCGGCTGGGCCGAAGCCTTGGCAGACGAGGAAGGCTGGGCATGAGCGCGCCGGTTGACGAATCGCCCAACGCCGTCCTGGCCCGCAAGGTTCTGTTTCTGGCCCAAGGCTTGCGTCAGTTCTTGTCTGGCCAAGCCGACGCGCCGCCCTTTCCCGCACGGATGATGGCTAACCCCGTCTGGGCAAAGTTGATGCGTCAAACCCTGGCCGATATCGAACGCTACGAGGGGAGGCAGTCGTGAAGCCGCCCCGTATCGACGCGCACGTCGACGTTGGCGAGGCCGTCCGCATCCGTGCCTTCCGCAACGACGCCGGTCGGAAGATGTACGCAATCCAGGTAGGACATGGCGAGTTCCTGGCGACGTTCCGTGACGATGGCGCGCCGTATTCTCGCTTCACTCTCGCGCTGCAACGTGCCGAGAAGATCGCCCCCGCCCTCGACGCCGAGATCGCGCGTCGACGTACGGCCCCGCCCTCTGGTGGTGAATGGCTGGGCGAGAACGTCAACCCGGCCCTTGCCGCACGTCACGCACCGCGTCCCTCCAACCGCCCCCGCCGCTCGCAGGATTTCATCCGTGCTGGCGCACTCAACGCCGCTGGTTTGGCCGCGAAGGTTCGCGCTGCGCGCCGCCGCATGGGCTGGCACTGAAAGGAACGACCATGACCATCGCACCCCGCCCGACGCCCGACGAGTTTCGCCAGTTCCTCGATTTGATCCGCGATCCCGACAAGATCGCCAAGGTGTTCGCCGACTTTGAGGCTGCCGAGGCTTCCGCGAAGGAACGCGAGCGTGTCGCCAACCTTGCCGAAGCGGACGCGAACGCGAAGATCGCCGAGATCACGACGGCTGCTGACGAATTTGCCCGCAAGGCCGTCGAAGATCGCGCCGCCATCGAGGCCGAACGCGAACGGATGCTTGCCGACATGGATGGCGAGCGGAAGCGATTGGCCGCGCGTGAGCACGACGTTGACGAGCGCGAGAAGGCGCTTGCGGCCCGTGAGGATGCCGTAGCGGCTGCCGAGGCGCGTGTCGCCGAGAAGGCCGAGAAGGCTGCTGCCGCATTGGCTGCGCTTCGATGAACAGCCCAACGCTTGCCGAGACAGTCGAGCATGGCGGCGGTGATGGCCCGCCCGATGATCGCACGCGCTTATACCGCGACCTGCTGCTGCGCGAGGCGATGGACCTTTCGCCCGTTGGCCGGCAAGTGGTCGAACGTGTGATCGCAACGGTAGACGCGCAGATCGCGACGGCAATTCGAATCCTGGAGAACTGAAATGACCGCACATTCCCCCACTGGCCACGATCCGCATGTTCTCAATGCCGACGAAACCCTTGATTTCGTCAACGCCTCGGGCGTGCCGGATTGCCTCTACCGTCGCGGCGCAATGTGGTTTCAGAAAACCACGGCCCTGCCTGTCACGAACGGTGATCGTGCGGCTGCGCAGCGCGCGATTTCGAAGGGCAAGCTTTAGATGCCTGTCGCCGCGAAGGATCGCCGACGCGAAGTTCTTGACGCGCTGGTCGAAGAACGCATCGCCGAGCGTGATGCCGAAGAACGGGTTGCGCGAGAACGCGCGGACGCTGCGGCCGAAGCCGAACGCCTTGCCACGGACCGCGCCGAGAGGTTGGAACGGGCGACGAAGGATGTAACGAAGGCACTCGAAGCCTCCGCCGACGCCTTCAATGCCTGGGTGGCAAGCGTGCGTGAACTGATGGCCCTTCACGGCGAATACCGCGCCCTGGGTGGACCTGTCTCGGCCGAGGCGATCAACACCCTGATCGCGCGAAGCTTCAGCGCCGCGATGTTGAGCGTTTCCCGAAGCAATCGCTTCGGCGCGTTGTCCCTGCGCCCCTATGCGGGCACGGACGCCATTGCGAAATGGCACGTTAAGTTGTTTGTTGCAAAGAAGGATGATGACGACAATGACTGAAGTTCGCATTCCGAAGATCAACAACCCCCAGGTCTCGATGGATCACCAGGGGCACAAGCACCGCTCGATCCGCATTACTCTGGTCGGAAATCAGACGTTCGATAACGTGTTTTCCGATCCTGCAATGTTTTCGCTCATTCAGGAAAACGCGGCCATTCGCGTTCATCCCGGCGATTATGTGACGCTGGTTGCAGCGGATGGCACTGCGATTGCTGACGGCTGCGTTGTTACGAAGATCGTCGGGGGTAAGTCTCCCGGTGTCTTTCTGTCCAAGCCGCTTCGCATCGTGAAACTCGACCCCGATCAAAGTTTGTTCACCGATGGCAAGCACGAAGTCGTTGTCGAGGGCACGCGCTTTCGCATTAGGAACGTCGCAACCGGGACGTTCACGGACGGTGGAATTGCCTACCAGAGCGCCGATGCAGCGAAATCTGAGATTTTGAAAATGCAGCCCAGAGTTATGCAAAATGCCTGACGGTTCGGTTGTGCGGATGGACGGCCGCCCGTTCACTGGCGAGCCGCTACGCCGCAACGACAACCTCGCAACAATGTTGTCCGATCTAACGGCCATTAACGAGCGGGGCGAGATCGCCGGGATGGTGTCCGTTTGCATGATGCGCGACGGGACGCTCGGCTTTGCGTGTTCGGCACTCGATGGGTTGTCCCTGGCGCGCTGGCAGGTTGCCGGTGCCGTCGATGCGTTGAAGATGGAGGTGCTGGGCGATGGTTGACGAATTGAACGCCCTTGTTCCTGTCGAAGCTGACGACGCCCCGGCCGATATTGTCGAAATCCGGGGTTGGATGCGTGACGAATCCTCGCCCTATTTTCAGGGGCCAAAGGATGCGATGGGAGAGACGCCCGCTATGCGGCGTTATCGATCCTGGATCGCGGCCCGGCAGACTGGCGATCCCCGAACGCACGGCAGCGGCCAGGTTGCGCTCGCCGAAGCTCGCGAGAACGAGCGCCACGCGCTGATTCGGTCGGACGGTTACTGGAAGGACGAAAAAAAGCAAGCGCGTGTGCGTGCGCTTGCGGAAGTCGAGGTCGGTGGACTCATTGAAGGCGTTGCCGAGTTGGTCCCGCAAGCAACGGCCATGGGGCTTGTCGAAGAGGACGCCATGCGATCCGTCGCGACGGCCCTGCGTGTGCGCGATGCCTTCCCGGCGGACGTAGCGCCCGCGATCAACGACTCGATATTGGGGCTACACGATTCCATGCGCTACGCGGTGGTAGGGGAATTCGGCAAAGGCGTTCCGTCACCGATGCCGTTGACGGATGAACAGGTCGCATCCTTCGCTAAGACGGATGCGGGCGCGATCCTGATTCCGCGCTGGGGCAGTGATGCCAAGCGGCGGCTGGGTGTGTGGATTGCCCGCGTCGGTCGGTTCTGCCGCGACAACTCGCATCCGAACTACCGCGCCAATTTCGAGGACTTCGTTGACGAGCGGCTACGCAGCGGCGCGGAGCGTGCTGGTCTGATTCATGCGCTGACAGAATGAGAAACAAAGGACGTTAAACGATGCGAACCGGCACTGTTAGATATTGGAAAAGTGAAAAAGGTTTTGGCTTCATTCGGCCCGATGACGGCAGCGACGATCTATTTGTCCACATTTCCGCCTTCGTTGGTATCCGCGCAGACGCACCATCGGTCGGGACTCCGGTGGAGTTCGATATAGGGACGGGACGCGATGGGCGACCCTGCGCGATCAACGTGGCCCCGATGAATGAGTGACGAATCGTTTTTTCGGGAACGGATGCTGGTGCTCGCCGACCTGATGCGTAAGTACGACTACGATCTAACGGAGATGACGCCCGACGCCCGGCGGCAAGCATTTGCGCTGGCCCGCACCCTTCGCATTGATCTTGTCGGACCGAGCGAGCGGAGCATGGGCGCGGCACAATGATGCGCGCCTTCCTGTACAGCCTCGCCCTTGCCCTAGCCTACGCCATTCCGGCCTGACGGTCGGTTGCTCAAGCCACCCGTCTGCGCCTCATGAAGCCCAGCCCGGCGAGGCCGAGGCCGAAGATGGCAAGGCTAGCGGGTTCGGGCGCGCTTGTTGGCCCCGCCGTCAGTTCACCGGAAAGCGCATAGAGAGGAAAAAAGACTACATTGTTGTTGGGAAATGAAGCCCGATCGACCCACCCGGAGTCTGTTCTGTCCGTCTCGCCATTGCGGCTTTCGTTCGTGCCAAACGGTCCCGCGTTGAAGTTCACTTGGGTCGTCCCGTCGGACGCCGTACCGGTAAAGACCTGAGCGGTGTAAGGGGTCAGCATTTCCGTCAAGTCGATTGGGTGGTCAATGGTACCGTCCCACAAATCGGCATTGTTGTCCGCAACCTTGCTCTCTCCGTCCAGCAAGTAAATTGGGACGCCGGTCGCTAAGTTCGGATTCGTCCCAGTGTTCGTGCGAGCGTCGACGGTCGCGGTGGAGCCGATGACCTTCCAGGTCGTTCCGAGGTCGGCCAATGTCGACACCGCATTTGCGGCTGAGGTGACGATGTTGTTATAGAAATCAATGTCTGTGGATGGCGCGTTTGTTGTGGTAGTTGTCACAAAGACCAACCGGTAGTGATCTCCTATACTCAAGCCAGTCGGGCTTGTTATAGAGCCTGCGTAGGCTTGCGAAACCCCAAACATCGCTGCGAATACCACAACTCCGGCCAAAAATGTTTTGATCATGGCCATAGAACTGAAGTTATTCATTGTACAACCCCAAACTGTTAACTACGATTTGGCGGGACGTCTGCTTGTTTGCTGCTGTCATTATGCAAGAACTGTGCCAATAAAAAATATGCTTTATAATCAATGAATTGCAAAGATTCTCGCCTCGTCCTTGGCATATTGTGTAAAAAATATCGACACTCAGGAGCCATATCGACCAAAATATCTGTAAAAAACTCCGACACTTCGCCCGCACGATCGCCGCGGCCCATGTAGTGCAGCACCTTCGCCTGTGCGGCTACGAGATCAGGAAGTTAGAGAAGCCCGTCGCGCTGCCAAGTACAGCTTAAGCGCGGCTTCTTGATTTAACGGCTCGTTCGCCGTTCGACGGTTCCGCAGTTTTTGGATTTTGCTTGCGATGCCGAGCCACCTTTCGACGCTGGACGCGTCGCCGGCCGCGAACTTGGCGTTGGCGAAGGCGGCGCATCTGATCCCCGCTTCGTCGCCGAACCGGTCGATCATGAGCTTCGCCGCGTGCCAGTGCTCGAAATCTTCGATCATTTCATCGCCAATCGTGCCCCCGGCCAAGGTCCGCAATCCCTGGCCGGGGGCGACGGGTGGCTCGCACGCTACGCCCCCACCCGCGTTCCGATCCTGGGGTACTCAAGGCTAATAGATCGTTAATGGGATTGACGCACGACCTCGGAGCCGTGACGCCGGTCAAAGATGTGAAGGCTCGCCTGGGGTGCTCGATCTGCGGCAGCCGGGAGACGTCGATCCGGATCGCGTGGGGGCTACCGAGCACGCCATAAATGCGCAGCGGTTCAGCCCGCTACTCCTCTGCATCCGATTGGTCTGTAATCAAGAACACCCCCGCGCTTTGACGCTCAATAACTTTTAGCTCATTCGCTTTTTGCCCAAGTTGCTTCAAGCGTTCACTTTGCATTTTAAGCTGTGCTGACACGGGCTCTCCCTCACCAAGTTCCGCTTCTGTCGCCTCGCCTACTCTAACATCCACATTAAATCCCCGTTCCAATTTAGCAGCTAGATCGAAAATGGCGTCGCTTAGGGGGCCTTTCGTTTGCTCTACCTTTTCTGCGTCCACGGCGTTTGCACAGTCCTCGCGCAATTTTGTGACCATCTCTTTAATCTTATCGCGTACCGTAGAATTGACAAAATCAGAGAAGCCCTTCAATAAATCTTTTGGGAGATCAGAGAGTGTTTCTAAGGCCTTTTTCTTTTCTCGAAGTTCGTTTTGTGCTAAGTGAAGCCCCACTAAGACACAAATTATAATTTCCCCAAGGTCGATATTTACATTTAAAGATAAGGAAAAATCATTTGTAGAAATACTACGAATATGGAAAGACGGATCATCATTCTTGCAAACGTGCGAAATTATTCGCAATGTTTTATTTATTCCTTCGATCTCTTTTCGGAAGCCGTCCAATTGATCATCAATTGCCTCGCGTGGCATGACAATATTCAACTCGATCTGGTAGGCTGCTAGAACTCATCTCCAACCCCTATACTGTCAAACCCGCTAGCAATTTCAGAAATTGCCTTTCTCGAAGTAATAAGATTAGTTTGAAGTAATTCCAAACGATCTTGAAGATCTGAGTCAAATCTCCGTTGCTCGAATGCCAATTCAACTTGAGATCTAATACGTTCAGCTAAAAACATATCTAAACCGTGAGCGGCCATGAGCTTGCGCCAACTCGGTGGAAAATCAACCGTCTTTGATTTTTGCAGTGTCGCGAACAATGCCGTGACAGCTTTCGAAAGTGCGGCATCGTGCTCTGGTGCTGAGGGTTCTTTGATCCTGTTCCTGACTTGGTTGAGCACGGCTGTGATACCGTCGGAAAGATGGTTCTCGGTCTCGTCGGACAGAATGTCCTTGATAATTGAGTGAAGCGTTTCTGCATGCATGTCGTAGCTCCCCATGCGCAGTGACGCGCGTTACGTACGCTGCGCTGCTTTGTGATTTTTCAATCTTTCTGGGACGATGCTGACAGGAGAGATTGAGCCCTTTGCGTTTTCGGTGCCACGTTCGGTGCCAAATCGGCACCGGGGCTTGTGAGCCTAACGGGAAACTGGCAGAAACCCTAGCCCGGAAGGGTGGCCGAGCGGTCTGACAGATGCCGCAAACGCGACCTTGACGGCATGTGGTCAAATGGAACCGTCTATCGTCACGGCCCTTCTCATTGGTCTGTTGGTACGGCATGATCAACAAGTGACCGACGACGACATCCGCCGCGACATCGCCTTCTCCCTCCGCTCGCACATCCGCTCCAAGCGTCCTGGTGACGCGGACGAGGCCCGGTGGATGGCTGCGGCAGACGTGCTGCGGCACCTGCGGCTGTGCGGCTACGAGATCAATAAAGCGGAGAAGCCGGCGGACCTGCCGAGTACGCCGTGAGGCAAAGCCAAGGGTAAGAAACGGCCCCCGCTCGCGTCTGAGTGTTGCGAGCGGAGAGGCCAAGTTTGTTCAGGGAGGCGTACCCTGGCCCGGGCGACGATGAGCCGGAGGGGGCGATGCGGCAAACCGCCACTCAGACTGACCCGCGTCCTTGTGGGTCGGGCCAAGGTACAATGTGACGCTAAGAGGACGTGACCGACGCCGATAGCCTCGGAAACTACTTAGGAGAACATGCTCTGTCGGGGCGAGCGAGGTTGTTCATCGGGGCGGCCCCTTCTCGTTGTGACGATTCACCTGTTGTGGTAGGGTACTCGAAATCCTCGATATCGACCCGATCCCAGATATTCGAGGTGTGACCGCTCAGTCGGCACGGCGCGGCAAGGCATAGCAGACGGGACGCGAGCGAGATCGGGGCGTTCCCGCCTCCACCTTCAATGATGGAGAAGGCTATGCTGCGCATCGTCCCAGATTCCGACCCATTTGAAATCTGCTGTGTGCCCGTTGAGATACCGAGGCACTTGCTAGACCGTCTTAAAGCAGAGGCTGGCAAGCGCGATCTCGATCTCCACGAGATGATCGTCTCGGCCCTAGAGAATCAGGTGCCGCTGTTTAAGCACCCCGAAACCGGCCAAGATATGTTCTTCGTGCCGCGTCGGCGATCCCGCACCTAACCCCTTCGGCTGACGCGCGGGGGCCGTCCTGGGAAACCGAGGCGGCCCCGACCGGAATTAGCCACATGTTAGCCGAATGGGTATCCCCAGCCCCTTGTTGTCCACTAACCCATTGTAAACAATACGAATATTAAACTGATAGACGGAGACGAGCCATCACCGACGCGCTGCGCGCCCAGTACGAGGCCTTCCCCTATCCCGAGCGCGACCCGGCCGACGAGGCGCGCCGCCTGATCGCGGGCTCGCCCAGCCATCCGCTCGAGATCGAGCATTACGTGTTCGGCGGCGCGCGCGACTGGACCCGCCCGTTCCGTGCGCTGGTCGCGGGCGGCGGGACCGGGGACGGGGCGATCATGCTGGCCCAGCTTCTCGCTGACCGGGGGTGCCCCGCCGAGCTGGTCCATCTCGACATCTCGACCGCGTCGCAGGCGATCGCGCGCGCCCGGGCCGAGGCGCGCGGCCTCACGAACCTCCGCTTCGTCCTGGGCTCGCTGCTCGATCTCGACCGGCTCGGGCTCGGCGCGTTCGACTACATCGATTGCTGCGGGGTGCTGCACCATCTGGGCGACCCTGCGGCGGAACTCGCGGCGCTCGTCGCCGCGCTCGCTCCCGACGGCGGGATCGGCGCGATGGTCTATGCGCCCCATGGCCGGACCGGCGTCTACCCGATGCAGGCGGCGCTGCGCATGCTCGCGGGCGACGCGCCGCCGCGCGAGCGCCTCGCCGTCGCGCGCCAGGCCATGGCCCAGCTTCCGCCGACGAGCTGGCTCGCCCGCAACCCGTTCGTCACCGACCACCGCACGCAGGGCGACGCGGGGCTCTACGACCTGCTGCTCAACCCGATCGACCGGCCCTTCACCGTGCCCGAGCTGGCAGGGCTGGTGGCGGGCGCCGGGCTCCGCCTCACCGGGCTGATCGAGCCCATGCGCTACCGCCCGGAATGGTTCGTCGCCGACGAGGGGCTTCGCGCGCGGTTCGCCGCGATGGACGCCCTCGACCGCGCCGCCTTCGCCGAGCTCTGGGCCGGCAACATGCGCCGCCACGTGTTCTACGCCGTGCGCGCCGACAATCCGCGTGCGGTGCCGCCCGCTGCGGACGACTTGAACGCCATTCCGGTCGCGCACCAGCTCGACGTCGCACAGTTCGCGCGCGCGATGGCGGCCGGCCAGGCGATGAAGGTGGAGTTCGACGGGCTCGCGGTGCGTGTCGCGCTCTCGCCGATCGCGGGCGCCATCGCCGCCGAGATCGACGGCCGGCGGAGCTGGGCCGAAATCCGCGCAATTCTGCGGCCCGCGCCCGACGAGGCGTCCTTTCGGGTGGCCGCAGCCGCGCTCTATGACGCGCTCAACGGGCTGAACCGACTGTTCCTGCGAATCCCCGGCGCCTGAAC
>CAWFOW010000003.1:0-588074 GCA_963817535.1 uncultured Alphaproteobacteria bacterium
AGATAGACCAAGGGGTCGGGCCGAAAGCCCGGCCCCTTGATCGTTTCGGGACGTCGCGGCAACCCGACTTTACTTTCCGATGACGGCGGTCACGTCGATTTCCACCATCATGTCCGGCCAGGCGAGCTGCGACACGTTCAGCAGCGTCGAGGCGGGGAGCTGCGCCCCCTTGATCGCCGTCGCCCGGCACTTCCCCCATTCGGGGAAATGCCTAATGTCGGTCATGTACACCGTCGACTTGACGATATCGTCGAACGTGGCGCCGTGCAGCTTGAGCAGCTTTCCGATCTTCTCCCACGCGTACATGCACTGGGCGTAGAAGTCGCCCTTGTGAAGGATCTTGCCGTCGCCCTCGTTTTCCGGGCCGATCCCGCCAAGGAATATCCAAGTGCCGGGATTCCTTACGGTGACGACCTCGGAAAACTTGCCCTTGGCCCATTCGTTGTAGTTGTAGGTCTTCTTCTCGAAGCCCTGGCTATAGGCGGTCCCTTGCTGCACCACCATCCCCAAAAGGGCGGCGGCAATGATTGAAATCAGATGGCGCATTGTGTTTCCTCCGCTATGCGGCAGCGTTTTGCTGTCGAACTGCCCGCCGACAAAGTCTGATCGACCCTGAGGAGATTCGCAATCGAGCGGCCCCTTGATCGTTTCGGGCGCGCTTGCCGCTCTCATGTTGACACTGTTAACGTCGATGAATGGCGAGGAGCGAGCGGGCCGGGCGGCGCGACGCCTATCACCATGGCGACCTGCGCAGCGCGCTGATCTCCGCGGCGCGTACCCTGCTCGAGCGCGACGGGCCGGAGGCGATCTCGCTGCGCGCCGTCGCGCGCGCGGTCGGGGTGTCGCAGACCGCGCCCTACAATCATTTTCGCAGCCGCGAGCATCTGTTGGCCACGCTGGCGGAGTCGGGCTTCCGGGAACTCGAGGCTTCGCAGCGCGCGGCAGCGGCCGATACGGCGACGACCGGCGCACGGCTCGACGCGCTGGGCCGCGCCTACGTCGCCTTCGCACGGGCGCATCCGCAGCTCTACCGCCTGATGTTCGGGGTCGGCATCGCTGACTGGAACGCCCATCCCGACGCGGTCGAGGCCAAGAAGGCGGCCTACCGGCCGGTGCGCGACGCGCTGGTGGCCCATCTCGCCACCGGAGGCGACGACCGGCCCGAAACCGTCGAGACCGCGTCGGTGGTCGCCTGGGCGCTGGTCCATGGGCTGGCCACGCTGCTGATCGACCGCGCCCTCGTGCCAAAGGAGGACGATGCCGACGGCGAACGGCTGATCGCGCGGGTGACAGCATGGTTCTCGGCCGGCCTCAGGGGCGCGGCCGCTGCCGCCAGCGGGGACGGCAGGGAGACCCGCTAGCGGATCGTCGGCCCTTCCAGCGCCGCGATCTCGGCGTTGCGGGGGCTGTGGGCCGCGGCGCGATGGTCCTTCGCCAGCAGGGTATAGACCGCCGGTACCACGAACAGCGTGAACAGCGTGCCGATCGACATGCCCGACACGATCACCAACCCGATCGAGAAGCGGCTGGCCGCGCCCGCGCCTGACGCCGTCAGAAGCGGGATCAATCCGACCACCATCGCCGCGGTGGTCATCAGGATCGGGCGCAGCCGGATGCGCGCGGCCCGCTCGATGGCGGCGCGCCGGTCGAGATTGTCGGTTTCCTGCAGCTGGTTGGCGAACGACACCATCAGGATGCCGTGCTTGCTGATCAGCCCGATCAGGGTGAGCAGCCCGATCTGGCTGTAGATATTGATGGTGGTGCCGGGCACCGGGATGGGGCCGAGCTGTCCGCTGATCACGAAGAGTGGGATCAAAGCACCGCAGATCGACATCGGCACGCTGACCAGGATCACCAGAGGATCGCGCAGGCTCTCGAACTGGCCGGCCAGCACCAGGAAGATCACGATCACGGCGAAGGCGATGGTGATGACCAGCTGGTTGCCTTCCTCGACATACTGGCGCGATTCCGCGAGATAGTCGTGCAGGTACCCTTCGGGCAGCAGCTTTTGCGCCAGCCCGTCGAGGTACGACACGGCCTGGCCCATCGTGACGCTGGGCATCGGCACGGCGGAGAAGGTGGCCGAATTGAGCTGGTTGTACTGGGTCAACCCGTTGGGATCGGTACCCTGCTCCAGCGTGATCACCGAGGAGAGCGGGATCGGGTTGCCGCTTCGCGTCATCACGTAGTAGTCGCCCAGCGTGCCGGGCGTCAGCCGGTCGACGCGCGGAACCTGCGGCACCACGTCGTAGGATCGTCCGCCCAGGCTGAAATGGTTGACGTAGTTCTCGCCCACCATCAGCGCCAGCGTGTCGCCGATCGCCTGCATGCTGATGCCCAAATCGTGCGCCTTGGCGCGGTCGATGTGGATTCGCGTGACCGGATTGTCGAAGGCGAGATCGCTGTCGGTCACGATGAACATGCCGCTCTTGCGGGCCGCGTCCTTGACGCGCTCCATCACCTGGAAGACCGAGCGGTAATCCTGGGTCGAGCTGATCGTCATCTGGATCGGCAGACCGCCGAAATTGCCGGGCAGCGCCGGCGGCGAGGCGATGAAGGTGTTGAGTCCGGTGACGGCGCTCACCTCCTGCTGCAGCTGCGGCTTGATCTGGTCGGCCGACCGCGTGCGCTCGTCCCACGGCTTCAGCACGAACCCGGCGAAGCCCTGCTGCAGGCTGGGAAAGCCGTTGATCACGAAACGAGCGTCGTTCTCCGGTACCTTGGCGTAGATGTTGTCGAGCTGCTTACCGTAGAAGTTCATGTAGTCGAGGTTGGCGTATTGCGGCCCCTTGGTGATGCCGATCAGAAAGCCCTGGTCCTCGGGCGGCGCCAGCTCCTGCTTGGTGTGCAGATAGAGGTAGGGGATGCTGGCCAGAACCACCGCCGCGAACAGGAGCGTCACCGGCCGGTAGTCGAGCGACCCCGCAAGGCGCCGTCCGTACCAAGCCGAGATGCGCGAGAAGCTGCGGTCGATGAACCGGGTGAACCAGCCCGACGTCATCTCCCGCGTGAGGAACATCGAGCACATCATGGGCGACAGCGTCAGCGCGACGATGCCCGAGATGATTACCGCCCCCGCCAGGGTGAAGGCGAATTCGCGGAACAGCGTACCGGTCAGGCCGCTGAGAAGGCCGATCGGTGCGTAGACAGCGGCCAGCGTGATCGTCATGGCAACGATCGGCCCGACGATCTCGCGCGCGCCGATCAGCGACGCCTGCACCGGCGTTCGGCCCTCCTCGATATGGCGGTACACGTTCTCGACCACGACGATGGCGTCGTCGACCACCAGCCCGATGGCAAGCACCATGGCAAGCAGGGTGAGCAGGTTGATGCTGAATCCGAGCGCCAGCATGATGATTCCGGCGCCGATCAGCGATAGCGGGATCGTCACCACCGGGATGACGACCGAGCGCGGCGTGCCGAGGAACAGGAATATCACCGCAATGACGATCACCACCGCCTCGCCGAGCGTCCACTCGACCTCGCTGATGGCCGAGTTGATGAACTTGGTCGAGTCGTACGCGATGTTCATGTTGAGCGACGGCGGCAGCGTGCCCTCGATCTGCGGCATCATCGCGCGGACGTCGCGCACGATGTTCAGCGGGTTGCCCGTAGGCGTCGCGTCGATGCCGACGAAGACCGCATGCTGGCCGTTCAAGGACACGCTGGAATCGTTGTTGCGGGGGCCCAGCTCGACCTTGGCGATGTCGCCGAGCCGCACCTGGGCGCCCTGTCGCGACTTGACCACGAGGTCGCGGAAGGACGCGACGTCGGTGAGGTCGGTCGAGGCGGTGATGCTGCGGATCGTGAAGTAGCCCTTGGTCTGGCCGGGCGCCGACTGGAAGTTGTTGGCGCGGATCGCCGTCGCGACGTCCGAGGCCGAGATGCCGCGCGCGGCCATCTTCACGGGATCGAGCCAGACACGCATGGCGAATGTCTGGCCGCCGAACGTTTTCACCTCCGCCACGCCGTCGATCGTCGACAGGAGCGGCTGCACCACCCGCGACAGGTAGTCGGTGATCGCCGGCGCCGTCAGCTTGGAGCTGAAGAACCCGAGATAGAGGATCGACAACGTCTGGCCCGTCGCCTTGGTGATGACCGGGTCGTTGGCTTCCTGGGGCAGCAGGTATTTGACCTGCTGCACCTTCGCCATGACGTCGGTCATGGCCTGGTTCGGATCGTGGTTGAGCTTGACGTAGATCTGGACGGTGCTGACGCTCTGCTTCGAGGTCGAGGTGACGTAGTCGATGCCCTCGGCCGACGACACGGCCTGCTCGATCGGCGTCGAGATGAAGCCCTGCATCAGGGCGGCCGGCGCGCCCGGATAGGTCGTCGACACCGTGATCGTGGTGTTGTCGAGCTTGGGATACTGGCGGATCGGTAGCGTCGTCAAAGCGCGCGCGCCGACCAGCAGGATCAGCAGGCTGACGACCAGCGACAGAACCGGCCGCCGGATGAAAAGATCGGTGAAGCGCATCGATGCTCCCTCGGCGCCGGTCAGTCGGTGGCGGCGTTCGCGGGCGGCACCAGCGTGTCGGCGGTCGGCGTGACGGCGGCGTTGTCGGTCAGCTTGAGCTGGCCCGATGCGACCACCCGGTCGCCCGCGCTTATGCCGCTCAGCACCGCGACCCTGTCGCCGAAATGCTCGCCGGTCGTCACGTAGGTGCGCTTCACGTGCCAGCCCTGCTTTTCGCCGCCCTCGTCCTTGACGATCAGGAAGACCGAGTCGCCATACAGCGAATGGTCGATCGCGGTCTCGGGCACCGTTACCACGCCGGGCCGCGGGGGCAGTACGAGCCGCGCATGCACGAACATTCCGGGCAGAAGCAGGTGGTCGGGATTCTTCAGCGTGGCGCGCAGCTTGATCGTGCGCATGTCGGGATCGACCTGAGGCTCGATCGTCGAAAGCTCTGCCTCGAAATCCCGGTTCGGGAAGGCGTCGACCCGGACCAGGACCTTCTGGCCGATGTCGAGCTGGCTGCGCGCGCCCTCGGGCAGCGTCAAGTCGACATAGAGCGTGTCGAGGTCGGTCAGCGTGACCAGTTTCATTCCCGCGCTGACATACTGGCCGAGATCGACCTGGCGGATGCCGAGCACGCCATCGAACGGCGCGCGCACCAGCTTCTGGGCGATCATTGCCCTGGTTCGCGCGATCTGGGCCTGGGCCTGGGCAAGCTGCGCGTTGTAGGTGTCGACGTTCGCCTTGGTCTCGAAGTCGCGCGCGGCGAGCTTGGTGGCGCGTGACAGGTTCGATTGGGCGAGCCGCGCCTGCGCCTCGTAGTTCGCGAGGTCGCCACGCTCGGGGTCGTCGTTCATCTGCACCAGTGGGGTGCCGGCCTTCACGGTCGCGCCGGCGTCGAACAGGATCTTCGTCACCCGCCCGCCGGTCTCGGGCGCGATCGTCACCTGATGCACGGCGTTCAGCGAGCCGATTCCCGTCAGGTAGCGCGGCACCGCGCTCGTCGTCGCCGTGGCCGCCGCCACGGGTAGCGCGGGCGGCTTCATGCTGGCGAAGAACTTGGCGGTCGCCTGGGTACGGAACGTGTCGTAGCCGTACAGCGCGCCGAACACCACAACCAGCAGGATCGTCATGATCGTCAGGCGGAGGATCAGCCGGCCACGTGTCCGCGGCTTGCGGGGCGCCGGCTGGTGCGATTCCGACTCCGTTTCCGCGGCTTGATCGTGATGCGTGTCCACTCGATTCTCCACTCGTCCGTTCACCGGCGCCGCGCTGGGCAGCCGCCGGTTCCGCCGCGGTTCAGCGCAACCCGCGGCGACGGCCGCGAATTACCCCAAGGTCGGGCGCCGTGAAAGCGACCGTTGCCGGCGTCGGGCGATCGATCACAGAAAGGCCCCTCGGCCGCATGTCGGTCCCGGTCCGGCCCGCGTTGCACACTCAGCCATGCGATCGGGCCGCGGAATTGGGGGTGCCGCTCATAACGCCTGCGAAATGGGGAGTCATGTTGACGTCGTCAATATGAAAGCGGCCTCACCCAGCGCTTTCAGGTCGGCGCGCGTACGCTCGGCATCTTCGAGCAGCGCCTCGCACTCGGCATGGGTCCGCTCCCAGATGGGCCGGGCCTTGGCGAGCACCGCCTTGCCGGCCGCCGTCAGCACCAGCCGACGGATCCGCTTGTCGCCCGCATCGCCCTGAACGATCACCAGCCCCCGCCGCTCCAGCGGCTTCAGGTTCGCGGTCAGGGTGGTCCGGTCGATAGATAATAGCTCCGCCACCTCGCCAAGGCGGGGCCGATCGGACCGGTTGAGCGCCATCATCAGCGAGAACTGGCCGCTTTTGATGCCGATCGGCCGGAACGCGTCGTCGAAGCGCCGCGCCAGGACGCGCGCCGCCCGCTGGACCTGCAGGCAAAGGCACCGATCGCGCACGATCGGCGGCCTTGGCTGAGGATTCGAATCGTCGTCTGACATCGGTCTATTATGTTGATATCAACTTTACACATCAATCGAATTTCATATCCGATCTTGCGGGGAAGGAGATCGGCGCGGTTCGGTCCGGCGAAAGCCTGCGCTAACCCGTCAGGTCCTCGTCCTCGTTCAGCGGCCGCTTGGGCGGGGTGACGCGGATCAGCGTGATCTGATTGCGCTGGCGGCGCAGGATCTCGAAGCGGAAGCCGTGGAACACGAAGGTCTGGCCGACCTCGGGGATGATGCGCGCCTCGTGGATCACCAGCCCGGCGATGGTCGCCGCCTCCTCGTCCGGCAGGTTCCACTCGAACCGGCGGTTGAGGTCGCGCACCGTGACCGCGCCGTTGACGATGTAGCTGCCGTCCGCCTGCGGACGCACGCCGACCAGCACGACGTCATGCTCGTCGGCGATGTCGCCGACGATCTCTTCCAGGATGTCCTCCAGCGTGACGACGCCCATCAGCGCGCCATACTCGTCGACCACCAGCGCGAAATGCTCGCGCCGGCGCCGGAAGGCCTGAAGCTGCTCGAGCAGCGAGGTCGATTCCGGGATGAACCAGGGCTTGGTCGCCACCTCGTTCAGGTCAAACGAGTCGAGGTCGTCGCGGTGGGCGCGCCAGGCGCGCAGCACCGCCTTGGCGTGCAGCACGCCCACGATGTTGTCGGGCTCGCCCCGGTACATCGGAATCCGCGTGAACGGGCTCTCCACCACCTGCTCGACGATCCGGCTGGTCGGCTCGTCGGCGTCGACCATCACCACGTCCTTGCGGTGCTGCATGATCTTGCCGACCTCGACGTCGTCGAGATCGAGGATCGAGCGCAACATGGCACGTTCGTGCTCCACCGCGCCCTCGCCGCCGCGATGCAGCTCGATCGCGCCGCGCAGCGCCTCGGCCAGCGCCTGCTCGTCCTCGGCGGTGGGGCGCACCCCCATGGCCCGCAGCAGGCCCTTCACCACCCACTGCACCGCCTCGGTCGCGGGCGACAGCACGGCGACCACGACGCGGAGCGCCGGCGCGAAGGCCATCGCGGTGCGGTCCGGGCGGGCGATCGCGTAGGTCTTCGGCGCCACCTCGCCCAGAATCAGTACCAACACGGTCATAATCACGGTGGCGTACACGACGCCCGACTTGCCGAACGTTGCGATCAGAAGGCTGGTCGCCAGCGCCGAGGCGAGGATGTTGACCAGGTTGTTGCCCAGCAGGACCGCACCGATCATCTGCTCCTGCCGTGCGCGCAACCGGTTGACCAGAGCGGCGCGGCGATTGCCCTGGCGCGCCAGCTCGTGCATGCGCGGGCGCGAGGCTGCGGTCAGCGCGGTCTCGGCGGACGAGAAGAAGCCGGACACAACCAGAAGGACGGCGATGGCGCCGACGGTCAGCACGATCGGACCGGTCATGGATCACTTCCCAGCGGGAGAATCGGATGGGTTTCGTTCAACGGCCGCGGCGCTTAGGCGGCGGGGACGTGGGCCAGCATCGCCTCGACCTCGGCCAAATCCACGTCGCTCGCGATGAAGGCCTGGCCGATGCCGCGAACCAGGATGAAGGTGACGGCGCCGCCCCGCACCTTCTTGTCGCGCCGCATGTGGCCGACCAGCGCGGCAGGGTCGGGCCGGCGGTTGCCCAGCACGGCGACGCCGGTCGGCAGCCCGACGGCGGTGAAGTGGCGGCGCACCCGGGCGAGGTCCGCGGCCGGGCACAGCCCCAGCCGGACCGACAGCTCGAACGCCATGATGCAGCCGATGGCGACCGCCTCGCCGTGCAGCAGGTCCGGGCCGAACCCATTCGCGGCTTCCAGCGCGTGGCCGAACGTGTGGCCCAGGTTCAGCAGCGCCCTGCGCCCGTCCTCGCGCTCGTCCTCGGCGACGATCTCGGCCTTGGCGCGGCAGCTTCGCAGCACTGCGTATTGCCGTGCGGCGGCGTCTCCGCCGACCAGCGCCGCGCCGTTTGTCTCACACCAACCAAAGAAGGCGGGATCGCCCAGCAGCCCGTATTTCACCACCTCGGCATAGCCGGCCAGCAGCTCGCGCCGCGGCAGGGTGCCGAGAGCGCCGACGTCGGCCAGCACCAGGCGCGGCTGGTAGAACGCCCCCACCAGGTTCTTGCCGTGACGCGAATCGATGGCGGTCTTGCCGCCGACCGACGAATCGACCTGCGAGAGCAAGGTCGTCGGAATCTGCACATAGTCGATGCCGCGCAGCGCGATGGCGGCGGCGAATCCGGTGATGTCGCCGATCACCCCGCCGCCGAGCGAGATCAGCAGCGAGTGCCGTTCCGGCCGGCCCTCGAGAATCTGGTCAAGCAGCCCCTCCAGCCCCGCGAAGCTCTTGGTCTCCTCGCCTGGCGGGAGAACGATCCGGCGGCTCGCGATTTTCGCGGCGGCGAGCGAGGCCTCGAGCGCCGGCAGGTGCAGCGCCGCGACGGTCTCGTCGGTGACGATGATGACCGGCTGGGCGCGCACGAACGGTGCGACATGCGCCGCCGCGGCGGCGATCAGTCCGGCGCCGACAAGAATGTCGTAGCTGCGGTCGCCGAGCGCGACGCGCAGCGTCTCAGGCGCGGTCACGGCGCGGCCTCCTCGGCGGCGGGTGCGCCGACATGCGACTTCAGCGCGGCGATCACGCGGGCGACCGTCGCGTCGGGCGATTCCCGCGCCGAATCGATGATGATGTCGGCTTCCGCATAGACCGGGTAGCGGCTCTCCATCAGACGCGCCAGCACCTCGCGTGCGTCCTGTCCGGCGATCAGCGGGCGCTGCTCGCCCTTGCGCGTCACACGGCTGACCAGCAGGTCGAGATCGGCGCGCAGCCACACGGTGATCGCCGCAGCGCGCATCCGCTTGCGGACTGTCGGATCCATGAACGCGCCGCCGCCGGTCGCCAACACGTGCACCGGCCGGTCGAGCAGCCGCAGGATCACGCGCCGCTCTCCGTCGCGGAACTCGGCCTCGCCATAATACTTGAAGATGTCGGCGATGGTGCAGCCGGCCGCCTTCTCGATCTCCGCGTCGGCGTCGACGAAGGGCAGGGCAAGGCGCTGGGCGAGCCGGCGGCCGATGCAGGTCTTGCCTGCCCCCATCAGCCCGACGAGGACGACCGGCTTGGGCAATACCAGCGACTCAGTCGCGCGCATGAGCACGCATCCGCGCGGAAATGCGCCGGCCCGGCCCGGTTGAACGGCGAGATGCGGCCCGATAGACTGCCGCATTGTCGCCATGAAGGCAGTACAGCGTCCGATTCATCGTCCGCCGACTATCGCACACAAGATCGAAGCGGCTCAATGTCGATAGACAGCCCTGACGGCCGCCACGGGAATCCATGACTCGTCTGACTCTTTTTGCCGTCGCCGTCGTGGTGATTGCGCTCGCCGGCGGCGCGGTCTTCCTCTCGACCTGGGATATTCCCCCGCCCTCGGCGAAAATCGAAAAGGTCCTGCCCGATGCGCGTTTCGCGCGCTAGCCTCGCCGCGCTCGGCGTTGCCGCCATGGTTTCGGCGTCGGCCGCGGCGCAGCAGACCGCGCCGGGTGCGCCGATTCGGCTTGGCCCGCCCGCCGCCGCGGATCGCACGGCGCCTGCTCCGGCGCCCGTCTCGGAAGGCACCACGCAGGGGCCGGTCAAGATCGACAAGCTGGGCGCGGTCGACCCCGATTCGGTCGGGCTGATCGGCGAGGACAAGGGCGGACTCGGCCTCGATCTGTGGCGCGGCACCTCGCGCCCGTTTGCCGCCAAGCTGCTTGCTGCGCTACCCGCGCCGCTCGAATCGCGCGCGGCCCGCGAGCTGGAGCGACGCCTGCTCGAGACGACGGCCGCGGCGCCTGTCGGCGAATCGCAGGGCGCACCCCTGCTTGCGCTGCGGGTCGAAAAGCTGATGGCGCTGGGCGCGGTGCGCGGCGCGGTTGACCTGGTACGTGCCGCACGCGCCGACGTGATCGGCGAGAGCCTGGCGCACACCGAGGTCGAGGGACTGTTCCTTGCCAATGACAACGCAGGCGCGTGCAGCTCCGCGCGCGGCGTCGGCGATCGCTTCAAGGGCCTGTACTGGCAGGAGGCGGTGGCCTATTGCCTGTCGCTTGCGGGCGAGACCGAGAAGGCGACGCTGATGGCGGACCTCCTGCGCGAGCAGGAGGCCAAGACCACACCCACCTTCCTCGCCCTGATGGACGCAATCGGCGGCGACCGCAACGTGAAGATCGCCGCGCTGGCCGAGCCGAACGGGCTGGCCCTGTCGATGATGCGCGCGGCCAGCCGAAAGCTGCCCGACGCGCTGGCCGACGACGCGCGGCCGGCGATCCTGCGTACCGTCGCGCTGTCGCCCAACGCCGATCTTGCCGTGCGGCTTGTTGCGGCCGAGCGCGCGGCGGCGTTCGGAGCGCTGGCAACGTCCGAGTTCGCCGAGATCGAATCGAGCGTGCCGTTCGGCGCCGACGAGCTGGCGGCACCGCTGACCGCTGCCGAGGCGAACTGGGGCCCGCGCGCCCGTGCCCTGCTGCTGCGCGCGGCGCTGGCACAGAAGGTGCCGACCGCGCGGGCGGAGGTGCTGCAGCGCGCCTTCCGCCTGGGGCGCGAGAAGGGCGCGCTCGACCAGGTGCGTCTCACCCTCGCTCCAGCGCTCGCCGGCCTTGCGCCCGCGCCGGAGCTGATGTGGTTCGCTGCCGACGCCGGGCGCGCGCTCTATGAGCTTGGCCGCACCGAGGAGGCGGGTGCCTGGTATGCGGCGGTCGAGGCGGCGGCGCCGAACAGCGAGGGCGCCGCGCGCGCCTGGATCGCGCTGTGGCCGCTGGCGCGGATCGCCGGCCTGCCTGGGAAGGACGGCCCGCCCGATTCCGAGATTCTCGGCCGGTGGCGCGTCGCCTGGCTGAAGCAGGGCGACGACGCGGCGGCGCGCGCGCGCCTCACGCAGTTCTTCACCCTGTTCGACGCGCTTGGCCAGACCGTGCCGGCCGACGCCTGGGACGGGTTGGTGAAGGCGGAGGCGCCGGCCCCGGTCGCCATGCCCGGTCCCGGCGTCTGGAACGCGCTCTACCGCGCCGCCGCCGAGGGTCAGCGCGGAGCGGCCGTCGCGCTGGCGCTGATCGCGCTCGGTATCGACGGTCCGGCGAAGGCGAGCCCGATCACGCTCGCCGCCGTGATCGGCGCGCTGCGACATCTCGGGCTCGACGCGGATGCGCGCGCCATCGCCCTCGAAGCGGCCGCGACCGAAGGTGGCTGATCCCGCTGCCGTGCCGGTCAATCTGCGCATCGAGGCCTTCCTCGAAATGATCGCGGCCGAGCGGGGCGGTGCGGCCAACACGGTCGCCGCGTATGGGCGCGACCTCGAAGATTTCGCGCATTTCGCCGCCAGCAAGGGGCGCACCGCCGACGACGCCAACTCGGCGCTGATCCGCGACTATCTCGCCCGCCTGTCGCGCGCCGGGTTCTCGCCCCGCACCGCCGCGCGGCGGCTCTCCGCCCTGCGCCAGTTCTTCGCCTTCCTCGCCGCCGAGAAATGGCGCGCCGACGATCCGGCCGCGAAGATCGATTCGCCGCGCCGCGGGCGGCCCCTGCCCAAGGTGCTGAGCGAGACCGAGGTGACGGCGCTGCTGAACGCGGCTCGCGTCCGGCCGGGTGCGCAAGGTGCGCGGCTGGTCGCGCTGCTCGAGCTTCTCTACGCCACCGGGCTGCGCGTGTCCGAGCTGGTCGGGCTGCCCATGGGCGCGGTGGCGCGCGACGGCAGCCACGTCGTCGTGCGCGGCAAGGGTGGCAAGGAGCGCGTCGTGCCGCTCGGCGCCGCGGCGCGCGAGGCTCTCCACGATTACGCGCCGCATCGCGCGCGCTTCATTCCGGCCGGCGCGAAGACCTCGCCCTTCCTGTTCGCTTCGCGCGGCGCGACCGGCCACCTGACCCGCGCCCAGTTCGCGCGCGCCCTCAAGCACCTCGCCATCGAGGCGGGGCTCGATCCCACCCGCGTCTCGCCGCACGTGCTGCGCCACGCGTTCGCCAGCCACCTGCTCGCGCACGGCGCGGATTTGCGCAGCGTGCAGCAGATGCTGGGCCATTCGGACATCGCGACCACGCAGATCTACACCCATGTGCTCGACGACCGGCTGCGCACGCTGGTGGGCGAGCGCCACCCGCTCGCCGTCGCGCGGCGCGGCGCGGGGAAGGCGTGATGGCCGATACGCGCACCCATACCTTCCTCGATTTCGAGAAGCCCATCGCCGAGATCGAAGGCCGCCTCGAGGAGCTGCGCCATCGCGATCCGGGCGACGCCAAGGACCCGGCGGCCGAGGTCGCGCGTCTCGAGCGCCGGCTCGACCGGCTGGTCCGCGACACCTATGGCGCGCTCGAGCCCTGGCAAAAGGTGCAGGTGGCGCGCCATCCGGGCCGGCCGCACTGCCTCGACTACGTGAATGCGCTGATCGAGGAGTTCGTACCGCTCGCCGGCGACCGCGCCTTCGGCGAGGACCCGGCCATCGTCGGCGGGCTCGGCCGGTTCCGGGGCCGTGCGGTCATGGTCCTGGGCCACGAGCGCGGCGCCGACACCGAGACCCGCGTGCGGCACAATTTCGGCATGGCCCGGCCCGAGGGGTACCGCAAGGCGATCCGCCTGATGCGCCTTGCCGAGCGGTTCGGCCTGCCCGTCGTCGCGCTGATCGACACGCCCGGCGCCTATCCCGGGATCGATGCCGAGGCGCGCGGCCAGGCCGAGGCGATCGCGCGCGCGGTCGAGACCTGCCTCGATCTGCGCACCCCGCTGGTCGCGGTGGTGATCGGCGAGGGCGGGTCGGGCGGCGCCATCGCGCTTGGGGCGGGCGACCGCGTTCTGATGGCCGAGCACGCCGTCTATTCCGTGATCTCGCCCGAGGGGTGCGCCTCGATCCTATGGCGCGCGTCGGAGCAGGCGAAGGAGGCCGCCGAGGCGCTGAAGCTCACTGCCCAGGACCTCAAGTCGCTGGGCGTGATCGACGCCGTGATCTCCGAGCCGATGGGCGCCGCGCATCGCGATCCCGCCGCCGCCATCGCGGCGGTGGGCGATGCGGTCGCCGCCGCGCTCGACGAACTCGTCCCCCTCGCGCCCGACACGCTGCGCGCGCAACGCCGCGAGAAGTTCCTGGCGATGGGGCAGGGCGGCTAAACGCCGCCAGCCGCTACTCCGCTGCGGTCGCCTTCGCCTTTTCCCTGGCGGGCGCGGCGGGCACCACGTCCTTCACCGCCCCGTCCCAGCCGTTCGCGGTGATATCGAACAGGTTGCCCAGCGTGTCGCGATACTTGATCTCGTAGAACGCGCCGGGAGCCGACGCCTCGGCGCCCATCACATACTTCGCGCCGGCGGCCTCGACCTTTTTCCGGGCCTCCTGCACGTCGTCGACCCACATGCCGAAATGGTCGACGCCGTAGAACAGCTCCTCCTTCTCCCAGCCGAGCGGGCGGCCGCCGCGGTTTATCAGCGCGACGTTCATCGTGCCGTCGGTCATGTAGACGACCGTGTCGTCGCGGCGCGAGACGAACTGCATGTCGAACGCTTCCTCGAAGAATTTCTTCGCGACGTTGACGTCGGACACCGAAAGCGCGATGTGGCGGAGCTTGGCCATGGCGGGTCTCCCGAAGGGTGCGAGGCCATCGTCCGCTCGCCGGCCGGGCACTGTCAACGCCCGCGGCCCCGGCCCAGCCCGGGGGCCAACGCCGCGCTTGCAAACCGTCGGCGGGTGGATATGATCCGCTCCCTTCCCGCCGGGCCCCTGGCCCTGGAACGGAGCGCGGGCGTAGCTCAGGGGTAGAGCACAACCTTGCCAAGGTTGGGGTCGAGGGTTCGAATCCCTTCGCCCGCTCCAGTTTCTCGCAAACGGTCCTTGTCGCGGGCGAGCTAAAGCGTGCTCATGCCGCCGTCGATGGTCAACTCGCTCCCAACGGTGAACGCCGCCTCGCCCGAGGCGAGGAAAACGACCGCCTGCGCAATCTCATCCGGGTCACCGCGCCGGCCGGCCGGAATCTGAGCGATCAGGCTTTTGACGTCCGCGTCCGTCATGCCGGCCTTGCCGTGGAGAGGTGTCGCGATCGGGCCGGGGCTCACCCCGTTTACGCGTATGCCACGCCCGATCAGTTCGCCGGAAAGGGTGCGCATGAGCGAGGCGAGGGCCGCCTTGGACGCGGCATAGACGGTGGTACCCGGCATGCCAATATGGGCGTTGATCGACGTATTGAGCACGATCGAGGCCGGGTTGGCAAGGATCGGAAGAAGCGACTGGATGAGGAAATAGGGCCCCTTTATGTTGATGTTGAAAGAGCGGTCGAATCCCGCCTCGTCCCATCCTTCGAATGGCCGGATTTCGGCGATGCCAGCGTTGACGAACACGATGTCGAGCGCGCCGAACGCATCGCGCACCCGCTCGGCGATCCGGGGCTGTGCCGCCACGTCGCCGGCATCGGCCCGGATCACGACGACTTCGGGGCCAAGCGCCAGCGAGGCCGCCTCGATGGTCGCGGGATTGCTGCCGGTGATGGCGACGCGCGCCCCCTCGGCGAGGAAGCGCCGCGCCGTTGCGAGGCCGATGCCGGTCGTGCCCCCGGTGACGAGAGCGCGCTTGTTGGCCAGCCGTTTCATTTGCCCTCCGGCACGAACCTGTCCGGAGGGAAATGCTGCGTCGCCGTCTGGCGGACCAGACGGCCGAACGCGCAACCCTGTGGATAAAGCCTACCTGCCCGCTTTCGCCAGCTTCTCGGCGGCCAGCCGGTCGGCGCCCGACGGCAGGGGGGCGTCGTGGTCGGCGATCCACGCCACGATGTCCTTCATGACCGTCTCGCCCTCCAGGTCGCGCAGCAGCATGTGATAGCCGTTCGGGTAGATTCCCAGTTTGTTGCCGCCGTCCATCGGCAGCCTCCGCATCACGTCGAGCGACGGTTCCCTCGGGATGATCTCGTCCTTGTCGCCATAGAGCATCAGCACGGGGCTCGCCACGTCCGGCGCCGCCGCGTAGGCGCGATCCATCAGGTTCACCACGCCCCAGACCGCGTCGGCCCTTGTCGCCTTGATGACCAGCGGGTCGGCCGCCAGCGCGCGCAGCATGGGGATGTTGTCGGAGGGCGTGATGTTCAGCCCCTCACCGGTCAGCTTGTACCAGGGCAAAGCGTGGGCGACGAGCCACAGCGCCGTGCGCGGCACGAACCCCATCGTCGCCCGCCCCCATACGGCCGGCGCGAGAAGGATGGCACCCGCGGCGGGGGCCGGGTCGGGCTTCGCCCGCGCCGTCATGACCACCCCGCCGCCCATGCTCTCGCCCATCAGATAGAGCGGCACGCCAGGATGGGTGGCGGCGACCAGCCGGCCGGCGGTGCGCAGATCCGCGATCAGCGTGTCGACGCCCGGCCAATAGCCGTGGTTCGGCGCCTCACCGAAGCCGCGCTGGTCGTAGGCATAGGTGGCGATGCCGTGCTTCGCGAAATAGGTCCCGGCGGCTTCGAAGGCGTTGGAATAGTCGTCGAACCCGTGCAGCGCCAGGATCACGGCTTTCGGCGGACCGTCGGGCAACCAGCGCCGGAGCGGCAGTACCGCCCCGTCCGCCGCGACGATGTGTCCTTCGGCAAGGCGGGGCGCGGCGACCGGCGGGCCCGCCGCCTCGATGGTGGGGGCGCAGGCCGAAAGCGCCAGCATGGCCAGGGCGACCAGCGCTCCTCTCACGGGACCAGGCGGATGGGGCATTCGCTGGGGGGAACGGTCACGTGGGGTTTCCGATTTGCGGGTGGGACGATGATCGCGGTTGCGCGGCGCGGGGCCTTGGGTATCATCCGCCCGATCGCGCGGTCAACGCGCGCACGGGGGATGTCGAGTGGCGGACGAAGTGGAGCGCATCGCGACGCCGGACGCGCCGGAGACGGTCGAGGTCGATACCGACCGGGTCTGGTGCGACGGCAGCGGCGGGGCGCTCGGCCATCCCCGCGTGTTCCTGACGCTGGTGAACGGCGTCGCGGAATGCGGCTATTGCGACCGCCGCTTCGTGCTGAAACCCGGAGC
This sequence comes from uncultured Alphaproteobacteria bacterium, assembly GCA_963817535.1. GTDB lineage: Bacteria > Pseudomonadota > Alphaproteobacteria > MPNO01 > DASWLB01 > CAWGHZ01. Next base: position 16,416 of record CAWFOW010000003.1, read on the forward strand.
GAAGCCGCGCCATCACCACTAGGCGCGTCTTCCAGCGAGGATGCGCCATGGCGAAGGCCGCCACCACGACTGTGAAGGAGGAGAAGCCCGCGCCCGCCGCGGCTGTCCGGCCCGCGCGCGCCGACGGCAAGCCCGACCATGTGTTCCTGGTCGACGGGTCGGGCTACATCTTCCGTGCCTTTCATGCCTTGCCGCCGATGACCCGGCCCGACGGCACGCCGGTGAACGCCGTGTATGGCTTCACCCAGATGCTGAAGAAGCTGATCGCGGATTCGGATGCCGAATACCTGGCGGTGATCTTCGATACCGCGCGCAAGACGTTCCGCACCGAGATCTACGCCGACTACAAGGCCAACCGCGACGAGCCACCGGACGACCTGGTGCCGCAGTTCGGGCTGATCCGCGAGGCGGTGCGTGCCTTCGACCTGCCCTGCGTCGAGAAGGAAGGGTTCGAGGCCGACGACATCATCGCCACCTATGCGAAGCAGGCGGTGGCTGACGGCAAGGAAGTGGTGATCGTCTCGTCCGACAAGGACTTGATGCAGCTCGTCGGCCCGCATGTCCGCATGCTCGACCCGATCCGCAACCGCATGATCGGGCCGGACGAGGTGGCCGAGCGGTTCGGCGTGCCGCCCGACAAGGTGGTCGACGTGCAGGCGCTGGCGGGCGATTCCACCGACAACGTGCCGGGGGTGCCGGGCATCGGCGTCAAGACCGCCGCCGAGCTGATCAATACCTATGGCGATCTCGACACGCTTCTGGCGCGCGCCGGCGAGATCAAGCAGCCGAAGCGGCGCGAGAACTTGCTGGCGAATGCCTCGAAGGCCCGCATGTCGCGCGAACTGGTCAAGCTGCGCGACGACGTGACGCTCACCGAGAAGATCGCCGACTTCGCGGTGCGCGAGCCCGACCACGCGAAGATGCTCGCCTTCCTGCGCGAGCAGGGATTCAAGTCGATCCTCGCTCAGCTCGAAAGTCAGCTCGCCGAGCGCGGCGTGGTGGTGCCGCCCGACGGCGCGGACGATGGTGGGGCGCCCACAGCGGAAAAGCCGGCGCGTGCCTATGACTTGGTGCGCGATGCGAGGGCGCTGCAGGGATGGGTCGCCGCCGCCGCGCGCACGGGCTTCGTCGCGGTTGACACCGAGACGACCTCGCTCGATCCGATGCGGGCGACGCTGTGCGGCATCTCGCTCTCGGTCGAGCCGGGCCAGGCCTGTTACATCCCGGTCGGGCACACGACGCGGCGGACACAGGGCACGCTCGATCTGGATCTCGACGGGACCGGAATGGATGCCTGCACGCCGATCCCGGGCCAGATGCCGCTGGCCGAGGTGATCGCGCTGGTCAAGCCGATGCTCGAGGATCCGGGCATCCTCAAGATCGGCCACAACGTCAAGTACGACATGCAGGTGTTCGCCCGCCACGGCATCGCGGTGGCGCCGATCGACGACACGATGCTGCTGTCCTACGTGCTCGACGCGGGGTTGCACGGGCACGGCCTGAAGGAGCTGGGCGAGGTCCATCTCGGCCATACCTCCATCACCTATGACGACGTGACGGGCAAGGGGCGCGAGCGCATCGGCTTTGCCGAGGTCGGGCTCGAGAAGGCGTGCGACTACGCCGCCGAGGACGCGGACGTCACGCTCGGGCTGCATGCGGTGCTCAAGAAGCGCCTGGTCGCCGAGCACATGGTGACGGTGTACGAGACGCTGGAGCGGCCGCTGGTCCCGGTGCTCGCCGAGATGGAGCGGATCGGCGTCAAGGTCGACGCGGACCAGCTTCGCGCGCTGACGCACGAGCTCACCAACCGCATGGCCGAGATCGAGGCGGTGATCCACAAGCTCGCCGGCCATCCCTTCGCCGTTGGCTCGACCAAGCAGCTCGCCGAGGTTCTGTTCGACGAGATGGGGCTCGCCGGCGGGCGCAAGGGCAAGTCGGGCGCCTATTCGACCGACGCCACGGTGCTCGAGGACCTCGCCGCCCAGGGCCACGACCTGCCGGCGCGCGTGCTCGACTGGCGCCAGCTCCAGAAGCTCAAATCGACCTATACCGATGCGCTGATCGCCCAGATCGACCCCGCCACCGGGCGCGTGCACACGTCATATGCCCAGGCGGTGGCGGCCACCGGGCGGCTGTCCTCGAACGACCCCAACCTGCAGAACATCCCGGTCCGCACCGAGGAGGGGCGGCGCATCCGCCGCGCCTTCGTGGCCGATGAAGGCTGCGTGTTCCTGTCTTGCGACTATTCGCAGATCGAGCTGCGCCTGCTCGCCCATGTCGCCGACATCGCGACCCTGAAGGACGCGTTCCGCGAGGGCGCGGATATCCACGCCATGACCGCGTCGGAGGTGTTCGGCATCCCGGTCGAGGGCATGCCGCGCGACGTGCGCGACCGCGCCAAGGCGATCAATTTCGGCATCATCTACGGCATCTCGCCGTTCGGGCTGGCGCGCCAGTTGCGCATCCCGCAGGGCGAGGCGAAGAAGCTGATCGACGCCTATTTCGCGCACTACCCCGGCATCCGCGACTACACCGAGCGCACCAAGGCCTTCGCGCGCAAGAACGGCTACGTCACCACCATCTTCGGGCGGCACGTCCACACGCCGGGCATCAACGACAAGAACCGCGCGATGGCTTCGTTCTCCGAGCGGGCGGCCATCAACGCGCCGCTGCAGGGCGCGGCCGCCGACATCATCAAGCGCGCGATGGTGCGGATGAACCCGGCTCTCGCCGTGGCCGGGCTCGCGGCGCGCATGCTGTTGCAGGTCCATGACGAGCTGGTGTTCGAGGTGCCGAAGGCCGAGCTCGAGGCGACGGCGAAGGTCGCGACGAAGGTGATGGAATCGGCGGCGCAGCTTTCGGTGCCGCTGGTGGTCGACACCGCGTCCGCCGACAACTGGGCCGACGCGCACTGATGGTCGCCGAAACGCGCAGGCCCGGCACATGGCCGGGCCTGCGGTCGCGAGGACGGAAGCGCTTGGTCAGGCGGCGGCGTGGATGCCGGCCTTCTTCACGCTGTCGTCGACATGGCTCTCGAACTGCTTGAAGTTCGCCTCGAACTGGCGGGCGAGCTCGCGCGCGGTCGTATCGTAGCCCGACTTGTCCTTCCAGGTGTGGCGCGGGCTCAGCACGTCCTTCGGCACGTCCGGCACATGGTCGGGGATCAGCAGGCCGAAGTTGGGCTCGGGTGCGAGCGCCACGCCGGCGAGCTTGCCGTCGAGGGCGGCGCGCACCATGGCGCGGGTGTAGGCGATCTTCATCCGGTGCCCGACGCCATAGCTGCCGCCCGACCAGCCGGTGTTCACCAGCCAGCACTTGGCGCCGTGCTTGGCGATCTTCTCGCCCAGCAGCTTGGCATACACGGCGGGGTGGCGCGGCATGAACGGCGCGCCGAACAGGGTGGAGAAGGTCGCCTCGGGCTTGGTCACGCCGCGCTCGGTGCCGGCAACGCGGGCGGTATAGCCCGACAGGAAGTGGTACATCGCCTGGTCGGGCGTGAGCTGGCTGAGCGGCGGCAGCACGCCGAACGCGTCGGCGGTCAGCATGATGACGTGCTTCGGATGGCTGCCGCGCCCGGACTCGGATGCGTTCGCGATGTAGGACATCGGATAGGACGAGCGCGCGTTCTCGGCCAGCGAGCCGTCGTCGAAGTCCGGAATGCGGCTTTCCGGCAGCAGCACCACGTTCTCGAGGATCGTGCCGAACCGGCGCGAGGCGGCGTAGATCTCGGGCTCGGCCTCGGCGGAGAGGTTGATCGTCTTGGCGTAGCAGCCGCCTTCAAAGTTGAACACGCCGTCTTCGCCCCAGCCATGCTCGTCGTCGCCGATCAGGACGCGGCTTGAATCGGACGACAGGGTCGTCTTGCCGGTGCCGGACAGGCCGAAATAGATCGCGACGTCGCCGTTCGGCCCGATATTGGCCGAGGCGTGCATCGGCAGAACGTCCTTCGCCGGCAGCAGGTAGTTGAGCAGGGTGAACACCGACTTCTTGATCTCGCCGGTGTAGAGGCTCCCGCCGATCAGCACCATGCGCTCGGCCAAGTGCACCAGGACGCAGACCTCGCTGCGCGTGCCGTCGATCTTCGGGTCGGACTGCCACTGCGGGCAGTGCAGGATGGTGAACTCGGGCTCGAAATGCTCCAGCTCCTCGTCCGGCGGCACGATGAACATGTTGCGCGCGAACAGCGAATGCCACGCCATCTCGGTGATCACCCGCACCTTCAGGCGGTGTGCGGGATCGGCGCCGGCATAGACGTCCTGCACGAACACGTCGCGGTTCTTCAGATAGCCGATCATCCGCTGACGGACGGTGTCGAAGCTCTTCTGGCCGATCGGCTGGTTCACGGCGCCCCAGTCGATCTGGTCCTTGCTGCCTGGCTCCTCGACGAAGAACTTGTCCTTGGGCGACCGGCCCGTATAGATGCCGGTCTTGGTGACGATGCAGCCGTCGGCGGAGAGTTCGCCTTCCAGGCGGCGGAGCGATTCCTCGTACAGCGCCGGAACGCCCAGGTTCCAATAGGCTGTCCGAACGCCGGCCAGTCCGGTCCGGTCGAGCGGATAGTTGCTGATATGCGAACCTGCGTTGTCCAACGCTTCCTCCTAGGGTCTTTGCTTGTCCTGCGCCTGCACGGGCGGCGGCGTCGGGGAAGAGCAAAATATTGAACGACAGCGGCCGCGTACCGGCCAGCCCCGAGGAAGGATACTAGTGCCGGCCGGCCAAATGCAACCGCGGCCCGATCAAGCCGGGCCCATCACTTCTGCAGGGCTCAGCCAGCGGATCGCGCCGAACCCGGCCACGAGATGCACCCGCTCCACCGTCATGCGCCACAGATGGAAGTCGCGGAAGGTCCGGTAGAGCTCGGCCGCGGGGTGGCGGGCGACGTAGCGGTCGACCAGGGCCGGGTCGTCCATCCGCACCAGCCGGCCCATCGCGGTCACCCGCGGCCGGGTCAGCGGGTCGACGCCGTCTTCTTCGGCCACGGCATAGAGAAGCGCCGCCCGCGGATCGCGATACAGGTTCTTGCAGTGCTCGGACAGGTCCGAGACGAACAGCAGCGGCGACGAATCCGCGTCGCACGCGACCGAGACCAGCGAGCCGTAGGGCGCGCCGTCCTCGGCGAAGGCGGTGGCCAGCACCGCCCGGTCGCGCGTGCGGATCAGCCCGCCCGCGATCGCCGCGTGCTCCGCCTTGGTCGACTCGCGCTTTTCGTCCATGGCGCGAAGGTGGGCGCTACGCCGGCCAACGTCAATGGCGGGCTATATCCGCGTGACGACGCGGTGCTGGAGACCGGCAGCGGCATTCCCTACCAGCGTCCCCGCCCTTGAGGGAGGGAGGTGCCGCCGTGTCAGCCGCCGCTACTCCACCACGGCGATCGACTGGATCTCGATCATGATCTCGGGCGTGGCGAAGCCGGTGACGGTGATCAGCGCCGAGGCCGGGAAGTCCTTGCCCAGGATCTCCTTGCGGATCTCGGTGACGCGGGTCGAGTGGCGCGGGTCGTTCACGAACACCGTCATGGTGACGAGGTCGGAGAGCTTCGCGCCCGCCTCGGCCAGCGACTTCTCGATGTTGCGGAAGGTCTGGCGCACCTGCGCGTCGAGATCGCCGGCCAGCGATGTGCCGTCGTCGCCGGTCTGGCCGGTATGGCCGGCCACCCACAAGATGCTGCCGCCCGTCGTCTTCACCACCGGCGAGAACGACCGGTTCTGCTGCCACGTGCCGCGGACATAGCTCCGTTCCATCCTGTCCTCCTCTTGGCCGGGGCCCGGCGGCGGACTCCGGCGCCGGCCCTCGTGTAGTATGACGGTGTTCGTGGAGTAGGGCGAGATGCGGCGGATGGCGGCTCGGCTGGTCTTGGCGGTGTTCGGCTTGGCGCTCGCGGGGTGCGGCGCGCTCGCGCCCCTGCCGGAGCCGACGACGCTGAAGCAGCGCCTCGCCGCGCTGCCCACGACCGACCTGCCGGTCGAAAAGCCGGTCACGGTGCGCTGGGACGACCACCAGGTGCCCTGGATCGAGGCCCAGACGGACGCCGACCTCGCCTTCGCCCTGGGGCTGGTCCACGCCCACCTGCGGCTCGGCCAAATGGAGACGATGCGCCGCATCGCCGAGGGGCGCACGGCCGAGATGGCCGGCCCGCCAGGCGTCGATATCGACAAGGGGCTGCGCATCATGGGGTTCGCCCGCGCCGCCCGGAAGGTCGAGGGCGCCCTGCCGGCCGAGACGCGCGCCTATCTCGAACGCTATGTCGCCGGCATCAACTGGTACCTGTTCCACGTGAAGGACCTGCCGCAGGAATTCGCGGTGCTGGGACTGTCGCGCGAGGCATGGACCGTCCACGACGTCCTGGCGCTTGAGCGGCTCGGCTCGACCGATGTCAACTGGCTGATCTGGTTCAACCTGCTGAAGCTGCGCCAGGGCCCGGACTGGCCGGCGATGTGGCACAAGCTGGTCGAATACGGCACGGCCTCCATCACCAGCATGGGAAGCGACAGCCGTGCGGACGCGCTCGAGACCATCTTCAAGGGCTGGGGCCGGCCGGGCTCGAACTCGGTCGTGGTCGGCGGCGCGCGCACCGGCACCGGCGCCGCGATGATCGCGTCCGACCCGCATCTCGGCATCAACCTGCCCAACGTGTGGCTGATCGCCGGGATGAAGTCGCCCAGCTACAACGCGGTCGGCTTGATGTTCCCCGGTCTGCCCTTCGTCGCGGTCGGGCGCAACCCCTGGATCGGCTGGGGCGGCACGAACATGCGCGCCGCCGCCTCCGACCTCTACGACGTCTCGAAGCTGCCGCCGTCCGAGATCACCAGCCATACCGAGGCGATCAAGGTGCGCTGGTGGATGGACAGCGAGGTCACGGTCCGCGAGACGCCGTACGGCCCGATCGTGACCGACGCGCCGCCACTTTCGGACGTGGGCGGGCCGTATGCGCTGCGCTGGGTCGGCTCCGACGCGTCGGACGAGATCACCGCGATGCTCGAGGTCAACCGGGCGCGCGATTTCGAGGCGTATCGCGCGGCGTTCCGCAGCTTCGCCGTGCCGGCGCAGAACATGATGTATGCCGACGCCCAGGGCCATATCGGCCAGGTGATGGCGGTGCGCCTGCCGATCCGCGCCGTGGGCACCCCGCCCGACCTGGTGCGCGATCCCGCCGATCCCGACGCGGCGTGGAAGGAACTCGACGATCCGACGCAGCTCCCGTTCGCCTACGATCCGCCGAAGGGCTGGCTCGGCTCGGCCAACAACAAGCCGGCCGAGACGCCGTACCCGATCGGCTATTTCTTCTCGCCCGACGACCGGATCGAGCGCATGGCCATGCTGCTCGGCGGCGACCGCAGAATCGGCGTGACCGATCTGCAGGCCCTGCAGCAGGATGTCTACATGATCTCGGCGGTGCGGCTCCGCGACGCGCTCGTCGGCGCGATGGACCGGCTCGGCGTGCGCGGGCGGGTCCCGGGCGAGACGGCGTTCCTCGCCCGGCTGCGCGACTGGGACGGCGAATACCGCGTCGACTCGCGCGGGGCGGTCGCGTTCGAGCTGATGTTCTTCTATTTCCGCCAGGCGTTCTATGCCGGCGAGCTCGATCCCGAGGCGGCGCGCAACTTCATCTCGGTCGCCGACATCAAGAAGATCATGACCGACGACGTGCACGCCACGCTGGAGCGCGACCCGAAGCGCCTCGCCGATGTGCTGACCCACGCGTTCGGCAAGGCCGCGGCGCGTGCGCCGTCCTTCCCGAGCTGGGGCGACATGCACCACATGCGGATGTCCCATCTGCTCGCGAACATCCCGGTGATCGGCGGGCGCTACCGGTTCGATGAGTTCCCGGTCGGCGGGTCGACCGACACGCTGATGAAGACCTCCGCCGGCTCGTCGGACGAGCTGCAAACGGTGCGTTACGGCTCGCAGGCACGTCACGTATCGGACCTCGCCGATCCGGACCGCAACTGGTTCCTGCTGCTGGGCGGCCAGGACGGCTGGTTCAACAGCGCGACCTTCCTCGACCAGGTGAAGCTGTGGCGCGAGGGGGGCTACATCCAGGTGCCGCTGCGCCCCGAGGCCGCGGTAAGGACCTTCACCCACGTCACCATGCTGACGCCCGGCGCCGCCGCTATGGCTCGTCCTTCAGGCGGAATGTAAAGCCGATATCGACGATCGAGGGTGCCGGCGTGCCGTTCTTGCGCGCCGGGCGGAAGCGCCATGCCTCCACGGCGTCGAGCGCCGCCTGGTCGAGAATGTCGAAGCCCGAGCTTTTCGCAATCGCGACGTTGTCGAGCATCCCGCCGGCCGTGACGTGCGCGCGCAGCAGCACGTGGCCTTCCCAATTGTTCTCGCGGGCCAGTTGGGGATAGACCGGCGGGCGGTTGCCGAGATCGGAATCGGTCCAGACGGGGGGCGTGGTCTCGGGCCGCGGGTCGCCGCGCGACGCCATGCTGGGTGCGGTCCGCGTCCGGGCCGGCGGTGACGCCGGGGCGGGTCGTGCGGCGGATGCCTTGGCGGCCGGCATGGCTGCCGGCGGCGTCGGCGCGACGAGGCGCACCGGCGGCGGCGGGACGAATTTCGGCTTGGGCTTCGGTTTCGGCGGCGGTGGCGCCACGTGACGGAGAGCCTGGGGGCTTTCCGGCAGCGCGATGCCGGATTGCGGCGCGGGCGGCCGCGCCGCTTCGGCCGGGGCCGGCTTCGGGGCCGGTTCCGGCGGCTTCGGGGGCGCTACCTCCTGCGGTGAGGGGGCCGGGGCCGGCGTGGGGCGCGGCGCGGCTTGCGGCGCGGATGGGGCGGGCGTCGGTCCCGACGGGGTCGCATATACGATCTGGATCGGAATGGGCTCGGGCAGGTCGATCTCCGGCTTGAGGCTGGCCAGCGCGACGGCCGCAGCCAGAATCGCCCCATGCGCCACCACCGACAGCCCGGCACCCCAGGCCAGCGGCCGCTCGGCATGGCTGGCCGCGTCATGCGCGAAGGCGGGACCGGCCGGCAACGCGTCGCCGTCCCCCGCAAGCGGGAACGACAAGGTAGGCGTGGTCTCAGGCCTCACGCTGCGGCGTGTCATCCCGTCCCGTCCGGACGCGCCTCCAGCCGGCGGCGCGGCACGACATACGGTCCGTCGGCATCCGCGCCAAAGGCGGCGGCGACACCATACACGCGGGCGAGGGACTCCGGCGTTAACACTTCCGTGGGCGGGCCTTCGGCGGCGACCCGTCCCGCGGCGAGCAGCACCAGACGGTCGCAGAACCGCGCGGCGAGCGTCAGGTCGTGCAGCACCGCCACCACCGCGCCGCCGCGCGCCGCCTGGGCACGCAGCAACTCCATCACCTTCATCTGGTGGTACGGGTCCAGGCGCGCCACCGGCTCGTCGGCCAGCAGCACGCGCGGCGTGCCGGCCAGTGCGCGGGCGAGGAATGCGCGCGCCCGCTCGCCGCCGGACAGCGTGGTGATCGGCCGGTCGGCCAGCGGCGTGATCTCGGCATCCGCCATGGCCTCTGCGATGGCCGCCGCGTCGGACGCGCCGGTGCGCTGGAACGGGCCGAGCCAGGGCAGCCGCCCGAGCGCGACAAGGCGCCGCACCGCCAGCGGCCAGTGACAGGCCGCGTCCTGCTCCAGATAGGCGACGGCGCGGGCGCGCGCGTCGCGGCCGATCTCGGCGACCGGCCGGCTGTCCAGCGTCACCGTCCCCGCCTCGGGCGTGGCGAGCCCCGCCAGCACCCGGACCAGCGTGGTCTTGCCCGCGGCGTTGGGCCCGATCAGCCCGACCAGCGCGCCCGGTGCGGCCGTGATCGAGACGTCGTCGAGCACGGCGCGCCCGCCCAGCCGAAGCGTGATGTTCCGCGCTGCCAGGGTCATGGCATCTCGCGCCGCGTGCGCAGCACCAGCCACAGGAAGAACGGCGCGCCGATCAGCGCGGTCACGACGCCGAGCTTCAGCTCGACACCGGTCGGGATCGCGCGCGTGCAGATATCGGCGGCCAGCACCAGCGCCGCCCCGCCCAGCGCCGAGGGCAGCAGCAGCCGGCCAGGCTCGTGCCCGACGAACGGGCGGATCAGATGCGGCACGACCAGCCCGACGAAGCCGACCGCGCCGGACACCGAGACCGCCGCGCCGACCGCAAGGGCGATCCCCGCGACGAGGCGAAGCCGCGTCGCGGCGAGGTCGACCCCAAGGCTCGCCGCGACCTCCTCGCCGAGGCTCAGCGCGTCGAGCGCGCGCGCGGTCATCAGCAGAAGCACCCACCCGACGACCATGATCGGCACGGTGATCGCGACGTCGGTCATCGACCGGTCGGCGAGCGAGCCGAGCAGCCAGAACGCGATCTCCAAAGCGGCGAACGGACTCGGCGCCAGGTTGAGGGCGAGCGCGGTCAGCGCGCCGGCGAACGAGCTCACCGCCACTCCGGCGAGCACCAGGCTCAGCATGCTGGTGTCGCGGCCGGCGAGCGCGGCGAGCAGCACGACGGCGGCCCCGGCGCCCGCCATGCCGGCAAGCGGTAGCGCGAACGGCGTCAGGTTCGCCAGCCCGAAATAGAAGGCGAGTGCGGAGCCGAACGCGGCAGCGGGCGACGCGCCGATCAACGCCGGCTCGGCCAGCGGGTTGCGCAGCAGCCCCTGCAGCGCCGCGCCGGACAATCCCAGCGTCGCCCCCACCGCGATGGCGAGCAGCGTGCGGGGCAGGCGGATCTGGTCGACGATGATCGCGCCGATATCGCCGCCGGGCAGGCCGGCGGGCCCGATCGCCAGCGAGGCGCAAGCCAGCACGATCACCATGGCCAGGAGGCCGGTGTAGAGCCGCAGGTTCATCGCGCGATCTCGCGCCGCAGCGCGGCCAATCGCTCCACGGCGCGCGCGGTAAACCAGCCGCCACAGGTCCAGAGCGGCGGGTCCAGGGCGATACGCCGCGCACGCGGCACGGCCGCCTCGATTGCCGGGTGGTCGAACAGGCGCGTCGAAAGCGACGGTGCGGCCCTCCGCGCCGCGCCGAACACGATCACATCGGGCCGCGCGACGATCAGGCGTTCGAGCCCGATCGTGCCCGGCCCGACGATGCCGAGCCGGTCGGCCAGATTGTCGAGCCCGGCGCGCGCGAGGATCCGGTCCTCCAGGAAGCCACGCCCCATCGTCACCCCGCCCGGCTGGTAGAGCACCGCGACGGGGCGATCCGCGCCGGGTGGCGGCGCGGCGGCGGCGAGGCGCGCGCGCATCTCCGTGACCAGCGCGCGGCCGCGTTCGGGATGACCCAGCGCCACGGCGGCACGGCTCGTCTCGCGCGCGATGTCGTCGAAGTCGCGCGGCAAGGCGAGGTCGATCACCGTCACCCCCAGCCGGCGCAGCAGCGCCACGGTCGGGCGCGCGGCATAGGCGCTGGCCAGCACCAGGTCGGGGTGCAGCGCTACCACCTCCTCGGCCGTGCCGTAGGTGATGGGAAGGCCCTTCGCCTGCCGCGCCAGGAAGGACTGGTCCGGATCGGCGGCGAGCCAGCTCACCGCCGCGATCTGCGTCCGATCTGCCAGGGCGAGCGTGAGCTGGTCGGCGCACAGCGCGATCGACACCACGCGCTGCGGCGCGGCGTGAACCGGCGCGTCAAGACACATCACGAATAGAGTCATTACGATCGCGGCGACGCGGCGACCCCCCTCCCCAACCCTCCCCCTCAAGGGGGGAGGGGGCGAGCACGCGGCCCCGTGCGCCCGCTTCAAACTTGTGATTTGGCAGCGATCTCGCACGGCGTCGCCGCCGCGTTCCCTCCCCCCTTGAGGGGGAGGGACAGGGAGGGGGGTCAATACCGGCACGTTGCGACCCTCCGGTCAGAATTGCGCTCGTGCGCCAACGTAGAAGCCCCGGCCGGGCTGGACGAACCCATCCGGGTCCTCGTAGCGCCGGTCGAGCAGGTTGTCGAACCGCCCGAACAGGGTCGCGTTCGCCGACAGCTCGTACGATGCGGCGAGGCCGAACACCAGATAGCTGGAGACGCGGTGCGTAGCGAAGGTCAGCGCGTCGACGTCGCTGCGCCGCCCGACGAACAGCACGTCGCCGGTGACTTGCCAGTCCGCGCCGGGGCGCCAGCTCACCGCCCCGGTCGCCTTGTGGCGCGGCCGGCGCAGAAGCTCGGCGCCGGTCGTCGCGTCGCGCGCGCGCAGGAAGGTGTAGGCGGCGTTGGCCTCGACCGTCTCGGTGAGCTTCGCCGAGGCCGACAGCTCGACGCCCGAGATGTCGGCGCGGCCGATATTCACGTTCTGCGTCGCGGTGCCGACGATCAGGTTCTTCACCTGGGTCTCGAAATAGCCGAGCCCCAGCGTGGCGCGCCCGCCGAACAGGCTCTGGTCGACGCCCGCGTCCCAGCTCCGGCTTTCCTCGGGCTGCAGGTTGGGATTGCCGCGGAACACGCCGAAATTCGAGATCGAGCTGGCGTAGAGCTGGAACACGCTGGGCGCCTTGAAGCCGGTGCCGACCGAGCCGCGCAGCTTGGTGCCGATATCGGGGAACAGCCGCGCCGCGGCGACGCGCCAGGTGACGGCGCGCCCGAACGTCTCGTGCTGGTCGATGCGGGCGCCGACCGTGCCGAACCACCGCCCGTCATAGCTCACCTGGTCCTGCATGTATGCTGCGCTGCTGCGCAGCGACGCGCTGGCGGTCGAAGAGAACGGGCCGAACAGGCTCTGCGAGGCAAGATTCGAATCCGCCGACTCCTCCGTCGTTTCGATGCCGACGGTCACGATTTGCGCCGGCAGGATGCGCAGGTCGGTCTTGAGATCGAACTTGAGCCGCATGCCGAGCTCGGCGTCGCGCAAACTGTCGAACGGATTGATCGGGTCGGGCGAATCCACGGTCAGCCGGTCATAGCGCGTATAGGCGACGCCCAGCGTGCTCTCCGCCGCGCCGTCGAACATGTCGACCGTCGTCTCGCCGCGTAAGAAGCTGTTGTCGGCGAGGTCGTGCGAATCGTCGTCCGACTGATTGGCGCTGGTGTTGAGGTCGAGCTCGTTCCGCGACCGCACGTGCCGCGCGGCGACGCCGAAGCGCAGCGCTCCGTTCGCCCGATAGCCTAGCCGGGTCGAGAAGGTCGTCGTCTCGCTCGGATCGGCATCGTTGGTGCCGCCGGGCGGGGCGAAGCGCGGGGCGGTCGCGGACAGGCCGGCGACGCGCGCATGCTGGAGGTTGAAGCTGTAGTCGAACCCGCCTGCCGCGCCGCTCACCCCGGCCGCCTGACGGAACGTGCCGAAGCTGCCGCCCTCGAACATGGCGCGGCCGGAAAGCGGCCCCTTGCCGGACCGGGTGATGATGTTGATCACCGCGCCGATCGCGTCCGAGCCGTAGAGCGTGCCCTGCGATCCGTACAGCACCTCGATGCGGTCGACATCGGCGATGTCGATTCCGCCGAAATCGGTGCGCCCGTCGGTGGTGGACGGGTCGTTCACCTGGATGCCGTCGATCAGCACCAGTGTCTGGTTGGCGTTGGTGCCGTGGCTGAACACGGCGGCGGTCTTGCCCGGCCCGCCCGAGCGCACGACCGAAAGCCCCGGCTGGGTCTGGAGCGCCTCGTCGACCGTGCGGATCTGGCGGCGCTCGATCTCGTCGCTCGTGATGACGGCAATATCGCTCGCGATTTCGGTTGCGGGCGTCGGGATACGCGTCGCGGTGATGACCAGTTCCCGCGTGTTCTGCGCGAAGGCAGTGGCGGATATGGCGAGCGTCAGCGCCGCGAGCGCAGCGCATGGGAATCGATATGTGGATGAAGACAAGGAATCCTCCCGTTGGTGCGCACAAGTGCGTCACCGCAAACGGAAGGTTCCGTCCCGGTCGCGTGCCCCGCACGCCGGTGGGTGACTGGCTGGATGGCAGGTCTCCTGGCTCGCGGTCATCGTGCGCGCCCAGCCTTCCCGGTTGCCCAGTGGCGTCGTGGGGCGCGAACTACCGCCTACAGTTGCGGGGACAGCCACGGAGTTGGCGTTGCCGCCGCACCGTGTTCCCTTGACCATCCGCCGGCGACGATAGTGTATAAACGGTGCGTGGTGAAGCTCGATCGCATCTACACGCGCGGCGGCGACGCGGGCGAGACCTCGCTCGGCGACGGCTCGCGCGCGGCCAAGCATGCGCCGCGCGTTGCCGCGATCGGTGAGGTGGACGAGGCGAACGCCGCCGTCGGTCTCGTGCGCGCGATCCTCGCCGGCGGGCCGCTCGACGCCGCGCTCGCGCGCATCCAGAACGAGCTGTTCGATCTCGGCGCCGATCTTTGCGTGCCCGAAAGCGAATCGGACCGCGCGCGGCTGCGCGTCTCGGCGCAGCAGGTGGCGCGCCTCGAATCCGAGATCGACGCGGCGAACGCGGCCCTCGCGCCGCTCGATTCGTTCATCCTGCCGGGCGGCACCGAAATCGCCGCGCGGCTGCATCTCGCGCGCACAATCGTCCGCCGGGCCGAGCGTGCGGCGAGCGCGCTGGCGGTCGTCGAAAAGGTGAACGCGCAGGCGCTCGCCTATCTCAACCGGCTGTCGGATCTGCTGTTCGTGCTGGCGCGCGAAGCGAACGACGGCGGTGCGGGCGACGTGAAATGGTCGCCCGGCGCCACGGGCTGACGCGGCTCAGCCCTCGGTCATCTCGACATTGACGGCGATCGAGATGCGCTCGCCCGTGCCGCGGAACGGGTGGACCCAGTGCTCGATCCAGGACGGGAACGCGATCATCAGCCCCGGCTGCGGGTCGATGGTCAGCGGCCGTCCGAAGGTGAAGCCCGCGACGCGGCCGAACGGTGCGCCGGGGCGCGGGTCGCGCAGCTCGATATTGCCGTTGAACGGATCGTTCCCCGACTTCATGCCCGTTGCGACATAGTACACGACGGCCCAGTGGCTGCGCGGGTGGACGTGAAGCTGGTTGTAGTCGCCGTCGCGGTTCACGTTGGCCCAGCCGCCGATGGTGTAGGGCGGCGTCGGGGGCGGGGTCTGCTGCTCGATCCGGGCGGGCAGGGCCATCAGGCTGCGCACCGCCTCGTCCACCAGCGCGCGAAGCCGGGCGATCTCCGGCTCGGGCCGGTCCAGCAGCGTGTGCGGCGATTGCCAGCCGCCGACATTGCTCAGCGCCGTGCCCTGCGCCGCGTCGCGCCAGGCGAGGATCAGCGGCGCCAGACCCTGGTTCAGCGCAGCACCGTCGGGCACCGGCCGCACGTAGAGCGGCGTATTGAAGACCAGCGAAAGCTCGGGCGTCAGGCCGATGTCGAGTGCCATGCGCGCAGCATGGTCGATCGTGCGCAGCCCGTCCAGATCACCGTGCGACGCAGGCAGTGAAGGCGCGCGTCACGCTCCGCATCAGGGTCGCATACATCTCGGGACCGGGCGGAATGTCCGTGCCCAGCGGGTCGAGCACCGCGATGCGCGCATCGGTGCCGTGTACCAGGGCGCGTGCCGCAGCCGGCTCGAACTCCGGCTCGGTGAACAGGCAGCGCACGCCGCCGCGGAGGATGGTCTCGCGCAGCCGGCCGAGATGGGCCGCACCGGGCGCGTGCTCGGCGCCGACCACCACCGCCCCCACCAGGTTGAGCTTGTAGTGCGCGGCATAGGCGCGGAACGCGTCGTGATAGACGACGAAGGGCGCGCCGCGAACCGGCGCGAGCGCCGCATCCAGCGACAGGTCGAGTACTCCGATCCGGTCGCGTGCCGCCCGCGCGTTGTGCAGATAGGCGGCCGCGTTGGCCGGATCGAGCGCGGCCAGCATGCCGGCGATGGCGGTGACCGCACGCGCGGCATTGTCGGGGTCGAGCCACAGATGCTCGTCGCGCGCGCCGCGCCCGTCTTCGGGCAGGCTCATCCCTTCGACCTCGGCAAGCGAAAGGATACGCGCGCTCGCGGCCAGGCTCCTGAGCGGGCGGGCGAGGAACGTTTCGAACCGTGGCCCGATCATCACGAGGGCCTTGGCGCGGGCGAGGCGGCGCGCATCGTCGGGCCGAAGCGCGTAATCGTGCGGCTCGGCCGCGCCCTGCAGCAGCAGCTGCGGCGTGCCGACGCCCGCCATCACCTGAGCCACAAGCGAATGGATCGGGCGGATCGTCGCCACCACAGGCGGCGCGGCGGCGGCGTCGAAAGCAAAGGCGAGAGCGCACAGCAGCGTGATACAACGCAGGATCATCGGACCGATCGAAAGGTGGCGTTGCGCGAATTTTCCGCAACGTTATAATGTTACGAAATCCTCGTCAACGGAGGAGCGATGCAGATCGAGGTGCTGTCCGATTTCCGGCGCGCGCGGCACGACCACCGGCGCTGCGTCGACGATGCCCTCGCGGCGGCGGAGCGGCTGTGCGCCGCGCGCGCGCTGCGCTTCACCGCGCTGCGCCGCCGCGTGCTCGAGCTGGTATGGCAGAGCCATCGGCCGGTCGGCGCGTATGACGTGCTGGCCCGGCTGGGCCGCGCCCATCGCGGCGCCGCCCCGCCCACGGTCTATCGCGCGCTCGACTTCCTGCTCGAGACGGGCCTCGTCCACCGCATCGAGTCGCTCAACGCCTATGTCGGCTGCGGCGAGCCGGGCGAATCCCATGCCGGCCAGTTCCTGATCTGCCGCGGCTGCGGCGCAATCGCCGAGCTCGACGACCCTGCCATCGCGCGCACGATCGTGAAGCGGGCGGCGGCGCTGGGGTTCGAGGCCGAGCGCCAGACGATCGAGGTCACCGGCCTGTGCCCGGCCTGCCGCGCGGCGGAGGCGAAGGCACATGGCTGACGATTCCCGCATCGGGTCCGAGCTGGTCGCCGCGCGCGGCCTTGGCGTGCGGCTCGGCGGGCACGACGTGCTGTCGCGCGTCGACCTTGCCGTGCGGCCGGGCGAGATCGTGACGGTGGTAGGGCCGAACGGCTCCGGCAAGACGACGCTGGTGCGCGCGCTGCTGGGCCTCGTCGCGCCGGATACGGGCGGGGTGTGGCGCGGGCCTGGCCTCGCCGTCGGCTACGTTCCGCAGCTCGTCACCGTCGATCGCACCCTGCCGCTCGACGTGCGCCGGTTTCTCCAACTCGCGCCTCACGGTCGCGGCGACCTGGTCGATGCCGCCCTTGCCGAGACGGGAGCGGCCGACTTCGCCTCGCGCCCGTTCCAGACCCTGTCCGGCGGCGAGCAGAAGCGCGTGCTGCTCGCCCGTGCGCTGCTCGTCGAGCCGCAGCTGCTGATGCTCGACGAGCCGACCGCGAGCGTCGATATCCCCGGCCAGGTCGCGTTCTACCGGCTGATCCGCGAGATCCGCGACCGGCGCGGCTGCGGCATCCTGCTGGTGTCGCACGACCTGCACCTGGTGATGGCGCAGACCGACCGGGTCGTGTGCCTCAATCGCCATGTGTGCTGTTCCGGCACGCCCGAGGCGGTGAGCCGGCACCCCGAATATCGTGCCTTGTTCGGGCTCGACCCGTTGTCGGAGCGCGACGTCGCGGTCTATGCGCACGGGCACGACCATGCCCACGGCCTGGCGGGCGAGCCACTGCCGAGCGACCCTCATCACGGCCACCATCATGGCTGAGTTCGCGATCCGCGCGCTGGCGGCCGGCTGCGGGCTCGCGCTCTGCATGGGCCCGCTCGGCGTGTTCGTGGTGTGGCGGCGCATGGCCTATTTCGGCGACACGCTGGCGCATTCGGCGCTGCTCGGCGTGGCGCTCGGTTTCCTCTTGGGCGTCGATCCGATGATCGGCGTCGTCGCGGTCTGCATCACCCTGGCGCTCGCGCTGCTTGCGCTGCGCCGCAATCGGGCGCTCGCGGACGACACGCTGCTCGGCCTGCTGGCGCACGCGACCCTAGCGCTCGGTCTGGTGGCGGTCGCGTTCCTGACGACCGTGCGTGTCGACCTGATGTCGTATTTGTTTGGCGATATCCTTGCGGTCGGGACCGTCGAGGTCGGCTGGATCTGGCTCGGAGCCGCGGCGCTGGTCGGCGCCCTGATCTGGCTGTGGCGGCCCCTGCTGGCCCTCACCGTGCACGAGGAGCTGGCCCGGGTCGAGGGCGTCAGCGCGCCGCGCACCCAGGCGGCGTTCATGCTGCTGATGGCGCTCGCCGTTGCGCTGGCGATGAAGCTGGTCGGCGTGCTGCTGGTGACGGCGTTGCTGATCCTGCCCGCGGCGGCCGCACGCCACTTCGCCCGCAGCCCCGAGCAGATGGCGGTGGGCGCGGCGCTTGCCGGATGCCTCGCCGTCGCCGGCGGGCTCGGCCTCTCTCTCGCCTGGAATCTGCCGGCCGGGCCGGCCATCGTGGTGGCCGCCGCCATCCTGTTCGCGCTTGCCGCCGGACTTTCGGCCGTGCGCGCTTCGGCCTAGACTTGTCCCGGAAACCCGAGGAGGACGCCGTGGCCAAGGTCTATCGCGACTACACCCAGGAGGAGCTCGACCGCCAGTACGAGCACCGGCACATCGTTCCCAACCTGGAGGAGTTCACCGCGCGCAGCCAGGCCGAAAGCAAGCGGGTCCGCGCCGAGCTGAAGCCGCGCGAGGTGGCCTACGGCGCGCATCCTCGCCAGAAGCTCGACGTCTATCCGGCCGGGCCGGGCGCGCCGATCGTGGTGTACCTGCATGGCGGGCGCTGGCAGATGAACTCAAAGGAGACGTCGTGTCACGGCGCCGAGTGCTTCACCCGCGCCGGTGTGACCTTCATCGCGCCCAATTTCCGCCAGGCGCCCGACAATCCGATGGACACGATCATCGCCGACGCGCGCGCGGCGGTGGTGTGGGCCTGGCAGAATGCGGCGAGCTTCGGCGGCGACCGCAACCGGCTCTACATCTCAGGCGCGTCCTCGGGCGGGCAGATGGCCGGCATGATGGTGACCACCGACTGGACGCAGCACGGCCTGCCGGCCGACGCGGTGAAGGGCGGCCTCCTGATCAGCGGCATGTACGACCTAGAGCCGGTGCGGCTCACCTTTCGCAACGAGGCGCTGAAGCTCGATGTCGCGACGGCGGAACGCAACAGCCCGATCCGTCACATCCCGGTGCCGGGTTGTCCGATCGTGGTCGCGGTCGGCGCGCTCGAGTCAGATGAGTTCCGGCGCCAGTCGCGCTTTTTCGCCGAGGCGTGGCAGAAGGCCGGCAACGCCAGAACCTTCATCGAGCGGGACGGCAAGCACCACTATTCGCTGGGCGAGGATCTCGACGATCCGGAAAGCCCGCTGCTCCGCGCCTTCTTCAAGATGATCGGCGTCTCGGCCAGCGCCCGCGCGGCGGAATAGCGCCCGGCGTCATCGACAGGCCCGGAAACGAAAGAGGCCCGCGCGAAGCGGGCCTCCCGAAGCCGTTACCGGCGTCGTCGCGTCAGTCGACAACCGACAGGTTTTCCGCCGACGACTTGCCGTTCTTTCCGCTCTGCAGCTCATACTTCACGCGCTGGCCTTCGGAGAGGCTCGACAGCCCGGCACGCTCGACCGCGGAGATATGGACGAAGGCGTCCTTCGAGCCGTCATCCGGCTGAATGAAGCCAAAGCCCTTCGCGGCGTTGAACCACTTCACGGTTCCTTGTGACATAGAGATTTCCAATCGATAGGTTGCGTCCGCCGGGCACAGCGCCCAGTGGGGGTCTCGGTTACCGAAATCTTTTTGGGAAAACAGTAACAGGTCAAAGGGGCGACGCGGCATTCTTGCAGCACGTCGCCGAGGACCGTGAGCGATATATGGGCTCTCCCGCGCCACAAAGCAACGCGCATTTTCGCGCGTCTGTTGCCGGGCCAGCCGGGGCCGACCATGCCGCGGCGGACGCCCTCCCAGTCGGCGGTGTAAAAAATGGCAGATTTGCTTCGATAATCTTCCGGGCCGTCGAAAATATTTTCGACAGGGTTGTAAAATATTGCATTTAAAGCCATTTTATATAGATCGGTAAAAAGAGTCCTTCTTCCGAACGTGTATTCAGGATGACCGGGAGGAGCCGGTCGCTGGCGTCACGCAAGTCGGCGGGCGGCGCAACCGATGGCAAGTCCAGCCCGAGGCCAGCGCAGAAAGGCGCAATCGGGGCGCCAGGCATGCGGCGTCACCCAACGGAGATGGACCAGGCGCCGTAGCAGCAGTAGCGGCCTTCCACGGGTCATCCGCCGACCGTCCGTTTGGCTATAGCGCGGTGACTTTGTGCGCCGCGCACGCGTCGGAAGGTGCTCAAGAAGCAGGTGAACAGGTGATATGAGTGCATCGGACACACGGGTTGAGGCGGCGAACCGCGCGCTGTTCGGCGGCCAGGCGGCGACGCCAGGACGTCGCGCGCAAGATGCGGCGAACGTCAGCAAGCGCGACCTCGAATTTCAGAAGAACCGCGAGACGGCGGAACGTGCCCAGGCCGCCAAAACGTCCAAGCTGCGCGCCCTCCGCCTCGCCAGGGAGGCCGAGGACGAGGAACGCAAGCGCAACGAGACGCCCGCCCCCAAGGCCAAGCGCAAGACGTCATCCAAGGCCGTGCCGAAGGGCGACTGAATGTTCAAGAGACGCCCCGCCAAGGAACCGTCCGCGGCCAAGGACGACCCCCAGGCCTCGCGGTCGCCGATTCTCGAAATGCACCGCATCTGTCTCGTTTGCAAGCGCAGCTTCGTCAGCACCTGGACAGGTGCGCGCATCTGCAATTCCTGCCGGTCGGACCGTCCGCCGGACAAGGTGTTGTCGAAATGAGTCGGGTTCCGACCGCGCATGGCGGTCGCCGCCGGGCCGTTCACGCCAAGCCCGATGCCGAGATGGATGAGGAGTCCGGCGGCGCACGCTGCGCCCATGTGCGGACCCACCGTCGCTGCCTGAGATGCGCGGAGATGTTCGACAGTGGATGGGCGGGCGAGCGGATTTGCCAGGCCTGCAAGCAGAGCGCGACGTGGCGGTCGGGCCAGCCGACCCCGATCTATTCGCCCAGAACGCGAAGTACGGCGTCCAAGTCCAGCGGCTGACCGCCGCCCTCCCGCTGCCATCAGGGGGATGCGCTACGCCGGCTTCTGGGCTGGCTTTTGAGCCGGTGCGGCGGGCGCAGGTTCGGCACCCTCGGAATCGGGGGCGAACACGATATCGCCCAGCAGCGCATAGTCGTCTGCACGGTGGCGGGCGACGATCTCGTCGGACAGCGCGTCGGGCGTGCCCATGCCGCGCAGCACCCGCCCGCCAAGTTGCAGCGACAGCTCGTAGGTTTCGTGCACCACGTGGGTCGCGCCCACCGCCTCCAGCCGGCGGCGATGCCGATTGTCGCGCCCGCGCACATAGGTCGCGACATTGGGGAAATGGGTCTTGATCGCATGCACCGCCGCCTCGGCCGCCGTGGCGTTGTCGAGGATGATGACGGCCGCCCGGGCGCGGGCAGCGCCGCCGGCGCGCAGGACCTCGATGCGGCTCGAATCGCCATAGAATACGGGCAGGCCTAGTTTCCGCGCCGCGGCGACGCGCGCCGCATCGCGTTCGAACGCGACGTAGGGAATTTCGGCGGCTGTCAGCAGTCGCGCCACCGACTGGCCCACGCGGCCAAACCCGCCGACGATGACATGATCGGCCAGCTCCTCGGACTCGGCGGCGATATGCTCGGTCGAATCGCCATCGCGCGCCGACAGGTGCGACTCGATGCGCCGGCCGATCGTCGCCATCAGCGGCGTCGCGGCCAGCGAAAGCGCGATAACCACGACCACCATGTCGGCAAGCGCGCGGTTCATCAGCCCGTCCGCCACTGCGGCGCCCAGCAGGACGAACGTGAACTCGCTGCCCTGGCCGATCAGCATTCCCGCATTGATGGCGGTCCCCCAGGCGATGCCCTGGGCCCGCGCCACCACGGTGGTGACGACGGTTTTCGCCAGAAGTAACGCGACGGTGAGCCCGACCACGGTGCCCAGACGCGTCACGATGAGGTCGAGCTCGACGCTCATACCCACCGTCATGAAGAACAGCCCGAGCAGCAGGCCGCGGAAGGGCTGGATGTCGGCGGCCACCTGGTGGCGGTACTCCGTCTCGGCCAGAAGCATACCGGCGACGAACCCCCCGATGCCCAGCGACAGGCCGAACTGCGCCGTTCCCCAGCTCGTCCCGAACAGCACCAGCAGCATCACGCCGGTAAACAGCTCAGGCGTCGCGGTAAACCTGAACATCCCCAGGAACGGCCGCAGCACCAGTCGCCCGACGATGAAGATGATCACCAAGGCGGCCACCGCCTTGGCCAGCGTGATCGTCACCGTGCCGGCGATCGCCTGGGTCGGGCCGGCCAGGGCGGGCACCAGAGACAGCAGCGGCACGACGGCCAGGTCCTGCAGCAGTAGGACGGCGAACGCGACGCGGCCGGCGCGCGAGGCGAGCTCGCCGCGCTCGGCCAGGATCTGGAGCACGACGGCGGTCGACGATAAAGCGAGCCCGCCGCCCAGGATCACCGCCGCGCGCGGGCCTACCCCGGCCAGTGTCGCCGTACCACCGATCACCGCGGCGGCAAGTAGTAACTGGCCGGTGCCCAGCCCGAGCAGATGCCGACGCATGATGCGCAGGCGATCGAGCGTGATCTCGAGCCCGATGGTGAACATCAGCGCGACGACGCCGAGCTCGGCGATGCCCGTGGTGCGCTCGTTGCTGTCCACCAGCCCCAGGACGCGCGGCCCGACCACGGCGCCGGCCACCAGATAGCCGAGGACCAGACTCGAGCGCAGTCGCTGGAAGATCGGGGCGATCAACGTCCCGGCCACCAGGAAGATCAGCACGTCGGCCAGGATGTGCGCGTCTGACATGAACTGCGGCCCCTCGCCGCACGTTGTGCCAGAAAGGAGCCCGCCTTACCAGTCCCGCCGCCGCCTCGTCCGTCGACCGCCCGGCGTCCGCCGCGCCTTGATCGCGCCCGCGCGATGGCCGATGCTGCCCTCATGAGCGAGCCTGCCCCCGGCGTTGCGCTGGTGACCGGGGCGGCGCGGCGGATCGGCCGCGCCGTGGCGCTCGATCTCGGCCGCAGGGGCTGGGCCGTTGCCGTCCACTATCACGGCTCCGAAGCCGACGCGCTTTCGGTGACGTCGGACATCCGTTCCGCCGGCGCGCGTGCCGAGGCCGTGCCGACCGACCTGCGGGACGAGCGGGCGACGCGCGCTCTGGTCGGCCGCGTGGCCCGCTCGCTCGGCCCGGTCACGCTGCTGGTCAACAACGCGTCCCTGTTCGAGAACGACGACGTCGCGACGACGACGCGCGAGAGCTGGGATGGGCACATGGAGACCAACCTGCGCGCGCCCTTCGTGCTGTCGCAGGAATTTGCGGCCTCCCTGCCCGTCGGCGGCGAGGGCAACATCGTCAACATCGTCGACGAGCGGGTTTGGAAGCCGACGCCCTATTTCACCAGCTACACCCTGTCGAAATCGGGCCTGTGGACGCTGACCCGCACGCTTGCCCTTGCGCTGGCGCCTCGCATCCGCGTGAACGCAATCGGTCCGGGGCCGACCTTGCCCAGCCCGCGACAGAGCGGCGAACAGTTCGCGCGTCAGGTGGCCGCGCTGCCGCTCGGACGCGGGCCGAGCCTCGATGAAATCTGCGACGCGGTGCGATTCATCCTTGCGGCACCATCGATGACGGGGCAAATGATCGCCCTGGACGGGGGCCAGCATCTCGGCTGGGCGCATCCAAGCCCAACCGACGTTCCCGAGGAGTAGCGTGTCCCGCAGGCATCAGCCGATGCACGGCGATGCGGCGTTGGCGTCGCGGCCGAAGCGCGCGGCGGCGCGGCGCGGCACGGCGTGGCGCGGCACGGCGTGGCGCATCATCGTGCGCGATCTCGAACTGAAGGCACTGATCGGCGTTCACCGGCACGAGCGCGACGGGCAACAACGCGTGCGCGTCAATCTCGATCTCGACGTGGCCGCGCCCGGCATGGCAGTCGACGACAAGCTGGCCAACGCCGTGAACTACGAATCGATCATCCAGGACGTGCGCCGGATCGTGGCGTCCGGCCACCTGAACCTGGTCGAGACGCTGGCCGAACGCATCGCCGAGGCCTGCCTGGCAGACCGGCGGGTGGTTTGTGCGCGGGTCCGGGTCGAAAAGCTTGACGTGTTCGCGGAAGCGGCGTCGGTCGGCGTCGAGATCGAGCGGTTCAACCTTGCGGATTAGGAACATCACGTATGCGAATCGTGCGATTCCAAGCCCTTGGCGCGCGGCCCTGTAGCAGAATTGTACACAGCCGTCATCGTTCGGTCATATTAACGCCGATTCTTCCCACATTCATGTGAGTGTCACAATTTGATTGCCATTGACTTTTATTTTCCATAGCAATTTCAATCAGTTAAGAAATTTGCCTAATTCTTAAGCAATTCGGTTCAAGGGGCCGGTTTGCTTGCCTGGAATCCACTGGACCTATCCTTATCGACAGACTTATCCCCAGAATTGGTGGAAAACGGCCGCGCGATCGCGGTTCGGGTCCCGTGTAGGCGGCAGCGTTGACAGCTGCCGGCTGCTGCGCCAAATCAGCCCTATGACTCCCGCCGACATTGCAACAACCGAGCCAGGGGCCGAGGCGTCCGGGACGGATGAGCGCGGCCTGCGGGGTGCGGCGGCGATCGAGGCGGCATTGAAGACGCTGCCATTCTCGCCCGGCGTCTATCGCATGACGGATTCGCGCGGAAAGCCGCTCTATGTCGGTAAGGCGCGCAGCCTGCGCAAACGGGTGGCGAGCTATGCGCGGCCCGAGCGGCTGACGCCGCGCATCCGCGCCATGGTTGCGCGCACCGCCCTGCTCGAGGTGATCACCACCCACACCGAGGTCGAGGCGCTGCTGCTCGAATCGAACCTGATCAAGCAGCTCAAGCCGCACTACAATGTGCTGCTCCGTGACGACAAGTCGTTCCCCTACATTCTTCTGACCGGCGACAGCGAATGGGCGCAGCTCGCCAAGCATCGCGGCGCGCGCTCGCGCAAGGGCGAGTATTTCGGCCCGTTCGCCAATGCCGGGGCGGTCAACCGCACGCTGAACACCCTGCAGCGCGCCTTTCCGTTGCGTTCCTGCGCCGATTCCGTTTTCGCCAGCCGCACGCGGCCTTGCCTGCAATACCAGATCAAGCGCTGTACCGCGCCGTGCGTCGGGCGGATCGCCGCCGACGACTATGGCCGCATCGTCGGCGAGGCGCGCGACTTCCTCGCCGGCCGATCGAGCGCCATCCAGAAGCGCCTGTCCGACCAGATGCAGGGCGCGAGCGAGAGCCTGGCGTTCGAGCATGCGGCGTCGCTGCGCGACCGGATTCGCGCGCTCACGGAAATTCAGGCGCACCAGGACATCAACATCGCGAAGATGGGCGATGCGGACGTGATCGCCGCGCACGAATCCGGGGGAATCACCTGCGTCCAGGTCTTCTTCTTCCGGAACGGCCAGAATTTCGGCAACAAAACCTATTTCCCGTCCCACGCGCGCGAGCAGGAGCCGGCCGAGGTGCTCGAGGCGTTCCTGGGCCAGTTCTACGCCCGCGTCGCGCCGCCGCCCCTGGTGCTGGTGAGCCACGCCCCGTCCGAGCCCGAGTTGATCGCCGCGGCGCTCTCGGTGCGTGCGGGGCGCAAGGTGACGCTCGCCCGGCCCGAGCGCGGTACGCGGCGCAAGCTGGTCGACCACGCCGTCGCCAACGCGCGCGAGGCGCTGGCCCGCCACCTCGCCGAGAGCGCGACCCAGCGCCGGCTGCTCGAAGGCGTGGCGGAGGCGTTCGGTCTCGAGGCCGTGCCCGAGCGCATCGAGGTCTACGATAACAGCCATGTCCAGGGGGCACACCCGGTCGGGGGCATGATCGTCGCCGGGCCCGAGGGGCTGATCAAGAAGGCCTACCGCAAGTTCAACATCAAGAGCGAGGTCGCGCCGGGCGACGACTACGCCATGCTGCGCGAGGTGCTGACCCGGCGCTTCGCCCGCGCCCTGACCGAGGATCCCGACCGATCGGGCGAGAGCTGGCCCGACCTGGTGCTGATCGATGGCGGGGCCGGCCAGCTCACCATCGCGAAGGAGGTGATGGCCGAGCTCGGCATCGCCGACGTCCCGCTCGCGGCCATCTCGAAGGGGCCCGACCGCAATGCCGGGCGCGAGCATTTCCACATGCCGGACCGCCCGTCCTTCATGCTCGCGCCGCGCGATCCGGTGCTCTACTTCCTGCAGCGGCTGCGCGACGAGGCACACCGCTTCGCCATCGGCAGCCACCGTGCGCGCCGATCCAAGGCGATCGGCCGGTCGGCGCTCGACGAGATTGCCGGCATCGGGCGCGCCCGCAAGAAGGCGCTGCTGCACCATTTCGGCTCGGCGGACTCGGTGGCGCGGGCGGGCCTGGCCGATCTCGAGGCCGTGCCGGGCGTTTCCGGCGCGGTCGCCAAGAAAATTTATGATCATTTCAATACCGGCGCGTAGGATGGCGCGGACCTCCGCCGCGGGCGAAGCCTGATGGTCCACAACCTGCCGAACGTCCTGACCCTGGCGCGAATCGCGGTGATTCCGCTGCTGGTTGCCCTGTTCTACCTCGACGAGCCGGCGGCGCCGTTCGCGGCCTGCGGGCTTTTCGTGCTGGCCGCTGCGACCGACTGGCTGGATGGGGCGATCGCCCGCGCGCGCCGCCAGCAATCGGCCTTTGGCCGCTTCCTCGACCCGATCGCCGACAAGCTGTTGGTCGCCGCGGCCCTGCTGATGATGGTCGCGTTCGGCCAGATCACCGGATGGGCGATCCTGCCGGCGCTCGTGATCCTCTGCCGCGAGATCACGGTGTCGGGCTTGCGCGAGTTTCTGGCCGAGCTCAGCGTGACCGTTCCGGTCAGCCAGCTTGCCAAGTGGAAGACCGCGCTGCAGATGGCGGCGATCGCGATCCTCCTCGTGGGCGACGCGGGCCCGGCGGCGCTGCATCTCCGCGCCGTGGGCGAGGTCGGGCTGTGGCTCGCCGCCGCCCTCACCCTGATCACCGGGTACGACTATCTGCGCGCCGGGTTGGGTCACATGCGCGTCGCGGATTCGGGCATCTCCCGCGCGCCGGAGCTCGAGCGGCGATGAAGCTGTTCGGCATTGCCGGCTGGTCGGGGGCGGGCAAGACCACGCTCCTCGTGTCGCTGATCCCGTCGCTCGTGCGGCGCGGCATTCGCGTTTCCACCGTCAAGCACGCGCATCACGCCTTCGACATCGACATCCCCGGCAAGGACTCCTACGAGCATCGCCGCGCGGGGGCGACCGAGGTAATGGTTGCCTCGGGTCGGCGCTGGGCCATCGTGCACGAGCTGCGCGACGAGGCCGAGCCGACGCTCGAGGCGCTGATCGCGCGGCTTTCGCCGGTCGATCTGGTGCTGATCGAGGGCTACAAGCACGGCGACTACGAGAAGATCGAGATCCACCGCCCGTCGCTCGGCAAGAAGCTGCTCTATCCCGACGACCCGCTGGTCGTCGCGCTGGCGAGCGACGTGAAGTTCACCGGCCTGCCAATACCGTTCATCGACCTCGCCGACATCGACGGGATCGCTGGGCTGATCCTCGCCCGCTGCGGCCTCGCCCCCGCGAAGGAGGCGGCCGGCTGATGGCGCAGCTCTCCGACGACTGCTTCGCGGTCGGCGGGAAAGGCCGCATGACTGCCGCGGAGGCGCTGGACCTCCTTGCCACGCACGTGACGCCAGTCACCGAGCGCGAGACCGTGCCGCTGCGCGCCGCGCACGGGCGCATCCTGGCCGAGGACCTGGTCGCCGCGCGCGACGTGCCGCCGCACGACAACTCGGCGGTCGACGGCTACGCGGTGCGGTTCGCCGATCTGGCACCCGAAGGCGAGACACAGTTGGCGCTCGCCGGTCGCGCGGCGGCGGGTCACCCCTTCGCGGCGCCGCTGCCGAAAGGCGGCGCAGTGCGGATCTTCACCGGCGCGCCGATGCCCGATGGCGCCGACACGGTCCTGATGCAGGAAGATTGCGGGGTCGCGGGCGAGGCGGTGGTCATTCCGGCCGGCATCGCGCGCGGCGCCAACAGTCGCAAGGCGGGCGAGGACGTCGCCAGGGGCGCGCGCGTGCTCGCGGCCGGGCGCCGGCTGCGTCCCCAGGACATCGGGCTCGCCGCCTCGCTCGGGCGCACGTCGCTCGAGGCCTATCGCCCGCTCCGCGTGGCCTTGTTCTCGACCGGCGACGAGGTGCGCGAGCCCGGAACGGAGCTGCCGCCCGGCTGCATTTACGACGCCAACCGCTACGCGCTCGCCGCGCTGCTCGAGGGGCTCGGCTGCACGGTCGATGATCTGGGCATCGTGCCCGACACGTTCGCGACGATCCACGGTGCCCTGCGGGCCGCAGCCGCCACGCACGACGCGCTGGTCACCTCGGGCGGCGTGTCGGCCGGCGAGGAGGACCACGTGCGCGCTGCGGTCTCGGCGCTTGGTTCCATCCATTTCTGGCAGCTCGCCATCCGCCCGGGCCGGCCGGTCGCGCTCGGCCAGGCGGGCGCGGCCGCGTTCGTCGGCCTGCCCGGCAATCCGGCAGCGATGATGGTCACGTTCCTCCGGCTCGCCCGCCCGGCGCTGCTGCGCCTCGCGGGCGCGACCGAGGTGACTCCCACGACCTATCGCGTCCGCGCGGCGTTCGACTACAAGAAGAAGACCGGCCGGCGCGAATGGCTACGCTGCCGCCTCGCCCGCGGCGCTGACGGCATCCCCAGCGCGATCAAGTTCCCGCGCGACGGCGCCGGCATCCTTTCGTCGCTGGTCGAATCCGACGGGCTCGTCGAGCTGCCCGAGGAGTTGACCCGGCTGGAGGCGGGTACCATGGTTGAGTTTTTGCCATTCAGCGAGGTGAGTTGATGGAGATCCTGTATTTCGGCTGGGTGCGTCAGCGCATCGGCCTCGCCAAGGAGGCGGTGGACCCGCCGGGCGAGATCACTGATGTGCGCGGCCTAGTCGAATGGCTGCGCCGTCGCGGCGGCGGGTACGAGGCCGGACTCGGCAACCTCGCCCAGCTGCGCGTGGCGGTGAACCAGGAGCTCGCGAACCTCGACGCACCGATCGGGCGCGGCGACGAGGTCGCCCTGTTCCCGCCGATGACCGGGGGCTGAGACGTGATCCGCGTGCAGGAAAAGGATTTCGACGTCGGCGCCGAGGTGAACCGGCTGACCGACGGCAACACGGCGTCGGGCGCGCTCGCCTGCTTCGTCGGGCTGGTGCGCGACCTCGCCGGCGACGACCGGATCGAGGCGATGACGCTCGAGCACTATCCCGGCATGACCGAGCGTCAGCTCGAAAAGCTCGAGGAAGAGGCGCGCCAGCGCTGGAAGCTCGACGACGTCACCATCATCCACCGCTACGGAAAGCTCACGCCGGGCGACCGCATCGTTCTGGTCGCCACCACGTCAGCGCATCGCGAGGCTGCGCTGGAATCCTGCGCCTTCCTGATCGACTGGCTGAAGACCAAGGCGCCGTTCTGGAAGCAGGAGGACACTGGCTCGGGCGCGCGCTGGGTCGAGGCGCGCGAGGCCGACGACGACGCGGCGAAAAAGTGGGAGGTCGATCCCGCGCGCTGGGTCGTCGGCCGCGACAAGGCCGCGGGCGGCGAATAGGCTATCGGCCCACCATTGTCTCCGGCCGTACCAGCCGGTCGAACGTCTTCGCGTCGACATAGCCAAGGGCCAACGCAGCGTCCCGCAGCGTCGTGCCCTCCTTGTGCGCCTTCTTGGCCACCTCGGCCGCCTTGTCGTAGCCGATGGCCGGCGACAGCGCCGTCACCAGCATCAGCGATTGCTGCATGAGTTCGCGGAGCCGCGGCGCGTTGGCCGCGATGCCGGCGACGCAGTTGTCGGTGAAGCTCATCGACGCGTCGGCCAGCAACCGGATCGAATGCAAGAGGTTCCGGATCAGCACCGGCTTGAACACGTTGAGCTCGAGCTGGCCCTGCGTGCCGGCGAAAATCACCGCCGCATTGTTGCCGATCACCTGCGCGCAGACCTGCGTCATCGCCTCGCACTGGGTCGGGTTCACCTTGCCCGGCATGATCGACGAGCCCGGCTCGTTCTCGGGCAGGATCAGCTCGCCGAGGCCGGAGCGCGGGCCGGAGCCGAGCAGGCGGATGTCGTTGGCGATCTTGAACAAAGAGGCGGCGATGGTCGCCGTCGCACCCGACGCCTCGACGATCGCGTCGTGCGCCGCCAGCGCCTCGAACTTGTTGGGCGCCGGCCGATAGCGCCGCCCGGCGAGGCGCGTGAGCTCAGCGGCGAACGCCCGGTCGAACCCCTTCGGCGCGTTGAGGCCCGTGCCGACCGCGGTCCCGCCCTGCGCGACCAAAGCAAGGCGCGGCAGCGCGCCCTTCGCGCGCGCGATGCCGTTCGCCACCTGCTGGCCGTAGCCCGAAAACTCCTGGCCCAGCGTCACTGGCGTCGCGTCCTGCAGGTGCGTGCGGCCGATCTTCATGGTGTTCGCGAAGGACCGCGCCTTGGCCGCCAGCGCCCGGTGCAGGTGCGCCAGTGCCGGGATCAGCGCGTCCTCGATCTCGCTCACCGCCGCAATGTGCATGGCGGTCGGGAACGAATCGTTGGAGGACTGGCTCATGTTGACGTGGTCGTTCGGATGCACCGGCGACTTCGAGCCCACCTTGCCACCCAGCATCTGGATGGCGCGGTTCGCGATCACCTCGTTGGCGTTCATGTTGGTCTGGGTGCCCGAACCGGTCTGCCACACCACCAGCGGGAAGTGATCGGCGAGGGTGCCGGCGATTACCTCATCCGCCGCGTCGCAGATCGCGCGTCCGATCTTCGCGTCGAGCACGCCGTGCTTCATGTTGGCAAGCGCCGCGGCCTTCTTCTGCATTCCCAGCGCGCGGATCAGCGCGGCCGGCATGCGCTCCTCGCCGATGCGGAAATTCTCCAGGCTTCGCTGGGTCTGAGCACCCCACAGTCGATCCGCGGGCACGGCGATGGCGCCCATCGAGTCGGTCTCGGTGCGTGTCCTCGCGCGCTTCGCCATCATTTGGCGCGCTTCTTCGCGCGCGCCACGGAAAGGGCTCGCTCGCCCCAGTCCGTCAGCGCGGCGCCGTCGGCCAGAACCTCGTCCGGAACGGTCGCGTACGACATTTCGATCCGCCGGTCACCGCGCATGTAGGCGAACGGGCGCGATCCCGCGCGGTTGTAGTCCGGCCGGTTGTCCGGCCCGACCTTGAAGTACACGTCGCCGCGCCAGACCAGCCCGAACATCGTGCCGTCGAGGAACAGTCCGGTGCCGCCGAACATGCGTCGCGCGACGACAGGTCCCATCGCCACCAGCCGGTCGGCGAGTCGGGCCCCGTAGGCGCGGTCGTCGTTTGCCATGCGTCTATCCTATACTCGGGGTCCCAACTAGGAGAGCATCAAATGGCGGGACGCATCGACGCGCGGCTGAAAGAGCTTGGCATCGAGCTGCCGGAGCCACAGGCGCCGCGCGTGGCGAAGATCGAAAACACGATGATCGCCGGCGGGTTCCTGTTCGTCTCCGGCCAAGTGACCCAGTGGAACGGCGAGCGGCGCTTCGTCGGCAAGGTGGGGCGCGAGTTCGACCTCGCACAGGGCCAGCAGGCGGCCCGGCTCAGCGCGCTCAACGTGCTGGCCCAGGCGAAGAAGGGGCTGGGCGGCGACCTCGACCGCATCGCGCGGGTCGTGAAGCTCACCGGCTACGTCAACGCGATGCCCGACTTCACCGACATCTCGGCCGTGGTCAACGGCGCGTCCGAGTTGATGGTCGAGCTGTTCGGGGACGCGGGCCGCCACGCGCGCACCGCGATCGGCGCCGCGGTCATGCCGTTCGACGTGGCGATCGAGGTGGAGGGGATGTTCCTCCTGCGCGACTGACGTCGGCGCAAAGGTCCGGTCGTCCCGCAAGCTTGTGTTGCCTTCGACATTTGGCCCCCTCACCCTGTCCCTCTCCCCATGGGAGAGGGAACCTTGTGGCGCCAGCCTTGGCCTCGATCGAGGCCCGGGACGCCCCACGGAGTAAGGAAGATCGGCGCATCGTCCCCTCTCCCATGGGGAGAGGGACTGGGTGAGGGGTCATGCCTTCCCGCGCTTGCGGCGCTATTCGGGACGAACCGAAGGATCCGCGGCGACGATGAGCTTATCGGTCGCGGTCTCGATCCGGTCCTGCAGCGCGGCCATGAAGTTGGCGCGGTCGAGACCGGGCATGATGGGTGGCAGGAACTCGATCACGATGGTGCCCGGCCGCTTCATCAGCTTGCGGCGCGGCCAGTAGAGGCCCGAATCGAGCGCCACCGGCACGACAGGGATCGCGAGCGTGCGGTAGAGCGCGAAGATTCCGGGATGGTAGGGGCGCCGGGCGCCCGGCGCGACGCGCGTCCCTTCGGGGAAGACGAGGATCGGCCGGTCTTCGGCCACGCGTGGTTCGGCTCCCCGCGTCAGGGCGCGCAGGGCACTTGCGCCGGCCGCACGGTCGATCGCGATCATGCCGAGCTTGGCAAGCGCCCAGCCATAGAACGGGAGCCAGAGCAGCGACCGCTTGAGCACGATGGCGGGGTCGTGCAGCAGCAGGGCGAAGGCGAACGTCTCCCATGCCGACTGGTGCTTGGCGGCGACGATCACCGGGCCTTGCGGCAGGTTCTCCTGTCCCACGACGCGGTGGCGCAGCCCGATCGTGGCGGCGAGGATTTCCAGCACGCCTGCCGCCCAGAACCTCGACAGGACGACCATCGCGGTGCGCGGCGCGAGATAGAGCGGCAGGCTCGCCAGGCCTATCGCCGCCGTCCACAGATAGAGCCCGCCATAGAAGGCGAGCGCGCCCGCCACGCTCATGCGCCCGGCGGCACGAACGCCCCGCGCACGACGGCGAGCAGGTACTTGTTGTACTCGGTGACCAGCAGGCTCAGCGTGCCCGGCCACAGCCACCATTGGTTCTGCTTGAAGCGCTCCGGGAATACCGGGTACGGGACGATCTCGATTCCCGGCATGGCGCGGTGAAATTCCAGCAGGCTGCGCGGCATGTGATAGCTCGCCGTCACCAGCCGCAGCGAGTGGTACTTTTCCTTGGCCATCCAGGCGGCGGTCTCGCGCGCGTTGCCGATGGTTGAATCGGCGGCGTAGCCCAACACGACGCAGCACTCGATGTTCTCCGGCGCGGTGCGCGACAGCTTGAGCAGGGCGGTGACGTCCACACCGTGATACACGCCGGAGACGAACAGCTTCGCGGCACGTCCCGCCGACAGCAGCTCGAGCCCCGCGTCGAGCCGCCCCGCGCCGCCGGTCAGCACCACCACGGCATCGGTCTTTCCGCCGGGTTCCGGCGCCGGCTGGATCCGGTCGGCGAACCAGACCAGCCCGCCGATCCAGGCCGCGAGGAAGATCGGAATCCCGATCACCACCACGCGCACCCAGCGGGCGCGACGGGTGCGGCGCGCGCCGAACCGGGTCACGCCATTCTCGCCAACGCGCCCAGCACCGTGCGCCGCGCGGTTTCCATGCCGATCACCGCGGCAGCGACCGGCAGCAGGGCCAGCACGCCCCACTGGACCAGGCCGAGATCGAGGCCGGGCAGCAAGGTCGCGTCGATCCGGCCGGCGAAGTAGAACAGGGCCGCAAGCGTCGCCGCGGCCAGCGCGAGCCCGATCACGCCGCCTTTGAAGCCGAGCGCCATCGACTGAAGCTGGAACTCGCGCGCGATGGTGGCGTCGCGCGCCCCGATCAAATGCAGGATCTCGATCGCCTCACGATGCACGGCAAGGCCGCTGCGCGTCGCGAACACCACGACCGCGATCGCCGCCGCGGAGATCAGCAGGACGACCGCGCCCGCGGTGACCTGGATCGCACGGGCGAAGGCGGTGAAGCGGCGCAGCCACACGCCGTGATCGTCGACGCTGGTCCCCGGCACGGCCGCCTTCAACCGGGCGGCCAGGGCTGACGGGTCGGCGGGCGCGGCCGCGGCAAGCGTCACGTCGATCAGGCGGGGCAGTGGCAGGTCGGCCAGGTTCTCGCGGTCGCCGAGCCAAGGCTTCAGCAGTTCGGCGATGCGCGCGGGGGCCAGCGGCTCGACCCGCGCCACGCCGTCCGACTTGCGCAGCAGGTCGACCGCGCGGGCGGTGCGCGCCTCCACGTCGTCCTTCGCCGGGGCGCCCTGGATCGGCATGACCTGGACGGTCAGCGTGCCGGCAAGGCCCTGGCGCCACTCGGCGCCGGCGTTCGCCACGGCCATGGCGACGGCAAGGGCGAGGGCGGCCAGGAACACCATGAACCCCACGATCCACGGCAGGAACCGCGACGACGGGTCGCGCGCCAGCGGCAGGCCAAGCACGCCGCTCCTCACCGCGTCCTCACCGGGCCGCCATTGCCTGCCGCGCCGGGATGCGCAGCAGCTCGCCGTTTTCCAGGTGCAGCCGCGGGTGGGCGAAGCGCGCCACCAGCAATTCGTTGTGGGTCGCGATCACAACCGTCGTGCCCTGGCGGTTCAGCTCCTCGGTCAGCCGCAGCAGCCGCACCCCCGCCCGGTCGTCGAGATTGCCGGTCGGCTCGTCGGCCAGCATCAAATCGGGCTTGGCGATCACCGCGCGTGCGATGGCGACGCGCTGCTTCTCGCCGCCCGACAGCGTTGCCGGCCGGGCTTCCATGCGCTCGGCGAGCCCGACCCAGGACAGCAGCTCCTCGACGTTGGACTTGATTCGCGCCTCCTTCACCCCGGCCACGCGCAGCGGCAGGGCCACGTTGTCGAAGGCGGAAAGGTGCTCGAGCAGGCGGAACTCCTGGAACACCACGCCGACGCGCCGTCGCAGCGCCGGCAGCTCGCGCCGCGGCAACGTGGAGAGGTCGCGCCCGAACAGGTTTACCAGCCCGCGCGTCGGGCGCTGCGCGACATACATCAGTTTGATCAGGGACGACTTGCCGGCGCCGGACGCGCCGGTCAGGAAATGGAACGAGCCCGGCGCCAGGCTGAACGAGATGTCGTGCAGGACCTCGGGGCCTACCCCGTAGCGCATGCCGACATTGTGGAATTCGACCACCACCTCGCCTCGCTGTCCCCCGTTCGGCGGCTCCTCTCGCACAATCGCACAGCGCCAGCGCGGCCGTCCAGAATCGCGGGGCCGCTGCCTTGCGCTGTCTTGGCGGCCCGCCTATAAGGAAATCCACTGGAAGGCTGCCCGACGGCGATGATTCTCACCTGTCCCGCCTGCTCCACACGATTCGCGATCGATGACAGCGCGCTGGGCGCGTCCGGCCGTCGTGTGCGCTGCGGCAATTGCAAGCATGTCTGGCACCAGGCGCCGCCGGTGGTCGAGGACGAGCCGCTGCCCGCCATGTTCGGCGGCGCCGCCGACCCCGAAGCCGAGGCGGCACCCGCGCCCCTGCCGCCACGCGAACCGCCGGAGGAGGCGCCGCGGCGGCCGCGTCCCATGCGACCTCCGCCCGCCCCGCCCAAGCGGCGCGGCGCCGGCCTCGCCTGGACGGTACTGATCCTGCTCCTCGTCGTGATCGTCGGGGGCGGCTGGGCGTTCCGTGACGAGGTGGTGCAGGCGTGGCCCGACGCGCGGCGCATCTACGCGCTGACCGGAATTGGTGTCGAGGCGCCCGGTTCGGGGCTCGAGCTGCGCAACGTCACCTGGAAGCGCGACCAGCAGGATGGCGCGACCATGCTTCTCGTCGAGGGCGACGTCGCCAACGTCTCCAAGGAGGTGCGGGCGGTGCCGCGCATCCGCGGCGCGCTGGTCGGCGGCGGTCGCGAGGTGCAGCACTGGGAGTTCTCGCCCTCGCAGGCGAAGCTCCTGCCGGGCGAAAGCGTCCATTTCACGACCGAGCTGCGCAACCCCGCGCCGGGGGCGGAGCGCCTCACCATGAACTTCTCCGACGCGCCATAGCGGTCGTGGCGCCGCCGCGCATCGAGGTGCTGTTCGACGCCGCTTCCATCGCGCGCCGGGTCGACGTGCTCGCCGCCGAGATCGCCCGCGACATGCCGGCCGAGTTCGAGGTCGTCGTGATCCTCAAGGGCAGCTTCGTGTTCGCCGCCGACCTGATCCGCGCCATGCATCGCGCCGGCCTCACGCCGCTGGTCGATTTCATGACGCTGTCGAGCTACGGCGCCGGCATCGAAAGCTCGGGCGAGGTGCGGCTCACCCGCGATATCACCGACGACGTCGCGGGGCGCCGCGTGCTGATCGTCGACGACATCGTCGAATCGGGCCGCACGCTGGTGTTCGCCCGCGACGCGCTTCTGGCGCGCGGCGCGGCGGAAGTGCGCACCTGCCTGCTGCTCGACAAACAGTCGCGGCGCGTCGTCGGGTTCAGACCCGACTATGTCGGTTTTCCGATCGGCGACCGGTTCGTGGTGGGGTATGGGCTCGATCTCGCCCACGCCTATCGCGGCCTGCCCTATATCGGCGTGGTGGCGGACGAGTAGGTCAGACGCCGGCCCCGGCTACTGAACCGGACGGATGCCGCCGTGACCGGCGGGGCCCGAGGTCGGCGGGACGATGGTGACGTTGGCGTCCTTGCGCGCCTTCGCGACGACGTCGGCCACCAGCGCGCGCGCCGCCTCGCTCTTCAGCTCGTCCTTGGATTCCTCGAAGGTCGGCACCTTGGCGGCGCGGCGGCCCTCGACCTTGATGACGTGCCAACCGAACTGGGAATGGACCGGCGCGTGGGTGTATTCGCCCGGCTTCAGCGCGAACGCCGCGTCCGCGAACTCCTTCACCATCTGGTCGTGGGTGAAAAAGCCCAGATCGCCGCCATTCCCCGCCGTCGGGCCGGTCGAGCGCGTCTTGGCCAGCGCCGCGAAATCCGCGCCCTTGTCGAGCTCGGCGATCACCGCCTTGGCGTCGGTCTCGCTTTTCAGCAGGATGTGCCGGGCGTGCACCTCCTCCTTCTTCGAGGCGGCGGCGATCTTCTTCTCGTAGGCGGCTTTCAGCCGGTCTTCGGTCAGCTGCGGCTCGACCTGGTTGACCAAATACGCCTGCTGCAGGATCTGCTCGCGGTCGGCGGCGATCTGGCGCTTCACGTCGGGCTTGTCGGCATAGCCGGCCTTTTCCGCGGCCTGGGCCAACAGCTTGCGTTCGACCAGGCGCTCGACGATCTGGGTATACAGGGCCTCCGGCGGCAGCTGCTTGTACTGGTCGGGCAGACCCTCATAGACCTGCATCGCCTCGGACCGGTAGATCTTCTCGCCATTCACCACGGCGGCCACCTGGTCGTCCGCGGCACGGGCGGGGGCCGGCATCGCCGCCGGAGCGCCGGCCGCGGGCGGCTTCCCCTGGGCGTGCGCGGCGACGGACGTGGCGACCAGCGCCATGGCGACGGCCGCCCCGAGGGCGAGCTTCGCGGATCTCATGGGATTCCCTTCAAAAGTCCGGCATGCCCCGGTCGCGGGCAGCACCTCGATCTGGCGGGAAATTATCAGGATCGCGTCCGCCGCGCCACGCCGTCACGCAGATGTTACGGGTGCGGCCGCGATTGCCAGCGCTCGGGCGGCATGGCAGGGTGCCGGCCATGCGAACCCCCAACTTCTTTGCCGCCGCCACCTTCGACCGCGTGACGCATTTGCGCGCCGACCTCGACTGGGTGGCCGCGCGGCTCGCCGATCCGGGCTCCGCGTTTCTGCCGGTCTGGCGCGGGCGCAACCTGGTGATCGAGGGCGAAGCCCCGCGCGCCGTGCGCTTCGAGCGCGCCGAGGCGACGCCGCTGATCGAGGCGGGCGGCGAAGTGGTGCTGCTCGGGTTGTTCGACGGCGTCGCCCATTTCGCCGTCGATCTGTCTCATCTCGACGAGCCGGCGACCCTCGCCCCGCTCGCCAACGGGGCGAGCTTCGTCGAGCTTCGCAATGTGGGGCCGCTGATCGACCGCGACGAGGGCGGCGCCCTCGCCTATGCCCGCGCGATGACCCACTGGCACGCGACGCACCGGTTCTGCGGCAGCTGCGGTGCCCCCACCGGATCGCGCGACGGCGGGCATGTCCGCGCCTGCACCGATGCGAGCTGCGGGCGTGTGCATTTCCCGCGCACCGACCCGGCCGTCATCATGCTGGTGGCGAAGGGCGACCGATGCCTGCTGGGTCGCAAGGCGGAATGGCCGGCGGGGCGCTACTCGACGCTTGCGGGGTTCGTCGAGCCGGGCGAGAGCCTGGAGGATGCGGTCCGCCGCGAGGTGATGGAGGAGACCGGGATCGTCGTCTCCGACGTGGACTACCATTCGTCGCAGCCCTGGCCGTTCCCCGCCTCGTTGATGCTGGGCTTCTTCTGCAAGGCGGAGACGGAAAAGGTGGAGCGCCACGACGACGAGCTCGAGGATGCGCGCTGGTTCACGCGCGACGAGCTTCTCGATGGCAACGGGGGCATGGGCATTGCGCCGCGCCCCATCTCGATCGCGCGCCGCCTGATCGACGACTGGCTCGCGGAAGGGTAGATTTCCTACATTGCCCAACGGGGAGTGAAACTATGCTCTACGAAGTCCGCACCTACCGGTGCAAGCCGCATACCGTTCAGGAGGTGGTGAAGCGGTTCGGCGAAGCGTACGAGACGCGCAAGAAGGTCAGTGAGCTGGCGGCGTTCTTCTACACGGAGATCGGTCCGCTCAACCAGGTCATCCATATCTGGCCCTACAAAGACCTGAACGACCGCGCGCGCATCCGCGCCGAGTCGGTGAAGGCCGGCGGCTGGCCGCCGAAGATTTCCGAGTTCATCGACGAGCAGGTGTCCGAGATCTTCGTGCCGTTCAACTTCACCCCCGAGATGAAGCCCGGCAATTACGGCCCGATCTTCGAATGGCGCAGCTATACGCTGGCGATCGGCGCGGCCGGCAAGGTGCAGGAGAACTGGTCCAAGGCGATCGAGGAGCGCAACAAGCGCTCGACGATCCTGATGGGCATGACCACCGACCTCGGCCCGCTCAACAAGTTCGTCCATATCTGGCCGTACAAGAGCCTGGACGAGCGCGGCAAGATACGTGCCCAGGCGGCGAAGGATGGAATCTGGCCGCCGCCCGGCGGCGCCGGCACGCTGGTCGCGCAGGAGAACAAGATCTGCCTCGCAGCGCCATTCTCGCCGATCCAGTAGGTTCGGAAGGGGCCGGTCTTCGACCGGCCCGCCTTCCTAATCCGCCAGCTCCGCGCGAGCGACGCGTGTGGCGACGTAGTCGCGGAACGAGGCGAGCAGGCGCGGCACGTTCGGATTTCGCGTGTTCCACAGCTCGAGCGCTTCGGGCTGGCGGCGCTGCTGGAAGCTGCGGAAGTCTGCGCAGTACTCCAATTCCAGGCTGCGGCGGAACCGCACCATGATCGACGAGCCCTTGCCCACGCCCAGATCCTGGAAGGCCTGCTCCTGGTAGAGCCGCGCCTCGCACTCGCGGTCGACCTCGCGCATCGTGTAGAACCCCCCGCGCAGCCGCTGCATGCCGTGCCCGGCCAGCTCGTGCGCCAGGACGGCGGCCAGCTCGCGGGTCGGCCATTTGATCCCGTGCCGGCTGACGACGACCAGAAAGTCGCGCCCGCCGCCCTCGTCAGGGCGGAAGAAGTGCGGAAAGAATGCCGCCACCTCGAACGCGGTGACCCGTTCCTTGGGGAAGGCCGGGTCGTACACGACGACGACGCGCCCCGCCGTCTTCAGCTTCGCGATCGCCTGTGCCGCAAAGGGCGAGCCGCCAACCAGCGTGTCGACCGCCTTGCGCAGCCGGGCGAGCCCGTCGGCCGGGTGTACGATCGGCACGTCGAACGTCGCGCCGGCGGGCGCCCGCGCGGCATAGAGCTCGATGCCGTTATCCGTCGCATGCGCCAAAGGCTCCGCGATGGCGCCCGTGAGTGCGCCGGCGCCGATCAGTGCCAGCGCCGCAACCGTGACGGTATTTCGGATACCCACCGCGAACTCCCTGCCAGCCTAGCCGCCTTTGTGGCCTTATGGTCACAACGCCGAAGCCCCCGTTCGGGTTCGCGTGAGATGTCGATTATTGCGCCGCTAGCGTTCAATCGCCAAGGGGCGACCGTGGGCCGGCGGGTCGGTCAATTGTGAAGCTTTTGTGCCGCGATGCGCCGCTCGGCCTCGGTCGGCGCGGCTAGCGGCCTCCACGAGCTCGGGTGGCGCCGCCGTACCGGAACGGGTCGGCGGGGTAGGTGCCCAGCAGGCGCACCTCGTCGCAGAAATAGGACAGCTCCTCGAGCGCCAGCGCCAGCGGTCGGTCCGAGGGATGGCCCTCGACGTCGGCGTAGAACTGCGTTGCGTGGAAATCGCCATTGACCATGTAGCTTTCCAGCTTGGTCATGTTGACGCCGTTGGTGGCGAACCCGCCCAGCGCCTTGTAGAGCGCCGCCGGGATATTGCGCACCCGGAACACGAAGGTGGTGACCAGCGGCCCCGCGCCACGCTTCGGCCGGACCGGCTGCTTTGACAGGATGACGAAGCGCGTCGTGTTGTGCTCGGCGTCCTCGATCTTGGCGGCGAGCGACCGCAGCCCGTAGGTCTCGCCCGCGAGCTGCGAGGCGATGGCCGCCTGCGTCGTGTCGCCGCGCTCGGCGATCTCGGCCGCCGCGCCCGCCGTGTCGGCATGTACGATGGCGGTAAGGCCGAGCTTGCGGATCATCTTGCGACACTGGCCCAGCGCGTGGACATGGCTGTGCACGGTGCGGACGGTCTTCAGCGTCGCGCCCTTTGGCGCCAGCAGATAGTGGTTCACGCGCTGGAAATGCTCGCCGATGATGTAGAGGCCGGAGTCCGGCATCAGCCGATGGATGTCGGCGACGCGGCCTGCGACCGAGTTCTCGATCGGGATCATGGCGAGCCGCGCGCGACCGCGCCGCACCGCGTCGAACGCGTCCTCGAACGCGTTGCACGGCAGTGTCCGGTAGCGTGGGTAGCGCTGGCGGCACGCCAGGTCGGAATAGGCGCCGGGCTGGCCCTGGAAGGCGATCGTGCGGGCGGGCGCGGGCTTGCGGGCCATGGCGGGCGTCGATCTCAGGCGGGACGGGCGAGGCGCGCGCGGTCGCGCGCAAGATCGGCAGGAGTATTGATTTCGTACAGCACCCTGTCAATCAGCGCGCAGTCCATGCGCATGCCGGCCTCGAGCGCGCGCAGCTGCTCCAGCCGCTCGCGCGCCTCCAGCACGCCCTGGGGCAGGGTGATGAACCTGGCCAATGCGGCACGGCGGAACGCGTAGAGCCCGAAATGGTGGTAGTACGGCCCGTCGCCCGACGGCACGCGCGCCCGGCTGAAATAGAGCGCGCGGCCGATGCGCGCGCCGGGCGCCATCGCCAGCACGGCCTTCACCGCGTTGGGATCGTCATAGAGCGCGGGCTCCATCACCGTCGCGACCGTGGCGATGTCGACCCCGGGATCGCGGAGCGGGATGAGCACGGCCTTCAGCTCGGCGGCATCCGGATCGGGCAGGTCGCCCTGCAGATTCACCACCACGTCGTAATCGCCGCCGGGATCGAGCGCGCCCACCGCCGCGGCCACCCGGTCCGAGCCCGAGGGCAAAGCGGGGTCGGTCTCCACCGCTTCGCCGCCCGCCGCGCGCACCACCTCGGCAATCCTGGCATCGCCCGCGGCGACGATCACGCGCCCGACCTCGGCCGCCACCGCCCGGCGCCAGACGTGCAGGATCAGCGGCTCGCCATCGAT
Source organism: uncultured Alphaproteobacteria bacterium (assembly GCA_963817535.1). Classification (GTDB taxonomy): domain Bacteria; phylum Pseudomonadota; class Alphaproteobacteria; order MPNO01; family DASWLB01; genus CAWGHZ01. The sequence continues at coordinate 57,838 of CAWFOW010000003.1, forward strand.
CAGCGCCAGAGGCTTGTCGGGCAGGCGCGTCGCGGCAAGGCGCGCCGGAATCGCGATGATCGGGTTCATCTCCGTGCCTCCCGAGCTGGGGACGGTCCTGCAATTGCCTGGCTCATAAGGGGTTTCCGCCGTGCGCCGTGTTTTGCGACAATATATCGCTTGCGCAGGGCGTGAAACCCGCTATCTCTTTCGCCCGCATCCGCGCACGGGAGCGGCCACCGAACCATGAACACGCTTGAACTCAACAAGATCGCGGGGTCGATCCTCCTGGTTCTCATGGTGATCCAGGTCGTCGGCATACTCGGCGACTCGCTCGTGCATCCGCGCGAGGGCGGTGCCGCGGTCGAGATCAAGACGGGGCCAGCGCAGATCACTGCGCAGGGGCCGAAACCCACCGAGCCGATCCTGGGGCTCTTGGCCTCGGCGAACGTGCAGAAGGGCGAGCAGATCGCCAAGAAGTGCCAGGCCTGCCACGACTTCAAGAAGGGCGGCCCGAACAAGATCGGCCCCAATCTTTACGGCGTCGTCGGCCGCAAGCCCGCCAGCCACGAAGGCTTCGACTATTCGAGCGCGATGAAGGAATTCGCCACCAAGCACGACAAGTGGACGTATGAGCTGATGAACCGGTTCGTCCACGAGCCGCGCCAGGACGTGCCGGGGACGAAGATGACCTTCGCCGGGCTCGACAAGCCGCAGGACCGGGCCGACGTGATCGCATTCCTCCGCTCACTTGAGGAAAACCCGCCGCCGCTGCCGACGCCGGATGAGGTCAAGGCGGCGCAGCAGGAATACGAGGCGAAGACCAAGCCGGCCGAGAAGCCCGCGGAGGGCAAGGCGGCCGAAGGCAAGCCTGGCGAGGCCAAGCCCCCCGCGGGCGCCGCGCCGGCCGGCGGCAAGGCGACGGAAGCCAAGCCCGCGCCGGCCCAGCCTGCCGCCCCGGCGCACTAGGTTTTCTTCGTTCTATGCGCTAACGCAATCCGGGGACGATTCCGCGTGAGCGGAAGATGTTCTACCGCCCTTCGACCGCGACGACGTCGCAATCGGCCGCCGACTGGCGAATGCGCTTGAGCGCCGCGTACTCGGGCGAATCGTACCAGCTTCGCAGATGCTGCATGTCCGGAAACTGCAGCACGGTCACGCGCTCCGGCTCGGAATCGTCGTGGTGGCGCCCCGCGTTCCAGTGGCCCTCCAGCACCTCGAACCCGTCGGCGCGCACCACGACCTTGCCGTCATATTTGGCGATCGTGTCGTTCACCCCGTTGCGGTACTCCTTCAGCCGGTCCGGGTCGTTGATGTCGCGCCGGTGCACGATCAGATAGGCGGCCATGGCGCCCTCCCTGGCAGTTGATGGGATGCCTGTCCGGCAAACACCCGCCAGCCTGCCCGGGTTCCATGTCTCAGCCAGGGTCGACCGGCGCCCAAAGCACGTCCTCGATGCGCGCGGCCCCGGCGGCCAGCATGACCAGCCGGTCGAAGCCCAGCGCCACCCCGGCGGCCGGCGGCATGGTAGCCAGTGCTGCGAGAAAGTCCTCGTCGATCGGTGGGCCCTCGCCGCCATAGAGCGCTCGTCGCCGCGCCCGGTCGGCCGCGAAGCGCCGCCGCTGCTCGGCAGGGTCAATCAGTTCGCTGAATCCGTTGGCGAGTTCCACCCCGCAAACATAAAGCTCGAACCGCTCGGCGACGCGCGGATCGCCGGGCTTCAGTCGGGCGAGCGCGGCCATCCGGGCCGGGTACTCGGTGAGGAGGGTGGGAGCCGGATGACCCAGCAACGGCTCGATCCGGTCCAGGAAGATCTTGAAGAACACGTCCTCCCAATCGCGCGTCGCGCCGGGATCGACACCGATGCGCCACGCCTCGGCCGCCAGATGGTCCCCGTCGCCTTCTGTGGCCGGGAGGTCGATGCCGGCGTGGCGGGCGAACGCGTCGGCGACGGTAAGCCGCTCGTGCGGGGCGCGCGCGTCGCAGGCCAGCGCCCCGTGCCGCAATGCGGCCGGCGCGACCGCCGCCAGCAGCGCCAGGCAGTCGGCCATGATCGCCTCATAGCTCTCGTCGGCGCGGTACCATTCCAGCATCGCGAACTCGGGATGGTGCAGCGCGCCACGCTCGGCGTTGCGAAACACGTGGGCAAGCTGGTATGGCCGTGCGATGCCGGCGGCCAGCAGCTTCTTCATGGCGTATTCCGGTGAGGTGTGCAGGTACATCGCACGGTCCTCCTCGCCCAGCGGGTCGGCCAGCGCCGTGGCGAAGGGACGCAGATGCGGCTCAAGGCCGGGCGAAATCTGCAGCGCCGGCGTCTCGACCTCGGTGAAGTCGCAGTCGCGGAAGAACGTGCGGGTCGCGTCCAGCACGGCGCCGCGCACGCGCAGGTTCGCCGCGCGCCTCGTCATCGCGTCCGCGTGCCACCACCGTTCGCCCCCTGCCATCGTGCGATAATGCCGGACGGATGAGGAGAAGTCCCATGCAAGATGATCGGACCGACGATCGCGCGCTCGCCCGTGTCGCGGCGCGCTACGCCGTCGCGATCACGCCGGCGCTCGACGCCCTGATCGCCGCCGAGGGTGCGGACGGGCCGGTGGCGCGCCAGTTCCGGCCCGACGCGCGCGAGCTGATCGACACGCACGACGACCGTCCCGATCCGATCGGCGACGCGGCGCATTCCCCGGTGCCCGGAATCGTGCACCGCCATCGCGACCGTGTGCTGCTCGCGCCGCTGCTGGCCTGTCCGGCCTATTGCCGCTTCTGCTTCCGGCGCGAGACGGTGGGCCAGGCGGGCGCAAAGCTCGCGCTGACCGCCGCCGAGCTCGACGCGGCCATCGGTTACATCGCAGACCATGACGAGATCTGGGAGGTGATCCTGACCGGCGGCGACCCGCTGGCGCTGTCGACCCGCCGGCTGGGTGACATCGTGCGCCGTCTCGACGCCATCGCCCATGTCGAGGTGATCCGCATCCATACCCGCGTGCCGGTGGTTGATCCGCAACGCATCACCGCGGCGCTGGTCCGCGCGCTGGCGGCTGCCAAGCCGGTCTATGTCGCGGTCCACTGCAACCATGCGACGGAACTCACCGAGCCGGCACGCGCGGCCTGCGCCCGGCTTGCCGACGCCGGGCATCCGCTGCTGGCACAGACCGTGCTGCTCAGGGGCGTCAACGACGATCCAGCAACGCTCGAGGCGCTGATGCGGGCGCTGGTGCGCAACCGCATCAAGCCCTACTACCTGCACCATGCCGATCTCGCGCCCGGCACCGGCCATTTCCGCACCACCATCGTCGAGGGCCAGAGGCTGGTGGCCGAGCTGCGCGCCCGCGCTTCCGGTCTGTGCCAGCCGAGCTACGTGCTCGACATTCCCGGCGGGTACGGCAAGGTGCCAATCGGGCCGAGCTATCACGGCGACGGATATGTGACTGATCCGGCAGGGCGAACCCACCGTTATCCATAGGTTTCCGGGCGTTGCGGTGCCCGGGGCAAGCTGATAGGTTCCGCCCCTTCCCGCAGCAAAGATCACGCCATGAAGGTTCAGGCCAACACCGTCCGTCCCGGCCACGTGCTGGAATACAACGACCGCCAGTACTCCGTGCTGGGTATCGAGATCCTGCAGCCCGGCAAGGGCGGCGCGTTCATCCAGGTCGAGATGCGCGACCTCAAGTCGGGCAACAAGACCAACGTGCGGTGGCGCACCCAGGAGACGGTCGAACGCCTGCATGTCGACGAGAAGGAGGCGACCTACCTGTTCGGCGACGACGCCAACGTCACGCTGATGGATTCCGAGACGTTCGAGCAGTTCGCCGTGCCGCGCCAGATGCTGGGCGCCGCCGCGCCGTTCCTGCAGGACGGCATGGTGCTGACCGTCCAGACGGTCGAGGGCGCGCCGGTCGCCGTCACCCTGCCGCAGCAGGTGACCATGACGGTCACCGAGGCCGACCCGGTGGTGAAGGGCCAGACCGCCTCCTCCTCCTACAAGCCCGCGATCCTCGAGAACGGGGTGCGCGTCATGGTGCCGCCGCATATCGAAGCCGGCACCCGTGTCGTCGTGGCCACTGCCGACGCCACCTACGTCGAGCGGGCGAAGGATTGAGCCCAGGGCACCCCTGCCGCGCGGACGACCGATGACCGCGCGGCGGTCGGCCAACATCAACGTGATGGTCGACGCGGCGCGCAAGGCGGCGCGCGGCCTCGTGCGCGATTTCGGCGAAGTCGAAAACCTTCAGGTCTCGCTCAAGGGACCGGCCGACTATGTGAGCGAGGCCGACCGGCGGGCCGAGCGAACCTTACGCGACATCCTCGGCAGGGCGCGGCCCGAATGGGGCTTCCTGATGGAGGAGGCCGGCGAGACAAAGGGTGGCGACCCGACCACGCGCTGGGTCGTCGATCCGCTGGACGCCACGACGAACTTTCTGCACGGCATTCCGCATTTCTGCATCTCGATCGCCGTCGAGCGCGAGCGCGAGCCGATCGCGGGCGTGATTTACGATCCGCTGCGCGACGAGATCTTCTGGGCCGAGAAGGGCGTGGGCGCCTTTCTCGACGACCGCCGGCTGCGGGTCTCGGCGCGCCGCAAGCTCGCCGACGCCGTGCTGGCGACCGGAATCCCGTTCGGCAGCCGGCCGGGAAAGGACGAGTTCACCGCCGCACTGCGCAAGGTGATGGACGAGACCGCGGGCGTGCGCCGCTTCGGCTCGGCCGCGCTCGATCTCGCCTATGTCGCCGCCGGCCGGTTCGACGGGTTCTGGGAAACCGGTCTCTCGCCCTGGGACGTGGCGGCCGGGGTTGTCCTGATCCGCGAGGCGGGCGGGTTCGTCACCGACCTCGCGGGCGGGCCGAACATGGTCTATGGCGGCTCGATTCTGGCCGCCAATCCGGGTCTGCACGAGCCGATGCGGCGCCTGCTGCGCGACGCGATGGGGCTCGCGCCGCGGCCGAAAAAGGGCTGAATACGCAAGGATGCTGCCATTTTTACGCCATTCTCCGCGGCGACGGTCCCCCCTGATTCGGTTGTTCGCCCGTTTCGGTGCGCCTATGGTGGCCGCATGCCCTGCCGCGCCCCTCGCGGCGCGGCGCGCGGGGGGACGGTAGAGGGGCCTTAGAATTGATGGGTGATCGCATCAGGACTCCGCTGGTCGCGCTCGGGATCGTCGCGCTCGCATTGTCGGGGCTATCGGGCACCGCCCTGGCCCAGACCTATATCGGCGGCTCAGGCCAGCCCAGCGTGACCGTGGATTTGAGCGTCCTCGATTCGCTCGGCCCGTCGCCCACGGTGCCCGACCTCTTGATGCCGAACCGCCCGCAGGCGGCGCGGCGCGCGACGCCCAACTCGCGCATCACACTGAGTGCGCCCGACGCCGCGCCCGACCTCGGCCGCGTGCACCTGCATCCGCCCTCGAGCATGACGCAGCGAGCCCGCCGCGCCCCGGCGAGGAAGGCGGCGCCCGTCAAGCAGCAAGCGGCGCGTCCCGCCGCCCCAGCGCCGCGCCAGACCGCCCGCACCGCACCGGAGCCGATCGCGCCGCCGCCGCCTCCCACGATGGCGACGCCAGAGCCGCCGGCGCCCACCCCCGCGCCCGCCCCGCAGACGGCGATGAAGGCGCCGGAACCGCCGCCGATGGCCGCCCCCAAGGCGCCGGAGCCACCAGCCGCGCCCGAGCCACCCGCGGCACCCGAGCCGCCTGCGCCGCCAGCTTCATCCTCCACGTCGCCGGCGCCGCCCGCCCCGCCCTCGCCGCCCGCCCAGACGGCATCGCTCGCGCCGGACCGCGCGGCGGGCCAGGTCTCGCTGCCCTTCGACGCCGATTCCGCCGGGCTCGGCGACGGGGCGAAATCCGCGCTCGATGCGATCGCCGCGCGCGCCGGCAAGGATCAGAGCCTGCGGTTGCAGCTTCTCGCCTATGCCAGCGGCACCGGCGACGCGGCAAGCCGGGCGCGGCGCCTGTCGCTGTCGCGTGCGCTGGCGGTCCGGTCCTACCTGATCGACAAGGGCGTGCGCTCCACCCGTATCGACGTGCGCGCGCTGGGCAACCGGGTGGAAGGCGGGTCGGCAGACCGGGTCGACGTCGTGGTGTCGCAACGATGAGCGGCCGCGCCTTGCCGCGCGTTTCATGACCCGCCCGCGCCGCTACCTCACGCGGATGCTGATCTTCCTCGCCGCGGTCGCGGTGGCGGTGGGCGTGCTGGCCGGACAGATCTACGAGATCCTGCTCGCCAACCCCGCGCTGAACGGGCTGATCCTCGGCACGCTGGCGCTTGGCATCGCCTACATCTTCCGCGAGGTGATCACCCTCAACGCCGAAGTGTCGTGGATCGAGACCTACCGCACCGGCCGGCCGGGCCTGTCGGTTCAGGAGCCGCCCCGCCTGCTGGCGCCGATGGCAGCCATGTTCGGCGAGCGCACTGGCCGGCTGACCCTGTCCGCGACCTCGACGCGATCCCTGCTCGATGGCATCGCCTCGCGGCTCGACGAATCGCGCGACATCTCGCGCTATCTGATCGCGCTACTGGTCTTCCTTGGCCTTCTCGGCACGTTCTGGGGGCTGATTCAGACCGTGCACTCGATCGCCGGCGTGATCGGTGGCCTCTCCATCGGCTCCGGCGATCTCGCCTCGATGTTCGATGCGCTGAAAAAAGGGCTCGAGGCGCCGCTGCGGGGCATGGGGACGGCGTTCTCGTCGTCGCTGTTCGGGCTTTCGGGCTCGCTGATCCTGGGCTTTCTCGACCTGCAGGCCGGCCAGGCGCAAGGCCGCTTCTTCAACGACCTCGAGGACTGGCTGGCCACCCAGACGCGGCTGTCGTCGGGCGCGCTTTCGGGCGACGGCGACCAGTCTGTGCCGGCCTACGTGCAGGCGCTGCTGGAACAGACCGCCGACGGGCTGGAAAGCCTGCAGCGCACGCTCAACCGCGGCGAGGAAAGCCGCATAAGCTCGAACGCCTCGATCGGCCAGCTCACCGAGAAGCTGTCGACGCTCACCGACCAGATGCGCACCGAGCAGACGCTGATGATGCGCCTCGCCGAAAGCCAGATGGAGCTGAAGCCGATCCTCGCACGTCTCGCCGACGGGCTCGCCACGGCCGGCCGGTCGGGGCTCGGCGACGACGACGGCGTGCGCACGCACATCCGCAACATCGACGTCTACATGGCGCGGCTGTTGGAGGAGATGTCGTCCGGCCGCAGCGAGCTGGTCGAGGAGCTGCGCGGCGAAATCCGCGTGCTGTCGCGCACGCTCGCAGCGATCGCTGAGCGCCCGCCCGCCCGCGCGCCGTTCTCGCGGGAATAGACGATGGCCCGCTCGCTCCGGCGGCGCGCGCGCAACGCGGATTACTGGCCCGGCTTCGTCGACGTGCTGTCGACGATGCTGATCATCGTGCTGTTCCTGCTGCTCGTCTTTACGCTGGCACAGCTCTTCCTCAACCAGGTGCTCACCGGCCGCAACGAGGCGCTGGCGCGGCTCAACCAGCAGGTGGCCGAGCTCGCCGACCTGTTGCAGATGGAAAAGGCGTCGAACGCCGACCTTCGCCGCAATCTCGGCCAGCTCTCCGCCGAGCTCGCTGCGTCGACCGCCGCGCGCGACACGCTGTCCAGCCGACTGGCGGATGCCCAGCGCCAGCTTTCGATCTCCGCGGACGCACTCGCCGACGCGAAGAACGAGGTTGGTGCCAGCCGCGATGCGCTCGCCGAGCTGCAAAGCCGCTTCGGCAATTCGCAGCAGGCGCTTGGCGAGTCGCAATCGGCGCTTTCCGAGGAGCAGCGCGTCTCGGCCGAGGCGAAGCGCCAGGTCGAGCTGCTGAACCAGCAGATCGCCGCGCTGCGCTCGCAGCTCGCGCAAATCTCCAAGGCTCTCGAGCTGTCAGAAAAGAACGAGGCCGAACAGAAGGTCCAGATCGTCGATCTGGGCAAGCGGCTCAACCGTGCGCTCGCCGGCAAGGTCGAGGAGCTGGCCAAGTACCGCTCGGAATTCTTCGGCCGGCTGCGCGAGGTCCTGGGCAACCGCCCCGACATTCGCATCGTGGGCGACCGCTTCGTGTTCCAGTCCGAGGTACTGTTCCCGTCCGCCTCGGCCGATCTCGTGCCCGAGGGGCAGGCGCAGATCGACCGGCTCGCCGCCACGCTGAAGGACATCGCCAAGGACATTCCGGCGAACATTCCCTGGGTGCTGCGCGTCGACGGCTTCACCGACAAGCGCCCGATCCACACCCCGCAATTCCCGTCGAACTGGGAGCTGTCCACGGCGCGCGCCATCTCGGTCGTGCGCCAGCTGATTGCCGACGGCATTCCGCCCGAGCGGCTGGCCGCCAACGGGTTCGGCGAGTACCACCCGCTGGAGACCGGCGACAGCCCGGAGGCCTACAGCAAGAACCGCCGCATCGAGCTGAAGCTCACCGAGCGATAGGGCGCGGCCGCTAGCTCGTGGGGGCCGGGCAGCGGTGCCAGGTCTCGACCGCGGCGCCCGCCTCGTGCGGCTGCTTGCCGACAGCGAGCTGCATCGTCTCCTCACCCAGCAGCACCATCCACACGGTGGCGCCGGCAGCACCTTCGTTTGTGGGCACGCGGTAGCTGAAGGCGTGACGCGAATAGTCGCCCTGCATGCGGCTGCCAGCCGGTGTCACGATGCGCGGCCCCTCGATCTCCAGATGCTTGCCGGCGAGGCACCAATGGCCGTCGATGGCATCGGCTTGCCCCGCCGTAGGAATGAGCGCGGCCGCGAGCGCTGCGAGGGGAAGTATTTTCCGACCAAGCGACATGCGTCGTCTCCAGGCGAGAACGCGCCAATTAGGCGCCGAATTCGGGGGCCGGACAAGTCCCGACAAGGATCCGTTCTTGCGGGGGAACGCGCGTCCCCGCGCAGCCGTTGACATTCTAGCTCTCGATCGAAAGGGGCAGTCATGACCGACAAACCGGAGATTCGCGCGCTGGTGGGAACGTTTCCGTCGGCCGAGGCGCGCAAGCGCGCGCTGGACGATCTGATCGCGGCCGGCTGGAACCGGCCGGAGCTTCGCCTGCGTGGAGGGACCGGTCTCTCGCTCGGCGTCAACGTGGCGTTGCCGCACGGCGAGAGCGAGGCGCGGGCGATCCTCGAGCGTCACGGCGGGCGCGACATCCACCTCGACAAGGCCGTGATCGCGGCCGACCCGGTGGACGAGGCGTCGGAAGAGTCGTTCCCGGCGAGCGATCCGCCGTCCTTTACGCCGCACCACGCGGGACGTCCGAAGCCCGATAAGAAATAGGCGTCACGCCGTCCGGGCCGCGAGCGTTTCGTCATACAGTGCCGCGTAGCGTTTGGCCGGCTCGGCCCAGCTTACGTCCTGCGCCATGGCGCGGCGCTGGGCCGCACGCCAGGCGGCGCGGCGCCGGAACTGCGCGGCCGCGCGCCGGATCGCCGCGTCGAGGTCGGGAACGAAGGCGTGGTCGAACACGAATCCGGTGCCCTCGCGGTCGGTCAGGTCGGTGACGGTGTCGGCAAGCCCGCCCGCGCGGCGTACCAGAGGCAGCGCGCCGTAGCGCATGGCGGAGAGTTGCGTCAGGCCGCACGGCTCCCACCGCGACGGCACCAGGATCAGGTCGGCGCCGGCCTGGATGCGGTGCGCCAGCCCCTCGTCGAATCCGATGCGCACGGCCACGCGGTCAGGGTGATGCGTCGCGGCGTCGGTCAGCGCGACCTCCAGGTCGCCGTCGCCCGAGCCGAGCACGGCGAGCTGCGCGCCAGCCTGTTCGAGCGCGCCGAGCGCGCCGCAGACGAGGTCCAACCCCTTCTGCCAGGTCAGTCGGCTGACGATTCCGAACACGAGCGCCCCGGGCACGGGATCGAGCCCCAGCTCCGCGCGCAGCTCGGCCTTGTCGCGCGCCTTGCCGCGGATGTTGTCGGCCGAGTAGCGCACCGGCAGATGCGGGTCCTGCGCCGGGTCCCACAGGGCGGTGTCGATGCCGTTGATGATGCCGGTGAGCAGGCTTGCCCGCGCGCGCAGGAGCCCGTCCAGCCCCATTCCCTGCTCGGCGGTCTGAATTTCCTGTGCGTAGGTCGGGCTGACCGTGGTCAGCCGGTCGGCGTAGTGAAGCCCGGCCTTGAGGTAGCCGATCCCGCCGTAATACTCGACGCCGTCGATCCCATACATGCCGTAAGGCAGGCCCAGCTCGCCGAACAGATGCGGCGAGAACTGCCCCTGATAGGCGAGGTTGTGGATGGTCATGACCGTCGCGGGCCGTTGGGCGCCGGCGAGTTGCAGGTAGGCCGGCGCGAGCCCCGCCTGCCAGTCGTGGCAATGGACGATGTCCGGCCGCCACCCCGCCGCGCCCTCGCGCCCGATCGCGGCGGCGGCGAAGCCCAGAGCCGCGAACCGCAGATGGTTGTCTGGCCAGTCGCCCCCGTCCGGCGGGCCATAGGGTCCGCCCGGCCGGTCGAACAGGCTCGGCGCGTCGACCAGGTAAAGCGGCACGTCGCCCGGGCCTATACCCAGGCGGATCGTGCCGTGATGGCCGCCGGGCAAAGCGAGGCCTGTCGCGACCGGCGCGAAATGTCGGGCAACCGCCAGCGCCGCCGGATAGCCGGGCAGGATCACCCGCGCATCGACCCCGGCCGCGCGCAGGGCGACGGGCAGCGCCGCCGCGACGTCGCCCAGCCCGCCGGTCTTGACGAGCGGCGCGAGCTCGGACGTCACGAACAGGACCTGCATGTCACGGCAAGCGGTTGAGCATGTCCTGGGTGATCAGCGTGATGCCCAGCTCCTCGGTGCGGTGGAAGCGCCGCGCGTCTTCGGCCGGGTTCTCACCCACCACGAGCCCGTCGGGAAGCTGGCAGCCGCGGTCGACGATCACGCGATTGAGCCGCACATGCCGGCCGATATTGCAGTCGGGCAGAACGACGACGTGGTCGAGGTAGGAGAACGAGTTCACGCGGACTCGGGCTGACAGCATGGACTGGCGGACCATAGCGCCCGAGACGATGCAGCCATTGGCGACGATGCTGTTTACCGCCATGCCGCGCCGCCCGTCGGAATCGTGCACGAACTTCGCGGGCGGCATCTGCTCCTGATAGGTGAAGATCGGCCACTCGGCGTCGTACAGGTTCAGCGCCGGGTTCATGCGCGTCATGTCGATGTTGGCCTCCCAGTATGCGTCGATCGACCCAACGTCGCGCCAGTACGGCTCGGCACCGGGATAGCTGTAGATGCAACTCCGCTTGAAATGGTGGGCATAGACCGCCGCGCGAGGCACCAGGTAAGGGATGAGATCCTTGCCGAAATCGTGCGAGGAGGTCTCGTCCTCGGCATCGCGCGCAAGCTCTGCGAACAGCAGCTTCGCGTTGAAGATGTAGATGCCCATGCTGGCGAGCGTGCGGTCGGGCGCGCCCGGCATGCCGGGTGGGTCGGTCGGCTTCTCGAGGAAATCGACGATGTGGCCGTCGGGATCGATTGCGACACAGCCGAAGGCGGTCGCCTGGGAGCGCGGCACCTCGACGCAGCTCACCGTTACGTCGGCGCGCATGGCGATGTGCTCGGACAACATCGCCGCGTAATCCATCTTGTAGATGTGGTCGCCGGCCAGGATCAGCACGTATTCCGGGTTGTGCGCGGTCAGGATATCGAGATTCTGGCGCACCGCGTCCGTCGTGCCCTTGTACCAGGATTCGTCGTCCAGCCGCTGCTGCGCTGGGATCAGGTCGATGAACTCGTTGAACTCGCCGCGCAGAAACGACCAGCCGCGCTGCAGGTGGCCGAGTAGCGAATGCGATTTGTACTGGGTCAGCACCGAAATGCGGCGAAAGCCCGAGTTGATGCAGTTCGACAGGGTGAAATCGATGATCCGGTACTTGCCGCCGAAATGCACCGCGGGCTTCGCGCGGAAATCGGTGAGGGCGCGCAGGCGCGAGCCGCGCCCGCCGGCAAGGACCAGCGCGATCGCGCGCCGGGGTGCCTGGCTGATCTGGCGCGGCTCGATCGGACGCGCGGCCGTTTCGATGCGGACGGCGCTGATGGCGGCGAACTCGCTATCGGGGCTGTCGAAGGTCATGTCCGGTTCCGCCTCCTTGCGGCGGTACTAGTGGTCCGATTCCGACATTTGCTTACCCTTGCGGCAACGTCGTGAGCAAATGTCGGAATCGAAAAGACCACTAGCAAGTCTATGTTTCTAGTGGAGCTTTTGAATTTGACATTTGAGAACGAGCCTCGCCGCAGCCGGGACTCAAATGTCAAATTCGCTCCACTAGGAGCGGTCCCGCACCAGGGCCGGGTGGGGCGCGGCGCGGTGGCTGGCGTTGGTGTCGAGATGGGCGGCGGGCGAATGGCGTTCGAAACGCGGCGGTGAGCGGTCGAAGCTGGTAAGCGCGTGGCTCGCCGGCTCCATCAGCAAAGCGACCAAGCCGGTCCAGCCGGTCTGGTGCGACGCGCCCACGCCGCGGCCGGTGTCGCCGTGGAAATACTCGTAGAACGGCACGTTGTCGCGGAAGGCCGGCTCCTCCTGCTCGATGCGGGAGTCGCCCAGCACCGGCCGGCGTCCCGTCTCGTCGCGCAGGAAGATGCGCGTCAGGCGCCGCGACAGCTCGTCGGCGACCTGGCTGAGCGTGGCGTAGCCGCCGGAGCGGACCGGGCATTCGACCTTGAAGTCGTCGCCGTAATATTTGTGGAACTCGCGTAGCGAATCGATGATCAGGTAGTTGATCGGCATCCAGATCGGGCCGCGCCAGTTGGAGTTGCCGCCGAACAGGCGCGAGTCGGACTCGGCGGGGAGGTACTTGACCGAGTAGTTGTGGCCGTCATGCTCGAACACGTACGGGTGGTGCTCATGGAACTTCGAGATCGAGCGGATCCCGTAATCGGACAGGAACTCGGTTTCGTCCAGCATGCGGCGCAGCAGGCACTTCATGCGATGGCCGCGCAGCAGCGACAGTAGATGGCCTTCCTCGCCGCCGGTGTCCATCCAGCGCGACACCAGGCTGGCGAGGTCGGGCCGGTAGCCGAGGAACCATTTGAGCCGTGCGGTGAACTTGGGCAGCGCGCTGAGCAGCGAGGCGTCCAGAACCTCGACGGCGCAGAGCGGCAAGAGCCCCACGATCGAGCGCGCGCGCATTGGCACGCGCTGGCCGCCCGGCAGGTTCAGCACGTCGTAGTAGAACTCGTCGCGCTCGTCCCACAGCCCGATCTGTTCGCCGCCGATATTGGTCATGGCGCCGGCGATGTAGAGGAAGTGCTCGAAGAACTTGGTCGCCACGTCCTCGTAGACGTGGTCGTGGGTGGCGAGCTCGAGCGCGATCCGCATCAGGTTCAGCGAATACATCGCCATCCAGGCGGTGCCGTCGGACTGGCTGATCGTGCCGCCGGTCGGCAGCGGTGCGGAGCGGTCGAAGATGCCGATATTGTCGAGCCCGAGGAAGCCACCCTGGAACACGTTGCGCCCTTCGGCGTCCTTGCGGTTCACCCACCAGGTGAAGTTCAGCATCAACTTGTGGAACATGCGCTTCAGGAAGACGATGTCGCCCTTGCCGCCGCGCAGCCTGCGGTCGGCCTGGAACACCCGCCACACGGCCCAGGCGTGCACCGGCGGGTTGACGTCCGAGAACTCCCACTCATAAGCGGGAAGCTGGCCATTCGGGTGCATGTACCATTCGCGCGTGAGCAGCAGAAGCTGCGATTTGGCGAAGTCAGGGTCGGCCTCGGCCATCACGACGCAGTGGAACGCAAGGTCCCATGCCGCGTACCACGGGTATTCCCACTTGTCCGGCATCGAGATGATGTCGGAGTTGTTGAGGTGGAACCAGTCGGCGTTGCGCGCGTGCTTGCGCGAGGGCGGCGGCGGCAAAGGGTCGCCCTTCAGCCATTCGGGCACGTCGATATGGTAGAACTGCTTCGACCAGAACATGCCGGCCAGAGCCTGTCGGTGGACCCGGCGCGCGTCTTCGTCGGCGATCCCGGTCTGCAGGGCGGCGTAGAACGCGTCGGCCTCGGCGATCCTCTCGGCCATCAGCGCGTCGAAATCGGCGAAGCGGTGGGTGGCCGATTCCGGCTCCAGCGCGAGGCGCATCCGGAAGACGCGCACGGCGCCCGGTGCAAGCGTCATCTTGTGGTGCGCCGCTACCTTGGTGCCGTGGCGCGCCGGGTTCACCGCGCTGTCCTCGCCGTGCACGACGTAGCGGTTGACCCCATCCTTGAAGAAGCCCGAGGCCGGCGTGCCATAGAGGAGTGGCAGGTTGGTGTCGTTGTCGCAGAACAGCAACTCTCGCTCGCCGTCGCAGACGAGCCGCATCGGCGGCAGGAACGGATGCTCGACAGTGACCGAGCCATCGTCGCGCGCCGCGAACACCGGGCGCGGCGAATCCGCCCGCCACGACCAGATGTTGCGCGCCCAGAGCTGGGGGAGCACGTGCAGCACCGCCGGCTCGGGCCCCTGATTGGTGACCGTCACCCGCATCAAGATGTCGTCGGGGTCGGCCTTGGCGTACTCGACCGACACGTCGAAATAGCGGTTCTCGTCGAACACGCCGGTTTCGATCAGCTCGAACTCCGGATCTTTGAGGCCGCGCTGGCGGTTCTCGGCGATCAGCCGGTCGTAGGGGAAGGCGGCGTGCGGGTACTTGTACAGCATCCGCATGTAGGAGTGGGTGGGCATGCCGTCGACGTAGTAATACAGCTCCTTCACGTCCTCGCCGTGATTGCCCTCCGCGTTGTTCAACCCGAACAACCGCTCCTTCACATAGGGATCGCGCCCGTTCCACAGGGCGAGCCCCAGGCAGAGATAGAGCCGCTCGTCGCCGAACCCGGCCAGCCCGTCCTCGCCCCAGCGATAGGCGCGGCTTCGCGCCTGGTCATAGGGGAAATAGTCCCAGGCGTGGCCCAGCTCGCTGTAATCCTCGCGCACCGTGCCCCATTGACGCTCGCTGAGATATGGCCCCCAGTGGCGCCATCCACCCTGATCCGACTGGGAATCGGCGAGCCGGCGCCCTTCCGCGGTGTCGAACAGCGTGGGGCGTTTCTTGCGTGCCCCGCGCTTGCGGGGCGTAGCCTGATCCATTCACGCTCCTGCCACTTGCCGGTCGGGCGCGACCGGACACGCCGTGCGGCGGCCATGCGGCCGTGCTTCCGGACCTGTCGGGATTGCGCCCCCTGCGGCCATTTCTCTTCGGATCTCGCGCCACCCGCGCGATTGCGGGTTCAGAGTGACATTAGTCGCACACCCCGGCAACCATCCTGCATTGAACGGCGCGGGAATGTGCCGGGCATCATTGGCGGCCGTGCGTTAACGGACGGTGTCGACCAAACGAAAAGGCGGCGGCCCGGGGGCCGCCGCCCAATGCGAACGCCCGTCCGGCCTATTGGCGCGGGGCGGGCACGTAGCGCAAATAAGGCAGCACCGCGCGGAATCCGTTGGGGAATTTCTGCTTGGCCTGCTCGTCCGAGACCGAGGTGACGACCACCACATCCTCGCCCTGCTTCCAGTTGACCGGCGTCGCCACCGGCTCGCGCGCGGTCAACTGGCAGGAATCCAGAAGCCGCAAGATTTCGTCGAAGTTGCGCCCGGTCGACATCGGATAGGTCAAGGTCGCCTTGACCTTTTTGTCCGGCCCGATGACGAACACGGTCCGCGCGGTCGCGTTGTCGGCGGGCGTCCGGCCCTGGGCGCTCGCCCCGGCATCGGCCGGGAGCATGTCGTACGCCTTGGCCACCTTCAGATCGGAATCGCCGATCAGCGGGTAGTTCAGCGCCGCGCCGCCTGCCTTCTGGATGTCGCCGGACCACTTCTTGTGGTCACCGACGCCGTCGATTGACAGCCCGATCACCTTGCAGTTGCGCTTGTCGAATTCCGGCTTCAGCTTGGCGACATAGCCCAACTCGGTCGTGCAGATCGGCGTGAAATCCTTTGGGTGCGAGAACAGGATCGCCCACCCGTTGCCGATCCAGTCATGGAACCGGATGTTGCCTTCGGTCGTCTCGGCGCTGAAATCCGGCGCCGTGTCGTTCAGCCTGAGTGACATCGCTTCCTCCTGACCCGTTCCCCCCGGATAGGGTTGATTTGAACTGCGTCTCGCGCCAGTCAACCCCATGCGACGTCGTGTGGTGTCGCACGCGGCCAATGGCTGGGGCGCCAGGATTCGAACCTGGGATCGCGGGACCAAAGCCCGCTGCCTTACCACTTGGCTACGCCCCAACGGCGGCGGAGCATAGGCCGGGCCTCGGGAGGCGGCAAGGCGCTGCGCCGCATAGGGGATTCACGCGCGCGTCGATTGTCGGTATATCTACGGACATACTCGGCACTACGTGGAGGATGAATGGCCGCTCCCGCAAGCATGCCCTGGAGTCTCAAAGGCGTGAGTCTCGAGGCACGGCTCGCGGCCAAGACCGCAGCGCGCGCGGCCGGCATGCCGCTCGGCGAGTGGCTCAGCGGGGTGATCCATGCGACGGCCGAAGCGGAACGGGCGGAGCGCGCCGCAGGGC
This sequence comes from uncultured Alphaproteobacteria bacterium, assembly GCA_963817535.1. GTDB lineage: Bacteria > Pseudomonadota > Alphaproteobacteria > MPNO01 > DASWLB01 > CAWGHZ01. The sequence goes on from CAWFOW010000003.1 coordinate 74,245, forward strand.
AGAACGACAGCCTGATCGAGCGCGCGGTGGCCCGCCTGGAAGCCGGGCTCGCGCCGTCGGTCGGCTCTGCCGTCACCGATCGGGAGGAGTGACCCTCCGCATGCCGGTACAGGCGCCGTGGAGCGTGAAGGGGATCGATCCCGAGACCCGTGAGGCGGCGAAGATCGCGGCGCGCCGCGCCGGGCTTCCGCTCGGCGCATGGCTCACGCAGGTGATCCGCTCCGCCGCCGTGACCCAGTTCAAGGGCCCGACCGAGTCCGAGCCCGCGCCGACCACCGAGCGCGCGCCGGGCAGTTCGGTGCCGGCGCCCACCATGATGGCGCTGCTCGACGGTCTGCAGAAGCTTGCACAGCGCATCGACAAGGCGGAGAAGACGACGACGGAGGTGGTCGCGCCGCTCGCCGAACGCATCGACGAGCTGTCGACGTCGGTCGAGGAGGTGAAGGTGCGGAACGCCGCCGCCGCCACCGCGCCGGTCGAGCGGGCCGTGTCGCGCATCTCCGAACGGCTGGATCGGATCGAGGCGCAGGCCAATGGGCGCGGCCGGCGTCGCCTGTTCGGCCTCCTGCGCTAGACGGGGGCGCATGGCCGGTCCGGGGCAGTGGGGCGTCAAGGGGGTCGATCACGAGGCGCGCGAGGCTGCCCGCCGCGCCGCCCAGCAGGCCGGGCTGCCCGTCGGCGTCTGGATCGAGCGCGCGATCCGCCGCGCCGCTACCTTGCCCGAGGCCGAAACCGTCGTTCCGTCGGGGCGCGAGCCCGTGACCGCGTCTCCAACCAAGGCGACTGGACCGGCTTTCGCCGATCCAATGCCCGCTGCCGATGTCCCGCCTGAACCGGTGCCGTCATCGGCCCCCGAGCCGGACGACACGCCACTCGGCGTCACGGTCGAGGATGCAGCCGACCGGATCGCGCTGGCGCCACGACGGAGCGCCTGGCCGCGCATCGCCGCGGGTGCGACGGTGGCCGCCGTTCTCGTGGCGCTGCTTGCGGGAGTCGGGGCGTGGGTCTACGAGGCGCTGACGCCGCCGACCCCGTCGCCGGATCCGGTACAGCGCGCCGCCGCGCCGCCCGCGCCGGAAGCCGCATCGCCGGCAGCACCGGCGCTCACCCCGCCCGCGTCGCCGGACGATGGCGCACTACCCTCCGACTTTGCCGCACTACCGCCCGACGCGCTGTGGCGCGCCGCTGAGCTGGGCAACGTGCGCGCGCAGTACGACCTCGGGGTACGACTTGCTGCTGGGCGCGGCATGACGCAGGACCCCGCCGCGGCGGCGCGCTGGTTCGAGCGCGCGGCGGTGCGTGGCCTCGCCCCCGCCCAGTACAATCTCGGTGTGATGTACGATCGCGGACTCGGTGTCGCGCGCAACCCCGCCCTGGCCTTCTTCTGGTACGAAAGCGCAGCCGAGCAGGACTACGCCAAGGCCGAATACAATCTCGCCACGGCCTATGCCGACGGGCGCGGCACGCCACGCGACCTGGCCAAGGCGGCACGATGGTTCGAGCGGGCGGCCAAGTCCGGCCTCGCGCCGGCTCAGGTCGCACTCGCCACGATGTACGAGCGCGGGCTGGGGGTGACGCGCGATCCCGCGCGCGCGCGCTCGCTGTACCAAGCCGCCGCACGCCAAGGGAACGCGGACGCCGTGAAGAAGCTCGCGTCGCTTCCGCCGCCCGCAATTCCGGCCGTCGCTGCTGCCGCCCAACCGCCCGTCGTCGCGGCCATGGACGGCACGCCGCCGCTGGGCAAGATCGTCCTCGACATCCAGCGGCTTCTGAAGCGGCTGCGATTCGACCCGGGCCCCGTGGACGGCGCGCCCGGCCCGCGCACGCGCGAGGCGATTGCGCTCTACCAGCAGTTTGCGGGCCATCCCGCAACCGGCGAGCCCTCGGCCGCGCTCCTCGCCGAGCTGCGCGCCGTCGCCGCCGACATGGGCGGCAAGTAAGCGCGAATAGCGTGGGGCGGAAGTCAGCCCGCGCGGCGTTTCGCTGTTGGGCGGGATTCGGCGTCGGCGACCGCATCCATCACGGCGGCGAAGGTTTTCGGCACGCTGCCCGGCCGTTCGGCGAGGCCGAGCGAGGTGATCCATTCCATCAGCTCGGCCGAGGCAAGCGTCGTGGTCGGTTTCACGCCCAACTCCTCTAGCGTTTCCGCCACCTCGTGCATCTCGGCGGCCTGGCGCTTTGCGTGCAGCACCTTGCGGGGCGCGTAATAGTCGGCGAGCTTGCGCCAGTCCTGTTCGGGGAAGGTGCCCTGGATCGAATCGAGCACCCGGTCGGCGACGCCCGCCTTATGCGCGGCCAGCAGGCACTCGAACAGCACCGACGTGAAGCCCTTGAGAAACACGCTGCGGATCATCTTGATCGCGGACGCGTCGCCGATGCGCTCGCCGATCGCCTCAACGCGCATGCCGTATGGCGCGAGCATCCCGGCGAGCGCCTTCGCCTTGGCGCCGGCCAGCAGCATCGGCACCTTGTGGCCGTGCGGCGGCACCAGGTCCATGACCGCCGCCTCCACGAACGACGCGCCCGCCGCCTCGATTGCCGCCGCCGCCTCGCGCTTCATGCCCGGCGAGGACGAATTGACGTCCATGTAGATCTGGCCGGGCGCGAGGTGCGGCGCGGCGCCCCTCGCGGCGACCACCGTCTCCGAGCAGACGACGGCCGACAGCACCACGTCCGCGCCGGCGACCGCCTCGGCCGGCGTGCGCGCGGCGGCGATGCCCTGGGACCGGGCCTTCTCCTCGATCCGGCCGGCGGTCGCGGGATCGTCGATCAGTATGTCGTAGCAGGCGTCGACGGTTGCGCCCGCGCCCTTGAGACCCTGGGCGAGCAGCCCGCCCGCCTCGCCGAACCCGATGAAGGCAATGGTGGTCATGATCCGTCTCCGAAGCCATAGAGCCGCGCGGGGTTGTCGACCAGGATGCGGTTGCGCACCGCCGCGTCGGACGCGGCCAGCGCCAGCAGGTTCATCAGGTCGCCGTCATTGGGCATGACGCCCTCGATGTTCGGGTGGGGCCAGTCCGTGCCCCACAGCACCCGGTCGGGCGCAGCCTCGATCAGCGCCCGCGCGAAGGGCACCGCGTCCTCATAGGGCGGGCCGGACGTGCTGATCCGCTCCGCGCCGCAGATCTTCACCCAGATGTCCTCGTTGCGCACCAAATCGAGCAGCACGCGGAAGGACGGGTGGACGAGCCCGTCACCGGTCTTGGCGCGACCCATATGGTCGATGATCACGGGCATGCCGAAGCCGAGGATGGTCTCGACGCTCGCCATGATGTCCTCGCGCTCGAGATACAGGACCAGGTGCCAGCCGAGCGGGCGCACGCGCTCGGCGATGCGCTCGACGCGCGAGAAGTCGGGCGGGCCGGACAGATGCCGGGCGAACGAGAAGCGGATGCCGCGGATGCCGCCCGCATCGAGCGCCTCGAAGTCCGCGTCGGAGAATGACTCGTCGACGATGGCTACGCCGCGATAGCGCCCGTTCGAACGCGCGATGGCGTCGAGCGCGGCACGGTTGTCGGTGCCGTGGCAAGTGGCCTGCACGATCACCGCACGCTCCAGCCCCAGCACCTTCTGCAGCCTCTGGAAGTCCTCGAACGGCGCGTCGGGCGGGGTGTAGCTGCGCCCCTCGGCGAACGGAAATTTCGCCGCCGGCCCGAACACGTGGCAGTGCGTGTCGCAGGCGAGCGGCGGGGCGACGAAGCTCGGCGTCTTCGTGTTCGGGTCGGGGCCCTGGCAGTACTTCATTCCGCCGCCGCGCGCAGCTTGCGTCCCGCCCACACCTTGGACGGCACCAGGATGTTGCCCTCGAACAGGCGCCGCGCGGTGCGCAGCAGCGCCGCACGCTCCACCTTCGGCGCGTGCGCCGTGCCCGCGAGCTCGAGCGCGACGGAGAACTCGCCGGTCGGATGCTCGACCGACAGCGTCTTCTTCGCGCCGTCCGGCACGCGCGCGATGCCGGCGGCCGCCGAGCCGGGTAGGACGCAGGCGGTGCCGATGGTCACGGCCGCCAGCACGCCGATCGTCGAATGGCACACGTGCGGGATGAAGCAACGCGTCATTAACGCGCCGCCGTGCTGCGGCGGGGCGACCAGGCACATCTTCGGCACGACGGCCTTCGTCACGTCGCCGAGATTCATCATCGGCCCGGCCTTGAGGCGGATCGATTCGAGCCTGGCCTTGAGCTCCGTATCGGCGTCGAGCGCGGCCTTCGTCTCGTAGCCCGTGCGGCCGAGGTCGGTGGCCGCCATCACGACGACGGGCATGCCGTTGTCGATCAGCGTGCAGCCGACGCCGTCGATCTCGTCGCGCACCCGCCCGGTGGGCAGCAGCGCGCCGCAGGCCGAGCCCTCGGTGTCGAGGAACGAGATCGGGATCGGGGCGGCGGTGCCCGGCACGCCGTCGATCCGCGCGCTGCCTTCGTATTCCACGTGGCCGCCGGGGGTCTGCACAACGGCCTCGGCACCCATGCCGGAATTGACCATGAAGATGCGCACGCGCGTCGCGTCGCCCGTCGTCCTCACCAGCCCCTGGTCGATGGCGAACGGCCCGACGCCGGCCAGCATGTTGCCGCAGTTGGGGGTGACGTCGACCTTGGCCTCGTCCACCACCACCTGGGCGAACAGGTAGTCGACGTCCATGTCGGGCCGGCTCGACCGGCTGACGATCGCCACCTTCGAGGTCAGCGGATCGGCCCCGCCTACCCCGTCGATCTGGCGCGCATCGGGCGAGCCCATCGCGGCCAGCAGCACCGCATCGCGCGTCGCGGGATCTTCGGGCAGGTCGTTGGCCAGGAAATACAGGCCCTTGGACGTACCGCCGCGCATCATCACGCTGGGAATTCGCGTCTGCATCTTCACCTCGCAAGCGGGTGCGGTGGTGGAATTTCGGCCCTGATACTAGAACGGTTTGCGGCGGATCGAAAATCCCAACCACGGCCTGTCATCCCGGCCGAGCCGCACCTGGTAGCGAGAGCCGGGACCCATCTAACAACGACCCCGACCCGCATGATGGGCCCGTTCGCGCCGCCGAACATGCCACTGGCATGTTCGGGCCCGGCGTCCAGTGGACCCCGGGCAGGCGCCGACCGGCGCTTCGCACCCTCCGGGGTGACCAATGGGAGGTTTCAAGTCTGGCGCGTTAATTGCCCCAGACCTCCTGGGCGACCTCGACGACCAGCGCGAGCTTTGCCTTCTCGACGTCCTCGGTGATGCGGTTGCCGCCGTGCGACGAGGCGAAGCCGCATTGCGGCGAAAGGCAGAGGTCGTCGAGCGCCACATAGCGCGACGCCTCGTCGATGCGCCGCTTGATCTCGTCCTTGGATTCGAGCGCCGCCAGCTTGGTCGAGACCAGCCCCAGCACGACCTTCTTGCCCTTGGGCATGAAGCGCAGCGGCTCGAACCCGCCGGCCCGCGCCGTGTCGTATTCGAGGAAGAACCCGTCGACGTCGAGCGTGTTGAATGTCTGCTCGGCGACCGCCTCGTAGCCGCCCTGCGCCATCCACATGCTGTCGAAATTGCCGCGGCACGTATGGATGGTGACGGCGAGCGAGGGTGGGCGCTCGGCGATCAGCCGGTTGATGATCTCGGAATAGACGCGCGGCAGGGTCTCGGGATCCTCGCCGTCGCGCTTCACCTGGTCGCGGATGCCGGGGTCGCACAGACAGGCGAACGACACGTCGTCGAACTGCAGGTAGGTGCAGCCGGCCGCAACGAGGTCGGCGATCTCGGCGCGATAGACCGCGACCATGTCGTCCCAGAACGCGTCCATGTCGGGATAGGCGGCCCGGTCCACGATCTTGCGCCCGCCGCGCATGTGCAAATAGGTGGGCGCGGGGATGCACAGCTTCGCCGTGCGCGTCGTGTTGTCCCTCACGAACTTGAAATGGTCGAGCATGATCGGGCGCGGACGGCGCACCTTGTCGCGCACCACCAGCATCGACGAGGTTTCCGTCGTGTCGCCCGCGTCGTTCTTGAACGACACGGCATAGCTCGAATGGGTGGCCGCGACGCCCTCGATGCCCAGCAGGAAGTCGGTGTGCCACAGCGCGCGGCGGAATTCGCCGTCGGTGATCGATTGCAGCCCGGCGGCCTCCTGCAGCTTGATCGCGTCGCGGATCGCCGCATCTTCGATCGCGCGCAGCGCGTCCGGCGCGATCTCCCCCTTCGCCGCCTTGGCGCGCGCCTCGGCCACCGCGCGCGGCCGCAGCAGGCTTCCCACGTGGTCGGCACGGAATGGCGGCTTGCTCGTCTCTCCCATCTTGTCCTTCTTATGTTGTTTGTTTCGCGACGCTCCTCCGAATTTACAGTTTCGGGCCGTCGATGCTGACGTGTCAACGAAAACGGCCGACCGTCGCGATTGAAGCTGCACGCGGCGACGCTTCGCGCTAGTCTCGCGCGCCGATTGGGAGGGAGCATATGAGCGACTTGAATCAGGCTATCCGCGAGCTGGTGATCGCCAACCGCGTCCTTGCGTACGAGGACGTCGTCGATGCCTATGGGCACGTCTCGATCCGCCATCCCGACAACCCCAAGCGCTACCTTCTTTCGCGCTCGCGCAGCCCCGAGCTGGTCGGCCCCGAAGACATCATGGAGTTCGAGTTGGACGGTACGCCGGTGCGCGGCGACACGCGCATCCCCTATGTCGAGCGGCACATCCACGGCGCGATCTACGCGAAGCGGCCCGAGGTGATGGCGTGCGTGCACAGCCATGCGGAGGCGACGCTTCCCTACGGCATCTCGACCACCCCGCTGCGCCCCGTGATCCACTCCGGCGGCTTCATCGGCAAGCGCGTGCCGGTGTGGGACATCAACGACAGGTTCGGCGACACGAACCTGCTGGTCACGACTTACGCGCAGGGCCAGGACCTGGCCGAGCGCCTGGGCGCGGACGGCCGCATCTGCCTGATGCGCGGCCACGGCTTCGCCGCCGCCGGCACCGCGCTCGCCGACGTGCTCCGCATCTCGATCTACGTGCCGAAGAATGCACGCGTGCTGACCACCGCCATGCTGCTGGGCGGCGGGGTGAAGGCACTGACACCGGGCGAGATCGAGAAGCGCGTGGCGATCAACCCGGCCGGTCCCGAGACGGCGCGGGCCTGGGAGTACTGGGCGATCCGCTCCGGCTGCGTCGAGTTCCTCGAGCCGCCGCGCACCACGCGCCGGCGCGCGGCCGCGGCGTCCAAGGCGCCCGCTCGCGCCAAGGCGGCGCCCAAGGCGAAGAAGCCAGCTGCGAAGGCCAAGCCCGCTGCCAAGGCGAAGCTGAGATCTGCCGCGCGTGCCAAGGCCAAGGCCCCCGCGCGCGGCCGCAGGCGGTAGCCCCTCCTTCCCGTCATTGCGAGACGCGTAGCGACGAAGCAATCCAGAGTGGCGCTGGATTGCTTCGCTTCGCTCGCAATGACGGAAGTACGGAAGAGAGAGGGGGCGTTACCCCGTCACCTCGTTCGGCAGCGGCTTTCCTGCGGCGAAGGCTGCGATGTTGGCGATGGCGCGCTCGCCCATCGCGACGCGGCCGTCGCGTGTCGCCGAGCCGAGATGCGGCGCAAGCACGACGTTCTCCAGTTTCAGGAGATCGGGATGCACGCGCGGCTCGCCCTGGTAGACATCGAGCCCTGCAGCGGCGAGCGGGCCTGACCTTAGCGCCGCGGCCAGCGCGGCCTCGTCGACAATGCCGCCGCGCGCCGTGTTCACCAGCACCGCACCGGGTTTCATCCGCGCCAGCCGCTCGGCCGAGAACAGCCCGTCCGTCTCGGTCGTCTTGGGGCAATGGATCGAGACGAAATCGACCTCGGCCAGCATGGCGTCGAGGTCGTCCCAGAACCGCGCGGCGAGGTCGATCTCCGTCATCATCGGGACGCGCCGGCGGTTGTGATAATGGACCGCCATGTTGAAGCCGCGCGCGCGGCGCGCGACGGCGAGCCCGATCCGGCCCATCCCGATGATGCCGAGCGCCCGGCCCGCGACACGCGTCCCGGTCATGAAGGTTGGCGTCCAGCCGGTCCAGCCGCCGGCGCGCACCAGCCGCTCGCCCTCGCCCAGCCGGCGCGCGGCGGCGAGGATCAGCGCCATGGCCAGGTCGGCGGTGTCGTCGGTCAGTACGTCCGGCGTGTTGGTGACGGGGATGCTGCACTTCGCCGCAGCGGCGCGATCGATATGGTCGGTGCCAGCGCCGAAATTGGCGATCAGCCGCACGCTCTCAGGCAGGCGCGCGATCAGCGCGGCGTCGATCCGGTCGGTGACGGTCGGCAGCAGCACGTCGGCGCCCCGGCAGGCGGCGACGATCGCGTCGGCATCGAGCGGCGTGTCGTCGGCGTTGAGCCGGGCGGTGAAGTCGCGCGCGAGCCGCGCTTCGACGGGCGCGGGCAGGCGGCGCGTGACGGTGACGGTAAGCTTGGCCATGCGCGCATCATTGCGGCGGCGCCGAGCCGAGTCCAGTGCGGCTGGAGGATTCGCGCGCGCGCCCTATAATCGGCAGCGGCGAGCCGCGGGTGCCGGGTGAGGATGGTCCGTTTCGTTCTAGCGGTGATGGTTCTGTGCGTCGCGGGCGCGGCGGCGCCGGCCACCGCGTCCGACCGCGACCTGCCCCGCTTCGCCAGCGTGCGCGGCGACAAGGCGCACATGCGCACCGGGCCGGGGCTGCGCTACCCGGTCGAATGGGTCTATGTCCGGCGCAACTTCCCGCTCGAGATCACCGCCGAGTTCGAGGCGTGGCGCAAGGTGCGCGACTGGAAGGGCACCGAGGGCTGGATGATCTCGTCGGTGCTGTCGTCGCGCCGGACCGTGATCGTGACCGGTGCGGGCACCCATCCGCTGCATCGCGAGCCGGCGGAGACCGCCCAGGTGATCGCCAAGCTCGATCCCGGCGTGATCGCCCGGCTGCTCGCCTGCAATCCCGACTGGTGCCGCGTCGAGGTCGAGGGGTTCCGCGGCTGGCTGCCGCGCGGCGCGTTCTGGGGCGTCCTGCCCGGCGAGAAGGTGGAGTAGTGAAACAGAAGGGGCCGGTCGACGACCGGCCTCTACATTCGCTCCGAATTCTGGAGGCCGTAGGGGTAGGTCCCCGACCCGCCCACTTAGTCGAGGTCGGTGGCGAGGGCGGCGCGGACGCGCTCCGGCAGCACGGCCATGTGGCCGTACTGGTCGTGGCCGATGGCGAGCACGATGCGCGTGCCGGGTGTCTTGAACTTTTCCGCCTGCGCGTCGGTCAACGGGAAGTGCAGGAACTGCACCGACGACGCCTTGCCCTCGGCGTTGGTGCGATCGACGTCGGTCTCGGGCACGCCCTTGACGGTCTCGCCGCCGATTTCGAGGGTCACGGTCTCCTCGACTCCACCGAGCTTGGACAGGAACAGGTGGCGCTGCACCGCGTCCGCCACCTCGAACATCAACGTGGCGACCAGCTCGCGCCCCTTCGGGATCAGTGGGTTGTAGGCGCGGAGCTCGTCGGCGATCTGCGCTTCGCCGCCGCGCTCGATGTAGAGCATCTCCTGCACCTGGTGCCACATCGTGTCGTAGTTCTCGAAATAGAACGTGGCGTAGGGGCCAACCTCGATGCGGCGGTCGCGCTTCATTTCGGCGAGCGCCTTGTGGCGCGCCTTGCGCGTCTTGGCGTATTCCTCGACCGGGATGAGGTCGCCGCGGGTGATTTCGTGTCTGGATGACATGATGAGGGACTCCGCTAGGTCGTAAGCCCGTAGGCGCGGGCGATGAGCTGGATCGGATGCGGCGCCTCTTCGGGTGCCTTGCCTTCCCCCTTCTGCACGCGCTCGATGCCCTGCAGAATATGCAGGCCGGCGAGCGGACACTCGGACGCGACGTGGCGCTTGCCGCCCTCCGAGGCCTGTCGCGCGACGGGGCGGCCCACCTTGATGGCCGTCTCGAAGTTCCCCTTCATGATGCCCCAAGACCCGCCATGGCCGGAGCAGCGCTCGATCACCTGCACCTCGGTGTCGGGCGCGAGGCGCAGCATGTCGGCCGCCTTGGGGCCGATGTTCTGGGCGCGGGCGTGGCAGGCGAGGTGGATGGCGACGCCGCCCTCGATGGGCTTGAGGCCGGGGGCCAGCCCCTCCTTGCGCGCGATGTCGACGACGTATTCCGAGATGTCGTGGGTCGCTTCCGCCAGGCGCTTCACGTCCGGATCGTCCTTGACGATCAGCGGCCATTCGAACTTGAGCATCAGCGCGCAGGACGGCACCAGCGCGATGATGTCGTAGCCCTTCTCGATCCAGGGCTTGAGTTCGGCCGCGACGCGCTTCGCATTGGTCGCGACGCGCGCGAGGTCACCCTGCTCGAGCTTCGGCATGCCGCAGCAGCCGGGATAGACCACTTCGGTCTCGACGCCGTTCTTGGCCAGGACCGCGCGCGTCGCCTCGCCGATCTCGGGGTTGTTGTAGTTGCCGTAGCACGTGGCGTAGAGCACCGCCTTGCGTCCGTGCGCCGGGGCGCCCGTGTTCAACTCGGGCTTCGCGGCCTTCGCGCGCGCGACCAGTGTCTTGCCCTGGAACTTGGGCAGCGCGGCATTGCGGTCGACGCCGGCGACGCGCTCCATCACGCCGCGCGTCGCGCCGTTGCCCGTGTCGGTGGCCCAGTTGGCGAGGCCGGCGACCGGGGCCGCCATGCGCCCGTTCGTGTCGGTTTCCGTCAGGCGCTTGCCGACGAAGCCGACCTCGCCCTGGGCGAACTCCATGGCGCGGTAGCGCAGCATCAGATGCGGAAAGTCGAGGTTGAACTCGTGCGGCGGTACGTAGGGGCACTTCGTCATGAAGCACATGTCGCACAGCGTGCAGGCGTCCACGACGCTCTTGAACGCCGACGACGGCACTGCGTCGAGCTCGCCCGTCTCGGTCTCGTCGATCAGGTCGAATAGGCGCGGGAACGAATCGCACAGGTTGAAGCAGCGGCGGCATCCGTGACAGATGTCGAAGACGCGCCGCATCTCGGTCTCGATCTTGTCGGGGTCGACGAAGTCGGGATCGGTCCAGGCGATGGGATGGCGCACAGGGGCGCCCAGGCCACCCTCGACCATGGCGAGGTTCCTTTCGCACGGAGGAAGCCGTCGGTTGCGGCGGCACACGTTTCCGCAGACCGGCGGAGGCGGGCAGCCCGCCCCCGCCGTATGGCTACGGACGTCCGGCCGGATCAGCCGAGGTCGTTGAGCGCCTTGCTGAAGCGCCCGGCGTGCGACTTCTCGGCCTTCGCCAGGGTCTCGAACCAGTCGGCGATCTCGTCGAACCCTTCCTCGCGGGCCGAGCGCGCCATGCCCGGGTACATGTCGGTGTATTCGTGCGTCTCGCCGGCAACGGCGGCCTTCAGGTTCTTGTCGGTCGCGCCGATCGGCAATCCGGTTGCCGGGTCGCCGACCTCCTCGAGATACTCGAGATGGCCGTGCGCATGGCCCGTCTCGCCCTCGGCGGTGGAACGGAACACGGCGGCCACGTCATTGAAGCCCTCCACGTCCGCCTTTTGGGCGAAGTAGAGGTAGCGGCGGTTGGCCTGCGACTCGCCCGCGAAGGCTTCCTTCAGGTTCGCCTCGGTCTTTGTGCCCTTGAGCGACGGCATTGCTGGATCTCCCTCCTCTGGTCTGAAACACGTTGGGGCACGCCTAATGGCGGCCCGCACCCAGCTTATATGGGCCCGGAACAGGGTGTGTCAATACAGTTTGGAATAATTCCAGGAAAGATTCTACGCGACGGGCGAACAAGCCTTCATGCCAGATCGGAGCGGACCCTCACGATCACGTCGACGCGGCTGACCTGGGCGCCGCCGGGCGGCTCGGGCAGGGACGAAACCACCACGGACTCGCCCGGAATGTCCTGCAGCCGGCCGGATTCCTCGAAGAAGAAATGGTGATGGTCAGCGATGTTGGTGTCGAAGTAGCTGCGCCCGGAATCGACCACCACCTGGCGCAGCAGGCCCGCCGTCGTGAACTGGTGCAGCGTGTTGTAGATGGTGGCGAGCGAGACCCGCACATTGCCGCCCAACGCCTCGCCATGCAGCTCCTCGGCGGTGACGTGGCGGTCGCCTCCTTCGAACAGGAGCTTGGCGAGGGCGATGCGCTGGCGCGTGGGCCGCAGACCGGCCTGACGCAGCCGGTCGATTACACCGCTATAGGGACGAGTTGATGTCATGTGGGGGATATGGGCTCGCTGCGCTGGCATGTAAAGCTTTGATGACAGTAATGAAATGCGCTCACTTGGACAAGCGCTTAGGCCGACAAGGTTCCCGGCGCCGGTCAGGCCACCGCAGGTGGCTCGCGTGGCGGTAACTTGGCCTAGTGGCCCGATTCCGACATTTGGTTACCCTTGCGGCAACGTCGTGAGCAAATGTCGGAATCGAAAGGACCACTAGCAAGTCTATGTTTCTAGTGGAGCTTTTGAATTTGACATTTGAGAACGAGCCTCACCGCAGCCGGGGCTCAGATGTCAAATTCGCTCCACTAGTCCCCGGTCCGCAGCCGCTCGACAAGCTGGCCCACCGTGGGAATGAATCCATTGGCGTAGAACGGGTCGTCGCGGAAGCGATAGGCGTTATGGCCGGCGAACATCAGCTGGTGATCGACGTCGTCGGAATGGCTGATGGCCTGCAGCGTCTTCTGGATGCAGTAGGAACGCGGGTCCGCCTTGCGACCGGTTGTGCCGCCCTCGTCCTGGGCCCAGTTCGAGAACAGGCAGGCCGACAGGCACCCCATGCAGTTAATCTGGTCGGTGCGGATCTCGTTCGCCTTCTCCGGCGTGACGAAGATCAGCGTCGAATCGGGCGTGCGCAGGGCCTCGTTGTAGCCCGCGGCGATCCATTTCTCGGCGCGGGCCTTGTCGACGTCGGTCACATGCACCAGCCGCTTGCGCGGGCCGACCGGGAAGGGCGTCGAAAGCTCGCCGACCGGTTCGACCGAGTAGGCGATCTGGCGCTCCGACCGCTCGCGCAGCTCGTCGAGGAATGGGTTGACGACCGCGGACGAATAGAACCCGGTCGGGCTCAACCGGTTAAGCCAGACGTCGCCCTCGCCGAGCTCGAGCAGCTTCTGCTTCCAGGCGTCGGAGATCGGGCTTTCCTGGGTCAGCAACGGGCGCGTGCCGAACTGGAACGCGACCGGGCCGATATCGGGATCCTCCAGCCAGTCGGCCCATTCGCGCAGGAACCACACGCCGCCGGCCATGAAGATCGGCGTCTCGTCGAGGCCGAACTCGCGCATCATGCGACGCAGCTCGGCGACGCGCGGGTGCGCCGGCTGCGGCTTCGCGGGATCTTCGAGGTTCGAGATGCCGTTGTGCCCGCCGGCGAGCCATGGGTCCTCGTAGACCACGCCGCCCAGCCAGCCGGAGAACTTGTGGTAAGCGCGCTTCCACAGCGCGCGGAAGGCGCGGGCCGACGACACGATCGGGTAGTAGTAGACGCCGTAGCGTGCCGACAGCTCGGCGATCCGGTAGGGCATGCCCGCGCCGCAGGTGACGCCGTGGATCAGGCCGCGCGCCCCGGCCAGCACGCCGTTCAGCACGCGCTCGGCGCCCGCCATTTCCCACAGTACGTTCATGTGGATGCGGCCCCTGCCGCCCGCCATCTCGTGCGCGACACGGGCCTGGCTGATGCCGCCCTGGATGGCGTAGGCCAACAGCTCCTCGTGCCGATCGCGGCGCGTGCGCCCAGTATAGCGTACCGGGATCAGCTCGCCGTTCTGGTCGTAGGCGTCAGCGTTCACGCCGGAAAACGTGCCGACGCCGCCCGCGGCCGCCCACGCGCCCGAGCTTTCTCCGTTCGAAATGGCAATCCCTTTGCCGCCCTCGACAAGGGGCAGGGCCTCGCGCCCCGAGATCACCAGGGGCTTCAGCGCCCGCATGGTCGGCTGCCCTCCGGTGCGTGTGTTCCGCGGCGCGCAAAAGCGCGCCGTCCCAGCGCGGAATATATGGGCAGACGCCGCGCGAGACTAGGGGGGAGGGCAGTCGCATGCCGGTGTGACTCAAGGCAACCCCCCACCCCCGCCCTCCCCCTCAAGGGGGGAGGGGGCGTGACCGTGCCCGTTTGCGCTGACGACTGATGCAGCGCAGATGGCCAAATCAATAGCCTGGATACACGTTCCCTCCCCCCTTGAGGGGGAGGGACAGGGAGGGGGGTCATGCCCTCGCCCGGGCTGAGGTGACGCCTCACGCCTCGCTGGAGGCGGGCTGCTTCTCCTCGCGCTCGCGCGGGCGGTCGCCCAGGTCCTCACCGGTCTCCTGGTTCACCGCGCGCATCGAGAGCTTCACCTTGCCGCGATCGTCGATGGCCAGCACCTTGACCTTGACCTGCTCGCCCTCGTTGACGACGTCGGTGACCTTGCCGACGCGCTTCGACGCCAGCTCGGAAATGTGCACCAGACCGTCGCGCGCGCCGAGGAAGTTAACGAAGGCGCCGAAATCGACCACCTTCACCACCTTGCCGGTATAGATCACGCCCACCTCAGGCTCGGCGACGATGCCACGGATCCAGTCGATCGCAGCCTGGCCCTGGGTCGCATCGACCGCGGCGACCTTGATCGTCCCGTCGTCCTCGATGTCGATCTTGGCGCCGGTCGTCTCGGTGATCTCGCGGATCACCTTGCCGCCGGTGCCGATCACCTCGCGGATCTTGTCCTTCGGGATGTTGATGATGGTGATGCGCGGCGCGTGTTCGCTGACTTCGCCGCGCGCGGCCTCCAGCGCCCGGCTCATTTCGCCGAGGATATGGGCGCGGCCGCCGCGCGCCTGGTCGAGCGCGACCCGCATGATTTCCTCGGTGATGCCGCGGATCTTGATGTCCATCTGCAGCGCGGTCACGCCGTCGGACGTGCCCGCAACCTTGAAGTCCATGTCGCCCAGATGGTCCTCGTCGCCAAGGATGTCCGAAAGGACCGCGAAGCCGTCCGACTCCTTGATCAGTCCCATGGCGATGCCGGCGACCGGCCGGCGGAGCGGCACGCCCGCATCCATCATGGCGAGCGAAGTGCCGCATACGGTCGCCATCGAGGACGAGCCGTTGGACTCGGTGATCTCGGAGACGATGCGGATCGTGTAGGGGAACTCGTCCTTCTTCGGCATCAACTGGTGCAGCGCGCGCCAGGCGAGCTTGCCGTGGCCGATCTCGCGCCGTCCGGGCGAGCGCAGGAACGACGCCTCGCCCACCGAATAGGGCGGGAAGTTGTAGTGCAGCAGGAAGTGCTCGCGATACTCGCCCTCCAGCGCGTCGACGATCTGCTCGTCCTGGCCGGTGCCGAGCGTGGCGACCACCAGCGCCTGGGTCTCGCCACGGGTGAACAGCGCCGAGCCGTGCGCGCGCGGCAGGATGCCGACCTCGGCGACGATCGGGCGGACGGTTTTGGTGTCGCGCCCGTCGATCCGCATGCCGGTCTTCAGGATGTTGCCGCGGACGATGTCCTTCTCGACACCCTTGAGCAGCTTCGCCGCCAGCTCGACGTCGAGGCCTTCCTCGGCAAGCTGGGCGAGCGCGACCGATTTGGCGGCGGCGACCTTCTCGACGCGCGCCTGCTTCACCGTCTCGCCATACGCCTCGCGCAGCAGAGGCTCGGCGATCTCGGTGAGACGCGTCTTGACCTGCTCGTAGCCCTCGACCGGTGCGGCCAGCGCCCACGGCTCCTTCGCGCACATCTCGGCGAGGTCGATGATTGCATCGATCACCGGCTGGAAGCCCTTGTGGGCGTGCATCACGGCGCCCAGCATGACCTCCTCCGACAGCTCGTTCGCTTCGGATTCGACCATCAGCACCGCGTCCGCCGTGCCGGCGACCACCATGTCGAGGCCCGAGTTCGGCAGCTCGTCGATCTGCGGGTTCAGGACGTACTGCCCGTCGATATAGCCGACGCGCGCGCCGCCGATCGGCCCCAGGAACGGGATGCCCGAGATGGTGAGCGCGGCGGACGCGCCGACCAAGGCAACGATGTCAGGATCGTTCTCCAGATCGTGCGACAGCACGGTGCAGATCACCTGCGTCTCGTTGCGGAACCCGTCCGCGAACAGCGGCCGGATCGGCCGGTCGATCAGGCGCGACGACAGCGTCTCCTTTTCCGAGGGGCGCCCTTCGCGCTTGAAGAAGCCGCCCGGGATCTTGCCGGCGGCAAAGGTCTTTTCCTGGTAGTTGACCGTCAGGGGAAAGAAATCGATCCCCGGCTTGGGTGTTTTCTGCGCCACCGCGGTGCACAGCACCGTCGTCTCGCCGTAGGTGGCGAGCACCGCCCCATCGGCCTGTCGCGCCAGCTTGCCGGTCTCGAGCACGAGCTTGCGCCCGGCCCATTCGATCTCTTTGCGATGTACCTGGAACATGGTTCCGTCCTTCCCATACGCGACGCCGCCCTATGCGGTGCCGCCCCCGGCCAGCGGTTCGCCCGCCCGGCCGGCCTGCGGCTGATTCAGCCCCCTCGGCGAATCAGCCCAAGGACGCGATCGTCGCAAGCCACCTCGGCTTGAGACGTGAATCGCGCCCTAAACCTATAGATGGCGCAAGATTCACGGGTCGGCTCGTATCGAGCCCACCCGATCTTGCGCCGGGCGTCGCGGACCATCCGCAACGCCAAACAGGCCGGCAACGGCCTTGCCGTCGCCAGCCTTCGTGTGGTGCGCGCCGTCGGCGCGCCCGTCCAGACCAACCCGTCGCGATGGGCGACTATCGCCTCAACCCCAGTCGGCCGATCAGCGAGTCGTAGCGGCCGTTGTCGACACGCTTAACGTAGTCGAGCAGACGGCGGCGCTGGCCGACCATGATCAGCAGGCCGCGGCGCGAATGGTGGTCCTTCTTGTGGTCCTTGAGATGTTCCGTCAGGTTCTTGATGCGCTCGGACAGGATCGCGACCTGAACCTCGGGCGAACCGGTGTCACCCGTGTTGATCGCATATTCCTTGATGAGCTCCTGCTTCCGATCTGCGGTGATCGACATCGTGCACTCCGGTCAAAGATTAAGGACGCGCACCGGGCAGACCTGGCCGCCTTCGATGCGGGCAAGCGCAACTGGCTTGCCGTCGTGGGTGGCGAGAACCGTCTCGCCGCCCTGGCCCGCGGACGGCCAGGCAACGCGCCGGCCCTGCCGCAGGTCGCCGGCCTGGGTCTCGGTCATGGCGAGCGCCGGGATGTCGTCCAGCGCCGTCTCGACCGAAAACAGGACCGTCTGGGGCGCAGTTAGCATGTTCGCCCCCAATTCTTCCAGCGAAATCGCCTGATTCTCGGAAAATGGTCCCACGCGCAGCCGCCGGAGCGCAGCAATCGCGCCCAACGTGCCCAACGTCCGCGCCAGGTCGCGGGCCAGGGCGCGCACATAGGTGCCCTTGCCGCAGGCGACCTCGAACACCGCATGGTCGGGGCCCTCGGCGGACAGAAGGGTCAGCGAATCGACCCGCACGAGGCGCGGCGCGGGCCGCACGTCTTCGGCCGCGCGGGCGCGCTTGTAGGCGCGCTCGCCGTCGATCTTGATGGCGGAATAGGCGGGCGGAGCCTGCAGTATCTCGCCGGTGAAGGCGGGCAGGGCGGCGCGGATCGAGTCCGAGGTCGGGCGCACCGGGGTTTCGGCCGTGACGCGGCCCTCGACGTCGTCGGTGTCGCGCGATTCGCCCCAGCGCACGGTGAAGCGATAGGTCTTCGCGCCGTCCATCACGTAGGAGACGGTCTTGGTCGCCTCGCCCAGCGCGATCGGAAGCACGCCGGTCGCCAGAGGGTCGAGCGTGCCGCCATGGCCGAGCTTGGCCGCGTTGGTGATCCGCCGGACCAGCCCGACCACCTGGGCCGAGGTCAGCCCTTGCGGTTTGTCGATCACCAGCCAGCCATGCAGCGGCACCCCGCGTCTAGTCCGCATCGTGATCGTCGTCGGGCGCATCGTCGTCGAGGTCGCGGGCGACCTCGGGCGAGCGCAGCAGCCGCTCGATTCGGTCGGCGGTGTCGAAAGAGGTATCGAGGGCGAACCGCAACTCCGGCGCGAAACGCAAATTGATCTCCTCGGCCACCCGCCGGCGCAGGAACGGCGCCGCGCGGCCAAGTGCCGCGAGCGCCTCGCCCTCGTCCTCGCCGCCGAGCGGCATGACGAACACCGTCGCGCTCTTGAGGTCGGGCGACGGCCGCACCTCGGTGATGGTCAGGACGCGTCCCGCCAGCGCCGGGTCGCGCGCCTCGCCGCGCTCGAGCATTTCGGCCAGGACGTGGCGGATAAGCTCGCCGACGCGGAGCTGTCGCTGCGACGGGCCGCGATCGTGCTGCTTCGTGCGTGTGCTCTTGCGGGGCATTTCGCGAACCTGTCACCCCGGACGGCGCGGAGCGCCGAGCCGGGGTCCATGCCTGAACAGAGATGGGTCCCGGGTCTGTGGCGCGCCGCTTCGCGCCGCACCGCGCCCCGGATGACAATCTTGGGCGCGGCGGCCCTACAGCGAGCGGGCGACCTCGGTGACTTCGACGCACTCGATCACGTCGCCGACCTTGATGTCGGAGTAGTTCTCGAAGGCCATGCCGCATTCGAAGCCCTCGCGGACCTCGCGGACCTCATCCTTGAAGCGCTTGAGGGTCGACAGCGTGCCCTCGTGGATCACCACGTCGTCGCGCAGCAGCCGGACCTTGGAACCGCGGCGCACCACGCCGTCGGTCACGCGGCAGCCCGCCACGTTGCCGACCTTGGTGATGCGGAACACCTCCTGGATGCGGGCATTGCCGAGCAAGGTCTCGCGCATCGTCGGCGCCAGCATGCCGGACAGGGCCTTCTTCATCTCGTCGGTGACGTCGTAGATGATCGAGTAGTAGCGGATTTCCACGCCGTCGCGCCGGGCGCGGTCGCGCGCCTGCGGGTTGGCGCGCACGTTGAACCCGATGACCAGCGCCTCCGACGCCTTGGCGAGCGCGATGTCGGATTCGTTGATTCCGCCGACCGCCGAGTGCAGCACGCGCACCTTCACCTCGTCGGTGCCAAGCCCTTCGAGGCTGGCGACGAGCGCCTCGGCCGAGCCCTGCACGTCGGACTTGATCACCACCGGCAGCTCCTTCGCCTCGCCGGCGGCGATGCGCGAGAACATCTGCTCCAGCGTACCGCGCTGCGAGGCGGCCGAAGCCGCGTTGCGGTCGCGCCGCTGGCGATAGTCGGTGATCTCTCGGGCGCGGGATTCGTTCTCGACCACCGAGAATTCGTCGCCCGCGTGCGGCACGGCGTTGAGCCCCAGCACCTCGACCGGCATCGAGGGACTCGCCTCGCCGACCGGCTTGGCGTCGTCGCCCAGCATGGCTCGTACGCGGCCCCATTCCGACCCGGCGACCAGAATGTCGCCCTGATGGAGCGTGCCGCGCTGGACCAGCAGCGTGGCCACCGGGCCGCGGCCCTGCTCGAGCTTGGCCTCGATCACCACGCCCTCAGCCGGACGGGCGGGGTTCGCGGCGAGTTCCATCACCTCGGCCTGCAGCACGATCGCCTCGATCAGCTTTTCCAGCCCGGTGCCCTTGGTGGCGGAAACCTCGACGTCGAGAATGTCGCCGCCCATTTCCTCGACCACCAGCTCGTGCTGCAAAAGCCCCTGGCGCACGCGGTTTGCGTCCGCCTCCGGCTTGTCGATCTTGTTGATGGCGACGATGATCGGCGCGCCCGCCGCCTTGGCGTGGTCGATGGCCTCGACCGTCTGCGGCATAATGCCGTCGTCGGCTGCCACCACCAGAACGACAATGTCGGTCACGCCCGCGCCGCGGGCGCGCATAGCGGTGAACGCCTCGTGACCCGGCGTGTCGATGAAGGTGACCTTGGCGCCGCTCGGCAGCGTCACCTGGTAGGCGCCAATATGCTGGGTGATGCCGCCCGCCTCGCCGGCGACGACATTGGTCTTGCGCAGCGCATCCAGCAAGGACGTCTTGCCGTGGTCGACATGGCCCATGACCGTGACGACGGGCGGGCGCGGCTGCAACGTGTCGGCCACGTCCTCACCACCTTTCAATCCAATCTCAACGTCGGCCTCGGACACGCGCCGCGACCGGTGGCCGAAATCGGCCACGACCAGCTCGGCGGTGTCGGCATCGATGGTCTGGGTGGCGGTCGCCATCACCCCCATTTTCATCAGCACCTTGACGACCTCGACGCTGCGCTCGGCCATGCGGTTGGCCAGGTCCTGCACCGAGATCGTCTCGGGGATGATCACCTCGCGCAGCACCTTCGACAATTCCTGCAGGCGCTGCTGCTGCAGCCGGCGCTCGCGCTCGCGCGCGCGGCGCATCGAGGCGAGCGACCGCATGCGCTCGCCTTCATCGCCTTCCAGCGCCTGGCTGATCGTGAGCTTGCCGGTGCGCCGGCGCGGCTCGCCGCGGCGGGCCGGCGGACGGCGCACTTCCTGGCGGGCGCCGGGACGGCGCCGACGGGCGGCTTCGTCCTCGTCCTCGCCTTCGGCCGCCTCTTCGGCCCCTTTCTCGCGCGCGACGGGCGCCTTGGGCGCTTCGCCCTCGGGCGCCCTCGCCTCGGCGGGGAAGGGTGCGGCTTCCGCCGCCGCGTCGGCGGCGGGCGCAGCGGCCGGCTCGGCCCCCGCCTCGGCGGGCGGGGCGGCCGCGGCGGCCACCTGAGCTTCTTCGGCAGCGCGCCGGGCGGCGTCGGCCGCCTCGTCAGCCGCGCGCTGGGCCTCTTCCTCGGCCTCGCGCTCCGCCAGGCGACGCATCTCCTCGGCAACCTGGCGCTCGATCTCGTCCGACCGCTTGGCGCCCTTCAGCGCGCGCGCGCGGGCGGCGCGCTCCTCCTCGGTCAGGGTGCGCAGCGGCGCCGGAATCTCGGGCGTCGTAACGGGCTCGATGGTCGGCGCCTCCTCCGAGATCTCCTCGGGCTCGGCGACGCGCCGTCCCTTGACCTCGGTCATCACGCCGCCTTCGCCCTGCTGGAAGGTGCGCTTGCGGCGAACCTCGACCGATACGGCCTTGGAGCGGCCGTGCGAGAAGCTCTGGCGCACCTGGCCGGCGTCCACGGTCTTCTTCAGCTCGAGTTGGCTCGGCCGGTTGAGCCCCAGGGGCTTGCGGCCGGATTCCGGCTTGGCTTCGTTTTCGTTCGCGTCCGTCATGTCACTTCCGTACCGTTTTGGTCTCACCTGGCCGGAACCCGGCAAGGCGGCGCGCCTCGCCAAGGAACGTCTCGGCCATCGGTCCCCGCGCCAGAGCGGCGTGGACCACTGTCTCGCGCCCGAATGCCCGGGCCAGCTCCGTCACCGTGAACAGCGCTACCTCGGGCACCTCCGAGGCGGCCATGCGCAGCTTGCCGCGACCGCCGGGCGCCGCGTCGTACGCCTGGATCACCACGCCCGCCCGGCCCTTGGCGACCAGTGACCGCACCTTCTCGAATCCCGCAACCGCCAGCCCGGCCCGGCGGGCCAAGCCGATCAGGTCGAGACAGCGCCGCGCAAGCAACCCCTCTACACGCTCGGCCAGGTCGGGCGCCACCTGGACGCGCGCGCGCGCGGCTTTTTCGAACGCGCCGCGCGCAATCGCGGTCGCCACTATATCGCGACGGGCCGTCAACCACAAACCGCGTCCGGGAAGGCGCCCCTCGACGTCGGGAACGATTTCGCCCCCGGGCGAGACGACGAACCGCACCATCCGCGCCGCATCGCCCGACTCGCGGCTGACGATGCAGCGCCGCTCGGGCGCCGCGCGTCGTGCGCGGGCGGTACGCGGGGCCTCGTCGGGTCGCGGCTCGGCGGCCAGCATCAAGGCCTCTCCGTCGTGCTACTCTTCCTCCGCCGGGGCCGGCTCGTCCGCCGCTGCGTCGTCGCCCTCGAACCAGTGGGCGCGACAGGCCATGATGATCGCGTTCGCGTCGTCCTCGCTGATGCCGTGGCTGCGCAGCAGCCCGTCGGCCGGATCCGAAAGCTCGAAACCCGCATATTCGGCCAGGTCGTCGCGCGTCTTCACCCCGGCCTCGCCGAGCGTGACCAGCATCGCGGGGGTCAGGCCCGGGACGCTCGCCAGATCGTCGGCGACGCCCAGCTCCTTGCGCCGTTCGGTCATCTTCTTCTCCTGCTCGGATAGATAAGCCTGCGCACGGGCGCGCAGTTCGTTGGCGATTTCCTCGTCGAAACCTTCGACCGACAGCAAATCCTCCATCGGCACGAAGGCGACGTCCTCGACCGAGGTAAAGCCCTCGGTCACCAGCAGATGCGCGAGCACGTCGTCGACATCCAGCGCATCGATGAACAGCTGCGAGCGCGCGCGGAACTCCTCCTGCCGACGCTCGGACTCTTCGTCCTCGGTCAGGATGTCGATGTCCCAGCCGCTGAGCTGCGAGGCGAGGCGCACGTTCTGGCCGCGCCTGCCGATGGCGAGCGAGAGCTGGTCCTCGGGCACGACGACCTCGATCGCGCGGCGCTCCTCGTCGAGCACCACCTTGGTGACCTCGGCGGGCGCCAGCCCGTTGACCACGAAGGTCGCCGGGTCGGGCGACCACTGGATGATGTCGATCTTCTCGCCCTGCAGCTCGCCCACCACCGCCTGCACGCGCGAGCCGCGCATGCCGACGCAGGCGCCCACCGGATCGATCGAGGAATCGTGCGACAGGACGGCGATCTTGGCGCGGCTGCCCGGATCGCGCGCGACCGCCTTGATCTCGATGATCTTGTCGTAGATCTCGGGCACTTCCTGGGCGAACAGCTTGGCCATGAACTGCGGATGTGCGCGCGACAGGAAAATCTGCGGGCCGCGCGTCTCGCGGCGCACGTCGTAGACATAGGCGCGCACGCGGTCGCCCAGCTTGAAGGGCTCGCGCGGGATCTGGTCGTCCTTGCGCAGGATCGCCTCTGCGCGGCCAAGATCGACCGTGACGCCCATATAGTCGGTGCGCTTGACCAGCCCGTTGACGATCTCGCCGACGCGGTCCTTGTACTCGTCGAACTGGCGCTGGCGCTCGGCGTCGCGCACCTTCTGCACGATGACCTGCTTCGCGGTCTGCGCGGCGATGCGGCCGAAATCGACGGGCGGCAGCGGCTCGACGATGAACTGGCCGGCCTCGAGCGACGGATCCTTCTTCTTTGCCTCCGCGACCGAAATCTGGGTCGATTCGTTCTCGACCTCCTCGACGACCTCGGTGTAGCGCGCAAGGCGGATGTCGCCCGACTTGCGGTCGATGATCGCGCGCACGTCGTGCTCGTGGCCGTAGCGCGAGCGGGCGGCTTTCTGGATCGCCTGCTCCATGGCGTCGATGACTTCCTCGCGGTCGATGCCCTTCTCGCGCGCGACCACGTCGGCCACCTGGATGATCTCGATGCGGTCGAAACCGCCCGTCGTCAGAGATTCGAGATTCGTGCTCATTGTTCCGTCCTGTCTGCCCCGGCTGCTGCCAGGAGCTCGTCCGTGATGACCAGCCGTGCCTTCTGCACGTCGGCAAAAGGCACCTTGTAATCCGTTCCCTCGGTCTCGATGCGCACCGCGCCGTCCTCCACGCCCTTCAGCCGGCCGCGGAAGCGGCGGCGCCCGTCCACCGGCCGCGCGGATTCCAGCTTCGCCTCGAACCCCGCGAACCGGTCGAAATCGGCCGGCTTGACCAGCGGCCGGTCGATGCCGGGCGACGACACCTCCAGCGTGTAGGTCCCGGAGATCGGGTCCTCCACGTCGAGGATCGGCGAGATCGCGCGGCTGATTCCGGCGCAGTCCTCGACCGTCATGGCCGCCCCGTCGGCCCGCTCGGCCATGACCTGCAGG
Source organism: uncultured Alphaproteobacteria bacterium (assembly GCA_963817535.1). Classification (GTDB taxonomy): domain Bacteria; phylum Pseudomonadota; class Alphaproteobacteria; order MPNO01; family DASWLB01; genus CAWGHZ01. The sequence goes on from CAWFOW010000003.1 coordinate 97,877, forward strand.
CGCGGCGTGCCCTTGCCGCCCGAAAGCTGCACGCGCACCAGCGCGTAGCCCATGCCCTCGAGCGTCGGCGCGATCAACTCCTCGATCCGCGCGGTTGCAGTCATGATCCTCCGTGGCGGAGCGGCCGCCGGTTCGGCCCGGGTTCCGGGGATAAAAAAAAGCGGGCCGGTGGCCCACTTTCTTTACCGCCCGAAACGGCGTGATCTTGTTAGCGCAAATATAGTGCGTTCCCCTCCGACCGCAAGGGATTTCGGAAGGGATTCGCGCCCGCCCGGCGGCCAGGCGAGAAGCGACTCCGCGACTGCGGCACCACGCGCACGCACGCTGTTAGCGCGATCATCGCCTGCGAAACGCGAGGTAGGCGGGCCGGCGACCGGCGGCGAGCGCCTTCTCCTCGTAGCGTGTTGCCGGCCAGCCGGCGGGCCGGACGCGCGTCTCGGCGTCGCGTGCGAAGCTGCCTTCGGCGGTGGCGTGCTCGACGATCCAGTCACGGTAGGACTCGTCGTCGGTCGCGACGCGCAGTTCGGCGCCCGGCTCGAGAACGCGCGCGAGCGCGGCGAAGCCCGGCCGCGACAGGAACCGCCTCTTGTTGTGGCGTGCCTTGGGCCACGGGTCGGGAAACAGCACGAATGCGCGCGCGAGGCACATGTCGGGCAGGGCAGCCAGCACCAGCCGCGCATCGTCGCGGAATACGCGGATGTTGGCGATGTGCTCGGCCGCGATCCGCGCCGCGAGCTTGGCCACGCCGTCGGCGAAGGGCTCGCACCCGATGAAGCCGACCTCGGGATGGGCGAGCGCCTGCGCGGCGAGATGCTCGCCTGCGCCGAACCCGACCTCGAGCCAGATTTCGCGCGACGCGTCGAACAGCGCGGCGGGGGAGAGCGGACCCGCGTCCGGAAGCGTCACCTCGATCTGCGGGAGGAGCGCGGCTAGAAGCGCCGCGCGGCCGGCGCGGAGCGGGCGCCCCTTGCGCCGGCCGTAAAGCAGGCGCTGGGGGCTACCGTCCGTCTGCGACGACGCGTTCAGCGCATCGCCGACTTGAGCTTCGGGGCGAGGTCGGTCCGCTCCCACGAGAACCCGCCGTCGGAATCGGGCTTGCGGCCGAAATGGCCGTACGCGGCGGTGCGACGATAGATCGGCCGGCTGAGCTTGAGGGCGCGGCGGATCGCGGTCGGGCGCATCGGGAAGATGTCGGGCAGGACCTTGACCAGCTTGTGCTCGTCCACCTGGCCGGTGCCGTGCAGGTCGACGCGCAGCGACATCGGCTCGGCCACGCCGATCGCATAGGCAACCTGGATGGTGCAGCGCTCGGCGAGGCCCGCGGCCACCACGTTCTTGGCAAGGTAGCGCGCGGCGTAGGCGGCCGAGCGGTCGACCTTGGTCGGGTCCTTGCCGGAGAACGCGCCGCCGCCGTGCGGGGCGTAGCCGCCGTAGGTGTCGACGATGATCTTGCGCCCGGTGAGGCCGCAATCGCCGTCCGGGCCGCCGATCACGAAATTGCCGGTCGGGTTGACCAGGAAGTCGGCCGGCTTCGTCGGCATCCAACCCTCGGGCAGGGCCGAGGCGACGGCGTCGGAGATCAGCTCGCGCACCATGCCCGGCGTGTACTTCTTGCCGTTGCGGGTGGCCGCGTTGTGTTGGGTCGAGACCACGACCTTGGTGCAGCCGACCGGCGTGTTGCCGTTATAGCGCACAGTGACCTGGCTCTTGGAGTCGGGCTGCAAGTCGAAGAGCTGGCCCGAGCGGCGCTGGTCGGCCAGCACCTTCAGGATCTTGTGCGAGAAATAGATCGGCGCCGGCATGTACGAGCCCTTCTCGTACACCTCGCTCTCGGTGCAGGCGAAGCCGAACATCATGCCCTGGTCGCCCGCGCCTTCCTGGTCCTCGTCCTGCTTGCGCTTGCGCGCGTCGACGCCCATCGCGATGTCGGGCGACTGGCCATGCAGCAGCACCTCGACGTCGGCACCGGTGAAGGAGAATCCGTCCTGCTCGTAGCCGATGTCCTTCACCACGCCGCGCGCGATCTCGGCGATCAGCTCGCGGTTGATCACCGCCTTGTCGCCGAACTTGATGAATAGGGGCGACTGGCCGCGGCATTCGCCCGCGATGACGATCTTATTGGTGGTGGTCAGGGTCTCGCAGCCGAGCCGCGTGTTCACCTTGCTGTCGTCGGCGATGCCGAGCTTGAGGTCGTTGGCCAGGAACGCGTCGAGAATGGCGTCCGAGATCTGGTCACAGACTTTGTCGGGATGTCCCTCGGACACCAATTCGCTGGTAAACAAGTGCTCGCCGTCCTGCACGATCTGTCCTCCTTTGCGGATTGTGGCAGCGGCAATGCCGGACGCACTCTTTCGGATGCTTTCCCGGACGCCGAATGCGGCTCTGGCCGAGCACGGATCACACGCTGCGTGAAGCTGGCGGCGTGTTTTTGCAGCGATTGACCCTCGGCGTCAAGCCCTGGGGGTCCCACGCAGCTGCCAGGTGTTAGGTTCGGCGCGTGCGGAAGAGGCCCTATTCACCCTCGTCCGTCGCGCTGGCGGCGACCGATTTGATCAGTTCGAAGACGCGCTTGCGCACCTTCGGATCGCGGATGCGGTAGTAGGCGCGAACCAATTCCAGCGTCTCGCGCCGCCCCATCGGGTCGCCGTCATAGGCCGCGCCATCCTCGGCAAAACCCGGCTGCCCGGCGGTTGCCGGCGCGCCCGCAGGGATCATCTCCTCGAAGAAATAGGAGACCGGAACCTCGAGCACGCGCGCAAGCTGATGCAGCCGGCTGGCGCCGATGCGGTTGGCGCCGCGTTCGTATTTCTGGACCTGCTGAAAGGTGAGCCCGATGGCGTCGGCCAGCCGCTCCTGGCTCAACCCCAATAACGTGCGGCGCTGGCGCAACCGTCCGCCGACATGCACGTCCACAGGGTTGGGCCCGCCGCGCGGCGTCGGCACCCGCGCCAACTCGCCCTGCTCGCTCGTTTCCATCAATCGTCAGCCTTGGGTCGTTGAATTGCAACCAAAGTAACAGATTCTCGTATCGTGACAATACTAACGAGCAAAATATCCGGCACTGTGCGGCACATTAACACGGCGACCCGAATTTCATCCGGTGGTTGTGGCGACCATTCGCAATAGTTGTAGCGACTAGCGCCGCCATGCAAGGCCTGCGGCGACGCAAACCGCCAGACACAGCAACACGATCAAGTTACCGAAGCGGGCGAAAGGCGTCGGTGCGGCGGCGCGGGGCAGGTTGGCCAGTACGATTCCTTCCCGGTCGAGCCCCAGCCGGGCGCGCATACGACCGTACGAATCAACGACGCCCGAGATCCCGGTATTGGCGACTCGGACAAGAGGCAGCCCTTCCTCCACCGCACGCAGCCGGGCCGACGCGAAATGCTGATACGGCCCGGAGCTGATGCCGAACCACCCGTCATTGGTAATGTTGAGCAGCCAGGCGGGGCGCTGCGCCTCGTCCACCACCTCGCCCGGAAAGATCGCTTCGTAGCAGATCAACGGGCCGACCGGAGGGGCGCCGGGCACATCGATGGTGCGCGGGCCAGGGCCAGCGGAAAAGTCGGCGGGACCGACGGCCAGCTTCTCGAAGGGAAGCAGCCAGCGAAACGGCATGTATTCGCCGAATGGCACCAGGTGGAACTTGTCGTAGGTGGCGACGATCCGGCCGGCCGGATCGACCGCCGCCAGGCTGTTCCAGGCGCGGAAGGTCGGGCCCTTGCCTTCGACGCGGGGCGCGCCGGTCACCAGCGCGCCGCCCGGCGGGGCAAGCCGCCCCAGCGCGGCGCGCAGCTCCGGGCTCTGGGCCAGCGACCAGGGAACGGCGGATTCCGGCCATAAAATAAGTGTCGCGCCCTTGACGCGCGCTTCGCCGCTCAACGCTGCCAGACGTGCCAGATGGTCGCTGGCGAGCTTCGGGTCCCACTTCAGGCTCTGCGGAATGTTGGGCTGCACCAGTGCAAGGCGCACGCCCGGCACGATAGACTCGGGCGCATCGGCGAGCCGCGCGGCGCCCGCCGCCCAGGAGAGCGCCGGCAATGCCAGCGCCAACGCGACGACCGGCCAGCGGCGCCCGCCCGCGTCGCCGAGGGTCGCCGGCACGGCGGCCGCCAGAACGGTGACCAGCGACAGGCCGTACACGCCGGTGACGGCGGCGAGTTGCAGCGGCGCAGCGTCGAACGCCCAGCTATTGCCCATCAGGTTCCAGGGAAAGCCGGTGAATATCCAGCCGCGCACCCATTCGAGCAGGGTCCACGCGGCGGCCAGCATCAGGACTCGACCCGTCCCGCGCGCAGCGGTGAGGCGCACGATCAGCGTGGCGAGCCCGGTGAACACTCCGCCGCCGGCGCCCAGTGCTGCCAGCGCGAACGGCACCAGCCAGCCATAGCGCTCGGGGGCCACCAGCAGGGCATTGCAGATCCAGTAGAGTCCCGCGGCGAAGAACCCGACCCCGAACCACCATCCGGCGCCGAACGCGCCGCGCCGGCCGCGCGCCCCGTCCGTCAGCCAAACGAGTCCGGGAAAGGCCACCAGCAGCAGCGGCAGGGCGTAGACGGGCGGCATCGCCGCCGCGGCCGTGACGCCCAGCCCGATCCCGGCCAGCGCCCGCCGCCAGCCGCGCAGATTCGCGACACCTTCCGCCAGCCGGGCGATGCGCGGATAGGGCGGGGCGGTTGTCGTTGCTTTCAACGCCAGGTCCACCCCCCACCCCAACCCTCCCCCTCAAGGGGGGAGGGGGCGAATTCGTCCGCAAGTACACCTATGTCGGCTGCGGTCGCACCTGCATGGCCGGTGCGGTTGCACAAGCGTCCCCGCCCCCCTTGAGGGGGAGGGACAGGGAGGGGGGTCCAGAAGCCGGAGCCGAGCGGTGCGAACTTCACCCTTCCGCCGCCTTGGCGGGCAGGTTGGACACGCGCAGCTTGCGCACGCGGCGGGGGTCGGCCTCGACCACCTCGAACTCGATGCCGCTCGAGTGGCGGATCACCTCGCCGCGCGCCGGCACCCGTCCGGCGACATAGAAGGCGAGCCCGCCCAGCGTCTCCACGTCCTCGCGCTCGTCCTCGGTCAGGAACGTCCCGACGCGCTTCTCGAACGCATCGACGTCGATGCGCGCGTCGACCAGGTAGCTGCCGTCCGGCTGCTCGACGATCTGCGGTTCGATTTCGTCGTCGTGCTCGTCCTCGATTTCGCCGACGATTTCCTCGACCAGATCCTCGATGGTGATCAGCCCGTCGGTGCCGCCATGCTCGTCGACGACCAGCGCCATGTGGATGCGGCTCACCTGCATCTGCAGCAGAAGCTCGAGCACCGGCATCGACGGCGCGACGAACAGCAGGCGGCGCACGATGGTGGACAGCTTGGCGGCGTGCGGGTTCTCCCAGTACACCATCACGTCCTTGATATGGACCAGCCCGACCACGTGATCGAGCGTCTCGCGATAGACGGGCAGGCGCGTGTGGGCCGTGCGGTTCATGTGACGGATGACTTCCGCCAGCGGCGTCGCGATCTCAATCGCCTCGATGTCGGCGCGCGGCATCATTACGTCGGCGGCCGTCCGGTTGCGCAATTCGAGCACGTTGTGCAGCAGCACCAGCTCGTCGCGCTGAAACTCTTCGTCGCCGTTCGGGTGCTCGATCAGCTCCTCGATCGCCTCCCGCACGTCCTCGGCGCTCTGCGAGCGCAACAGCCGGCGCAGGCGGTGGAGAAGCCGCGATAGCGATCCGGTTTCTGCCGCGGGCCGGTCGGTCCGCGGCGGGCTAGTGTCGCTCGTGTCGGGCATGTGGTCCGGTCCGGCCCCAGTTATGCGGCATTTTCGGCCCGCCGATAAGGGTCGGCGATTCGTAGCTTGGCGAGGGCGGCCACCTCGAGCGCCTCCATGCGGACGGCATCGTCCTCGGCCTCGTGGTCGTGGCCCAGCAGGTGAAGAACGCCGTGCACCACCAGATGCGCCAGGTGATCGGCCGGTGCGATGGCGCGCTCGTGCGCCTCGCGCACGACGGTCCCGTGGGCCAGCACCACGTCGCCCAGAAGGATGCAGCCGTCCGGCTCTGTCGCATCGTCGCACGGGAAGGACAGCACGTTGGTCGGACCTGACTTATGGCGGAAGTCGCGGTTGAGCCGGGCGATCTCCGCATCGTCGGTGAGCACGACGCTCACCTCCGCCGACGCGATGTCCGGGGCGGCAAGGGCGAGGGCAGCCCGCACGGCCTTGCGCGCGATCGAACCCGGGCCCGGCACGGTCGTCCGCCACGCGGCGCAGGGAATGGCCACGCTGGTCGCGACCCGGCCCGTCTTCGTTTTGCTCACGGTGCTTGCGAGGGGCCGGCGCGCTGTGCGGCGCGGCGGCGCTCGTCCTCCTCGTAGGCGCGCACGATGCGCGTCACCAGCTCGTGGCGCACGACGTCGCGGTTGGTGAACTCGATCTTGGCGAGGCCTTCTATCTCGTCGAGCGTGTCGATGGCGTGGGCGAGGCCCGACCGTTCGCCGCGCGGCAGGTCGACCTGGCTGAGGTCGCCTGTCACCGCCATGCGCGACTTCTCGCCGAGGCGCGTGAGGAACATCTTCATCTGCACCGCAGTGGTGTTCTGTGCCTCGTCGAGAATCACGAACGCGTTCGACAGCGTGCGGCCGCGCATGAAGGCGAGCGGGGCAATCTCGATCTCGCCGGAGTTGAGCCGCTTGATGACCTGGTCGGCGGGCAGCATGTCGTAGAGCGCGTCGTAGAGCGGGCGCAGATACGGGTCCACCTTCTCGCGCAGATCGCCCGGCAGGAATCCCAGCCGCTCGCCGGCTTCGACGGCCGGGCGGGACAGGATGATGCGATCGACTCGCCCGGCGATCAGCATCGTCACCGCCTGGGCGACGGCCAGGTACGTCTTGCCGGTGCCGGCCGGGCCCAGCCCGAACACCAGCTCGGCCTCGCCCAGCGCGCGGAGATAATCGGCCTGCCGGGCCGAGCGTGGCGAGATGTGGCGGCGCGGCGTGACCAGCACCGGCCCGTCGCCGCCCGCATGATTGGTGGCCGCCCCGGCGCTGCGCGCCTGCTCGGCCATGCGGATGGCGGCGTCGACTTCGCCCATCTCGACCTCCAACCCGCGGCGCAGCCGGTCGTAAAGCGCACCCAGCGCATCGCGCGCGATGGCGGTGGTGTCAGGCGGGCCGGACACCGCGATGCGGTTGCCGCGCGTGTGCAGCGACACGCCCAGCCGCTGCTCGATGCGCGCCAAATTGCGGTCGTACTCGCCGAACAGGCGCGGCAGCAGGCTGTTGTCGTCAAACTCGATGAGAACGGGTCGGTCGGCGGCGTCTTTCGCGCGGGTGCTCAAGAGGCGATCCGCCCCGCGAGCGAGTTGGCCCGCGCCGCGAGGATCTCGACCGGCACGATCCGGCCGACTAGTTCTGCCTCATTGTCCACGGCCACGTGCACCGCCTGCATCCATGGCGTGCGGCCGCCGAGCTGGCCCGCGCGCCGCCCGGCGCGTTCGAGCAGCACGGGAACGACGCGCCCCGCGGTGGCGGCGTTGAAGGCGCGCTGCTGTTCGCCGAGCAGGTCCTGCAGCCGCGCCAGCCGCTCCGCCTTCACGGCCTCGTTCACGTGGTCGGGCGCGTCGGCGGCGGGCGTGCCGGGGCGCGGGCTGTACTTGAAGGAATAGGCCTGGGCGTAGCCGACCGCGCGGACCAGGGCGAGCGTCGCCTCGAAGTCGCCGTCGGTCTCGCCGGGATGGCCGACGATGAAGTCGGACGACAGAGCGAGGTCGGGCCGCGCTTCGCGCAGCTTCCCGATCACCTTCAGGTAGTCGTCCGCGCGATGGCGGCGGTTCATGGCGGCGAGCACGCGGTCCGATCCCGACTGCACCGGCAGATGCAGATAGGGCATCAATGTTTCGACATCGCGATGGGCGTCGATCAGCTCGCCGTCCATGTCGCGCGGGTGCGAGGTGGTGTAGCGGATGCGCACGATCCCCTCGATTTCCGCCAACGCGCGGATCAGCCGGCCCAATCCCCAGTCTCGTCCGCCGTTGGGCGCGGCGCCGTGATAGGCGTTGACGTTCTGGCCCAGCAGCGTGATCTCGCGTGCTCCGTTCGCGACCAGGCGGCGCGCCTCGGCCAGCACGTCGGCGGCCGGGCGCGAGTACTCCGCGCCGCGTGTATACGGCACCACGCAGAACGTGCAGAACTTGTCGCAGCCTTCCTGCACGGTCAGGAAGGCCGAGACCGCGCCGGGTGACGTGGAGTGGGGCAGGAAGTCGAACTTGGGCTCGGCCGGGAAGTCGGTGTCGATGGCGGCTCTCCCCGCCTCGGCGCGGGCGATCAGGTCGGCGAGGCGATGATAGGCCTGCGGCCCGACCACCACGTCGACCTGCGGGGCGCGGCGCGTGATTTCGTCCCCCTCGGCCTGGGCGACGCAGCCGGCGACGCCGATCAGCATCGGGCGTCCGGCGCTCTGCCGTTCGGTTTTGAGCAGGCGGAGCCGGCCGAGCTCGGAATAGATCTTCTCGGCGGCCTTGTCGCGGATGTGGCAGGTGTTGAGGATCACCAGGTCGGCATCCTCCGGCCCCTCGGCCCGGCCATAGCCCGACGCCGCCAGGACGTCCGCCATGCGGGCGGCGTCGTAGACGTTCATCTGGCAGCCGTAGCTTTTGATAAAGGCCTTCTTCGCGACCGTGCTCAAACGCGCATCTCCGCGGCGCGATGGCCGCCAACCGACCCTAGCATTCGGGCACGACCAGTCAAGCGGGCCCTCACGCAGCCACCGGGATGCGCGGGCGGTGGTGCGCCGCCCCGGCATTGGCGGCGGCAAGCCCGCCGGCCACCGCGTCGTGGCAATGGGCGGCCAGCGCCTTGCGCGAGCCGAATTCGGCGAAGCTGACGGGCCGGTGGAACTCGACCTCCACGGTCAGCTTGCCGAGCCCGAGCATCGACCAGATGTGGGGCATCAGCTCCATCTCGCCGAACCAGGTGTAGAGCGGACGCAGGGCGCGCCCGAGAGGGATGCCGTCGAGCCGGGTATAGGCGAGCGAAACCGGCTGCACGGTGAGCGGCGCACCCGCCACCTCGCGCTCGGCGACGGCGAACAGCGCGGTGCGGAAGGCGCGCACGCGCGTGCCGTCGGTCGAGGTCCCCTCGGGAAACAGGATCAGGTTGTCGCCCTCGTCGAGCCGTCGGCCGATCTCGTCGCGGTGGTTCTTGATCTCGGCGGCGCGGCGCTCGATGAACACGGTGCGCTGCAGCCGCGCGAGCGTTCCGAACAGCGGCCAGTTCTTCACCTCCGCCTTCGATACGAACGAGGCTTCCAGCACCGACGACAGCACGGCGATGTCGAGATAGGAGCTGTGGTTGCACACGAACAGGGTGGGCGATGCATTCGAAACCTTGCCCCTGACCGACACCCGGATGCCGAGGATGCGGCAGCAGTTGCGGTGGTAGAACAGCGGAATGCGCCTCGCCCAGCGCCGGTTCAGCGCCAGCGCCACGATCTGGGCCGGCATCAGCAGGACGGTGAAGCCGAGATAGAGCACCGCCCGGACGAAGGCGCGAAGCGGCGATCCCATGGCTAGGCCCGCGCCAGTTCCATCAGGCCGTGGCCTCGCGCGACGCGCGCTCGTAATGGCGGATGTATTTCTCGGTGACCAGTTCGGTCTTCACCACGATCGACACGTCCGTCGTGTTGAACTGGTGGTCGATCACCGCCCCGTCGCCGACGAACCCGCCCAGCCGGAGATACCCCTTGATCAGCGGCGGAAGCTTGGCGAGGGCCGCCTTGCGGTCGACCGCGTCGGCCGGGAGCGTCGCCATCGACACGTAGCGCTCGGGCAGCGCCCGGGGGCGCAGCGCCGGCGGCGCCAAGTGGAAATGGTGCAGATAGGCGAGCGGCAGGGCAAGTGCCTCCGTGTCGGTGCCGGGCAGGCTTGCGCAGCCGAACATGATCTCGATGTCGTAGTGGTAGACGTAGGCCGCGATGAACCGCCACAGAAGCTGCATGGTCAGCCCGTTGCGGTAGTCGGCGTCGACGCAGGACCGGCCGAGCTCCAAGATTTCGCCGCGATAGGCGATAAGCGCGGAGATATCGTATTCGGACGCCGAGTAGAACCGGCCGAACGCCTCGGCCGGCGCGCGCCGCAGCACCCGGTAGGTGCCGACAACCCCGCCACCGTCGGACTCACGGGTCCGGTCGATCACCAGCAGGTGGTCGCAGACGGCGTCGAACTCGTCGGCGTCGCGGCGCAGACGGGCCGCCTCGGCCGAGGGCTTGGCCGCCATCTCCTCGTAGAATACGCGGTAGCGCAGCGCCTGGGCGGCGTCGATGTCGGCCGGTCCGTCGGCCAGCCGGACGGCCAGCGGGCCGGCTTCGACGACCGTCGCCGGTCCGGGGCGGCGGTCGTCTGGGTGCGCCGGGCCTCCGTCAGCGCCGTCCATTCCATCCCCGCGAAGGCACGATCCGGGCGCATGCCGGCGACAGGCAAACCGTCATTTGCGCGGCTTGTCGGCGGATGGGACGGACAGGGGGACGCCGAACAGTTCCAGTCGGTCGCCCACCATCTCGAAGCCCAGATCGTGGCAAATCTTGCGCTTCAGCTTCTCGAGCTCGGCGTTCTCGAACTCGATCACCTCGCCCGTCTTGAGGTTGATCAGATGGTGGTGGTGGTGCTTCTCGTCGACCTCCTCGTAGCGCGCCCGACCGTCGCCGAATTCGCGCCGCTCGATGATGTTCGCCTCCTCGAACAGGCGGACGGTCCGGTAGACGGTAGCGATCGAGATGCGCGGGTCGAGCTGGTTGGCGCGACGATGCACCTCCTCCACGTGCGGATGGTCGGACGCTTCGGACAGCACGCGCGCAATGACGCGCCGCTGCTCCGTCATCTTCATCCCCTTGTCGAGGCAGAGCTGCTCGATGCGCGATGGCACCGCCATGTTCCCTCTCACGCTGGGAATTGTAGGTCGGACCGCCGCTCTAGTCAAAACCGACCGCTCGGGCCGAGATGGGCGGTGGCGGACGCGCGTGCGTCCACCACCGGGCCCGGTTCAGCGCGAGGGGCGCCGGCCGAGGCCGATCTTCTTGGCCAGCGCCGAGCGCTGGCGCGCATAGTTGGGCGCGACCATCGGATAGTCCGCCGGCAGGCCCCAGCGCTCGCGATAAGTTTCCGGCGTCATGTTATAGGCCGTCTTGAGGTGCCTCTTGAGCATCTTGAGCTTTTTCCCATCCTCAAGGCACACGATATAATCTGGGTTGACGGAGCGACGGACCGAGATGGCCGGGGTCGGGCGTCCGTCGGGCTGGCCTGTGGAAACTTCGCTCAAGGCGGAATGGACAGTACGGATCAGATCGGGCAGGTCGTTCTGGGAGACACTATTGTTCCGGACGTGCGCAGCGACGATTTCCGTGGTCAGGTTTAGTAGTTCTTTGGTGTTAGATGCGTCTGCCATGCACAGTCCTTCCTTTCGCGCCGCCTTTGATTCTTAGGCTGGGAACTTAGTTTAACTTTTGGACAAGGGCAAGCGCGAATTTCACAAGCATGAAAAGTGATAACGCTATAACAAGTGCGGACTACTACTTGGATATCACCGGCGAGGTGTGTCCAATGACCTTTGTCCGCACGCGACTGCTGATCGAGCGCATGGCCGCGGGTGAAACCGCCGAGGTACGCCTGAAAGGCGCCGAACCGCTGGAGAACGTGCCCGCCTCGGTCATCGAACTCGGCCACGCGGTGCTCTCGCTCGAGCCCGAGGATGCGAAGGCACGCGGCAAGGACGACGTCTGGCGCCTCAAAGTCAAAAAGGCTGGATAGCGACGGCTATTCCCAGGTGGCGAAGGCCATGGCATTGCCGGTTCCGGCCTCGGACCGGTAGCACGGCACGTAGTCGTAGAGATTCATCCGAAGACCGGTCCCGGAAAGGATACCCGCGGCGGTGATCCAGTTTTTCGTCTCCGACGTGCCTGACTGGTACATCGCGTTGGGCTCGGCGAGCAGGGCTTCGGTGTCGTTCGCCGCCAACGCCTTCAGGATGTGCCTGTCGAATTCCTCGTCTATGACAAAATGGCTGAGTCCGCCCGAGGCGCAGACAGCGACGCGCTTGTCCGAGTCCCAGCCGGCGATCGCCCGCCCGATCGAGCGGCCGAACGCGAAGCAGCGCCGCGGCGTCGGCTGGTTCGGCGGATAGAAGGTATTGAGGAAGATCGGCACCAGCGGCACCGGCCGGTCGCGCAGGATGCGCCGGTAGACGAACTGCACCGCATGGCCGACCGAGACCGGCCCCGATCCGTTCGTCGGCGGGCGCTGTGCGCTGGTCACGTCGAACGAATCGTCGATCGCCTGGGCAATGATCCGCTCGGCCAGTGCGGTGACGACAGGATAGCGGTGGTCGACGGGCGGGTGGCGCGCCTTGCGCACGAGGGCGAGGCCCGGCTCCTTGCCTCGGTGCGCTGCCTCGTCGAAGGCGGTATTCACCACCTCGGCGCCGTGGAAGACGGTGAAGGCAGGCTGCAGGTCGGGCTGGAACCATTCGTGCTGGTCGTCGCCCACCAGCACGATGACGTCCGGATCGACGGCGGCGATGCGGTCGGCCAGCCTGTCGAGCTGCGCCTGGTTGCGCGCGTGGCGCTCGCGCCGCACCTCGATGCGGTTCTGGGCGGCGAAGTCGCCATCCTTGCGGAGCGCGAGAAGCTGCTCGAAATCGTATGTGCCGCCGCGGAACGCGTGAGCGCGGTTGGCCCGGTCCGCCGCGGCCCTCAAGTCCCACTGCTCGGGCGGGGTGGACAGAAGTGGGCCGTGCGACGAGCCGAACCCGAGCACGATGTCTGCCATGACGGTGGCTCCCTTGTCGCGGACGGGCGATGTTAGGCTTGCACGGCGACACCGTGCAATGAAGGCGAAAAATGCTAAAGAACGGGCCGGATGGCGCTTTCGATAGGAGGGTGAGATGAACACGCTGATGGAGGTCATGCGCGACCTGGTGATCGCCAACCGGATTCTGGCGCACGAGGAGGTGGTAGACGCGTTCGGCCATATCAGCGTGCGCCACCCGGAGGACCCGAACCGCTATTTCCTGTCGCGCGCGCGCTGCCCCGAGCTGGTCACGTTCGACGACATCATGGAGTTCACCCTGAAGGGCGAGCCGCTGGACCAACGCGGCCGAGAGATCTTCGCCGAGCGCGCGATCCACGGCGCGATGTACGAGGCCCGCCCCGACGTGGTCAGCGTGGTCCACAACCATTCGTTCGACGTGATCCCGTTCACCGTGACGGGCACTCCGATCCGCCCGTTGCTGCACACCGCCTCGCGCCTCGGGCCCGAGATCCCGCAGTGGGACATCGCGGACAAGTTCGGCGACGCCACCAACCTCCTGGTCACCACCATGGAGCAGGGCCACGATCTCGCCCAGGCGCTCGGCAACCGCGTCGCGGCCCTGATGCGCGGCCATGGCTGCGTCGTGGTCGGGCCGTCGATCCGCGCCGCGGTGATCTCGGCGGTCTACCTGCAGATCAATGCCCGGCTGCAGGCCGATGCGATGCGCATGGGCAATGTGCGCTATCTCTCGCCGGGCGAGATTGCCTCGTTCACCGGGCGCCAGGTCGGCGACTTCCATGGCGGCCGTGCCTGGGAGTGGCTCGTCGCCCGCGCCGGCTGCACGGATCTGTAGAGGCGCTGGCGGGGCGCGCGAAAACCCGGCAGACTGTCGCCATAACAGAGGCGCAAACGTAGAGGCGCGAGCGGGCAGGGGGCGGCATGAAGACCCACGCGTTCATCGTCGAGCGGACCGGCGGTCCAAAGGTCATGCAGTGGCGCGAGATCGAGCTGCCCGAGCTCGGCCGCGACGACGTCCTGATCCGCAACACCGCCGTCGGGGTGAACTTCGCCGACATCTACCTGCGTCGCGGCCAGAACCCGGCGAAGCTGCCGACCGGGCTCGGCATCGAAGGCGTCGGCGTGATCGAGGGGGTCGGGCGCGGGGTGAAGGGCTTCAAGAAGGGCGACCGGGTCGGCTATGCCGGCGGCGCCAAGCCCGGCTCCTATGCCGAGATGTGCACGCATTCGGCCGCGCAGCTGGTCAAGTTGCCGGCTTGGCTCGACGACCAGACGGCCGCCGCAGCGCTGACCAAGGGCATGACGGTGCAGTATCTGTTCAACCGCACCCACAAGCTGAAGCGCGGCGAGACGATCCTGTTCACCGCCGCGGCGGGGGGCGTCGGGTTGATCGCCTGCCAGTGGGCCAAGGCGGTCGGCGCGCGGATGATCGGCACGGTCTCGTCCGACGAGAAGGCCGCGCTCGCCCGGCGCAACGGCTGCCGCGACTTGGTGGTGACGTCGCGCCAGTCGACCTATGACGAGGTGATGCGGCTGACCAACGGCCAGGGCGTCGACGTGGTCTACGATTCAGTCGGCAAGGACAGCTGGGAGGATTCGCTCCGCAGCGTCAAGAAGCTCGGGCTGGTCGCCTGCTTCGGCACCGCCTCCGGCCCGCCGCGTCCCTATGACGTGGTGGTCGACGGGCTCAAGAACTCGGCCTACGTGCACCGCGCGACCACGGTCAATTACATGACCTCGGACGAGATCCGCCAGAGGGCCGCGCGGCATTTGTTCCGCATGCTGAAGTCAGGCGCGGTCAAGATCCGCATTGGCGCGACCTACAAGCTGCGCGACGCGCCCAAGGCGCAGGATGACATGGAGAACCGGCGCACCACCGGCTCGCTGGTGCTGGTGCCCTGACCAGGGACGGGAGAACGACATGAATTTCGTCGGAATCGACTCGGTCATCTACGGCGTGAAGGACATGGCGCTCGGCAAGCGCTACTTCACCGACTGGGGCATGAAGAAGGTCAAGGACACCAAGGACCGCATCGTGTTCCGCACGGCGGAGGGCAGCGAGGTCGTGCTGCGCCCGAAGGACGCGAAGGACCTGCCCAAGGCGGCGGAGCCGGGCTCGTCGGTGCGCGAGGTCATCTGGGGCGTGAAGTCGCCGCGCGATATCAAGGCGCTGGAGACCGAACTCGCGAAGGACCGCGACGTCTGGATCGACAAGGCCGGGACGCTGCACGCGACGGACTGCAACGGCTACGGCATCGGGTTCCGGGTGTGGACGCACAAGGCGCCCAAGGCGGAGCGCGCCCGCGTGAACGCGCCCGACGCGCGCGAGCGCATCGGCAAGCACGGACGCCTCTACGGCCACGCCCAGCCGGTGCGGCTCGGCCACGTCGTGTGGGAAGCGCCGGACTTCAAGGCGTCGGAGAAATGGTACCGCGACAGGCTCGGCTTTTACATTTCCGACTGGCAGAAGGGCCAGGCGTCTTATCTGCGATTTGCCGAAAAATCCGATCACCACAATTTGTTCTTCATGACCCTGCCGACGACCAAGCGCGCGAAGTTCCACCATCTCGCCTGCGAGGTGCGCGACATCCACGAGGTGCTGGGCGGCGGCATCGCCTTCAAGTCGCACGGCTGGAAGACGGCGGTCGGACCGGGCCGCCACACCGTGTCGTCCGCCTATTTCTGGTACTTCAAGAATCCGTGTGGCGGCATGACCGAATATTTCTGCGACATGGACATTCCCGACAAAACGTGGCGTCCGAAGCAGATTCCAACGGGCCCGGGCACGTTCGCCGAATGGAAGCTCGATCACGGGCTCGAATGGATGGGCGGGGTGGCGCACGACATCCGATGATCGGGTTAGGGGTTTGGCAACCCTGATCGGCGAGAATCGGGCCATGACACACATGGCTCCGGTTGCCTCGATTCCCGATTCCGGCGATATTGCGGCACGTGCACACGACCTAATCGATGGGGGAACAATGCTCACGACGGACTCAACCGGCGGAGCAAAGGGCCCTGCCGGGCGGCGGGTTGCTCCGCGCTGGCTCGGTATGGCCTTATGCTGCGGCCTCGCGGCGTTCGTGGCGACGGAGGCGGCGGCCCAGCCCGCCTGCCTCAGGGCCGACGAACGCGCGGCGCTCGAGGTGCGGGCGTTCCAGACCGACCTGATGGTCGCCGCGCTGTCGTGCAACTTCCAGTCCACCTACAACAAGTTCATGGTTCGATTCGGCCCGGAGATCGACCACCATACCCGGACCATGCACCGGTTCTTCAACCGAACCTACGGGGCGGGCGGCACCAACCAGGCGACGCGCTACTTCACGCGCTTCGCGAACCGCAGCGCGCTCACCAGCGTCGCCAACATCGACAAGTTTTGCGACGAATCCGCCGCGACGCTGCAGGCGGTGCTGGTCGTCGCGCCCAAAGCGATTGCCACTTTCGCCGGCAAGCAGCGGACGGCCATGCGCGTCGACAGCGATTTCGCCGCCTGCACGCTCGCGAACAACTAGCTCAGCTTTCTCTCCGGACGAAAAAAGGGCCGGTCATTGACCGGCCCTTCCGTTCGAGGCGAATGGGGCGAGCCCGAAGCCCGCCCTTTCCGCGTCAGCTTCCCGACTGTCCGCCGAACACGATCTCGACGCGGCGGTTCTGCGGCTCGCGCACGCCGTCGGCGGTCGGCACCAGCGGATCGCTCTCGCCTTTGGCGAAGGTGGCGATCTCGCTTGCGGCGATGCCGTCACGCACGAGTTGGGCCTTGGCCGCATCGGCGCGACGCTGCGACAGCCGCATGTTGTAGCTGGCTGCGCCCGACCGGTCGGCATGGCCGGTCAGCTCGATCCGCACTACCTTGCCAGCCTTGGCCGCTGCGGCGGCACTCTGCAGCACGTTGCGGGCATCGGCCGTCAGGGTCGATTCGTTCCAACCGAAGAAGATGATGAACCGGCGCGGCGCGGCCGGCGCGGGGGCCGGGGCGGGCGCCTCCATCTTCGGCGGCGGGGCCGGCATCGGCGCCGGGGCCGGGGCGGGCGCCTGCGCCATCTCGTGATGTGGCGCGCCGAACGTCCAGCGCAGACCCACCATGATGGCATGGCTGGAATAGTCGCTGCTCACCCCCGCACCCGAGGCGGTGGTGAAGTCGACATCCGGCATCGCGAAGTAGCGATAGCTCAGGTTCGCGCTCAAATTGTCGTCGATCCGGTGCTCGAGCCCGGCGATAAGCTGGTAGGCGAATCCGCCGCCTGTGTCGTTGATCGCGCTGCCCGCGATCGGTCCGACGTCGTCGTAGTTCATCCAGCCATAGCCTGCGCCGACGCCGGCATAGGGGGTCACCCAGCCGCCGGTCGGAAAGGCATAGAGGATGTTGGCCAGGACCGAGTTCACGCTCGACCCGCCGCTGGCCGACGTGTTCTGGATCGAACTCACGTCATTCTGGCGGTAGGAATAGTCTAGCTCGAGCCGGAGTCCGTTCCGGAACGCCCGACCCGCCGCGACGTCGGCAATGCCGCCATCCTTGTAGTCGGTGCTGCGGTCGAGGCCCAGCGTGGAATTGTCTGAGTCTTGCGCGAAGTTCGCACCGCCTGCGCCGCCGATGTACCAGCCCTCTTCGGCATTGGCCGCCAGCGGAAGTGCCACCGCGGCGCCGATGGCGACCAGCCCGACGAATCCCGATCTCAAAGCGCTCACTGTACTCTCCCCCATGCTGTTGCCTGAGCCAGCTATTCTAAAATGGAGTTTGCATGCATTTTGCGCAATGGCTATCCCGCATAAAACGCCCAGGTCAGGACTCGGTTCCAGTGATCGTGCAAGGGCCCGGATTCCGCGCTTGACAGGCTCGGCGCCGGGCCTTACCTGAAAACAGCACCAAGTTGGTGCGGTATGAAAACCGGGCCATGAACGCCGGGAGAGGGCGATGATCCGCCTGTCGCGCCTAGCCGATTACGGGGTCGTGCTGACGACCCACCTCGCCCGCCAGCCCGAGCGCTGGCTGACCGCGCCGGAACTGGCCGCGGCGACGATGCTGCCGCTGCCGACCGTGGCCAAGGTGCTGAAGCTCCTGGCCCATGACGGGGTCGTGGGCTCGCATCGCGGTATCAAGGGCGGCTACGCGCTGGGCCGCCCGCCGGGCGCGATCACGGTTGCCGATATCATCGCGGCACTCGACGGCCCGATCGCGCTGACCGAGTGCGTCGGCGCTGAAGGATGCGGCATCGAGTCGCTGTGTCCGACGCGGGTCAACTGGCAGACCATCAACCGCGCGGTGACCGCGGCACTGGCCAGCGTGACCCTGGCCGACATGGCCGCCCCGCCCGCGTTTCCATCCCGCCCGGCACCCGCCCCGGCTGTTCTCGGCTCCGCGGCCCCGTGACGAATTTGAAGTGACGAATTACCGGTGACACCCGACATGGCAACCCAGGTACAGACCGACACGCTGAAGGAAGCGACCGAAGGCCGCTACAAGTACGGCTTCGTGACCGACCTCGAATCCGATCTCGCGCCCAAGGGGCTCGACGAGACGACGGTCCGCTTCATCTCGGCCAAGAAGGGCGAGCCCGAGTGGATGCTCGACTGGCGCCTCGAATCCTTCCGCCAGTGGAAGGAGATGGAGGAGCCCACATGGGCGCGCGTCCATCATCCGCCGATCGACTACCAGGACGCCTATTACTACGCGGCACCGAAGAAGAAGGAGGACGGGCCGAAGAGCCTCGACGAGGTCGATCCGGAGCTTCTCAAGACCTACGAGAAGCTGGGCATCCCGCTGAACGAGCGGGCGGCGCTCGCCGGGGTGGCGGTCGACGCGGTGTTCGACTCGGTCTCGGTTGCGACCACCTTCAAGGAAACGCTGGAGAAGGCGGGCGTCATCTTCTGCTCGATCTCGGAGGCCGTGCGCAACCACCCCGAGCTGGTGAAGAAGTACATGGGCTCGGTGGTGCCGCAGGGGGACAATTTCTTCGCCGCGCTGAACTCCGCCGTGTTCTCGGACGGGACGTTCGTGCACGTGCCCAAGGGCGTGCGCTGCCCGATGGAGCTTTCCACCTATTTCCGCATCAATGCGGCCAAGACCGGCCAGTTTGAGCGCACGCTCATCATCGCAGAGGAGGGCAGCTATGTGAGTTACCTCGAAGGCTGCACGGCGCCGATGCGCGACGAGAACCAGCTTCACGCCGCGGTGGTCGAGCTGATCGCCCATGACGATGCCGAGATAAAGTATTCGACCGTGCAAAACTGGTATCCGGGCGACGAGCAAGGCCGGGGCGGCATCTACAATTTCGTCACCAAGCGCGGCGCCTGCCGCGGCCGTAACTCCAAGATTTCCTGGACCCAGGTCGAGACCGGCTCGGCCATCACCTGGAAGTACCCGTCCTGCATCCTGGAGGGCGACAACTCGGTGGGCGAATTCTACTCGGTCGCCGTCACCAACAATTTCCAGCAGGCCGATACCGGCACCAAGATGATCCATATCGGCAAGAACACCTCGTCGACCATCGTCTCCAAGGGCATCTCGACCGGCCACGGCCAGAACACCTATCGCGGCCAAGTGAAGGTGATGGCCGGCGCCGCGGGCGCGCGCAACTACACCCAGTGCGACTCCCTGCTGATCGGGTCCAGCTGCGGCGCGCACACCGTGCCCTATATCGAGGTGAGTAACCCGACGGCGCGCGTCGAGCACGAGGCGACGACGTCGAAGATCGGCGACGACCAGCTCTTCTACTGCCGCTCGCGCGGCCTGTCGGCCGAGGACGCCGTGTCGCTGATCGTCAACGGGTTCTGCAAGGAGGTCTTGAAGGAGCTGCCGATGGAGTTCGCCGTCGAGGCGCAGAAGCTTCTCGGCGTGTCGCTCGAAGGCAGCGTGGGATAGGGATGCCGTATGTCCAGACTGTCATCCCGGCTCGCGCCGCTGCGCGGCTTGGCCGGGATGACAAACCAAGTTGCATGAACGTCAAGTTGAATGAACATGTCGGATAGTTCGATGCTTTCGGTAAAAGACCTGCACGTCACGGTCGACGGCAAGGAGATCCTGCACGGACTCGACCTCGAGGTCGGGCCGGGCGAGGTGCATGCGATCATGGGCCCGAACGGGTCGGGCAAGTCGACCCTTGCGTACGCCCTGGCCGGCCGCGACGGCTACGCGGTGACGTCGGGCGCGGCGACGCTGAAGGGCAAGGATTTGCTCGCGCTGGCGCCCGAGGCGCGGGCGGGCGAAGGCGTCTTCCTCGCCTTCCAGTACCCGGTCGAGATTCCCGGGGTCGCCAACATGACGTTCCTGCGCACCGCGCTGAACGCCCAGCGCACCTATCGCGGCGAGAAGCCGCTCGACGGCGTCGAGTTCCTGCGGCTTGCGCGCGAGCGCGCCAAGGCGCTCGGCATGGACGACAAGCTGCTGCAGCGCGCGGTAAACGTGGGGTTTTCGGGCGGCGAGAAGAAGCGGAACGAGGTGTTCCAGCTCGCCGTGCTCGAACCCTCCCTCGCCATTCTCGACGAGACGGACTCGGGCCTCGACATCGACGCGCTGCGCATCGTTGCCGACGGTGTGAACCGGCTGCGTTCGCCCGACCGTTCCATCGTGGTGGTGACGCACTACCAGCGCCTGCTCGAATACATCGTGCCCGACAGGGTGCACGTGCTGGCGCACGGGCGCATCGCCAAGTCGGGCGGCAAGGAGCTTGCGCTGGAGCTGGAAGAGACCGGCTACGCCGCCTACGAGGCCGACGCGGCATGAGCGTGACCAAGGTCACCGATCGCGAGGCGCCCACCCTCGCTCAGATCGCGGCGGTGGCGGACCTGCCGGGCGCGGGGCTTCCGTGGCTCGCCGCCTTGCGCGCCGACGCCAAGGCGCACTTCGCCACCGAGGGCTTCCCGACGCTCAAGACCGAGGCGTGGAAGTACACCAACCTCGACCGGCTGGTGCGCGCGAATTTCGCGCCCGCGCCGGAGCCTGGCAAGATCGAGGCGGCCGCCATCGCGCCGTTCATGCTGGAAGGCGCAAGCCGGCTGGTTTTCGTCGATGGTAAATTCGATTCGTCGCTGTCCGATCTCGGCGCGCTGCCGAACGGGGTGTGCCTGGTGTCGCTGGCGCGCCTGCTCGACATCGACCCGGAGCTGGTCGAGCCGCATCTCGGCCGCATCGCCGCGCTCGACGGCGCGCCTCTGGCCGCGCTCGCCCTTGCGCTGGCGGCCGACGGGGCCGTGCTGGTCATCCCGAAGGGCGTCGCGCTCGGCGCGCCCGTGCAGCTTGTCCATGTCGCGACCGGGGCGCGCGAGAACGCGGCGAGCCATCTGCGACATCTGGTCGTGCTCGAGGACAATGCGGCGGCGACGCTGGTCGAAACCAGTATCGGGTTCGGCGCGGCGAGCTGGACCAACGCGGTGACCGAGGTCGCGCTGGCCCGCAATGCGCGGCTCGACCATGTCGCCTTCACCGATCAGGCGGGGACCGCCTACGGCACCGTACGCACCGCACTTCGTCTCGAGCGCGACGCCAGCTATCGCGGTCTCACAACGATTGCGGGCGGGGGACTGGTGCGGCACGAGGTGGTGGCCGCGCTCGCCGGCGAGGGGGCCGAGGCGGCGATCGACGGGCTGATGCTCGGGCGCGACCGGCGCCACATGGATTGCTGGACCGAGATCGTCCACGCCGCGCCGCACACCAACAGCCACCAGCTTTTCAAGAGCGTCCTCGACGACCGCTCGCGCTCAGCGTTCCAGGGCCGCGTCGTCGTCAACGAGGGCGCGCAGAAGATCGACGCGCACCAGCTCAATCGCAACCTGCTGCTGTCGCCGGGCGCGCGGGCGGATTCGAAGCCCGAGCTCGAGATCCTGGCCGACGATGTGAAATGCAGCCACGGCTCGACGGTGGGCGATCTCGACCGCGACGCGCTGTTCTATCTGCGCGCGCGCGGCATCCCCGAGGGCGAGGCGCAGGCGTTGCTGGTCGAGGCGTTCGTCGGCGAGCTGGTCGAGCAGGTCACGTCCGCGCCGGTGCGCGCATGGCTCGCCGCCCGGCTCGAGCTGTGGCTCGCCAGCGAACGCGAGAGGAAGGCGGCATGACAAGCGCGGCGGAAAAGAAGATGGCAGCGACGGCGGCGCCCTATGACGTGGAGAAGGTGCGGGCCGATTTCCCGATCCTCGCCACCCAGGCGCACGGGAAGAAGCTCGTCTATCTCGACAGCGGGGCGAGCGCGCAGAAGCCGCAGGCGGTGCTGGATGCGCTGATGCGCTCCTACAGTCAGGAATACGCCAACGTCCATCGCGGCGTGCATTATCTCAGCCAGATCGCCACCGACCGGATGGAGGCGGCGCGCGAGAAGGTGCGGGCCTTCCTGAACGCCGGCTCGACCGACGAGATCGTCTTCGTGCGCGGCGCGACCGAGGGGATCAACCTGGTGGCGTCGAGCTGGGGCCGCCATTTCCTCAAAGCCGGCGACGAGGTGATCCTGACGGTGATGGAGCACCACTCCAACATTGTGCCGTGGCAGTTCGTGCGCGAGTCCAACGGCATCGTGCTCAAGGTCGCGCCGATCGGCGACGACGGCGCGCTGCTGATGGACGAGTTCGAGAAGCTGTTCACCGACCGCACGAAGCTCGTCGCCATCACCCATGTCTCGAACGCGCTCGGCACCGTCGTGCCGGTGGCCGACGTCATCCGCATCGCGCATGCCAACGGCGCCAAGGTGCTGGTCGATGGCTGCCAGGCGGTGCCCCACATGGCGATCGACGTGCAGGCGCTCGACGCGGACTTTTACGTCTTCTCCGGCCACAAGCTGTACGGGCCGAGCGGCATCGGCGTGCTCTACGGCAAGGCGGCGCTGCTCGACGCCATGCCGCCCTACCAGGGCGGCGGCGAGATGATCAGCTCGGTCACGTTCGAGAAGACCACCTACGCCGACCTGCCCTTCAAGTTCGAGGCCGGAACGCCGCACATCGCGGGTGCGGTCGGGCTCGGCGCGGCGGTCGATTACGTTACCGGCCTCGGGCTCGACCGGATCGGCGCGCACGAAGCCGACGTGCTGGCCTACGCGACCGAGCGGCTCTCCGCGCTCAACGACGTGCGCATCATCGGCACGGCGCCTGAGAAGGCGGGGATCATCTCCTTCACCCTCGGCGACATCCACCCGCATGACGCGGGCACCATCCTGGATCGCGAAGGGGTGGCGGTGCGCACCGGCCATCACTGCGCCCAGCCGGTGATGGACCGGTTCGACCAGCCGGCCACCATCCGCGCCTCGTTCGGGCTCTACAACACGCGCGCGGAGGCCGATGCGCTGGTCGCCGCGCTCGGCCGCGTGCGGGAGATTTTCCGGTGAACGAGGAGCTGCGCGAGTTGTACCAGGACGTGATCCTTGACCATTCCAAGCACCCGCGGAATTTCGGCCCTGACGATCATGCGAACCATCACGCCAAGGGCAACAATCCGCTCTGCGGCGACCGGGTGGAGGTTCACGTCCGCACCAGGGACGGGAAGATCGAGGACGCGCATTTCGAGGGTAAGGGCTGCGCCATCTCGCTCGCCTCGGCGTCGCTGATGACCGAGCTGGTCAAGGGCCGCACCGAGGCCGAGGCGAAGGCGCTGTTCGAGAAGTTCCACGAGATGGTGACCACGCGCGGCCCGGTCGATCTCGACGGCGCACCCGGGCTCGACCGGCTGGCGGCGCTGTCCGGCGTGCGCGATTTTCCGATGCGCGTCAAATGCGCGACCCTGCCCTGGCACACGCTCAATGCCGCGCTGAAAGGCGAGGCCGAGGAGGTTCGTACCGAATGAGTGATCAGACCACCGAACCGAACGTCGCCACGGCGCCTTCGGTCGAGCCGGCTGACCCGCCGGTCGAGGGCCAGGCGGCCAACGACCCGGTCATGGCCTGCGTGATCGAGGCGCTGAAGGGCGTCTTCGATCCCGAGATACCAGTAAACATTTACGAACTTGGCCTTATCTATGGTCTGGAGAAGACGCCGGACAACGTCGTGCATGTGACGATGACCCTGACCACGCCCAACTGTCCGGTCGCCGAGTCGATGCCCGGCGAGGTCGAGCAGGTCGTGCGCGACGTGGAGGGCGTGCACGACTGCGAGGTGCAATTGGTGTGGGATCCGCCCTGGACGCCCGAGAAGCTCTCGGAAGCGGCCAAGCTCGAGCTCGGACTGATTTGAGGACCTGACTATGCGTGAACGACCGCCGATCATGACACTCTCCGACACCGCCGCGGCGCGGCTCAAGGCGCTTATGGCCGCGCGCGAGGACGGCGCCAACTTGCGCATCGGGGTGCGCAAGGGCGGCTGCTCCGGCATGTCCTACACGATGGAATTCTCCGATCAGTCCAGCCCGATGGACGAGATCGTCGAGGCCAAGGGCGTGAAGGTCGTGATCGATGCCCAGGCGATGATGTTCCTGTTGGGCACCGAGATGGACTACGTCGAATCGACCCTGTCGTCCGGGTTCGTGTTCAACAACCCGAACGAGAAGGGCCGCTGCGGCTGCGGCGAAAGCTTCCACGTGTAGCAAGCCTCTCTCTCTGCCTCTGGAGGCGGAGAGGGATTACGCCGTTTACCGCGGCTTAACCACGCCGTCTTAACGTCTCGGAAAGCTCCGGCACCGCCGGAGCGTGACCGAGCGCGCGCGCATGGACGAAGAAGACAAGGCGGCCGAGGCCGACGCCCGCGAATCGGGGGCCATGCTGTTCATCGGGCTGATCGTTCTCCTGATCGGCTTCTTCGTCGTGCTCAACCACGCCTCGCGCATCGAGAACGCGCGAAGCCGCGCGGTGATGGGCAGCGTCGCCAATACCTTCGCGCCGGCCCGTGCCGAGGCGGAGTCGCAGCACGCCTTCACCGTCGATTTGGGCAACGTGCTGCAGAACGGCTCGCTCTCGCGCGATCTCGGCAGGCTGGTCAAGACGGCCTTTCCGCTCGCCAAGGTCACCGAGACCGCGCCAGGCCAGGTCTACGAGGTGACGCTGCCGGTCACTTCGATGTGGCTTGGCGACAAGACCGAGCCCTCGGCCACCGGCACGCGCTTCATCGCCGGGGTCGCGCCGCTCCTCGCCGCCCCCGCGCCGGGCCGCGCCTACCGGCTCGAGGTCTGGCTTGCGCCGGGCGCGGCGGCCGACCGCGCCCGCGCCGTCGAGCGCATCTCGACCTTGGCGAACGCGCTGGTCGCCGCCGGGGCGCCGCGCGCGATGGTCGATTCCGGCCTCGCCCGGGGAAACGCGATCCTGCTTCGCCTGGTCTTCACCGTTCAGACGGTGACGGAGGCCGCGCGGTGAGGGGCCCCGACGATCGCCTGCTGCCGCCGCGCATCTCTCGTTCGTGGTTGCTGACCTTCTCCGACGTGGTCGCGCTGCTTCTGACCTTTTTCGTCATGATGTACGCGATGAACCGGGTCGACACGTCGCGCTACCGCAACGTCGTCGACAGCCTGTCGCGCACACTCAACCCGCAGGTCGAGCCGTACGCCCCGCAGGCCGATGCCGAGCGCTCTTCAGCAGGCCTTTCGCCCCGCCGCGCGGCCGACCTCGCCTATCTCGCCACCCTGCTCGCCGAGAAGTCGCGCGAGGGCGAGGCGCTCGCCCAGGTGCGGCTCACCCTGATGGAGGACCGGCTGGTGATCGCGCTGCCGGCCGATCTCCTGTTCTCGACGGGCAGCGCCGCACTCGGCGATTCGGCCTATGCCGCGCTCTACGCGCTCGGCGGGGTGCTCGGCACGATCGGAAATTCGATTTCGGTCGAGGGACACACCGACCCGGAGCCGATCGTCAACGGTACGTACGGATCGAACCGTGCGCTGTCGCTCGCCCGCGCGCTCGCCGTCGCCGACGCGCTGCACGAGCTCGGCTATGCGCGCGACATCCCGGCCAAGGGACTCGGCGCCAGCCGCTTCGCGGCGCTCGCCGGCGTCGAGCCGCGCGAGCGGCGCTTCGAGATGGCGCGCCGCGTCGACGTGATCGTCGGGCCCTACCGGGGAACGCCGTGATGCGCCGCGGCCCCCTCTCCCGTTTCGCCATCGCGGCCGTTGTCGCGATGCTATGGTGCAGCGGCGCCGCGGCGGCCGAGAGCGTCGCGATCCGCGCGGCACCCCACCCCGGCTTCGGGCGCATCGTGTTCGACTGGCCACGCGCCGCCGCGTACGACGCCATTCTCGACGGGCGGATCCTCACCATCACCTTTGCCCGGCCGTTCGAGGCGAAGCTTCCGCGTATCGCCGCGGCGCTGCCCGACTACGTCGCGGGCGTGACGCTCGCGCCCGACGGCCGCACGGTGCGCATCGCGCTCAAGGGCGATTACCGGCTGCATCGGTTCGACGATCACAACGCCGCCGTCTTCGACCTCCGCATCGCAAAGGCTGAGCCCGCGAAGGGCGAGACGGCGCCGCTCGTGCCGGTCCGCACGGGCGAGCATGACGGGTTCGGCCGGCTGGTGTTCGACTGGAAAGCCCCGGTCGGGGTGACGGTCGCCGACGGCAAGGGCACGGCGACGATCCGCTTCGACCGTCCCGCCCGTGTGGACCTCGGCCGGTTGCGCCCGCGCCTGCCCGCCCCGATTACCGGGATCAATTCCGAACCTGGCAAGTCTCTCGCCGTCGTGCTCGACATCCCCGCGGGCGCGCGATTGCGCCATTTCACAAGTGGCACCAGCGTGGTGCTCGACGTGCTGGCGCCAGCGAAGTCGTCGCCGCCACAAGCGGCCGCGCACCCGGAAAAGAAGCCCGTCGCGCTGCGCCCATCGCCCTCGGCCGCGACGCCCGAACCCGCCGCGCAGCAGCCCGCCACCGTGTCAGCGGCGCGGCCCGTCGCGCTTGCGCTGCCGACGTCGCTGATGCCGGCGCACCAGCCATCGCCCGCGGCGCAGCGGCGCGCCATCGCGAAGCAGGCCATCGGGCCGGACGGCGCCGGGCTGGTCAGCGTCGACGTGCTGCGCGGCCACGATATCGCCTCCGTGCGGTTCAACTGGCGGCGCGCCGTCGCGGCCACCGTGTTCCGCCGGCGCGGCATGGTCTGGGTGGTGTTCGATACGCCGGCACGCATCGACGTCGCGGCCATTGCGGTTCTCGGCAAGCCCGTGATCGAGAGCGCGGCGCAGGTGCCGGTGGTCGGCGGCACGGCGGTGCGGCTCGCCATCGATCCCGCCTACCACCTCCGCGCGCGCGCCGAGGGCGAGGTGTGGGTGATGGATGCGGTTTCCGGCCCGGTCCAGGCGGAGAAGGGCATTCCAGTGCTGCCGCAGGGCAGTGTCGTGGCCGGCGACGCACGGATCATGCTGCCGACGCCGGATCCCGGAAAAGTGCTTAAGGTGAACGATCCCGACGTGGGCGATGTGATCCAGGTCGTCCCGGTCGCCGCAGCCGGGGAGGGCGTTCCCGCGCGCCATTTGTTCGTCGACGTGTCGGTGCTGCAAAGCGCCCAGGGCGTGGCGGTGCAGCCGATCGCCGACGGTGTCGTCGTCACATCGATGGTCACGGGGGTCGCCATCACCCGGCCGGGCGGGCTGCGCCTCTCGAGCGCCGTCGACCGCGTGCGCGCCGCGCGCGCGCCACCGCCATCGGTCGAGCGGCTGTTCGACCTCGTCGCCTGGGAAAAGGGGCCGGGAAAGACGCCTGCCGAGAGCCGCGAGATCCTGTCGCGCGCGGCGGCCGAGGGATCGCCGGAACAGCGCACGGCGGCCCGGCTCAGGCTTGCACGGTATTTCGTGGCGCGCGGCTTCGGGGCTGAGGCGCTGGGCGTGATCGCGCAGATCATGCGCGACGACCCGGCACGCGCGACCCGTTCGTCCCTGCGCGCGCTGCGCGGCGCGGCCGACTACCTGGCCGGCGAGTACGGGACGGCAGCAGCGGAGCTCAACATCCCCACCCTCGAGAACAACGTCGAGGCGGGCCCATGGCGTGGCGCCGTGGCTGCTGCGCGCGGCGACTGGACGACGGCGCAGCGCGAGTTCGGCGACCTGGAGTCTGTGATCGGCTCCTACCCGTCCTGGCTCGCCACGCGGTTCGGGCTGCTGGCGACCGAGTCGTCCCTTGCCGTCGGCGATACCGGCACGGCGGAATCGCGCCTCGATGCGCTGGCCAACCGCGGCCTCACCGGCGCCCCGCGCAACATGTTCGACGTGCTGCAGGGATACTACCTGAAGGACAGCGGCCACATCGAAAAGGCGCTGGCGCTCTGGCGCAACGTTGCCGCGAATGGCGACCGCCGGTCTGCCGCGCGAGCACGCTTTGCCCTGGCCGACACGCTGCTCGGCCAGAAGGAGATCACGATCGACCAGGCGATCGACCGGATGGAGCGGCTGCGCTTTGCCTGGCGCGGCGACGTATTCGAGTTCGACCTGCTGCGCCGCCTGGCCGGGCTCTACATTCGCCGCGACGACAGCCGCGACGCGCTCGAAACGCTGAAGCAGGCGGCGACCTACTTCCACGACATCCAGGGCGTGCAGGCCGTGGCGAAGGACATGGCCGCGATCTTCCGCCATTTGTTCGCGAGCGGGGCGGCGGACAAGCTGCCGCCCGTTACCGCGCTCGCCCTGTTCGACGAGTTCCGCGAGCTGACTCCGCCGGGCCCCGAGGGCGACGCGATGGTACGCAAGCTCGCCGAGCGGCTGGTATCGGTGGACCTGCTGGGCGACGCGGCGCGGCTGCTCGATCAGCAGGTCAAATTCCGGCTGAAGGGCGTCGAGAAGGCGAAGGTGGGCGAACGGCTCGCGGAGGTGCGGTTGCTCGATCGTAACCCGAAAGAGGCGCTGGCTGCGCTCGACGAAAGCGCGGTGCCGGACATTCCGGCCGACCTGGTCGCAGAGCGCCGCATGTCTCGGGCGCGTGCCCTGGCCGGGCTTGGTCGGCGGACCGATGCGCTGGCCGCCATCGTGGGCGACGACAGCCTGGCCGCCGAACGGCTGCGCGGCCGCATGGCCTGGGCGGCGAAGGACTGGACCGTGGCCGCTGTCGTATTCAAGCGCCTGATAGCACGCACCGATCCGGCGCCGACGCCCGACGAGCGCGCGCTTCTGGTGCTGCGCCGTGCGGTCGCGCTTGCGATGGCCGGCGATTCCGGGGCGCTCGCCGCGCTGCGCGAGTCCGAGGAGGCGGCGATGATGAAAACCAAGTATGCCGCCGCCTTCGCCTCGGTCGTCGGCCCCCCGTCGATGGAGGGAATCCAGGCCGCGCTCAAGATCGCCGGCGACGTCGGCTCGGTCGAGAAGCTGCTTGGCGAAAAGGGAGCCAGCGGCCCGCCGGACGGCAAGGCCGCGATCAACTGAGACCGGTCAGGCCGCGTAGGGCGGCTTGGTGTGGCCCGCGGGCGAAAGGGTGAAGATCTCGTAGCCGTCGGCGGTGACCGCGATCGAATGCTCGAACTGGGCTGAGAGCGAGCGGTCCTTGGTGACGGCGGTCCAGCCGTCGGCCAGGATCTTGGTCTCGGGCCGGCCGAGATTGATCATCGGCTCGATGGTGATGAACATCCCCTCGCGCAGCGTGGTGCCTTCGCCCGGGCGGCCGTAATGCAGCACACTGGGCGGGGCGTGGAACACGCGGCCGAGCCCGTGGCCGCAGAAATCGCGCACCACCGAGCAGCGCTCGGCTTCGGCGAAAGTCTGGATGATGTGGCCGACATCGCCCAGCGTGGCGCCGGGGCGCACCACTTCGATGCCGCGCATCATCGCCTCGTAGGTCACATCCATCAGGCGCCTGGCGCGGATCGGCACCTCGCCCACCCCGAACATGCGGCTGGTGTCGCCGTGCCAGCCGTCCAGGATCACGGTTATATCGAGATTGACGATGTCGCCCTCGCGCAGCGTCTTCGGGCCGGGAATGCCGTGGCAGACCACGTGGTTGATCGAGGTGCAGATCGACTTGGGGAAGCCGCGATAGTTCAGCGGCGCGGGCACGGCGTCGTGCTCGACGATGAAGGCGTGGCACAGATCGTCCAAACGCTCGGTCGTCACGCCGGGAACCACGTAGGGCGTGATGTAGTCCAGCACCTCGGCCGCAAGCCGGCCGGCGCGGCGCATGCCCTCATAATCCTCGGGGCGGTGCAGCGTGATGCGCGGATCGTCGGCCTCGCGCACCGCGGAAGGGAACCTGCCGTTCATCGGCCCGCCCGTCGTTTCAGGGAAAGACACACAACAGGGCCAAAGGTAAGCCTCCGTGCCGTCCGTTTCAACGGCGCCGACGCTGGCCCACCGGCCGTGCCGGGTCTATGATGCGCCCGCTCCAACGGGAAGGCCCCATGCCAGAGACGCGCACGGTCACCGCCTGCATGCTGATCATCGGCAACGAGATCCTCTCGGGCCGCACGCAGGACGAGAACCTCAACTACGTGGCCCGCGGCCTCAACGAGGCGGGGGTGCGGCTCATCGAGGCGCGCGTGATCCCGGACGTCCCCGTGACGATCGTCGCCACGGTCAACGAGTGCCGGGCGAAGTTCGATTACGTGTTCACCTCGGGCGGCATCGGGCCGACCCACGACGACATCACGTCGGAATGCGTCGCCGCGGCATTCGGGGTGAAGCTGCACCGCAATCCGCAGGCGGTTGCGATCCTGGAATCCTATCTGCCGCCCGGCGGGCTCAACGAGGCGCGGCTCCGCATGGCCACCGTGCCCGAGGGCGCCGAGCTGATCCTCAACCCGGTCTCGGCCGCGCCCGGCTTCCGCTACGAGAACGTCTACGTCATGGCGGGCGTGCCGGCCGTGATGAAGGCGATGTTCGACAGCGTGAAGGGCACGCTCCGCGGCGGGCTTACCATGGGCTCGCGCTCGGTGCGGGTCGAGCTCGCCGAGGGCGCCATCGCCGAGACGCTGAGCGGGCTGCAGGACGCCAACCCCGATATCGAGATCGGCAGCTACCCGGCGATGCGGCGCGGCTCGTTCGGGGTCAGCGTCGTCCTGCGCGGCACCGACCCGGCGCGGCTCGACGCGGTGCTGGCCGAGCTGATCGCGGCGCTGACGGCGCTCGGCGGGGAGCCGGTCGACGAGTTGGGCCAGCTCGCCGGCCAGGGCGCGAAGGCGTAGCACGAGCGTCGCGCTATAGGAACGTCGTCCTTGGCCGTTCAAGCCGCGGCCGGGGCGCGGGCGGTGCGCGAGGCGCGCCAGACGTTGTACCAGTTGGCCGCGATCACCAGCGCGGCGCCGGCCCACACCCACGCGTCGACCGTCTCGCGATAGGCCAGGTAGCCGACCAGTGCGACCGTCGGCAGGCGCAGGAAGTCGATCGGCGAGACCACGCTGATGTCGGCGAGCGCGAGCGCGCGGGCGAAGCTGTAATGGGCGGACAGCGCACAGACGCCCACCAGCACGATCCACGGCGCATCGGACCAGAGGGGCGTCGCCCAGTCGAACGCGGTCGGCACCAGCCCCAGCACGAGCTGGATCAGGTTCATGTAGAGCACCACCGAGAAGGCGGAATCGGCGCGGGTCAGCGACTTGGTCATGGCGATCGAGGCGCCGTAGCAGGCCGCGCCGGCGAGCATGACCAGCGAGGCCGGGTGGATCGCGGCCACGCCCGGCCGCAGGATCACCAGCACGCCCACGAACCCGATGGCGACGGTCGCCCAGCGCCGCGAGTCGATCGTTTCGCTCATGAACAGCCCGGCGAACACGATG
Organism: uncultured Alphaproteobacteria bacterium; assembly: GCA_963817535.1. Classification (GTDB taxonomy): domain Bacteria; phylum Pseudomonadota; class Alphaproteobacteria; order MPNO01; family DASWLB01; genus CAWGHZ01. Next base: position 129,261 of record CAWFOW010000003.1, read on the forward strand.
GCCCACAGCGACATGGTGAACTCGATCGCCGTCACCTCGGCGATGGTCAGCACGCCCAGCGCGAAGAACCAGGCCACCTGTCCCGCGAAGTGGATCGTGTTGCGCAGCCCGTGCAGCGCCAGCCGGTCGGTGCGAAACGCGCGGAACCGGTCGCGCGCGGCGAGCGGCAGCAGGATCGCGAGCCCGATCAGCGAGCGCATGACGACGGTCTCGAACGGCGACATGTGGTGCGACAGCTCGCGCCCGGCGACCGCCATGGCGACGAAGCTCAGCATCGTCACCATCATCCAGGCCGCGCCGCGCAACGCCGGGGAAATCGAGCTCATCGCGTCACCTTCCTTGCGGTGCCCCCGCACGGCGCAGGGTGAAACGCACCACCTCCGGCGGGCAGTTGAACCGCACCGGCACGCCGGACGGACCGGCGCCGCGCGAGGTGTAGCCCATCATCCGCCCGGCGCGCCACAATCCCGCGACGCGGCGATATGAAATTCCGCGCGGCAGGTAGATCGGCATGCCGCCCGGCAGGCAGATCTGGCCGCCATGGGTGTGGCCGCAGAGATACAGATCGATTCCGGCCCGCGCGGCGAGCGCGGCGTAGCGCGGCGAGTGGACCAGCGCGACCACGAATCCCTCGGGGGTCCGGTCCAGCGCGGCGCGTCCGGCCGGCCCCACCCGATGATGGCGATCCTGCACGCCCAGAACGTTCAGTGCCTCACCCTGGCGGCGGACGGCGACGGCGCGGTTCGACAGCACCTCGATCCCGGCGTCGCGCAGTGTGCGCGCGAGGCGCCGGTGGTCGTGATTGCCGAGTACGGCGAACATGCCGTCGGGTGCAGTCACGGCGGCCGCGATCCGGTGCATCTCCGGCAGGATCGCGTCCGGATCGGTGCACCGGTCGGGCCGGAAGTCGCCCGTCATGACGCAGAGGTCGCACGGCGTGTCGGCGGCGATCTCGATCACCCGCTCGGTATTGGGCGGCGAGAGGCCGATATGCAGGTCGGTGAGATGCAGCAGACGGTACCCGTCGAACGCGGCCGGCAGGTGCGGAAGCGCGCACTCGATCTCGACCAGCCGCACGTCGCGCGCGTTGCGCTCGCCGCGCCGGTAGAGCCCGGTGCTCCGCAGCCCGAGCCGGATCGCTGCCGTCAGGGCGCTGTGCATGTCCGCTCGCGGGCCGCCGCCCGGTGAGAATTGTGATTGGCGCGCACTTTACTGATACAGCGCGATCTGGTCGATGCGACGGTCGATCTCCATCACCATGTGCAGATAGCGGTCGTCATGGATGTCACCGTAGCGGCGCTTGAATTCGGCGCCGCTCATGCTCTCGGGCAGGTCGCGCACGAGGGGGAAGAACACGTCCTCGTCGATCCTGCCGGCCAGCATCTCCTGCGTCCGCCGCGCCGCGCCGCTGGATGCGGTGGCGGTGTGGGCGAGCCGCGTGCCGGTGCGGTCGGCCGCGAGGTCGGTGAAGCTGAACCCGCTCGAATGGGTGATGTCGTCGACCTCCTTGACCGTTCCGATCACGTCGGCGACGCGCACGCCGCCCGAGAGGGCCAGACCGGCCGAGACGATGAAATGCTGCACCCAGTCGCCGCGCCCCTGCAGGCGCACGTTCACCGGCGCAGGCGGGTGCGCCTTCACCTCCTCGGCGAACTTGTGGTCAACCAGCCGGGCGAGGCGCGGCTCGCCGAACTGGATGGCAAGGGCAAGCAGGGCCGCGCGGTTCTCCTCGACCGGGTCGTGCGTGGCCGACCGTTCCTTGGCGAGACGGAAGGCCGCCCCCACGAACGCGGCGAGCGAGAACGGGCCGCGGCCCTTGATGCTGCGCGCGCCATCGCCAATCGCGTCGTAATAGATCCTCACCTTCTCGGGGCTGGCGACCGAGGTCGCGTCCAGCGCGGCGTCGCGCAAATCCTCGATCATTCGCGCGGGCGGGCGGTAGAGCACCGTCACCCGGTTGCCGGTGAACGACACCGACCGGACGCTGTCGATGACCGGCTTGCCCTTGCCCTTGCCGACGAGAAGGTCGATGCCGAGCGCGAGGGCTGGCTTGACCAGCGATGCCGGCACCTCGATCCGCCCGATGGCGAGGCGCGAGACCTCGAACCCGTCCTTCGACGGCGGCAGGGCGATGCGCAAATTGAGGTACTGGCCGAGCGGCCCGAACTTCGCCGGCAAGGTCAGTGTCGTTGCGAGGACCAACCCGTAGGGGCGCAGCGTCGCCTCAGCGCGCACCTTGTCGGACGCCTCCATGGTCGCGTTGAGCAGCGCGTCGATCTCTCGCGCCGTCAGCGTGATCGGTGTCGTACGATCCGTCGGCAATCCGCGCAAATCATAACGGTCGGCGAGCATCCGGCCGCGCGCGATGTCCTCGGCGCTGAGCGGGCGGCGCGTATCGACGAGTGGACGGTCCTCGATGCCGTACACGAGTGCGAACCCGACCGCGACGACCGCGGCGAGCGGCAGGTAAAGAAAAACCAGCCGGAACAGAAACCCCATGATCCTCTCGGCGGCATCGACGTTCGCGCGACGACGTGTGGCTCCTGCTACGATCGTAACCCGGGAGAGACTTAAGGAATCCTTCCGCCGCGAATCGCGCAAGGGCGTGGCCCCGCCCCTTTCGTCATTGCGCGGCGCGTAGCGCCGAAGCAATCCAGGACGGTGCGGTCGCTCTGGATTGCTTCGCTCCGCTCGCAATGACGAGGAAGCTGAGTGGTCGCGACGGCCCGCGAGACTATGTGCCGGATGGCGTGTCTTTGTAGTTGGCGGCGATCTTCGTCAGGAGTTGCAGCAGTTCGAGCGCCTTGGGCTTGTCCTTGAAGACCGTCTCGCCGACGCTCGCGAGGCGCGCATAGAATTTCTTCTGCTCGTCGGGCGTGAACTCGGTCAGCGTGCCGCCATTGTCGGTCCACGCCTTGTAGGCGTTCTCGACCAGCTTGATGGTGAACGGCATCACGTCCTTGTCGGCCTTCTGGGTCTCCTCCCAGACGATGGTCTGCACATCCTTTGGCAACGAGTCGAACCAGGGCTTCGACAAGAATTTGAGCACGCAGATCATCAATTCGCGCGCTTTGAACACGTACTTCACCGTGTTGTAGTACTTGAACGGCACGAACACGGTGATGCCCGACTTGTTGCCGTCGATCGTGTGGCGCTGGATGGCGGGCAGCACCTCGCCCAGCGGCATCGGCACGCCGGTCGCGCCGAGGCGGGACAGCGCCTCGCGCTCGAGCGGGCTCCCGAACACGCGCAGCTTCAGCCCCTGGAAGTCGTCCATCGTGCGGATCGGGCCGCGCGTGGCGTAGTCGGAGAACGCGTCGCAGTTCTGCCCGACGATCTTGATGCCCTTGTCCTGGCCGACCGACCAGAACGCCTTCTTGAACTCGGGATCGTTGAGCGCGTGCGTGCCCTGCCACAGTCCGGTCAGGACCGCGGGGGCGGAAAAGATCGCGAAGCGCTCGTCGATGCCGGACAGGAACTCGGCCGGCACTTCGACCGCCTCGATGGTGCCGAGCTGCGCGCCCTCGATCGTGCGCGGGATGGAGCCGAGCTGGCTCGCCGGATAGGTCTCGACCTTCATCCGCCCACCGGTGCGCTTCTCGACACCTACCTTGACCAGGCGGCCCCATTCCTCGAGCTGACCGCGGATGGTCGGCGTCGAGATCTTCATGGTGAATTGCTGGGCGGCGGCGGGGGCGGGACCGAACGGTCCCACCGCGACGGCGATGGCGGCCGCGACGAGCGCGACGGCCAGCCGGCACGACGAATCGTGAAGCTGCATGATGGTCTCCCTGTGGTGGCCGCCAAGTAATGGCGTGCCGCTATTATGGGGAAACCGTAGGCCGGCCCCCGCGACGAGTCAAACGACTGGCCGCGGGGGCGGAACTGATCGGCGGTGACTAGTGTCCGGAGGGCGTGTCCTTGTAGCGGACCGCCACTTTCTTCAGCAGCGCCAGCAGCTCCAGCGCCTTCGGCTTGCCGGCGAACACGGTCTCGCCCACCGTCGCGAGCTTGGCGTAGTACGCCTTCTGCTCCTCCGGCGAGAAATGGGTCAGCGTGCCGCCATTCTCCTGCCACTGCTTGTAGCGCTGCTCCACGGTCTCCACCGCCCAGGGCATGACGTCCTTGTCGGCCTTCTGGGTCTCTTCCCAGACGATGGTCTGCAGATCCTTGGGCAGGCCCTCGTACCAGGTCTTGGAGACGAACTTGAGCACGCAGATCATCGAGTCCTTGGGCGTGAGGACGTTCTTCACGGTCTCGTAGTACTTGAACGGCACGAACACCGTGATGCCGGCCTTGTTGCCGTCGATGGCGCGGCGCTGGATCGCGGGCAGCACTTCGCTCAGCGGCATGGGAACGCCGGTCGCGCCGAGCCGCGACATGACCTCGCGCTCGACGGGGCTGCCGAACACGCGGATTTTCAGCCCCTTGAACCCGCTCATCGAGGTGATCGGGTTGCGGGTCGCGTAGTCGGACGGGCCGTCGCAGTCATGGCCCACGATCTTGATGCCCTTGTCCTGGCCGACCTGCCAGAACACCTTGGTGAATTCGGGATCGTTCAGCGCGTGATAGCCCTGCCACATGCCGGTCAGCACGGTGGGCGCGGAAAAGATGCCGAAACGATCGTCGACGCCCGACAGGAACTCGGGCGGAACCTCGACGGCCTCGATTGTGCCGAGCTGCGCGCCCTCGATCGTGCGCGGGATCGCGCCGAGCTGGCTTGCCGGATAGACCTGCACCTTCAGCTTGTCGGTGCGCGCGGCGACGCCCTTCTCGAGCAGCTCGCCCCACTTTTCGAGCGAGCCCCGAATGGTGGGGGTCGAGATCTTCATCGTGTATTGCTGGGCGCGCGCCGCTGGCATGCCGGCAAGGGCAAGCGCGGCCGCAACGCCCGCCAACCCGGCCAGCCGGGTCAAACTGCGCGTCTGCATCGAAGCCTCCTTTGAAACAGGCCCGGTGGGCTCCGGGCTCGATCGATGAAAAACCGTATCCGCTGGCCTCGGGCGTGTCAATTTGGCCTCCCGTGGACATCGTGAAGCGGGCCTGTATCATGGCCGCGCAACCAACGGGCGAGGGCGTGACATGGACGTGAAGGCCGCCGTGGCGTACGAGGCGGGCAAGCCACTCGTGATCGAAACCGTGCAGCTCGAAGGGCCGCGGGCGGGCGAGGTGCTGGTCGAAATCGGCGCCACGGGCATCTGCCACACCGACGCCTTCACCCTGTCGGGCGAGGACCCGGAGGGGCTGTTCCCGGCGATCCTCGGCCACGAAGGCGCGGGCGTGGTGGTCGAGGTCGGGGCGGACGTGAAGTCGGTCGCGGTCGGCGACCACGTGATCCCGCTCTACATCCCCGAATGCCGCCAGTGCAAATCCTGCACGTCGGGCAAGACCAATCTCTGCACCGCGATCCGCGAAACCCAGGGCAAGGGCGTGATGCCGGACGGCACCAGCCGCTTCTCGATGGGCGGCAAGCCGCTTCACCACTACATGGGCACCTCGACCTTCGCCAACTACACGGTCCTGCCCGAGATCGCTGTGGCGAAGATCCGCAAGGACGCGCCGTTCGACAAGGTCTGCTATATCGGCTGCGGCGTGACCACCGGCATCGGCGCGGTGATCAACACCGCAAAGGTCACGCCCGGCGCGAACGTGGTGGTGTTCGGGCTCGGCGGCATCGGGCTCAACGTCATCCAGGGCGCGCGCATGGCGGGCGCCGACAAGATCGTCGGCGTCGACCTCAACCCGGCCAAGCGGCCGCTGGCCGAGACATTCGGCATGACCCATTTCGTCAACCCGAAGGACCATGGCGACAGGCTGGTCGCCGCGCTGGTGGAGCTGACCGGCGGCGGGGCGGATTACAGCTTCGAATGCATCGGCAACGTGAACACGATGCGCCAGGCGCTGGAATGCTGCCATCGCGGCTGGGGCGTCTCCACCGTCATCGGCGTCGCCGGCGCCGGGCAGGAAATCTCCACCCGCCCGTTCCAGCTCGTCACCGGGCGGGTCTGGAAAGGCACCGCGTTCGGCGGCGCCAAGGGACGGACCGACGTGCCGAAGATCGTGGACTGGTACATGGACGGAAAAATCGAGATCGACCCGCTGATCACCCACACCATGCCGCTCGCGCAGATCAACGACGCGTTCGAGCTGATGCATGCGGGCGAATCGATCCGCAGCGTGGTGACGTTCTGATGCGCGCCCTCGCTGCCGCGCTGCTGCTGCTGCTCGCCGCTGTCGCGATGCCTGCCCGTGCGCAGGGCGTCACCCCGCCAGACCGGATCATCGCCGTGTGGGGCCATGGCGAGGCGCGCGCCCGGCCCGACATGGCCCGGCTTTCCGCCGGGGTCGTCAGCGAGGCGCCGACCGCGCGCGCGGCGCTCGACGCGAACAGCGCGGCGATGACGAAGGTGATCGAGGCGGTGAAGGCGCTGGAGATCGCGGCCAGCCACATCCGCACCACGGGCGTCAACCTCAACCCGGTCTATTCGCATCCCGAGGGGACGAACGCGCCGCCCCACATCGCAAGCTACCGGGTGAACAACACGGTCGAGATCCGGCTGGACGAACTCGCCAAGCTCGGCACGCTGCTCGACGCGGTGACCCGGGCCGGTGCGAACACGGCGAACGGGCTCTCGCTCGGCATTGCCGACACCGACCGGCTGGAGGACACGGCGCGCGAGGCGGCGATGAAAGATGCGCATCGCAAGGCCGCGCTGCTCGCCAAGGCGGCCGGCGTGATTTTGGGCAAGGTCGCCTCGATCTCCGAGGAGGGGGCGGGCCGCCCGCCCTTGCCGATGCCGATGCGCGCCATGGCGATGGAGGCGAAATCGGTGCCGGTCGAGCCCGGCGAGAGCATCGTCGAGGCGACGCTGCGCGTGGTCTACGCCATCGATTAGGGCCGGGTTACTTCACCCCGACCGTCATCGCGAGCGGAGCGAAGCGATCCAGGACTTTTGCTGGCTCCTGGATTGCTTCGACGCTGCGCGCCTCGCAATGACGGGGGGAAACAGCCTTCTCAGATCAACCCGGCGCGTTGCAGCACCCCGTCGAGGCGCTGGGCGAGCTCCGGGGTCGCCGGCATCATCGGCAGGCGGTGCTCGTTGCGCTCCAGGATGCCGAGCCGCTTCATCATGTATTTCATCGGCGTCGGGTTGGTGTCGTAGAACACCGCCTGGTTGATCTCGAACAGATCGTAATGGAGCCTCTTCGCGGCCTCGAGCTTGCCGTCGAAGATGGCGTGGCAGAGCTCGGCGAGGCGCGCGGGGGCGAGGTTGCCGACCGCGTTCATCAGCCCGCAGGCGCCGACTGCCATCATCGGGAACGAAAGGTCCTCGAGCCCGACGAAGATGCGGAACTCAGGCCCGAACGCGTCGATGCACTTGGACACGAAGCCGAGATCGTCGACCGCGTGCTTCATGCCGACGAAGCCGGGCGCGCCCTTCCGGATCTCCTTCAGCGTGTCGAGCGTGACGCTGACCGCCGCGCGGCCGGGGATGTGATAGATCATCCAGGGCAGCTTGGTGCGTTTCGAGACCTCAAGGTAGTAGGCCACCAGCCCGCGCTGGGACGGGCGGATATAGTAGGGCGTGACGATCAGCAGAGCCTCGACGCCCTTCTTGCCGTCGGCATGGGCGGTGAGCTCCATGGTCTCGGCCAGCGACTGCGATCCGGTCGCGGCGACGATGGGAAGCTTGCCGGCCGCGGTCTCGATGGCGATGTCGAGGCAGCGCTGGCGCTCGGCGACGGTGAGCGTCGAGGGCTCCGACGTGGTGCCGCACACGACAATGCCGTGCGAGCCGTTCTTCACCTGGAACTCGACCAGCCTAGCATAGGCCTCGTAATCGACCTTGCCGTCCCGGAACGGCGTGACCAGTGGCGGGTACGACCCCTTCAGCGCGCTCCGTGCGAGTTCCATGGCGGTCTCCTTTCGCGCGCGACGGTATTTTCGCGGCGCGTTCCCGTCAAGGCGGACGCGCGGCTGACCGATGCGCTATGGTCGCGAAAAAGGGAGAGACGCTTTGTCCGACAAATTGCTGCCGACGACCGTGGTGGGAAGCTACCCGCAGCCCGACTGGCTGGTGGACCGCGAGCTTCTGGTCAAGCGGCCGCCCGCGCGGGTGCGCGCGACCGACATCTGGCGCATTCCCGCGCCATTCCTCGATGAGGCGCAGGACGACGCGACCTTGCTCGCCATCCGCGACATGGAGCGGGCGGGCGTCGACATCATCACCGATGGCGAGATAAGGCGCGAAAGCTACTCCAACCGGCTGGCTACCGCGCTCGACGGCATCGACAACGACAACCCAGGCACGGCGCTTGGCCGGTCGGGCCGGCCGATGGTGGTGCCGCGCATCGTCGGACCGATCCGCCGCAAGGGCCCGGTCGAGGTGCGCGACATGGAATTCCTCCGCGCCAACACCGACCGGATGACCAAGATCACCCTGCCGGGCCCGTTCACCATGGTCCACCAGGCGCAGGACGACTGGTACAAGGACGAGGAAGCGGCGGCGATGGACTATGCCGACGCGGTGAACGCCGAGATCAAGGCGCTGTTCGCCGCCGGCGCCGACGTGGTCCAGCTCGACGAGCCCTACATGGAGGCGCAGCCGGACAAGGCACGCGCCTACGCCATCAAGGCGATCAACCGGGCGCTGGACGGCGTGACTGGCACGACGGCGGTGCATCTCTGCTTCGGCTACGCCTATGTGACGGCGTCGAAGCCGTCCGACCACTACCATTTCCTGGCCGAGCTGGAAGGCTGCGCCGCGCAGCAGGTCTCGGTCGAGACGGCGCAGCCGAAGCTCGACCTCGCCACGCTGGCGACCTTGCCGGACAAGAAGATCATCGTCGGCGTGATCGACATGGGCGACCCGAATGTCGAGACGGCGGAGACCGTCGCGGGCCGCATCCGCGCCGCACTCCGCTACGTGCCGGCGGACCGCATGATCGTCGCGCCCGATTGTGGGATGAAATACCTGCCGCGCGCCACGGCGTTCGGCAAGCTGAAGGCGATGGTCGCCGGCGCCGACATCGTGCGGAAGGAGGTGACGGGATGAGCGCGCTTGTTCCCACGACGGTCGTCGGCAGCTATCCGCAGCCCGACTGGCTGGTCGACCGCGACAATCTGCGTGGGCGCCTGCCGCCGCGCGTGCGCGCGCGCGAGATGTGGCGCGTCGCCGAGCCCTTCCTTGCCGAGGCGCAGGACGACGCAACGCTGATTGCCATCCGTGACATGGAGCGGGCGGGCGTCGACATCATTACCGACGGCGAGATCAGGCGCGAAAGCTATTCCAACCGCCTCGCCACGGCGCTGGACGGCATCGACATCGAGACGCCGGGCTCGGCGCTCGACCGCACCGGCCACGCCAATCCCGTGCCGCGCATCGCGGGCCCGATCCGCCGCACGCGACCGATCGAGCTGGACGACGTCACGTTTCTGCGCGCCAACACCGACCGGAAGATCAAGATCACGCTGCCGGGCCCGTTCACCATGACCCAGCAGGCGCAGAACGACTACTACAAATCCGACGAGGCGGCGGCGATGGACTACGCCGATGCGGTGAACGCCGAGATCAAGGCGCTGTTCGCGGCGGGCGCCGACGTGGTGCAGCTCGACGAGCCCTACATGCAGGCCCGGCCCGAGAAGGCGAAGGAATACGCCGTCAAGGCGATCAACCGCGCGCTCGATGGCGTGACAGGCACGACGGCCGTGCACCTCTGCTTCGGATACGCGCATGTGGTGCATGCGCGTCCGAGCGGCTATTCGTTCCTGCCCGAGCTGGAGGCGTGTGTCGTCGATCAGATTTCCATCGAAACCGCGCAGTCGAACCTCGACCTCGCGATCCTCAAGGAATTGCCGTCCAAGACGTTCATGCTGGGTGTGATCTCGCTGGGCGATGCGGCGATCGAGGCGCCGGAGACCGTCGCGGCCCGCATCCGCCGCGCGCTCGACGTGATCCCGCCCGAGCGCATCGTCGTCGCACCCGATTGCGGCATGAAGTACGTGCCGCGCGCCATCGCGTTCGGCAAGCTCAAGGCCATGGTGGAGGGCGCTGAAATCGTCCGGCGGGAACTCGGTTAGGGCGCGATTGTTGGGGGGCGCCGTGCCAAAGGCCTGCGTTCCACCCGGGCGAAATTCGGACTAACATGGCCTCCATGGCCGCCACCGCACCCGTTGACGTGATCCCGCGCCCGCCGGAGGACGCGCTGCCGTGGGAGAAGCTCGCGGTCGCGCTGGTCGACATATTGGGCGGGGTGCAGCAGGTCGTGACAATCGACGATTTGCGCCGCGCCGAGGCGGCGCTGGGCGCCGAGTACCGTGCGCTGTCGCAGTTCGAGCGGCTGGCCAAGGCGGCGGCGGACGTGCTGGTGGCGAAGGGGCTGGTCGAGCCGGGCGAGCTGAACGTGCGCATGGCCAGGCTCGCCCTCACGCTGGCCGGCGATAAGGACCGCGCCCACCCCAAGGCGCGTTTCTCCAACGCCGGGGTGAACGATATCGGCGGGCTGCCGGGCGGGCCGATCGACCGGCACGAGCATGAGACGGCGGACTGGGAGAAGCTGGTCACCGCGCTCGGCTCCATCCTTTCCGGGAAGCGCCTGCGCACGGTGCACGAATCGCGCCGCGCCCAGGAGGAGCTGGGCGACGACTACAACCGGCTCGCCTATTTCGAGCGCTGGGCGCAGGCGACGGCGAACCTGCTTTACGAGAAGGGCGCGCTGACGCCGGCCGAGGTGGCGACGCGCATGGATGACATCAAGCGGAGGCTCGGCCGATGACCGCCGGGCCCGATCTCGCGCGCGCGCGGCCGCATGATCTCGGCGGCCAGAAGGCCGGCCCGGTGGACCGCGCCGAGCATGAGGCCGAGCCGTGGCAGAACCTCGTCACCGCGATCATGTATATTCTGCGCGACACCTGCCACCTGGCCAAGACCGACGAGATGCGCCGCGCCATCGAGGACATGCCAGCCGACGACTACCGCCGGCTCGGCTATTTCGACAAGTGGGCCGTCGGGGTTTCGACCCTGGTGGTCGAGAAGGGGTTGATGACTCGCGCCGAGCTCGACGCCCGCGTCGCCGAGATCCGCACGCGCATGGAGGCGAAATGACTGGACTGACGCGACGGCCGAACGACGTGGGCGGGCTTCCCGCCGGTCCGCTGGGCCCGCGCGGCCACGAGCCCGAGCCGTGGGAGTTGCTCATCACCGCTTTGGTCTCGACCGTCGGGCCGTCGCGGGCGAAGATCAATACGATCGACGAGTTCCGCCGGACGCGCGAGGATCTGGAGGCCGCCTTCTACAACTCGCTGACCTATTTCGAGCTGTGGGCGCAGGGCTTCATCAATCTGATGGAAGAGAAAGGCGTGCTGACCCGCGCCGAGGTGGAGGCGCGCGCCGCCGAGATCAAGGACAGGCTGAAGAGGACCGCATGAGCGAGGCCGTAAACACGAAGTTCGCCCCCGGCGACAAGGTGCGCATCGCCACCGCCAACCCGCCCGGCCATCGCCGCGTGCCGGTCTATGCGCGCGGGCGCGAGGGCGTGATCGAGCGCATCTGCGGCGCCTTCCCAAACCCGGAGGAGCTGGCCTACGGGTTCGACGGGCTGCCCGAGCGCCCGCTCTATCGCGTGCGCATCCGCCAGACCGACATCTGGCCCGAATACAAGGGCTCGGCCAACGATGTGCTCGAGCTCGAGATCTACGAGCATTGGCTCGAGAAGGCGTGAGGAGACCGACGATGCCGCATGACGGGCACGATCACGACCACGGGCACGACCACGACCACGGGCACAACCATCCGCACGATCCCATCGAGGTTGCGGAGGGCGCCGGCGAGTACGAGATCATGGTCCACGCGATCAAGGAGCTGCTGATCGAGAAGGGCGTGATCACCGGCGAGGACATTCGCAAGACGCTGGAGTTCATGGACACGCGCACCCCGGCGCTGGGCGCCCAGGTGGTGGCGCGCGCCTGGACCGACCCCGAGTTCAGGAAGCGCCTGCTGGCCGACGGCACGGCGGCGGTCGGCGAGATGGGCATCCCGATGGGCGATGCCGAGCTGATCGTGGTCGAGAACAGCAAGGACGTGCACAATGTGGTCGTCTGCACGCTGTGCTCGTGCTATCCGCGCACCGTGCTCGGCCTGCCGCCCGACTGGTACAAGAGCCGCAGCTATCGTTCACGCGTGGTCGCCGAGCCGCGCGCCGTGCTCAGGGAGTTCGGGACGGAGGTCCCGGACAGCGTGACGGTGCGCACGCACGATTCCAACGCCGACATGCGCTACCTGGTGCTGCCCGAGCGGCCGGCGGGGACCGAGGGCTGGTCGGCCGACAAGCTCGCCGCCATCGTCACGCGCGACTGCATGGTCGGCGTCGCGGTGCCCAAGGCGGGGTAGGGCCGGGCCGCGCGGCCCGCATGACTGGTTTGTGACAAGCGCGGGGACAGGCGCTTCGCGCCGGTCTATGGTGGCGGCGACAACGCTGCGTCTTCCCTGTCCCGGACCCCATGTTCCACGCCGTCCCCTACGTCGACGACTGGATGTTCGTCGTCCTCACGCTGCTCGCCTTTCTCACCGCCGCGATGGGCACGGTGGCGGGGCTGGGCGGCGGCGTGCTGCTGCTCGGCGTGATGGCGACGATCTTCCCGCCGGCGACGTTGATCCCGCTGCACGGCGTGATCCAGTTCGGCTCGAACGTCAGCCGCGTCACGCTCATGCACCGCTACGTGATGCGCAGCGCGATCCTCGCCGCGGGCGTCGGCGCGCTTTTGGGCGCGGCCATCGGCGGCAAGCTGGTCGTGTCGCTGCCGACGGCGTTGCTCGAGGCGGTCCTCGGCGTATTCCTGCTCTATGTCTGCTGGTCGCCGCGCATCACGGCAGGCGAGCCGACGCGGCGGCGCTTCTTCCTGCTGGGCGCGGTGGGCACGCTGATCTCGATGTTCGTCGGGGCGACGGGAAGCCTGCTCTCGCCCTTCGTCGCCGGGGTCAGCCCCGACCGGCGCGTGTTCGTCGCCACGCTGGCCGCCATGATGATCATGGTCCACGGGCTCAAGGTGGTGACGTTCGGCGTCCTCGGCTTCGCCTTCGCCGCCTACCTGCCGCTGCTCGCCGCGATGATCGCCGCCGGCTATTTCGGCAACTGGGCCGGCAAGCATCTGCTCGACCGCATGCCCGAGGCGCTGTTCCGCCGCGTCTTCCAGGTTGCGCTGACGGTGCTGGCGCTGCGGCTGCTCTACGCCGCGGCAAGCACGGCGGGATATCTCTGAGCTTCTTTTTCGCTTGCGCGGACGGCGCCGGCCCACTCCCTCTCCCGGCCACCCATACCAGCATACTGTCGTTGGGTGGCCGGGAGAGGGAGTGGGCCGGCGCGATTCCGCGTGAGGGGAAGATGCGTTAGCTGCGCCTGGACGTGGCGAGCCAGATGCCGCCGAAGATCAGCGCGATGCCCACCCCGTGGTACCAGTGGACCATCTCGCCCAGCAGGGTGATGGCCATCACCGCGACGAAGACCGGCGTCAGATAGATGAAGTAGCCCGCCGTGGTCGGCCCGACCTTGGCGACGGCGGCCACCCAGAAGATCTGCGCGGCGAGCGAGGCGAACACGGCGGTGTAGGCGACGACGGCGAGCGCGGTCCCGTCGAGCGGCATGATGCGTCCGGTCGCGCTTTCCCAGGCATAGAGCGGCGCGAGGGCGAGCGTGCCGACGATGCCGGTCGCGAAGATCGTCATGGTCGCGTCGATCTCCTTGGGCAGGCGGCGCAGCAGGATCGAGTAGAGCGCGTAGAGCATCACGGCGGCGAGCATGATGAGGTCGCCGGAATTGAATTCCAGACGCGCAATCGCCGAGACCTCGCCGCGCAGCACGATCAGCGCCATGCCGGCGAACCCGATCGCGACGCCCGCGCCCTGACGCGCCGTGGTGCGCGCCCCTGTCGCGACGGCCGCGACCAGCACGATGCAGATCGGCAGAGCGCCCTGCAGCAGCCCGGCATTGACGGCCGAGGTGTGCTCCAGAGCGATGTAGACGAGGCCGGAGAAGCCGACGACGTTGAGAATCGCCATCGCGGCAATCAGCCGCCATAGCTTCAGCAGCGTTGCGCGCGCCCGCCAGGTCCGTCCGGCGACGAACGGCGCGGCGAGGGCCACCGTCACCGCCCAGCGCCAGAAGGCGAGGCCGAGCGGCGGGATCTCGCCCACGGCCGCGCGATAGACGATCGTGTGGCCGGCCCAGAACAGGGCGGTCAGGGTCAGCAGCACGTAGGGCGAGGCGAAAAGGCGGAGCGCGCTTGCCATGGCTCATCCGGCCTTGGGCGCGGTGACGGCGGGCGGGCGCCGCCGGGCGGTCGCGATCGCGATGCCGGTGAGCACCATCATCCCGCCGGCGAGGTGGTACCAGAGCAGGTGCTCGCCCAGCAGCGCGATTGCGAGCGCGGCGGTGAACAGCGGGTAGAGATTGCCGAAATAGCCGACGGTCTGGGCGTTGAGCCGCATCGAGCCGCCGTTGAACAGGGTGAAGCCGAGCGCGCCGCCGATCAGCCCGCCATAGGCGACGAAGGCGACGCTCGTCGTGTCGAGCGGCATTGGGCGGAGCTGGGCCAGCGTCTCCTGCAGGTAGAAGGGCAGGGTGCAGAGCACGCCGGCGGCGACGGCGACGGTCTGGAACGCGACGAATCCCACGCCGCGCGGGATATAGCGCAGCAGAAGGAGCTGCCCCGCCCAGGACGAGGTGCCGGCCAGCACCCACAGGTCACCGCGGTTGAAGGCGAGCTCGCCCAGCCGGCCGAAATCGCCGTGCAGCACGACCAGGATGGTGCCGGGGATCGAGATGCAGGCGCCGATCGCCTGGCGGGCCGTCATCGCCTGGCGGAAGATCACCCAGCCGAACAGGATCACCAGCACCGGCAGGGTCGACTGGATCAGCGCCGCCTGGATCGCCGTGGTCGATTGCAGACCGATATAGAAGAAGGTGTTGAAGACGAAGATACCCAGCGCACCGTAGGCGAAGAACAGCGGCCACTTGGCGCGCAGCACGGCGGCGTTGCGGCGGATGTCGGGGATGCCGAACGGCAGAAAGACCAGCAGCGCCACAAACCAGCGCCAGAAATTCAACGCGATCGGCGGAATGGCATGGTCCGGCGCGGCGCGGCCCATGACGGCGTTGCCCGAGAACGCCAGGATCGCGCCAGCCACCATCAATGAGGCCCAGATCGGGCGGTTCATGCGCAGCTCGTCCCGCGTGGAGGAAGGCGCGCACGGTGCGTGCGCCGCGCGCACCTTAGAGGCCCACGCGCGGCGCGCGCAACCCCGCCCCGTGCAAGGCCGGGTTGCCCGGAACGCCCTGCCCTGTAAACTGCCGGCAGGGAGGCACCCATGACCCGATACGCGATCAGCCAGCCCGTGACGCAGGTCGAGGCCCCGCGGCTTCTCACCGGCAAGGGGCGCTACACCGACGATGTGACGCTTCCGCGCCTGGCCTACGCCGTGTTCCTGCGCTCGCCTCATGCCCACGCCGACATCGTCGGCACCGACGTGCGCGCCGCGGCGCAGATGGAAGGCGTGCTCGCCGTGCTCACCGGCCAGGACTGGACGGGCGACGGGCTGGGCTATGTCGAGGGCGCCTCGCCCGGCAAAAGGCGCGACGGCACGCCGATGTACCGCCCGCCGCGCCCCGGCATAACGAGCGACCGGGTGCGCCATGTCGGCCAGATCGTGGCGATGGTCATTGCCGACACGGTCGACCGGGCGAAGGACGCGGCCGAGGCGATCGAGATCGAGTACAAGCCGCTTCCCGTCAACGTTTCCACGGCCGCGGCCAACCGGACGGGCGCTGCCGCATTGTGGCCCGACGCGCCGAACAACGAGGCGGTGTTCTACCAGCACGGCGACGCGGCGGCGGTCGAGGCGGCGCTGGCCTCCGCCCCGCACATCGTGCGCGAGACCTTCCCTGTCAACCGGGTGGCCGCCAGCGCGATGGAGCCGCGCGCCGTCGTCGCCGACTACGATGCGGGGCGCGATCACTTCACTATCTACGCGTCGCAGCAGCGCCCGTGGATCTGGCGCACCAACCTGGCGCAGTACGTGTTCAAGGTGCCGGAGCACAAGTTCCGGCTGATCGCGGGCGACGTGGGCGGCTCGTTCGGCATGAAGGGCGGGCTCTATGTCGAGGTGCCGCTGGTCGCCTGGGCGTCGAAGCGCGTCGGCCGGCCGGTCAAGTGGACCTGCGAGCGGTCGGAGGCGCTGCTGGCCGACGACCAGGGGCGCGACATGCATATCGAGGCCGAGATCGCGCTGGACGGCGATGGGAAGTTCCAGGCGGTGCGCTTCACCTCGAACAACAATATCGGCGCCTACCTCACCATGATCGGGTTTTTGTCGACGAACGGCGTGGCGATGGCGCCGGTCGGCACCTATGCGACGCCGGTGGTGCATGGGCGCGCGGCGGCGGTGATGACGAACACCGTTCCGGTCTCCAACTACCGTGCGCCGGGCGGCGCACCCGGCACCTACGTGCTCGAGCGCATCATCGATATGGCGGCGCGCGAGATGGGGCTCGATCCGGCGGAGATCCGCCGCCGGAACCTGATCCCGGCGGAGGCGATGCCCTACAAGCTGCCGACGCCCGGGGCCTACGATTCGGGCGAGTTCGAGAAGGTGATGGACAAGGCGCTGGCGCAGGCCGACTACGCTGGCGTCGCCGCGCGCAAGGCCGACGCGAAGTCGCGCGGCCGGCTGCGCGGCGTCGGCATCTCGTCCACCGTCGATCCTTCGGCCGGACCGTCGCCGGAAGCCGCCGAGCTGCGCTTCGATCCCGGCGGCGACGTGACCGTCGTAGTCGGCTCGACGGCAGGCGGGCAGAGCCATGAGACGATTTATACCCAGATCGTGTCCGACCGGCTGGGGCTCGACGCCGAGAAGGTCCGCGTGATCGAGGGCGACACCGACAAGCTTTCCTGGGGCACCGGCACGGGCGCGGCGCGCACCGCCACCATCGGCGGCACGGCGGTCTTCAAGGCGATCGACAAGATCGTCGAGAAGGGCAAGCGTATCGCCGCACATATGCTCGAGGCGGCGGACGCCGACATCGAGTTCGCCGACGGCGCCTATTCGGTCGCCGGCACCGATCGCAAGGTGACGTTCTCGGACGTCGCCAAGGCGGCATTCATGCCGAACCGCCTGCCGGCCGACATCGAGATCGGGCTGTACGAGACGGCCACCTGGTCGCCCCAGGTGGGGAACATCCCGAACTCTTGCCATGTCTGCGAGGTCGAGATCGACCCCGATACCGGCACGACCGAGCTGGTCCGCTACACCGCGGTGCAGGACGTCGGCGTCGAGCTCAACCCGCTGCTGGTCGGCGGCCAGGTGCATGGCGGCATCGCCCAGGCGGCGGGCCAGGCGCTGATGGAGGACGTGGCCTACGATCCGGCGACCGGCCAGCTCTTGTCCGGCTCGTTCATGGACTACGCCATGCCGCGCGCCGATGATTTCTGCGCCTTCGATCTGGGCAGCCACCCGGTCCCGACCAGGACGAACCCGCTCGGCGTCAAGGGTGCGGGCGAGTGCGGCACGGTCGGCGGGCTTGCCGCGGTGATGAACGCGATCAACGACGCGCTGGCGCCGGTCGGCATTCGCAACCTGTCGATGCCCGCGACGCCCGAGCGCGTCTGGCGCGCCATCAACGACGCGAAGAACGGGGGTTAGCGTATTTTCCGCTCACGCGGAATCGCCCCGGCCTTCTCCCCTTTACGCCCACCCATACCAGCATACTGTGGTTGGGTTGCCGGGAGGGGGAGAGGGCCGGAGCCGTTTGATCGGAAAACGCGTTAGCGGCCGCCGGCCGTGATCCTGAGAATCCTGTCGTCGCCCTTGTGGGTGCGGCCGCGCCCGTCGCGGTTGCTGGTCAGCACGTAAAGCGCGCCATCGGGCCCGACCACCGCGGTGCGCAACCGGCCATAGCGCGAATCGTCGCCATCGTTGAACCAGCGCTCGATCCGCGTGACGCGCCAGGCGTCGTCCTGGTGCGCCAGCGACACGCGCACCAGCGCCGCGCTGCCCAGAACCGGCACGAACAGGTCATTGCGCCAGAAGGCGATGCCGCCGGGCGGCGTGGTGCGGTCGTTCCAGGCGATCAGCGGATCGGCGAGGCCTTCGCGGCCGGGCGCGCCGACGACGATGGGCCAGCCGTAATTGGCGCCCTTGCGGATCACGTTGATCTCGTCATGGGCGCTCAGCCCGTCCTCGCCCGAGGGGCCGTGCTCGGACTCGAATAGCGCGCCCGTTGCAGGCTCCCAGGCAAGCCCCTGCACGTTGCGGTGGCCCAGCGACCAGACCGGCGAGTCCGGGAACGGGTTGCCGGGCGCGGGGGCGCCGTCCGGCGTGATGCGCAGGACCTTGCCACCGAGATTGTCGCGATTCTGTGCGATGGCGCGGCGGAACGTATCGCCGGTGCCGACATAGAGCATTCCGTCGGGGCCGAAGGCGATGCGCCCGCCGTCATGGCTGCGGCCGGCCGGGATGTTGTCGAGGATCGTCCGGTCGACGCGCGCGGTGGTGCCGTCGAGGCGCAGCCGCACCACGCGGTTGACCGGCCCGGGCCCGGTGTCGGCCGTCATCATGGCGTAGAGGTACGGCCGCTCCGGCCAGCCGGGATCGAGGGCAATACCCAGCAGGCCGCCCTCGCCCCCCGCGGCGACGTCCAGGGTGGCGACCGGTCGGGGCTGAAGCCGTCCATGGTCGATAAGCCGGATGCGGCCGGGCCGTTCGCTGACCAGAGCCCGACCGTCCGGCAGGAAGACCAGCGACCACGGCACTTCGAGTCCGGTGATCCAGTCCGACACTGAGATATTCGCGGGATCGGGGACGAACCGGTCGGTCACCGTCTGCGGCTTTGGGCCGCGCACGATTTCGGCCGCGGCCGGCACCGCGAACGCGGTGGCCACCAGGGCGACCGTCAGTCCGCGGGCAAGCCGCGCGCGTACAGGTGTCATAACGGGCATGTGGGGGGCCGGGCGGTGTGCCGCAAGCGCTTGGCCGGCAAAGTGAAAAAATCCCTTCAACGCTTCGTTAATGCGTTTGATCAAGATTTCGGCACCAAACACAACGCGCCGGGCTTTCATGCCATCTGCACGGTCACGAACCGCCGCGCCGCTCGCTGCGGAAAACGAGCAATTACGCCGCGAGCTTGCCGAGCTGAAAAGCCGGCTCGGCCCGGCCGCGCGGCCCGCCGGCCCCCGCATCGTCAGCGAAGGCTGGCATCAGGCGTTCGCCGAACTCCTGTCCGACGCGGCGTATGTGCACCTGGTCGAAGGCGCAAAGATCGTCGCCATCAACAGCGCCGGCGTGAAGCAGCTCGGCGGAACGCGCCCCGAGGACATCGTCGGGCGGTGCAATTTCGACTTCGTCGCTCAGGAGTTTCACGAATCGACGCGCGCCCACATACGTAACGCCTCCAACGGGAACACGCAGACACTGTATCTGAAGCGGCGACGCCTGCGGCTGGACGGCACGGAGTATCCGGCCGAGGTCACGGCCTCGCCGCTGCGCTGGGAGGGCGAGCCGGCGATGCTCGTCGTCGTTCGGGACCTGTCGGACCTGGTCCGAACGGAGCAGAGGCTCGAGGACGCGCGCAACCAGCTCGTCGAGGCGGTGGACAGCGTGTCGGACGGGATCGCCGTGTTCGACGCCGACGAGCGGTTCGTGTTCGCGAACGCGAACTACCTGGCCGACGACCCCGCGCGCGAGGCGTTCCTGAAGCCCGGTGTCATGTTCGGCGACTTCATCCTCGGCGCGCTGCAGGCCAACCCGAACCTTTCGCAAGACACCGATATCGCGGCGGAGGTCGCCAAGCGGCTTGCCTGGTTCCGTTCCGCGGGCGGGGCCAACGAGTTCCAGGACGGGATAGGGCGGTGGTTCCTCGTGTCCCATCGGCGCACCCCCAGCGGGGCGACGGTGATCATGTACACCGACATCACTGAGAGGAAGAAGATCGAGCGGGAGGTCGCCGATCGCGCCGAGCAACTCCGCCTCGTCCTCCATCACGCACCGTTCGGCGTCTATGTCCGGAAGGGCAACAGGATAGCGCTGGTGAACCGGGCGCTCGTGCGCATTCTGGGCGCGACGTCGGCCGACGACCTGATCGGCCGCGATGTCGTCGATCTGGTGCATCCCGACGACCGCCAAGCCGTCTTGAAGCGCATGGAGGATGGTACTTTGGTCGGCGATGCCGGCGAGCCGTTCGAGCAGCGCTATGTCGGTCTGGACGGAAGGGTCGTGTGGACCGAGGCGACCCCGACCCCGCTGCAATGGGAAGGCGAGCGCGGCGCACTCGTGTTCATGCGTGACGGCACCGCGCGCAAGGCGCTGCGCCGCGCCTTCGAGATGCAGCAGGCCGTCCTCAAGGAGGCGATGGAGAGCATCACCGAAGGGCTGTGGGTGTTCGACGCGGATTACAAGCTGGTCATCGCCAACGACCGGGTGCGCACCTACCTCGATCTGCCGGATGAGCTCCTCAAGCCGGGAACGCGGTTCGAGGACATCATGCGTTACTGCATCGCCCGCGGCGACGACGGCGATGGCGATCCCGAAGAGCACTTGGCCAACCGCTTGGAGACTTCGCAGACGCGCGAGCCGCGCATTTTCGAGCGCACCGGGCCGGGAAACAAAGTGTTTGAAGTGCGCTACGCGCCGATGCCGGGCGGCGGCATGGTGGCGACGCGCGCCGACGTCACCGAGCGGCGCGAATTCGAGCGGTCACGCGAGGAACTGACCGTCAAGCTGCTCGCCCAAGCGCGCGACCTCAAGCGCTCGAACGAGGAGCTCGAGCAGTTCGCCTACGTCGCCTCGCACGACTTGCAGGAGCCGTTACGGTCCGTCTCGGGCTACTGCCAGCTCCTTCAGCGCCGCTACAAGGGCAAGCTCGACCAGGACGCCGACGACTTCATCCAGTTCGCGGTCGACGGCGCACTGCGCATGCAGCTGCTGATCAACGACCTGTTGCGGTACTCGCGTGTCGGCACGCGCGGCAAGCCGTTCGCGACAACCGACCTGAACAAGGTGGTGGCCGACGCCATCGCCAACCTCAACCAGGCAATCGCCGATGCCGGCGCCGAGGTGAGCTGTGGTGCGCTGCCGATGGTCGATGGCGACGCGGTCCAGCTCGGCCAGCTTTTCCAGAACCTGGTCGCCAACGCCATCAAGTTCCGCGGCGACGCAGCGCCTGAAGTGCACGCGGGAGTCGATGTCGTCGATGGCGAATCCGTGTTCTTCGTCGCGGACAACGGCATCGGCATCGATCCGCGGCACCAGGAACGCATCTTCCAGATCTTCCAGCGGCTGCACGAGCGCGGCAAGTATCCGGGCACGGGCGTCGGGCTCGCGGTGTGCAAGAAGATCGTCACGCGGCATGGGGGCCGCATGTGGGTCGACTCGGCGCCAGGAGAGGGCGCGGTCTTCCGGTTCACACTTGGACACCGGCAGGCCGGAAGTGGGGAATGGACGATATGAACAAGCCTGTCATTCACGTCTTGTTGGTCGAGGACAACCCGGCGGACGCGCGCCTCACTGAAGAAGCGATGCGCGAGTTGGGAGTCCCGACCAAGCTGCATCACGTCTGGGACGGCGAGCAGGCGCTGGCCTTCCTGCGCCGCGAGGACGACTTCGGCGAAGCGCCGCGCCCCCACATCATCCTTCTCGATCTCAACATGCCGCGCATGGATGGGCGCGGCGTGCTGCGCGAGATCAAGCAGGATCCGGCGCTGATGACGATCCCGGTCGTGGTCCTCACCACTTCGGAGGCCGAGGAGGACATCCTGAACAGCTACGCGCTGCATGCGAACTGCTATGTCCAGAAGCCGGTCGACCTGGAGAAGTTCATGACGATTCTGGGTCTGATCGAGAATTTCTGGCTCGAGGCGGTGCGTCTGCCGCCGTCGCCGGTCGGCGCCTGAAGCAAGCGGACGGGATCGGGCGCGAAGCGTGGCCGAGCAGCAGACATACCGGGTTCTCCTGGTCGAGGACAATCCGGCCGACGCGCGACTCACGCGCGAGACGCTGGCCGAGCCCGGCCGCCACCGCTTCGAGATCGCCGAGGCGACCTCGCTTCGCGACGCGCTTGTGCTGGTCGATGAGGGCGCGTTCGACGTGGCGCTGATGGACCTGTCTCTGCCGGATTCCCAGGGGCTCGACGGGGTGGCGCAGCTGCGCGCGAAGAACAATTCGCTGCCGATTGTCGTGCTGACCGGTCTGGACGACGAGGAGGCGGCGATCGAGGCGCTGCAGCGCGGCGTGCAGGATTACCTGGTCAAGGGCGGCGAGGCGACGAACTACATGGTGCGGGCGATCCGCTACGCCATTGAGCGCAAGCGCATCGAGCTGCTGCTGGTTCAGGCGATGCAGCAGGCGGAGATCGCCAATCGCGCCAAGTCCGAGTTCCTGTCGACGATGAGTCATGAGCTTCGCACGCCGCTGAACGCCATCATCGGCTTCGCCGAGCTGATGAAGCTCGAGGCGATGGGTCCAATCGGCCACGACTCCTATCGCGAATACGCTTCCGACATCTGCCTGTCCGGCAGCCACCTGCTGACGTTGATCAACGACATCCTCGATCTCGGGCGCATCGAGGCTGGCAAGGCCGAGGTAAACGACGAGACGCTTCGCCTCGACGAGGTGTTCGAGGCGACGGCGCGAATCGTGCGCGAACGCGCGGCCTCCGCCGGGCTCAATCTCCGCATCTCCAGCGCGGCCAAGCTGCCACCGCTGCGCGCCGACCGGCGCAAGATGCTGCAGATCCTGGTGAACCTGCTGTCGAACGCGATCAAGTTCACGCCGGAGGGCGGGCAGGTCTCGATGGACGCCGAGCTCGACCCGTCGGACAATATTGTCATTCGCATCGTCGACACCGGTATCGGGATCGCGCCGGAGGACATCGAGAAGGCGATGATGCCGTTCGGCCAGATCGATTCGTCCCTCTCGCGCAAGCATGCCGGCACCGGGCTCGGCCTGCCGCTGACCAAGAACCTGGTCGAGCTGCATGGCGGCTCGATCGCCCTCAAGACCGCTTTGGGCGCCGGGACCACAGTCTCGCTGCGCCTGCCGGCCGAGCGCGTCATCTCCGCCAAGGCGCTGCCTAGCCGTGCCCCGGCGGCGGCCCCCGCCTAAGCCTCGTCTGCGCCGAAATAGAGCATGACCGTGTGCTTCGCCTCGGCGAAGAACAGCCAGCGCTCGACGGCCACGCCGAGCGCCGCCAGGACGACGGCCGCGGCCGTCTCGACGATCGCGGCCCAGCGAGGACCGGTCAACGCCGCGAGCGTCAGGACGAAGGGCAGCGCGTAGAGCGCGACGAGCGTCACCACGCGCAGCTTGCGCGCGTGCTTGCGGGCGATGCGATAGCCCATCTCGCGCTGGACATAGCTTTCGCGGGTCGAGGGCGGCTCGAGGAGGCGCACCTTGCCGAGGCCGGCGAGGCCTGTTGCGGTCTCGGGCGTCGACGGCGCCGGCGCGGCGTCGATGTGGTCCCAGTAGCGCCATTTCAGCCAGAACGCGCCGGCGAGGGCCAGCGCGGTGACGGCGGGGAACGCCGGTGTCAGGAATCCGAACGCCGCGGCCAGCGCGTCGAGCAGCAGCCCGCCCGTCGCCACCGCGAGCGCCAGGTAATTCGGCACCACCCATTCGTTCGACCAGGCAGCGATCGGCCGCAGGCTGGCATAGATCATGCCGGTGGCGTGCACGGTCAGCGCCGCGCCGGCGATGGCTGCGACCGCGGCCATCGCCCACCAGCCCGAGATAGTGCCGAACACGACCCAGCCGACGGCGAACGCGCCGGCCGGCCCGTAGGTGAGTACCGACCAGACGCCTTCGCGCGACAGCCACGAGCTGCGCCATTGGGTGAGGGCGCGCCACGCGCGCTCGGGATGGCCGAGGTGGAAGGTCGAGGCCAGCAGCCCCGCCGTGATCCCGGCGAGCGCGAGCGCGAGCCCCACGATGCCGACCCAGCGGTCGGGCGGGATCAGCCCCGCGAGCGCGAACGCCGCCATCAGGGCGAGGAGGCCGTATCCCGCCCCCGCCGCCGTGGTGAAGAAGATGACCGAATAGGCGGGCGTCATCGGGACACGTGCCGCCGCGTCAGGATCAATTGTCGAGCCGCCCTTCCTTGTTCACCCCTCTCCCCGACCCTCCCCCTCAAGGGGGGAGGGGGCGAACACCGAGGCCAGTGAGCGTCTGGCCCAGAGCGCGCGGTGTTGATACCACGTCCCCTCCCCCCTTGAGGGGGAGGGACAGGGAGGGGGGGCGTTTCTCGGGGACGAAACGCGATGTTCATCGGGACAGGAGCGCGTCGACCCAGCGCAGCAGGCGGCCGGCCGGCGCGGTGTCGCCGTCCTCGCGCGGCGCAGGTGCCGGTGTCGTCGTCGCGTCGCGCCGCGGGCGTGGCGGCAGGTAGCGGTTGACCGGCGCGTAGCCGAGCTCGGGCATCAGCGCGACGCCGCCGCGTTCGGCGACTAGGCGCGAGACGTCGGAGTCGGGATCGCCGAGATCGCCGAAATGGCGCGCGCTGGCCGGGCAGGTCGACACGCAGGCCGGCACGCGCTCCGCCTCGGGCAGGTTGGTGTTGTAGATGCGGTCGATGCACATCGTGCATTTCTTCATCACGCCCGCGTCGTGGTCGTATTCGCGCGCGCCGTATGGGCACGCCCACGAGCACAGCTTGCAGCCGATGCACTTGTCTTCGTCGACCAGCACGATGCCGTCCTCGGCGCGCTTGTAGCTCGCGCCGGTCGGGCAAACGGTCACGCAGGCCGGCGTCTCGCAATGCAGGCACGAGCGCGGGAAATGAACGGTGCGCCCGTCCGCGCCCTCGCCAGCCTCGAACGTGTGGACGCGGTTGAACCACACGCCCAGCGGATCGGCGCCGTAAGGGTCGAGATCGGTCAGCGGCGCGGCGACGCCGCCCGAGTTCCACTGCTTGCAGTTCACCGCGCAGGCGTGGCAGCCGACGCAGGTGTCGAGATCGATGACGAGGCCGAGCTTGCGGCCGGACGGTTCGGGAAGGCTGGTCATCCGCGCGCCTTCGCGCCGAAGCGGAACCGCGCGCCGGTCCGCAATATCGCAGGGGGCGGTTCCATGCCCGGTGGTCGGTTCAGCACGGGCCGCGCGGCACCGGGCGACGCCGCCTCGTCCGCCGCGATCAGCACCAGCCGCACGCGCAAATCGTACCAGGCGGCCTGACCGGTGACGGGGTCGGAATTGGAGTAGCGGTGCCCGTCCGGCCCCGCCGGCAGCAGCTCGTCGATCGCGTGGTTCAGCAGGAACCCCGCGTTCGATTCGCCGGCGTCGGTGTCCAGGTTCCACGTGCCGCGGCGCTTGCCGATGGCGTTCCAGGTCCACACCGTGTCGTCGTTGACGCCGTCCATGGTCTTGATGCGCGCGGCGATCGCGCCGGTGCGGCTTTCGATCCGCACCCAGTCCCCATCGCGGAGTCCCAGCGACGCCGCGCGACGGCGGGAGACGTACAGCCGGTTGCCGCCGTGGATCTGGCGCAGCCACGCGTTCTGTCCGCCCCAGCTATGGTACATCGCGGCCGGGCGCTGCGTGACGGCGTGCAGCGGAAAGCCGTCCGCGCCCGAATCCTCGAACGGCGCGTACCAGAACGGCAGCGGGTCGAAATAGCGCCCGATGCGGTCGCGATGATGGTCCGGCGGCTGGATGTCGCCATGGCCCAGCGCCGCCAAGCGAAAGCGCTGCAGCGGCTCGGACCAGATCTGCATCACGATCGGCTTGGGTTTCGGGATCCAGCCCATGCGCGCGGCGTGGTCGAGGTACTCGCGGTTCATGTGTTTGAAGAACTTGGCGCCCTCGGGCAGCTCCTCCGACCAGAAGCAGCCATTGGCGATATAGCGCGCGAGCTGGCCGGGGTTGGGCTTGCCGGTCCCCTGGCTCTCGCCGTTTTCCCCGCGCCAGCCGGCCAGCATGCCGATGCCGGGCGCGCGCTCGTGGTTCGCGATGTAGTCCGCGTAGCCGCCTGGAAAGCGCGCCCCGCCGTCGGGCCCGACGAGGCCGGGCAGGCCGAGCCGCACGCCCAGCTCGATCAGCACGTCCTGGAACGGGCGCACGTCGCGGTCGGGCGCCACCACCGGCTGGCGGATCGAATCGGCCGCCGCGTCGGCCGAGCAGATCGGCCGGTCGAGCATCGAGATGCAGTCCCAGCGCTCCAGGTAGGTCGTGTCCGGCAGCACAAGATCGGCGTAGGCCACCATCTCCGAGAAGTACGCGTCGGAATAGATGATGCGCGGGATGCGGTACTCGCCGGTCGTCGCGTCGCGCTCGGTCAGCATGCGGTGCACGCCGTCGACGTTCATCGACGAGTTCCAGCTCATGTTCGCCATGTACATGAACAGCGTATCGACCGCGTACGGGTCCTGCGCGTGCGCGTTGGCGATCAGCATGTGCATCAGCCCGTGGGCGGCGATCGGCGCCTCCCACGAATAGGCCTTGTCGATGCGGCGCGCCGTGCCGTCGGGCTCCACCAGCAGGTCCTCGGGGCCCTGCGGGAAGCCGAGCGGCGGGCCGGCCATGATCTTGCCGGGCGCGACCTGGTGGGCATGGCCGGCCGGGCGGATCGGCGGCGGCACCGGCTTGGGGAAGGGCGGCTTGTGTCGCGTCGCGCCGGGCGCGTCGATGGCGCCCAGCACCATCTGGACAAGATGCAGCGCGCGGCAGGTATGGAAACCGTTGGAGTGGGCGGAGATGCCGCGCATGGCGTGCAGGCTGACCGGGCGGCCGACCATGCTCGAATGCTCGCGTCCGGCCCAGTCGGTCCAGGGCTGGTCGAGCACGAGGTTCGAGTCGAAGGCGGCGGCGGCGAGCTCGGATGCGATGCGGCGGATCGTGCCGGCATCGATGCCGCAGCGCGCGGCCACCGCCTCCGGCGCGTAGGACTCGTCGAGATAGCGCCCCGCCATCAGCTCGAAGACGGGCACCGCCTTGCGCCCGTCCTCCAGCGTCACCTCGCCGACCAGCCGCGGGGTCACCCCGGCCAGCAGCGCGCTCGCCGCCTGGTCCGTCGAGGCGTCCCAGCACAGCGGCTCGCCGTCGGGTCCGCGGGCGAACAGACCGTCCTCCGCGCCGCCGGGGTCGCGGATCACCAGCCACGGCGCGTTGGTCGCGCGCACGAGGAACTCGAGGTC
This sequence comes from uncultured Alphaproteobacteria bacterium, assembly GCA_963817535.1. Lineage (GTDB taxonomy): Bacteria > Pseudomonadota > Alphaproteobacteria > MPNO01 > DASWLB01 > CAWGHZ01. The sequence goes on from CAWFOW010000003.1 coordinate 156,430, forward strand.
GATCCGGTTGGCGCGCAGCAGCTCATGCACCAGCGCGAGCGCGAACAACCCGTCCGTGCCGGGCCGGATGCCGAGCCACTCGTCCGCGATCGCCGAGTAGCCGGTGCGCACCGGGTTGACCGAGACGATCTTGGCGCCGCGCGCCTTGAGCTTTGCGAGGCCGGTCTTGATCGGGTTGGAATCGTGGTCTTCGGCGACGCCGAACATCATGAAGTATTCGGCGCGCTCCCAGTCGGGCTCGCCGAACTCCCAGAACGACGAGCCGACGGAGTACAGTCCGGCGGCTGCCATGTTGACCGAGCAGAACCCGCCGTGGGCGGCGTAGTTGGGCGTGCCGAACTGGGTCGCCCACCAGCCGGTCAAAGCCTGGCTCTGGTCGCGCCCGGTGAAAAAGGCGAGGCGGCGCGGGTCGGTCTCGCGGATGCGGCCGAGCCAGCCGGCGGCGATCTCCAGCGCCTCGTCCCATTCGATCTCGACGAACTCGGCCGCGCCGCGCGCGCCCACGCGCTTCAAAGGCTTCCGCAGCCGGGCCGGCGACAGGTGGTTCATCAGCCCAGCCGAGCCCTTGGCGCACAGCACGCCCTTGTTGACCGGGTGGTCGCGATTGCCCTCGATATAGCGGATCGCGCCGTCCTTCAGGTGCACCTTGATGCCGCATCGGCACGCGCACATGTAACATGTGGAGGTCTTGACCTCGTCGGCGACGCGAGGCGCGGTGTCTATGCGGTGTCGGGCGGGCATGGGCGTCCTGTAGGGGTGGCCCCAGTATTCGGATTGCGGCCGCGTCCGTCAAACGCTCGTTCGACGGCGACGATCTGGGCGTGGCGGCGTGGTAGAATGGAATCTGCATGAAGCCTGAGGTACATCCGTTTTTCGACCGCGACACGTTCTGCGCGACCTACGTGGTGCGCGATCCCGAAAGCGCGGCCTGCGCGGTCATCGACCCAGTGCTCGATTTCGATCCGGCGTCGGGCCGCACCGGCACCCATGCGGCCGACCAGGCGGTCGACTATGTGCGCGCCCAGGGCCTGACGGTGGAATGGGTCCTCGAGACGCATGTCCATGCCGACCACCTCACCGGCGCGCCCTACGTGAAGGCGGCGCTTGGCGGAAAGGTCGGTATCGGCGCGCATGTCACCGACGTTCAGCGCCACTTCGCCGAGGTGTTCGGCGTCGAGCCCGCCTTCCGGCCGGACGGTTCGCAGTTCGACCGGCTGTTCCATGACGGCAACGAATTTTCGATCGGTAAGCTCGCGGCACGGGTCATGCATACGCCCGGCCATACGCCGGCCTGCCTGACCTATGTCATCGGCGATGCGGCGTTCGTCGGCGACACGCTGTTCATGCCCGACTCGGGCACGGCGCGCTGCGATTTCCCGGGTGGCAGCGCGCGCACGCTCTACCGCTCGATCCGCCGCGTGCTGGAGCTGCGGCCGGAGACCCGCATCTTCGTCTGCCACGATTACGGAAATGGCGGGAAGCGCGACTATGCCTGGGAAACCACGGTGGCCGAGGAGCGCGCGGCCAACATCCATGTCAAGGACGGCACGTCCGAGGACGCCTACGTCGCCATGCGCGAGGAGCGCGACGCGACCCTCGCCCTGCCGCGGCTGATCCTGCCGTCGATCCAGGTCAACATGCGAGCGGGCCATCTGCCGCCCGCCGACGAGTCCGGGACGGTCTATCTGAAGATCCCGGTGAACCGGCCGCTGTGATCCCGTGACGATCCTGTTCACGCACCCGAGCGCCGTCGAGCACGACCCCGGACCGGGCCATCCGGAGCGGCCGGAGCGGTTGAAGGCGGTTCTCGCCGCGCTCGCGGACGATGCGTTCCGGACACTCGACCGGCGCGACGCGCCGCGCGCGGACATCGCCGACATCGCGGCGCTGCACGATCGGCGCTATGTCGAGCGGCTGCTGGCGGCGGTCCCGAAGGAGGGGCGCGTCCACCTCGATCCCGACACGGCGATGTGCCCCGAATCGGGCGAGGCGGCACTGCGGGCGGCCGGTGCGGTGATCGCCGCGGTCGATGCGGTCATGTCGGGCGAGGCGCCGACGGCGTTCTGCGCGGTGCGTCCGCCCGGCCACCATGCCGAGCCGGCGCGCGGCATGGGGTTCTGCCTGTTCAACAACATCGCGATCGGCGCGCTGCACGCCCGCGCGGCGCACAAGGTGGGTCGCGTCGCCATCGTCGATTTCGACGTCCATCACGGCAACGGCACGCAGGCGGCCTTCGAGGACGAGCCCGAGGTGCTGTTCGCCTCCACGCACCAGTACCCGTTCTATCCCGGCACCGGCGCGGCCGACGAGCGCGGCGCCGGCAACGTGTTCAACGCCCCGCTTCCGGCCGGCACCGGCTCGGTCGGGTTCCGCCGCGCGATGGAGCGGGTGATCCTGCCAGCCGTCGCCGATTTCCGGCCGGAGCTGATCCTGGTTTCGGCGGGGTTCGACGCCCATGCGCGCGATCCGCTCGCCATGCTCGAGTTGGGCGACGAGGACTATGGCTGGGTGACCGACCGCATCCGCGAGATCGCCGCCGAAAGCGCCGACGGGCGCATCGTCTCCACCCTCGAGGGCGGCTACGACCTCCAGGCGCTGGCGGCGGGCGTGACGCTCCACGTGCGCGGCCTGATGGCGGCGTAGCGCCGGCCAATTCGGCTGAATTTGCCGCAATTTCAAGCCTTTCCGCGGATTGCGACGCCTTGCTCCATCGCGACGGGCCCATTACACTCGCGCGGACGGAGGAACGATGCCCGACGCCAAGACCGATGACATCGGCGCCATGTCCTTCGAGGAGGCTCTGGCCGAGCTCGAAAAGATCGTCCGCAAGCTCGAGGACGGCAAGGCGAAGCTCGACGACGCGATCGCAGCCTACGAACGCGGCGCGAAGCTGAAGCGCCACTGCGAGCAGAAGTTGAAGGAGGCGAAGATGAAGATCGACAAGATCGACATCGGCCCGGGGGGCGAGGTCCGGGCGGCGCCTGCCGATATTGAGTGATGCCCTGACCGCGGCCTCGGTCGCGGAGGTGATGGCCGAAACCTCGAAGGCGGTCGATAGCGTGCTCGACGCGCTGCTGCCGGGCCCCTCGGGGCCGGAAGCGCGGGTTCACGAGGCGATGCGCTATGCCACGCTGGCCGGGGGAAAGCGGCTCCGCCCCTTCCTGGTCGCGGCCGGAGCGCGGCTGTTCGACGCACCGGTGGAGCGCGCTTGGCGGGTGGGCGCGGCGGTAGAGATGATCCACAGCTACTCGCTGATTCACGACGACCTGCCGGCGATGGACGACGACGACCTTCGCCGGGGCCAACCCTCCTGCCACGTCAAGTTCGACGAGGCGACGGCGATCCTGGCGGGCGACGCGCTGCAGGCGCTGGCCTTCGAGGTTCTGGCCGAGCCCGCGACGCACCCGGACGCCGAGATACGCTGCGATCTTTCGCGGCGCCTGGCCATCGCGGCGGGGGCGGCCGGCATGGTGGGCGGCCAGATGATCGACCTCGCCGCCGAGGGCACCAGCCCCGGGATCGATGTCGTCTCGCGCATGCACGCGCTCAAGACCGGCGCGATCATCACATTTGCCTGCGAGGCGGGCGGGGTGCTGGGCGGCGCGCCGCCCGCGGAACAGGAAGCCCTGCTGGCCTTTTCGCGCGATCTTGGCCTCGCCTTCCAGATCGCCGACGATCTGCTTGACGCAGAGGGAAATTCGAACGATATCGGGAAAACGGCGGGAAAAGACGCCGCCGCTGGGAAGGCCACGTTCGTGTCTGTGCTGGGACTTGAGCGGGCACGCACGCGTGCGCGCGAACATGCGCGACTGGCCGCCGAGCGTCTGGCGTCATTCGATGGGCGTGCGGACGTCCTTCGCGCCACCGCGGGATTTGTGGTGGATCGTCGTTCCTGAGGGGGTGAAGGGGAGAGGTCGTGTCCGACAAGTCGCAGACCCCGCTTCTCGACAAGGTCGAATATCCTGGCGATATCAAAGGGATGAGCGCGCGTGAGCTGCGCCAGCTCGCCGACGAGGTGCGCCAGGAGATGATCGACGCCGTCTCGATCACCGGCGGCCATCTCGGCGCCGGGCTGGGCGTGGTCGAGCTCACCGTCGCCATCCACCATCTCTTCGACACGCCGAACGACAAGCTGATCTGGGACGTCGGGCACCAGTGCTATCCGCACAAGATCCTGACGGGCCGGCGCAACCGCATCCGCACGCTGCGTCAGGGCGACGGGCTGTCCGGCTTCACCAAGCGTGCCGAAAGCGACTACGACCCGTTCGGCGCGGCGCATGCCTCGACCTCGATCTCGGCGGCGCTCGGCTTCGCCGTCGCGCGCGACCTGCAGGGACACAGCAACCGGGTGATCGCGGTCATCGGTGACGGCGCGATGTCCGGCGGCATGGCCTACGAGGCGATGAACAACGCCGGCTCGATGGACACCAAGCTGATCGTCATTCTCAACGACAACGACATGTCGATCGCACCGCCCGTGGGCGCGATGAGCGCGTACCTGTCGCGGCTGATCTCGTCCAAGTCGTATCGTTCGCTGCGCGACATCGGCCGGCACATGGCCGACCGCTTCCCGCGCACCATCAAGAACGCGGCGATGCGCGCCGAGGAATATGCGCGCGGCCTGTTGACCGGCGGCACCTTGTTCGAAGAGCTCGGCTTCTATTACGTGGGCCCGATCGACGGACACAATCTCGATCATCTCCTGCCTGTGCTGCGCAACGTGCGCGACGACGAGGAGAAGGGACCGATCCTGATCCACGTCGTCACCCAGAAGGGCAAGGGCTACAAGCCGGCCGAGGAGTCCGCCGACAAGTATCACGGCGTCAGCAAGTTCGATGTGGTGACCGGCAATCAGGTCAAGGGCAAGCCGAACGCGCCGCCCGCCTACACGAAGGTGTTCGCCAACGCGCTGGTCGACGAGGCGCGGCGCGACGACAAGATCGTCGCCATCACCGCCGCCATGCCGTCGGGCACCGGCGTCGATCTGTTCCAGAAGGAGTTCCCGCAACGTTGCTTCGACGTGGGGCTGGCCGAGCAGCACGCCGTCACCTTCGCCGCCGGGCTCGCCGCCGACGGGATGAAGCCGTTCGCGGCGATCTACTCAACCTTCCTGCAGCGCGCCTTCGACCAGATCGTCCACGACGTGGCGATCCAGAGCCTGCCGGTGCGGTTCGCCATGGACCGCGCCGGGCTGGTCGGCGCCGACGGCCAGACCCACGCCGGTTCGTTCGACATCGGCTATCTCGGCATGCTGCCGGGCTTCGTGCTGATGGCAGCGTCGGACGAGGCCGAGCTGGTGCACATGGTGGCGACCGCGGTGGCCATCGACGACCGGCCGTCGGCCTTTCGCTATCCGCGCGGCGAGGGGGCCGGGGTGGAGCTGCCCGACCACGGCGTGCCGCTCGAGATCGGCAAGGGCCGCATCCTGCGCGAGGGCACCAAGGTCGCGATCCTCTCCTACGGGACCCGGCTGCAGGAATGCCTTGCCGCCGCCGACGAGCTCGGTGCGCGCGGGCTTCCGACAACGGTCGCCGACGCCCGCTTCGCCAAACCGCTCGATACCGACCTGGTGCGCCGGCTCGCCAAGGAGCACGAGGTGCTGATCACGGTGGAGGAGGGGGCGGTCGGCGGCTTCGCCGCGCACGTGCTGCAATACCTCGCGACCACCGGCATGCTGGACGACGGCATGAAGATCCGGCCGATGGTCTTGCCCGATGCGTTCCTCGACCAGGATGCGCCAGAGAAGCAGTACGAAAAGGCCGGGCTGAAGGCGTCCGACATCGTCGCGACGGCGCTCGGCGCCCTCGGCGTCGCCGCCAAGACCGCAAGGGCGTAGCGCCCGATCTTTCGCGCCGTCTCCTTCGGGGGGCTGACATCTTACCGATGGGGAGGCGCGCATGAGGCGCAGCACCGACCATATCCTGACGACCCATGCCGGGAGCCTGCCGCGCCCCGACGCGCTGCGCGAGGCGTGGGCCAATCCGACCGCCGACCAGGCCGCCCTGGATTCCTTGCTGCGCGCGTCGGTCGCCGAGGTGGTGGCGACGCAGAAGGACGCCGGCGTTGACATTCCCAATGACGGCGAGTTCGGCAAGCCGATGCGCGCCGCCGCGGATCTGGCGGCGTGGGGCACCTACATCTTCGGCCGACTCTCGGGGTTCGGGCCAACGCCCGCGGGCGCGGCGGCGCCCGATCAAGTGGCCGCCGGCCAGCCCATGCGCATCGTCGGCCGGCGCTGGGAACAGCGCGAATTCGCCGATTTCTATGCCGAGGCGGCGCATGTCCCGGCCACGGCGTCGCGGCCGGCCTGCATCGCACCGATCGGCTATGTCGACGAGCAGGCGGTACGCAGCGACCTCGAAAACCTGAAGGCGGCGACGGCGGCGGCCGGTGTGGACGAGGCGTTCGTGACCTCCATCGCGGTCGGCAGCCTGGAGATGTTCTGCCGCGGCCAGAACGTGCACTACCCGACCGATGAGGCGTTCCTGGACGGGATCGCCGGCGCCATGGCGAAGGAGTACCGCGCCATCGTCGATGCGGGCTTCCTTCTGCAGCTCGACGATCCGGGCCTGCCCGACACGTGGGACATGCTCGACCCGCGTCCGACGCTCGAAGCGTACCGGCGCTATGCGATGCTGAGGATCGAGGCTCTGAACCAGGCGCTCGCGGGCATTCCGGAGGATCGCGTGCGCTACCACATCTGCTGGGGAAGCTGGCACGGTCCGCACACCGCCGACCTGCCGCTCAGGGACATCGCGGACGTGATGCTGCGCGCGAAGGCGCAGGCCTTCTCGGTCGAGGCCGGCAACGTCCGCCACGAGCACGAATACAAGGTCTGGGGCGAGATGAAGCTGCCCAACGACAAGCTGCTGATCCCGGGCGTGGTCAGCCACGCGACCAACGTGGTGGAGCATCCCGAGCTGGTGGCCGACCGCATCCTGGCCTACGCCAAGCTGGTCGGGCGCGAGAATGTCATCGCCGGCACAGATTGCGGCCTCGGGGGCCGCGTGCACCCGCAGATCGCGTGGGCGAAGCTCAAGGCACTCTCGGAAGGCGCGCGCCTCGCCAGCAAGGCGCTGTGGGGGTGACACCGCCGCGGGCGGGACGTGCGGGCAAGAGCCGGCTCGACCAGGCGCTGGTCGCGCGCGGGCTTGCCGAAAGCCGGGCGCGGGCGCAGGCGCTGATCATGGCCGGGCTGGTCTATTCCGGCGAGACGCGGCTCGACAAGCCGGGAAGCCAGATCGCGGACGACGCGGCGCTGGAGGTGCGCGGGCGCGACCATCCATGGGTATCGCGCGGCGGGGTGAAGCTCGCCCACGCGCTCGACGCGTTCGCCATCGACCCGGCCGGCCTGGTGTGTCTCGATATCGGGGCCTCGACCGGCGGGTTCACCGATGTCTTGCTGAGCCGCGGGGCGCGCAAGGTCTATGCCGTCGATGTCGGGCGCGGCCAGCTCGCCTGGAAGCTGCGCCAGGATGCGCGCGTCGTGACGCTCGAGGCCGTCAACGCGCGCTATCTGACGGCGGATGAGGTGCCCGAACCGCCCGACCTGATCGTCTGCGACGCGAGCTTCATCGGGCTCGAGACCGTTCTCCCGGCGGCACTGGCGCTTGCCGCGCCGGGTGCGATCCTGGTGGCGCTGGTCAAGCCGCAGTTCGAGGCTGGCCGCGCCCAGGTGGGCAAGGGCGGGGTGGTGCGCGACCCGGCGGTGCACGAGGCGGTGGTGAGCCGCATCCGTGAATGGCTCGCCGGCCAGTCGGGCTGGACCGTCGTCGGCACCGACGAAAGCCCCATCACGGGGCCGGACGGGAATCGCGAGTTCCTGATCTGCGGGCGGAAGGTTTGATCCTGCCGCGCCGCGCCCCTTGCCGTTCGGCCCCCCGCGCGACCCCAGCGTTCGACCGCGGCGAGATGTGAGCCTAAAGTGCCGCCCATGACGGGCGCGGCGACGGATCGCGAAGAATTTCTGACGATCGAGATCGGACGGCTCGGCGCGGGCGGCGACGGCATCGCCGTCACCGGGGCCGGTCCGGTTTATGTGCCGTTTGCGCTGCCGGGCGAGCGCGTAGCGGTCAGGCTCGGCGCGCGCGAGGGGCAGGGGCGGCACGCTACGGTCGTTTCGCGGGAAAGCGAGTCGCCCGACCGGGTGGTGCCGCCCTGCATGCATTTCGGCGCGTGCGGCGGCTGCGCGATGCAGCATCTCGCGATCGCGCCGTACCTCGCCTGGAAGCGTGCCATCGTCGCGGAGGCGCTGCGTCGACGCGGGCTGCCCGACGATATCGTCGCGGCGCCGGTCTCGGTTGGGCCGGGCACGCGGCGCACGGCGCGGTTCGGCGCACGGCGGACAAAGGATGGGCTCGTTCTCGGCTTTACCGGGGCGGGCGGCGAGACGCTGGTCGACGTTCACGCGTGCGACGTGCTGGTGCCCGAGATCGTCGCGGCGTTGCCCGCGCTGCGCGACATCGTGCGCGTCGCGCTGGCGCCCGGCGGCTTCGCCGATATCCCCGTCATCCTGACGGAATCCGGCCTCGACGTGGTGCTGCGCACATCGCGCGCGCCGGACGTGGGGCAGCGCCAACGCCTCGCCCGGCTCGCGAACGATGCCGGCCTCGCGCGTCTTTCATGGCAGGAGGCGGGGACCAGCCGCCGCCGGGTCGCCGGTCCGCCCGAGCCGGTCGCGTCGCTGCGTCCGGCGCGGATAACCCTCTCGGGCGTGGCGGTCGACCTGCCGCCCGCCGCCTTCGTCCAGCCGACAGCTGCGGGCGAGGCGACGCTGGTGCGCGAGGTCGTGGCGGCGCTCGCCGGCGCGCGCCGCGTGGCCGATCTCTATGCCGGGTGCGGGCCGTTCGCCTTCGCGCTGGCGGGGGCCGGCGCGCGCGTCGTCGCCGTCGAGTCCGACGCGGCGCTGGCGGGCGCGCTCGATGCGGCCGCCCGTCGGGCCGCGCAGGGCCGGATCGCGGTCGAGACCCGCGACCTCACGCGCCGCCCCTTGATGGCCGCCGAGCTCGACCGGCTCGGCGGGGTGGTGCTCGATCCGCCGCGGCCGGGCGCCGCGCGCCAGGCGGAGCAGATCGCGGCGGCGGCGAAGCTGCCGGTCGTCGCCTACGTCTCGTGCAACCCGCAGAGCTTCGCGCGCGATGCGCGGATGCTGGTCGATGGCGGCTGGCGGCTGGAGCGCGTCACGCCGCTCGACCAGTTCCTTTGGTCGCCGCATGTCGAGCTGGTGGCGGTGTTCCGGCGGTGATGCGGATTTCGGCCTCGCCCTTCGACAAGCTCAGGGTGAGGTCTAAAATGAAAGCCTCATCCTGAGCCTGTCGAAGGATGAGGTCTTTTCTTCGCTCACCCCATCTGCGCGCGGTGGCGCAGCAAATGGTCGGCGAGAACGCAGGCCATCATCGCCTCGCCGATCGGCACGGCGCGGATGCCGACGCAGGGGTCGTGCCGTCCCTTGGTCTGGATCGTCGCGTTCTTGCCCTGCGCGGTGACGGTGCGACGCGGCGTGAGGATCGAGCTGGTCGGCTTCACCGCGAAGCGCGCGACGATGTCCTGGCCGGTCGAGATGCCGCCCAATATGCCGCCCGCGTTGTTCGACAGGAACCGCACCTTGCCTGACCGCATGCGCATCTCGTCGGCGTTCTCCTCGCCGGTCAGCCGCGCGGCTTCCATGCCCGCGCCGATCTCGACGCCCTTCACGGCGTTGATGCCCATCAGCGCGCCGGCGAGGTCGGCGTCGAGCTTGCCGTAGATCGGCGCGCCCCACCCGGCGGGCACGCCCTCGGCGACGATCTCGATCACCGCGCCGACCGACGAGCCGTCCTTGCGCACGCGGTCGAGGTAGGATTCCCACGCCTTCGTGGTTTCGGCATCGGGGCACCAGAACGGGTTCTTCGCCACCTGCCGCCAGTCCCAGCGCGCGCGGTCGATCTCCATTTCGCCAATCTGGATCAGCGCGCCGCGGATGCGCACGCCATCGCCCAGCACCTTGCGCGCGATGGCACCGGCGGCGACCCGGCAGGCCGTCTCGCGCGCCGACGACCGGCCGCCGCCGCGATAGTCGCGGATGCCGTACTTGGCGTCATAGGCGTAGTCGGCGTGGCCCGGCCGGTACAAATCCTTGATCGCGGCGTAGTCCTTGGACCGCGCGTCCTCGTTGCGGATCAAAAGGCTGATCGGCGTACCGGTGGTCAGCCCGTCCAAGGTGCCGGACAGGATCTCCACCTGGTCGGGCTCGCGCCGCTGGGTGACGAAGCGCGACGTGCCGGGCCGGCGCTTGTCGAGATGGACCTGGATGTCGGGCGCGGCGAGCGGGATGCGCGGCGGCACGCCGTCGACGACGCAGCCGATGGCGGGCCCGTGGCTCTCGCCCCAGGTCGTCACGCGAAAAAGATGGCCGAAGCTGTTGTGCGACATGGCGGAGGCTGCTCAAATACCACGTCCCACGGCGTAAAGGAATTCGGCCATGAAGCTTCTGTGGTTCCATTTGATGCCCTACACGGAGCTCCCCGAGGATTTCAAGGAAAAGCATAGCTCCGTATGGGTGGATATCAACTCCGGCCTGTTCCGGCCGGAGCGCGGGCACCACATGTACAACGACTTCATGGACGAGCTGGAATACGCCGCCGATTGCGGGTTCGACGCGATCTGCGTCAACGAGCACCATTCCAACGGCTACGGGCTCATGCCCTCGCCCAACCTGATCGCGGCGGCGCTGGCCAGGCGCACCTCGGATACGGCGATCTGCGTGATGGGCAACTCGCTCGCCCTCTACAACCCGCCGACCCGCGTCGCCGAGGAGTTCGCGATGCTCGACTGCATCTCGGGCGGGCGGCTGATCGCGGGCTTCCCCGTCGGCACGCCGATGGACACGTGCTACGCCTATGGCCAGAACCCGTCGATGCTGCGCGAACGCTACCACGAGGCGCACGACCTCGTTATGAAAGCGTGGCGGACGCGCGAGGCCTTCAGCTTCAACGGCCGCTTCAACCAGCTTCGCTACGTTAACACTTGGCCACGTCCGGTGCAGCAGCCGCACCCGCCGATCTGGATTCCCGGCGGCGGCTCGGTCGAGACGTGGCAGTGGTGCGCCGAGATGGACTACGTGTTCTCGTATCTCAGCTATTTCGGCTACAAGCAGGGCCGCCGGATCATGGACGGGTTCTGGGACGAGATGGACCGTCTCGGCAAGGACCGGAACCCGTACCGCGCGGGCTTCCTGCAGTTCGTCGGCGTCGCCGAGTCGCGCCAGCAGGCGATGGACCTCTATTCCGAGCCCGCCGAGTACTTCTTCAACAAGTGCCTGCACGTCTCGCCGCGCTTCGCCGCGCCGCCGGGCTATGTCTCCGAGGCGACGCAGCGCGCCGGGCTGACCGGCCAGGTCGCGCGGTCGGCCTACCGGGTCGACCGCAACCTCGCGACGACGATGCCGGAGATGGTGGAGAACGGCTACGTGGTGATCGGCACGCCGGACGAGGTGGCCGAGCAGCTCCGCACCGCGGTGACCGAGCTGAACGTCGGCCACCTGATGATGCTGTTGCAGTTCGGCAACATGTCGAAGGAGACGACGCGCTACAACACGCGGCTGTTCGCCGAGAAGGTCATCCCGCTTCTGCGCGGCCAGTTCTCGGAATGGGAGGACCGCTGGTGGCCGAAGCCGATGGCCAAGGCCGATCGCGTGCCGCTCGGCGCTCCCGCCGGCCTCGCCGCCGAGTAGCCCGATGTCCGAAGCGAGCGTGACGACCGTCGATCTCGACGGGTTTCCGGTGCGTGTCTGGCGCAAGGGCGGCGGCCCGGCCATCGGCTTCCTCGCCGGGTTCGGCGGGCTGCCGCGCTGGGTGCCGTTCCTCGACCGGCTGGCCGAGACGCGGACGGTGATCGTGCCGTCGCTGCCCGGCTTCCCGGGCGGCGACCGCGCGCATTCCCATCTCGATTCGCATCTGGACTGGGTGGTTGCGGTGCGGAACCTGATGCTCGAGGCCGGGCTCGACGGCGCCGATCTGGTGGGAAGCTCGGTCGGCGGCGCGCTGGCGGCCGAGATGGCGGCGATCTTTCCCGCCAGCGTGCGGCGGCTGGTGCTGATCGCGCCGTTCGGCCTGTTCCGGACCGATGACCCGCCGATTGATCCTTTCGCCCAGCGCGCCGATGACGTGCCCGGGCTGATGTGCGCCGATCCCGAGATCTTCCGCGCGCTGCGCGCGCCGCCGGACGGGCTCAACTCGATCGACTGGCAGGTCGAGCAGAATCGCGCCAACGAGGCCGCGGCGCGGATTCTCTGGCCGCTCGGCGACACGCGGCTCTCGCGCCGGTTGAAGCTGATCACCGCACCGACGTTGCTGCTATGGGGCGACGGCGACCGGGTGATGCCGCGGAGCTACGCGCGCTGCTTCGCCGAGGGCATCAGCGGTGAGACGGAGACCCGCACCATCGCCGGGGCCGGCCATCTGGCGTGGCTCGACAAGCCGGACGAGACCGCGAAAGCGGTGCTGGAGTGGACCAAGTAGGGCGCAATTACCGAGCTTGTCATCGCGGCTCTCGCCGCGTCGCGGCTCGGCCGGGGTGACAGTCGGAGTAGGGTCTAAGACGCCTTGACCTTCTGGGCCTCGGCCTGGACGACCGCGATGTCGGGCGCGTCCTCGCGCTTCATGCCGATGACGTGATAGCCGCAATCGACATGGTGGATCTCGCCGGTCACGCCGGAGGCGAGGTCGGACAGCAGATAGACCGCCGCGTTGCCCACGTCGTCGATGGTAACGTTGCGCTTCAGCGGCGCGTTCAGCTCGTTCCACCGGAGAATGTAGCGAAAATCGCCGATGCCCGAGGCGGCGAGCGTCTTGATCGGGCCGGCCGAGATGGCGTTGACCCGTATGCCGTCGCCGCCGAGATCGACGGCGAGGTACTTCACGCTCGCCTCCAGCGCCGCCTTGGCCACGCCCATCACGTTGTAGTGCGGCATGTGGCGCTCGGCGCCGGCGTAGGTGAGCGTGAGCAGGCTCGCGCCCGATTTCATCAGCGGCACGGCGTGCTGGCAGATCGCGGTGAACGACCAGCACGACACCTTCATAGTCTGGATGAAATTGCCCTCGGACGTCTCGAGATACTTGCCCTTCAGCTCGTCCTTGTCGGAATAGGCGATGGCGTGCACCAGGAAGTCGAGCCCGCCCCAGGCCTCGCGCAGCGCGCCGAACGTGGCCTCGAGGCTCGCATTGTCGAGCACATCGCAGGGATAGACCTTGTCGGAGCCGACCGACGCCGCCAGCGGCATCACCCGCCTGCCCAGCGCCTCGCCCTGATAGGTGAAGGCGAGCTGGGCGCCGTGCTTGGCAAGGGACCGGGCAATTCCCCATGCGAGCGAGCGATCATTGGCGACGCCCATGATCAGCCCTCGCTTACCGGCCATCAGGGACGCGGAGTCGGTCATATAATCCTCGACGCGGAACCGGAAAACGCAGCCCCTGGGAGGGTCGGGCTGGCGGCCGGCATCCTACACGAAACGCCCGAGGGGTCAAATCCGACGGGGGGTGTGATCGTTTGGCCGGCCCGGAACCGCGTGGGTGAATGCGATGTTGTTCGGAGGTCCCTAACCCAGGAGGTTGGCCAATGTCCGTTAATACGATGGACGAGTTGTTCCTGCATGGACTGCACGACATCTACTTCGCCGAGAAGCAGATCGTGAAGGCTCTGCCCAAGATGGCGAAGGCCGTCACGTCCGACGAGCTTCGCGAAGCGATGGAGACGCATCTGGAGGAGACCAAGGGCCAGGTCGAGCGGCTCGAGAAGGTATTCGAATCGATCGAAGAGAAGGCGAAGGGCGAGACGTGCCCGGCCATCGAGGGGCTGATCACGGAGGGCGAGCAGCTCATGAAGGAGACCAAGGACAAGAACGTGCTGTCCGCGGGGCTCCTGGCCGGCGCGCAAGCGGTCGAGCATTACGAGATCGCCCGCTACGGCACGCTGATCGCATGGGCCCGCCAGCTCGGCCACGACGAGGCGGCGGAGCTTCTCGAGGAGACGCTGGCCGAGGAAAAGAACGCGGACCGGATTCTCAACGAGATCGCGCTGCGCGAGGTGAACGAGGACGCAGCAGCGTAGCCGCGACCTCGCCATCACCGCGAGGCGGGTCGCGACGGCGCAATCCAGAGCCCCCTGGATTGCGTCGTTTCGCGCGCATCGACACGGCCTATACCGCTTCCTGTATTTCTCCCACCGCAAGAACGACACGCTGGTCGCCGCGACCCTTGCCGTCGGCAGTGCGAAGCCCCGCGCCCTTGATCCGGATCACGTCGCCATCCTTCGCGCCCTTGCGGACCCGGATGCGGGCCTCGCCCGCCAGAGTCGTCACGGCGATCATGCCGCCCTTAGTCGCCCGGGCCGAATCGATCGTCGCCGTCGTCACGATGTCGGCCCCGTCGCGCGAAAATTCACGATGGGGCGAGACGTTGACCTTGAGGTTCAGGTCGCCGGGCTCGCCGCCGCCATATCCCGGAAAACCCCAGCGCGGGAAGTTCAGGATCGCCCCATTCTCCGTGGCCGGCGGGATCTCGACGTCGAGCTCGACATTGGTCGGTAGCTGGACGGTCTTGCGGACGCCGCGCGCCGCCTCCAGGAAGTCGACGGTGATTTCGTGGAACAGGTTCTCGCCGTTCAGCCACATCGAGGTGCCACCGCGCCCGCGCCGGTTGCCGGCGATGTCGCCTACCAGGTCGGATTCGCGGTCGCCCGCGCCGAAGCGCTCGTCGAACTCGGGCTCGTGCTCGGGCATCTCGCCGAAGGCGAAGCCGGCGCCCCATGTGCCGCGGGCGCGCGCCTCGGAATAGCGCTTGCGCAGGCTGGCGCTGGACAGCGTCTCGTAGGCCGACGCGATCTCGCGGAACTTCTCGGCAAGCTCGGCATCCTCCGGGTTCACGTCGGGGTGGAACTCCTTGGCGAGCTTGCGATAGGCCGCCTTGATCTCCTTCTGGGTGGCGTCGCGCTCGACGCCCAGAATCTCGAACGGGTCTTTCATGGGATCGGGCCGCGCCTCGGTTTCGGTCGGCAACTATAGCGGGGGCGGAAAGGCCGTCAATCCGAGCCGACTTGCCGCTTCGCCGCCGGGTTGCGCAGCGCCTCGCGAAGCTGGGTGCGCGCAGGCTCGGGCAAGGTCGCGATGGCGTCGGCAATGCGCTTGAGCGAGGCGCGCAGTGTGTAGACTTGGTCGAGCAGCGGCAGGACGACCGACATCGCCTCGTCGTCGATCTCGATGTCGCGCCGCAAATCGCAGATCATCTCGATACGCGCGATATCCGTCTCCGTGAACCGGTAGCCGCCTTCGGCGCCCTCGGGCAATACCCATTCGCGCGCGATCCAGGTCTCGAGCTCGACCCGCTCGATCCGACAACGGCGCAGCACCTCGTCGAACCCGCTCATGCCATCCCCGACTTGGTGCGCACGTCATAGGGGTGGTCCTTCGCCCAGCCTTCGACGAAGGATTTCAGGCCGTCGTCGGGCGCGTCGGGCAGAACCACCTTGAGCCGCACGAACTGGTCGCCGCGCGTCTTGGTGCGCGAATCCAGCACGCCACGCCCGCGCAGACGCAGTGTGGTGCCGGTGTTCGACCCGGCGGGTACTGTCAGCGAGACCGGACCGCCGATGGTCGGCACCTCGATCCTGGCGCCCTCGACCGCTTCGTACAGCGTCACCGGCACCTCGACATGGATGTCGTTGTCCTTGCGGGTGAAGAAGGCGTGCGGCTCGATGTGAATTTCGATGAAGGCATCGCCCGCCGGCCCGCCACCGAAGCCGGGCTCGCCCTGGCCCTTGAGGCGCAGAGTCTGACGGTCGCGCGTGCCCTCCGGGATGGCGACGTCGATCGAGCGCCCGTCGGGCAGGGTGATCCGCCGCCGTGCGCCGTTCGCAGCCTCGAGGAACGGCACGCGCAGCGTGTACGACACGTCGGCGCCCGGCATGCGGACATTGGCGCGCTGGCGCCGGCCGCGCCCGCCGCCGGCCGGGCCCCCGCCCGCGCCGAACAGGTCGGCGAAGATGTCCTCGGCCGAGTATCCGCCGCCGCCGCCCTCGCCGAACACGTCGTGGTACTTCGCGCCTTCGCCTGTCTCGGCGTAGCTGCGGTAGTACTGGCGCGGCGGGCGCTCCTGGCCCGCTTCGTCGATCTCGCCGGCGTCGAACCGGCGGCGCTTCTCGGCGTCGGACAGGATGTCGTAGGCCGTCTGCAGCTCTTGGAACTTCTCTAGCGCGCCCTTGTCGCCGGGATGCAGGTCCGGGTGCAGCTTCTTCGCGAGCTCGCGATAGGCCTTCTTGATGGCGGCGGCGTCCGCGTCCTTCGCGACGCCCAGCACCGCATACGGATCACGCATGGCGTAGCCCTGAAAGAAAACGGCGGAGGGCGCCGTTCACGCTCCGCCGCCGTTGGGAAACGCCGGCCAGGATCAGTTCACGACCTTCCACGATCCGTCGGGCTGGCGGCACGCCGTGCCGTAGGCCTGCTGCTGCTGGCCGCCGACGACCACGGTGGTCTGGTATTCGCGGCAATAGGCACCGGCCTGGTCGCGCCCATCGCGCACCGGAGTGATCGTGCCGGAATGTCCCGATTCGGGATTGTTCCAGGTGATGCGCTGGCCAACCGGGGCCGCATAGGCCTGCTGCTGCGCCTGCATGGCGTATTGCTGGTCGGCACGGTCGAGCGACTTGCCGGCCTCGCTGCCGACGAACAGGCCCAGTAGCGCACCGGCCGCGGTGGCGGCGAGCTGTCCTTTGCCGCCACCGATCTGCGAGCCGGCGAGCCCGCCCAGCGCGCCGCCGATCAGGGCGCCGCCGGTCTGCTTCTCGCCGTACGGGTTGTTCTGGCACGCGACCAGCGATAGCGCGATCAGGCCGGGAATGACGAATTTCAGTATTCTCATGGTTCTGGGTCCCCTCTCGGCATTGCAGGACTGTGCCGCGAACACGTTCGGGATACAACGATTCCGTCGCGGGCCCAATCCGTACCGTTTTCAGATAGTCACTGCTATACAGGCTGCGCAACCCCTGCCCGCCGCGCCCGGCCGGCCCGGCGGAAGGAGCGACGGAAGGCCGCGGGACACCATGGTTAACGCCGAGGACAGCGATCCGGTCTCACTTTTTCGTGCCTGGTTCGACGAGGCCAAGTCGCGCGAGGCGGGCGACGCCACGGCGATGGCGCTGGCGACCGCCGGCGCGTCCGGCGCGCCCGCCGTGCGCATGGTGCTGCTGAAGGATGCCGATGCGCGCGGGTTCACGTTCTACACCAATACCGAAAGCCGCAAGGCGGACGAACTGGCAGAGAACGCCCGTGCGGCGCTGGCATTCCACTGGCCGGTCCTGAAGCGACAGGTGCGCGTCGAGGGAAGCGTCGAGCGCGTCGCCGACGCCGAGGCCGATGCCTATTTCGCGACGCGCGCGCGCGGCAGCCAGCTCGGCGCCTGGGCGTCGGAGCAGTCGCGCCCGATGGCGCACCGGTTCGACCTGGAAAAGCGGGTCGCGCAGTTCACCGCGAGGTTCGGGCTGGGCACGGTGCCGCGCCCGCCCTACTGGACGGGCTTCCGCGTGGTGCCCGATGCGGTCGAGTTCTGGCGCGAGATGCCGTTCCGCCTGCACGACCGGGTTCGCTACGAACGGACCGCGGACGGTTGGTCGCAGCAGCGGCTCTACCCGTGACGGAAAGGCACTTTCGTCGGCGCCTCGCGTTCCGTAATGTCGCAGCGAGCAATCGAAAGAGAGGAACGACATGGCCGGCCGAATCGATTCGCGCCTGAAGGAACTCGGAATCACGCTGCCCGACGCGCCGGCGCCGGCCGCCAACTACGTGCCCTGGGTGGTGACCGGCAACCTGGCCTTTATCTCGGGCCAGGTGTCGCGGGCCGGTGCCGAGACGGTGACGGGCAAGGTCGGCGGCACCCTCGACATCGCGGCGGGCCAGCGCGCGGCGCGGCTCTGTGCGCTGAACATCCTCGCCCATCTCAAGGCCGCGTGCGGCGGTGACCTGGACCGCGTGAAGCGCGCGGTGAAGCTCGGCGGGTTCGTCAATGCCGGGCCGGACTTCCCGGATTCGCCGGCGGTGATCAACGGCGCGTCGGACGTGCTGGTCGAGATTTTCGGCGACGCGGGCCGGCATGCGCGCTTCGCCGTCACGGTGGCGTCGCTGCCGGCGAACGTCGCGGTCGAGATCGACGCGGTCTTCGAGATCGCGTAGGGAGTCGCCCGCATGCCGGACGGCGGCGAAAGCGTGACCATCCGGGCGATCGAGAAGATCGCCGATGTCGATCCCGTCGACTGGGACGCCTGCGCCGGACCGGACAACCCGTTCGTCAGCCACGCCTTCCTCAAGGCGCTCGAGGATTCGGGCGCGGTCGAGGCCAAGTCGGGCTGGCTGCCGCACCATCTGGTGATGGAGGACGACGCGCACCGCGTGATCGGCTGCGTGCCGGCCTACGTGAAGAGCCATTCCTACGGCGAGTATGTGTTCGACTGGGGCTGGGCCGACGCGTTCCAGCGCGCGGGCGGGCGCTACTACCCCAAGCTGCAGGTCGCCGTGCCGTTCAGCCCGGTGACCGGTCCGCGCCTCCTCGCCCGCGCCGACGACGGCGGCGACGTCGAGGCGCGCCGGCGCCTGCTGGTCGCGGGGCTGGTCGAGGTCGCGAAGAAGCTGCGCGTCTCCTCGCTCCACGTCACCTTCTGCACCGAGGCGGAATGGCGGCTGATGGGCGAGATGGGCATGCTGCAGCGCCAGGGCCAGCAGTTCCACTGGCACAATCGCGGCTACAAGAATTTCGACGACTTCCTCGAGGCGCTCACCTCGCGCCGGCGCAAGACCATCCGCAAGGAACGCCGCGAAGCCAACGCCGCGGTCGAAATCGAGGTCCTGACCGGCGAGGAGATCACCGCTCACCACATGGATTCGTTCTACCGGTTCTACATGAACACGGTCGACCGCAAGTGGGCGAACGACTATCTCAACCGCGCGTTCTTCCTGCGTCTGCGCGAGGTGATGGCCGACAAGATCGTGCTGGTGATGGCGGCGCACGAGGGCGAATACGTCGCCGGCGCGATCAATTTGCGCGGCTCGGACACGCTGTTCGGCCGCAACTGGGGCTGCACCGAGCGGTTCCGCATGCTGTATTTCGAGGCGTGCTTCTATCGCGCTATCGAGTTCGCCATCGAGCACGGCATCGCCAAGGTCGAGGCCGGCGCGCAGGGACCGCACAAGATCAGCCGCGGCTACCTGCCGTCACCGACCTATTCGGCGCACTGGATCCGCGACGACAATTTCCGCGACGCCGTCGCCGATTTCCTGAAGCGCGAACGTCGCGCCATGGCGCGCGAGATGGAAGCGCTCACCGAGGAACGCTCGCCCTACCGCCACGAGAACGGGGAAGAGTAGCCCCCAGTGTCGCCCCGGACGGCGCGCGTGGCGCGACGATCCGGGGCCTATCTCTCCGCTTCCCCGACGCTCCCACAAGGGTCCCGGTTCTGCGGCGCACCACTCCGTGCTGCGCCGCGCCCGGGATGACAGATTTAGCCGTCCCCTACCTGTCGTATTTGCGTTCGTGATAGCGCGGCAGGGGCAGGTCGAGCTCGAACAATTCCTTCGCGAACAGGTCCTCGAGGCGCGGCCGCGGAAGGTCGCCGAGAAGCTGGGCGTGCACGTAGCCGATCAGCGTATCGTAGTTCTTCCGGTTGGCCTCGGACCAGCCGAACTCCCACGGGTCGGGGCCCAGCATCTCTGTCTCGCGCTCGCAATAGGTCTGGTACCAGGCCAGCGGCACGATGCGCGGATTGACGAGGTGCTGGTAGGCGAGCTGCTTCGCCTCCTCGAAGGCGTGGACCAGCGACTCCACCACCCACGGATGCTTCTCGACGATCCTGGTCGGCACGGTGGTGACATGCATGATCGGGAAGATGCCGGTGCGCCGGTAATAGTCGCGCTCGACCTCGTCGTAGTTGGGCCAGAGGCGCCCGACGCGCGGGTCGTGCCTGCCGATCATGTCGGTGATCGAGGGCGACAGCACGCCTTCGATCTCGCCCCTGAGCAGCATCTCGTTGGCCGAGGTGCCCTTCGGCGTCATCTCGACCTTGAGGTCGCGGGGGGCCTTCCGGTCCTGGTCGTCCGAATGGTCGATCACCCAGGTGATCGATCTGGTCGGCACGCCCGCCTCTTCCAGATAGCCGCGCATCCAGTAGTTGGCGGCGGGTCCCATCGAGACCGAGCCGATGCGCTTGCCGACCAGGTCCTTCGGTGTCTTCACCTTGGCGCGGTTGACGTAGATGAATCCATGGCGGAACCGGCGGTGCAGGAACACCGGGATCGCGGTCACGTCGTCGCGCCCGTGCGCCTTCTGGAACACGTAGTGCCCGCCGTTGAACTCGTTGATGTCGGCCGCCTTGCCTTGCGCGACCGCGTCGTGGATCTCCTTCCCGCCGGGGAAGCGCGCGATCTGGATCTCGATGCCCTTGGGCTGGACGGCGCCCTCCTTGAAGGCGCGTACGATCTCGTAGGGACCAGTCAGGAGGGACAGCTTCAGCTTGCCCGCGCGCTTCGCGGGTGTGCGCCGCGCCGAAGCCCGGGTCGCCGACTTCGCGGCGGCCTTCTTCGTTGCCGGCTTTTTGCTGGCAACCTTCCGGCTGGCTGTCGTCTTGGCGACGGTCTTCCGGGCCGCCGACTTCTTCAATGCCGCTGTGCGTGCCATGCGCCCCTCCCGCGATCGATCGGGAGAGACTACACCGTCACCCAGAAAGGGGAACAGCGTGCGCGGCTAAGGGTAGATTTCGATCGGGGTGCCGATTTCGACGCGCGACCAGATGCGGTCCATCTGGCGGTCGGTCACGGCGATGCAGCCATCCGTCCAGTCGATCTCGGGATGGCCGATATAGTGCGCGGTGACACCGTTGGGCAGGCCGTGGATCTCGATCTTGCCGCCCGGGTCGACGCCCATCGCGCGCGCCCGCGCCCGGTCGTGGGCGTTGGGGTAGGAGATGCGGATGGCCCGGTAGAAGCTGGAGGTATCGAGCTTGGCGTCGAGCGTGTACCGCCCCTCGGGCGTGCGCTTGTCGCCCTGATATCGCTTCGGCCCCTTCTCGGCGTAGCGGCCGAGTGCGATCGGAAAGACGTCGAGGACGCGGTCGCCGCGCAGCAGCACCAACTCATGCTTCTGCTTGAACACGACCACCATGTCGGCCTTGAGTTGGGCGGGCGGGGTCAGGGAGGCAAGCTGCGTATCGCGCACGGGCTTCATGCCGGCGTCGGCCGGCCCGCCGGCCAGCGCCAGCGCCGCCACGGCGACCAAAGCCACCGCGATTCTGTTCATGATCCCCCCGGTCCGTTGCTTGCGGACGCGATCCTGACGGGATTTTCTTAACAGAAGCTTGAGCTTACCGGAAGGGGGCACGCTCTCAGCCCGAGCGCCCCAGCGTTTCCATCAATTCGCGCCATTCGCGCGCGGACATGCCATGCTCCTCGCGGGTGGGCGTCTCGCCCGCCAGCAGCCGTTTGACCACCGCCAGCCCCTCGCGCGAGAGGGCCGCGCCGCCGATGCGATAGCGCATGAACGCTTCGAACGTCAGCGGCACCCAGCTTTTCAGCACATCCAGCATCACCTCCGCATAGGCGCGGATCTCGTACTGGGCGTGCGCGTCGGCTCTGAGGCTCAGGAAATGCATCAGGTTGAACAGGTCGATCTTCCAGTACCACTGGGTATAGGCGTTGAGGGTGAGGTTCATGCGCGCGAGCTCGCGCGCGAGGCCCCGGCGCGCGGGATCGGCCGGATTGCCGTCCTGGTCCTCGTTCAGCATCTCGGCGTAGTGGGCATAGGTCTGCTCGGCGTCGCCGCGCAGCAGCGCCAGCACGCGCGCGGCTTCCGCCCCTTCCAGCACGTCGCCGCGCCCCTGGCGGTTCGCCCGCGACTGGGCCGCCAGATACTCGGGCGCGGGGATGTAGAACTCCTTGTCCAGGATCGAGTAGCGCGCCGAGTATTCGTTCACGTTGGCGGTGCGATGGCGGATCCACTGGCGCGCGACGAAGATCGGAAGCTTCACGTGGAACTTGATCTCGCACATCTCGAAGGGGGTCGTGTGCCGGTGGCGCATCAGGTAGTTGATGAGGCCGGAATCCTCGCTGACCCGCTTGGTGCCGCGCCCGTAGGAGACGCGGGCCGCCTGCACCACCGCCGCGTCGGCGCCCATATAGTCGATCACCCGCACGAAGCCGTGATCGAGCACCGGCTGGGCGCGGTACAGCATCTCCTCCAGCGCAGGTACGGTGGGCCGCAGCGTCGGCGCCGGCGCGCCGCGCTGTGCCGCGATCTCCGCTTCCTGTTCCGGGGTGAGCGTCATGACGCCAATCTAGCCGTCCAGCCGCGGAATCGCCAACCCGGGGGCGGACCGGACCCTGTCACGGGTCTTTCATGGGCCGGCCAGGGTGCTTATATTAGCCGTGCCGGGAAACCGGCTATGGCGATAAACGGCGTTTGTAATAAGCGCAGCGGACCCGGGGGCAGTACCCGGCGCCTCCACCAATTCCACCCCGTGGTCGGGGCCTATGGGGGCGAAACAGGATCGACGCGCGTCTAAAGACTCGCTTTTTGCCCGGCATGGTTCCGCCGTTATCGGGCCGAACCTACAGATGCCAACGATAACTCGATGGCTCTCGCTGCCTAGACATAGGTAAGCGCGGTTCGGGGGGCACCGGGCAACAGAAGCCCCCCACTGAACCCGTCGCAGAGCGGGAAGCAATTGAATGAGCGCGGGGCGGGAGCGGCAATCTTGGATCTTCTGCAGTACAATCGGATGGTGGAGCGCGCGATGCGTTCGGTCGTGCGCGAGGCCCTACAGCGCGTCGCAACCGAGGGCCTGCCCGGCCAGCATCATTTCTACATCACCTTCCGCACCGGCTTCCCCGGCGTCGAGATCTCGCCCGTCCTGAAGACACGCTTTCCCGAGGAGATGACGATCGTCCTGCAGCACCAGTTCTGGGGGCTCTCGGTCGGCGAGGATTCGTTCGGCGTCACGCTCAGCTTCTCGGGCGCGCAGGAGGCGCTGGTCGTGCCATTCGCTGCGGTGACCGGCTTCGTCGATCCCTCGGTCAAGTTCGGGCTGCAGTTCGAGCCCGACATGGCGGAGGCGGGTCATATCGCCGAGACCACGGACGGGACCCGCTCCGAGGCCCCCAAGCCGCCCGCCGTCGACGGCCCGGCCGAGGTGGTGGCCCTCGACGCCTTCCGGAAGAAGTAATACGAATTCCGGCAATCGTGCCGTTCGCGCTTCGAGACGGCCATCTGCAAGGCGGCGGGCCTCCTCAGCACGAACGGACTTCAGGAACCTTTCGTCCTGAGGAGCGCCCCATGGACGCGTCTCGAAGGGCGAATGGCGTCAGCTAGGATCGGAGAGTCATGACCGATTACGTCCATCACGAGATGTTCCCGCTCGGGCCCGACGAGACCGAGTACCGCAAGCTCACCTCCGATCATGTCGGCGTGGAAAAGCTCGCCGGGCGCGAGGTGGTGACGGTGGCGCCCGCAGCGCTGACCGCGCTCGCCTCGCAGGCCTTCGTCGACATGGCGCATTTCCTCAGGCCAAGCCATCTCGCCCAGCTCCGCGCCATCCTCGAGGACCCCGAGGCGTCGGACAACGACCGGTTCGTCGCGCTCGAGTTCCTGAAGAATGCGAACATCGCGGCGGGCGGCGTGCTGCCGATGTGCCAGGACACGGGCACCGCCATCATCATGGGCAAGAAAGGCGAGAACGTCTTCACCGGTGCCGACGACGAGGCGGCGCTCGCCCAGGGCGTGCTGAAGACCTACCTCGAGGACAATCTGCGCTACTCGCAGGTTTCGCCCTTGTCGATGTACGAGGAGGTCAACACCGGCAACAACCTGCCGGCGCAGATCGAGCTCTACGCGACGCCGGGCGACGCCTACAAGTTCCTGTTCGTCGCCAAGGGGGGCGGGTCGGCCAACAAGTCGTTCCTGCACCAGCAGACGCCCGCCGTTCTGAACCCCGACAAGCTGGTGTCGTTCCTCGACACGCAGATTCGTACCCTCGGCACCGCCGCGTGCCCGCCCTACCACCTTGCCGTGGTGATCGGCGGCACCTCAGCCGAGCTGACGATGAAGACCGTGAAGCTCGCCTCGTGCCGCTATCTCGATACGATGCCGCGCCAGGGCACCAGGTTCGGCACGGCGTTCCGCGACGTCGAGATGGAGGCGCAAATCCTCGAGCTCACGCGCAAGATGGGCATCGGCGCGCAGTTCGGCGGCAAGTATTTCTGCCATGACGTGCGGGTGATCCGCCTGCCGCGCCACGGCGCGTCCGTTCCCGTCGGGATCGGCGTGTCGTGCTCGGCCGACCGCCAGGTGCTGGGCAAGATCACGCGCGACGGCGTGTTCATCGAGCGGCTTGAGACCAACCCGGCGCAGTATCTGCCCGAGATCGACGAGACCGGACTGGGCGGCGACGTCGTTCGCGTCGATCTCAATCGCCCGATGGCGGAGATCCGCAATACGCTCGCGAAATACCCGGTGAAAACGCGGCTTGCGCTGAACGGCCCGCTGATCGTCGCACGCGACGCCGCGCATGCCAGGCTCAAGGCACGGCTCGATGCGGGCAAGGGCCTGCCCGACTACATGCGCGACTATGCCGTGTACTACGCGGGGCCGGCCAAGACCCCCAAGGGCTACGCCTCGGGTGCGTTCGGCCCGACCACCGCGGGCCGCATGGATTCTTACGTCGACGAGTTCCAGAAGGCGGGTGGCAGCTACGTCATGCTCGCCAAGGGCAACCGCTCGCCGGAGGTGCGCGCTGCCTGCAAGGCGAATGGCGGCTTCTATCTCGGCTCGATCGGCGGTGCGGCGGCCAACCTTGCCGAGCATGCGATCAAGAAGGTCGAATGTGTCGAGTACGAAGATCTCGGCATGGAGGCCGTCTGGAAGATCGAGGTCGAGGACTTCCCCGCCTTCATCATCATCGACGACAAGGGCAACGACTTCTTCCAGCAGAAATAGCGGCCGCTTGAACGGCAAGAAAATGGGCTAGCATGGCGGCCTCACAGGGAGGACGCCATGAACCAAGAAGTGAAGGTCGAGCGCCCGGCGCCGGGCGGCAATGCCCGCATGGGCTGGGCGAGCGACGTGGCGGCGGCGATGCTGCGCCAGCTCGGCATCAAGTACGTGACGCACAACCCCGGATCGAGCTTCGCGGGGCTGCACGATTCCATCGTCAATTATCTCGGCAACGAGGACCCGGCGATGCTGCTCACCCTCAACGAGGGGGCGGCGGTCGCCATCGCGCACGGCTACGCCAAGGTGACGGGCGCGCCGATGGGCGTGATCCTGCATTCGAATGTCGGGTTCATGAACGGCATCATGGCGATCTTCAACGCCTGGGTGGACCGCGTGCCGATCTACGTGATGGGCGCGTCCGGCCCGCACGACGCCGCCGACCGCATCCCGTGGATCCATTGGATCCATACGTTCAAGGACCAGGCGGCGATGGTGCGAAATTTCATCAAGTGGGACGATGCGCCCGGTTCGGCCGAGGCGCTGATTGAATCCATGCTACGCGCGAACATCCTGGGCCGCACCGCGCCGATGGGCCCGACCTATATCGACCTCGATGTCGGACTGCAGCAGCGCCCGCTCGCGGGCGAGGTCGCGCTGCCCGATCCGGCGCGCTTCGCCCCGCCGGAGGCGCCCGAGCCGCCGAAGGCGGTGGTCGCGAAGGCGGCCGAGATGCTCCTGGCGGCCAAGAACCCGGTGATCCTGATGGGCCGCGTCTCGCGCGACCAGAGCGACTGGGACCGGCGCGTGCGCCTCGCCGAGCTTCTCGGCGCGGCGGTCTGCACCGATCACAAGGTCGGCGCGCAATTCCCGACCGATCACGGGCTGCATGTCGGCATGCCGGGCGTGCATTTCCGGGCCGAGGGCCATCCTTACGTGGCCAATGCCGATGTGCTGTTTGCGCTCGACTGGATCGACCTCGCCGGTCATCTGAAGCAGGTCTTCAAGGGCGCGGCGCCGACGCCGAAGATCATCCAGGCGCAGGTGGACTCCCTGGTCCACAATGGCTTCTCGATGGATTCGTTCGGTCTCGCCCCGGCCGACGTGCCAATCCTTGCCGACCCCGACCTCACCGTTGCCGCCATTCTCGAGATCGTCGAGGCAAAGACCGGCGGCAAGGCGCGATGGGATGGCAAGGCGAAGGGGCCCGGCTATCCCAAGTATGGCAAGCTTGCCGAGCGCGACCCGAACGGGCCGATCGACCTCGCGACGCTGGGCGTCGCCATCGCCGAGCTGCGTGAGCGCTACCCTATCGCGCTCGGACGCACCTCGCTCGGCTGGATCGCCGAGACCAACCATTATCGCGGCCCGATGGACTATCTGGGCGGCGAGGGCGGAGCCGGCGTCGGGGCGGGGCCGGGCAATGCCGTGGGCTTCGCGCTCGGGCTGATGGACAGCGACAGGATCGCGCTCTCGGTGATCGGCGACGGCGACTTCATCCAGGGCGTGCAGGCACTGTGGACCGCCGCGCATTACGGCATCCCGGCGCTGATCGTGGTGGTCGACAATCGCTCGCACCTGAACGACGAGCTGATCGGCGAGCGCATCGCCAAGCTGCGCGACCGCAACCCCGAGAACGTGTGGATCGGCCAGCGCTTCACCGACCCGCCGCTCGACATCGCCGCCATCGCGCGCGGCCAGGGCGTGGAGGCGACGATGGTGACCAAGGCGGGCGAGTTGGAGGCGACGCTGGAGCGCGCCGTCGCGGTCGTCCGTTCGGGCGCGCCGTGCCTCGTCGACGTGCTGGCCGAGGAGCGGTCCTCGTCAGTGACCCACGCGACCCAGGGCGTCGAGAGCGCGGGAGGCCACTAAGGCCAGCAAGGGCTACAGCAGGCTGCCCTGGTCGTCATCGGAGGGCGTCTTGCGCGGCTTGCGGACGGGCCGCGCGGCGCCCCCGCCTTCGCCGCTGCTTCCGGTGACCGTCGCCGGCACCTCGCCGTCGTGGAAGCGCAGCAACAGCGACATGCCGGGCGCGGTGGCCGCGGCCGCGGTGACGGGCTCGCCCGACGCGTCGCGCGCCAGCACGAAGCCGCGCTCCAGAACGCGCTGGTAGGAGAGCGATTCGAGGATCTGGCCGGCATGCGTCAGGTGACGCTGCGCATCCTCGGCAAGGCGCAACGCGCAGCGGCGCATGCGTTGCGCGGCGTCGAGCGTCGCGAAGTTCTCGCTGCGCCGCGCCAGCAACCCTGCCGTCGCCGGATGCAGCCGCGCAGTGAAATCGGCGACGCGCGATGCGGCCTGACCCAAAATCTCGCGCGGATGGCGCAGCCGCGCGCCGGCGTTCGCCACGCGCTCCGTGCGCAGCGCGACGTAGCCTTCCATCGCGTTTTCCAGCCGCTCGCGCTCGCCGTCGAGGTCCTGCATCGCGTCCTCGAGGAGGCGCGCGGGGTCGGGCAGGCCGCGCGCCTCGGCGCGCAGCCGCGTCCGCGCATCCTCCATGTTCCGCGCCATGCAGGACACCATGCGGCGCGAATCGTCGAGAATCTGCGCCATCAGCTCGGTCCGCACCGGCACCGCCATCTCGGCGGCAGCGGTGGGCGTCGGGGCGCGCCGGTCGGCGGCGAAATCGATCAGGGTCGTGTCGGTTTCGTGCCCGACTGCCGAGATCAGCGGAATGTCCGAGGCGGCGGCGGCGCGCACCACCACCTCCTCGTTGAATGCCCAGAGGTCCTCCAGGCTGCCGCCGCCGCGCCCGACGATCAGCAGGTCGGGCCGCGCGACCGCGCCGTCCCGGGGCAAAGCATTGAACCCCTCGATGGCGGCAGCGATCTTCTCGGCCGCGCCCTCGCCCTGCACCGGTACCGGCCACAGCACGACGTGCCTGGGGAAGCGGTCGGCGAGGCGATGCAGGATGTCGCGGATGACGGCGCCGGTGGGCGAGGTCACGACGCCGATCACCTGGGGCAGGAACGGGATCGGCTTTTTCCGCGCCTCGTCGAACAGCCCCTCGGCGGCGAGGCGCTTGCGCCGGTCCTCCAGCAGCTTCAGCAGCGCGCCGGCACCCGCCAGCTCGACCAATTCGACGACGAGCTGGTACTTCGAAGAGCGGGGATAGGACGAGATGCGCCCGGTGCAGACAACCTCCATCCCTTCCTCGAGGCGCAGCCCCAGCTTGCCGACACCGGTGCGCCAGCACACCCCGTCGAGCACCGCGTCCGCATCCTTCAGCGTGAAGTAGAGATGGCCTGACGAGTGGTAGTTGGGCCGCGATATCTCGCCCCGCACGCGCACGCGGTCGAACGCGCCCTCCAGCGTGCGCTTCACGGCCGTCGCGATCTCGCGGACCGTGAACTCGGCGAGGTTGGCGCCGAGCGCGGCGCGCGCCCGTTCGGAGATGGAACCGTTGCCCGTCATCGCGACTCGCATTCTATGCTAAACGACGGGTCGTTCGCATCCTCGCCAACACGACGATCAAGATGACGCGCATGGTCCCAGGTCGAAACGAGTTGTCATCCCGGCCAAGCCGCGAACGTCATTCGCGGTGCGAGCCTGGATCCATCTCGCAATCACCGCAACGCGGCGACATGGGCCCCGGATCGGCGCGACGCGCCGTCCGGGGTGACAGAGGAGGAGCACAGTGAGGATTCTCGTCGTCGGTGGAGGCGGGCGCGAGCACGCGCTGGTCTGGGCGATCGCGGCCTCGCCGCTGGTCGACGCTTTGTACTGCGCGCCGGGCAATGCGGGAATCGCGGCCGATGCGACCTGCGTGCCGATCGCGGCGGACGACATCGACGCGCTGGTGCGATTCGCAACCGACGAGCGAATCGATTTCGTGGTGGTCGGTCCCGAGGCGCCGCTGGTCGCGGGGCTGGTTGACCGGCTGGAGCAGGCGGGCATCAAGGCATTCGGGCCGACGGCCGCCGCTGCGCAGCTCGAGGCGTCGAAGGGCTTCACCAAGGATCTCTGCGCCGCGCATGGGATTCCGACCGCGGCCTACGGACGCTTTACCGAGGCAAGCGCCGCCAAGGACTTCATCCGCCATCACGGCGCGCTGATCGTGGTCAAGGCGGACGGGCTCGCCGCCGGCAAGGGCGTTGTGGTGGCGGAGACGGTGGCGGAAGCCGAGGCGGCGGTCGACGACATTCTCGGCGGCGCGTTCGGCGCGGCCGGCGCCGAGCTGGTGGTCGAGGAATTCCTGGAAGGCGAGGAGGCGAGCTTCTTCGCCCTGGTCGACGGTGCGACGGCACTGCCGCTTGCCACCGCGCAGGACCACAAACGTGTCGGCGATGGCGACGAGGGACCCAATACCGGCGGGATGGGCGCCTACTCGCCCGCGCCGATCCTCGACGAAGCGATGTGCGAGACGGTGATGGCGCGCATCGTGCGCCCGACCGTGGCCGCGATGTCCGCCGCCGGCGCGCCGTACAAGGGCGTGCTCTATGCCGGGCTGATGATCGGGCCGGACGGTCCCAAACTCCTCGAATACAACGTGCGGTTCGGCGATCCGGAGTGCCAGGCGCTGCTGGTGCGGCTGAAATCCGACCTGCTGCCTGCCTTGATCGCCGCCCGCGACGGCCAGCTTGCCCATTTCGACCTGCGCTGGGACGAGGCGGCCAGCGTCTGCGTGGTGATGGCCGCGAACGGCTATCCCGGCAGCTACGCGAAAGGCACCGAAATCCGGGGGCTCGCCCGGGCCGGCTCCGTCGACGGGGTGACGGTCTTCCACGCCGGTACGCGCGCCGACGGCGACCGCATCCTGGCCGACGGCGGCCGGGTGCTCGGCATCACCGGGCTCGGGCGCGACGTCGCCGCGGCGCGCGAACGCGCATATCAGGCCGTGGATGAGATCGACTGGCCCGAAGGGTTCTGCCGCCGCGACATCGCGTGGCGGGCGCTCGCACGGAAAGACTGAAAAAAACGGGACCGCCCGCGCGCCCACCGCCCCGTGGGGGGGAAAGCGGAGGGACAGGCAGAACGAGGGCTGGGCGTGCAATTCTCGTTCCACCGGCGGACGGCCCCGCCTACTCCGCCCCGCCCCGCAATACGCCCGGAACGAGGCGGTACTAGGCGAGCCGCACCAGATTGGCGCCACGCGGCTCGCCAAACGCGTCACGCACCACGCCAACCGCACCACTCACCAATGCCAACCGAACAGCCTCGCGAACGCGGCCAAGGTCAGCAGGCTGCCGACCGCGATCAGGGCCGCCAGCAGCCACTTCGAATTGGCTTTTTCGCCGCCCATCGGCGTCTCCCGCGTGTGAGGCTTGCGCCTCACGACCGGCTGCGCCGGCCAACCCACATGGCATCACGCAAGAATCGTGCCACCGGCACGTTTTTTTTTATTTTCAAATAGTTGCAGGCTAGGGGAGGGGCCGATCGCCCCAAAGTGCGATGGCCCTAGGAGCGCCGGCGCGGCGCGGAGTCGAACAGGTCGGGCTGGTCCAGGACCAGCGCGGATTCGGGCTCGGTACGCCCGTCGCCGCGGATGTGCAGCACCTCGAAGCCCCGCGCAGCCATCGGCGGGGTGAGGAGGGTGCGACGATGGCAGGCCCGCGGGTCTTCCTCGGCGCAGAGCAGCGCGACCAGGCGGGCCTGCGCCTCTGTCGCCACCTCGTCGAGCGCAGCGATCAGCGCCGGCCAGCGCCACAGAGTTTCGCGGTCGAGGCCGCCGTCGGGCCGGTGGAAGGCCGGATCGGCGGGCCGGCCGCCCAGCGCCTCGCCCCGCCACGCATAGCCGATGCCGGCCTTGTCCAGCGCGCGGGCCAGGCGTTCGCGGTTGAAGTGCGGGTTGAAGCGCGAGAACGGGCGCGAGCGGGCGTCGACCACCAGCGCGATTCCCGCGCCAGCGAGCAGGCCGAGGAACCGCTCGATGGGGTGGCGGGAATGGCCGATGGTGTAGAGGCGCGGCCGGCTAGCCATGGGGAACGTTAGAACATCTTCCGCTCATGCGGAATCGCCCTTGTCCCGGTGCGCCCCTCTACCGAACCGCGCGGAGCGGTACGGTGGCGAGCTGCGGGGCGAGCGGGCGAGCCGGGCCGTAAAGGTCAACCGCGCCGGCCAGGTCGGCGGGCTGTGGCGTGTCGAATAGCTCTTCGTACTGAAAGCGCATGATCTTGTCCTGGCCCCAGGCATGGTCGAGCCCGAGCACATGGCCCAGCTCGTGCGCCGCGACATAGGCGACATCAGGCGTCGTTCGGTCGCCATCCATCCGCGCCTCCCAGGGAAGCGTCAGGTTGAAGCAGATCGCGGCATGGGCGATCGGCGCGACCGATCCGATGGCGTGCGGATCGCGCTCGACGTCCGTGAAGGCAATGCCGCGCGCCACCTTCTGGCCGCCGATCAGCAGGTCGGCGCGGGCCGGATCGTCCGCCAACACAAAGTGCACATCCGCGGCGGCCGACCATGCGTCCATGGCGCGCCGCACACCGGCGACGAAATCGGCTGCGCCCAACGGCGCATTCGGCAGGGCCCCGTGGATCGGCACCATGGCGCGGCAGTTGATCGCGTCGGCGCCCCGCTCGGTCTCGCTCGTCACGAAGGCGTAGCGGACCACGGCGCCCGTGCCGAGGCGCGGTGCGCCCCATTTCACACGGCTGCCGTCGAGCTTGAGGAGAACGAATTGCGGATCGTTGAACGGGAGGGAGGGCGCAACGGCCTTGGCCGGCTGGGCGATGCTCGCCCGAATGGCAGCCGGCACGGGCTCAACGGCGCCCAGATCGCCCGCCAACAATGCGCTCGCAACCACCACCGCGCCCGCTCCCGCGAGCACTGTCGTTACACACCCCACGCGGCCTCCGGTTCAGCATTCGTTCCGGTGTCCGGACCGTCGCGACCGTAACAAAAGAGTGTTAAAGAATCATCCTTTTTGGGCACCCTGCGCAAATCGGCCGCTGTCACGCCGCGCCCACCAGAATGGCGCGCAGCGCCGAGTCGTCGTGCCGCCGGGTAAAGGCGGTGAAGCCCTCCCCGGCGCCGCGGCGCTGCAGATAGGCGTTCAGCAGGCGCGAGAGCGCCCCAGGCAGGTCCACGACGGGAACGGCCGAAAGAATCGTTCGCGCCGCGCACGGGTCGGCGCCGAGCGCCACGTCGTACCCTTCGACCGAGCCGTCGGCCGCGACGTTCTCGCGAAGGGCGATCTCGCCGCCGCCGCCAAGGGCGATGCCGACCGTCCGGTCGAGGGCGACCGCGCGGTCGAGGTGGCGGCAGAGCGCCAGGGCATGGACCCGAATGTCGGATGCCGCCCGCCCGCCCGCCGCCGGGGCGAAGGCGACCATCCCGGCCGCCGCCGCGCCCGGCCGGAAATCCAGCCCCATCGCCCGGATGCGGCCGATGGCGGCGGCCAGCCGGTCGGTCGGCAGGTCGGGCAGGATCAGGTTCTGACGCATGGTGAGGCACAGCGCGCCCCTGCCGTGCGTCGCGGCGATGATGGCGAGCCCGTCCATCTGATGCGCGGTCAGCCGGCCGACCGGGACGGCGACGCCGATATCGACCCGGCGCCGCTTGGGCTGCGGGAACAGCCCGACATGGCCGTGCCGGACCGAAGCCCGCCGCAACGGCACGGCTGACGTGCCGCCGTCGGCGACACGCTGGCGTGCGGCAAGGCCCGCTGCCGCCAGCGCTTCCAGCACATACGCGACATCGCGCGGCAGGACGCCGCGCAGGGCGAGGTCCGCCATCGGAGTCACCCCGGCCTCGCCCTCGCCCAGGCGCCGCGCGAGGTTCGCGACCGCGTGCAACTGGTCCGACGTGATCGTGCCGCCCGGGACCGCAATCCTCAGCGTCGCGCGGGCGATGGCCTCGCGCGGGGCGACGAACGCCGTCCCCCGCCCCGCCGGGGAGATTAAGGCGCCGCGGATGGCGTCCGGTACGGCATCGCCCGCGGGACCGAGGCCGCGATTTCCCAATCCCGCCGCATATCCGTCCCCAAGCGCCTCCGCGGCGTTACGCTGGGTATCGGTGAAGGTGATGATGGTGCCACTCATGACTGCAACCTCGAACGCTTGCTGCTCCGCGGCTTGGGCCGCCTATGTTGCACTGCAAAATGCGTGCCAAGCCGGTCGAACCCGATATCCTCGTTATTTTTCAATAGGATGACAAATCGGCGACGAAACGGGTCCGCAATTTAGGACAGTGATACTTGCCTATCTGCGCGCCACTCAATTCGATAACAGGCAGCGCGGCGCCGGCCGCGACGTTACGCGAGGCGTCGATGGAGCCGCACGAAGTCGCCGCGGAACAGGCCTTCGGACTGGTAGATCACCACGGCGCGGGCATCGACGATCGACCGCCGGACGACCGCGATCGGGGC
Organism: uncultured Alphaproteobacteria bacterium; assembly: GCA_963817535.1. Classification (GTDB taxonomy): domain Bacteria; phylum Pseudomonadota; class Alphaproteobacteria; order MPNO01; family DASWLB01; genus CAWGHZ01. Next base: position 189,733 of record CAWFOW010000003.1, read on the forward strand.
GTTCAGCGGGACCTCAAGCAGGTAAGCGGTCTCGGCGTCGGCGGTGGCGATCTCGAGCGACTGCTCGGCGTGCGTGACGGCGAGGTGCTGCGCCCGCTCGACCAGCCGGAACACGGACAGCGTGCGTGCCGCCGCCTCGCCGACCTCGTCGACGATCGCGCGGTCGATGTATGAGGTGCCGACGAGGTAGGGCACGCCGTCGCGCCGCAGCACGTGGCGGATCACGGTGTAAGAGGCGGCGAGGGTCGCCCCCGGCGCCTGCGCGGGGTCCGGCCCGCCGGGCGGGGCGTCCAACTCAAGCCGCTCGTCCTCCAGCTCCTCCGCAGCTTCGGCCAGCGCCTGCCACGAGGCCGGAATGTCGTACCAGAGCTCGTGACGCGGCGCGCGGCGGACGAACGTGCCGCGCCCGCGGGCACGGGCGATCAGCCCCTCGCGTTCGAGGAAGCCCATCGCCTGGCGCACGGTGGCGCGGGCCACGCCCAGATCGGACGCCAGATCGTCCAGCACCGGCACGCGGGCGCCCACCGGCCAGGCACCGGTCTCGATCTGGCGGCGGAAGGCGACGATCAGCTTGATGTAGATCGGCGTCGCGTCCGTCAATTCGAACGCGAGACCGCGCCCCGCCCCCCGCCGCTGCGCCGTGGGCGCAGCGTTGCGGGTGGCGCGGCGCGTGGTGCGCGGCAAGGCCGCTAGTTCTTCATCGCGCGGATCTTCTGGATCGCGGCGCGATAGGCGGCGAGCACCTTGGCGCCGCCCTTGGTGTTCTTCTCCCACTGTTCGACGACCGGGCGTACGGTCGCGACCCAGCGCGCCTGCTCGTCCGGGGCGAGCCGGGAGATGACGTGTCCCGGCATCTTGCCGGTGGCGGCGCGGGCCCCGGCGATGGAATGGGTGACGTCGCCGAGGATCAGCTTGGTCAGAACGTCCCCCGAGTTCTGGTCGATCGCCGCCTTGCCCTCTGCCGGCAGCTTCGCGTAGGACGCCTTGTTCATCACGACGAACGCGCCGTCGTTCCCCAGCGGCACTTCCAGGTGGTACTTCGTCGTCTCGAACAGCTTGAACGCCATGATGGCCGGCCAAGCGATGGCGATGGCGTCGAGCGTGCCGCGCTGCGAGGCCTGGTAGAGCTCCGAGACCGGCATGTGCACCGGCGAGGCGCCGAGCCGCTCCAGCGCCAGGCTGGGAACACGCGCGTCGGCGCTGATCTTGAGCCCCTTCATGTCGGCCATGGTCTTGATCGGCTTGCTGGAGTGCAGGTAGATGCCGGGGAAGGTCGCCACGGCGAGCAGGTGGACCTTCGACCACTCGTCGTCGAGCAGGCCCTGCTTGTAGACGCTCCACAGACCCATCGTGGCCTCGGTGCCGTTGCGCGTCTCGAAGGGCAGGGTCACGACGTTGGTCTTGGGAAACTGGGTCGTGATCGGGCTCAGGATGCCCCAGGCGATGTCGACCACCCCGTTCACGGTGCGGTCGTAGGAATTGCCGAGGTTGGTGACGCCCGGCCCGGCGAACACCTTCACGTCCAGCGCGCCGTGCAAATCCTTGGTGATCTTCGCCGCCCAGGGCGCCAGCACCTCCTTGTGCAGCGAGGCGAAGGGCGGGATCGGGTCGGAGAACTTGATCGTCATCGGCTCGGCCGCCCGCACCGCGCCGCCGCCTATTGCCATAGCGGCGGCCAGCGCCGCGGCGGTCGTCACAACCGTCTTGCCTGAAAATCTCATCGAAACCTCCCTCGGTTCGTTGCTTATCGCGACCACGCGGCGAAGCCCACCCCGGCGATGGCGTGGTGGATCGGCATGTAGTCGATGATGTCTGCCTTGGTGTCGCCCATCGCCCCGCCGACGACGAGCCAGGCGCGGATCTCGCCGGTGCCGCCGTGGAACGTGTCGGACTGGAACTCGAACAGCGACGACAGGCGGTCGGGCTCGCCCGCCGCGAACGCGCCGAGCACGGAGCGGTCGAGCGGCTCGTCGATCCAGCCGCCGCGCGGGCCGCGCGGGTCGTGCGACAGGCCGCCGGTGCCCAGGATCGCGACGCGCTCCGGCCGGCTTGCGAACACGTCCGTGATGGCACGGCCCAGCGCGAGGCAGCGCGCCGCGCGCGGCAGCGGTTCGTAGTAGCAGTTCAGCCAGACCAGAACGCAGGGCACGTCGAGCGCCGGCATCACCTTGGGGGCAATGCGCGTGAAGCCGTGTCCCATGCCGCGATCCGGCTGGCCCAGCGCGCGCACATGGCTTTCGCTCATGATGGCGAGGTCGAAATCGCGCCGCACCAGCCCCGCCGCAAGCTCGCCAGCCATCTCGCGGTGGCATTTGATGCGCACCTCGGTCGGGGTCTTCTCCGGTCCCTCGAAGACGAGGCCGAGATGGCCGCTCGCCGAATCGCCGGTGTGCATGGCGATGGACGGCATGCAGGCGTCGCGGTCGAACGTTTCGCCATGGTCGTCCGAAACCATGACCAGCACGTCGGGCTTGTAGGCCTCCAGCCGGGCGCGCATCGCGTCGAACGCCAGCTCGATGCGCCTGGCGTAGGCCCGCTTCACCTCCATCGTCTCCTTCGCCGCGGCCAAAGGCTGCGGCACATCGGCGATGGCCTGCTTGTAGCGCCGGTCCCAGTCCTCCGGCGGGATGAACAGGTTTGGAACGTGCGAGCAGGCGAGGCCGAGACCGACGGGCATGGCCTTATTCCGCCGCCGCGCGCCGCGCGTCGCCGAGATGGCCGCGCAGGAATTCGATCGCGCGCGTCCAGGTCTGTTCGGTCGCGTCCTTGTGGTGGTTCGGGTGGGTGTCGTCCTCATAGGCGTGGTTGGCGCCGGCATATTCGAAGAACGCGACGGGCTGGCCGGATGTCTTCAGCGCGGCGACCATCTCCTTGGCCTTGTCGAGCGCTACCGCCTGGTCGGCAGCGCCGTGATGCACCTGAAGCGGGATGGAGAGCCTGGCCGCAACGGCGAGGCGCGACAGGTCTTTGCCGTCGGGGCGCGAGACGGCGCCGACCGACACGCTGCCGTAATAGACCACCGCGCATTTGAGCGAGCGGTTGTTGCCGCACACCCAGCCATAGAGCGTGCCGCCGCCCGAGCAGTACCCGACCGCGCCGATGCGCGCCGGATCGACCTCGGGCAGGGTCTTGAGCCAAGCGCAGCCGGCCTCGAGATCGGGGATCGCCTGCTCGTCGAACGTCGCGCGGAACGCCTTGATGCGCCGTTCCTCAGGCGTCTTGAAGTCCTGCGGCGGGCGGCCGCCGATGCGGCTGTAGAGATCGACGGCGAGCGTCGTGAACCCCTCGTCGGCGAAGGCGCGCGTCACCTCGCGCCGGCGCGGAATGAGGCCCAGATTCTCGTGCACCAGCACGACCGCTGGCCCCGCCTTGGCGTCACGCGGCTTGGCGAGATAGCCACGGATCGTATCGCCGTTTCCGCCGGGGAACTCGACCCAGTGATGGACGATCCGGCGGTTCCAGACCGGCGGCAGCGGCGGGACATAGGCGTGGGCCATTTCGGTCCTCCCGTTTGGTCAGTACGCGATCTCGACGTCGCGAAGCGGCGGGTCGGCGATCAGCTTGACCTCCGTATCGTGCAGCCGGCCGCACTCGGGGCAGGCGTAGCGCCGGACCTCGAGTTCCGCGTGCAGGCTGATTCGCGGGCCGAGCGATTCGGCCGGGGTCGCGGACTGCTTCGCGTAGTCCTTCCAGTTCTCGCCGGCCGGCGCGATGCAGCAGCCGCAATCGCAGCGGAACCACGCCTGGCCGTTCACCCGCTCGACCGACGCGCGGTCGGCCGCGAGGGCAAGCCGCTCGCCCTTGGCCGAGATTGCCGGCCGGTCGCTGCGCGTCTTCGGCGCGGACCAAGCCAGCCGCTCGGCGCGCATTGCCTCGCGGCGGGCCCTGGTGGCGGCTTCGTCGACCGCGCCGCCGGCGGTGACGGCGACGCCGTAGATCTCGCGCGCCATCGCCTCGGACACGGCCTGCTCGCGCACGTCGAGCGCGACGCGTTCCGGCTCGCGGTCGATGGGATCGCCCCAGCCCGCGCCCGAGCTCGGCCCGCACTCGTAGACGTCGTCGAGGGTGAACTCGATCGGGCGCGTCATCTTGGCCGGGAAGGACAGCAGCTCGCCCTTCAGCGCGGCGGTGTCGTAGGGAATGCGGCCGGCCTCGATCTCGGCGCGGGCGTTGGCACCTTTTCGGAAGCTGCGCCGGTTGCACGGACCGGGATAGCCGCCGAACAGCCCGAACGCGGTCGGCGATTCATAGCAGTGGCAGGCCATCTGCATGCGCAGCTTCTCGACATCGTGCACCACGTAGCCGACGCCGGCGCACAGCCCGCCGCGATTGCGCCCGGGCCCGCCCGAGTCCGGCAGGAAGCGGCGGTAGAGATAAAGGATCGGGCCGTTCTGCTCGTTGCGCTCGACGTTCTGCAGGCGCAGCGCCGGGATGTGGCGGTGGCCCTGCGGGCTGAGGCCGTCGCGATGGGCGTAGGCGCCGCCGCCGACATAGATCATGTCGAGGAACGTGCCGTGCGTCGGCTCGCCGAACTGGTTGAGACCGTGCAGGCCGAGATTGTCCGGCCCGCCATTGGGTGCGGCCTGGCCTTCGATCCGGTACTTGTCGCTGGTCGCGACAAGCTTGGAGAGCGCCGCCGTCGCCACGGATTCGACCAGCCACATGGCGCCCAGCGGCCCCTGGCTGACCGGTGCCGGGAAGCGCGCCGAGACGATCGAGCCTTCGCGCGCGATCACCTCGATCGGCTTGAAGATGCCGTCGTTCCACGGCAGGTCGTAGGCGAGGATCGGCAGCACGGCGGCGCGGATGCCGGCAAGCAGGCCCGACGGCGTGCAGTTCATGAATCGCCGCGCCTGGTCGGCCGACTTCGAGAAGTCGAGCGACAGGTGGTCGCCTTCCTTCTTCATCTCGACATGGATGCGGTACAGCCGGTTCGCCTCGCCGTCATGATCGAGGAAGGTCTGTGCGCGGAAGACCCCGTCGGGCAGCTCGCGCAGCCGCGCGCGCAACTCGCGCTCGGTGATGTCGATCACCTCGTCCATCACCGACAGGACGGTGTCGACGCCGTACTGGCCGATCGTCTCCTGCAATCTTTTCAGCGCCACCGTGTTGGCCGCCAGCATGCCGCGGAAATCGAGGTTCATGTTGGTCGGCAGGCGCGACATGCCGGTGATCATCGACAGGATGTCGGTGCGGAACTTGCCGCCCTCGACGATGCGCACGGGCGAGACCAGCACACCTTCCTGGTGCACGTCGGTCGCCTCGGGGAACGAGCCGCCGGGCGCCATGCCGCCGACGTCGAGCTGGTGGCAGCACACCCCGATCCAGCCGATGCGCTTGCCGTCGTGGAAGGCGGGCGCGACCAGCCCGAAGTCGGGCGCGTGCAGCGAGCCCTTGTAGGGATGGTTCACGAGGAACATGTCGCCCTCGCGGATTCCCGGGTCGTCCTCGCAATCCTCGATAATGTGCTTGACCATCACGGCAACCGAGGCGGCGTGCAGCAGCACGGTCTTGCCCATCGTCACCATCTGGCCGTCGGCGCGGAAGATGCCGGTGTTGTAGTCGGTCGCCTCGTTCACCAGGGGCGAGCCCGAGATGGCGGCGAGCGTCGCCGCCTGCTCCTCGGTGATCGAGATCAGCCGGTGGCGGATGACCTCGTAGGTGATCGGGTCGAGCGTCGCGCGCTCGTATTCGTAGACTTCGCCCGAGCGTTCCAGGACCTTGGCCATCAGTGGCGCTCCTCCGTGCCGAGGTGAAGGATCATGTTGCCGTAGGGCTCGATCTCGAGCCGGTGCGCGGGCCCGACGACGACGGTCGTGTCCGGCCGCTCGACGATCGCGGGCCCGGCGACCATCGCGCCCGGGCCCAGCGTGTCGGACCGGTAGATCGCGGTGTCACGGAACCCGACCCCGTAGAAATAGACCGGCCGCGTGCCCTCCGGTGCCGATGCGCCGTCCATCGGGGCGAGCGTCGCGGGGCTCGGCCGCTTGACCGGCGACAGCGCCTCGGTGCGCAGCACCGTGAACTCCACGCCCGACGAGCGCAGCGCGGTGCCGCGCCCGTAGATGTGCTCGTAGCGGCTCTCGAACCGGTCGACCAGCGCGTCGATGTCGGCGGCGTCGAGCGCCTTGGCCGGCACCTCCACCTCGATCTCGTGCACCTGCTGGCGGAAGCGCATGCCGACGAGGCGCGTGATATGCGCTTCGGCTCCCAGCGCGTCGCGGCAGCGCGCCTCGAGCTGGGCGAAGCCGTCGTTGAACGCCTCGAGCTTCACGTGGTCGGAGGCGCGGCGGAAGCGCGGCGGGGCCTGCTCGCCACAAGCCAGCGAGAAGGAGCGCCGCCGGTCGGCCGTCACCGCGCCCAGCGCCGAGTGGCCGGACGCCGAGGTCGGCACGACGACGGTCGCGATGCCCGCCGCTGCGGAGAACTGGTAGGCGTGGGTCGGGCCCGCACCGCCATAGGCCATCACCACGAAGTCACGCGGGTCGTAGCCCGATCGCGTCGTCACGCGGCGCAGCAGGTCGGCCATCTTGTTGTTGGCGACCTCCCGGATGCCGGCGGCCGCCTCGTGCAGCCCGATATCCAGCGGCTTGGCGATCTTGTCGTAGATCGCCTTCTCCGCCAGCGCCACGTCGATCGCCATCTGTCCGCCCAGGAAGTAGGCGGGATCGACGATGCCCAGCACCACGTCGGCGTCGGTGATGGTCGGCTCTTCCCCGCCCCGGCCGTAGCAGGCGGGCCCGGGCACCGCGCCGGCCGAGTCCGGCCCGACATTCAGGTGTCCGGCGTGCAGCCGCGCGATCGAGCCGCCGCCCGCGCCGATCGCCGTCACCTTGATCGACGGCATGGCGACGTGGAACCGGCCCACCTCGCGCGACATTTCAAGGATCGGCGCCCCGCCGACGATCAGCCCGACGTCGAAGCTGGTGCCGCCCATGTCGGCGGTGAGGATATTCTTGTAGCCGAGCTGCTCGCCCAGCTTCTGCGAAGCAAGCACCCCGCCGGCCGGGCCGGAGGTCAGCAGGCTGACCGCCTGCAGGCCGGCCTCCTCGGCCGGCAGCACGCCGCCGCCCGATTCCATGATCGAGACCGGGCCGGCATATCCCATGCCGCGCATCGACTTCTCGAGGCCAGAGATATAGCGGTGAATGACCGGCCCGAGATAGGAGTTGATGGCGGTGGTCGAGGCGCGCTCGTACTCGCCCAGGATCGGGATCAGGCGTGAGGACAGGGTGACGAACATGCCGGGCGCTTCCTCGGCCACGATCTGCGCCAGGCGCTCCTCGTGCGTCGGGTTGCGGAACGACCACAGGAGCATGATCGCCACCGCCTCGGCGCCCGCGGCTGCGAGCCGGCGGATCGCCGCGCGCGCCTTCGCCTCGTTCAGCGGCGCGATCACCGCACCCTTGTAGTCGACGCGCTCCTCGATCTCCTCGACCAGGTCGAGCGGGATGATCCCTTCGGGCGTGGTCCGCGCGGAGTAATGCGCGATCTCGTGGTCGGCGAGGCCGGCCCAGCTCGCCATGCAGCGCTGGATGCGTAGCGTGTCGGCGAAGCCGCGCGTAATCAGGAGGCCGGTCTTCACCCCCTTGCGCTCGATGAAGGCGTTGGTCGCGGCGGTCGTGCCGTGGGCGAAATAGGCGAGCTCGGCGATCAGCGCGTCGGTCGGCACGCCGCGCGCGCGCGCCGCCAGGCCGAGCGCGTCCAGCACGCCCCGCGTGCGGTCGTCCGGCGTGGTGGGCGCCTTGTAGATCGCCACCTCGCCCGCGTCGTCCAGCATCACCAGGTCGGTGAAGGTGCCGCCGATGTCGGTTCCGACATAAAGGCTCATGCGCTGCGCGCGCGCGGCGTCCGTACGGCCATCGGCTCCTCCCTGCGTTCGGCGCGTCCCCGTTTCGCCGCGCCGCCATCTTGGTTCCGATGCTAGCCGGAACCACAAAAACGTAAAAGTACATATTTATGGTTTTTTGGACGGCTTCGAGGGCTGCGGCGCCGCAGCGCAGGGACTTCCCTTGGGCCGCGTCACGTGTTCACATGTCCCGGCCAGTCAGGAAAGGAGCCTCGCGATGAAGATCGGACTCGTCGTTCCCACGGCCGAGGCCCGCGTGCCGGCCGACGGCGCTGTCCTGTATCCGGACGTCGAGTTCGTCGCGCGCGGCACCGGCGTCGGCTCGCTCACGCCCGAGGGCTACGACAAGGCGGTCGACAAGATCGTGCCCGCCGCCGATTCGCTGGCGGAGGCGGGGGTGGACGCGATCATGCTGTTCGGCACGTCGCTCACCTTCTATCGCGGGCCGCAGTTCAACGAGGATCTGCAGGACGAGGTGCGCCGACGCACCGGCCTTCCGGTCAGCTCGATGTCGACGGCGATCGTCGACGGGGTGAAGGCCCTCGGCGGAAAGCGGGTCGCGGTCGCGACCGCCTATTCCAAGGTGGTCAACGACAAGCTGATCGAGCTTCTCCAGTTCCACGGCTACGAGGTGGGCGCGCTCGCCTCGTTCGGCATCACCGAGTTCGGCGACGCCACAGGCCGCAAGACGCCGGACGAGATCATGGCGCTGGCCGGCGAGGCGCAGGACGAGGCCGGCGACGCCGATACGATGGTGATCTCGTGCGGCGGGCTGCGCACGCTCAACGTCGCGAAGCCGCTGGAAGAGAAGCGCGGCCTGCCGGTCGTGTCGTCGACGCCCGCCGCGTTCTGGGCGGCGGTGCGGCTTGCGGGCCATGACGGGCGCGTTTCCGGATACGGGCGGCTGTTCGAAGGCGCCTGAGCGAAAATTCACAGCAAGAAAAGGGGATCATAAGAACATGCAGATCGCCGCCAACGGCATCACGATCAACTACGAGCTGGGGGGGCCGAAAGACGCACCGGTCCTGTTGTTCTCCAATTCTCTCGCCACCTCGTTCGCCATGTGGGACCCGCAGGTCGCGCGGCTGAAGGACCGGTTCCGCATCCTGCGCTACGACAATCGCGGCCACGGCAAGACGCCGCCGGTTCCCGGTCCCTATACGATCGGCACGCTGGGCGCCGACGTGGTGGGACTGCTCGATGCGCTCGGCATCGAGAAGGTGTCGTTCTGCGGCCTGTCGCTGGGCGGCATGGTCGGGCAGTGGCTCGGCATCAACGCGCCGGACCGGATCGAGAAGCTGGTGCTGTCCAACACGACCTCGTACTTCCCCGACAAGGAGATGTGGCGCGAGCGGCTGGAGATGGCGGCCAATCAGGGTATTCCTGCCATTGCGGAAGCGTCGGTCGGGCGCTGGTTCACGCCGGGCTATCGCGCGCGCCCCGACACGAAGTCCATGCTCGATTTCGTGCGCGGCTTCATCAACGAGACGACGCGGGAGGGCTATGTCGAGTGCAGCCGTGCCATCCGCGACATGGATTTCCGCGACGAGCTGCCGCGCATCGGCGTGCCCACGATGGTGATCAACGGCGAGAAGGACCCGGCGACCCTGCCGGCGTTCGGCGAGCTGCTCGCCGCGCGTATCCCGAACGCGAAGCTCGCCGTCATTCCTGACGCCGCGCACTTGTCGAACATGGAGCAGCCGGAGGTGTACACCGAGACGCTCGTCGGGTTCCTTGCCGCCCGATGAGCGCCGGGACCGCCACCGGCCATCGCATCGTCCCGCCGGACGAGCTGGTTGCGCGCGCCCGGGCGCTGGTGCTGATGTTGCGCGAGCGGCAGCCCGAGACCGAAGCGGCGCGCCGCGTGCCTTCCGAGACGTTCCAGGCGCTACTCGACGCCGAGCTCTACAAGACGCTGCTGCCACGCCGCTATGGCGGGTTCGAGCACGGGCTCGAAACCTATTGCGACATCGCGTTCGAGATCGCGCGCGGCTGCGGCTCGACTGGCTGGGTGCACGCGATCACCAGCAAGTATCACATCTTCCTCGGCATGTTCCCGGAACAGGCGCAGGACGACGTGTGGGGCGAGAACCCGATGGCCGTCACCGCGGCGTCGTTCACCCCGGCGGGGAGCGCAACCCCCGCGGATGGCGGCTTCCGCCTCTCCGGCAAGTGGATGTTCTGCTCGGGCGTCGACAACTGCCAATGGATCGTCGTCGCGACCAACGTGCCGCCGGCCGGCGAGGGCTCGCTTGGCAAGGGCTACGCGCTGGTGCGCACGCGGGACGTGCAGTTCGAGGACAACTGGCACGTGATGGGGCTTGCCGGCACCGGCTCCAAGAACGTCACGTGCAACGATCTTTTCGTCCCGGCGCATCGCTTCCTCCGCATGGAGGACACGATGAGCGGCACGCCGCCCGGCCTCGCCGTCAATTCCGGGCCGCTCTATCGCATTCCGCTGTTCGCCATGATCTCGATCAGCCTGTGCATTCCGCTGATGGGCATGGCCCAGGGCGCCTATGACGAGTTCGTCGGCGCGACGCGCGAACGCGTGACCCGCGGCGCCGCGCTCTCCAAGCCGGTGCCGATGGCCGAGATCCCGACGGTGCAGATCCGCGTCGGCGACGCGGCGGCCTCGATCGACGCGGCGCGGCTGCTGGTCGCGCGCGACTGCCGCGACATCATGAAGACGGTCTCGGCCGGGCGCGAGCTCACAATCGAGCAGCGCGCGCGCAACAAGGGCGATCTCGGCTACGCCGCGCAGCTTTCGGTGCGTGCGGCCGACCGGCTGTTCGAGGCGGGTGGCGGCGCCGGGCTGTTCAATCACGCCCGCGTGCAGCGCTTCTGGCGCGACGTCCATGCCGGCGCCATGCACATCTCGATGAACTGGGACGCGGTCGGCGCGCTCTACGGACGCATCGCGCTCGGCCTGCCGCCCGGACCCGCGCAGTTCTGAGAGGCCTCGTCCGCCGGTCAGTACATCAGTCGCGGCAGGAACATCACGATGCCGGGCGCGAACGTCATCACCAGCAGCCCCATCACGATGACGGCGACGTAGGGCCAGGTCGCGTTGTAGATGTCGATGATCGACATGTCGGGCACAACCGACTTGAACACGAACATGGTCAGCCCGAAGGGCGGTGTCATGCCGCCGGTCGTTACGTTGACCAGGTAGATCATCCAGAACCAGATCGGGTCGAAATGCATCGCGGCGATCAGCGGCGAGTAGATCGGCACCGAGATCAGCATGAACTCGTAGACGCCGACGAACATGCAGCTCACGAACGCGACCGCCATCATCGCGAAATAGACGGACCACCGGTCGAGCCCGACATGCTCGACGGTGCGGATCATTGCCTCGGGCGCGCCGGTGAAGGACAGGAGCTGTCCGAACAATGTGGCGCTCATGACGATGATCATGATGGTGCCGGTCGTCCTGGCCGCCGCGAACAGCGCGTCGCGGACGAGCCGTACGGTCAGCCGCCGGTGCCAGGCCGCGACCAGCAGCGTGGCGACCACGCCGGTGGCTGCGGACTCGGTCGGTGAGGCGATCCCGAGCATGATGAAACCGATCACCATGAAGATGACCCCGAGGAACGGCACCAGCTCGAATATGGCGTAGACGCGCTCGCGCAGGCTCGCTGACTTGTAGTCCGGGTCGAGCGGCGGCGCCTTCGACGGATCGACCCAGACGCGGATGCGCACGTAGATCAGCAGCAGGCAGGCGATCAGGATTCCTGGCCCGATGCCCGCGATCAGGAGCTCGGCGATCGACACCTCGGCGAGCGAGCCGAGTACGACGGCCAGCACGCTGGGCGGAATGATCGGCGCCAGGGTCGCGCCGGACATGATCAGGCCGGCGGAGAGCTTGCGGTCGTACCCACGCTCGACCATGCCCGGATACAACGTGCGGCCGAGCATGGCGGCGTCCGCCATCGCCGAGCCGGACAGCGTGCCGAGCGCCGTGGCCAATGCAATGCCCAGCATGTAGAGCCGGATACGGGTGTTGCCGATTAGCTTGTCGAGCGCGCCGTAGAGCCGGTCGATGGCGCCCGAGCGGAACAGCATCTCGCCCATCAGCAGGAACAGCGGCACGGTCACCAGCGGCTCGTTGGTGAGCGTCGAGAGAAGGCTGTTCGAGTACATCCCGAACGCGGCCGGCCCGAACGCCCACAGGATGCCGACGGCATTGATGATCAGGAACGCGATGAAGATCGGCACGCCGGTGAAGATCAGCCCCATCATCAGGGCGAAGCCGACGATCAGGATCACGTACCACGCCATCGCGCCGTCACTCCATGCCGAAGGAAGACGACGGCGTTCCCGAGGCCCCGGAGAGGGTCGCCGGAATCAGCCGCAGGAAGTAGAGGCCCGAGCTCAGGAAACCGTACACGATGAAGGCCGAGAGCTGCCATTTCGGCGTCAGCATCAGCGAGTCGACGATCGTCGTGCCGGCCAAATATTGGCGCCAGGTCTCGGTCCCTGTGAACCAGACGGACAGCAGGCAGACGATCGCCGAGACCGCCACGCAGGCGGCCAGCAGATAGCGCGCCTTCTGTTCGCCGAACCGTTCGAGCAGGAACGTGATCGTGACGTGCGACCGGGCCTGCGTCACGTAGGGCGCCATCATCATCGTGCAGGCGAGCAGCAGGTAGGTCGTGATGGCGCCGACCCAGTTCGTCGGGGCATTGAAGAAATAGCGGGAGACCACCTCGTAGCAGTACGAGAACGCGATCACGCCAATTCCTGCCGCGGCGAGCCAGGCGCTCGCGAGGGTCAACATGTCGTGTGTCTTGAGGATCGTACGCATGGCGGCGCCGGACGTCCGCCGCGCCGGGCGGCGGACGCCGTTCGATGCCGGCCTAGTGGTTGATCATGTTCTTCGACTTGACGAACTCTATGAAGTCGTGGGCGTCCTGGCCCGACTTCGCGGCCGCCATGCGCTGGATGCCCTCGTTGAACAGGGCGGTCATGCGCTGGGCGTTCGCGGCGTCGAAGTAGGTGAACTTCGCGCCGTTCTCGATCATGCCCTGTTCGTCTTCCAGCTTCTGGCGCTCGCTGAACCAGGGCATCCCGTCCCGCGCCTTCTCGGCCGAGGCCTGCAGGATCTTCTGCGTCTTGGCATCGAGCGACTGCCACTTCTTCAGGTTGATCATGAAGAACGTGTCGGAGATGCCCCAGACCGGCCGGGCCATGTACTTGGCGACCTCGTAGAGCTTCTGCTTCACCAGCGATGTCGTGACATAGGCTGCCCCATCGACCAGCCCCTTCTGCAGGGCGGTGTAGATCTGCGACGACGGCAGCGTGACCGTCGCGCCGCCCAGCGTCTTCACCAGCGGCTCGTAGGTGGGGGTGGTGCGGATCTTCAGCCCCTTCAGCGCGTCGGCGCCCTCGATCGGCTTGCGCAGGATGAAGTGGAATCCGACCGAGGGCAGCACCGCCAGCAGCTTCACGCCGAAATGCTTCTGATAGTACTGGTCCTGCCAGTCGATGATGCCGGCCTCGCGCCGACGCTGGATGTCGGGGACGACCAGGTCCATCAGCGCGCCGATGGCCGTCGCGCCCGCATGGTAGATCGGGTGGGTGTAGAGCATGTCGAACGTGCCGGCCGAGACGGGCTGCAGCTGCTCGAACGGCGGGACGATCTCCGGCCCGAAGCGCTTGGCGATCGGCCCCGCATGGCCCATCTTCGTCGCTTCCTCGTTCAGCGTGTCGATCGCGAAGTTGGCGGTCAGAACGACCGGCGACCACGAGCACAGCAGCTTCAGCGTCTGCGCCTTGCCCGCCGCAGGCGCGATCGCCAAAGCGATGCCGGCGGCCGCCAGCGCGAGCCCCGACCGAAGCCGAACGATACGTGTCATGGTTCCCTCCCTGTTGTGGCGCGATCGCCGGACGATGCCGGCAGGCCTGCGACGTTTTCTCCGTGCGCGGCTGGCGTTCCTGCGTGCCGCGTCATGACTTTCCCCAAGACTAGGCCGCGCGCGAAGCCCGGGTCAATGCGCCCCTCGGTGGTTTGAGAAGAGGCGACCGGCATGCGGAACGGGGACTTTGCGCCATGCGTTCACCGTCGTAACGGCGCAACAGTCAAGGAGGTCGTTATGAACAAGTCGAACCGGAACGAAGGCGAGGGCAGTCGTACGGCCGATCGCGCCTATCGCAAGGACACCAAGACATTCATAAAGTCTGGCAAAGTCCCCGGCGCCGCCGAGAAGGCCCGCAAGGCTGTCGAAGGCCGCGAGAAGCGGGACCTCGAAAAGGCCGAGGACAAGGGCAAGGAAAAGGCCCGACATTAGACATTGCGTCCCCCGCCGGGCTTGCGCGGCGAGGGCGGGTTGCCTAGGCTTGGGCACCTGTGACCGGCGGGAGGACGCCCATGTTTCTGCGCAATTTCTGGTATGCGGCGGCGTGGCCGAGCGAGATCGGCGATGCGCCGCTCGCACGCACCGTCTGCGGCGAGCCGGTCGCCATGTTCCGCACCGCCGACGGCGCCTACACGGCGCTCGAGGACCGGTGCTGCCATCGCAACCTGCCGCTCTCGATGGGGCGGATCGAGGGTAATAATCTGCGCTGCGGCTATCACGGGCTCGTCTTCGACCGCACAGGAGCGTGCGTCGAGATCCCGGGCCAGTCGAAGATTCCGCCGGGCGCGCAGGTGCGCCGCTATCCGCTGGTCGAGAAGTGGAAGCTGCTCTGGATCTGGATGGGCGATCCGGCGCGCGCCGACGAAAGCAAGATTCCCGACTGGTACTATCTCGACCATCCCGACTGGGTTGCCGCGCATGGCAACAACGAAAAGCCGCTCTACATGCGGTGCAACTGGGAGCTCAACAACGACAACCTGCTCGACCTGTCGCATGTGATCTACGTCCATGCCGAGACGCTGGGCGGGGCGAACCTCGACCGGTTCCCGATCCGCACCGACCGCGACGAGCGCTCCGTGCTCATGCGGCGCTTCGTCCAGAACGTCCCGCCGACGCCGATCTTCGCCCGCTATCTGGGCATGTCCGGCGGCAACATGGACCGCTGGCAGGAATCCTATATCGAAGCGCCGGCGCACTGCATCGTCGACGCAGGCTTCGCGCCGCACGGCGAGTTCCAGCCCTATGCCAGGCGCGAGCGCGAGGCGCTCGGCTTCCGGCCGCTGATCACCGCGACGCCGGAAACGGAAGGTACGTCCTTCATGTTCTATGCGCAGTGCCGCAACTTCGCGATCGACAATGCGGAGCTCACCAAGAAGATGGTGGGCGACTTCCGCGGCGTGTTCGACGAGGACGTGGCGGTCATGGAAGCCCAGCAGCGCGTTGCCGCGGCGAATCCCGACGCCCCGATGATCGACATCAACGCCGACGCGCCGCATTTGGCCATGCGCCAGGTGATCCGCAAGCTGCTGGCCGCCGAGCAGGCCGAGGCCGCCACCAGCGGCGCCAGGGCAACCGCCGCGGAGTGATCCGTCGCCGCCCTTTGGGGCGGAGAGGGAGTTCAGGTCCGGTGACGGTCGTCTCGGCCGATGGCCGATTGGACATTCCTGGTGGATTCGCTATAAATCGGGCGCCGTTTCGGCCGGCGCACGGGGTTGTCCCGCGCGTAGAGGGGTACAACGTAGACCAGAGAGGGTAAGCCGCGACTTCGGCGCGGTGCCGTCGGACCTTCGGTTCGGCGAGACAACGAGTACATCATGGAATCGATGCTTCGCGAATATCTGCCGATCCTGATCTTTCTCGCCATCGCGGCGGGGGTGGGAATCGCGGCGGTTGCGGCATCCTATGTGGTGGCGCGCCAACGGCCTGATTCTGCGAAGGAATCCGCTTATGAGTGCGGCTTCGACGCGTTCGGCGACGCGCGCGGCCAGTTCGACGTGCGGTTCTACCTGGTCTCGATCCTGTTCATCATCTTCGACCTCGAGGTGGCCTTCCTGTTCCCGTGGGCGGTGACGCTGGGCAAGATCGGCATGGTCGGGTTCTGGTCGATGATCGCATTCCTGGGCGTGCTCACCATCGGATTTATCTACGAGTGGCGGAAGGGAGCCCTGGAATGGGAGTGATCTCCAAGGCCGCGCCGGTCCCGCCCGGACCGGCCCAGGACGCCGCCCTGCGCCAGGCGACCGACCACCTGACCGAGAAAGGATTCCTGGTCTCCACGGCCGACAAGCTGGTTTCCTGGGCGCAGTCGGGCTCGCTCTGGCCGATGACGTTCGGCCTCGCCTGCTGTGCGGTCGAGATGATGCATACCGCGGCCAGCCGCTACGACCTCGACCGGTTCGGCGTGGTGTTCCGCCCCTCGCCGCGCCAGTCCGACGTGATGATCGTCGCCGGCACCCTGTGCAACAAGATGGCGCCGGCGCTGCGCAAGGTCTACGACCAGATGGCCGAGCCGCGCTGGGTGATCTCGATGGGCAGCTGCGCCAATGGCGGCGGCTACTATCATTATTCCTACTCTGTGGTGCGCGGCTGCGACCGGATCGTGCCGGTCGACATTTACGTTCCCGGCTGCCCGCCCACCGCCGAAGCTCTTTTGTACGGGGTCCTGCAGCTTCAGAAGAAGATCCGCCGGACCAGCACCATCGCCCGCTGATCGGCGGCGCCGCCGCCGCGCCAGACCTGGACCTCGCCTTTGGCTGAACCGACGCGACCGACGACCGACACCCAGGCGCTGGAGGAGCTTGCGGAGTTCCTGCGGACGGCGCTCGGCGAGGATGTGATCAGTCCGCGCATCGCGCTGGACGAGCTGATGGTCGAGGTGCCGGCGCTCCAGATCGTGCCCGCGCTCACCTTCCTGCGCGACAACACGAACTGCCTGTTCAGCATGCTGGTCGATATTGCGGGGGTGGACTATCCCGACCGCGAGAAGCGCTTCGAGGTGGTCTACAACCTGCTCAGCCTGCGGCTGAACCAGCGCATCCGCGTGAAAGTGGCGGCCGACGAGGCGACGCCGGTGCCGTCGGTGACCGGCGTGTTCAGCGCCGCCGACTGGTACGAGCGCGAGGTATGGGACCTGTACGGCGTGATGTTCTCGGACCATCCCGATTTGCGCCGCATCCTGACCGATTACGGGTTCGACGGGCACCCGCTGCGCAAGGACTTCCCCCTGACCGGCTTCGTCGAGATGCGCTACGACGAGGCCGAGAAGCGCGTGGTGTACGAGCCGGTGCGCCTCGCCCAGGAGTTCCGCCGCTTCGATTTCATGAGCCCATGGGAAGGCGCGCAGTACGTGCTGCCGGGCGACGAGAAGGCGAAGGATCAGGGCTGATGGCGGAAACGCACATCAAGAACCTGACCATGAATTTCGGGCCGCAGCACCCAGCGGCCCACGGCGTGCTGCGTCTCGTTCTCGAGATGGCCGGGGAGGTGGTCGAGCGCGCCGATCCGCATATCGGGCTCCTGCATCGCGGCACCGAGAAGCTGATCGAGTACAAGACCTACTTGCAGGCAGTGCCGTATTTCGACCGGCTGGATTACGTCTCGCCGATGTGCCAGGAGCACGCCTTCGCGCTGGCGACCGAGAAGCTGCTGGGCATCGCGGTGCCGGAGCGCGCGCAGTACATCCGCGTACTGTTCTCCGAGATCACGCGCATCCTCAATCATCTGTTGAATCTCACCACCTTCGCGCTCGACGTCGGTGCCATGACGCCGCTTCTCTGGGGCTTCGAGGAGCGCGAGAAGCTTATGGAGTTCTATGAGCGGGTGTCCGGCGCACGGCTGCACTCGGCCTATTTCCGCCCGGGCGGCGTGCATCTCGACCTCCCGGCAGGAATCGTCGAGGACATCGCCGCGTTCAACGCCAACTTCCCCCGCTTCATCGACGATCTGGAACAGATTCTCACCGAAAACCGCATCTTCAAGCAGCGCACGGTCGATATCGGCATCATCTCGGACGAAGACGCGATCGACTGGGGCTTTTCGGGCCCGATGCTGCGCGCCTCGGGTGTCGCCTGGGACCTGCGCAAGGCGCAGCCTTACGACGTGTACGACCGGATGGACTTCGATGTTCCCGTCGGCCGGAACGGCGATTGCTACGACCGTTATCTCGTGCGCGTCGAGGAGATGCGCCAGAGCGTCCGCATCATCGACCAGTGCCTGGCGCAGTTGCCCGAGGGGCCGATCAAAACGCAGGATTTCAAGATCTCGCCGCCCAAGCGCGCCGAGATGAAGCGCTCGATGGAAGCGCTGATCCATCACTTCAAGCTCTATACCGAGGGCTATCACGTACCGGCGGGCGAGACGTACACCGCCGTCGAGGCGCCGAAGGGCGAGTTCGCGGTCTATCTGGTCTCCGACGGCACCAACAAGCCGTACCGCTGCAAGATTCGCGCGCCGAGCTATGCCTTCCTGCAGGCGACCGACTTCATGGGCAAGGGCCACATGCTGGCCGACGTGGTGGCGATCATCGGTTCTATGGACATCGTGTTCGGCGAGGTCGACCGATGACCGGTCCCGAGACGTTCGAGTTCAATGCCGAGAACGCCGAGCGCGCGAAGGCGATCGTCGCGAAATATCCCGAAGGGCGCCAGGCCTCGGCCGTGATGCCGCTGCTCGACCTCGCCCAGCGCCAGTCGGGCGGATGGCTGCCGCGCGCGGCGATGGATTACGTCGCGGACTATCTGGCGATGCCGCACATCCGGGTCTACGAGGTTGCCTCGTTCTACGAGATGTACAACCTGGCCCCGGTCGGCGAGAACTTCATCCGCATCTGCATCACCATGCCGTGCATGCTGCGCGGCTCGCACGATATCGTGCGGGTGTGCGAGGAGGAGCTGCATATCGCCGAGGGCGAGACCACGCCGGACGGCAAGTTCACCCTGCACGGGGTGCAGTGCCTGGGCGCCTGCGTCAACGCGCCGGTGGTGTGGATCGGGGACGACTATTACGAGGACGTCGGCGCCGAGCACATGAAAAAGATCATCGAGGCGCTGCGCAAGGGCGAGACGCCCAGGCCCGGCTCGCAGATCGGCCGCAAGGGGTCGATGGCGGTGACCGGGCGGACCACCCTGTTGAGTTCCGGCGAGAAGGCGTGATGCTGAACGATCGCGACCGCATCTTCACCAACCTGTACGGGCTCGAGGACTGGCGTCTCGAAGCCGCCCGCAAGCGTGGCGACTGGGACAACACCAAGGCGATCCTCGAGAAGGGGCGTGACTGGATCGTCAACGAGGTGAAGGAGTCGGGACTGCGGGGCCGCGGCGGCGCGGGATTCCCCACCGGCCTCAAATGGTCGTTCATGCCGAAGGAGGTGACGCGTCCGCACTACCTCTTGATCAAC
This sequence comes from uncultured Alphaproteobacteria bacterium, assembly GCA_963817535.1. Classification (GTDB taxonomy): domain Bacteria; phylum Pseudomonadota; class Alphaproteobacteria; order MPNO01; family DASWLB01; genus CAWGHZ01. The sequence continues at coordinate 208,838 of CAWFOW010000003.1, forward strand.
GCGGACGAGGGCGAGCCCGGCACCTGCAAGGATCGCGACATGATCCGCAACGACCCGCACAAGCTGGTCGAGGGGGCCTTGCTCGCGAGCTTCGCGATGGGCGCGCATGTCTGCTACGTCTATATCCGCGGCGAGTTCTATCGCGAGGCCCAGGCGCTGCAGGGCGCCATCGACGAGGCGCGCGCGGCCGGCTTGATCGGGCCCGACGCTTGCGGCTCGGGCTGGGCGTTCGAAATGTACATCCATCGCGGCATGGGCGCCTATATCTGCGGCGAGGAGATGGCGCTGATCGAAAGCCTGGAGGGCAAGAAGGGCATGCCGCGCCTGAAGCCGCCCTTCCCGGCGGGGATGGGCGTCTATGGATGCCCGACCACGGTCAACAACGTCGAGACCATCGCCGTCGCGCCCACCATCTGCCGGCGCGGCGCATCGTGGTTCGCCGGGCTCGGGCGCGAAAAGAATACTGGCACCAAAGTCTTCTGCATCTCCGGCCACGTGAACAGCCCGTGCAACGTGGAAGAGGAGATGGGGATCCCGCTGAAAGAGCTGATCGAGAAGCACGCCGGCGGCGTGCGCGGCGGGTGGAACAACCTCAAGGCGATCATCCCCGGCGGCTCGTCGGTGCCGATCCTGCCCAAGTCGATCTGCGACACCGTGCTGATGGATTTCGATTCCCTGCGCGCCGTGCAGTCGGGCCTCGGCACCGCGGCGGTCATCGTGATGGACAAGTCGACCGACGTGGTGCGCTGCATCGCCAACCTGTCGCGCTTCTACATGGTCGAAAGCTGCGGCCAGTGCACGCCGTGCCGCGAGGGCACCGGCTGGATGTGGCGGGTGATGGAACGGTTCGCGGAGGGGCGCGCCGAGCCGCGCGAGATCGACCAGCTCATCGAGGTGTCGAAGGAGATCGAGGGCCACACGATCTGCGCCCACGGCGATGCGTCGGCCTGGCCGATCCAGGGGCTCGTCCGTCATTTCCGCGACGAGATCGAGCAACGCATGGCCGAGTACAAGGCAAGCCACGCGGCGATGCCCGCGCAGGCGGCCGAATAGCCCATGGCCAAGCTCACCATCGACGGGATCGAGATCGAGGTGCCCAACGGGGTCACCGTCCTGCAGGCCTGCGAGATGGCCGGCAAGGAGATCCCGCGCTTCTGCTATCACGAGCGCCTGTCGGTCGCCGGCAATTGCCGCATGTGCCTGGTGGAGATGGAGCGCTCGCCCAAGCCGATCGCGTCCTGCGCCCAGCCGGTCAATGACGGCATGGTGATCAAGACCGACACGCCCATGGTGATGAAGGCGCGCCAGGGCGTGATGGAATTCCTGCTGATCAACCATCCGCTCGACTGCCCGATCTGCGACCAGGGCGGCGAGTGCGACCTGCAGGACCAGGCGATGGCCTATGGGTTCGACCGCTCGCGCTTCGCCGAGAACAAGCGCGCCGTCGCCGACAAGGATTTCGGCCCGCTGATCGAGACCTCGATGACGCGCTGCATCCAGTGTACGCGCTGCGTCCGCTTCATGGCCGAGGTCGCGGGCGTCGAGACGCTGGGCGCCACCGGGCGCGGCGAGGCGATGGAGATCACCACCTTCATCGGCGCGGGCATCGACTCCGAAGTTTCCGGCAACATCATCGACCTCTGCCCGGTCGGCGCGCTGACCTCGAAGCCCTACGAATACGTCGCGCGCCCGTGGGAGATGACCAAGACCGAGTCGGTCGACGTGCTGGACGCCGTCGGCTCGAACATCCGCATCGATGCGCGCGGCCGTCAGGTGCTGCGGATCCTGCCGGTGCTGAATGAGGACATCAACGAGGAGTGGATCTCCGACAAGACCCGCTTTTCCTATGACGGGCTGAAGCGCCAGCGCCTCGACACGCCCTATGTCCGGAAGGACGGCAAGCTTGCGCCCGTCTCGTGGGGCGAGGCATTCGAGGCGATCGCCGCGAAGGTTGCCGAATTCGGCGCCGGGCGCATCGCGGCGCTGGCCGGCGACCTCGCCTGCTGCGAATCGATGACCGCGCTCGCCGACCTGATGGATGCGCTGGGCAGTCCCCATCTCGATTGCCGCCAGGACGGCGCGAAGCTCGATCCCAGGGCGCGCGCCTCGTATCTGTTCAACACCTCGATCGCGGACATCGAGCAGGCCGATGCCTGCCTGATCGTCGGCGCCGACCCGCGCCACGAGGCGCCGATCGTGAATCTTCGCCTGCGCAAGCGCGCGATCCACGGCCGCTTCCCGATCGGCGTGGTCGGTCCGCGCGTCGACCTGACCTATCGCACCGACTATCTGGGCGCCGGGCCGGACACCCTGGCGCAGATCGCCGACGGCTCGCATGCGTTTTGCCAGGTCTTGGAAAAGGCCGAGCGGCCGATGCTGATCCTCGGGATGGGCGCGCTCGCGCGGGCCGACGGGGCGCGGGTACTGGGCGCCGCGCGCCGGATCGCCGAGAAGTTCGGTTTGGTGAAGAACGACTGGAACGGCTTCAACGTGCTGCACACGGCGGCGGCGCGTGTCGGCGGGCTCGAGCTCGGCGTCGTGCCGCGCGAGGGCGGGCGCGACACGGCGGGAATCCTCGCCGGCGCGCAGTCGGGCGAAATCGGGCTGGTCTACCTTCTGGGTGCCGACGAGATCGACATGGCGAAGCTCGGCGGCGCGTTCGTCGTCTATCAGGGCCACCACGGCGATGCCGGCGCGCATCGCGCCGACGTGATCCTGCCGGGCGCAGCCTACACGGAAAAGGACGCGACTTACGTCAACACCGAGGGGCGGGTGCAGCGCGGCTACCGCGCCGTCTTCCCGCCCGGCCAGGCGCGCGAGGACTGGGCGATCCTGCGCGCGCTGTCGGCCGCCCTCGGCAAGAAGCTGCCCTACGACGATCTGGACGCGGTGCGCAAGCGCATGGCCCAGATCAAGCTTACCTTCGGCGCGATCGGCAAAATAGCGCCCGCCACCTGGGTGGCGTTCGGCGAGGACGGGCCGATGGATTCGGCGCCCTTCGCCTCGCCGGTCACGAATTTCTACATGACCGACCCCATCGGCCGGGTCTCGGAGACGATGGCGAAGTGCACGGCCGCGTTCGGGCCGCTCACCGGGGCGAGGACCGGCACGCATGGCTAGCCCGTGGGACGTCTATGTCTGGCCGACGGCGATCATCCTCGCCGAGATCATCGCGATCGTCGCTGTGGTGATGGGCAGCGTCGCCTACCTTACCTATGCCGAGCGCAAGGTGATCGCGGCGATGCAGCTCCGCAAGGGCCCCAACGTCGTCGGTCCGTTCGGCCTGTTCCAGCCGATCGCCGACGGGGTGAAGCTCCTGTTCAAGGAGACCATCATCCCGTCCGGCGCGAACCGGGTGGTGTTCGTCGTCGCGCCGATGGTGACGTTCGGCCTCGCGCTTCTGGCCTGGGCGGTGATCCCGTTCGACGACGGCATCGTGCTGGCCGACATCAACGTGGGGATTCTCTACCTGTTCGCGATCTCTTCGCTCGGCGTGTATGGCATCGTCATGGCCGGCTGGGCGTCGAACTCGCGCTACGCCTTCCTCGGCGCGCTGCGCTCGGCGGCGCAGATGGTGTCCTACGAGGTCTCGATCGGGTTCGTGATGATCTCGGTCCTGCTCTGCGTCGGCTCGCTCAACCTGTCCGAGATCGTGCGTGCCCAGGGCACGGTCTGGTTCTGCGTGCCGCTCTTCCCGATGTTCGTCGTGTTCTTCATCTCGGCGCTGGCGGAGACCAACCGCGCGCCGTTCGACCTGCCCGAAGCTGAGGCCGAGCTCGTCGCCGGCTACAATGTCGAGTACTCGTCCATGACGTTCGGGCTGTTCATGCTCGGCGAGTACGCGAACATGATCGTGATGAGCGCCTCGACCACCATCCTGTTCCTCGGCGGCTGGCTGCCGCCCTTCGGGGTCGCGCCCTTCACCTGGATTCCGGGCATATTGTGGTTCGCCGCCAAGGTCGCGTTCTGCCTGTTCGTGTTCCTGTGGGTGCGCGCGACCTTCCCGCGCTACCGCTACGACCAGCTCATGCGGCTCGGCTGGAAGGTGTTCCTGCCGTTCTCGCTGTTCTGGCTGGTGGCGACCGCAGGCGTTCTGGAAGCCACCGGGTGGTTGCCGAAATGATGCTCGACCGCACCGCGCGATCCTTGTTCCTCGCCGAGCTTGCCTCGGGGATGTGGCTGACCCTGAAATACTTCTTCAAGCCGAAGGTCACGCTCAACTATCCTTACGAGAAAGGCCCGCTGTCGCCGCGCTTCCGGGGCGAGCATGCGCTGCGCCGCTATCCGTCGGGCGAGGAGCGCTGCATCGCCTGCAAGCTGTGCGAGGCGATCTGCCCGGCGCTCGCCATCACCATCGAGGCGGAGCCGCGCGCCGACGGGTCGCGCCGCACCACGCGCTACGACATCGACATGGTGAAATGCATCTATTGCGGCCTGTGCGAGGAGGCGTGCCCGGTCGACGCCATCGTCGAGGGGCCGAACTTCGAATTCGCCGCCGAGACCCGCGAGGAGCTGCTGTACAACAAGGAGAAGCTCTTGGCGAACGGCGACCGCTGGGAAACCGAGATCGCCGCGCGGCTCGAGGCCGACGCGCCATATCGGTGAACGTGCGAATGGGGGCAACAATAAGAATCGCGGGGGCCCGGTGATCGTCCAGGCGATCGTGTTCTACGTCTTTTCGGCCATGTGCATCGCCTCGGGCGTGATGGTGATCGCGTCGCGCAACCCGGTGCATTCCGTGCTGTTCCTGATCCTCGCCTTCTTCAACGCGGCGGGGCTGTTCCTCCTGATGGGGGCCGAGTTCCTGGCTTTCGTGATGGTGATCGTCTATGTCGGCGCGGTCGCCGTGCTGTTCCTGTTCGTGGTGATGATGCTCGACATCAACTTCGTGGAGCTGCGCCAGGGCTTCCTCAACTACCTGCCGATTGGCGCCCTGATCGGGATCGTGCTGCTCGCCGAGCTCGCACTGGTCTTCGGCGCCTGGGCGTTCGCGCCCGGCACCCCCGCGCGCCTTGCCGTGCCGATCGTGCCCGGCATGACCAACACCGAGGCGCTGGGGCGGCTCCTCTACACTCACTACATCTATCTGTTCCAGGCGGCGGGAATGGTGCTCCTGGTCGCGATGGTCGGCGCCATCGTGCTGACGCTGCGCCACCGCGTCGGCGTGCGCCGTCAGCGCATCCCCGACCAGCTCGGCCGCCGGCCGGGCGACACGATCGAGGTCCGCAAGGTCCAGTCGGGGAGCGGCATCTGATGTTCGAAATCGGGCTCGCCCACTACCTGGTGGTCGCCGCGATCCTGTTCACGCTGGGCGTGTTCGGCATCTTCCTGAACCGCAAGAACGTGATCATCATCCTGATGTCGATCGAGCTGATCCTGCTCGCGGTCAATATCAACCTGGTCGCGTTCTCGACCCATCTGGGCGACATGGCGGGCCAGGTCTTCGCCATGCTGGTGCTGACCGTCGCCGCCGCCGAGGCGGCCATCGGGCTCGCCATCCTGGTCGTGTATTTCCGGAACCGCGGCACCATCGCGGTCGAGGACATCAACATGATGAAGGGCTAGCCCGTGTTCGGGATCCTCGCCGTCTTCCTGCCGCTGGCGGGCGCGGCGCTCGCCGGGCTCGGCGGGCGCTGGCTCGGTTCCAAGGGCGCGATGGCCGTGACCTGCGGGGCGATGACGCTCGCCGCGCTGTCGGGCATCGAGCTGCTGATCTCCGTCGCCATCGGCGGGCATACCCAGACGATCGACCTGTTCACCTGGATCGAGTCGGGCACGTTCGAGGCGAGCTGGGCGATCCGGCTCGACCAGCTCTCGGCCGTGATGGTGTTCGTCGTCACCTTCGTGTCGACGGCGGTGCACTACTACTCCATCGGCTACATGGCGCACGACCATTCGAAGCCGCGTTTCTTCGCCTATCTCAGCCTATTCACCTTCTTCATGCTGTCGCTGGTGACGTCGGACAACTTCCTGCAGATGTTCTTCGGCTGGGAAGGGGTCGGGCTCTGCTCCTACTTCCTGATCGGGTTCTGGTACGACCGCCCGTCGGCCAACGCCGCGGCGATCAAGGCGTTCGTGGTCAACCGCGTCGGCGATTTCGGCTTCGCGCTCGGGATCATGGGTGTGTTCTTCGTGTTCGACACGATCTCGTTCGACCCGGTCTTCGCCGCCGCGCCCGCCAAGGCCGCCGCGCACTTCCACTTCCTGAGCTGGGACGTGCCGACGATGACCACGCTGTGCCTGCTGCTGTTCATCGGCGCGATGGGCAAGTCGGCGCAGGTGCCGCTGCACACCTGGCTGCCCGACGCGATGGAGGGCCCGACGCCAGTCTCCGCCCTGATCCATGCTGCGACCATGGTGACCGCCGGCGTGTTCATGGTGGCGCGCCTCTCGCCGATGTTCGAGTACGCGCCCGACGCGCTGATGGTGGTCGCCGTGGTTGGCGCCACGACCGCGTTCTTCGCGGCGACCATCGGCATGTGCCAGAACGACATCAAGCGGGTGATCGCCTATTCGACCTGCAGCCAGCTCGGCTACATGTTCTTTGCCTGCGGTGTGTCGGCCTATTCGGCCGGCATTTTTCACCTGATGACCCACGCCTTCTTCAAGGCGCTGCTGTTCCTGGGCGCGGGCTCAGTGATCCACGCCATGTCGGACGAGCAGGACATGCGCAAGATGGGCGGGCTCGGGCGGCACATAAAGCTCACCTGTGCGGTGATGTGGATCGGCTCGCTGGCGCTGGCCGGCATCCCGCCGCTCGCGGGCTACTTCTCCAAGGACACGATCATCGAGGCCGCGTTCGCCTCGGGCAGTTGGGTCGGGCAGTACGCCTTCTGGATGGGCGTCGCCGCGGCCTTCATGACCGCGTTCTATTCCTGGCGGCTGCTGTTCATGACGTTCCACGGCACGCCGCGCGCCGACGCCGAGACGATTCACCACGTGCACGAATCGCCGCGCTCCATGACCATTCCGCTCCTGGTGCTCGCGACCGGCGCCTTGGTGGCCGGCTGGGTCGGGTACGATTTGTTCGTGGGCGAGGGGCGCGCCGAATTCTGGGGCAAGTCGATCCTGGTGCTGTCGACGCATGACTCGATCGCTGCCGCGCACCACGAAACGCCCGTCTGGGTACAGGCGCTGACCTTGATCGTCGCGTTCGGCGGCATCGCGATCGCCTGGTACTACTACATGTTCCGCACCGACCTGCCGGCGCGCACGGCCCGTGCCCTGGGCGGCATCTACCGCTTCGTGTACAACAAATGGTATTTCGACGAGCTGTACGACGTTCTGTTCGTCCGCATGGCGCACACGGTCGGGCGCGGCCTGTGGAAGGACGGCGACGGGGCGGTGATCGACGGCGTCGGGCCCGACGGCATCGCCGCCGCGGCCCGCAACTTGGCGGCGAAGGCCAGCCGGCTGCAGACGGGCTACGTCTACCACTACGCCTTCGCCATGCTGATCGGCGTGTTCGGGCTGGTCACCTGGTATCTGTTCCGGAGCAGCGCGGGATGAACGAAGGCTGGCCCATCCTGTCGCTGGTGACGTTCCTGCCGCTGGTCGGCGCGGCGTTCATCTTCTTCGTCCAGGGCGACGCCGAAACGGTGGCGCGCAACGCGCGCGCCGCGGCGCTGTGGACGTCGCTGATCACCTTCGTTCTGTCGCTGCTGCTGTGGATCGATTTCGACCCGTCCCAGGCGGGTTTCCAGTTCGTCGAGAAGGCGGAATGGATCCCGAGCTTCGGCATCACCTATCACATGGGCGTCGACGGCATTTCGATGTTGTTCGTGCTGCTCTCGACCTTCCTCACCCCGCTCTGCGTGCTCGCCTCGTGGAAGGCGATCCGGCTTCGGGTGAAGGAGTACATGATCGCCTTCCTGGTCCTCGAGACCCTGATGGTCGGCATGTTCTGCGCGCTCGACTTCGTGTTGTTCTACCTGTTCTGGGAGGGCGTGCTGATCCCGATGTTCCTGATCATCGGGGTGTGGGGCGGCGAGCGGCGCGTCTATGCGTCGTTCAAGTTCTTCCTCTACACGCTCACCGGCTCGGTGCTGATGCTGGTCGCGATCCTCACGATCTATCTCGAGGCGCATACGACCGACATCCCGACCCTGATGACTCACAACTTCCCGCGCGAGATGCAGCTCTGGCTGTGGCTCGCCTTCCTCGCCTCGTTCGCGGTGAAGGTGCCGATGTGGCCGGTTCACACCTGGCTGCCCGACGCGCATGTCGAGGCGCCGACGGCGGGCTCGGTGATCCTCGCGGGCGTTCTGCTGAAGATGGGCGCATACGGGTTCCTGCGCTTCTCCTTGCCGATGTTGCCCTATGCGTCGGACTTCTACGCACCGCTGATCTACGCGCTGTCGGTGATCGCCATCATCTACACGTCGCTGGTCGCGCTGGCGCAGGAGGACATGAAGAAGCTGATCGCCTATTCCTCCGTCGCGCACATGGGGTTCGTGACCATCGGCATCTTCGCGGCGAACCACCAGTCGGTGCAGGGCGCGCTGATCGTGATGCTGTCGCACGGCGTGGTCTCGGCCGCGCTCTTCCTCGTCGTCGGCGTGGTGTATGACCGCATGCACACGCGCGAGATCGCGCGCTATGGCGGGCTGGTCCATCGCATGCCGCTCTATGCTTTCGTGTTCATGGTGTTCATGCTCGGCTCGGTGGGGCTGCCGGGCACGTCGGGCTTCGTGGGCGAGTTCCTGGTGCTGGTCGGCACGTTCCGCGCATCGACCTGGGTCGCAGCCTTCGCGACGGTCGGCATCATCCTGGGCGCGGCCTACATGCTGTATCTCTACCGCCGGGTGATCTTCGGCCAGCTCACCCGCGACGACCTCAAAAACATCGTCGATCTCACCCCGCGCGAGATCGCGGTGTTCGCGCCGCTGGTGGCCGTCGTTCTGTGGATGGGCATCTACCCCGCGCCGTTCCTTCGTGTGATGGACGCCTCGGTCGCCCAGCTCGTCGAGCGGCACCAGACCGCGCTTGCGGCGCCGCCTGTCTCGACGGCGGCCGCGGTGCCGGCGAAGTAGGGCAGGGACCATGGCAACCATCGTTCCCTTGCTGCCCGAGCTTATCGTCGCGATCTTCGCGATGGCGCTGCTGGTCTATGGCGCGTTCGCCGGCGACAAGGCGACCGGCGCGATCTCCTGGCTTGCCGTCCTGGTACTGGCGGTCGCGGGCTTCGTGCTCGGCACCGTGTCGAACCGGCCGGCCGTGCTGTTCGACGGCCAGTTCGTCGTCGACGGCTATTCGGTGTTCGCCGACTGGCTGATCTTGCTCGGCTCCGCCCTCGCCATCGTCATGTCGCTCGCCTACAACGTGCGCGAGGGGATGGCCCGGTTCGAATACCCGATCCTGATCCTGTTCGCGACGCTCGGCATGCTGATGATGGTGTCGGCCGCCGACCTCATCTCGCTCTACGTCTCGATCGAGCTGCAGTCCCTCGCGCTTTACGTTGTGGCCGCATTCCAGCGCGACAGCGCGCGCTCGTCCGAGGCGGGGCTGAAATACTTCGTCCTCGGCGCGCTCTCCTCCGGCATGCTGCTCTACGGGCTTTCGATGGTGTACGGCTTTGCCGGCTCCACCAGCTTCGCCGCGCTGTCGCAGTACTTCGCCGGGGGCGCGACGGCCGGGCCGGGGCTGATCGTCGGGCTCGCCTTCGTGCTCGCCGGCCTGTCGTTCAAGATCGCGGCCGTCCCGTTCCACATGTGGACGCCCGACGTGTACGAGGGCGCGCCGACGCCGGTGACGGCCTTCTTCGCCGCCGCGCCCAAGGTGGCGGCCTTCGCGTTGCTGGTCCGGGTGCTGATCGGGCCGTTCGGCCACGCCCTGGTCGAGTGGCAGCAGATCGTCATCGCGATCTCGATCCTCTCGATGCTCTTGGGCGCGCTCGCCGCGATCCGTCAGACCAACATCAAGCGGCTGCTCGCCTACTCGTCCATCGGCCATGTCGGCTACGCGCTGATCGGCATCGCGGCGGGGACCGAGCTCGGCGTTCGCGCGGTGCTGATCTATTTCGCGATCTATCTGCCGACCGTGCTCGGCACGTTCTGCTGCGTGCTGTGCATGCGCAAGCATGGCCGCCTGGCCGAGGGGATCGACGACCTGGCCGGCCTATCGCGTACCCACCCGCTCCTCGCCCTCGCGCTCGGCATATTCATGTTCTCGCTCGCCGGCATCCCGCCGCTCGCCGGGTTCTTCGGCAAGTTCTACGTGTTCTATGCGGCGGTGGACGCGAAGCTCTACGTCCTCGCCGTGATCGGCGTGCTGACCAGCGTGATCGCCGCCTTCTACTATCTGCGGATCGTGAAGCTGATGTATTTCGACGACGCGTCCGAGGCGTTCGAGCGCCCGATGCCGCGCGAAATCTCGACGATCATGGCGGCGACCGGCCTGTTCGCCATGTTCTTCTTCATCTATCCCTCGCCAATCCTGACGGGCGCGCAGGCCGCTGCCGCCGCGCTGCTCGGCCCGTAAGGCGTGCAAACGATTTCATTCGAGACCCTGGATTCGACCAGCGACGAGGCCGCCCGCCGCGTCCGCGCGGGCAAGGCGCCGGCGGAAGAGCTCCTCGTGCTTGTCGCGCGCGAGCAGACGGCCGGGCGCGGCCGGCTGGGACGACGCTGGAACTCGCGCGTTGGTAACGTGCACATGACGCTGGTCCTGCCCGCCCCCGACCCCGAGCGAATCGGCGAAATCGCCTTCCTCGCAGCGGTCGCGGCCGGCGAGGCAATCGCGGACGCTCTGCTGCCCGGCCGGCTTGCCTACAAATGGCCGAACGACCTGATGTGCGGCGGGCGCAAGCTCGGCGGAATCCTGGTCGAGACCGAAACGGCACCCGACGGGGTGCGCTTCGCCGCCGTCGGGGTCGGCATCAACGTGTCCCACGCGCCCGCCGACCTTCCGGCCATCTCGCTGGCCGCGGAGGGAGCAAATGTTCCGGCCGAGGATCTCGCCGCCGGGATCGCGAACTCGTTCTCGCGCTGGCATGCGCGCTGGCGTTCGCAAGGCTTTGCGCCGGTGCGGGCCAACTGGCTCGCCGCCGCGCAGGGTCTCGGCGAGGCGCTGGTCGCAAGCGTCGCGGGGGGTGAGGCGTACGGCATCTTCGCCGGTATCGACGAGACCGGCCGGCTGATCCTCGACTCCGAGGCCGGTCCGCGCCGCATCGCCGCCGCCGAGATCAGGGCCGCCTGAGATGCTGCTCGCCATCGATTCCGGCAACACCAACATCGTCTTCGCTGTGTTCGAGGGCGAGGAGCGACGTGGCGAATGGCGCGCCGCGACCGACGCCAAGCGCACGGCCGACGAGTATGCGGTCTGGCTGTCCCAGCTCATGAAGCTCGATTTCATCGAGACCGCCGAGATCGACCAGGCGATCATCGCCACGGTCGTGCCCGAAGCACTGCACAGCCTCAAGACGCTGTGCCGCCGCTACTTCCATGCCGAGCCGCTGGTGGTGGGCGAGCCGGGCGTCGATATTGGCATCGCGGTCAAGGTCGACGCGCCCGACGAGGTCGGCGCCGACCGGCTGGTCAATGCCGCCTCGGCGCACGCGCGCTATGGCGGCCCTCTGATCATCATCGATTTCGGCACGGCCACGACATTCGACGTGGTCGATGCCGACGGCGCCTATGCCGGCGGTGTGATCGCGCCGGGCATCAACCTGTCGCTCGATGCGCTGCACCAGGCGGCGGCCAAGCTGCCGCGCATCGCGGTCGAGCGGCCCGACCGCGTGATCGGCAAGCGCACCATCCCGGCCATGCGCTCGGGCATTTTCTGGGGCTATGTCGGGCTGATCGAAGGCGTCGTCGCGCGCATCCGCGACGAGTATGGCGCGCCGATGCGGGTGATCGCGACGGGCGGGCTCGCGCCCCTGTTCGCCGATGCGACCGCCGCGATCGAGCAGCTCGATCCCGACCTGACGCTGCGCGGCCTTGCCCAGATCAACGCGCGGAACCGCGGCGGATGACCGTGACCGTTCCCGATGTCGCCGGCGACGACGAGATCCTGTTCCTGCCGCTCGGGGGTGCGGGCGAGATTGGCATGAATGTCAGCCTCTATGGCCATGCCGGCTGGTGGTTGATGGTCGATCTCGGTGTCGCGTTCGGCGATGAGACGACGCCCGGAATCGATCTGATCCTGCCCGACCCGACCTTCATTGCCGAGCGGCGCGATCGCCTTGCGGGCATCCTGATCACCCACGCGCACGAGGATCATATCGGCGCGGTCGCCCATCTATGGCCGCGGCTCCGCCGTCCTATCTGGTGCACGCCGTTCGCCGCCGCGCTGCTGCGCCGCAAGCTGATGGAGGCCGGCATCGAGCACGAGGTGCCGATCCACGAATTCCCGGTTGGTGGCGGCGCAAAGATCGGGCCGTTCGAAATTTCCTCGATCGCGGTCGCCCACTCCATTCCCGAAGGCCAGGTCATTGCCATCCGTACCAAGGCAGGCACGGTGCTGCACGCGACCGACTGGAAGCTCGATCCCGGCCCGATCGTAAGCCCGCCGACCGACGAGGCGGCGCTTCGCAAGCTGGGGAAGGCGGGCGTCGCGGCGCTGATCTGCGATTCCACGAACGTCTTCGTGCCGGGCGAGTCCCAATCCGAAGAGGCGGTGCGTGCGAGCCTCATCGAACTCGTCGCGACCAAGCGCAACCGCGTCGCCGTCACCTGCTTCGCGTCGAACATCGCGCGGATCGAATCCATCGCGCATGCCGCCAAGGTGAACGGGCGCGAAGTGGCGCTGGTCGGGCGCTCGCTCTGGACCGTCACCGAGGCGGCGCGCGAGACCGGCTACCTCGCCACGACGGGCGATTTCGTCACCGAGCACGAGGCCGCCTTCCTGCCGCGCGAGCACGCGCTCTACATTGTCACCGGCAGTCAGGGGGAGCCGCGCTCCGCGCTCGCGCGCATCGCCGCCGATGCTCATCCGACCGTTGCGCTCGATCCCGGCGATACGGTCGTGTTCTCGTCCCGCATGATCCCCGGCAACGAGATCGCCATTGGCCGCCTGCAGAACCAGCTTGCGCGTCGCGACATCGAGATCGTTACCGACGAGGACCATTTCGTCCATGTGTCGGGCCACCCACCGCGCGACGATCTCGCGCGCATGTACGGCTGGGTGCGCCCGCGCCTGCTGGTGCCGATCCATGGTGAGACGCGCCATCTGCACGAGCAGGCAAGGTTCGCCCGGTCCTGCCAGATTCCGGCGACTGTGATCGTCGAGAACGGCCAGGCGGTCCGGCTCGTGCCCGGACCGGCCGAGATCGTCGGTACTGCACCGGTCGGGCGGATCGCCGTCGACGGCGCGCGGCTGGTCGCGCTCGACGGCGACGTGATCCGCACGCGCCGGCGCATCGGGTTCGGCGGTGTCGCCGTCGCCACGGTGGTGCTCGACCGCAAGGGCCGGCTTGCTGCCGACCCGCAACTCAGCGTGCCCGGGCTGATCGATGCCGAAGGCGCCGACAAGTCGGCAGCGCGGATTGCGCTCGATGCCATCGCCGACGCGATCGACGATCTCGGTCGCGAGGCACGCGACGACGACGCCGCGGTGACCGATGCGGTGCGCAACGCAGTGCGCCGCGCCCTGCGTGAGGCGCTGGGCAAGCGCCCGCTGACTCAGGTGCACGTCGTCAGGGTGTGACACAACGTCGGGGTGCGGGCGCCATATCCGCGGTGACAGACCGGGCCGCGGCCGATATCCTGCCGCTTCTTCATACCGATGGCATACGGAATGGGCTGGTTCTCTGGCTTCGTCGTTTATGTGATCCTGTGGTGGATCCTGTTCTTCATGGCGCTGCCATGGGGCAACCGGAGCCCCGCCGAGCTCGGCCAGGAGGTCACGCCCGGCCACGCCACAAGCGCGCCGGTAAAGCCCCGCCTGTGGCTCAAGGTCGGGATCGTCACTTTGCTCGCGGCCGCGCTGTGGGGTGTCGCCGACTTCGTGATCCTGCACGATTTCATTTCGTTCCGGACCAGCCCGGGAGCCGTCTGGGGAAAGTAACGCCACACCGATGAGCTATTGCGACGCGGCCCCGGGCCATCCGCTGCACGGGCCCTATCATGACGGCGAATACGGCTTCCCGGTCGCCGACGAGCGCGTCCTGTTCGAGCGGCTGGCGCTGGAGATCAACCAGGCTGGCCTGTCCTGGCTCCTCATGCTCAAGAAGCGTCAGGGATTCAACACGGCTTTCGACGGGTTCGACGTCGACCGCGTCGCCGCTTACGGCGAGCGCGACGTCGTGCGGCTCCTCGCCGACGCGAACATCATCCGCAACCGGCTGAAGGTCGCCGCCGTGATCGAAAATGCACGGCGTATCCAGGCGCTGCGCGAAAGCCATGGCGGGTTCGCTTCCTGGATCGCCGCTCATCACCCGCGCGAGAAGGCGGACTGGGTGAAGCTGTTCAAGAAGACCTTCAAGTTCACCGGCGGCGAGGTGACGGGCGAGTTCCTGATGAGCATCGGCTATCTGCCCGGCGCGCACACGCCCGATTGCCCGGTTGCCGGGCGTATCCTGGCCCTCGATCCGCCCTGGGCGCGCCCGGCGCAGTAGAGGCGTCTCATTTGCCCATCGCGGCGCTTCCGATGGCGGTACCGGACCCACCCGCCGGCGCGGCAACATCCTCGCTGCAGGTAACCACGGCGCTCGCCCCCAGCGTCTTGGCGCGGTACATCGCCGCGTCGGCCCGGCGCAGCAGCGTGTCGGCGTCGGCGGCGTCGTCGGGGTAGACCGCCACCCCGATCGCGACGCCCAGCTCGAACGAGGCGCCGTCGACCAGGATCGGCACCTCGAACGCGTCGATGATGCGTTCGGAGGTGTAGCGCGACCCGTCGGGCGCAAGGCCCGTCTCCAGGATCACGGCGAATTCGTCGCCGCCGACGCGCGCCACCGTGTCGGCCTCGCGCAGCACGGTTCGCAGCCGCGCGCCCACTTCGCGCAGCGCGATGTCGCCCGCCGCATGGCCCAGCGCGTCGTTGATGGTCTTGAACCGGTTGAGGTCGACCATCATCAGCGCCACCCGCCGGCCGCTGCGGTCGGCGACTGCGATCGCGTGATCGAGGCGGTTGTGGAACAGGTTGCGATTGGGGAGCCCGGTCAGCATATCGACGAAGGCGAGCTGCTCGATCTCGTGCTTGGAGCGTGACAGCTCGGCGGCGTGCCGCTCGAGCCGCGCCGCCTGCTCCTCCAGGCGGCGCTGGTTGTCGCGCAGCGTCCGTTCCGCGGCCTTGCGGGCCGAGATGTCGTTCGCGATGGCGGTGAAGACGCGCCCGCCATCGAGCTGCACCTCGTCCACCGCGAGGTCGATCGGGACGAGCGTTCCATCCTTGCGACGTCCGACCGCTTCGCGCTGGTCGCCGGCGATCCAGTGCGGTGCTCCCTCGCAGTCAGGCAGCAGCGGCGCGATCTTCTGTCCGAGCAGCTCGATCGTGTCATAGCCGAAGATCCGGCCCCAGGCCGGGTTGACGGTCTCGATCGAGCCCTCGGGGTCGAACGTGGCGATCCCGACGGCCGCGTTCTCGATGATCGCCCGCGCGATAGTCTCACTGTCGCGCAGAGCGGCTTCCGGCTTCTCCGCCGCCAAGCGGTGGGCGCGCAGCGCGTAGTACGCGACCAGCCCGAGGAGCGCGGCGGCCATCAGCGCAGCGGCGAGGTTCGGCTTCGTCGCCCGGTCGTCCATCGCCCACCAGCCCGCGACGACCAGAAGGGCAATGGCGATCGGGACCAGCCGGCGCATCGCCGCCGCGAAATCCGGAATGCGGGCCCGGTGCAGGAATGTGGTCGATGTCATCAACCAATAGTTGTATTTGTCCGATAGTTAACTCATCGTAAAGACGATCAAGGGCGCGCAGCAGGACATCTTTCGGCGTGCACCGGTGCAACCGTCGAACGTAGCCCGCCCGCAAACGGATCCTTAAGCGCGATGCGCGACCATCGCACCATGCGTGCCTTGCCCGCCCTTCCAATCGCGCTGCTCGCTCTTGCGCCCGTGGCCGGCCGGGGCGAAACCATCACCGTGACGGCCACGACCTGCGCGGCGCTCGCCAATTACGTGCCGGCGCCGGATGTCGCGTACCGGCCCGGCGTCGACGCGGAGGGCAACGCCGTCGTGCCGGCTGACCTGGGTGGCGCGCCGCCGATCCGGGTGCCGGACTTCTTCTCGGTCGCGATCACGGTGGAGGTCGCGCATCGGCTCGGCATCCCCGTCTTCCCCGATCCGGCGAATCCGCAGAACGACCTCTACAAGCCCGAGGCGGCGATCGGCGTCGTCACCTACACGGATGGCCGGTTCGAGTTCAACGGCCAGCCCTTGCAGGACGATGCCGAGGCCGAGCTCGCCGCCCTCTGCCAGCGCGCGCACAGCCACCGCCGCTGAGCCGCCGGCGGCATCGTCACATCGGCTTCCGGAACTTCAGCACGAACTCGTCGACCTTGACCGGCGAGCGGAAGACGATGGTCGTGCGCGGATCGGCCGGGTTGCGCAGGAAGTCGCCGGCACCGACGAAGCGGAAGCCGGCCGCCTCGACCTCTGCGCGCAAGGTGGCTTCGGCGATGCGGTGATACTTCTTGCCCACGGTCGCGCCGTCCTCCGGCCGCGCCGCGTGGTCGGCGACAACCAGATATCCGCCTGGCTTCAGGGCGGCGAACATCGCCTTGTTCATCCTGGCGCGGTCGACGTCCTGGAACGTCGTGTCGTGATAGGCGAAGAAGAACGTGATCAAGTCGAGCGGCGGCAGCCCGACCGCCGGGTCCGCATAGGGCCGCGTTTGGGCGGCCGCGTTCGCCATGGCGGGCGTCTTTAGCCGCGCCGCGAATTTGTCCGACTCCCCGTTGCTCTGGCCCCAGACCTTGCCCGTGGGGCCGACGGCGCGCGCCATCAGCTCCGTGCTGTAGCCGGCGCCCGCGCCCATGTCGAGGACGTGCCAGCCCGCCTTCGGCCCGGTGAAGGTAAGAAGCTTGAGCGCCTCGCGCTTCTTGTCGGTCTCGCGGTCGGCCGCGCTCCGGTCGGGCGCGGCGAGTAGGGCCGCGTAATCCTGCGCCCGCACTGCGCCGGCACCGCCGGAGAGGACGATGGCGCAGGCAAAAGCGGCGGCGCAAAGCCCGATCGCGCGCCGGGCAGTCGTGGCGGTCATGAACCTGTCTCCCGTTGCTCGGCGCGGGCGATCGTCGATGGCCCTGGAGCCGACGTCCGATCTTGGCCGATTCCCGTCCGCTTGCCAAAGGCCTACCATGGCGCCGGGGCCGGCCGCGCGGCGCGTGGACATCGTGCCCGCCTTCGCCTAAGTTGCCGCGCCATGCGCATGTCCCGCTATTTCCTGCCGACCCTCAAGGAGGTCCCGGCCGAGGCCCAGATCGCCTCGCACCAGCTCATGCTGCGGGCCGGAATGATCCGCCAATCCGCCTCGGGCATCTATACGTGGCTGCCGCTCGGCTTCCGCGTGCTCAAGAACATCGAGCGCATCGTGCGCGAGGAACAGGACGCGGCCGGCTGCCAGGAGCTTCTCATGCCGACCATCCAGTCGGCCGATCTGTGGCGCGAGAGCGGGCGCTACGACGATTACGGCAAGGAGATGCTGCGCATCGTCGATCGGCACGATCGCGAGCTGCTCTACGGCCCGACCAACGAGGAGATGATCACCGAGATCTTCCGGGCCGGGGTCAGGAGCTATCGCGACCTGCCGAAGCTGCTTTACCACATCCAGTGGAAGTTCCGCGACGAGGTGCGGCCACGCTACGGCGTAATGCGCGGGCGCGAGTTCCTGATGAAGGATGCTTACTCGTTCGACCTCGATTACGACGGCGCAATGCGCGCCTACAACAAGATGTTCGTTGCTTATTTACGCACCTTCGCGCGGATGGGGCTGAAGGCGATCCCAATGCGCGCGGACTCGGGCGCGATCGGCGGCGACAAGACGCACGAGTTCATCGTGCTGGCCGAGACGGGCGAGTCGCAGGTTTTCTGCCACCGCGACCTCCTGTCCTTCGACGTGCCGGGCGCGGATGTGGACTACGAGGGCGACCTGCAACCGATCGTCGACCGGTGGACCGCGCTTTACGCCGCGACGGAGGAGAAGCAGGACCCGGCCAAGCATGCCGAGCTCGGCGACAAGCTGGTCACGGCGCGCGGCATCGAGGTCGGCCAGATTTTCTATTTCGGCAGCTACTATTCGAAGCCGATGAACGCGACGGTCATCGGCCCCGATGGCGAGCCGCGCCTGGTCGAGATGGGCTCGTACGGCATCGGGGTCTCGCGCCTGGTCGGCGCGCTGATCGAGGCGCATCACGACTCGCTAGGTATCGTCTGGCCGGACGCGGTCGCGCCGTTCCGCGTCGGGCTGGTCAACCTCCGCGCGGGCGATGCCGCCTGCGACGCGGCTTGCGAAGATCTTTACGCCAAGCTGCGCAACGCGGGAATCGAGACGCTCTATGACGACCGCAACGAGCGCGCCGGCGCGAAGTTCGCCGACATGGACCTGATCGGGCTCCCCTGGCGTCTGGTCGTCGGACCGCGCGGCCTCGCCCAAAGCAAGGTCGAGCTCAAGCGCCGCGACGGCCCCAAGGCCGAGGAAATCTCGGTCGACGCGGCCCTCGCCCAGGTCGCCGGGTAGAGACGTGAGATGTTCCCTATGAAATCGCCGTTCGCCCTGAGGAGCGTCCCGCAGGGACGCGTCTCGAAGGACGAGCGGAAGCCATCGTCTTCGGCACCTCGCCCGTGATCTTCAACGCCTTCGAGCGGATGGTCGCGTTGCGCTACCTCCGCGCGCGGCGCCAGGAAGGGTTCGTCTCCGTCATCGCCGGCTTCTCGCTCGCCGGCATCGCACTCGGCGTCGCGACGCTGATCGTCGTGATGTCGGTGATGAACGGGTTCCGCGACGAGCTGATGGGCCGCATCCTGGGGCTCAATGGCCATCTCGGCGTCTATGCCCAGACGAACCGCCCGCTGACCGGTTTCGACCCGCTGGCCGAGCGCATCCGCAAATTGCCGGGCGTCGCGACCGTTTCGCCCGTCGTGCAGGGACAGGTGATGGCGACCGCACAGGGCCGCTCGCACGGCGCGCTGGTGCGTGGCATGCGGCCGGCCGACCTGGCGAAGCGCGCGGCCGTCGCGGGCAACATCCGCCGCGGCAGCCTGGCCGATTTCGGCGGCAAGGACACTGTTGTGCTGGGCGACCGGCTGGCCTTCGCGCTGGGCGTCGGACCGGGCGACCGGCTGACGCTGATCTCGCCGTCGGCCACGCCGACCGCCTTCGGCTCGGTGCCGCGCCTCAAGGGCTATCGCGTGGCCGCGACGTTCGAGGCCGGCATGTACGAGTACGATTCGACCTTCGTCTACATGCCGCTGGAATTGGCCCAGGCCTATTTCGACACCGGCGACGGCGTGACCGAGCTCGAGGTGATGGCCGACAAGATCGGCGAGGTCGACCGCGTGCGGGGCGAGATCGCCCGCGCCCTGTCGGGCGACCCGGTGCGGATCGTCGACTGGCGCCAGACCAACGCCAGCTACTTCAATGCCGTCGAGGTCGAGCGCAACGTCATGTTCCTGATCCTGACGCTCATCATCGTAGTGGCCGCGTTCAACATCGTTGCCGGCATGATCATGATGGTGAAGGACAAGGGGCGCGACATCGCGATCCTGCGCACCATGGGCGCGACGCGCGGCATGGTGATGCGCATCTTCCTGCTGGCCGGCGCGTCAGTCGGCGTGGTCGGCACGCTCCTCGGCTTCCTGCTGGGGCTCGCCTTCGCGCTCAACATCGAGACGATCCGCCAGTGGCTGCAGGGCCTGACCGGCACCCAGCTTTTCGCGCCCGAGATCTACTTCCTCTCACACCTTCCGGCGAAGGTGGAGTCCGGCGACGTGGTGGCTGTCGTCGGAATGGCGCTGGTCCTCTCGTTCGTTGCAACGATCTACCCGTCCTGGCGGGCTGCGCGGCTCGATCCGGTCGAAGCGCTGCGCTATGAGTGACGAGGCGCCGGCCCTGGCCCTGGAGGACGTCGCGCGGTCCTTCGTGCAGGGCGGCGTCACGCTCGACGTGCTGCGTGGCGCCTCGCTTGCGCTGGCGCCGGGCGAGGCGGTGGCGCTGGTCGCGCCGTCCGGGGCGGGCAAGTCGACCTTGCTGCATATCGCCGGGCTGCTGGAACGGGCGGACAAGGGCGAGGTGCGGATTGCCGGCGAGGCCACCAGCCGCCTGTCGGACGCGCGCCGGACCGAGCTGCGCCGCCGCGCGCTGGGCTTCGTCTACCAGTTCCACCATCTCCTGCCCGAGTTTTCGGCGCTGGAGAACGTCGTCCTGCCCCAGATGATCGCCGGCCGTTCCCGGTCCGCCGCGCGCGAGCGGTCGCACGAACTCCTGGCGCTGATGGGTCTGACCGCGCGCGAGACGCACCGCCCCGCGCGTCTGTCGGGCGGCGAGCAGCAGCGCGTCGCCATCGCCCGGGCGCTGGCCAACCAGCCTGAGGTGCTGCTGGCCGACGAGCCGACCGGAAATCTCGACCAGCACACCGCCGACGGCGTGTTCGACGCGCTGCTCGCCCTGCTGCGCGAAACCCGCACGGCGTCGCTGATCGCCACCCACAACCCCGACCTCGCGGCCCGGCTCGATCGCCGGGTGACGATCGAGGACGGGTTGTTGAAGGTGATATAGGCGGGTTTTCGGCACCCGATTCGCGTCCGGCCAAACCCGATTCGTTCACGGTTGCGAATCACCCCGATTCGGGTCCGGATTCAGGCGCGCTAGGACAATATGCGGGGTAGCCCGACCTCTATCGAACCGACATATTGGCGTTTCCTGTTTTGTTCTTTCGAGCTGAGAATCGGCCCCGGAATCACCCGTTGGATATGGTCATATGTTCGTGGGATGTTCCTGGTGCTGCGCGTCCTTCGATATGGAATGAATAGGCCATGGCGCACGCCGATTTCGTTCATCTACACGTCCATTCCGCGTACTCGCTGAGCGAAGGCGCGATCCGGCTGGCCGAGCTGGTGAAGCTCTGCGCGGCCGAGCGCATGCCGGCCGTGGCCGTGACCGACACCGGCAATCTGTTCGGCGCGCTGGAATTCTCCGAGGCGGCGGCGAAGGCGGGGGTGCAGCCCATCATCGGCTGCCAGCTTTTCGTGGCGCGGCCCGACCAGCCGCAGGGCGGCATCGTCACGGTTCCGAATGGCGGCGCGCAGCCGGTCGGGCGCGAGGCGCCGCCCGACGAGCTGGTATTGCTGGTGCAGGATGAGACGGGCTATCTCAACCTCTCGGCGCTTTCCAGCATGGCGTTCACGGAGACGCCGGCCGGCATCGCGCCGCGCGTGACGCTCGACGACGTGGCGCGCCATTCGGCCGGGCTGATCGCGCTGACCGGCGGGCCGCGCGGGCTGATCGGCCGGCTGCTCGCCGACGGCCAGCTCCAGGCCGCGAACGAGATGCTCGAACGTCTCGAGGCGGCGTTCCCCGGACGGCTTTATGTCGAGCTGATGCGCCACGGGCTCGAGACCGAGAGCCGCATCGAGGGCGACCTGATCGATCTCGCCTACCAGCGCGACCTGCCGCTCGTCGCGACCAACGACGTCTATTTCGCCGCCGAGGCGATGTACGAGGCGCATGACGCGCTGATCTGCATCGCCGACGGCACGCATGTCGCCGAAAACAAGCGACGCCGCTTCACCCCCGACCATCGCTTCCGCACCGCGTCCGAGATGCGCGCCCTGTTCGCCGACCTGCCCGAGGCGGTCGACAACACGCTGGCCATCGCGCGCCGCTGCGCCTATCGCCCCAGGCCGCGCAAGGAGATCCTTCCCGCCTTCCCGATGGCCGACGGCAAGACCGAGGCCGACGCGCTGGCCGACGAAGCGCGCGCGGGGCTGGAGCGCAGGCTCACCGCGCATGTCTACACCGACGACATGGACGCGGCCGCGCGCGAGGCCGTCGCCAGGCCCTATCGCGAACGGCTGGCGTTCGAGCTGGACGTGATCGTGAAGATGGGCTTCCCCGGCTACTTCATGATCGTGGCTGAGTTCATCCAGTGGGCGAAGGAGCAGGGCATCCCGGTCGGGCCGGGGCGCGGTTCGGGCGCGGGCTCGGTCGTCGCCTGGGCGCTGACCATCACCGACCTCGACCCGCTGCGCTTCGGGCTGCTGTTCGAGCGCTTCCTCAACCCCGATCGCGTGTCGATGCCGGACTTCGACGTCGATTTCTGCCAGGACCGGCGCGACGAGGTGATCGCCCACGTCCAGTCGCTCTATGGCCGCGACCGGGTGGCGCAGATCATCACCTTCGGCAAGCTGCAGGCGCGGGCGGCGCTGCGCGACGTGGGCCGCGTCCTCGGCATGCCCTACGGCCAGGTCGATCGCATCTCCAAGATGGTGCCATACAACCCGGCGCACCCGCCGACGCTCGCCGATGCGCTGAAGGCCGAGCCGCGCCTTCGCGACATGCGTGCCGAGGACGAGACGGTCGCGCGGCTGATCGACATCGCGATGAAGCTCGAAGGGCTGTATCGCCACGCCTCGACGCACGCGGCGGGGGTGGTGATCGGAGACCGCCCGCTCGAGAAGCTGCTGCCGCTCTATCGCGATCCGCGGTCGGACATGATCGCGACCCAGTTCTCGATGAAGTACACAGAGGCGGCGGGGCTGGTGAAGTTCGACTTCCTCGGCCTCAAGACTCTTACGGTCCTCGCCCGCACCGTCGAGCATCTGGCCCGGCGCGGCATCGAGATCGACCTGTCGCGCATACCGTTCAGCGACCCGAAGACGTTCGAGATGCTGGGCCGCGGCGAGGCGACCGGGGTTTTCCAGATGGAAAGCGCGGGCATGCGCGACGTGCTGCGCCAGATGCGTCCCGACAAGTTCGAGGACCTCATCGCGCTGGTCGCGCTCTACCGGCCCGGCCCGATGGAGAACATCCCGAAATACATCGCGGTCAAGAACGGCCGCGAGGAGGCCGACTACCTGCATCCCGTGCTCGAGCCCGTCCTGACCGAAACGTTCGGGGTCATGATCTACCAGGAGCAGGTCATGCGCGTGGCGCAGGACCTGGCCGGCTTCTCGCTCGCCAAGGCCGACCTGATGCGCCGCGCCATGGGCAAGAAGATCAAGGCCGAGATGGACGCGCTGCGCCAGGAGTTCATCGACGGCGCGGTCGCCAACGGGGTGGAGTCGGGACGCGCCGCCACCATCTTCGAGCAGGTCGACAAGTTCGCCGGGTACGGCTTCAACAAGTCGCATGCGGCGGCGTACGCTCTGGTCGCGTGGCAGACCGCATGGCTCAAGGCCAACCACCCGGTCGAGTTCTTCGCCGCGACCATGACCTACGACATGGGCTCGACGGACAAGCTCAACATGTTCCGCCAGGAACTGTCGCGTCTCGGCATCAAGCTGCTGCCGCCCGATATCAACAAGTCCGAAGCGCAGTTCGCGGTCGAGGGCGGTGCGGTGCGCTACGCGCTGGCCGCCATCAAGAACGTCGGCGCGCACGCCATGGAGGCGCTGGTCGCCGAGCGCGAGGAGAACGGGCCGTTCGCCGACCTGTCCGATTTTGTCGCCCGGGTGGATTCGCGCGTCGCCAACAAGCGCCAGCTCGAGAACCTGATCCGCGCCGGCGCGTTCGATTCGCTCGATCCCAACCGCAAGCGGTTGTTCGAGGGCGCGGACGTGCTGGTCCGGCTCGCCGGCTCGGCGGCGGGCGGGCGCGATGCGAGCCAGCCCAGCCTGTTCACGGGCGAGGACGGGGCGTCCGCGCGCCCGCGCCTCAACCTGCCCGAGACCGGCGACTGGCCGGCGCTCGAACGTCTGGCGCAGGAGTTCGAGGCGATCGGGTTCTACCTGTCCGCCCACCCGCTCGACGCGTACGGCAAGAGCCTTGCCCGTATCGGCGTCGTGTCGTCGGGCGCGATCGCCGAGCGCATGGCCGGTGCCGAGGCGCGCCGCCTCAAGCTCGCGGGGGTGGTCGTGCGCAAGCAGGAGCGGACATCGTCGCGCGGCAACCGTTTCGCCTATGTCCAGCTTTCCGATGCCGACGGCGTGTTCGAGGTGCTGATCTTCGCCGAGCTTCTGGCCGTCTCGCGCGACAAGCTCGACTCCAACACCCCGCTGCTGATCACGGTCGAGGCGCGCGCCGAGGGCGAGGAGATCAAGCTCACCGGTCAGTCGATCGAGGTGCTGGATGCCGCGGTCGCCAACGCCGTCGCTGGGCTGCGCGTGCACCTGGCCGACCCGGCGCCGCTCGACACGCTGCGCGAGGTCCTTACGAACGGCCGGCGCGGACGGGGGCGGGTCAGCCTGGTCCTGGCGCTCGAGGCCGGACGTGAGGTCGAGATCGCGCTGCCGGATGCCTACGTGATCTCGGCGGAAATGCGGGCGCGCATCCAGTCCGTGCCCGGCGTGACCATCGCCGACGTCTGAGGTTTTTCAGGATATTTTCCGCTCGCGCGGAATCGCCCCGGCCCTCTCCCCCTCCCGACCACCCATAGCAGCATACTGTCGTCGGATGGCCGGGAGGGGGAGAGGGCCGGAGCCGTTTAATCGGAAAACGCCTAACCGAAGGCGCGGGCGATCATCGCTTCGGCGATCTCGCGCTCGCCCATGATGGTCGCATCCGCACCCAGCCGGGTGAGGTAATCGACCTCGTCGTCGTGATGGGCGCGGGCGATGACGAGCAGCGACGGGTTGGCCCGTCGCGCCTGATCGACATACTGGCCCGCCTCGAAGCTGTTGGGGATCGCCACGAACAATGTCCGCGCGGCGCCGATATTGGCGGCGGCGAGCAGCTTCTCCGTGGTTGCGCCGCGAGCAGCGATGGTATCCTGGCCGTCGAGCGCCAGCGAAGTCAGCAGCTCCTCCTTCTCCTCGATGACCACGTGGGCGACTGCGCGCTCCCGGCAGGCGGCGCCGACCAGCCCCCCGACCCGCCCGTAGCCCACGATGACGACGTGGCCGGCGAGCTCCGACTGGGGCAAGGGCGCCGGAACGTCCTCCGGCTCGGGCGGCGGCGTGCCCGGCAGCGGCGTCGCGACGGTGTGACGCTCGAGCCAGGGCCGGGCCCGCTCGACCGCGACGAAGGTCAGCGGGTTGAGCAGAATCGAAATCATCGCCACGGCCAGCACGATGTCGCGGCCGAACGGCGGCAGGATCTCCAGCGCGACCCCGAGCCCGACGAGGATGAACGAGAATTCGCCGATCTGGGAGCGGCTCGCAGCGATGTTCACCGCCGTGCTGGCCGGGTAGCGGAAAGCCCGCACCAGGGCGAATGCGGCCGCCGGCCGGGCGATGAGCACGATCGCCAGCGCGCCGGCCAGCGGTCCGGGACGGTCCAGAACGATGGCGGGGTCGAACAGCATGCCGACCGAGACGAAGAACAGCACGGCGAACGCGTCGCGCAGCGGCAGCGACTCTTCGGCCGCCTGCTGGCTCAGGGTCGACTCGCTCATGACCAGCCCGGCGATGAACGCGCCGAGCGCGATCGATGCGTCGAACAGCAGGGCGGCGACGTAGGCGACGCCAAGCGCCACGGCGAGGACGCCGAGCCGGAACAGCTCGCGCGAGCCGCTATGGGCCATCTGGTGCAGCAGCCACGGGATCGCGCGTCGTCCGATGACCAGCATCAGGACGATGAAGGCGGTGACCTTGCCGACGGTCAGCGCGACGATAATGCCGATCTCGCCATATCCGTCGCCGAGCGCCTCCGTGCCGTTCAGCACGCCTGCCAGCGGTGGCAGCAGCACGAGCACAAGGACCATGACAAGGTCCTCGACGACCAGCCAGCCGACCGAGATATGGCCCCAGCGCGTCTCGAGCAGGCGCCGCTCCTGCAGCGCCCGGGTCAGGACGATCGTGGAGGCAACCGAAAGGGCGAGGCCCAGCACCAGCCCCGCACCCGGCGGCCAGCCCAGCGTCCAGGCGAGTCCCATCCCCATCAGCGTTGCGGCGGCGATCTGCAGCAGCGCGCCAACGATAGCGATATTGCGAACCGCCAGCAGGTCCTTGAGCGAAAGGTGAAGTCCGACGCCGAACATCAGCAGGATGACGCCGATCTCGGCGAGTTCGGTGGCGAATTCCAGATCGGCGACGAAGCCCGGCGTATGCGGGCCGACGGCTACGCCGGCCAGCAGGTACCCGACGAGAGGCGATACGCGAAGCCGATTCGCGACCGCACCCAGGACAAAGGCCAGCACAATGCCGATCACGATGGTCGAGATCAGCGGCGAGCCGTGGAACATGGGCGTGTGCACTCCCTGGATCGGTCGGGTGTGACAAGATGTAACACGGCTTCAGGGCCGCCGTCGGGCGCCAGCGCAAATAGGTCGCAAATGGTGCTTAGGGCAGGGATTTCCGGCATGTCCGCCTTCCCGCGCTTGCCAGGAGGCCGCCGCGCCCCATATTCTCGCTCCGCCTTGCGTATATTGTGGCCTAAGGGGTGCCTCGCGTGCCGGGCATGAACGAAACCACCGGACTCCGGTCAAAGCCGCAACTGCGCCGTCCCGACCGCTTCTTCTTCGGGACGCGTGGTCTGCCGTGTCCGTATCTCCCCGGCCGGATCGAGCGCAAGGTGGTGACCGACCTGTCGGGGCCCGATGCCGCGGTCCTCTACGAGCGCCTGTCGCGCGCCGGCTTCCGGCGCAGTCACGGGCTCGCCTACCGGCCGGCCTGCACCGGGTGCGCCGCCTGCGTGCCGGTGCGGATCCCGGCTGCGCATTTCGACCTCACGCGAAACCTCGCCCGCGTGCGCAAGGCGAATGCCGACCTTGTCGTCGCAGACATGCCCGCACACGCCACGATCGAGCAGTTCCGCCTGTTCACCCGCTACCAGCGCGCCCGCCACGAGGGCGGCGAGATGGCGGGGATGAGCTATGACGACTACCGCGCCATGGTCGAGGAGAGCCCGGTCGATTCGCGCATCATCGAATACCGCGCCCTCGACGGAACGCTGGTGGCGGCGATGCTGGCGGACCGCCTTAGCGACTCGCTCTCGGCCGTCTACAGCTTCTTCGACCCCACGCTCGCGCGCCGCTCGCTCGGCGTCTACATGGTGCTGTGGCTGGTCGAGGAGTCGCAGCGCAGCGAGCGGCCTTACGTCTATCTCGGCTACTGGGTCGCTGACAGCCCGAAGATGGCCTACAAGTCGCGCTTCCGGCCGTTGGAGGGGTTGGGGCCGGACGGCTGGGGGCCCATCGAACCGCCCGCCGCCCGACATCGTGCGTCTTTCGCCGACTCGCCCGAGCCGCTAGCCTGATCCGCCCGCGCGATGGCGGGCCCATAAAGGGGGGTTGACATATGAAACGTCGTGATTTTCTGACCGGTGCCGCGACGGGTGTCGCGGTAGGTGCTGCGGCAACTTACGGGGTCATGGAAGGTACAAAGGAAACCAACCCGGCCCCGGCACCGCAGACACCCAAAGCGCCGGCGGTATCACGCGGTCTCCTCGAGTGGCGGCTGGTGACGACCTGGCCCAAGAACTTCCCCGGCCTCGGCAC
The DNA here is from genome assembly GCA_963817535.1 of uncultured Alphaproteobacteria bacterium. Classification (GTDB taxonomy): domain Bacteria; phylum Pseudomonadota; class Alphaproteobacteria; order MPNO01; family DASWLB01; genus CAWGHZ01. Next base: position 236,301 of record CAWFOW010000003.1, read on the forward strand.
CGGTGCGAACCTTCTTGCCGAATTCATCACCAAGGCATCGGAAGGTCGCCTCACGGTCAAGGTATTCGGGGCTGGTGAGGTGGTGCCGGCCTTCGAGTCGATGGATGCCGTCGGCAACGGCACGGTCGAGATGGGCCATGGCGCGCCCTACTACTGGAAGGGAAAGGTCGAGGCCGCCCAGTATCTCGCCTCCGTGCCGTTCGGGATGGATGCGCAGGAATGCAATGCCTGGTTCAGCTACGGCAACGGGCAGAAGCTCGCCGACAAGATCTACAAGCAGATGGGCTGCAAGTTCTTCCCGTCGGGCAACACCGGCGTGCAGATGGGCGGCTGGTTCAACAAGGAAATGAACACGATCGCCGACTACAAGGGCCTCAAGATGCGCATTCCGGGGCTCGGCGGCGAGGTGGTGAAGGCGGCGGGCGGAAACGTCATCAACCTGCCGGGCGGCGAAATCCTGCCATCGCTGTCATCGGGTGCGATCGATGCGTGCGAATGGGTGGGGCCGTACAACGACCTCGCGTTCGGCTTCTACAAGAACGCCAAGTACTACTACTATCCTGGCTGGCATGAGCCGGCGACGCTGCTCGACAACTTCATCAACCTGAAGGCGTGGGAGAAGCTGCCGAAGGACATCCAGGAGATCGTCACGGCGGCGAACGCGGCGGTGAACTCGATTGTTCTCAACGAGTTCACGGCGCGCAACAACGCGTCGCTCGCGGTGCTGGTCAACACGCACCACGTCCAACTCAAGCGCTTCTCGGACAACATCCTCACCGGTCTCGGCAACGTGGCGGGCCAGGTGATGAATGACCTGGCCTCGAAGGATGCGCTTTCGCGCGAGGTGATGGACGACTACCTGAAGTTCCGCAAGGGCGCGGGCGACTGGACCAAGCTCGCCGAGGGCACCTATCTGCCGGCGCGCGCGCTGCCGTACAAGTACGCCGAGCCGTCGAAAACGTGATTGCCGGGCCGGTCGGCGACCTGGCCCGCCCGTGCTATTCTCCGATTCTCGCCGGGGCCGGTTGCCGACCGGCCTCGTTGCACGTGAAACAACGAACCCGCAGGAAACCATGCACCGCTCGATCACGATCTTCGCCGCGCTTCTCGCCGTGACCGTCCTGGTCCTGCCGGCGCGCGCCGCCGAGCAGGCGATGGCGCAGATGCACGGGCTAAAGGGTGAGAGCCTGGGCACGCTCCGCCTCACCCAGACGCCCGCCGGCGTGCTGATCCGGGGCGAGCTCTCCGGGCTGCCAGCCGGCAGCCACGCCTTCCATATCCACGGCACCGGCAAGTGCGAGCCGCCCTTCGCCTCGGCGGGGGGCCACTTCAACCCGACCCATCACGCCCACGGGTTCGAGAGTGCGATGGGCGGCCACGCGGGGGACATGCCGAACGTCACGGTGCCCGCCGCCGGCAAGGCCACGATCGAGACGGTCAACGACCGGGTCACGCTCGCCGACGGCAAGCCCAACAGTCTCCTCGGCGGGCAAGGCACGGCCTTCGTCGTCCATGCCGGGGCAGACGACTACCACAGCGATCCCGCCGGCAACGCCGGCGGGCGCATCGCCTGCGGCGTGATCGCGCCCTGACCGTCAGTTCAGGATGACGTGCGGCAGCCAGGTGGCGAGGCCAGGGAAGGCCGCGACGAATCCCAACCCGACGATCTGGATCAGCACGAACGGCACCACGCCGCGATAGATGTCCATCGTGGAAACCGAATCGGGCGCCACGCCGCGCAGGTAGAACAGCGCGAAGCCGAAGGGCGGGGTGAGGAAGCTCGTCTGCAGGTTCACTGCGATCATCACGCCGAACCAGACCGGGCTAATGTCCATTTGCAGAAGCACCGGCCCGACGATCGGCACGACGATATAGATGATCTCGATGAAATCGATCAGGAATCCCATCAGGAACATCACGGCCATGACCAGGATCATGGCGCCCGCCATGCCGCCGGGCATGCCGGTCAGCACGCGCGCCACCATCACGTCGCCGCCGAAGCCGCGGAACACCAGCGAGAACACCGATGCGCCCAACAAGATCACGAACACCATCGAGCTGATCTGAACGGTCGAGCGCATCACCTCGCGAAGGATGCCGATGTCGAACCGCTTCTTCAGCATCGCGAGCACCATGGCGCCGACCGCGCCCACCGCAGCCAACTCCGTCGGCGTCGCCGCGCCGGCCAGGATCGAGCCGAGCACGGCCACGATCAGCGCGCCCGTCGGCAGCAGCGCACGCAGGACGCGCGCGCCCATATCCTCGACCTTCTCGCCGGCCGCGACCAGGGCCGGTGCCGCCTCGGGCCGGATCGTCGCCTGGACCATGACCCAGATCATGTAGAGCGCGACCAGCACCATGCCGGGGATGAACGCGCCGGCGAACAGGTCGACCACCGAGACCGGTTCGGGCGCGAAATTGCCTTTCAGGATCTGCGCCTGGGTGTTGGCGCCCTGCAACAGGTCGCCCAGCAGCACCAGCACGATCGAGGGCGGGATGATCTGGCCCAGCGTGCCCGAGGCGCAGATCGTGCCGCAGGCGAGGCGCGGGCTGTAGCCGGCCTTGAGCATGGCGGGCAGCGACAGCAGACCCATGGTCACGACCGTCGCGCCGACGATCCCGGTCGAGGCCGCCAGCACCGCCCCGACCGCGACGACCGAAAGCCCCAGTCCGCCGCGCATCCGCCCGAACAGCAGCCCCATCGTCTCAAGGAGCTCCTCGGCGATGCGCGAGCGCTCGAGCATGACCCCCATGAAAACGAACAGCGGCACCGCCACCAGCACCTCGTTCGACATGGTGCCGAAAAAGCGCGACGGCAGGCCGCCCAGCAGGTTGAAGTCGAAAATGCCGAACGCGGTGCCCATCAGCGCGTAGGCGAACGACACGCCGGCCAGCGTGAACGCGACCGGGAAGCCGAGCAGCAGCACGCCGATCACGGTGAGGAACATCAGGACCGAGAGGATCTCGGCGCCTAGCACCGGCATATGCTCCCAGGCCATCTTCCGCTCACGCGGAATCGCACCATCCCACTCCCCCTCCCGGCCACCCAACGACAGTATGCTGCTATGGGTGGCCGGGAGGGGGAGTGGGCCGGCGCCGTTCGATCGAAAAGCGCCCTACACACCTTCGTGCTCCTCGCCGTCCCCGGTGAATTCGGGATGGCCGGCCAGCACCAGCGCTGAGCGGGCGGCCAGCGCCACCCCCTGAAGTGAGATCAGCACGACGAACACCCAGATCGCGGTCTTGAGGATGTACAGAGCGGGCATACCGCCTGCCTCGCGCGACACCTCGCCCTTGAGCCAGGAGATCAGCACGTAGCTCCAGCTCTCGAACGCCACCAGCCCTGCGATCGGCATCAGCATCAGCAGCGCGCCGAACAGGTTGACCCACGCCTTGTAGCGCGCGCCGGCCGGCCGATAGAAGATGTCGACGCGCACGTGCCCGTCATGCAGCAGCGTGTAGCCGGCGCCCACCATGAACACGATGCCGTGCAGCCAGACATAGGATTCCTGCATCCATACCCAGCCGAGCGAAAACACGTAGCGCAGCACGACAACGAGGAAGGTGATCAGCACCATCGCGAGGACCAGCCAGGCGACGCCGCGCCCCACCGCCTCGTTGAGCGCATCGACCGAGCGGACGAAGGCGGCGAGGCCTCTTTGCATCGGCGTCGCCCCGCCGCCTCTAGTGGGACGCTGCCGCGGCGGCTGGCGCAATGACGCCGAGGCGCGCGGCGATGCGGCGGACCGCAGTTTCGCCTTCCGCGCGCGCGCCATGCACCGTGCCGAACGCGGTCGGGTGCGTCGTTTCGCCGGCGAAGAAGATGCGGTCGGCGAGGGGCTCGCGGAGGGCCGCGCGGCAATGCGCCTTGCCGGGCAGGGCGCAGGAATAGCCGCCGCGGATGAACGGGTCGCCCAGCCAGTCGGAAGTCGCCCGGGCGACGACGCCGTTCAGCATGTCGGCACCGAACAGCCGGACAAGCCCCTGCTCGGCGAAGTCGATCATCGCGGCGCGGCCCTTGCCGTGCAGAGCGCGCGCGAAGCGGCCGTTCGCCCAGGCGATGATCACCGGCGTGCCCAGCGGGCGCACCTGGAAGCGCATGTGCTCGGACGTCGAATGCTCGATGAAGACGTGGCTGTTGCGGGGGAATTCGGCGACCAGCTCGTCGCGCACGCGGAACGCTACCTTCTCCGCCTCGCCCAGCGGCACCATTTCGATCGCCTCGCGCGTCGCCGCGGGCAGGTCCGGCGCGAAGGCGATGCGGCCTTCGGCGAGCGCGCTGGTCGAGGCGGTGACGACGACCGCGCGGCAGGTGAGGGCGCCTTTCACGGTCTCCACGCGCACGTCGCGGCCGCACCAGTCGATGCGCGTCACCGGGGTGTCGAGCGCGACCGGCATGCCGCGCCCGTACTCTGCGACCAGAGCGCCATAGCCCGGCGCGACGCGCCAGTTGTTGTAGCCGTTCTCGTAGCGCGATACGTCCAGCGCCGAGGTGCGGTCGGGCTCGACGCCGGCCAGCGCGGCGAAGAAGCTGTCGAACATCACGCGCCAGCGCGGATGGGGCGGGATCACCTCCGAGGCGCGAACGTCGAGCCCCTGGGCGCCCGCACGGTCGATCGCATCGTAGGCCGATTCCCAGTACGCCTCCCACTCGTCGGCCGAGCGCTCGTCGAGCGTGTCACGGGCGCGCAGGCTCATGCGCCGCCAGCCATCCTTGTCGAGCGGCCAGCCTTCCTGCTCGGCGAACTGGCCGAAGAAGTTGTGGCTGGCGTCGTGCAGCCAATGCGCCCCGGGATCCCAGCCGACGCCCATCGATTCGTCGGTCCAGACCCGCCCGCCCACGCGTCCCTTGGCCTCCAGCACCTGGACGGTGAGGCCGAGCTCGATGGCGGTGCGGGCGGCACCCAGCCCGCCGGCCCCGGCGCCGACGACGACGATGTCCGGATTGGCGTTCATGGCGATGGAATACACCGCCGGCCGCGCCGCCGCCAGAGGGCGTGTCCTATCCGAACCGGTTGCTCCGGGGAAAGCCGCGCGGCGCGATGCGGCCGGCCTGGGCCCGCCTGCCCTGCCAGGCCAGCAGGTCAAGCTCTGTGCGGGTGCGGTCGCCCACCGGCCAGGTCAGCCCGGCCGCCCGGTCGAACACGCGCGCGTCGGCCAGCCCGCCGTCCTTGTAGGCTTGCAGCTTCACCCCGCGCCCGCGCCCCATCTCGGGCAGCTCGGAAAGGGGGAAGACCAGCATCTTGCGGTTGTCGCCGACGACCGCGACCGAATCGCCCTCGGCCGGAACGCACACGCACGCCTCCGCGTCGCCGGAGAGGTTCAGAACCTGCTTGCCGGCGCGGGTCTGGGCCAGCACGTCGGACTCGGACACCAGGAAGCCGCGCCCGTCGGTGGAGGCGACCAGCAGCTTCCGGCCCGGCCTGTGGACCATCAGGGTTACGATCTCCTGGTCGTTGCCGAGGTCGATCATCAGCCGCACTGGCTCGCCATGGCCGCGCCCGCCGGGCAGCTTGTCGACTGCCAGCGTGTAGAACCGCCCGTTGGTGCCGAACACCAGAACCTTGTCGGTGGTCTCGCAGGCCAGCTCGAACCGGGCCTTGTCGCCCTCCTTGTAGCGCAGCGCGCCGTTGCCGGTGCCGTGCCCCTTGACCGCGCGAATCCAGCCCTTGTCGGAGCACACGACGGTTACCGGCTCGCGCTCGATGAACAATTCGACCGGCGCCTCGACCGGCGCCGGCGCGTCGCCGATCTCGGTGCGGCGCTTGCCGAGGGCCGTGTCCTTGCCGAACTTCTTGCCGATCTCCCGGATTTCAGTGGCCACCCGGTCCCACCGCTTCTTCTCGTCGCGCAACAGGACGCGCAGCGTCTTGCGCTCGGCCTCCAGCGCGTCGTTCTCCCGCTTGATCTCGATCTCCTCGAGCCGCCGCAAGGACCGCAGCCGCATGTTCAGGATCGCCTCGGCCTGCGCGTCGGTCAGCTTGAACTTCTTGATCAGCGCGGGCTTGGGCTCGTCGGATTCGCGGATGATCCTGATGACGGCGTCGAGGTTCAGATAGACGATTAGGTAACCTGCGAGCACTTCGAGACGACGGTCGATCTGCTCCAGCCGATGTGCCGACCGGCGCTTCAGCACGTCGTGACGGTGGTCGAGGAAGGCGGTCAGCGCCTCGCGCAGGTTCATCACCCGCGGCGTGAGCCCGCCATCGAGCACGTTCATGTTGAGCCCGATACGCACCTCGAGGTCGGTCGCGCGGAAAAGCGAATCCATCACCGCCTGGGCGGGCACGTTGCGGTTTTTCGGCTCGATGATCAGCCGGATCTCGGCGTCGGACTCGTCCATCACGTCCGCGACCAGCGGCAGCTTCCGCTCGGCCAAAAGCGCCGCGATCTTTTCGATCAGCCGCGCCTTCTGCACCTGGTAGGGAATCTCGGTGATGACGATCTGGTAGAGCCCGTGCTTCAGCGGCTCGGTCGTCCAGCGCGCCCGAAGACGGAAGCTGCCGCGCCCGGTCGCGTAGGCCTCGGCGATCGAGTCGCGCGGCTCGACCAGCACGCCGCCGGTCGGGAAATCTGGCCCCGGCACCATCCCGACCAGCTTTTCGGTCGTCGCCTTCGGATGCTTGATCAGGTGGATCGCGGCGTCGCACAGCTCGGCGAGGTTGTGCGGCGGAATCGAGGTCGCCATGCCGACCGCGATGCCGGACGCGCCATTGGCCAGCAGGTTCGGCACGCTGGCGGCCAGCACGATCGGCTCTTCCTCCGTCCCGTCATAGTTCGGACGGAAGTCGACGGCGTTCTCGTCGAGCCCTTCGAGAAGCGCGAGTGCGTAGGGCGTCAGCCGCGCCTCGGTGTAGCGCATGGCCGCCGCGTTATCGCCGTCGACATTGCCGAAATTGCCCTGGCCCTCGACCAGCGGGTAGCGCACCGCGAATTCCTGGGCGAGGCGCACCATCGCCTCGTACACCGCCACGTCGCCGTGCGGATGGTAGCGGCCGATCACGTCGCCCACGACGCGGGCGCACTTCTTGAAGCCCGAGCCGGGATCGAGCCGGAGCTGGCGCATGGCGTATAGCAGGCGGCGGTGGACCGGCTTCAGCCCGTCGCGGGCATCGGGCAGGGACCGCGACGTGATGGTCGAAAGCGCGTAGGCGAGATAGCGCTCGCCCAGCGCGTCGGCGAACGGCGCCTCTAGGATCTCGGCCGGCGGGGTCGTGGACTTGGCCATGAACGCTGCCTATGGGTCGGAGGGAACACCACATATAGTAGGGTTTCGTGCGATTGCGTCAACCAATCGGGTGCGCGGGGCGGGTAGCGGGCGCTGCTCCGGCGTGAACACACAGCGCGCCAGGAAGAACCCGGTAAGCGCGAGTCCCGCCGCGATGTCGCCCGGCCCGGGCGGGCCGCCCTCCGGTCCCACAAGGAAGGGCGGCAGCGCGAGCAGCCGGTCGCGATACGGCTCGCCCGCCGCCGCCGAGACGGCGCGGCCGGTGCGCGGCGAGACATAGGCAAGCCCGTCATTGGCGCCCGTCGCGGCGCAGCTTCCGAGGTCGAGCCCGAACCCGAGCTCGGTCAGCAGGTCGATCTCCCAGCGCACGTAGCGTTCCGCCCATGCGGGCCCGGCGAGTGCCGACACCAGCGCCAGCGTCGCGTCGTACAGCGCCCCGTGCGGCTCGCGCTCGGGCAGCACCGCGTCGACCAGGGCACAGGCGGCGGCGAGCGCGGCGAGCGCGCCGGCCCGGTCGAGCAGTGCGACGCCGTTCGCGTGCAGGGGCTCGCAGCTCCACGTGCCGAGATGCTCGGCAAGGCGCGCACGCCATGTCGCGGCGACGACATTGCCCGGCTGATAGAGCCCGCGTCCGCGCCGGCCCGATCCGCCGCGCGCGAGTCCGGCATGGCGCCCGTGCGCGCGTGTGAGCAGGGTGACGATCGCGGCCGACTCGCCATGGCGGCGCGTCGCGATCACCATGCCTTCGTCGGACCAGTCCATGCGGCGTTGCTACCACAATTCCTGTGGCGCGGTGGAGAGACCCCTGGAGGTGGATACGGCGTGATGCGCGAGCGGCCCCGCGTCATTGCCCGAAATCCAGCCCCATCGCGGTGTAGCGCTCGGGATCGTCGGGCCAGTTCTCGCGGACCTTCACGTAGATGAACAGGTGCACCTCGCGCTCGAGCAGCTTGCCGAGCTCGGTGCGCGCGGCCGTGCCGATGGCCTTGAGGCGCTGGCCGCCGCGGCCGATGACGATGGCCTTCTGGCTGTCGCGCCGCACATAGATGGTCTGCTCGATGCGCAGGCTGCCGTCGTCGACCTCCTGCCAGCGGTCGGTCTCGACGGTGATGTGATAGGGCAGCTCCTGGCGCAGCTGCAGGAACAGCTTCTCGCGGGTGATCTCGGCGGCCATCAGCCGGTCGTTGATGTCGGAAAGCTGGTCCTCGGGATAAAGCCACGGCCCGGCCGGCACGGCGCGGGCGAGATGGGCGCGCAGATCGTCCACCCCGTCGCCGGTCAGCGCCGACACCATGAAGATCTCGCCGAACAGCCCGGTCGCGTCGAGCGACTGGGCAATACCCAGAAGCGCCTCGTGCTTCACCAAATCGATCTTGTTGATGACCGCGACGCCCTTGCGGCCGGACTGGCGCAACGATTCGAGGATCGCGCGCGTGTCGCCGTCGAGCCCCGCTTTGGCGTCGATCAGCAGCGCCAGCACGTCGGCATCGGCGGCGCCGGCCCAGGCCGCGGCGACCATCGCCCGGTCCAGCCGGCGGCGCGGCGCGAAGATGCCGGGCGTGTCCATGAAGACGAGCTGTGCAGGACCCACGGCGACGATGCCAAGGATGCGGGTGCGCGTCGTCTGGACCTTGGGCGTGACGATCGAGACCTTGGCGCCGACCAGCGCATTGGTCAGGGTCGACTTCCCGACATTGGGCGCGCCCATCAGCGCGACGAACCCGGCGCGGGTGGGCTCGGGCGTCGCCGCGTCAGCCGGCATGCGGGCCTCCCTCCTCGGCGATGCGGACGAGCATGGCCGCGGCCGCGGCACGCTCCGCCTCGCGCTTGGAGCGGCCCCGGGCGCGCTCGGGCTCGGCACCGGCAATGTGCAGCTCGACGGTGAACTCCGGCGCGTGCGACGGGCCGGACCGCGCCACCTCGCGATAGCGCGGCAAGGCAAGGCCGCGCCCCTGCGCCCATTCCTGCAATGCCGTCTTGGCGTCGAGCGGTGGAGCGGCGTCGGCGGCGATCAGTTTTTCCCAGGCGTGGGCGACGAAGGGGCGGGCGGCATCCAGCCCGCCATCGAGATAGAGCGCGCCGATCACGGCTTCGCAGCAATCGGCGAGGATCGAGGGGCTTGCCCGGGCGCCGGCGTCGGACTCGCCCGTCGACATGCGGACATAGGCGCCGAGGTCGAGCGACCGGGCGACGATCACCAGGCTTTCGCGCCGGGCGAGCTTGGCGAAGCGGCGCGCGATCGCGCCTTCCGCCTCCGCGGGGAATCGGTGGAACAGCAGGTCGGCGAGCAGCAGTCCCAGAACGCGGTCGCCCAGGAACTCCAGCCGCTCGTAGCTATCGGCGATACCCTCGTCGCCGGCCGGCCGCGCGGCTGCGGCGCTCGGGTGGGTCAAGGCAAGCTGCAGCAGCTTCGGCCGGGCGAAGCGATGGCCCAGCCGCCGTGCCAGCCCGGCAGGCCGGCGCGATTCGCCCGGCGCCTTCCGGCTCACCTCACGACCTGGAAGAACCGGCCGAGGCGGAGCGCGCCCGGCCAGGTCCATGGCGCCCACCACGACGCGCTCGAATCGGCCGAGAAGAACAGGATCTCGGCGCGCCCGACCAGGTTCTCGGCCGGGATGAAGCCGACCCCGTGCAGCGGGCCGTTCGGCGCTGCACGGCTGTCGAGCGAGTTGTCGCGGTTGTCGCCCATCGCAAAATAGTGGCCCGCGGGCACATGGAACACAGGCGTATTGTCCAGCATCTCGTGATCGCCAAGCTCGAGGATCGGATGCTTCACCCCGTTGGGCAAGGTCTCGATGAACCGGGCGGCGCGCACCTCGCGCCCCAACTCGTCGCGATAGACATAGTCCTCGATGCGCTGGCGCGGGACCAGCTTGCCGTCGATGTAGAGCCGCCCCTCGCGCATCTGGATGGTGTCGCCCGGCAGGCCGATCAGCCGCTTGATGTAGTCGGTCGAGTTGTCCGACGGCAGCTTGAACACGAACACGTCGCCGCGCTCGGGCTTCGAGCCCAGAATCCGGCCGGTGAATACGTCCGGCCCGAACGGGAAGGAATAGCGGCTATAGCCGTAGGAGTATTTCGAGACGAACAGATAGTCGCCGACCAAGAGCGTCGGGATCATCGATCCGGACGGGATGTTGAAGGGCTCGAACATGAAGGTGCGCACGACAAGCGCGATCAAAACCGCATAGACGACGGTCTTGATGGTGTCCCAGCCGCCTTTGGACTTCCTGACTCGTGTCGACAACGTGCAGCTCTAGTGAGTTGATCTTGAGCGGGCGAACGTGCGGGGGAGGACGTGGACTGGCGCGCGATCAATCGCGCGCGCCGTCCGCCCTGTCAAGCCGGGAATGCCCTCGGCCGCCGCGCGCGGCCTCATGCCGCGTTCCGCGGCACCGCGGTGATGATGACGATTGCGTGGGCGATGGGCGGCTCGTCGGTCAGGCTGATGTCAATCTGCGCCTCCATCCCGGGCGGGGTGATGGCCTGGAGCCGGGCGAGCGCGCCGCCGGTCAGCGTCATGGTGGGCCGGCCCGAGCGCAGGTTCACGACGCCCATGTCGCGCCAGAACACGCCCTGGCGGAATCCGGTCCCGAGCGCCTTGGAGCAGGCCTCCTTGGCGGCGTAGCGCTTGGCGTAGCTTTCGACGCGCCCCGCGCGCCGCTCCGAGCGCTCGCGCTCGACTGGGGTGTAGACGCGCTCGAGGAACCGGTCGCCGAACCGCGCCAGCGTCTTCTCGATGCGGCGGATGTCGATCAGGTCGTTGCCGACGCCGAGGATCATGGGGCGCTGCTCCGCGCCTCGTCCATCAGGGCCCGCATGCGGCGGATCGCGGCGTCCAGCCCGACGAAGATCGCCTCGCCGACCAGGAAATGGCCGATATTGAGCTCGGCGATGGTGGGGATGCGCGCGATCGGCCCGACCGTGTCGAAGGCGAGCCCGTGCCCGGCATGGCATTCCAACCCCAGCGCATGCGCGATCCTGGCCGCCTCGACGAGCCGCGCCAGCTCGCGTTCGCGCGCGGCGCCGGCCGCCTCGCAATAGGCGCCGGTGTGCAGCTCGACCACCGGAGCGCCGATGGCGCGGGCGGCCTCGAGCTGGGCCCGCTCCGGCTCGACGAACAGCGAGACGCGGATGCCGGCGGCGCCCATCTCGTCGGCGAACCGGATGAGCCGGTCCTTCGCGCTTGCGACGTCGAGCCCGCCCTCGGTCGTCCGCTCCTCGCGCTTTTCGGGCACGATGCAGGCGGCGTGCGGGATGTGCTCCAGTGCGATGGCCAGCATCTCGTCGGTGGCCGCCATCTCCAGGTTGAGCGGCAGGTCGATCTCGTCGCGCAGCCGGCGGATGTCGGTGTCCGAGATGTGGCGCCGGTCCTCGCGCAGATGGGCGGTGATGCCGTCGGCGCCGGCTTCGGCGGCCATGCGTGCCGCGCGCAACGGCTCTGGGTGCGTGCCGCCGCGCGCGTTCCGGATGGTTGCCACGTGGTCGATATTGACCCCGAGGCGCAGCTTCGCGCCGTCGCTCATCCGCGCGCCCGGTCGACCGAATTGACCTGCGGCACCGCGCGCAGGGCGGCGATGATGTCGGTCAGGTGCTTCACGTCCTCGACCTCGATGTCGATGGCGATCTCGAAAAAGTCGGTCGAGCGGTTGGTGATCTTGAGGTTGTTGATGTTGCCGAGATGGCGCGCGATCACGGTGGACAGCGAGCCGAGCGTGCCGCGCTCGTTCGCCACCACCAGGTGGATGCGCCCGACATGGGTCTTGCTCGCCGGCTCCGGCCCCATGTCCCAGGCGACGTCGAGCCAGCGCTCGGGCGTCTCCTGGAAGCTGTCCAGCGTCTCGCAGTCGATGGTGTGGATCGTCACGCCCTTGCCTTGCGTCACGATACCGACAATGCGGTCGCCCGGCAGCGGGTGGCAGCAATTGGCGTAGTGCACCGCCATGCCGGGGATCAGCCCGCGGATCGGGATCGGCGCCTCGGTGCGCGGACGCAGCTTCACCACCTTGCCGTCGTCGTCGGGCACGGGTGCCGGCGTGGCGGGCATGGCGCCCGGGAACACGGCCTTGAGCATTTCGGCGGTGGTCAGCGCGCCGCGACCCAGCGCCGCGTATAGATCGTCGGCATCGGCCGCGCCGAAGCGCTCCAGCACGCCGGCCAGCGCGTGGTCCGCCTGGTCGGCCAGCTCGTAGCCCGCCTCGCGGAACGCCTTGGTCAGCATCGCCTGGCCCAGCCGCTCGTACTCGGCCCGCTGGCGCGAGCGGACGAAGCGGCGCAGCCGGGCGCGTGCCTTGGCGGTGACGACGAACTGCTCCCAGTTGGGCGAAGGCGTGCCGCCCTTGGACGTGATGATCTCGATCTGGTCGCCGTTGGCGAGGGTGGTGCGCAGCGGCATGATCTTGCCGTTGATCTTGCAGCCGATGCAGGCATCGCCGATCTCGGAATGGACGGCGTAGGCGAAATCGACCGGCGTCGCGCCCCGCGGCAGGGCGATCAGGTCGCCCATCGGCGTGAAGCAGAACACCTGATCCTGGTACATGGCGAGCCTTGTGTGCTCAAGCACCTCCTCGGCGCCCTGGGCGTGCTCGATGATCTCCAGCATCTCGCGCAGCCAGCGGAACTGGCGGCCCTCGGTGGGCTGCACGCCGCCCTGTTTGTACTGCCAGTGCGCGGCGACGCCGAGCTCTGCGACCTCGTGCATGTCGCGCGTGCGGATCTGGATCTCGATGCGGCGCTGCTCGGGGCCGATCACCGTGGTGTGCAGCGAGCGGTAGCCGTTGAGCTTGGGCGTCGAGATGTAATCCTTGAACCGCTCCGGCACCGAACGGTAGCGCGTGTGGATGATGCCGAGCGCCTGGTAGCAGTGCTCGACCTTTTCCACGATCACGCGGAACGCCATGATGTCGGAGAGCTGTTCGAAGCCGACGTTCTTCTGATGCATCTTGCGCCAGATCGAATAGGGCTGCTTTTCGCGGCCCATGACCTTGGCGGTGAGCCCGCCCTCGGCCAGCACGCCTTCGAGCGCGGAAACGATGCGCGGCACGACGCTTTCGCCCTCGGCGCGCAGGAAATCGAGCCGCGCGGTGAGCGACTGGCGTACGTCGGGGTTCAGCTCGGCGAAGGCGAGATCCTCGAGCTCGTCCTTCATCTGCTGCCAGCCGATGCGCTCGGCCAGCGGTGCATAGATGTCCATCGTCTCGCGCGCGATGCGGGCGCGACGTTCGGCCGAGTCGATGAAGGCCAGCGTCCGCATGTTGTGCAGCCGGTCGGCCAGCTTGACCAGCAGCACGCGGATATCGTCGGAGGTGGCGAGCAGCAGCTTGCGGAAGTTCTCGGCCTGGCGCGCGTCGGGCGAGAGCTGCTCGAGTTGCGACAGCTTGGTCACCCCGTCGACCAGCCGCGCGACGCGCTTGCCGAACAGCGTCTCGATCTCGGGCAGGGTGGCGACCGTGTCCTCGACCGTGTCGTGCAGCAGCGCGGTCACGATGGAATCCGTGTCGAGGCGGATGTCGGTCAGGATGCCGGCCACCTCGACGGGGTGCGAGAAGTAGGGGTCGCCCGAGGCGCGCTTCTGGCCGCCATGCGCCTTCAGCGAGAACACGTAGGCGCGGTTCAGCGCGGCCTCGTCGGCGGAAGGGTCGTAGCTTCGGACGCGCTCGACCAGCTCGTACTGGCGCATCATGGCGCGTCCCCCGGATCGCGCCGGGCGCGACCGCGCCCGCGATGGAGGGTGGGGCTAGAGCGTTTTCCGATCATACGGTCCCAGCCCGCTCCCCCGCCCGGCCACCCAGACCAGCATACTGTCGTTGGGTGGCCGGGCGGGGGAGCGGGCTGGCGCGATTCCGCGCGAGCGGAAAATCCTCTAGTCCTCGTCGCCTGCTTCCGGCTCGACATTTTCGTCGCCGAAGCCCGGGACGTCCTCGATTTCGTCGTCCGAGGCGCCGTCGGCGCTCTCGGTCAGCGAGCCCTCGGCCACCGCGGCGATCATCAATTCCTCGAGCTCGAGCATCTCCGAGCTGTCCTCGGGCGCCTCGTCGGTGTCGGCGTGCTTTTGCAGGCCCTGGATCAGCGAATCGTTCAACCGGTCGACTTCGACTGTCGACTCGGCGATCTCACGCAGGGCCACCACCGGGTTCTTGTCGTTGTCGCGATCGACGGTCAGCGCCCCGCCGAGGGACAGCTCGCGCGCGCGCTGTGCGGCAAGCATGACCAGATCGAACCGGTTGGGCACTCTGACGACGCAATCTTCCACGGTGACGCGAGCCATCGGGACAGTCTCCAGCCTGAATGAAATCAGGTGGTTATATAATGGGTTCGGCGGCTCCGGGCAAGGCCGGGCGGCCTATTCGGCGAGCGGGCGGCAGTCCTGCGGCGGAAGGGCGGCGATCAGCGCCGCCACCGTCTCGCCGGTCACCGGATGGACCCAGCTCGGCGCCACCTCGGCCAGCGGCAACAGCACGAAGCCCCGTTTGTGCGCGCGGGGGTGGGGCAGGACCGGGCCGCCCGCGCGCCCGTCCGCGATCGTTCCGTCGTAATCGATCAGGTCGAGGTCGAGCGTCCGGGCCGCATTCGGCACGCTGCGCGCCCGCCCGAACGCCGCCTCCACGCGGTGCAGGGTGGCCAACAGGTCGGCCGGATCGCGCGTGGTACCGAGTGCGGTGACGCCGTTGACGAAGTGGGGCTGGTCCGAGGGCGGGATCGCGGCCGTATCGTACCAGCGCGACCGGGCGAGGATGCGCATCCCCTCGGCCTCCAGCGCCGCCAGCGCCGCGACCAGGGTCGCCTCGGGCGGGCCCGCGCGCGAGGGCAGGTTGGAGCCGAGGGCGACGAGGATCATGCGCCTATTCCACAGGCACGGGCGGGAAATCGTCTTGCGAATTCCGTCGGATGCATTATGTGGAGGGCGTTATCGGGGACCATTTTCTCCAAAACGCATATTGCGTCCCTTCCCTCCATTTCCGTACGAGGAATCGAACATGACGTTTTATCCCGAGGAGCGCCTGGCGATGTTCATCGACGGGGCTAATCTCTACGCCTCGGCCCGGTCGCTCGGGTTCGATATCGATTACAAGAGCCTTCTCAACTACTTCACCCAGAAGGGCCGGCTGGTGCGCGCCCTCTACTACACGGCGCTGGTGGACGATCAGGAGTATTCGCCGATCCGCCCGCTCGTCGACTGGCTCGACTATAACGGTTACACCTTGGTCACCAAGCCGACCAAGGAATTCACCGATTCGACCGGCCGCCGCAAGATCAAGGGCAACATGGATATCGAACTCGCCATCGACATGATGGAGATGGCCGAGCGTTTGGATCACATCGTGCTGTTCTCCGGCGATGGCGATTTCCGCCGCCTCGTCGAAGCGGTGCAGCGCAAGGGCGTGCGGGTGACGGTCGTCTCGACCCTGCGCTCGGCGCCGCCGATGGTGGCAGACGAGCTGCGCCGCCAGGCTGACACCTTCCTCGACCTGCAGGATCTCGCCCAGTCCATCATGCGCCCGCCGCGCCCGATCCCCGCAGTTTCCGAAAATGACGAGATGGAGCGCGCGGACTGAGCGCGCCCGAGGTCCCACCGACCGACTGCGCCCTGTGCCCCCGCCTGGCGGGGTTCCGCGCCGAGAACCGCGCCGCGCATGGCGATTGGCATAACGCGCCGGTGCCGGCGTTCGGCCCGCTCGATGCGCGGCTGCTAATCGTCGGGCTGGCGCCGGGCCTCAGGGGGGCGAACCGCACCGGCCGGCCGTTCACCGGCGATTACGCGGGCGACCTGCTTTACGCCACCTTGCGGAAATTCGGCTATGCACGCGGCACCTATGCCGCGCGTGCGGATGACGGGCTCGTCCTGACAGATTGCCGCATCACCAACGCGGTCCGCTGCGTGCCGCCGGAAAACAAGCCGACCCCCGCCGAGATCGCCACCTGCCGGCCCTTCCTCGTCGCCGAGATCGCCGCCATGGAGCGGCTCAAGGTGATTCTCGCGCTCGGGGCGATCGCGCACCAGACGGTGATCGCGACGTTGCGGCAGCGCCAGGCCGCGTTCCCCTTCCGGCACGGTGCGCGCCATGCGCTCGACGGGTTGGTACTCGCCGACTCCTACCACTGCTCGCGCTACAACACGAACACGGGCCGGCTGACGGAAACGATGTTCGAGGACGTGTTCGCGGGGCTGCGCGACACGCTTTAAACGGCGGCGCGCCGTGCGTGCAGATCCATCGCAGGGGTGACGACGCGGTGTGTGGGCAAACGCACGATCGCGGCGGTTCCGAGGCCCGGCGCGCTGTCCAGCGTAAGTGTGCCGCCGTGCATCTCGACGAAGTGCTTGGTGATCGGCAGGCCGAGCCCGGTGCCCTGGTGATTGCGCTGCAGCGTGCCGGCGACCTGGACGAACGGCGTCATCACCCTCTCGATATCCTCGGGCGCGATCCCGATGCCGTGGTCGATCACGGCGATGGCGATGTCGCCGGATTCGTCGCGGCCGACCTCGACTGAGACCTCGGCGCCAGGTTCGGAGAACTTCACCGCGTTGGACAGGAGGTTGACCAAAATCTGACGCAGCATGCGCTCGTCGGCACGGATGGCGAGCGGCGTGCCGGCATGCACGCTGACCGGAACGCCGGCACGCTTGGCGATCGGCTCGACCATGGTTGCCGCCGCCCGGATCGCCGGTTCCAGGACGATCACTGTCTCGTCCAGCACGATCTTGCCGCGCTCGATGCGGGTCATGTCGAGGATGTCGTCGATGATGGCGAGCAGATGATGGCCGCTCGCATGGATGTCGGCCAGGTACTCGCGGTATTGGGGATGGCCGAGCGGGCCGAACGCTTCCTGCTGCAGGAACTCGGAGAAACCGATGACGGCGTTCAGCGGCGTGCGAAGCTCGTGGCTCATGTTGGCCAGGAAGTCGGTCTTCGCGCGGTT
Source organism: uncultured Alphaproteobacteria bacterium (assembly GCA_963817535.1). GTDB lineage: Bacteria > Pseudomonadota > Alphaproteobacteria > MPNO01 > DASWLB01 > CAWGHZ01. The sequence continues at coordinate 253,447 of CAWFOW010000003.1, forward strand.
CGACAATTCCGCGGCATTCTTGGCCTGCTCCAGCTCGGCCGCGATCCGTGCGCGTTCGGCCGCAAGATCGCGCGCCGCGACTGCGTTGTCGCGGAACACCTTGAGGGCCTGGGCGAGGACGCCGATCTCATCGTGCCGGTCGGACTCCTGCACCGCGATGTCCAGGTCGCCACCGGCAAGACGGCGCATCAGCGCCGCCATGCGCCGCATCGGGCGCGCAATCTGGAAGTAGGAGATGCCCCAGAGCAGGCCGAGTGCGATCGTGACGCCCAGGGTCGCGCCGACGATCTCGATCAGGGTCGTGCGGCGGTAGATGGCGTCGGCCTCGCCGGAGAGCGCGTGGAGCTGGGCATTCTTCGCCTCGACCACGCGCTCGATGGCGAGGCGTGCGGCGGACAGCAGCTCGCGCCCTTCGCCGCCGGCGATCTTGAACGCCTCGGCGTTCTGCTGACGGCGCGACAGGTCGAACACGCGGTGCTGTAGCGCGCAGAACCGCGCGATGGCCTGACGCGCGGCGGCCACAACCTCGATCGGCCCGCCGCCGTCGGGAATGAGGGCCGCAAGCTTTGCGTCGGCCTTGGCCGCCAGCTCGTCGAAATGCTTCTCGTTGGGGTCGACGCCGTTCTGGGCGGCCTCGAAGATCAGGTTCTGCGCGGCGACCGCCGCCTCGTTCAGCAGGTTGCGCGCGTCGATCGCGCCGATGATGCCCGGCACCTGGCGCTCGATCGCGTCGTGGGTGATGCCGCCGACGCTGCGCAGCGACGAATCGCCCGTCCACACCAGCCCGATCATGACGAGCGTCGTCAGCCCGATCGGAATCGCAAGCTTGGGGAAGGTTCCGAGATTGACGAATCGCCGCAGCATGCTTCTGCCCGTTGGCTCGCGGCCCCTGGGACTGCATACCGGCGTAACGTCAACGCATCGTTAACGGTTGGCCCTACCCCTCGTGCAGCGCGGTCGAGGACAGGCGCCGGACCGCAAATCCCGCCCGTTCCAGCCCCGCGACCAGCGCGCCGGTGGCGTCGCGGTCCATCGTCTCGACCAGGAAGTCGATCTCGGTCAGGCGTGCCGGCACGTCCTGGAACCAGCGCTCGTGCTCGACCTCGATCACGTTGCCGCCGAGCTCGGCGATCAGGGCGGTGACGTGGGCGAGCGAGCCGGGCAGATCGCTCACCTCGACGCGCAGCCTTACGATCCGCCCGTCGCGCACCAGCCCGCGCATCAGGACCGAAGCCAGAAGGCGCGAATCGATATTGCCGCCCGAAACGACGAGCCCCACGCGCCGGCCGGCGAACAGCGCGCGGTTGGCGAGGACGGCGGCCAATGCGGCGGCGCCCGCGCCTTCGGCCACCAGCTTCTCGATCTCGGCGATCAAATGGACGGCGTATTCCAGGTCGGGCTCGCCGACCAGCAATATGTCCTCGACCAGCGCGTCGATGACCGGCCGCGTCCGCGATCCCGGTGTCTTGACGGCAATGCCCTCCGCGATGGTGTAGCCGTGCGCGACCGCGGTGCGGCCTTCCAGCGCCTCGCGCATCGACGGGTACATTGCGGCCTCGACCCCGAAGATCTCGATGGCCGGCGCGATATCCTTGGCCGCGATCGCCATCCCGGCGATCAGCCCGCCCCCGCCGACGGGCACGACCAGCGCCTCGAGGTCGGGGACGGCGTCGAGCATTTCGATCGCGATCGTGCCCTGGCCGGCGATCACCCGGTCGTCGTCATAGGGGTGAATGAAGGTCAGCCCTTCCTCGCGCTCGATCTCGCGGGCGTGCGCGAGCGCCTCGTCCAGCAACTCGCCGTGCACCACCACCTCGGCACCGAGGTGGCTGGTGTTGCGGACCTTCACGAAGGGTGTCGAGACCGGCATGACAATGGTCGCCGGCACGCCCAGCCGCCGCGCATGGTAGGCCACCGACTGGGCATGATTGCCGGCCGAGACCGCAATCACCCCGGCGTCGCGCTGATCCTGGGTCAGGTCGAGCATGCGCCACAGCGCGCCGCGATCCTTGAACGAGGCGGTGTATTGCAGGTTCTCGAGCTTGAGGAATATCTCGGCGCCGGTGACCTCGGAGAGGGTCTGCGACTTGACGCAAGGGGTTTCCACGACGCTGCCCCTGATGGCGTCGGCGGCCGCGCGGATGTCGTCGATGGTCACTGCCATCGCGCGATCCTAACCGCCTGACCGCTCGGGGACCAGAAGCAGGCGGCCGCGCGCGCTTTCGGTCAACCGGGCCCGGTCGGACTCGATCTGGAACGATCCGACCTGGCGCCACATCGCGGTCATATCGGCGTAGTGCCGCGAGAACGGGTTGCCCGACTGGCCGGTCGCCAGAACGAAGCGCGAGCGCGCGAGATCGGCCAAGTCGTAAATGGCGCGGAGTCCGGGACCGTGCACGGCGGCGAAGGGCGTTTCGCCCGCGAGCGCCATGTCGGCGCGGTCGATGGTGTAGGCGCCGCCACCGACCTCGGCGGTCACGTCGAACAGGCGGCGCAGGACCGGCACGTAGCCGAACGGCAGATGCCGAAAGATCGCCCGGTGCTGGTCGCCCCATCGCCAGGAAGCGATGTCCTCGCCCGCGCGCGGACGGATCGCGGCCAGCGCGTCGTCGAGCGCCGCGGCGATCTGGCCGGGGCAAGTCTCGACCATCGCCGTGGTTACGTCGTCGCACCACGCCCGATCACGCGTCAGGACCTGGCGCAGGAATGCGGGGTGCAGCCCGCGCCAGGCGGCAAAGGACGGCCCCAGCTCGTCGGACGCGATGCGCCTCACCAGCGCGTCGACCCAGGCGGTGAAGATCAGCGGCTCGGGCCGGTTGGCAGCCATCGTGCCGTCCCAGCTCGCCAGCAGCGCGACGGCCTGACGCGCGCGCGGATCGACCGGCGTCACGACCAGCATCAGCGGAAGGATCGCGCGCGCTGCGTCGGACACGGTGTCACCCTGGATCGCCGCGGTCGTCGCCAAGCTGTGGCGCGCCGTGTGCGCGATCAGCCGCGCGATGCGCGCGGCCCGAAACGTCGCCGGCCAGTCGGCGCCGAGGAAATAAGGATAGCCCGCCGGTACCGGCCGGTCGTTGGCGTTGGCCACAAGGCGCGACGGCGGATCGAACACCTGCGGCATCGCCTCGAACGGCAGAAAGCCTGTCCAATCATGCGTGCCGGTCCAGCCCGGCGCCGGGCTGCGCCCGTCGCCCGACCTGCGCACGGGGACGAGGCCGGTCGTGACCAGCCCGATATGGCCTGCCGTATCGGCGTAGGCGACATTCTGTGCCGGCGCGTCGAGACGCCGCACCGCGTCGCGGAAGGCGCTGCGGTCGCGCGCGTGGTCGAGCCGCCAGACCGCCTCCGCCGTGCGCAGGCGGGGCTGCAGCGCCGTCGCCGCAAGCGCCATCACGTGGCCGGGCGGCACGGCCGCGGCCGCCGCGCCGCGGGCGAGGCTCGACACGACCGGGCCGTGACGCGTTGCACGGATTTCGATCGTCACGGGTGCGTCGTCGCGGACCTCGATGGTCTCGCGGCGCATGTCGAATGGGCGCGGCCCCTCAGGGGTGAGGTAGCGGTCCGGATTCGTCGGGTCGATCCGCTCGACGAACAGGTCTTGCGCATCGAGGCCGGCCGTGGTGAAGCCCCACGCGATGCGGTCGTTGTGTCCGAGCAGCACGAACGGCACGCCGGGGGCGGTCGCGCCCGTCAGGCTGAGGCCCGGCGCCGTGATCTGCACCAGGTACCAGATGATCGGCGCGGAGAAACCGAGATGCGGATCGTTGGCGAGCAGCGGCTTGCCGCTGGCGCTCCGCGCGCCGGCGACGGCCCAGGCGTTCGATGCCTCGATCGGTGCCAGCGTGTCCGGAAAGGTCGCGAGCAGGTGGTCCGACAGAAGTGCGAAATCGCGCTTCGCATCCGGGGCGATCTCCGCCCGCGTCTCGCCGTCGCCGGGCCAAAGCTCGTCGAGCTGGCGCGGGGTGAGACGGGTGGCCAGCGCTGCGCGCAGCGCCTCGCTTCGCCAGTTGGAGCCGAGGCGCATTGCCATCATCCGACCCCAGACCAGCGAGTTGGCGGGCCGCCACGGCTCGGGCCGGTGGCGCAGCAGCACGAACTCCGGCGGCAGGGCGCCCGCATGGGTCGCGAGGTACGCGTTCACCCCCTTCGCGTAGGATTCGGCGGCACGGCGGGCGCCCGCCGGCAGGTGAACGACATCGTCCTCGGCCAGCCGGTAGAGGCCCAGCGTGCGCATCATCTCGTCGGAGGCGACGGCGCGGCGGCCCAGCACCTCGGCCAGGCGGCCCTGGCCGGCCATGCGCATCATCTCCATCTGCCACAGCCGGTCCTGGGCATGGACGAACCCGACGGCGAACCAGGCGTCGTCCTCGGTCTCGGCGAAGATGTGCGGGACGCCGCGCCCGTCGCGCAGGATCTCGACGGTGCGGTCGATGCCCGTCACCTGCATGGTGCCGTCGGTCTCGGGCAGCGACGTGCGGAGCCAGAGGAACGCGGCGATCAGCGCGACGGCGATCGTCGCCGCCGCAAGTGCCGCAGACCTGGCCTTCCAGCTCAACCGTTCTTCAACCGGGTGGCGATCTCGACCGCCGCGTAGGTGAGGATGCCGTCCGCACCGGCGCGCCGCGTCGCGACCAGGCTTTCCAGGATCACCCGGTCCCAGTCGAGCCAGCCGTTCAGCGCGGCGGCGCGCATCATCGCGTATTCGCCCGACACCTGGTAGGCATAGGTCGGCATGCCGAACGTGTCCTTCACCCGGCGCACGATGTCGAGATAGAACATGCCCGGCTTCACCATCACCATGTCGGCGCCCTCGGCGATGTCGAGCGCGATCTCGCGCAGCGCCTCGTCGGAATTCGCCGGGTCCATCTGGTAGGTCTTCTTGTCACCGAGCCCGAGCGCGGGGGCCGAGCCCACCGCGTCGCGGAACGGGCCGTACAGCGCCGAGGCATACTTGGCGGCATAGGCCATGATCGCGACGTCTTCGCAGGCCTCGCAGTCGAGCGCGGAGCGGATGGCGCCGACGCGCCCGTCCATCATGTCGGACGGCGCGATCACGTCGCACCCGGCCTTCGCCTGCACCAGCGCCTGGCGGCATAGCACCTCGACGGTTTCGTCGTTGAGGATGCGTCCGCCTTGCAGCAGCCCGTCATGGCCGTGCGTGGTGTAGGGGTCGAGCGCCACGTCGCACATCACGCCGAGCCCGGGATGCGCCGCCTTCACCGCGCGCACCGCCTGGCAGACCAAGTTGTCCGGGTTGGTCGCCTCGCGCCCGTCGTCGGTCTTCAGCGCGGGATCGACATGCGGGAACACCGCGATCAGCGGAATGCCGAGCCCTGCCGCGTGCCCCGCCTCGTCGACCAGCCGGTCGATCGAGACGCGCTGGACACCCGGCATCGACGGGATGTCGATCGCGGTCTCGCGTCCCGCATGGACAAATACCGGCCAGATCAGGTCGCTGGCGGTCAGATGCGCCTCGGCCACGAGACGCCGGGTCCAGTCGGCCCGGCGGTTGCGCCGCATGCGCGTGCGCGGGTAGGCGGCCGGCGGCTGGCGCGGCATATCGGACAAATTCGCTCTCCCGTCGAAATTCCGCGGATGATATCGCCCGTGGCCGCGCTCTCCAAGGGCGCCGGCTTAACCCCGCATTAACCCAGCACCCGCTAGGGTTGAAATAGCATCGTCGGCCGGCGGAGGAGCCGTGACCCAGGAATATCTCGACGCGATCAAGCTGATCGAACGGCTGCACCGCCAGTTTCTCGAGGTGGTGAAGGCCGAGCTCGACCGGCTCGGCATCGCCGACATCAATAACGTGCAGGGCCTGATTCTGTGGAACATCGGGACCGAGGAGCTGACGGTCGGCGACCTGACCTATCGCGGCTACTATCTCGGCTCCAACGTCTCGTACAACGTGAAGAAGATGGTCGAGAACGGCTATCTGCTGCAGGAACGCTCGGCGCACGACCGCCGTTCGGTCCGGCTGCGCGTCTCCGACAAGGGCATCGCGCTGTGCAAGCAGATCGCCGAGATGTTCGAGCGGCATGAGGAGCTGCTGGCTGTCCGGTCGCTCACCGGTCAGAGGCTCGGCGGTACCAACGCCACGCTTCATGATCTCGAGCGCATGTGGGCGGACGCGCTCGCCTATCCCGCCCGCAACCTGGTGCGCGCCACCGCCGCCGCAGGTTAGGGGCGGTCCCCCGCACAAATTCCGTTCGCCCCGAGTGCCCCGCGGAGCGGGGCGTATCGAAGGGCGACGGTGGCATGATCTCTCAGGCTCGCCCTTCGATACGCGCCTTGCGGGCGCTACTCAGGACGAACGGACGGTTTCGGTCTTTCAGCCCAGCTTCGCGCCGGCCTTGAGGCCGAGCTTCGCGGCCGCCTCGGCGGCGGCGACCTTCTGGTCGCCCTCGGGCCGCGCGCGGCCGACATGCACCGCCCTGTCGGCGCAGGCAATGCTGATCGCCCTGTCATGGATCGCGACGATCGTGCCGGGGGCGGTGGTGGCGTCGGCGCCGCGGCTCGGCTCGTAGAGCGCGACCTTCTTGCCGGCCACCGTGGTCCAGGCGCCCGGCTGGGGGTCTGCCCCGCGGATCAAATTGTGCACCTCGGCCGCTGTCATGGTCCAGTCGATCTCGACGTTCTCGGCGCGGCACCAGCCTTCGTAGGTGGCCTGGGCTTCGTCCTGAACGATGCGCGGCGCGTCGCCGGCGCGCACCAGCTCGATCGCCTCCATCATGGCGTCGACGCCCAGCGGGTAGAGCCGGTCGAAATAGACCGTGCCCAGCGTGTCGTCCGGGCCGATCTCTGTCTCTTTCTGCAGCAGAACTGGGCCGGTATCGAGCCCGTCATCGGGCCAGAAGATGGTGAGGCCCGTCTTCGTCTCGCCCTGGATGATCGGCCAGTTGATCGAGGACGGGCCGCGGTGGCGTGGCAGCAGCGACGGGTGGTACTGGATCGTGCCGTGCGTCGGCACGTTCAGGAAATCCGACGGGCAGATCTTGGTGACGAACGCCATGACGCCCAGGTCGGGCGCCATGGCGCGCAGCTTCTCCCACTCCGCCGGGTCCTTGAACGACGCGGGCGTTTCGACACGCAGACCCTTTTCGCGGGCGAAGGCGACAAGGGGGTCGGGGCGCGCACCCGGCTTTTCCGCCGGGCCGTAGACCGCGACCACCTCGTCCGTGCCCGCCTCGAGGATCTTCTCGAGTACCGACTTGCCGAAGGCCTGCTGGCCGTTGACGACGATCCGCACCGTGCCGTTCCGCCTTACCGGACCGCGGCCATGTCCTGGCCGGTGCCGGCGCCCTGGTGCTGGCCCGAGCGGTCGGCCACCTCGCACGTGTTGGTGTCGGAATCGTACTTGCAGGTGGGGATGGCCGCGAGGTCGGTTCCGGTGATGCGCACGAAGCGGGCGCCGTCGGAAAAATCGATCTGGTGGATGTCGCCGACGTCGAACAGCCCGGCCTTGCCGCGCGTCAGGCGATAGATGGTATCGGGCTCGATCTCGGCATAGCCGTCCTTCGACCGGTCGTCGTTGCGCTTCCACGACGTCATGTCGGTGCGCCCGACCGCCTGGCCATAGATCGCCCAGGACTTGCCGTGGTCGTGCGGCGGCGAGCGGCGGCCCTTCTGGTTGATGTGGGCAAGCACGTAGAAATCGAGCTCGGGGTCATGATACAGCGTGTGGATGCCCGGCTGCGCATTCGGGCCGCAATACGTGTTCACGAACTCGTCGTTGGCGAGAAGCTTCTCCAGCTTCGCGCGAATGGCCTGGCGGCCGAAGCGGTCGTTGTGGGCGGCGAGCGCCTTGTGGCAGTCGGCGCAGAATTCTTGCAGGGTGTAGGCCATGGTGGCACCTCGGGGCGAGTTGGTCGTGAGGGGTCGATTATAGCGCGAGACAAGGGGTGATCCATGACGAAGATCGACGTTTTCAACCACTATTTCCCGCCCAGGTTCTTCGACAAGCTGCAGACCCTGCTGCCCGCCGCGCCGGTCAAGCGCTGGATGCTGTACCCGCCGCTCTACGACCTCGACGCAAGGCTCCGCCAGGTGGATTCGTTCGAGGATTACCGCCAGATCATCTCGCTGTCGCAGCCGCCCTTCGATGCGGTTGCCACGCCCGCCGAGTCTCCGGCTCTCGCGCGCCTCGCCAATGACGGGCTGTCGGAGACCTGCCGGGACCATCCCGACCAGTTTCCGGGCTTCCTCGCCGGCCTGCCGATGAACAACGTCCCCGAGGCGGTCAAGGAGATCGAGCGCTGCATGGGTCTGCCGGGCTTCGTCGGCATCCAGCTCCACACCAACGTCGCCGGCAAGGCGCTGGACGAGCCGGAGTTCTTCCCGATCTTCGAGCGCATGGCGGCGCTGGGCAAGGCGGTGTGGCTGCATCCCGCGCGCGGGTCCAACTTCCCCGACTACCAGGCCGAGAAGAAATCCAAGTACGAGATCTGGTGGCTGTTCGGCTGGGACTACGAGGTGACGGCGGCGATGGCGCGGCTGGTCTTCTCGCTAACTCTGGACAAGCTGCCGAACCTGAAACTGGTCGCCCACCATATGGGGGGCTACGTCCCCCAGGCCGAAGCGCGGCTCGACCCGCACGCCGACCAGCTGGGGCTGCGCACCTATGACGAGGACTATTCCCCGATCATCGAGCAGATGAAGAAAAGCGGGAAGCGGCCGATCGACTACTTCAAGATGTTCATCGCCGACACCGCCCTGTTCGGCGCGAAGTCTGCCACGCGCTGCGGGCTCGAGTTCTTCGGGACCGACAGCTGCGTGTTCGCCACCGATTCGCCTTTCGATCCGGAGGGCGGGGCGATGCTGATCCGCGAGACGATCAAGGCGCTCGACGAGCTGGAGATGTCGCCCGCCGACCGCGACGCGGTCTATGCCGGCAACGCGAAGCGCCTGTTCGGGGTGGGGTAGGGGCGCCCCCTACTCCTTCGACGGGTCGCGGGTGGCGGACCAGGACTGCGACGTGCCCTGCACCATGTGGCGCAGGTTCTCGACGCCCTCCGGCTCCTCGAAGAACAGGGTCCGCTTGGCCGCCATCTCGGGCATGTCCTGGCAGACATACATGATGGTGTCCTCGGTCCCCGTCGCCTCGTGGTCGTGATAGGCCCAGGCGGGGCACACGACCGTGTCGCCCTTCTTGTAGGGGTAGCGCACGCCCTCGACGGTGGTGAATCCGGTGCCCTGCAGATAGTGGTAGATCGCCACCGAGTTGTGCCGGTGGTTCGGCACGTGCTCGCCGGGATGGATGAGCTGGATGCCGATGAAGATGCCGGGCGCCGCGCCGGCCATGTCGCCATGGTCCTCGTTGATCAGCGACACGAAGCGCCGCTCGGCATGGCGCAGCGGATCCTTGCCCAGCTCCTCCAGCAGGGCGAGCATCTCGTCGCCGTCCCACTTGCAGCCGCGCACCGGCGCCTGGCGCACCCGCTTGAAATACTCATCCGCGGTGATGACGCGCCCGTTGCCATAGCCCGGCGCGTTGCGGCCGGCCGTCGAGTCCTTATCGAGCTTGGTCGCCATACGTGCCTCCCTATTCCGCCGCAACGGCTGCTGCGGGCTCGATACGCGCGGCGCAGAACTTGAATTCGGGGATCTTGCCGAACGGGTCGAGCGCCGGGTTGGTCAGGATGTTCGCCGCCGCCTCGGCGTAGCAGAACGGGATGAAGACCACGCCGTCCGGCACGTCCGTGTCGGCGCGCGCCTTGAGCTCGAGCATCCCGCGCCGCGTCGCCACGCGCACCATGTCGCCGGCCCGCAGTCCGTGCTTCTTCAGCTCGCGCGGCGAGACGTGGCACATCGCTTCCGGCTCGATCGCGTCAAGCACCGCAGCGCGGCGCGTCATGGCGCCGGTGTGCCAGTGCTCCAAGACGCGGCCGGTGGTCAGGATCAGCGGGTAGCTCTCGTCCGGCAGCTCGTCGGGCGGGACGATCCGGGCGGGCACGAACTTGCCGCGCCCGTTCGGCGTCGGGTAGCCGTCGCCGAACAGCACCTCGATGCCCGGCTGGTCCTCGAGCGCGGCTGGGTAGGTGACCGAGTATTCACGCTCCAGCCGCTGCCACGAGATGCCCTTGATCGAGGCCATGCATTCGCGCATTTCGGCGAACACGTCCTTCGGGTGGTCGTAATGCCAGTCGAGCCCGATGCGCCGCGCGATCTCCTGGATGATCCAGAGGTCCTGGCGCGCCTCGCCCGGCAAGGGCAGGGCCGGCCGGCCGAGCTGGACCTGGCGGTTGGTGTTGGTGACCGTGCCCCACTTCTCCGGCCAGGACGAGGCGGGCAGCACCACGTCGGCGTGGAAGGCCGTCTCGGTCAGGAACAGGTCCTGCACGACCAGGTGCTCGAGCTTGGCGAGCGCCTCGCGCGCGTGACCGGCGTCCGGGTCCGACATGGCCGGGTTCTCGCCCATGATGTACATGCCGCGGACGGTGCCGGCATGGATGGCGTCCATGATCTCGACGACGGTCAGCCCCTTGACGGGGTCGAGGTTTTTCGCGCGCCAGAGCTTCTCGAACCGGGCCTTGGCGTCCGGATCGCCGACCGGCGTGTAGTCCGGGTAGAACATCGGGATCAGCCCGACGTCGGACGCGCCCTGCACGTTGTTCTGGCCGCGCAGCGGGTGCAGCCCCGTGCCGGGGCGCCCGACCTGGCCGCACATCATGGCGAGCGCGATCAGGCAGCGCGCATTGTCGGTGCCGTGGATGTGCTGGCTGATCCCCATGCCCCAGAAGATCATCGCGCGCTCGGCCCGGGCGTAGATGCGGGCGATGCGGCGGATCGTGTCGGCGTCGATGCCGCAGACTTTCTCCATCGCCTCGGGCGAGAAGCCGGAAAGCCCGGCCTTCAGCGCGTCGAACCCCTCGGTGTAGCCCTTGATGTACTGCTCGTCGTAGAGCCGCTCCTCGACGATGGTGTGCATCATCGCGTTCAGCAGCGCGACGTCGGCGCCCGACTTGAACTGGATCATGTGGGTCGCGTGGCGCGTCAACGCCTGGCCGCGCGGGTCCATCACGATCAGGGTCGCGCCGTTCTTCACCGCGTTCTTGAAGAAGGTGGCGGCGACCGGATGGTTGGAGGCCGGGTTCGCGCCGATCACGATGATCACGTCGGAATTCAGCGCCTCGTAGAACGGCGCGGTGACGGCCGACGAACTGATGCCTTCGATCAGCGCCGCGACCGACGAGGCGTGGCAGAGCCGGGTGCAGTGATCGACGTTGTTGGTGCCGAAGCCGGCGCGCACCAGCTTCTGGAACAGGTACGCCTCCTCGTTCGAGCCCTTGGCCGAGCCGAACCCGGCGAGCCCCTTGCCGCCGTGGGCGTCGCGGATGCGTTTCAGGCCGGCGCCGGCGCGTTCGAGCGCCTCGTCCCACGTCGCCTCGCGGAAATGGGTCCACGGGTTGGCGGGGTCGACGTCGCCGTGCGCGTCCTTCGCCACGCCCGCCTTGCGGATCAGCGGCCGGGTCAGGCGGTGCGGGTGGTGGATGTAGTCGAACCCGAACCGGCCCTTGACGCACAGCCGGTTGCGGTTGGCCGGCCCGTCGCGGCCGGTGACCGACAGCAGCTTGTCGTCCTTCACGTGGAAGGTGAGCTGGCAGCCGACGCCGCAATAGGGGCATACGGAGTCCACCGACTTGTCGGGTAGTTCCTGCGTCGTGCCGGCGCGGAACGTGGTGGCCGGCAGCAGCGCACCGGTCGGGCAGGCCTGCACGCATTCGCCGCAGGCGACGCAGGTCGACTTGCCCATCGGGTCGTCGAAATCGAACACGATCTTGGCGCCTGCGCCGCGATAGGCCATGCCGATCACGTCGTTCACCTGCACCTCGCGGCAGGCCCGTACGCACAGCGTGCAGTTGATGCAGGCGTCCAGGTTCACCGCCATCGCCGGATGGCTCATGTCGGGATCGGGCGTGCGCCTCGCGGGAAAGCGCGAAGTCGCAACCCCAACCTTGTCGGCCCAGCGCCAGAACTTCGAGTCGGCGTCATGGGTCTGCGGGCGCGGCGGCTGGTCGGCGACCAGCAGCTCGAACACCATCTCGCGCGCCTTGGTGGCGCGCTCGCTCGCGGAGTTCACCTCCATGCCCTCAGCGGGCTTGCGGATGCACGAGGCGGCGAGCACGCGCTCGCCCTTGATCTCCACCATGCAGGCGCGGCAGTTGCCGTCCGGCCGGTAGCCCGGCTCGGGCGCATAGCACAGATGGGGGATTTCGATGCCGCGGCGGCTGGCTACCTGCCAGATCGTTTCGCCCGGCAGGGCCTCCACCATTTCGCCGTTCAGGGTGAAGCTGATGGGCTTCGACGCTGCGCTACCGTCCATGATCGCTCCCTACCGGCACAGGGCGCAGTCTAGCCCAGCGCCGCCGGGAATGCGAAGGGGCGGAACACCGCGTCAGGCGCGACCGAATGCCTTGCGAAGCTCGTCCTTGGCGTCCTCGAGGACCTTCTTCTGGCCCTTCGGCAGGTTCTTGCCCGCCCGGTTGATATAGAACGTCAGCATCGACATGGCCGACCGGTAGGGCTCGGACTTCCGTCGGTCACTCGCCTCCGCCGAACGCTTGAGGGACCGCGCGATCTTCTTGGGGTCCTTCAGCGCGAACACGTCCCGCTCGAGGTCGAGCGCGTCGGATTCGCGCGTCACCCGGCCCGACCAGTATTTGCCGTCGGACGCCCGGCCCTTCGGAGCGGGCTTCTTCGCCATCAGCCGTGCCGCTTGAAGTACTGCACCTCGCGCTCGTGCTTCTCGGCCGCCGCCTTGGTGTCGAACGTGCCCAGGTTGCGGCGCTTGCCGGTACGCGGGTCCTTCTTGCGCGAATAGAGCCGGTACTGACCCGATTTCAGCTTGCGGATCATAGGCACCTCCACCGGAAAAACGCCGGTGCACCTCCCCTGTTCCGCGACCGTTAAGCCCCCCTGACCCGGTCGATCAGGGCGGCCGGATCGGCTGGCGGGGCATCGCCGCGCCAGGCGACAATGCCGTCGGGCCGGACCAGGACCTGTTTCCGCTGGTAGAGCGCGGCGGCGGCCGCGGCGGCGACCGCGACAATCTTGAGCGGTACGCGGCGGTCGCGTGCGGCCTCGACGATCGGCGCCGCATCCGCTTGGCCGAACGTCAGCAGCACGAACCGTTCGGGGTCGACCAGGTCGAGCGTCGAGCGCCCGTCGGCCAGCCAGGCGTGCGGCGTGCGATGGCCCGGCCCGGCCACGGGCGTGTAGGACAGTCGGTCCTGCCCGGCCTCTGACTCGTCCTCCGCCGCGCAGACGGGCGAGCCGGCATAGGCGGGATCGAGCTGGGCGCCGGCGATGGAATGCTGATGCAGGCCGGCGTCGCGCACCTTCGGCGCCCACTCCGCGCGCACCGCATCGCCCTCGGGGCCGTCATCGTCGATGCGCGGATCGACCATGAAGGCCTCGCGCGCATTGAGGTAGGAATCGCCCGCGCGGTTGGTGTTGCGCTCGGCGACCGGGCGGCGCTCGGCCTCGTAGCTGGCGAGCAGGCGGTCACCGGCCCATCCTTCGAGCGCGGCGGCGAGCTTCCAGCCCAAATTGAATGCGTCCTGGATGCCCGTGTTCATGCCGAGTCCGCCCGGCGGCACGAACAAATGCACCGCGTCGCCGGCCATCAGCACGCGCCCATCGCCGAACCGCTCGGCGACAAGCTGGAACGCCTTGTAGGTCTGCGAGGACAGCACCTCGACGGGCACGTCGCGCCCCACGGCGGCGCGGAACCGCGCGGCGGCATCGATCGGCGCGAAGGGCTCGTCGGCGCGGAAGTATGTATTCATCCACCATTCGTCGCGCGCATTGATCGAATAGACCACCGACGCGCAGCCGGGCGCGTGGGTCCAGTACATCACGCCGGGCCGGATCGTCCGCTCCGTCCACAAGGTCGGCGCGCGCAACCAGGTGCCCCATACCTCGCCCAGTACGCCGCGGCCGGACATCTTGATGCCCAGCGCATGGCGCACGTCGCTACGCGCCCCGTCGCAACCGACGAGGTAGCGGGCACGGATCGTCTCCTGCCGTCCGTCCTGCGCGATGGTCGCCGTCACCCCGTCCGCGTCCTGCTCCAGCCGCTCCAGCGTCGTCGCGAAGCGCAGCGTCACGGCGGGCAGGCTTTTCGCATAGTCGCGCAGCACCGGCTCCAGCGCGTGCTGGGCGCACCAGGTGCGGTAGTAGGGCGAGTGGGCGAGGGGCGGGACGCGGGCCACTACTTCGGGCGTGCGCGCCTTGATCTCGGCCATCGAGGGCGAGGGGAAGCGCGCCAGCACGTGGCCGCAGATGCGCGTGACATAGACGATATCGCCGGGCTCGTCCAAGGGCAGCGAGACGTCGTAGACGCGCTCGTCGAGCCCCCACATGCGGAAATGCTCCATCGTGCGGGGACCGATTCCCATGGCGCGCGGGTGGTGCTTCACGTCGTCGTGGCTTTCCACGACGGCGCATTCGATGCCGCGGCGGCCGAGATCGGCGGCCAGCGTCAGCCCCACCGGGCCGGCGCCGACGATCAGGACCGGTATGTCATTCGCGGGCATGTGGCTTCTACGCGGGGGTGGGCGAATTTTCGCCCAGCTGGCGGCGCATCTGGCCGCTCGGCGGGAAGTGGATGCCCTTCAGGCTGCGCAGGTCGCTGCAAACCTGCTCGCACGCCGCGTCGTGAAGCGGCACCACCGGCGCATTGTCGCTTCCGTCCATCGCGCGCGGCTTGACGCGCCGGGCGCGGCTGGCGAGCAGGGCCTCGCGGTCGAGCCCGGTCGCCTGGGCCAGCGCATCCGCCCACGCGGTCTCGCCGAGGTCGGTCAGCTCGTCGCTCTCGATCGCGCAGCCGCCGAACACGTTGAGCATCAGCAGCGCGTTGCCGTTGATCCGGCGATAGTAGGTGGCGAATTCGGGCAGGCGCATGCCGGTCATCAGGTAGTAGCTGCGCGCGTTGGCGGCGAAGTCGCGATAGTTCACGATGATGCGCGGCCGGTAGCCCAGCTTGACCACGTTCGACATCCATAGGTCGGCGTTGAGCGCCTTGACGTAGCGCGCCCGCGCCAGCGCCGCACGGAGGCGCTTCTTGCCCTGGCTGCGGTAGAAATCGATCATGTACTTGTAGAGCAGGAAGTAGCGCTTGCCGCCCTGGATGTAGCTCGCCCGGCGGAACAGGCGGCTGCACTCCTCGACCAGTCTGTGCTCCAGCTCGCCGTCCGCGGGGTCCCAGTCCTCGGGGATTTGCATGTCGAACTGCGCGCCCGCATCGGCCAGGACCGCCGCCAGGAGCGACGAGCCGCTGCGGCCCGTGCACACGATGAAGTAGCGGGTCTTGTCGTCGGGTGCGAGCGGCAGCGGCGCGGGTGGCATGGAACCTGTCTAGCGCGACCTACCCTTGATGTCGTCCGGAAAGTGGCGGAACACCGAAAGAAGCCCGTTGGGCGCGGCCTGGCCGAGGCCGCAGATCGAGGCGTCGACCATGGTACGCGACAGCTCTTCCAGCAGGGGCCGGTCCCAATTGTCGCGCTCCATCAGCTTCACCGCCTTCTCGCAGCCAGCGCGGCAGGGCGTGCACTGGCCGCAGCTTTCGTCCTCGAAGAAGCGGAGCAGGTTGAGCGCCACATCGGCCGCGGAATCCCGGTCGGACAGGACCACCACCGCCGCCGAGCCGATCAGCGCGCCGTGCGCCTCCAGCGTGCCGAAATCGAGCGGCAGGTCGGCAAGCGACGCCGGCAGGATTCCGCCCGACGCACCGCCTGGCAGGTAGCCCTTGAAGCTGTGCCCGTCCGCCATGCCGCCGCAGAACTCGTCGATCAGATCTCGCACGCCGATGCCGGCCGGGGCGATCTTCACCCCCGGCGACTTGACGCGGCCGGACACCGAAAAGCTGCGCAGCCCCTTGCGTCCGTTGCGGCCCTGGCCGGCGAACCAGTCCGCGCCCTTCTCGACCAGGTCGCGCACCCACCACAGCGTCTCGATGTTGTGGCAGAGCGTCGGGCGGCCGAACAGCCCCACCTCGGCCGGAAAGGGCGGCTTGTGACGCGGCAGGCCGCGCTTGCCCTCGATCAATTCCAGCATCGCGGATTCTTCGCCGCAGATATAGGCGCCCGCCCCGCGGCGCAGCTGCACGCGTCCCTTGGCGAGAAGTCCGGCGTTCTCAAGGGCGGCGATCTCCTTCGCCACGATCTCGCGCGCGGCCGGGTATTCGTCGCGGATATAGACGTAGATATCGGCCACGCCCACCGCCCAGGCGGCGATCAGCATGCCTTCGAGGAAGCGGTGCGGGTCGGTCTCCAGGAACCAGCGATCCTTGAACGTGCCGGGCTCGCCTTCGTCGCCGTTGATGGCGAACAGCTTGGGCTCGGGCATGTCGCGCACGATCCGCCACTTGCGCCCGGACGGGAAACCGGCGCCGCCGAGCCCGCGCAGCCCGGCATCGTCCAGCACCTTGATGATGTCGTCGGGCGTCTTCCGCCCGGCCAGGCAGTCGCGCAGCAGTGCATACCCGCCCGCCGTCACGTAGGCGTCGAAGCCGGTATAGGCCGGCAGGGTTGGGTGGGTGCGCTTCGCCGCCACCGCCTCGGCCACGCTCTCCGCGGTCGCATGGGCGATCTGGTTGTGCGCCACCGCGGCGACGGGCGCTTTGTCGCACCCACCCATGCACGGTGCGCGCAGGACCCGCACGGTACTGCCGAGCCCGGCGGCGAGCGCCGTCATCAGCGTCTCGGCGCCCATCAGCGCGCAGCTCACGCTGTCGCAGACGCGTACGGTGATTTCCGGCGGGGCGACGGCGCCGTCGTCGACCACGTCGAAATGGGCGTAGAACGTCGCGACCTCGTACACCTCGGTCAGGGCCAGCCCCATCGCGTGCGCCAGTGCGGCAAGGTGCGCGGCCGACAGGTGGCCGTACTGGTCCTGGATCCGGTGCAAATACTCGATCAGCAGGTCGCGGCGCAGGGCACCGTCGCCGAGCAGCGCGCGCACGCGATCGAGCGCATCGGGATCCACCCGCCGGCCGCGGCTGAAGGGCTGGGCGCGTCCGCCCCGGCCGGGATGGATGTGACGCTCGACCTTGGCGCGCCCGTCAGACATGGCACCTCCCGAACCGCCCGAATGATGTGCTGGCGGGCCGGTCATATAAGAGCGGCGGCCGGCCCGCAAGGGGCGGCGGCGGCGCGGCGCCCGCGATGCTGTACTTCGTTGAAGAGTCTCCATAACATATCGTCGTCGTTCCCGCGCCGAAAGAATGCGGAGCGGCGCTGCACGCCCGTCGTCGTGGCGGGCGCCGGCCCCAACGGGAGGAGAAAATGAACATTCGGGCTCGACTGGTCGCGACGGCCGTGGCCGCTGCGTGCGCGTTCGGCGTCGGTGCGTTCTCTCCGGGTTCCGCGGCGGCGGAGTGGAAGCCGCAGAAGCCGATCAACGTCATCATCATGGCCGGCAAGGGCGGCGGCGCCGACAAGCTCGCCCGGCTGTGGCAGGGCATCGTGCAGAAGCACAAGCTGAGCCCGGAGCCGCTGATCCCGATCAACAAGGGTGGCGGGTCCGGCGCCGAGGCGCTGCGCTACATGAAGGACCACCAGGGCAGCGAGTACGACATCCTGGTCACGCTCGACAGCCTCTACACCACGCCGATCATCGTGAAGGGGCTGGACGTCGATCCGAACACCATGACGCCGATCCGGCTGATGGCGAAGGACACGTTCCTGCTGTGGGTCGCCGACCCGAAGATCAAGACGATCGACGACTACGCGAAGGCGGTGAAGGCCAAGGGCGGCAACTGGAAGATGGGCGGCACCGGCTCGGGCCAGGAGGATTCGCTGGTCACCGCCATGCTGGCCAAGGCCTATGGCCTCAAGATGACCTACGTGCCCTACAAGGGCGGCGGAACGGTCGCGGCCCAGCTCGTCGGCCACCACATCAATTCCACGGTGAACAACCCTTCCGAGCAGCTCGGCTTCTTCCAGGCCAAGAAGTCGCACCCCATCGCGGCCTTCACCGACGACCGCATGGCGGGCTTCCCGGCGCCCACCTTCAAGCAGCTGGGAAAGGACCTCGTCTATTACATGGACCGCCAGGTCGTCGGCCCGCCCGGCATGTCGAAGGACGCCCAGGCGTTCTACATGAAGCTGTTCCAGCAGGTGGCGGCGACGCCCGAATGGAAATCCTACCTGAAGAAGAACGCGCTGGTCGGCACCGACATCGAAGGCGCGGACCTGCACGACTATATCGGCAAGCGCTACGAGCTGCACAAGCAGCTCATGTCGCTGTGGACCAACTTCAACAGCTAGGCGTGTTCATCCTCGATTGTCATCCCGGGTCTGCAGCGCGGCACGATGTGCTGCGCTGCGCCCGGGACCGATCCCTCGACAGCATGATGGTTGAAGATGGGCCCCGGCCCCTGCATCAGGTTCGGGGCCGCTGCGCGCCGTCCGGGGTGACAGTCTTGGCGTTCCTCACGCCCCCGCGGGCGCCTCCGGCTTGCGCGACAGCAGACCCTTGAGCAGCGGCAGCACCAGCAGCGCCACGGTGCAAGCGAGCAGCACGATCGAAATCGTCGACGAGGCGAAGATGCCGACGTCGCCGTGCGAGCCGATCAGCGCCTGGCGGAAATTGCGTTCGGTCAGCGGCCCGAGCACGATGGCGAGCGCGGCCGGCGCCATCGGGTAGTCGAGCTTGCGCAACAGATACCCGCCGATCCCGAACAGCACCATCAGCCACACGTCGTGCAGCGTGTTGGTCGGCGCGTACCCGCCGACGATGCACAATATGTAGATGGTTGGCGCCAGCACCGAGAAGGGCAGGCGCAGGACGGCGATGAACAGCGGGATGGTCAGCACCATCAGCGCGGCGGCCGCGATGTTGGACAGATAGAGGCTCGAGATCAGTCCCCAGGCGAAGTCCGGCTCGTTCTGGAACAGCATCGGGCCCGGCGTCAGCCCCCAGATGAACATTCCGCCGAGCAGCACCGCGGTGGTGGGCGAGCCGGGAATGCCCAGCGTCAGCATCGGCAGCATGGAGCCGGTCGAGGCGGCGTTGTTGGCCGATTCCGGCGCGGCGACGCCGTTCGGCTCGCCCTTGCCGAACGCCGCCGGGCGGCGCGACAGCGACTTGGCCATGCCGTACGCCATCAGAGAGCCCGGCGTGGCGCCGGCCGCCGGCAGGATGCCGACGACGTAGCCCAGGATCGCGCCCATGTTCATGCTGGCGAAGCCCCGGCGCAGGCATTTGAGCCCGTCGCGATAGGTCTCGCGGTTGAATACCGGCTTGATCATCGAGACGTCGCCGCCGGAAAGCTGGATGGTCCACAGCATCTCGCCGATGCCGTAGAGCCCGATCGCCAGCACGAGGAAGTTGATGCCGTGATAGAAGCCGGGCAGGTCGCCGAAGATCAGCCGCGGCTGGCCGGAGATCTCGTCGAGCCCGACGGTCGAGAGCAGCAGCCCCAGCGCGATCGAGAAGATCGTCTTCCAGATGTCGTCGCCGCCCAGCCCGATGAAGGTGGCGAAGGCCAGCATCATCAGCATGAAGTTCTCGGCCGGCCCGAAGCGCAGGGCGAAGTCGGCGAGCGGCGGCGCGATGAGGGTGAACAGGATCACCGACACCGTGCCGCCATAGAACGACGCGCCGGCCGACACCATCAGCGCCTGCACCGCGCGCCCCTGCGTCGCCATCGGCCGCCCGTCGAAAGTGGTGGCGACGGCGGTCGACGCGCCCGGAATGCCGAGCAGGATCGAGGAGATCGAGCCGCCGAACATGGCGCCGTAATAGATCGCGCCGAGGAAGATGATCGCCGTGGTCGGCGGCAGCAGGAAGGTCACCGGCAACAGGATTGCCACGCCGTTGACCGACCCCAGCCCCGGCATCGCCCCGATGAACAGGCCCAGCGCGCATCCAGCCGCGATGGCCGCGAGGTTGCCGGGCGCGAGAGAAACCAGGAACCCGTGACCCAGCGACTGCAGGATGACGTCCATCTTGCGGCCTCACGCGGCGGGTGTGTTGAAGAAGGCGAAGACCGGGTAGAACAGCGGATCGGTATAGCCCTTGGGCAGGATCTGCTGCATCAGTATCTCGAAGAACAGGAAGATCACCACGGGCGTCGCCACCGACATGGCGATCACCGCGCCCCAGCGGTGCTTGCGCCGGCCGAGGAAGCGCATGTGCGCCACCAGCAAAAGTACGATCGCGCCGTACGTGCCGATCACGTAGATCGAGGCGAGGGCGGCCACCAGCGAGCCTGCGTGCATCGCCGCATGCTTGAACTCGACGCGCGCGAAGTAGGGCGCGCCCACCCAGGCGGCGGGGATGCGTCCGGCCACCGCGCGGCCGATGATCACCAGGCAGCTCGCCAGCATGATCAGCGACAGATAGAATGGGAACATGCCTCCGCCCGGGCCGCGGCCGCGGACCCAGTCGATCGGCAGCTCGGTGCTTTTGACCGCCGCATAGGCGGAGAATAGTGCCAGCACGGCGGCGGCAACGATCTCTGCGCGCTTCATCTTCCTCCCCCTTCGAACGGCCAGCTTATCGTGCCGGACCCTGGACGAACGGAGAGTGTAGCCCTCCCGCGCACGGTTGTGCAGCCGCCGCCGCGGGGACGATTCCCGCCGCCCTCAGGCGACGCGCAGCGCGATATTGGCCCCCCGGTTCTTCGGCTGGCGGGCGAACGGGCTGAGCCCCAGCCAGGACGGCATCGCCCGCTTCAGGGCGGACTCGCCCGTCAGCATCAGCCGGCCGGCCAACTCCTCGGCCGCGACGGTGGTCAACCCCATCCAGATCTGCGTCATGGTGCGCAGGTCGGTCTGGACGAACAGGTCGACGTCGTGGCCCGGATCGCTCCAGCAAAGATCGACCTCGCCCGGCGCGACGATCAGCCACCAGCGGCGGTTGCGCGCCGCCTGTTCGGGATACAGAAACTGAATCACCGCGCGCTTCGGCGGCATTGGCGTGGGATCGATGTGGCGCCGCATGTCCCACATCAGCAGCGACGCATCCAAATTCCTGAGGCTGATCTCCGCGTCGACCCAGCGCTGGCCCCAGAATCCCATGGTCTCCACGATCTCGCGCAGCTCCTCGCCGGCGCGGGTCAGGCGGTATTCGGCGCCCCCGCTATGGCCGGGTTCTCGGCGCACGATGCCCGCCGCCTCCAGCTCGCGCAGGCGCTGGGACAGCAGCGCGGGCGACATGCGCGGCACGCCCTTGCGCAGCTCGTTGAACCGTGTCGAGCCGCACAGCATCTCCCGCAGCACCAGGACGGTCCAGCGGGAACACAGGATTTCCGAGGCCATTGCGACAGGACAGAACTGGCTGTAACCGGCGTGGCTTGCCATCTCGACCTCCCATTGACCGCAGAAATCTACACGATCGGAAGCTCATCGTCCGATTCAGATTGTGAAGTTGAGCCGCCGGGCCCATTCCCCAGATCATGGCCATCAACCTTGAAAGGGAGGTTCCAATGGCCAGTCTCAGCTTGGCAAAGCTCTCCGGCGGCACCGCCGGCCTGTCCGAACAGGCGATCGCGACGTTGAAAGGGCGGGTGCGCGGCGCCGTTCTCGTCGACGGCGATGACGGGTACGACGCGGCCCGCTCGATATGGAATTCCATGATCGACCGGCGCCCCGGCCTGATCGTGCGGTGCGTCGGGGCGGCTGACGTGCGCGCGGCCATCGATTTCGCGCGCGAGGCGGGGGCGGTGCTCGCCGTTCGCGGCGGCGGCCACAACATTGCCGGCAGCGCGGTATGTGATGGTGGCGTGATGATCGACCTGACGCCGATGAAGTCTGTCCGGATCGATCCATTCGCCAGGACCGCCCGGGTGGAGCCCGGCGTCACGCTGGGCGAGTTCGACCGCGAGGCGCAGGCTTTCGGGCTGGTGACGCCGACCGGCATCAACTCGACCACCGGTATCGCCGGCCTCACGCTCGGCGGCGGGTTCGGCTGGATCAGCCGCAAGTACGGGCTGACCGCGGACAATCTCCTGTCCGCCGACGTGGTGACGGCCGACGGAAGGCTGGTCCGGGCGAGCGCCGACGAGAATCCGGACCTGTTCTGGGCGATCCGCGGCGGCGGCGGCAATTTCGGCATCGTCACCTCGTTCGAGTTCCGCCTGCACGCGCTCGGGCCGGAGGTGATCTCCGGGCTGATCGTCCACAGGCTGGACGAGGCGCCGGGCCTGTTGCGGCGCTATCGGGCGCTGATGGCCGAGGCGCCGGCCGAGCTGACCTGCTGGGTGGTGATGCGCGCGGCGCCGCCGCTGCCTTTCCTGCCGGCCGCGGTGCACGGGACGGGCATCATCGCCTTCGCCGCGTGCTATGCCGGGCCGATGGAGGCGGCAGAGGCGGCGCTCGCGCCGCTCCGCGCCCTTGGCACGCCGATTGCCGACGTGATCGGGCCGCACCCGTTCGTGGGCTGGCAGGCGGCGTTCGACCCGCTGCTGACCGCGGGGGCGCGCAACTACTGGAAGTCGCATTCCTTCACCGGCCTCGACGACGCGCTGATTGACCTGCTCGTCGACCAGGCCGCGCATTTGCCGTCGCCGGAATGCGAGCTGTTCATCGCCCAGCTCGGCGGTGCGGTCAATCGCGTGCCGGCGGACGCGACCGCCTACCCGCATCGTGACGTGGCGTTCGTGATGAACGTCCACACCCGCTGGCGCGAAGCGTCCGACGATGCGCGCTGCATCGGCTGGGCGCGGTCGTTGTTCGATGCCAGCGCGCCGTTCGCGACCGGCGGGGTCTACGTCAACTTCATGCCGGAGGACGACGACCGGCTTGCCGGCGCCTATCAGGGCAACGCAAGGCGGCTCGCGTCGATCAAGGAAAAGTACGATCCCGACAACCTGTTCCGGATTAACCGCAACATCCGTCCCGCCCGGGAGTAACCGACATGCCGATCTTCATGGATCGCCACGAGATGGCGGACGTTTCCGCCGAAGAGATCGCGGCGGCGCATCGCCGCGATCTCGACGTGCAGACCAAGTACGGCGTTCGGTACCTGACCTACTGGTTCGACCATGGGCGCGGTACGGCGTTTTGCCTGGTGGATGCACCCGACGCCGAGACGGCGCGCCAGGTGCACCACGAGGCGCATGGCGAGATCCCGACCGAAATCGTGTCGGTCGACCTCGCCGCGGTCGAGGCGTTCCTCGGGCGCATCGGCGATCCCCGCGCCGCCGGCGCCGGACGCGCCCTCGACGAGCCGGGGCTGCGTGCCGTCATGTTCACCGACATCGTCGGCTCTACGGAGATGACGACCCGCCTCGGCGATGCCGGCGCGCTTGAGATGGTGCGGGTCCACGACGCGCTGGTGCGCCGCGGGCTCGCCGCCCAGGGCGGTCGCGAGGTGAAGCACACCGGCGACGGCATCATGGCGGCGTTCGACAGGGTGGCGAGCGCGGTGCGCGGCGCGGCCGACATCCAGCGGCATTTCGCCACCTACAACATGGCGGCGTCCGAAAGCCTCAGCGTCCGGATCGGCATCCATGCCGGCGAGCCTGTGGCCAACCATAACGACCTGTTCGGCCAGACGGTGCAGCTCGCCTTCCGCCTGTGCAGCGAAGCCGAAGCCGACGGGGTGGTCGTGTCCGGACTCGTGCGCGAACTCAGCGGCGAGGACGCGGCACGCTTCGTCGCGCTGGGCGAGCGGCGGCTGAAGGGCTTCGCCGACGCCGTGCCGGTCTTCCGTTACGAGTGGCGGAACGCCGCGGCCTGAATCGACGGCGGGATCATTTGGCCAGGAAGGTGCCCAGCCGCTCCAGCGTCTGGGTCCAGCCCTCGTTCATGCCCTTCAGATACGGGTAGGCGGCGGGCACGATCGCGTAGGCATGGGCGTCGACGGTGACTTTCGTGCCGCCCTTGTCGTCGGCGAGCGTGACGACGGTGCGCGAGGCGAGCATTGGCCGTCCGTCGCGCTCGCGCGCCACCGCGTTAAAGACCAGCCGGTCGGGTGCCGACACCTCCTCCACCGTGCCGGTCATCGGGTAGACAGTGCCGTCCGGGCCCGTCATGTCGATGCGGATCGCGCCGCCGGCCCGCGCGTCGAATTCGCAGACCGGGTTGGTGAAGCCGTGCGGGCCCCACCATTGGGCGAGATGCTTCGGATCCGTCCAGGCCGCGAAGACCCGCGCGCGCGGTGCGTCGTAATGGCGCGAGAACGTGCCTTTCGCCTGCGCGCCGGGCACGCCGGAAACTTCGGCCACGTAGTCGACAAGGCGCCCGACCGTCTGGTTGCCGCCCTCGACCGCGTGATGTTCCCGCTCCACGCGGTCGCGCTCCGCCGCGCTCGGGAACACCGAGGTCATGGTCAGCCGGGTCTTTCCACCGACCTCCTCGAACGTCGCCGTGGACCGGAACCGGATCGGCTCCGCCGCGTCCTCGTTGCCGTGGCTGTGGACGATCCGCTCGGGCCGCACGATCTCCTCCCAGACGACCAGGTTCGGGTAGTCGCGCCCGTCCGGCCCGTGCATGACGAAGCGCCACACTCCGCCCTCGCGGAACTCGAAATCCTGCGTGGTGATGGTGAAGCCGTTCGGACCCCACCAGCGCGCGTAGTGCTCGGGCGTGGTCCAAGCCTCGAAGACCAGCTCGCGCGGGGCGTCGATCAGCCGGGTGATGACGATCGAGCGTGCCGCCTCGGACTCATTCGTCGGGGCCATGTCCGCGTTCCTTTCCCTGAAGCTCCTTGAGGTAGTCGTCCAGCCGGTCGAGACGGTCCTCCCACATGCGCCGATAGGCCTGGAGCCAATCATCCACGGCCTTCAGCCCTTCGGGTGCGATCTTGCAGGGGCGCGTCTGTGCCCGGCGCGAGCGCGCGATCAGCCCGGCCCGCTCCAGCACCTTGAGGTGCTTGGAGACCGCTGGCCCGCTCATCTCGAACGGCGCCGCCAGCGCGCCCACCGACGCCTCGCCCTCGGCCAGCCGCGCCAGGATGGCCCGGCGCGTGGGATCGGCAAGGGCGGCGAAGGTGGCGCTGAGGCTGTCCGGTGTCATTATATAACCAATAAGTTATAGAGCTTAATGGTTATATATAGCCCACCGACGCCCTGTCAATCGGCTTGCGGACGAGAAATTGCTGGCATACTGTATACCAGTAGCCGGACGGATGATCCGGCACGGAGGAAACGATGGCGGCCGCCCGGCTCGATCTCCAGCCGCTCGAAGCCAACCCCGCGCTGCGCGACCGCATCTACGAGTCGCTGAAGCGCAGCATCACCGGCATCGACCTCTATGATTCGGCGGAACCGATCCGGCTCGACGAGCGCCAGCTATCGCTCGAGCTCGGTGTATCGCGTACGCCGGTACGCGAGGCGCTGGCCCGGCTCGAGCAGGAGGGGTTCGTCCGCACGCAGCCGCGCCGCGGCGTGTTCGTGGTGCGCAAGACCAAGCGCGAGATATTGGAGATGATCACGCTGTGGGCCGCGCTGGAGAGCATGGCCGCCAGGCTCGCCACCGAGCGCGCCACCGACGCCGAGATCGCCACCTTGCGCCATATGTTCGCGACCTTCGTGAACGACCGCCCGGCGGCGCGCATCGATGAGTATTCCGAGACCAACATCCGCTTCCATCAGGCGCTGCTGGCGATGAGCCATTGCGACCTGCTGGTCGAGACGGCGGCGAACCTGTTCGTGCACATGCGCTCGATCCGCAAGCGCACGATCGGCGAGCAGGACCGCGCCAGCCGGTCGATCATCGACCACATGAACATCATCGAGGCGCTGGAGCGGCGCGACGCCGACCTCGCCGAGCGGCTGGCGCGCGAGCACACGATGGGCCTCGCGGCGCACGTCGAAAAGCACGTCGATTATCTGGACTAGGGACGCAAGGGGAGACCGCCATGGCAACCGAAGTGCGCGCGGACAACGCCCAGGACGCCGGAGAATTGACCGACGGGTTCCACCTGGTCATTGACGCCCTCAAGCTCAACGACATCACGACGATCTATGGCGTGCCGGGCATCCCGATCACCGACCTGGGCCGGTTCGCCCAGGCTGCCGGCCTTCGCGTCCTGTCGTTCCGGCATGAGCAGAACGCGGGGTATGCGGCCGCTATTGCCGGCTACCTCACGCAGAAGCCGGGAATCTGCCTCACCGTCTCGGCGCCCGGCTTCCTCAACGGGCTCACCGCGCTCGCCCATGCGACGACGAACTGCTTTCCGATGATCCTGATCTCCGGCTCGTCCGAGCGCGAGATCGTCGATCTTCAGCAGGGCGATTACGAGGAGATGGATCAGCTCGCCATCGCCAAGCCGCTATGCAAGGCCGCCTACCGCGTGCTGCACGCGGCCGATATCGGCATCGGGATCGCGCGCGCCATCCGCGCCGCCGTGTCGGGCCGGCCCGGCGGCGTCTATCTCGACCTGCCGGCGAAGTTGCTCGGCCAGACGATGGACGCGGATGCGGGGGCGAAGTCGCTGGTCAAGGTGATCGATCCCGCGCCGCGCCAGATCCCCGCGCCGGATGCGGTCGCCCGCGCGCTCGAAGTGCTGAAGGGGGCCAAGCGACCCCTCATCATTCTCGGCAAGGGCGCCGCCTACGCGCAGGCCGACGATGCAATCCGCACGCTGGTCGAGAAGAGCGGCATCCCGTTCCTGCCGATGTCGATGGCGAAGGGGCTGCTGCCCGACACCCATCCGCAATGCGCGGGTGCGGCGCGTTCGCTGGTGCTGCAGGACTCCGACGTGGTGATGCTGATCGGCGCGCGGCTCAACTGGCTGCTGTCGCACGGCAAGGGCAAGAGCTGGGGCAAGGCGCCGAAGAAGTTCATCCAGGTCGACATCGAGCCGCGCGAGATGGATTCGAACGTCGAGATCGCGGCGCCCGTGGTCGGCGATATCGGCTCGTGCGTCACGGCCCTCGTCGCCGGTATGGGCGACAAGTGGGCGAAGCCGCCGGCCGAGTGGACCGGCACGGTCAACGAGAAGCGAGACTCGAACGTCACCCGCATGGCGCCGCGCCTGCAGAACAACAACATCCCGATGGACTACCACGGCGCGCTCGGCGCGCTGCGCACCATCGTCAAGGAGCGGCCCGACGCCATCCTCGTCAACGAGGGCGCCAACACGCTCGATTTCGCCCGCTCGATCATCGACATGTACCAGCCGCGCAAGCGGCTCGACGTCGGCACCTGGGGCATCATGGGCGTCGGCATGGGCACCGCCATCGCGGCGGCCGTGGTGACCGGCAAGCCCGTGCTCGCCATCGAGGGCGACAGCGCGTTCGGCTTCTCGGGCATGGAGATCGAGACGATCTGCCGCTATGACCTGCCGGTCTGCGTGGTGGTGTTCAACAATAACGGCATCTATCGCGGTACCGACGTGAACCCGTCCGGCGGGGCGGACGCGGCGACCACCGTGTTCGTCAAGGGCGCACGCTACGACAAGATGATGGAAGCGTTCGGCGGCGTCGGCGTGAACGCGACGTCGCCCGACGAGTTGGCGCGCGCCGTCCGGGCGGCGATGGACTCGGGCAAGCCCACCCTCGTCAACGCGGTGATCGACGAGGCGGCCGGCACCGAAAGCGGCCGGATCGGCAACCTCAATCCGAAAAGCGTCGTCGCCAAGAAATAGCCGGCGGCCAATCCCCATTCAGTCAGAGGAGCGAACGATGAAAGCTCTCGCAGGCGTCAAGATTCTGGATATGACACATGTGCAGTCGGGCCCAACCTGCACGCAGCTTCTCGCCTGGCTCGGCGCGGACGTGATCAAGGTCGAGCGGCCGGGCGCGGGCGACGCGACCCGCGGACAGTTGCGCGACAAGCCGGGCGTCGACTCGCTGTATTTCACGATGCTGAACGCGAACAAGCGCGGCATCACGCTGAACCCGAAGACCAAGGCGGGCAGCCGCATCTTCACGCGGCTGATCGAGGAATGCGACGTGATGGTCGAAAACTTTGCGCCGGGCGCGATCGACCGCATGGGATTTCCGTGGGAGAAGATCCAGGAGATCAACCCGCGCATGATCTATGCCTCGGTCAAGGGGTTCGGGCCGGGCCCTTACGAGGACTGCAAGGTCTACGAGAACGTCGCGCAATGCACCGGCGGCGCGGCGTCCACGACCGGCGAGATCGATCGGGTGCCGTTGGTCACCGGCGCGCAGATCGGCGATAGCGGCACGGGTCTCCACCTCGCGCTCGGCATCGTCGCGGCGCTCTACCAGCGCAACACATCCGGCCGTGGCCAGCGCGTCGTCTGCGCCATGCAGGATTCGGTGCTGAACCTCTGCCGGGTGAAGCTACGCGACCAGCAGCGCCTCGAAAACGCGGGTCCGCTCACCGAGTACCCGCAATACCCGCACGGCAAGTTCGGCAAGGCCGTGCCGCGCGCGGGCAATGCCTCGGGCGGCGGCCAGCCGGGCTGGATCGTCAAGTGCAAGGGCTACGAGACCGACCCCGACGCCTACATCTACGTCATTGCCCAGGCGGCGGCCTTCCCGAAGCTCGCCAAGGCGATCGGCCATGAGGACTGGCTGACCGATCCGGCCTGGAACACGCCCGACGCGCGGCTCGACAAGCTCGCCACCATGTTCGACGAGATCGAGAACTGGACCAAGCAGCACGACAAGCTCGAGGTGATGAACATCCTCAACCCGCTCGACGTGCCGTGCGGCCCGATCCTGTCGATGAAGGAGCTGGCGGAGGAAGAGAGCTTGCGCGCCACCGGCACGGTGGTCGAGGTCGACCACCCGAAGCGAGGCAAGTACCTGACCGTCGGGATGCCGATCAAGCTGTCGGATTCGCCGGCCGACGTGAAGCGCTCGCCGCTTCTCGGCGAGCACACCGACCAGATCATGGCCGAGCTCGGACTGAACGAAGCCGACATCAAGGCCGCACGCGAGGAAGGTGCGATCTGATGGGGCGATCCAGCCTCGACCGGCGCACCCGGCCGGGCTAACCTCGCCCGCGGACGCAGGCCGTAAGGAGGGCGCGGTGGAGTTTGGTGTTTTTGACCACGTGGACCGAGGCGCCGAGCCGCTGGACGCGTATTTCGAGAACCGGATGAAGGTGGTCGAGGCGTTCGACCGCGCCGGGTTCTACTCCTACCATGTGGCCGAGCACCACGCGACGCCACTCGGCATGGCGGCGTCGCCGTCGGTCTACCTCGCCGCCGTGGCGCAGCGCACGAAGCGGCTGCGGTTCGGGCCGATGGTGTTCGCACTGCCTTTGCACCACCCGATCCGGCTGGTCGAGGAGATCTGCATGCTCGACCAGATGAGCCGCGGCCGGCTCGAGCTCGGGTTCGGGCGCGGCGCGTCGCCGATCGAGACGCGCTATTTCGGCCCCGACCCGGCCGAGGCGCAGCAGATGTATGTCGAGGGTCTCGAACTGGTGATGAAGGCGCTGGCCACGGGCAAGATCGACCATCACGGCGAGTTCTATTCGTTCGACAACGTGCCGCTGGCGATGGAGCCGTACCAGCGGCCGCACCCGCCCTTGTGGTACGGCATGCACTCGCCGGATTCGGCGGAGCGCGCGGCGCGGCGCTTCATGAACGTGATCAGCCTCGACACGCCGGCGGAGACGCGCGCGATGGCCGACCGCTACCGCGCCACCTGGCGCGAGGTGGGC
This sequence comes from uncultured Alphaproteobacteria bacterium, assembly GCA_963817535.1. GTDB lineage: Bacteria > Pseudomonadota > Alphaproteobacteria > MPNO01 > DASWLB01 > CAWGHZ01. The sequence continues at coordinate 282,984 of CAWFOW010000003.1, forward strand.
GGCGGCAGGCCGACCCCGATGATCGGGCTGTCCACCTTCATCGTCGTGGGCGAAAGCGATCGCGCGGCGCAGGATGCGGCGCGGCGCGCCTACGCGGTGTGGCACGACAGTTTCAATTTCCTGTTCAGGCTGCACGATCACCGGGTCAACCTGCCCCGTCCGGCAAGCTGGGACGCGATGGCGGAGCAGCGCCGGGCGGTCGCCGGTACGGCCGAGACGGTGACGGCGACCTTGCGCGACTATCTGGAGGAATCCGGCGCCGACTACATGATCGGGCAATTCGCCTTCGGCGACCTCACCTCAAAGGAAACGCTTGGGTCGGTCGGCCTGTTCGCCGAGCGGGTCATGCCCGAGCTTCGCGCCTGGGCAGCCGGCCCCGCCGGCCGTGCCTCCATGGCCCCCGCCGCGCAGTAAGTTCCGGGAAACTGGGACGCGACCCACCGGGTGCGGCCGACCGCATCCTTGCCTGTGTCCGGCCGGCTGCTATAGTCGCGCGGCATTCCGGCCAAAGATTCAAAAACCGACAGAGGAGGCAATCATGACCCGTTTTGCACGCCTGCTGGGCGTCGCGGCACTTGCCGCGGGCCTGGCCTTCACGAGCGGCGCCGCACGCGCCCAGACGCTCACCTTCGCCTCGTTGCCCCAGGGCAGCCTGACCTACTTCCTGAGCGCGGTCATGTCGAAGGTGCTGCTCGACAAGACCGACCTCAAGATCGTCGTCACCCCGATGCAGGGGACCGAGGCGCAGATCGGCACCGTCAACAAGAACGACGCCCAGCTCATGCTGGTCGACTCCACCAACTCGGGTGTCGCGATCGAGGGCCAGGAGACGTTCAAGGGACGGCCCCAGAAGAACCTGCGCGCCATCGCCAACCTGATGCCCTTCAACATCGGCTTCGTGGTGAAGAAGGATTCGCCCTACAAGACCCTCGCCGACCTCAAGGGCAAGACGCTACCGTCCGGCTGGACAGCGTTCCGCCAGTCGATCGCGCTGGGCGACGCGCTGCTGGCCACCGCCGGCCTCGACCTCGAACGCGACTTCAAGCACTACCCGGTGCCCGAGATCATCCGCGAGATGAACGATTTCAAGGCCGGGCGGATGGACGCCGCGCAGATTGCGGTCGGTGCGCCCATCGTGCGCGAGGTCGACGCCGCCATCGGCGGGCTGCGCTTCATCCCGATCCCCTACAACGAGAAGACGCTGGCCGCGGTGAAGTCGGTCCGGCCCGACTTCTATCTCAACGAGGTGAAACCCAGTCCCGCGGCGGTCGGCGTGCTCGAGCCCATGCACCTCCTGGCCTTCGACGACACATTGTCGACCAGCTCGGCGCTGCCCGATGACGTGGCCTACAAGCTCGCCAAGGCCGTGCATGAAAGCAAAAAGGAACTTGCGGCCGGCCACCCGGCCTATTTCGGGTTCGATCCGGCCAACCAGGCGAAGCAGTTCTCGATCCTGAAGTACCACCCGGGCGCCATCAAGTATTACAAGGAGATCGGCATCTGGCCGAAGATGTAGCGGTACGCACGTGACCGATACATCTACGGACGTCGCAGCAACCGCGCCCGAAGCGCCGCCCGCACCGCCGGCCTCCCCGGTGGTGCGGGTGCTGCGGCCGATCCTCGCTGGCGGGCTGACCCTCGCCTCGCTTGCGTGGGCGGCCGATCTGTACCGGATGGCCGGGCTGCTGCTCTATACCGAGCAGTTCCTCGCCGCCATGTTCGGCGCATCGCTGTGCCTAACCTACATTCATTTCCCCGCGAAGCGCGGCACAAGCCGCGGCAAGCTGCCGTGGTACGACGCCGTGGCCGCGGTGGCGGGGCTCGCGGCCGGCTGGTACGTCGCATTCGTCTATCCCGATCTGGTCACGCGGATGATCGACAAGCCGACCGATGCGCTGATCGTGTCGGCGATCTTCTTCGTGCTGGCGATCGAGGGGCTCCGGCGCACCGCCGGAAACACGCTGGTCGCCATCGTCGGCGTGCTGATCGTCTACGCGCTGTTCGGCCACCTGGTGCCTGGCCGGTTCCAGACGCGGGAACTCGCCGTTCCCGACCTCCTCCAGTATCTGTCGCTCGACAATAACGGGCTGCTGGGCTTCGCGCTGGCCGTCGCCTGCACCATCGTGTTCGCCTTCGTCTATTTCGGCCAGCTTCTCGGCCGGTCGGGCGGGGCGGATTGCTTCAACGACGTGGCGCTGTCGCTGATGGGCCGCTATCGCGGCGGCTCGGCCAAGATCGCGATCACCGCGTCATCGCTGTTCGGCACGATTTCGGGGCTCGCCGCCTCGAACATCCTGGCGACGGGCGTCGTCACCATCCCGATGATGAAGAAGGCGGGCTATCCCGCCCACACGGCCGCGGCGATCGAGGCGGTGGCGTCGACCGGCGGGCAGATCATGCCGCCGGTGATGGGCGCGGTCGCGTTCATCATGGCGGACTTCCTGTCGGTGCCGTATTCCGAGGTCGTGCTGGCCGCGCTGATCCCGGCGATCCTCTACTACGTCGCCCTGTTCATCATCGCCGACCTGGAGGGGGCGAAGCTCGGCATCACTCGCGTCGAGGAGTCGCTGATCCCCTCGTTCGTGAGCACAATAAAGGCCGGCTGGCCGTTCTTCTTGCCGCTCGTCGTGCTCGTCTATGCCCTGTTCGAGCTCAATGTCGAGGCGGAAAAGGCGGCGCTCTACGCCTGCGGCTCGGTCGTCGTGGTTGCCTGGGTGTTCGGCTACAAGGGCAAGCGCATGCCGGTGCGCGAGCTGTTCGATGCGCTGGTCGCGACGGGCATCGGCATTCTCGACGTGATGATGATCGTCGCGGCGGCGGGATTCATCCTCGGCGTGCTGAACATATCGGGCATCGGCTTCCTGTTGACCGTCTCGCTCGTCGCGCTCGGCCAGAATTCGCTGCCGCTGCTGCTGATCATCGCCGCGGTCCTGTGCATCTTCCTCGGGATGGGCATGCCGACCATCGGCATCTACATCCTGGTTGCGGTGGTGTTCGCGCCGTCGCTGGTCAAGCTCGGCGTCGATCCGATGGCGGCGCATTTGTTCGTGTTCTATTTCGGCATGATGTCGCTGGTGACGCCGCCCGTCGCCATCGCCGCCTTCTTCGCGGCCAATATCGGCGGGGCCGAGCCGATGAAGACCGGCTGGGCGGCGACGCGGCTCGGCTGGACGGCCTATATCGTGCCGTTCCTGTTCGTCTATTCGCCGAGCCTGCTGCTCCGCGGCGACGTGTTCCACGTGACGCTTGCGGTGGCGACGGCGATCGGCGGGGTGTGGCTGGTCTCCGTGGCGCTGGTCGGTTATTTCACGCGGCCGCTTGCCTGGCCATTCCGCCTTGGTTTCGGCGTCTCGGGACTCCTCCTGATGATCCCGGCGGGTATCGCCTGGTGGGGGCCGTGGACCGACGTGATCGGGCTCGCCCTCGCCGTCGTCGCGGTCGCGCGCGAGGTGATCGGCGCCCGCGCCGAACGTGCTGCTCGCGGGAAGGTCCCTGCGCCTCAATAGCGCGAGAAGTCGTAGCCCTCCTTGGTGATGAACTCGAGGAGGAACGGCCGGCCGGACTTCGTCGTCGCGACCGCTTCCTTGATCGCCGGGATTATGCGGTCCGGCCGCTCGACCCGCGTCGAGGCGACGCCCAGCCCCTCGGCCACCTTGGCGTAGTTGCCGCCGACCAGCAGCGCGTCGTACTTCTCGATCGAGATCGGCAGTACGCCGCGCTCGGCCGCCATCACGCCGTTGTTGAACACGACGGTCAGCGTGCCGATGCCGTTGCGCGCGGCGGTTTCCAGGTCCATGCCGGTCATGCCGATGGCCGCGTCGCCCATCACATTCATGCACAGCTTGTCGGGCGCGGCGAGCTTGGCGCCCATATTTATGCCGAGCCCATAGCCGAGCTGGGTCGACTTGCCCCAGCCCATGTAGGTTCCGGGTTGCGTGCATTCCCATGTCGGCAGGAGCTGCTCGCGCGGGCTGCCGGAATCGTGGGTGACGATGGTGTTGTCGCGGTCGACCGTCGCCATCAGGTCGCGGATGATGCGGTACTGGTTGAGCGGCACCTCATCGGAATCGAGGTGCTTCGACCATTCCTTGCGCCACGCGGCCTTGGCGGCCTTGACCTCGGCGCCGAGCTGCTCGGCGCGCTGCGCCCCGCCGTGGCCCGCGCCGTCCAGCGCGGCGATCAGCGCACCGATCACGAGGTTCGCGTCGCCGATCAGCCCGGCCTCGACGCGATAGTCCTTGTTGATATCGCCGGCGTCGTTGGTCGCGTGGATGATGCGCTTGCCCGGCGGCACCGACGGGCCGAACGGCGTGCGCGTCAGGCTCGATCCGATGGCGAGCACGATGTCGGCCCCCCGCAGATAGTCGAACAGCGGCTTCGACGCCGACGATGTCGACGCGCCGAGCGACAGCGGATGGTTTTCGGGGAACGCGCTCTTGCCCGGATTGGTGGTCATGACGGGCGCGGGCAGCAGCTCGGCAAGACGCACCAGCGCGTCCGTCGCCTCGCCATAGATCACGCCGGCGCCGGCGAAGATCACCGGATTCTTCGCGCCGGCCAGCAGTTTCACGGCGTGCTTAACCGCCTCCGGGTCGGGCGCGGCGCGGTAAGGCATGACCGGCGCGTAATCGAGTTCGCCCGTGAAATCCTCGGTCCACACCTCGTCGCCAACCTCGAGCAGCACGGGCCCGCCGCGACCGGTGCGCAGCGCGTGGTAGGCCCGGCGGAACGCATCCGGAATCTCCGAGGCCGCTCCCACGCGTGTCGCCCATTTCGTCACGCGCGCATAGTTGTCGACCGCGTTGAAGGTCGGGCGCACGTTGTAGCGGCCCGGGCGCGCGCCGACCGGGATCACCAGGATCGGCACGTTCTCGGAATAGGCCTGGGCGATGCCGGGAAAGGCGTTCTCGATGCCGGGCCCCATCTGGGCCGCGAACACGCCGTTGATCCTGCCGCGCTTGATGCGGGTGTAGCCGTCGGCCATGCCGACGCCGACTCGCTCCTGCCGGCACAGGATCGGCCGGATGCCGATATTGGCGCAGGCCTCGATCAAGGGATTGCGCGGATAGCACGCCAGGAACTCGGTTCCCTCGCGCTTCAGGATCTCGGCGATGGCGTCGGCGCCTTTCATCGTGTCACTCCCTATGCGTTCTTGGCGGGGGCGCGGCGGGGCGCCTCCTTCTGGGCGGCGTAGCGCGCGTCGGCGTCGGCGATGCCCTTGTGGTGAGAGGCCAGCGTCTCGGGCCGGCGGCCGTGGGCGATGTCGTAGCTCGTGCGCCGCCCGGCGAGCTGGCGCTTGAAGTGCGGTGCGACGTAGCGCGCGAACAGCTCGTAGCTCTTCATCGTGGCGGGCCAGTCGGCCCAGTCATGCGCCATGAACAGGACCACACCGAACCCGCCCGAACCTTTCTGCGCGTGCTCGATCATCGCAATCGCATCGTCGGGCGTGCCGATCACCGCGCGCCGGTTCTCGACCAGGAAGCCGTAATTGTCGGTGACGTCCGGCGGGATCGGCGCGACGGCCAGAATGTCCTTGGCGTACTGTGCCCAGGCATCGAGCCCGAACTTCACCTCCTCGCGCGCCTGCTCGCGCGTCTCGGAGATATGCATCTGGATCGCGACGCGGAAGTCGCGCCGGTCGACGCTGCGGCCGTGATGCGCGGCCGTGTTCTCGCAGACGCCCCAGTTGGTGTTGTAGACGGCGAGTGCCTCGTCCGCGACGCCGCCGAGCGACAAGAGCCCCAACCCGTAGCGCCCGGCCGCCATCGCGCCCGCGGGCGAACGGATCGAGGTGACCGCCATCTCCATGCGCGGCACGGAATAAGGGGCGAGCTGCAGCTTGGCGCGGTCGAGCCTGAACCAGCCCTTGTCGATCGTCACCTGCTCGCCGGCGAGAAGGCGCATCACCACCTCCAGCGCCTCGTCCATCATCACCCGCGTGTCCTCGGGCTTGATGCCGAGCTGCGAGCAGTCCGACGGCAGCGCGCCGGGCCCGACGCCGAACATGGTACGCCCGCGTGTCATGTGGTCGAGCTGGACGAATGTGTCGGCCACGATGAACGGGTTGTGGAAGGGCAGGGACTTCACTCCGGCGCCCAGCCGGATGTGGCGCGTGCGCTGGGCTGCGGCGGCGATCATCAGCTCGGGCGCGCCCGACATCTCGAACCCGCCGGAATGGTGCTCGCCGAACCACACCTCGTCATAGCCCAGCCGGTCGAAATGCTCGACCAGCTCGAGGTCGCGCTCGAAGAACAGGGTCGGGTTCTCGTTCAGCGGGTGAAACGGCGCGTAAAATACGCCGAACCGAAGGTCGTCCATGAGAGCCTCTGGGCAAATCGCGACGGGCGGAGCTTAGACGGCGACTGGCAAGTTGTCGACGCCCGCCCCCTCACCCTGTCCCTCTCCCGTGGGAGAGGCGACCCTGGTGCGACGGCCTTCACGCTGATCGAGGTCGCGCTGGTCCGGGGGAGGCAAGGAAGATCGACGCAACGTTCCCTCTCCTTGGGGAGAGGGACAGGTTGAGGGGTATTGCCGCCGGGCAATGATCCGCTAAACGTCCAGGTCGCGGACCTTGTGGGCGTTCGCCTGGATGAATTCGAAGCGCAGCTCGGGCTTGCGGCCCATCAGTCGCTCGACCAGCGCGGCGGTATCCTTCGTGCCCTTCTTGTCGTCGCTATCGGGCAGCTTCACGCGCAGCATGTGGCGCTTGGCCGGGTCCATCGTCGTCTCGCGAAGCTGCGTCGAGGGCATCTCGCCCAACCCCTTGAAGCGGCTGATCTCGACCTTTCCCCGGCCCTTGAAGCGCGAGGCCAGCAGCTCGTCGCGGTGGCGGTCGTCCATCGCGTAGGCGACGTCGGCGCCCTGCGACAGGCGATAGAGCGGCGGCAGCGCCAGGTAGAGATGGCCGTTCATCACCAGCTCCGGAATTGCGCGGAAGAAGAACGTCATCAGAAGCGAGGCGATGTGCGCGCCGTCGACGTCGGCATCGGTCATGACCACGACGCGGTCGTAGCGCAGCTTGGATTCGTCGTAGCGGTCGCCGGTGCCGCAGCCGAGCGCCTGGACGAGGTCGGAAAGCTCCTGGTTTTCACGCAGCCGGTCGGCGGAGGCCGAGGCGACGTTCAGGATCTTGCCGCGCAGCGGCAGGATGGCCTGGTTTTCTCGGTTGCGCGCCTGCTTGGCAGTGCCGCCGGCCGAGTCGCCCTCGACCAGGAACAGCTCGGTGCCGTTGGCCGAGCTGCGCGTGCAGTCGGTGAGCTTGCCGGGAAGCCGGACCTTCCGGGTCGGCGATTTGCGCTGCAGCTCCTTGTCCTGGCGGCGGCGCAGCCGGTCCTCGGCGCGCTCGATCACCGCGGCGAGCAGCGTGGCTGCGGCATCGGTATCGCCCGATAGGAAATGGTCGAAATGGTCCTTGAGGGTGGATTCGACGAGGCGCGTGACGCCCGCGCCTGACAGCTTCTGCTTGGTCTGGCCCTGGAATTCCGGGTTGGCGAGGAACACGGACAGCACGCAGATCGCACCGTCCAGCGCGTCGTCGGCGGTGATCTGGCCGGCGCGCCGGTTGCCGACCAGCTCGCCATACGACTTGAAGCCGCGCGACAGGGCGTTGCGCAGTCCCTGCTCGTGCGTGCCGCCGTCGGGTGTCGGGACCGTGTTGCAGTACGACCACACCGCGCCGTCCGAGTCCTCCGTCCAGGCGATGGCCCATTCGACACGGCCCTTGCCGTCGGCGAAATCGGACCGCCCCTCGAAGATTCGCCCTGCCACCGGCTCGGCGCCGTCCAGCGTGGCGGCGAGGTAGTCGGCGAGGCCGCCGGGGAAGTGGAGCGTCGCCGTTTCCGGCACGTCCGATGCCTTGCCGAGCAGCTTCTTGTCGCACGACCAGCGGATCTCGACGCCGCGATAGAGATAGGCCTTCGACCGGGCGAGGCGGAACAGCCGCGCAGCTTCGAACGCGGCGTCGCCGAAGATTTCAGGATCCGGATGGAAGGTCACCAAGGTGCCGCGCCGGTTGGGCGCCGCGCCCTCGTCCTTCAGCTTGCCCTTCGGCTTGCCGCGCGAATAGTCCTGCGCCCACAGCTTGCGGTCGCGCGCCACCTCGACGCGCAGCATGTCCGACAGCGCGTTCACCACCGACACGCCGACGCCGTGCAGCCCGCCCGATGTGGCGTACACCTTGTTGGAGAACTTCCCGCCGGCGTGCAGGGTGGTCAGGATCACCTCGAGCGCCGATTTGTTCTTGAACTTGGGGTGCGGGTCGACCGGGATGCCGCGGCCATTGTCGCGCACGGTCACCACGTTGCCGGGCGCGAGCTCGATGTCGATATGCGTGGCATGGCCGGCCACCGCCTCGTCCATCGCATTGTCCAGCACCTCGGCGACCAGATGGTGCATCGCCGCCGCGTCGGTGCCGCCGATATACATGCCGGGGCGGCGACGGACGGGCTCCAGCCCTTCGAGGACCTCGATGTCCTTGGCGGTATAGCGGGGATCGGCGGCCGCCTTAGGCTGCCCGAACAGATCGTCCATGCGTTTGCTCATCGAAACTCGACCTCGGGTACAGAACACGAACCTACGCCATATCGCGATTCGCGTCCGCTGTGGCAAGCCCGAAATCTCTCAGATCGGCCCCAGATGTGTGGCTGCGCGGTCGCGGCGTGCATCGACCACGGCCAGGTCCTCGCGCTCGGCGAGGGAGCGGTGTGCCGCGTCGCTCGTCATGCGCACGTGGCGGCGCAGTGTGGCGCGCTGGGCCTCGTCCGTGGCGTGCTCGGCGAGCGCGCCCAGCGTCTCGATCACGCGGATCAGAACGTCGGCATGCCCTGCGGCCGATTGCCGGATCTGGTTGAACGCGGAATCGACGATGCCATCGAATCCCGAGACCTGCACCACGACGCGCACGGCACCGGACTCGTCGCGCCACAGCCGGCTTGGCGGCGCACGGCGCATCAGAAGGGCGAGGGACTGGCCGAGCCGGTCGACGACGGCGATGGCGGTGAACGGGTCGTTGATCCCGGGCGACAGAGCGCGCAGCGCCACCTCGACAAGCTGGCGCACCGAGAACTCCATATCCTGCACGGGCGTGCGTACCGCGCCCAGCAGGACGGCACCTTCGACGATTTCGCGGAGCCCGTCATCCAGCGCATCCGCACGCGATACGGCGCCATGCCGCCCGCCGGCGATCAAATGATGGCCGGAGCGGAAATCCAATTCGACGACCACGTTGCGCGCCGCCGCTGCGGCCCCGATCGCGCCGAGGTCGATCGTCTGGACGTATCCGCCCCGCGGCAGGCAGAACGGCGACCAGCCAACGGCTTCAGGAATGGATGCGTCGTCGTAATTCGCCTCGTCGCGCAGCGGAAGCAGACGGCAAATCTCGTTGTCGAGCTGCTCGCCGACGCGGGCGATCACCGTGTCCGACACGATGGAACGCGCCAGGTGGTGGATGAAGATGACCAGGGTGAATACCGACAGCAGGAACAGGAATGTGGCGATCGTGATGGCGAGGTGCGGCACCTCTGGTTCCGGCAGGTCTTTGCGCAGGATGCGCAGCACCCAGACCACGTAGGCGATGGCGCCGAGATAGCTGCCGAGCATCAGCTGGGTGCGCCGGTCTGCCATGAAGCTGCGGATCAGGCGGGGGCCGAGCTGTCCGGCCGCGAGGGTCAGCACCACCATGGTGATCGAGTAGGCCAACGCGGTCATGGTGACCAGCGCCGTCAGTAGCGACGACAGAAGCTGAGACGCGTCGGTCGCCGTGCCGGTGTTCAGCCACCAGGCCGAGGCGGGCATCATTTCGAGCGGAACGTGCAGGCGAGTCGCCAGCACGCCCACGATCACCGCGCCCACCGTCATCATGGCGGGCACGAACCAGAGGCTCGTGCTCACCCACTCCCAGACCATCTGTGCGCGCGCCAGCACGGCCAGCCCCTTCTCGTATCTCGATATAGGAACGAGCCTGCGTCTGAATCGTCCGCATTGCCAACGGCCGGTTTCCGACCGATATGGGGGTGATGGACCCGGTTAGCGTGCTACATTTTGTATGGTCGTGAACGTTTACTACCGGATTTTGGTGAATTGAACACTGTCACCAACCAAAAGGCAGCGGTGGCGCTCGGCTCGATGGTGGCGTCGGGAACGCTGACCGTCGCCAAGTTCGCGGTCGGCTTCGCGACGGGCAGCCTCGCGCTGATTTCGGAGGGCATCCACAGCCTGCTCGACCTTGGCGCGACGATCCTCACCTACGCAGCCGTGCGCATCGGCGATCGCCCGCCGGACCGGGTTCACCATTACGGCCATGGCAAGGTCGAGAGCGTGGCGGCGCTCGCTGAAACCGGTCTGCTGTTTGTCACCAGCGCGTGGATCGTCTATGAGGCGACGCAACGGCTGATGTCCGGCCAATCCGAGGTCGAGGCGACGTGGTGGTCGATCGCCGTCATCCTCGGCTCGATCGCGATCGACTTCTTCCGGACCCGCACCTTGCGCCGCGTGGCCAAGGAAACCGGCAGCCAGGCGCTCGAGGCCGACGCGCTGCATTTCTCGTCGGACATGCTGAGCTCGACCGTCGTGCTGGTCGGGCTGGGTCTGGTCTCCCTCGGCTATCCGGTGGCCGATGCGCTCGCCGCGCTCGGCGTCGCGCTGTTCGTCTGCATCGCCGGCTATCGGCTCGGGCGGCGCACCCTCGACACTCTGATCGACACGGCGCCACGCGGCGTCACCGACCGCGTCGAGCGGGTCATCGCGGGCGTGCCCGGGGTGGCGCGGCTCGGGCGTGTCCGGCTGCGCCCGGTCGGCGCCACGCTGTTTGCCGAGATCGAGGTGATGGTCAGCCGCACCCTGCCGGTCGACCAAGCCGGCGCGATCCGCAAGCGAATCGTGGACGAGCTGGCGCGCACGATGCCCGAAGTCGAGGCGACGGTCGTCATCACCCCGCTTGCCCTCGACAACGAGACGATCCACGAGCGGCTGATCCTGATCGCGGCGCGGCGCGGCCTTCCCGTCCATCACGTCACCATCCAGAAGGTGGGCGAACGGCTGGCCGTCAGCCTCGACCTCGAGGTCGACGGGCGCCAGTCGATCGCCGATGCGCACGGCACGGCGAGCGAGCTCGAGCGCGCCATCCAGTCCGAGTTCGGCTTCGACATCGAGGTCGACACCCATATCGAGCCGCGCCAGATCGACGGCGCGTCGGGCATCGACGCCGAGCCCGCCCTCGCAGCCGCGGTGAAGGACAGCCTCGCCGGCTTCGTCGCCATGACCGGCGAGCTCGGCAACGTGCACGAGGTGCGCGTGCGTTACACCGACCAGGGGCTGTTCATCTATTTCCACTGCCAGGCGTCGCCCGACCATTCGGTCGAGCAGGTGCACGACGCGGTCGACCGGCTGGAACGTCACATTCGCCGCGAGTTCCCCGCGGCCCGTCGCGTCGTGGCCCACGCCGAGCCGATTGGCGCGTAGGCACATGGCAGACCGGACCCCGCAGGACGAGGTGGTCGCCTTTTTGTCGCGTGCCGAAACCTACGGCGTGACGGGACCGGTCGAGCGCACGGAGACGCATATCTCGTTCGTGTTTCTTGCCGGTGACTGCGCCTACAAGCTGCGCAAGGCCATCAAGTTCCCCTATCTCGACTATTCGACGCTGGAGAGCCGCCAGCGCTTCACCGAAGCCGAGGTGGCGATCAACCGCCGTACCGCGCCGGACCTCTATCTCGGCGCGGCGCCGGTGGTGCGGACGTCCAGCGGCGCGTTGGCCCTCGGCGAGCCCGATGCGCCGCCGCCCGATGGCGAACCGCTCGACTGGGTCACGGTGATGCGCCGGTTCGATTCGGATGCCCTGTTCGACAAGATGGTCGCGGCGGACAGGTTGGGGCCCGGTCTTGCCCGCGGTCTCGCCGACGAAATCGCCCGGTTCCACGAGGCTGCCGTACTCGACACGGGATTCGGCGGCGCCGGCGCGATCGGCGCGACCATCGACGCCAATGAGCGCGATATCGCCGCGGCCCCGGACCTGCTCGATCCGGCCAAGGCCAAGACGTTGGCCGAACGCTGTCGCGCGGCGCTCGACCGCGTGCGCGACCTGCTGGACCGCCGGCGCGCCGCCGGCCTCGTGCGCCATTGCCATGGCGACCTGCATCTCCGCAACATCTGCCTGGTGGACGGCCGGCCGACGCTGTTCGACGCCATCGAGTTCAGCGACGCGCTGGCGCGGATCGACGTTCTGTACGACCTCGCCTTCCTGCTGATGGACCTCGAGCATCGCGGCCGCCGCGACCTCGCCAACCTCGTGCTTAACCGCTATCTCGCGCGGCGGGCGGACTATGACGGGCTCGCGGCATTGCCCCTATTCCTCGCCCTGCGCGCCGCCATCCGCGCCCATGTCGGCGCTGCCGCGGCAAAGCAGCACGGCGACGCCAAACTGGCGCGCGAGGCGGCGTCCTACCTCGACCTCGCCATCGGCTTCCTCGATCCCGCACCGGCGCGGCTGGTCGCAGTCGGTGGGCTTTCGGGCAGCGGCAAGTCGACCATCGCCGCGGCCGTGGCACCGGCTCTCGGGATGGCGCCAGGTGCGGTGGTGCTGCGCTCCGACGTGATTCGCAAGCGCATCTTGGGGGCCAACCCGGAATCCCGGCTCGGGCCCGAAGCCTATCGCGAAGACGTCACGCGCCGCGTGTACGATACGATGCGCGACGAGGCGGGTACGGCCCTGCGCGCCGGCTATGCCGTTATCGCCGACGCGGTGCATGCCCGGCTGGACGAGCGGGTAGCGATCGAATCGGTCGGGCGCGACGGCGGCGTGGAATTCACCGGCCTTTGGCTGGACGCGCCGGCCGAAACCCTTGCCAGCCGCATCGGCCGACGCGAGAATGACGCGTCGGATGCGACCGCGGACGTGCTGCGAGGCCAGGTGGGCTACGGGCTCGGAACGATAAGCTGGCGGCGCGTCGACGTGTCGGGAGACCTTGCGGACAGCATCGCCCGCGCCCATGCTGCGCTCGGCGTACGGTCGGGCGGACAGATCTAGCATGCGAGCGCGCCGGCCCATGGCCAGCGCGGAAAGGCAGGGAGCATGAGAACCATCCTCGTTCCGGTGAGCGCGGCGGAGGTCAGCCTCTCCGCCCTCGAGACCGGCCTCAAGCTCGCCGAGCGCGTCGGCGCGCATATCGAGGTGCTGCATGTGCGCGCCGATCCGAAAAGCCTCGTGCCCTATGCGGGCGAGGGGATGAACGGCGCGATGATCGAGGAGATCATGGACGTGACCGAGCGCGAGGGCTCGGACCGTGCCAGCCGCGTGCGCGCCATGTACCAGAAGTTCGTCGCCGACAAGGCGCTCAAGACCCAGAATGCGCCGAGCGCCGACAGGGCCGTCACCATCGCGTGGCGCGAGGAGCTGGGCCGCGAGGACGAGGTGGTCGCGCTGCGTGGGCGCCTTGCCGACGTGACGGTGGTGGGACGGCCGATGCGCGACGCGCCGCTGCCGTCGCCGATCACGCTCGAGGCCGCGCTGCTCGAAACCGGCCGGCCGATCGTCATCGCGCCGCCCGGCGGCGCGCCGACCGTCGCCAATCACTGCGTCATCGCCTGGGAGGGCACGATGGAGGGAGTGCGCGCCGTGGAAGGTGCGCTCGACATCCTGGCCAAGGCCGACCGGGTGACGGTAATGGCCGGGCGCGGCAGCGCCGAGCCCGCCCTTCCGCCGGAGGAGTTCCGCGATTACCTTGCCTGGCACGGGATCAGTTCGGAGGTGCACCGGTTCGATCCGGGCGCGACCGAGATCGGCGCGGCGCTGCTCGGCGAGGCGATGCTGCTGCGCGCCGACCTCCTCATCAAGGGCGCCTACTCGCAGAGCCGGCTGCGCCAGATGATCCTCGGCGGGCGCACGCGCCACATCATCGCGAACACTCAGATTCCCGTCCTGCTCGCCCACTGAAGGAGCGGCATGGCCGAACATCCCGCGACCCTGGTGCTGACCGGCGCAAGCCGCGGCATCGGCCATGCGACGGTGAAGCGGTTCTCGAGCGCGGGCTGGCGCATCATCACCTGCTCGCGCGAGGACGTGCCAGAGGAGTGCAAGCGCGACCCCAACTGGTCGCATCACATCCCGACCGATCTCGGTGACGCGCAGAGCGTCGAGCGGTTCGTCGAAGCAACAAATGCGCTGATCGGCGACGGGCCGCTGCACGCGCTGGTCAACAATGCCGGCCTGTCGCCGAAGACGCCCTATGCCGAGCGGCTGGGCTGCCTGAACGGCGACATGGCGGCGTGGCGCGGCGTGTTCGACCTCAACCTGTTCGCGCCGCTCGCCCTCGCGCGCGGCTTCGCGGCCGCGCTGCATCGCGGCAAGGGCGCGATCGTCAACATCACCTCGATCGCCGGCCACGAGATCCACCCGTTCGCGGGCTCGGCCTACGCCATCTCCAAGGCGGCGCTCTCGGCGCTGACCCGCGAGCTCGCCGTCGAGTTCGCCGAGCTCGGCGTGCGGGTGAACGCGGTCGCGCCGGGCGAGATCCGGACCGAGATGATCGGGCCCGACTACGACGCGCTGATCCCGCGCATCCCGCTGGGCCGCATGGGCACACCCGACGAGGTGGCGGCGACCGTGTTCCAGCTTTGCGGCCCCGACTTCGCCTACGTCACCGGCACCGAGATCTTCGTCACCGGCGGCCAGCACCTGGTGTGAGTCGGCGCCGTGCTGTGGATGGATTTATCCACCGAGCGTCGATTGTGGGGAAATCTCTGTGCGTCATGGCCGGGCTTGGCCCGGCCAGCCACGAGCAGCGCGCGGTAGCGCGCCAAAAACAGCGAAACGAAGCCCGTGGATGCTCGGAACAAGTCCGAGCATGACGGTTCTTTCATATGTGGCCATCCTGTGGATCACCGTGGGATGAACAAGCTTTTGATCCACAACGGATTTTCTGGGATCATACCGGCATGAGCGAACCTGCCTTCCTGCCTGATTCCGCGTTTCGTCCGCTGAAGGACGAGCACCCGACCGGACTGCTGCCGTCGCACGCGCTGCGCGCTTTCGTACGCGCGGGCGAGATCGCGGCCGCCCAGGGGATCGGCGAGGACCAGGTCCAGCCCGCAAGTCTCGACCTCCGCCTTGGCCGCGTCGCGTGGCGGGTGAGGGCGAGCTTCCTGCCGGGACCCGACGCCGCCGTCGCCGACCGGATCGACCGTTTCCGCATGCACGAGATCGACCTGACCCACGGCGCGGTGCTCGAGCGCGGCTGCGTCTACATCGTGCCGTTGCAGGAGCAGTTGAAGCTGCCGTCGCGCATCTCGGGCGTCGCCAACCCGAAAAGCTCGATCGGCCGGCTCGACGTGTTCACCCGCCTGATCTGCGACCGCGCCACCGAGTTCGAGCGCATCGACGCCGGGTACGAGGGCCCGCTCTACGTCGAGATCTCGCCGCGCGCGTTCTCGGTCGTGGTGCGCCAGGGCTCGCGCCTCAACCAGATCCGCCTCCGTCGCGGCTCGCCCATCGTGGGCGAGGCGGCGCTGCGCCGGCTGCAGGACGAGGTCGGTCTGGTCGACCGCGCGATCGGGCGGGACGAGCGCATCGCCGACGGCATCCCGATTGCCGTCGACCTCGCGGCGCGGCCGGGCGGCGGGCCCGTCGGCTACAAGGCGCGCAAGCATACCGGGCTGATCGACGTCGACCGCGTCGGCGTCTACGACCCGGCCGAATTCTGGGAGCCGGTGGTGCCGGGCCGCGACGGCGGTGTCGTACTCGACCCCGACGATTTCTACGTGCTGGCCTCGAAGGAGTCGGTCACGGTCCCGCCCGGCTACGGCGCCGAGATGCGCGCCTACGACACATTCGTAGGCGAGTTCCGCGTGCACTACGCGGGGTTCTTCGATCCGGGCTTCGGCCATGCCGACCAGGACGCCGCGGGCACCCGCGCCGTGCTCGAGGTGCGCTCGCACGAGGTGCCGTTCCTGCTGGACGACGGCCAGATCGTCGGCCGGCTGGTCTATGAGCGGCTGACCGGCTTGCCCGACAAGCTCTATGGCGGTGCCATCGGCTCGTCCTACCAGCGCCAGGGCCTGCAGCTCGCCAAGCAGTTCCGCGCGGTCTGACCGGCGGGACAAGAGCGCCGGCCTTCCGACGGGCGCATCGACGGGCCGGCGGCCGAGAGCGTAGCATCGCACATGGCTTCGACCGATCTTCCGCTCTGGCGGCTGTTGCGGGAGCGCCCGGCGCTGCGCGGCTTCATCGTCATGCGCGCCGCGGACGATCTCGGCTCGCTGATGCTGAACGTCGCCATCGGCTGGTACGTCTACGTGGCGACCGGTACGCCGATGGGGCTCGCCTATGTCGGGCTGGCGCAGTTCCTGCCCAACCTGTCCGTCGCCTTGTTCGCCGGCCAGGCTGCCGACCGGTTCGACCGGCGGCGGGTCCTCACCCTGTCGCTGTCGGTGCAGTCGCTCTGCCTTGCCGTGTTCGCGGCGTGGGCGTGGCTGACGCCGCCGACGGCCGGGCCGGTCTATGTGCTGCTGGTCATCATCGGCGCGGCGCGCGCTTTCGCCGCGCCGGCATCGGCCGCGCTCTTGCCGCGCCTCGTCGACGCAGCGGAGTTTCCGCGGGCGGTGGCCGTCGCCTCATCGGCCTCTCAGATCATCCGCATTGGCGGCCCGGCGGTGGGCGGCATCGTCTATGCGCTGAGCGGGCCGGCCGTATTCGCCGCCTCGACCGCGCTCGCGGCTTTGGCTGCTGCCCTCGCCTGTCGGCTACCCGCCGGCCGGGCGCATCCGGGCGCCGCCGTCCCCGCCATCTCCGACCGCAGCATTCTGGGCGGCATCCGGTTCATCCGGTCGAACCGTCTGCTTCTCTCCCTCATTTCGCTCGACCTGTTTGCCGTGCTGCTCGGCGGCGTCTCGGCGCTGCTGCCCATCTACGCGCGCGACATCCTGCTCGCCGGTCCCATCGGGCTCGGCCTCTTGCGCTGCGCGCCGGGTGTGGGGGCCGCGATCGTCGGGCTGTTCCTCGCGCACCGCGCAATCGGACGCGATCCGGGCCGGCTGATGCTCGCCTGCGTCGCGGGGTACGGCGTTTCGACGGTCGTGTTCGCCCTGTCCCGGGACATGTTCCTGTCGCTCGCCGCGCTTTGCGCCGCGGGCGGCTTCGACATGGTGAGCATGGTGATCCGCCAGACCCTCGTGCAGCTCACCACGCCCGACGAGATGCGCGGGCGGGTCAGCGCGGTCAACTTCGTGTTCGTCGGCGCGTCGTTCCAGCTCGGCGAGTTCGAGTCGGGCGTCGCCGCCGCGCTGTTCGGCACCGTGGCCGCCGCCGCGCTGGGCGGGATTGGCACGCTCGCCGTCGTGTTCCTGTGGTCGCGGATCTTTCCCGAGCTGCGCCGGGTGCAGAGTTTGGCCGCGACGGCCTGAGCTAGATCTTTGCCTTCAGCGCGCGGAACCAGTCGAGCCGCGCGGTGGCCTCGGCCACATCGACGGCGAGCCAGTCCGCCAGATGGCCCGGCTCGTTCGCGTGGCGGGTGCGCAGATCCTCGATGCGCGCGAGTTCGGTCTCGCACGCCTCGATCATCAGCTCGGCCTGGGTGCGCTGCGCTCCCGGATCGAGCAGATGCAGGAATCGCATCTTGAGCGCGAGGACCAGCCGGGCCACGCCTTCGAACGGGCCGCGCACGCCCGATTCCAGCAGCGCGCGCAGCTCGGCGCGGCCGGCCTCCGTCAGGATGAGGCGTGTGTCGGGGCCGGGCTTGCCCGTCGCGCCGTCCTCGGCCGCGATCAGCCCCTCCAGCCGGTAGAGCTCGAGCGACGAGCCGGTGAATTCCAGCGACGGGCCGACGGTGCGGCTGATGAAATGGCGCAGCGCGGTCGCGAGTGCGGCATAGTTCAGCGGCTCGAGCGCCAGCGTCCCCAGAACGGCGAGCCGCATCGCTTCCTTCGGCAGCAACGTGCGATCCCGGTACATGGAACGAACATACCATTTGCGACGCCCCGAATCTCGGAACGTGACGGACACCCAGCCCCTCACCCTGTCCATCTCCCAAGGGAGAGGGAACGCTGCGTCGATCTTCCTTGTCTACGCGGCACAAGCACAACCTCGACCGGTGTAAAGACTGCCTCCCCAAGGTCCCCTCTACCTGGGGAGAGGGACAGGGTGAGGGGTGTCGCTGCCGGAAAGGAGCGTCGGGATTTTGATCGGCGCAAAACTTGTCTAAACTCCGGCCATCCCAACACGGAGGAAGCCCATGGACGACGCCGCCAAGAAAATCGCGCTTCGCATGATCCCTTACGGCATCTACGTGCTCACCGCCGAAGCCGACGGCGAGACGGCGGCGGCGACGGTGAACTTCGTCACCCAGACCTCGTTCGCGCCGCCCTTGGTTGCGGTCGCGGTGAAGGCCGATTCGGGCGCCTACGCGGTCGTCAAGAAGTCGAAGGCGTTCGTTCTCAACATGCTGGGCAAGGGCCAGCAGGGTCCCGCCTTCACCTTCTTCAAGCCGGCGACGCGCGAGGGCGACACGGTTTCGGGCGAGAAAATCCGCAAGGGTCCGGCGACCGGCCAGCCGATCCTGGTGTCGGCGCCCGCGTCGGTCGAATGCAAGGTGGTCCAGATCGTCGAGCAGGGCGACCATCATGTCGTGATCGCCGAGGTGGTCGACGCGAACGTGGCCAAGCAGCCGGAAGGCCGCGCCGACGACGCCATCCTGTGGATGAAGGATCTGGGCGAGAAGGTCTTCTACGGCGGCTAGTCACCGAGAATAATTCGCAAATCAAGGGGGCCCGCCGGGATGGACAGGCGGGCCCCGGTTGATCCATGATATCGGCCAGAACCCTGCTGCGTGGCGCGGCCGGGCGGCCCGACCGAGCGAGGAAACGGCCCATGGAACTCCCGACAAGCTCCGACTACCTCCGCATGAGCGTGGAGGAATTCGACACCACCAAGCTTCTCCGTCATGCGGCGCAGCAGCGCGACGCGCGCGGTTTCGACAAGACGCTGATCATCGATGTCGATGCGCATCACTACGAGACGGAGTCGATGGCGGAGATCGTGGAGTACATCCGCGATCCGGTGTTGCAGCAGCTTACCAAGTCGGCCGCCCAGGTGGGGGCGCGCGGCGCGCGCAACCCGGGCTTCCAGGACATGGGCGGGCGCGTCACGCGCTATCCGCTGCGCAAGCTGGAGCAGACGCCGAAGGACGGGGTGCACCGCGATGTGCACCTGTCGCATCGCTGGATGGATGCGATCGGCATCGACTATATCTGCATGTTCCCGACGCCAATGCTCACGCTCGGCATGTCGCCTGTGCCAGGCCAAGAGAATTCCATGGCGTTCGCCTATAACAGCTGGCTTTGCGACCGCGTGCTGAAGGGCCAGTCGCGCATCAAGTCTATGCTGTATCTGCCGTTCAACGACCATGCCGCCGCGTACGAGATGGTCAAGGAATTCGGCCACCGCGAGGGCGTGATCGGCTTCATGATCACCTCGGTCCGCAACCGTCCCATCTGGGACAACGACTACATGAAGGTCTACAAGGCGATCGAGGACCTTCGCCTGCCGCTTGCGTTCCATTCGGGCTTCAACTGGGACGACCCGATGATGCGGAACGCCAACCGGTTCATCACGGTGCACGCACTCGGCTTCACCTGGCACAACGTTTACTACTGCACGAACTGGGTGGTGAACGCGATGCCCGAGCGGTTCCCGAACCTGAAGGTCATCTGGATCGAGGGCGGGCTCGCCTGGGCGACCTGGCTCAGCCAGCGCCTCGACAACGAGTACCGCATGCGCTCGTCGGAATGCCCCGGCCTCACCAAGATGCCGTCCGAGTACTTCAAGGAGATGTACTACACGGCCCAGCCGATGGAGGTGCCCGACGACATGCGCCTTCTCGAGGACACGTTCCGCACGGTAAAGGCCGATACGCAGCTGCTCTACGCGTCCGACTACCCGCACTGGGACATGGATCTGCCGTCGACCATCTATGACCTGCCGTTCCTCGACGAGGCGTCGAAGAAGAACATCCTGGGCGAGAACGCGCGCAAGCTGTTCAACATGGACGTCAGCGACCGGTTCCCGAACTACAAGGCCGCGGCCGAGTAACGGGCGGACCGAGCAATCGGGCGAAAGGGCGGGTCTCGGACCCGCCCTTTCCATTCCAGGGAGGAAAGTCGATGGGACGGCTCGACGGCAAGGTGGCCATCGTCACCGGCGGCGCGCAGGGAATCGGCGCGGCCTATGCGCGTGGCCTCGCGGCGGAGGGTGCGAAGGTCGCCATCGCGGACATCGATTCGGGCGCCGGGGTGGTCGCCGAAATCACGCGTGCGGGCGGTCAGGCCCTCGACGTGCCGACCGACGTTGCCGACGAGGCGTCCTGCATGGAAATGGCGAAACGTACGATCGCGGGGCTGGGCGGGCTCCACATACTGGTCAACAACGCGGCCGCCTTCACCAACCTCGAGCGGCAGAAATTCACCGACATTACGGTCGAGCTTTGGGACCGGGTGATGGCCGTCAACACGCGCGGCGTGTTTCTGTGCGCCAAGGCCTGCGTGCCGCACATGCAGGCGCAAAATTACGGCAAGATCATCAACATCGCGACGGGACGCTATTTCCAGGGCGTGCCGATGTTCCTGCACTACGACGCCTCGAAGGGCGCGGTGATCGCCATGACCAAGGCGATGGCGCGCGAGCTCGGCGGCGACAATATCTGTGTCAATTGCCTCGCCCCCGGCTCGACGATGAGCGAGAACGTCAAGAAGAAGGCGGGCTGGGTGGCGTCGGGGCGTGGCCAGAACGACGTCGTCGCGGGCCGTGCGCTCAAGCGGCTGGAGGATCCCGCGGACCTGGTCGGCGCCTGCCTGTTCCTCGCCTCGCCCGACAGCGATTTCGTCACCGGCCAGACCATGCTGGTCGATGGCGGCGTCGGCATGCATTAGAGGAAGGCTGCCACGCGGTTTCGCGCGCGGCGTTGGGATTCCGGCCGGGCGGAAACACCTCTATAGTCCGCCGCCGTCCCGCCCGGAGCGTTCATGGCCGCCCCCGTCCAAGCCCCCGCCAAATCCATCCGCCGGCCCTACGTCATCGCCTGCCTGATGGGCGGAATGTTCATGGTGGCGATCGAATCCACTATCGTCGCCACCGCGATGCCGCAGATCGTCGGCCAGCTTGGCGCGTTCTCGCTCTATAGCTGGGTGTTCTCGGCCTTCCTGATGGCGCAGGCCGCGACGACCATGGTCTACGGCAAGCTTGCCGACCTCTATGGCCGGCGGATCGTGCTGACCGCGGGCATCGCGATCTTCCTCCTCGGCTCGTTCCTGTGCGGCGTTGCATGGTCGATGCCGTCGCTGATCGCCTTCCGCTTACTTCAAGGCATCGGTGCGGGCGCGATCCAGCCGGTCACCTCGACCGTGGTCGGGGACCTTTACACGGCGGAAGAGCGCGGCGCGGTGCAGGGCTACATGTCCAGCGTCTGGGGCATCTCGGCCGTCACCGGCCCGCTCGTCGGCGGGCTGATCGTCGAGCATTTTCATTGGGCGTGGATTTTCTGGATCAACATCCCGCTCGGGCTGTTCGCCCTCGCCGGGCTCTGGGCCTGGTTCCACGAGAAGGTGGAGCATCGCGCCCGTCCCATCGACTATGGCGGCGCCGTGCTGTTCACCGTGGCGATCGTGGCGCTGCTGGTCGCGATGACGGAGGGGAGCGCCAACGCCGCCTGGGGGCCGGTGGAGATCGGGGCGGCCGCGCTGGTGTTTTTCGCCGCGACCGGCCTGTTCCTGGCGCAGGAGGCGCGCGCGTCCGAGCCGATGGTCTCGCTCCGCCTATGGTCGCGGCGCGCGCTCGCCTCGACCAATGCGGTCACGTTGATCGCCGGCATGATGCTGATCGCCATCACCTCGTTCCTGCCGATCTTCGTGCAGGGCGTGATGGGCCGCTCGCCGATCGTCGCCGGGTTTACGCTCTGCACAATGTCGATCGGCTGGCCGCTCGCGTCGTCGATCTCGCGCCCGTTCTTCCGCGCGCTGGGCATTCATGGCACGGCGCGGCTCGGGGCCACGCTGATGGTGTGTGGCGCCCTGATCTTCACCTTCCTCCATGCGCATTCGAGCCCGGTCTGGGCCGGGGTGGCGTCGTTCACCGTCGGGTTCGGCATGGGACTCGTCACCATCGCCTGCATCGTATTGATCCAGGGCAGCGTGGAATGGTCCCAGCGGGGCAGCGCCACCGCGTCGAACATCTTCGCGCGCACGCTGGGCAACACGGTGGGCGCGGCGGCGTTCGGCGCAGTGCTGAATGCCGGGGTGCGCGGCTTCGCCGCGGACGAGCCGGGTGGCCACGGCTCGGCGATCGAGCGCATCCATCGGCTGCTCGAGGCGGCGGCGGCGCAGGGTGCAGCAGCGCCCGACCAGGCGGCCTTGCGCGCGGCGCTGGAGCACGGGCTGCATCTGCTGTTCCTGGGTGCGGTCGGGCTCACCGTCGTGCTTGCGCTGCTCGCCTTGCTGATCCCGCGCCTCTCGCTGGACGAGATGCGCGAGGTCGAGCGTCGCCACCGGAAATAGTACTATCCCGCCAGGAAGGCCTGCCAGTCGGCCTCGATCCGGGCACGGTCGAGCTTGCGGCCGATCACCACGATCCGGGTGCGGCGGTCGCTGTCGGGCCACGCTGCGAGGCGCACCGGCGGATGGAATACGTGGTGGACGCCGTGGATCGCCACCGGTCCGTCCTCGCCCGCGACGTCGACCAGCCCCTTCACCCGCAGCAGCCGATCCGCCGCGCCCACGCGCAGCCGGGTCAGGAACTGCGAGAGTGCGCGCCAGTCCAGCGCGGCGTCCGCGGTCAGGCAGAATGCCTGCACCTCTTCGCCCTGCGCATCTCGATGTCCATCCGCGACCGGGCCGAGCCAGCCGCGCGGATCGCGCGCGCCCGCATCGGCAAGGCCGGCGCCGAACAGATGCTCCGGCGCAATCGCGCCTTGGACGGCCGAGAACAGCGCCGCGCCGGGATTGAGCGCGGCGAGGCGCGCGCGGACGCGTTCGGTATCGGCCTCCGATGCCAGGTCGGTCTTGGTCAGGACCACACGGTCGGCCAGAGCCGCCTGCTTGACGGCCTCGTCCTCGGCATCCAGCGTGGCGAGGCCGTGCAGCGCGTCGACGGTCGCGACCACCGTGTCGAGCCGCACCGACCGGCCGAGCATCGGATTGCCCAGCAGAAGCTGCATGATCGGGGCAGGATCGGCGAGGCCGGTCGTCTCCACCACCAACTGGCGGAACTCGGGCAACTCGCCCGCTTGGCTGCGTGCGAACAGCGTTCCCACCACCCCCTCGAGGTCGCCCTGCAAGGTGCAGCACAGGCAGCCGTTGGCCATCACCACCACCTCGCCGTCGCTCGTCTCGACGAAGTGCTGGTCGAGCGGGATTTCGCCGAACTCGTTGATCACGACCGCCGTACCCTCCATGCCGGGATGGCGCAGCAGTGCGTTGACCAGCGTGGTCTTGCCCGAGCCGAGGAATCCGGTGATCAGCGAGACGGGCAGGCGCCCCGCGGCGTCGGGCGCGAGGAAGAACCCCATGCGGCGCTAGGCCAGCGGCAGGCGGACGCGCACAACAAGCCCGTGCGGCTCGCGGTTCTCCGCCGATACCGTGCCACCCAGCGCCTCGGTGTTGCGGCGCACGACCCACAGCCCGATGCCGAAATGCGCGCCGTTCGACTCTCCGTTCGACGCACCTTCCGCACT
This sequence comes from uncultured Alphaproteobacteria bacterium, assembly GCA_963817535.1. GTDB lineage: Bacteria > Pseudomonadota > Alphaproteobacteria > MPNO01 > DASWLB01 > CAWGHZ01. The sequence continues at coordinate 306,689 of CAWFOW010000003.1, forward strand.
CTGGCGGTAAGAGAAGTAGCGGTCGAAAATGCGCTCCAGGTGGCCGGGATCGACACCCGGCCCGTCATCCTCGACGGACACCACGGCAAACGACCGGTCGCGCGCGAGCGCGACGCGAATCCGACCACCGCGACGAGAAAAGCTGACCGCGTTGTCCAGCACGTTCTCGAGTATCGTTTCGAGCAGATCCTCGCTGCCCAGAACAGTCGCCGGCTCCAGCTTGCCGATCACCAGCCGGCAGCCCGCACTCGTTTCGGCGACCGAGTCCGCGTAGTCCTCGGCCAGCCGCCCGACCAGCCCGGTCAGGTCCACCGGCTCGCGCGGCGGGTCGATCAGCTCGGCCGCCGCCTCGTCCATGTGGCGTGCGGCACTCACCAGCCCGTCCAGCCGCTCCAGCGCCTGTTCCACCAGTGCCAGGGAGCGCTGGCCGCGCACGTCGTCGGCGCGCACCGACCGACGGAGCGACTCGATCGACTGGGCGATCACCGCGATCGGCGTCTTGAAGGCATGGGCGTTGTCCTCGGCGGCGTAGCGGATCATCCGCGCCGAGCCATCGAGCGCCGCCACCAGCCCATCGAACTCGCGTGCGACGGGGGCGAGCTCGGGCACCACAGCCTTGTTGGCAAACGAGCCCTCGATCCTGCCGCGCGTGCGGATGTGCCGCGCCACGCGGGTAAAATGGCGCAAGCTTCGCCAGCCGTCGGCGAACAGCGAGATCACGAACAAAGCCATCAGAAGGTAGATCGCGGCGGCGACGCGCACCTCGGGCGTCTTCCAGTAGGGCTGGCCCAGCGACGAGCCCAATATGTCGTCGGCCGTCGACGAGGTGATCACCACCCAGCATCCCGCCGTGGTCAGGATCGGGTTGACCGAGGTCAGCACTTCCTCGCGTCCGGACGGGTTGGTGTAGCGCACCGCTGGCGAAAGGAACGAGGCGCACGAATCGCGCACCAGATTGAATATGCCGCTCGCCATCAGGTCGACGCGCTCGCTCTCCAGGTAGGCCGTGGGGAGCGGTGGCGCGGCGGCGACGTAGTAGAACGTGCTTGGTCCCGCCGCGCCCTCGGGGCGGAACAGCACCTTCACGTTGAGGTCGGGCGTCGCCAGCGCCTCGACCGCCTGCGACAGCTTGAGGACGGCGTTGGCCTGGTCGCGCTCGAGCAGGGGGCGCAGGCTTTCGGCGACCAGCCGCCCGCGATCACGGACACTTTTGACCAGAAGCTGCTGTTGCTGCTGGTCGGCGTCGCGAAGTTCGTTGTAAACGATGACCGGGACGGCGACGAACACGATGACCAGCAGCGCCAGCTTCATCGCGAACGAGCGCAGGAGCGTCAGCAGCAGGCGGCGCCCGTCACGACGAGTGGTCGTCGTCATCCTGTCGCCAGCGGTATCCGAAGCCCGGATAGTTCTCGATGCGGTCAAAAGCCGGATCCATGTCGCGAAATTTCTGGCGGATTCGCTTGATGAAGGTGCGCACGTTCGCGCGGTAACCGTCGGCGCCCGCCCCGGCGATGAAGCCCTTGCCGCGCACGAGGTCGTAAAGTTCGCGATAGCGCACGTCCTGCCCGGAGCGCTCGGCCAGATAGCGCACGATGTTGTACTCGCCGAGTGTGAGGTCGACCCGAGCGCCGTTCCAGCTTGCCCGAGCAGTATCGTGGGCGAGCTCGAGCGGGCCGATCCTGTCGATCGCCGCTGCGGGCGCCTCGCTGCCGTTGGCAGCCATGGTTTCACGTGCCGTGCCAATGGCGAGTTCGATGCGGCGCAAGAGGATCGCGAAGGATCGCGTCTTTTCGACAAAATCGACGGCGCCGCCGATCAGGGCCGCCTCCTCGTAGATCTGGTCGGACAGCGCCGTCAGGAATATCACCGGCAGGTCGGGCGCGGTAACGCGCAGCCGGCGCAGCACCTCGATGCCGGTGATTCCGGGCATGCGCCAGTCGAGCACGACCAGGTCGGGAGTCCCGGTGTTCGCGATTTCGGCCAGCGCAGCCTCGCCGCCTTCGAATCCGATCACCTGATATCCGGCATCGCCGAGATTGCGTTCGAGGGACTCGCGGAACAGGGCATCGTCATCGACGACGATGATGCGCTCCCGCAAGCCGTGTACCATCATCTCAGTGGGCACGACTGGCCTCCCGCAGCCGATTGAGACACGCGCGTTGGCCCGCCTCCGACCGCTCGTCCGGCCGGAATTCGTAGGTGAGCACGTGAAACGAGTGTGTCTGGATGTCCATGTAGAAGAACAGGTCGAGTTGGCATCCCTTGCGGCGATAGCGCCACACGGTGGCCGGTGCCGCCTCGCTGATCTCGCTCGGGCGCCCGAACAGGCTCAGCGCATGCTCCTGGTCGAGTCCCTTGAGCGATTGCGGCTCGAGCTCGGGCGACGGGGCCGTCGCCGGCAGGGTGGTGGGGCGGTCGGGCGGCCGGGGCGCGGGCGGCAGGGCCGCGACCTTGCTATCCTCGGCCGGCACCGTCATTGCGGGCGGCGCGGACATCTGGACGGCAGGCGGCTGTCCGCTCTCGGCGTCATCTCCCGGCTCGACACAACCGGAAAGGCCGGCAAGCAACATGAAACACAACCACCGTTTGCACCATCCCCGTCCGCGCATAGCGTTCCTTTGCCGCGAATTGTTCACGGACCCTCTTCCCCAAGCATATTTAGGAAGGAATCCGCCTTCTGAATAGGGCTGGAATGGGGCAGGCATTCTCGTTGTCCCGCCGGGGCAGGCCTGTCGAATTCCCCATCGTATTTCGGGCATGCCGATGGCCGGAAATCGCCGTCAGCTGCCGCCCTCTCCTTCGGCACGTTGATCCCGGGCCCTTGGGGCGCGGTCGCACCCACGGCGCCAAGGCTTGTCACGGGATCGTGGCCGATATTGGGCGGCCACGCCATTCGGATAATCCCTTAGGCCGCGCCGGGTCGCGTCACCGCATGGTCGAGGGCAGCCAAGTGACGATGGCCGGGAAGAACGTCAGGATCGACAGGCGGATCACGTCGGCGCCGACGAACGGCATGACCCCCTTGAACACGCGCGTGAGCGGTACGTCGGCGGCGATCGATTTTATCGCGAACACGTTCATGCCGACGGGCGGCGTCATGAGCCCGGTCTCGATCACCACTACCTGCATGATGCCCCACCAGACCAGGTCGTAGCCTAGGGCCTGCATCAGCGGCGCGGTGATCGGCACTGTGATCAGCATGATGGCATAGGCCTCCATGACCGACCCTAGGAAGATGTACACGCACAGCAGCAGTCCGATCACGGCGACCGGTGCGACCTGCATCGACTGGATGAAAGCGACCACGCTCTCCGTGGTCTCGGTCAACGAGATGAAGGACGAGAAGGTGATACCGCCGAAAATCAGTATGTAGAGCATCCCCGTGGTCGAGGTCGTCTCGGCCATGACTTGCAGGAAGGTCTGGCGGTTGATGCGCCCGCGCGCAACGGCGATGACGAACGCCCCGCCCGCGCCCACGGCCGCCGCCTCGGTTCCGGTGAACACGCCGCCATAGATGCCGCCCAGCACCGCACCGAACAGCAGGACGACGGCAAAGCTCCCTTTGGCGGAATCGGCGATCTCGCGCCAGTCCCAGGCCTGCGATCCGGGCGCGGCCTTCGGGTCGAGCCGGACGATGATCGCGATGGTAATCATATAGAGACTGATGGCGAGCAGGGCCGGCAACAACGCGGCGATGAAGAGCTTGCCGATCGAGACCTCGGTCAGGAATGCGTAGAGGATCATCGCGCCCGACGGCGGCACCAGGATGCCCAGCGTGCCGCCCGCTGCGACGCTGCCGGCGGCAAGCTCGATCGAATAGCCCCGCTTGCGCATCTCGGGCAGCGCCACGCGTCCGATGGTGGCGACGGTCGCGATCGACGAGCCGGTGACGGCGCCGAACCCGGCACACCCCGCGATCGTGGCGAGCGCCAGGCCGCCCCGCTGGCGGCCGAGCAGGGACTGGGCGAAGCGGTAGAGATCGTCCGACAGGCCGGCCGCGGCGGCGAGGCTGCCCATCAGCACGAACAGCGGCAGCACGGCGAGGTCGATACGCACCAGGAAGTCGGTCAGCATGCTGCCAAAGGCGAGCAGCGCCTGCTGCGGCTCCAGGATTACGGCGAGCCCGGCCAGCCCGGCCAGCATCATGGCGACGCCGAGCGGCACGAGAGCTGCGCCGAGAGTCCACATGAAGATGAAGCCGACGGCGAACAGCAGCCCCAGATTGTCGCGCAGCGGCGCTTCGACCTGGTCGAACAGCACGACGAACACGACGCCGACCAGCGCCACCCACGCCACGAATCCGATGATCGACCGCCAGGCCGGCGGCGTGGCCCGGCCGCCCGAGGGCGCGGTTTCCGCGGCGCTCGTGATCGAAACCAGGAACACGATCGCCTGGATCACGACCGACAGCACCAGCAGCGCCGAGATCGTGTACATCACCGGACCGCGCGGCATCTCCATGATGGTGGTCGTCTCGCCGCGCTCGGCGATGGCGACCGACTGGATTCCGATGCGCCAGGCAAGCAGGAAGAACCCGCCGAGCAGCGCCAGCGCGCCGAACACGCGAAACCAGCCGGCCAAGCGCGGCCCGACAAAGCGCGACAGCATGTCGAGCGTCAGATGGCGGCGTTGCGCGATCGAGCCCGGGAAGCACCCGGCGATGGCGACGGCGAGAAGCTGCTCGACGATCTCGTTGAACCCGGCGATCGGCGTCCGCGCCCACGCGCGCAGCCCCACGTCGACCGCCGTCAGGATCGACAGCACAAGCATGCAGATCACGCTGAGCGTGGCGATGTAGCGCGAGAAATTGTTCGCCGCCGCGTCAACGCGGGCGAGCCGTCCTGTCGACACGGCGCGCTATCCTCCTAAAACGATCCGCCGGGCGCGCGGTGCGCCCGGCGGTTTGATCCGTTCCGCCCGTGAGCCTCAGTTCATCTTGTTCCCGGCGGCCTTGGCGTATTCTTCGCGATACGCCTTGGCGAGCTTGGCCGCGCCGGGTGTCGATTTCATCCAGTCGTCGTAGGCCGGCTCGATGGTCTTGTAGATCCGTTCGATCTCCGCCTGGGAGAATTTCACCAGATGGTGTCCGGACATCTTCAGGGTCGAGGTCTCGGCCTGTTCCGACACCCCGTCCCAGAACTTGCCGAGCCCGCGCGACATGTAGTCGCCGCCCTTCGACATGATTGCTTTCTTCGCCGTGTCCGACAGCGCCTTCCAGCTATCGTTATTGAAGGCGATCGTGGCGGCCGATCCGCCGAGCGGCATGGCGATGTGATACTTCGTGACCTCCATCAGCTTGAACGGAGCGAAGGCGGTCCATTGCGACGCGATGCCCTCGACCACGTGGTTCTGCATGCTCTGGTAATAGGCAAAGAGCCCGACCGAGATCGGCGTGGCGCCGAGAAGCTTCAGGACCTCTCCGTCGACGCGGCTGATAATGCCGAACTTGTGGCCCTTGATGTCGTCGATCGTCTTCACCGGGAAGTTGGTGTGAAGCTGGGTCGGTGGATAGATGTGGAACGCGATCGGGTGAACCGCCGCGAACTCGTCGCCGAACAGCCCCTGCTCGTTAATGTGCCAGATGGCGACCGAGCCGTACTCGGCCCTCACCCCGATGCCCGGCAGCGTCGTCACGTGAATCTTGTGGAACTGGCCTGCATAGTAGGACGGGTTGAACCAGCCGAAATCGGCCACCCGATTGCGCACCGAATCGTACATGGTGCGCGTGTTGCCTAGCGTGTTGTGATAGACTTTCACCTGCACCGCGGCGGGGTCGACCTTGTTGACCTCGGCGGTCCAGTGGTCGAACCAGCGCGCGATATGGCTGCCGGGGGGCGCGGTGGTGCCGAACTTCAACGTCGGCGCCTCGGCGCGCGCACCGGTCGCAAGCGATGCGGCGCCGATGAGCGCGGCGACCAGCGCGGCCAGCCGGAAGCTGCGGTTGATACTCATGACGTCCTCCTCCTCGATCCATTATTGCGGGCCGGCGGCTACCGCGCGGCCGTCTTGACCTGTGCGTCGTAGTCGGCTTTGACGAATGCGATCAGCTCCGCGGCGCCGGGCACGGACTTCTTCCAGTTGGCGACGATGCCGTCGACCACCTTCTGGATGTTTGCGTTCTGTGCCGCCGTCGCCTGCACGATGTGGTGGCCCGGCATCTTGGCAATGCGCCCGCGCGTGTCCGCCGCGACGCCGTCCCAGAACTTGCCCAGCGCGCGCGAGAACTTTTCGCCCTCCTCGGACGCGATCACTTTCTTCGCCGCGTCGGGGAGCGAATCCCATTTGGTCTTGGCGATACCCATATAGGCGTTCGATCCGCCCGAATTGATCTCGTAGTGCCAGTTCACCACCTCGGGCAGCTTGAACGGATCGAACGCGGTGTAGGTGACCAGCGCGCCCGAAACCACGTGGGTCTGCAGGCTCTGGTAGAACGAGAAGAGCCCGATCGAGAGCGGCGTGCCATGCAGCCCCTCGATGAAGTCGGCAGCCTCCTTGCCCAACGCGGCGATCTTGCGCCCCTCGAGATTGTCGATCGACTTCACCGGCGAGGTCAGGTTGATCATCGAGGGCGGATAGGAATGCACCGCGATCGGCGGCACCACGTCGAACTCGTCGCCGTACAGCCCCTTGTTGTAGGCGTGCCAGATCGCCACCGAACAGTACTCGGCGATGTCGCACATGCCGGGCAGGCGGGTGAACTCGGTCTTCTTGAACTGGCCGGGGATCGTCGTGGGTGAGATCCAGCCGATGTCGGCGACGCCGTTCTTGGTGTTGTCGTAGATCGTCTTCATGTTGCCCAGCGTCAGGTGGTAGATCTTGTACTGGACGACGTCAGGCGCGACCTTGTTGAAGGCGGCGACGTGGCGCTCGAAGAACTTGGCGATGTGGCTGCCGGGCGGCGCGGTGGTCGCATATTTGAGGGTGACGCCCTCCGCGTTCGCCTGCGCGCCGGCCAGGGATGCGGCCGCAAGCGCGGCAAGGGCCAGCGCGAAGCGCCGGCCGGAACGGTTCGCCGTCATCGAGAAATTCCCTCTGCTGATCTGGTATGGGACGCGCCGGTCGCGCCGGAACGGCGCATCGCGTTGTTTGGGCTGGCTCCCATCGTCACTCCCCGTTCGGCCGCGCTTCGACGCCGCGGCCATTTTGCCCGATGATAGTGAGGTGCCGCGAGGTGGTCCACGCGTTTCTTGAGTGCGACCCGCCCGCTCTGCCAATATCGCCGTCAACGTTATCCGGGAGAACGTCATGGCCAAGGCCGCCAAGCTGCCGCGTCACGTCCATCTCAACGGCAGCATCAACCTCGACACGGTGGACGAGGTCTTCGCCACCTGCGGCAAGATCCTGGGCAAGCGGCTGACCCGCCTCCCGGATGGCGAGCCGGGCGGGCGCCGGCTGTGGATCAGCTACCAGATGCCGGTTCTGCGCGCGAACCTGGCGCTGCAGACCCCGGCCGGCGGGCCGCCCAACCTCGGGCTGGCGCCGACGCGGCGCACCGGCGAGGAGGCGCGGCGCGGCAATCCGAACGCGCTCGAGCTGCGCCCCGGCATGACGGCCAAGGACGTGAAGTTCCCCGAGCTCGGCTACGCCCGCGAGGCGCGCACCTCCTATGAGGATTTCAAGCGCGCCCGCAGTTCCGGGAAGATTCCGAACGGAGTGCGCTTCCAGGTCTGCCTGCCCACCCCGGCAGGCGTCGTGATGCCGTTCATCCAGCCTTCGGCCCACGCGGCCGTCGAGCCGGCCTACGAGCGGGCCATGATGCGCGAGGTGAAGGAGATCTGCGCCGAGATCCCGCACAAGAACCTCGCCATCCAGTGGGACGTGTGCATCGAGATGGTCATGTTCGACGGCCGCTTCTATCCGGGTGGCTGGCCTGATCCGGGCAAAGGGACCGTCGAGCGGCTCGCGCGCATCTCGAAGCCCATTCCGCGCGGCGTCGAGCTCGGCTTCCATTTGTGCTACGGTGACCTGGACGGTCAGCATTTCATCGAGCCCACCGATCTCGGCAAGGCGGTCGATCTCGCCAACCTGATCTGCGCCGGCATCAAGCGGCCGGTGAACTGGATCTCCATGCCGGTGCCGCGCGACCGGTTCGACGACGCCTTCTTCGCACCGCTCAAAGATCTCAAGCTCCACAAGGAGACCGAGCTGGTTCTGGGGCTCGTCCATTCCGAGGATGGGGCGGCGGGGACACGCAAGCGCATCGAGACCGCCAGCAGGTACGCATCCGACTTCGCGATCGCCACGGAGTGCGGCATCGGGCGCAAGTGGACCCCGGCCCAGGTCGCGCCGCTCCTCAAGGTGCACGCGGCCGTCAGCCGCCCGTGACCGTCGGCGCGCCAAAAAATCGGTCGTTGCGGGGTGCGGGCGGCGTCCCTATCATGCCGCGCGATCGGGCCGATTTATAAGGCCTTCCGCTCAATCGGTTAGAGGAAAACCCTCGCGCCATGCTGGAATTGATGCGCGCCAAGGCGGCCACATGGGTCGTCCGCGTCCTCTCCGTCTTCCTGATCCTCAGCTTCGCGGCGTGGGGCATCGGGGACATATTCCGCACGGGCGCGAGCTCCGACGTCGTGGCCGACGTGGGCGACGCCTCGATCTCGCGCGACGATCTGGCCCAGCAGTACCGGCGGGCGATCGAGCAGCTCCAGCGCGTCATGGGCGGCGAATTCGACAGCCAGAAGGCGCGCGAGATGGGTCTTCTGGACCGGACGCTCGACACCATGATCAATGGCCGGCTGATCTCGGAAAAGGCGCGCGACCTCGGCCTCGCCGCCGACAATTCGCTGGTGCGCAACCAGATCTACAGCGATCCGTCTTTCCAGGGACCGGGCGGCACATTCGACCCCGATGCCTTCCATCGGGCGCTGGCCGGTGCCGGCATGAACGAACCGATATATGTCGCCTCGCTGCGCGCCGGGCTGATGGCGAACCAGCTTACCTCGGCCATTATCGCCGGGGCCTCCGCGCCCGACACGCTGCATCACGCGATCTATCGCTACCGCGGCGAGAAGCGCGTGGCCGAGCTGGTGCGCGTGCCGAATGCCAGCCTGCCGGCGCTGCCGCCGCCCTCGCAGGGCGAGCTCGCGGCGTTCCACGACAAGAACAAGGCGCTGTTCACCGCGCCCGAGATGCGCGAGCTGACGGTGCTGTTCCTCGACCCCGACCGGGTGGCCAAGGAGGTGAAGCCGGCCGAGGATGACGTGAAGTCGGCCTATCAGGAGCGGCTGGCCTCGATCTCTGTGCCCGAGCGGCGCGACGTGAAGCACATGCTGCTGCCGGACCAGGCGACCGCCAAGAGGGCTCATGACGAGCTGGTTCATGGCCGCAAGTTCGATGACGTGGCGAAGGAGCTGGCCAAGCAGTCGCCGCAGGACACCCATCTCGGCATGATCACGCGGCGCGATCTCACCCCCGCCCTCGGCGCGGCGGCGTTCGATCTGAAGTCGGGCGGGTTCAGCAAGCCGATCGAGACGGCGCTGGGCTGGCATATCCTTGCCGTCGACAAGATACAGCCGGGCCATATCCCGCCGCTCGACGAGGTACGGGCCACGATCGTGCACGACCTCGCCCGCGACCTGGCCGTCAACCAGCTGGTCAAGACCGCGAACCAGATCGAGGACGCGCTGGCCGGCGGCGCCACGCTGCCCGAGGCGGCGGAAAAGGTCGGGGTGAAGGCAGAAAAGTTCGGCCCGATCGATTCCAAGGGCCGCCTCGCCAGCGGCGCGGCCGCACCCGACCTTCCCAAGGGCTCCAAGTTCCTCGACACCGCGTTCAAGACCCCTTCGGGCGAGCGCAGCGGGCTGGTGGAGACCCAGGGCGGCGGCTATTTCGTGCTGCGCGTCGAGAAGGTCATCCCCCCCGCGGTCCGCCCGCTCGACCAGGTGCGCAGCCAGGTCGTCACCGCGTGGCGCGCGCATATGCGCGACGAGCGGGGCCGCAAGCGCGCCGAGGAGCTGCTGCAACGCGCGAAGGGCGGCGAAGCGCTCGACAAGATCGCCAAGGAGATGGGGCTAAAGGTCGAGACCACCGAGCCCTTCAACCGCTTCACCGGCGGGTCGGACGCGGCGGTGCCGCCGCGCCTGGTCGAGCCTCTGTTCAAGGCGAGCGTCGGCGAGGCGGTGATGGCGCCCTATGACGGCGGGTTCGCGCTCGCCAAGCTGACCGAGGTGAAGCCCGCCGCCGCCGCAGGCGCGGCGGCCGACGCCGCGCCGCTGCAGAAGGAGCTGATCCAGGGCATGCAGCGCGACCTGCTGGCGCAGTTCGACCAGGCGCTGCGCGGCGATTACGACGTCACCATCCACCGCGCCGCACTCGATACGATCCAGTAGCGCACGGACGCCGCAGATGACCGTCGCGCCGGAGTACGACAGCTTCGCCGCCGCCTACGCGGCCGGCAAGGCGCAGGTGGTGTGGTCGAGCCTCGTCGCCGACCTGGAGACGCCCGTCTCGGCGATGCTCAAGCTGGCGCGCGGGCGGCGGAACCCGTTCCTGCTCGAATCCGTCGAAGGCGGCGACACGCGCGGGCGCTACTCGATCATCGGCCTCGATCCCGACCTCGTCTGGCGCGCCTTCGGCGACCGCGCCGAGATCAATCGCCGCCCCGGCGAGGACGCCGCCGCGTTCGAGCCCGAGAATGTCGGCACGCTCGCCTCGTTGCGCGCCATCATCTCCGATGCGCACATCGACCTGCCGGCGCACCTGCCGCCGATGGCGGCCGGGCTCGTCGGATATCTCGGCTACGACATGGTGCGGCTGATGGAGCGCCTGCCCGCGCCCAACCCCGATCCGCTCGGCCTGCCGGACGGCATCCTGCTGCGCCCGACGATCATGGCGATCTTCGATTCGGTGTTCGATTCGCTGACGGTCGTCACGCCGGTGCGCCCGGCGCCGGGCATCGACGCGCGCGCGGCCTACGCGACCGCCGAGGCGCGCATCGCCGCGGTCGTCGCCGACCTCGACCGGCCGCTGCCCCACGGCGGTGGCGCCACGGCGTCCGCCGCGATTTCCGCGCCCGTCACCGGCTCGATGACGCCCGAGGCATTCCACGACGTCGTCCGCCGCGCCAAGGACCACATCGCCGCCGGCGACGTGTTCCAGGTGGTGCCCAGCCTGCGCTTCTCGGTGCCGTTCGCGCTGCCGCCCTTCGCGCTCTACCGTGCACTGCGCCGCACCAACCCGTCGCCCTTCCTGTTCTTCCTCGAATTTGACGGGTTCGCCATCGTCGGCTCCAGTCCCGAGATCCTGGTCCGGCTGCGCGACGGCAAGGTGACCATCCGCCCGCTGGCGGGCACGCGCCCGCGCGGCGCGGACCCGGTCGCCGACAAGACGCTGGAGGACGAGCTGCTCGCGGACGAGAAGGAGCTCGCCGAGCACTTGATGCTGCTCGATCTCGGGCGGAACGACGTCGGGCGCGTCGCGCGCATCGGCACGGTGCGCGTCACCGAGCGCATGATGGTCGAGCGCTACAGCCACGTGATGCACATCGTGTCCAACGTCGAGGGCGAGGTCGATCCGCGCCATGACGCGATGGACGCGCTGATCGCAGGCTTCCCGGCCGGTACCGTGACGGGCGCACCCAAGATCCGCGCGATGGAGATCATCGACGAGCTCGAGACCGTCAAGCGTGGCATCTATGCCGGCACGGTCGGCTATTTCTCGGCCAACGGCTCTATGGACACATGCATCGTGCTGCGCACGGCGCTGGTCAAGGACGGCGTGATGTACGCCCAGGCGGGCGCGGGCATCGTCGCGGACTCCGACCCCGAGACCGAGTATCAGGAGTGCCGCAACAAGGCCCGCGCGCTGATCCGAGCCGCCGAGGAAGCGGTCAGGTACGCGGGCAGGGGGTAGCGTCTCCTATGCCGCCGCGGCCATCTCGCGCACCGCGGCCGCCGCCGGTCGGGCGCTGCAGCGTGCGAGCCACGCCGAGACCTTGGGCCAGCCCGAGAGGTCGTACTTCACCCGGATCAGCGTCGAGACCAGGTGCGACACGTTGAGGTCGACTACCGTGAACCGGTCGCCCAGCAGGTAGTCCTTCGAGCCCAACTCGGCCTCGAGCACGTTGAGCGGCGCCTTGACGCCTTCGCGGGCGCGCGCGGCCACCGCCGGGTCGCGCTTGTCCTCGGGCAGCAGGATCGTGTGCTGCAGGATGGGCGTCGAGTTGGGCTCCATCTCGGTCAGCGCCCACATGCTCCACTGCACGGTGCGCGCCTGCTCCTCTAGCGTCTTGGGCGTCAGCGGGCCGGGATACTTGTTCGCCAGGTAAATGTTGATGGCGAGCGATTCCCACATCACGAAATCGCCGTCCTTGATCACCGGCACGTGGCCATTGGGGTTGAGCTTCAGGTGCTCGGGCTTGCGCGTCGAGCCGTCGCGCTGGCTGACGGGCACGTGCTCGAAGGGGATGTTGTGCTCCTTGCACATCCAGATGGTGCGCGCGGTGCGCGAGGTGACCGCGCCGTAGATCGTCAGGGCCATGTCGTCTCTCCCGAGTTCGTTGTCGCCGCGGTCAGCGGGCGCCGCCGAGGTCGCCCGCCGCCGAAACGGATTTGCCGTACGAGAATCGCGCCTGCAGCAAGGTCATCCCCCAGTTGGCCAGCGCGGCCAGCGCAAACAGGATGATCATCACCGCATACATCGGCGCGATATGGAACTGATCGTAATCGTTGATCAGCAGATAGCCCAGCCCGCCGTCCGAGAACTTGATCTCGGCGACCAGGATGCCGATGATCGCGACGCCCAGCCCCAGCCTGAGCCCGACCACCACCGGCCCCACCATCGCCGGCAGGTAGATCTTGGTGACCATCTGCCAGGTCGTCAGGCTGAAGCTGCGCCCGACGCGCACCAGCACCGGCGAGATCAGCATCACCCCCAGCGTCGTCGCGAAAACGGTGGGGAAGAAGGCCGACAGCGCGCCCTTCGCCATCTTCGATTCGATGCCGACGCCGAACATCAGGAAGATGATCGGCAGGAACACGATCTTGGGCGTCGCCCCGATGGCGTTCAGATAGGGCTCGCAGCAGCGCCGCAGGAAGCGGTGCGTGCCGAGCGCGAGACCGCTCGCTACCCCGATCAGCGCACCGCCGGCGAAGCCGACCAGCACCTCGATGAAGGTGATGCCGAGATGATGGTAGAACGTCGGATCCAGGATCGTGTCGACCAGCGCCACCGCCACCGCGGCGAGCGGCGGGATCACGTCGCGGTAGAACAGCCCCGACCGGGCCAGCGCTTCCCAGATCACGAGCGCCGCGACGATGGTCGCGAGACGCACCAGGAACACCCCGCCGCCGAAGCTGAGCCGGCGCGGCGCCGCCTCCGGCCTTGCGATCACACGGGCCTGAGCCATCGCTCGATCCTGTTGAAGGTTGCGTAGAACAGCACGCTGACCACCACCACGAAGAAGATCGCGGCGTAGGTCTCGGGAATCTCGTAGCGGAAATACGTGTCCGAAACGACGCGCCCCAGCCCGCCAAAATCGGTCAGGTACTCGATCGCGACGATGGCGACCAGCGTGTACATCACCCCGATCCGTATGCCGTTGAACATGCTGGGCGCTGCCGCCGGGATCAGGATTTTGCGTACCATCTGGCGGCGGTCTGCGTTGAAGCTGCGCCCCACGTTGAGCATGGTCTGGGGCACCGACAGAAGGCCCTGGCGCGTCTGGATGATGATGGGGATCATCCCGGGAATGCAGCCCATCACGATCAGGGTGAAATAGGTGCGCCCCAGGATTACCAGGAACAGGGGATAGAGCAGTACCAGCGGCGCCGAGAAGGCGGCGGCGAGCCAGCCCTCGTACGCCTCGCCCAGCGTGCGGCGGCGATAGAGCAAGTAGCCGAACGGGATGCCGATCGCGAGCGCGATGATCGTCGCGGCCGCCGTCATGCCAAGCGTGATCAGGAACGCGCTCAGAATGTGCTCGTCGGTCTGCAGGGCGGGGATCGCGAGCGCCGCGTCCGACGGCAGCGCGACGATCTGACGATTCACCCAGCCGAGCCGGATCGCCACGTCGAGAATGGCGAGCAACGCGACGACGCCGGCGAACCCCACGACCGCCGACGAGCGCGCGAGGCGGGCAAGAGCGATCATCCTTCAAACCCTCGATCGTCATCCCGGCCGAGCCGCCCACGGCGGGGAGACCCGGGACCCATCGCGCCGCACACACGATGCGGCCACATGGGCCCCGGATCGGCGCTTGCGCGCCGTCCGGGGTGACAGAATTTAGGAACCGGACGCACCGCCCCCTACATGTTCTTCTTGCCGTCGCGGGTCCACACGATGTCGACCAGCTGCTTCTTCTGCTCGGCGGTCAGCGGGGCCTTGATCATCTTCAGCTTGACCGCCTGGTCGACCAGACCGTCGAGATTGCCGATCGGCGCGTAGGTCGTGTGCTCCTTCGGGGTGAACTCGGGCGCGCGCTTCGCGTCCTCGATGTCGATGCCCCAGTGCTTGGCATAGCGGGCGATGCCGGCGTCGGTGTAGAGCGAGTCGTAGCCCTTGGCCATGGCGCGCATGAACCGGATCGCGACGTCGCGGTGTTCCTTCAGCCAGTTGGCGTTGGCCACCACCACGCGGATCGAGTCGTGCTGCAGGTCGGTCGCCTGATCGCCCTTCACGACGATGCGCGCCTCGCCCTTGCGCACCAGCTCGTAGTTGGCGGGGAACGCGGCCCAGGCGGTCGCCACCTGGCCCGACATCACCATGGTGCGCGCGGCCGACATGCCGCCGACCGAGACCAGCTTGGGATGCACGCCCGAGACGCGCGCCAGCACCTGCGCGATCAGGTGCGTCGTCGAGCCAGGCCGCGAATAGACCAGCTCCTTGCCGTCCAAATCCTTCAGCGACTTGATCGGGCTCTTCGCCGGCACGTACCAGTACACCTCGCTCGTGCCGCGGCCCGAGCTCGCGATGGCGGTGACGGGCGCGCCCTTGGCGAAGGCGGCGATCACGCCCAGCGTGCCGTTGCCGGTGGCGATGTCCTGGCTGCCGGTGATGATCGATTGCAGCGTCTCGGCCCCGCCCGTGGCGTAGATGATCGAGACGTCGAGGTTCTCGGCCTTGAAGTAACCCTGCGACTGCGCTTCCTCCGGCGCGAACAGCTCGTATGGCATCTTCTGGCTGATCACGAGACGCACCTTGTCGGCCGCCGTGGCCGGCCCGACGGCCGCGAGCGCGAACCCGGCGACGATGCCGAGCAGCGCGGTCGTACGAAACACCCTGGTCATCGCTTCACTCCCTATCGGTTCGTTGAACGCCTGGTCGAACTGGTATCGCGTGCGCCGCGCCCTCAATGACGGGCGAGGCGTTCCTCCGAATCCGCCATTCCGCGCGAGGCCTCCTCGCGCAGATCGTTCCAGATCGCGCCGACATAGCGGCCGAACTCGGGCGCGGCCAGCGCTTCCGATGTGCGCGGGCGCGGCAGGTCGATGTCGATCGAGCGCTTCACCCGGCCCGGCCGGTACGACATGACCAGCACGCGGTCGGAAAGCTGGACCGCCTCGGTGATCGAATGGGTGATCAGCAGCATGGTCTGGTTCAGCGCCGCGCGGATCTCCAGCAGCTTGTCGCCCAGCAGCATGCGGGTCTGCTCGTCCAGCGCGCCGAACGGCTCGTCCAGCAGCATGATGCGCGGCTCGTAGGCCAGCGCCCGCGCGACCGCGGTGCGCTGGCGCATGCCGCCCGACAACGACGTCGGATAGTGGTGCTCGAACCCTTCCAGCCCGACCAGACGGATGAAGTGGCGCGCCCGCTCCTCGCGCTCGGCGCGGGCCATGTGGGCGATCTCGAGGGGGAAGGCGACGTTCTCCAGCGTGGTGCGCCAGGGAAAGATCGATTCTTCCTGGAACACCATGCCGATATCGTGATGTGCGCCATTGACGGCGTGGCCTTCGACCAGGACGCGGCCGTCATAGCCGTCGACCAGGCCGCCGACGATGTTGAGTAGCGTGGTCTTGCCGCAGCCCGAGGGCCCGACGATCGAGACGAACTCGCCCTCGGCCACCGAAAGGCTGACATCGTCCAGCGCGAGGACCGGCCGGCCGCCGTCCCGGTCGTAGGTCTTCGAAAGCCCGATGACCTCGAGTGTCGCGCCCACGGTTTCCGCCCTGTTCCGGCGATTCCGCCGCGCCCTTCTGTGTGGCGCGAGCGCCTGAGACTGCGGCCGCGTAACAGTCGCGTCAACGGGAAAAGCCGGCGCCGGACCCCTCTTGAAAATCGGGCAGGCGAGATTATCTCGATGGTCGCCGGACGCCCCGAAGGGGTCCGGTCCCGGCCCGGCCTCTTGGCGGGCCACCAACGCATATCGCTTCGAATGGAGGATGTGACGCCATGAATACGTTCGATTTCTCCCCCCTGTTCCGCACCATGGTCGGCTTCGACCGCCTGAACCAGACGCTCGAGACGGCGATGCATGTCGACAACTCGGCGGTGTCCTATCCGCCCTACAACCTCGAAAGGACCGGCGAGGACGCCTACCGGATCACCATGGCGGTCGCCGGCTTCGGCCGCGACGAGCTGACGGTGGAGACCCACGAGAATGCACTGGTCATCTCGGGCCGCAAGCAGGGCGGCGACGAACCGCGCAACTACCTGCATCGCGGCATCGCGGGGCGCAATTTCGAGCGGCGCTTCCAGCTTGCCGACTATGTGCGCGTGGCCGATGCCCATCTGGCAGACGGCCTCCTGCATGTCGACCTCGCGCGCGAGCTGCCCGAGGCGATGAAGCCCCGCACAATCGAGATCCAGGCCTCGCAGCCGGCCTCGATTGCGAGCAACGTCAAGGGCGTTATCGGCAACAAGGCGGCCTGACGCCGTGTCACGGTATAGGGGCGCCGGGCATCCCGGCGCCCCTTTTTCGTGCTGGTCGAGCCGGATGGCTCAGTGAAGAGTCCGTGTTCAAATGAGGACGCGGAAACGAGACGCGGGAACGAAATGTGACGGCGGTCACTTATCCATTGGTTCGTGTGCCGATGGATGATTGGGAGCCGTGTCATTCGTACCCTCGCCGCCTTCCTCACAGCCGCCGTGCTGTTCGCGCTACCCCTGACGGCGCTGGCCGACGCTCCCGGCGCCGAGCGCGACACGGCGGTGGTGCGCGCGTTCACCGACCGGATCGCGGTTCTGCAGAAGCTCGGCACCGGTGGGGTCGGGCGAATGTCCGCCCTGAACGAAGCCCTCGATCGCTACATCGATTTCGGCGCAGCGGCGCGCGACGCGATGGGTGGGTACTGGAAACGGATGGAGCCGAAGTCGCACGCAAGGCTGGCCCGCGGCCTGCGCGACCATGTGGCGAAGCGTCTGGCACTATTCCTGTTCGACGGCACGCCTCACCCGATCGTCGTCGGCGAGGCGTCGGACGTGGTCGTCAGCAACAATCGCAGCGTCGTGCCGGCCACCCTGCGCCTGGCGCCGGGCAACTCGCTGCAGCTCGGCTTCCTGTTCGGCGACAGCGCGGAACAGCCGCAGATTGCCGACGTCATGATCGGCGGCGTCAGCCTGATGAACATGCTCGCGGCCGAGTGTCGCGCGATCGTGCAGAACCAGGGTGTCGACGCACTGCTCGCCCGCCTCGACCAGTAACGCGCGCAATTGACCGTCCGCCGCGCGGCCCGTAACGTCCTCCCGGCACAAGGGAGGACATCATGGCCGACGGACCCGTTCGCATCCTCGAGATTTCCGAGGACAAGCTGACCGCCCAGCAAAAAAAGGTCTTCGACGACCTGGTCGCCGGACGCGGCCGCCTGCTCACCCCCTACAAGATCTGGATTCATTCGCCCGAGCTCGCCGCCGCGATGGAGCGCATCGGCACCTTCCTCAACAAGAAGGGCGCGTTGACCGAGCGCGAGGTCGAGCTCGCCATCGTCATCATCGCGACACACTGGCAGGGCGCCTACGTCCAGGCCGCGCACGTCAAGCGCTGCCTCGAGCTGGGCTACCCGCAGGCGGCGATGGACGCGATCAAGGCGGGCAAGACGCCCGAACTGTCCGATACGCGCGAGAAGGCGGTCTACGACCTCGCCCAGATCGCGATGGCGCCGGGCGGCGGCTCGGACGAGGTGTTCGCGCGGGCGGAGAAGGCGCTGGGGCGCGACGGGCTGGCCGAGGTTCTGGCGCTGCTCGGCTACTATTCGGCGGTCGCAATGGCGATGAAGCTGCACCGCGTTCCGGTGCCGGCCTGACGCGCCGGTCCTTTCTCCGCAAGATTGTCACCACGGACGGCACGTTCGACACTGAAACGTTCGTCCTTCGAGACGCGCCCCGTTCGGTCGCTCCCCAGGACGAACGGATATTAGAACTGATCAGCAACTCCGTTCGTGCTGAGGAGCCCTCGCAGCGAGCGTCTCGAAGCACGAACGGCCGAGCTACAGGTCTTCCGACTGCGGCGGCTCGACGTTGCCGGAGAAGGCCTGCCAGATGGCGAGCTCGAACGTCTCGGAATTGATCGCGCGCAGCAATGAATTGCATGCGATCATCACGGCCGTCGCCGGCATGGCGCGCCGCTCGGCGAGCGGCCAGAACCGGTCGCCCGACTGGAAGCGCACGGCGTAGAGCTTGAGCAGCGGCGCGAAGATGGCCTGAAGCTGCGCGTTGGAAACGTCGTCGCCCCGCTCCCGGGCCTCGACCACCGCGCGCGCCGCCGCGGCAAGGGCCTCGGTTTCCGCTGCCTCGTCGGCGATCTGGTCAGCCGGGCCGGACGTCGCCGGCTCAGGCTGTGACATAAATCTCGCCCGAACGCTCGGTCACGTCGTACTTGCGCAGCTTCCACTTGTCGCAGGCGGCATGCACGCCGTCTTCCAGCTTGAACTCCCAGCCGTGCCACGGGCACACGATGTGGATCTCGTCCTCGTTGAAGCGCATGCCCAGCGAGACGGAGTTCTCGCCGTAGATCTCCTCGACCTTGCCGATCAGCATGCCCTCGCAAGCTGGGCCGCCCTGATGCGGGCAGAAGTTCGAGTAGGCGTAGAGCTTCCCCTTGATGCGGAACACGCCGATCTCGGTCTTGCCGTCGATCAGCACCTTGCGCGAGCCGTCCTTCAACTCGTCCGACTTGGCGACGAAGAGTTCCTTGGCCATGGAAAGGGTCCTTCCGGTTACGCGACTCGCTTCAGTAGTCGCCGAGGTCGATGTCGAGGTTGTTGAACGCGCTGAACACGTGCGGCGGGTTGGTGGGCTGCGCCTTGCGCACGAACGTGTCGTCCAACTCGTCGAAGCGCGAGACGCCCAGATTGGCCATCGCCACGGTGATCTCGGTCTCCAGGATCTCGAGCACGCGGTGCACGCCCTCGGCGCCGCCGGCCGCCGCCCCGTAGCCGCACAGCCGCCCGATCCCGACCGCGTCGGCGCCCAGCGCGATCGCCTTGATCACGTCGGTGCCGCGGTTGATGGCGCCGTCCACCACCACCTTGGCCTTGCCGCCGACCGCCTCGACCACCTCGGGCAGCACCTCGATGGTGCCGCGCCCGTGGTCGAGCTGGCGCCCGCCATGGTTGGAGACGTAGATCACGTCGCAGCCGAACCCGACGGCGGTCTCGGCGTCCTCGGCGGTCGCGATGCCCTTGATCACCAGCGGGATGTCGTAGCGGTCCTTGAAGCGGCGCATGTCGTCCCAACTGAGCGCCGCCTGGTAGAGCGGCCCCATCGGGTCGAGGTTGGTGCGCGCCGTCGGGCGGTGACGCTTGATGATGTCGCGCTCGCGCCGGCCATACACCGCCGTGTCCACCGTGAAGCAGAACGCGGCGTAGCCGAGGTCGATGGCGCGCTTGATGTAGTCGTCGACCCACGCCTTGTCGCCGCGCACGTAGAGCTGGAAAATCTTCGGGTGCGAGGTTTCTTTCGCGATCTCGTCGAGCTCGGGCGTCGTCACCGAGGACAGGATCGAGATGGTGCCGAACTTCTCCGCCGCCTTGGCCGGTGCCATCGCGCCCGTCTCGTGCAGCGACTGCAGCGAGCCGATCGGCGCCAGCAGCACGGGCAGACGCAGCCGGTGGCCGAGAAAGGTAGTCGAGCGGTCCATGTTCGACACGTCGCGCAGCACGCGCGGGCGCAGCGCCAGCAAATCCAGCGCCATACGATTGCGCCGTAACGTGGTCTCGCTCTCCGCCCCGCCGATCATGTAGTCCCAGGCGTCGCGCGTGATGTTGTCGCGCGCCGCCTTGATGACCTCGTGGACCGTGTCGAACCGGTCGAGGCGCGGCGCGAGGGCGGGCGCCAACGGGCTGTTGCTGACTGCGTCGTTCACCTGGATCGCGCCTCCCTGCGTGGCTTTTCAGGCCGCATCTAAGTACGCCCGGCTTCCCGTGTCCAGCGGGGCGGGGCCCGGCGTGGGCCCGCGTTCAGCGGTGCGCATAGGTGCCGATCAGATAGCCGGTTCCGATCACGTGGCCGGTCATGGCGCGCTGGAGCTCCGCCCGGTCGGGCTCCTTCAGGTCGGGCAGCACTGTATCCAGCGCGAACAGCCGGAAGAAATAGCGATGCCGGCCGGCCGGCGGGCAGGGGCCGCCATAGCCCGTCTTGTTCCACCCGTTGATGCCGGGCCGCGTGCCGGGGGGCAGGTCCTTCGGCGCCACGTCGGCGGGCAGCCCGGTTGCCGAGGGCGGAATGTTGTACAGCACCCAGTGCACCCAGAGATGCCGCTTCAGCGCTGCCGGGTCGGGCGCGTCCGGGTCGGTCATCATCAGGACCAGGCTCTTCGCGCCGTCCGGAATGCCCGTCCAGCGCAGCTCCGGCGAGATGCCCGCGCCGTCGCAGGTAAATTGCTTCGGAACTTCGCGCTGGTGAGCGAAGGCGGGCGAGATGATCGCGATGGGCGCCGGCGCCGCGCCGGCGGTCGGCGTCATGGCAAGCGCCGCGGACATCATCATCCCTGCAAAGAGATATCCATTCGCCCTGCGGAGGCCCGAAGGGCCGTCTCGAAGGGCTCGGCGACACGACACCTCGGCCTCGTCCTTCGAGACGCGCCCCGTCGGGGCGCTCCTCAGGACGAACGGCGCCGGGATGCGGAACCGTCTCATATCGTCTTCAAGAACGTCTCGACGTCGGCGGGCGTGCCGACCGCGACGCCGGTGATCTCCGGGTCGATCCGGCGGGCGAGGCCGGACAGCACCTTGCCGGCGCCGAGCTCGACCAGCGTGTCGACGTCGTGCGTCTTCATCGTCAGCACGGATTCGCGCCAGCGCACGAGGCCGGTCACCTGCTCGACCAGCAGGCGGCGGATCGCGGTCGGGTCGGTCACGATCTCGGCGGTGACGTTGGCGATCAGCGGCAGGGCGGGCGGCGCGACCGCGGTCTTGGCCAGCGCCTCCTCCATCGCCTCGGCCGCAGGCTGCATCAGGGCCGAATGGAACGGGGCGGAGACCGGCAGCTTGATGGCGCGCTTGCCGCGCTCCTTGGCGACGGCGATGGCGCGGTCGATCGCCGCGGCGTGGCCCGACAGCACCACTTGGCCGGGCGCGTTGTCGTTGGCGACCTGGCAGACTTCGCCCTCGGCCGCGATCGCGGCGATCTCGCGCGCCCCGTCGAGCTCGACGCCGAGCAGCGCCGCCATCGCGCCTTCGCCCACCGGCACGGCCTGCTGCATCGTCTTGCCGCGCAGCTTGAGTAGTCGCGCCGTGTCCGCCACCGACAGCGCGCCGGCCGCGGCCAGCGCCGAGTACTCGCCCAGCGAATGGCCGGCGATGAAGCGCGCGCAGTCGTTCAGGGCGACGTTGCCCTCGGTCTCGATCACGCGCACCACGGCAAGGCTCGCCGCCATCAGCGCGGGTTGCGCGTTCTCGGTCAGCATCAGGTCGGATTCCGGCCCTTCGGCCATCACCTTCGACAGGCGCTGCTTCAGCGCGTCATCGACCTCCTCCAGCAGGTGGCGGGCCACGGCAAAGGCACCCGCTAGCTCGGTCGCCATCCCGACCGCCTGCGAGCCCTGTCCCGGAAACACGAATGCGCGTGCCATTCCCCGATCCCTGCCTGTTCCGCCAGTGATAGCAGCGGGGCGGCGGGGCGTGTCAAGCGCTGCCGATCAGGATGCCGGTGCCGAAGACGAGGAGTCCACCGACCACCACCTGGAAGGCGGCGGACAGAAGCGGCGTATCCATGTAGTGGTTGCGTACCCAGGCGATGGCCGCCAGCTCGACCACCACCACGATTCCCGCGATGATGGTCGCAGTCCAGAAATCCGGGATCAGGTACGGGATCGCGTGGCCCAGCCCGCCGACGGCGGTCATCAGCCCGCATACCACGCCGCGCAGCAGCGGGCTGCCGCGTCCTGTCAGCGAGCCGTTGTCCGAGAGCGCCTCGGCGAACCCCATCGAGATGCCGGCCCCGATCGCCGCGGCGAGCCCGACCAGCAGCGTCTCCCACGAATCGCGCGTGGCGAAGGCGGCGGCGAACAAGGGCGCAAGGGTCGAGACCGAACCGTCCATCAGCCCGGCGAGGCCCGGCTGCACGATCTGCAGCACGAACAGCCGGCGCTCGGATTCGTGCTCGCGCTCGCGCACCGCGCCCGAAACGTATTTCGACTCGAGTTTTTCGGCCTGCATCTCGTGGCGGCGTTCCTCGGCGGCAAGATCGCCGAGAAGCTGGCGCATCGCCACGTCCTCGGACCGGCGCGCGGCGCGGGAATAGAAGCGCTTGGTCTCGGCCTCCATCAGCTCGGCCTGCTCGCGTACCTTGTCGAGCCCGAGCGGGCGGGTGAGCCAGACCGGCTTGCGCTCGACGAAGCCTCTGACGTCCTGGCGGCGGATCAGCGGGATGTGCTCGCCGAAGCGCTTCCGGTAAAGCTCCAGAAGGCGGTGGCGATGGCCGTTCTCCTCCTCCGCCATCTCGTCGAACATCTTGGCGGAATCGGGAAAATTGTCGCGCAGCCCCAGTGCGAACTCGTTGTAGATGCGCGAATCCTCCTCCTCTAGCGAGATCGCGAGCGCGAGCAGCTCGCGTTCCGTCAGGTCGGAGAAGTTCTTGGTGTCTGCCATGGCCCCGTCGCCCCAGTCATGAAGGTGCCACGGGGCGCGGCCGTCGACAACGTCGATGCGGGTCGCTCATCCTTCGACAGGCTCAGGATGAGGAATGTGGTTTCGGCCTCACCCTGAGCCAGTCGAAGGGCGAGGCCGCAGGTGCCGGTCAGCCGCCCGATTTCTCGACCGGAAGGGCCGGGTCGTTGCCCCATTCCGACCACGATCCGTCATAGCCCTTGGCATTGGCGAAGCCGAGCCAGCGCAGCACCATCCAGGTATGGGACGAGCGGTTGTGCGTCTGGCAGTGGGCGATGACCTCCATCTCGGGGGAGATGCCCAACTCGTCCAGCTCTTTCCGGATCGCCTCGGCCGGCATGAACTTCATCGCCCGGCCGCGGTCCACCGCGCGGGTCCAGTCCATGTTGACTGCGCCCGGGATATGGCCGCCGCGCGCGGCGCGCACGTCATCGCCATGGAACTCCGCCGATGTGCGCGCGTCGAGCACCCGCACGTTCGGATCGTCGAGGTGGGCGCGGATATAGTCCTTGTCGGCGCGCGCCGAGCCGTGCCCGCGAATGGTGAAGTTGCCGCGCGGGGGCGGTGCGACCGGTCCGCTATCGACCGTGCAGTGGTCGTTCACCCAGGCGTGCAGTCCGCCGTTCAGCAGCGAATAGTTCTGGTGGCCGACCTCGTCGAGCGTCCACAGCACGCGCGAGGCGCGCGGGCCACCGTCGGCGTCATAAGCGACGACATGGGTGTCGTCGGACACGCCCGCCTCGGCGAACGCATCTACGATCGCGGCGTCGGAAGCGATGGCGCCCATCGCCGGCGGGCGCGCCACCACGATTCTGCGCAAATCGAACCCCACCGCGCCGGGCACGTGCTGGGCCGCGTGGATTTTCGGATCGCTCGCGTCGAGCACGATCAGCTTTTCGTGACCGAGCACGGCTTCGAGTGCTTTCGGCTCGACCAAGAGCGGCAGAAGTTGCGCCATTTCATTCTCCCTGCCGCGTCGCGGCGCCGCCAATCGTCCGCCATACGTAGCGCAGCCGGGCGCGCGACGGAAGGGTTCGCACTTTAACCATACCGGAAGGGCTGCTAGGCTTTTCGAAACGGCACAGGAGGCGCACGTGAAGCATCGTTCCCCGCGCGAGGTTTCGACCTTTCGCGCGTCGGGCCGCGAGCGGCTTGCCGAGCTAGCCCGGTTCCTCGACACGGTCCCGGCGGACCGTCTGACCTTCTCGTGGTGGTATGGCAACGGCAAGGGCTGCGCGGTGGCGCTCGCCGCCGCGACCGACCCCTGGTTCCAGGCGCAGGGCCTCGCGCTCGCCGCCGGCGACAAGCTGCGCGAATGCCACCCGACTTACGGGGACGCGACGGAATGGCGCGCACTTGCGGGCTTCTTCGAGCTCAACCTCGACGAGCTGCGCCGGTTGTTCGACCGGTCGGGCTATGGCGGCAACGTCCGCCCGCACCCGGCTGAGGTGGCGGCAAAGATCCGCGCCTTCCTTGCCGCGACGGGTGCGCCCGCGAAAAGTTCGGCATACGCCCTGGCCGACTGACGGGGCGACGGCCGCGCGCCCGCGCCCACGGCGCCGCAGCGCTGACACGGCAATCGAGCGGAACGGCGGCCCATGCTGTCCAACATGATCGGCTTCCTGTCCCAGGATCTGGCCATCGACCTCGGCACCGCGAACACGCTGGTCTATGCGCGCGGCCGTGGTGTGGTGCTGAACGAGCCCTCGGTGGTCGCGACCGCCACGGTGCGCGGCGGCAAGACGCAGGTGCTCGCCGTCGGCGACGAGGCGAAGCTGATGCTCGGGCGCACGCCCGGCAACATCGAGGCGATCCGTCCCCTGCGCGATGGGGTGATCGCCGACTTCCAGGTCGCCGAAGAGTTGATCAAGCATTTCATCCGCAAGGCGCACCGCAGGCGCAGCTTCGTCAGCCCGCAGATCATCGTGTCGGTGCCATCGGGCTCGACCGCGGTCGAGCGGCGCGCCATCCGCGAAGCCGCCGTGTCCGCGGGCGCGCGGCGCGTGTTCCTGATCGAGGAGCCGATGGCGGCGGCGATCGGTGCCGGTCTGCCGGTGACCGAACCGACCGGCTCGATGGTGGTCGATATCGGCGGCGGGACGACCGAGGCCGCGGTTATATCGCTTGGCGGCATCGTCTATTCGCGCTCGGTGCGCACCGGCGGCGACAAGATGGACGAGGCGATCATCGCTTATATCCGTCGCAACCATAACCTGCTGGTCGGCGAATCCTCGGCCGAGCGCATCAAGAAGCAGATCGGCTCGGCCTGCATCCCGCCGCGCGGCGACGGCGAGGAGATCCGCATCAAGGGACGCGACCTCGTGAACGGCGTGCCCAAGGAGGTCGCGATCTCCGAGCGCCAGATCGCCGAGGCGCTGGCCGAGCCCGTCGGGCTGATCGTCGAGGCCGTCCGCATGGCGCTCGAGCACACCGCGCCCGAGGTCGCCGCCGACATCGTCGACCGCGGCATCGTGATGACAGGCGGCGGTGCGCTGCTGCGCAACCTCGACATCGTGCTGCGCGAATCGACGGGCCTGCCCGTCGCCATCGCCGAGGACCCGCTCACCTGCACCGTGATCGGCGGCGGCCGCGCGCTCGAGGAAACGAAGGCGCTCCGCACCGTTCTGCAGGAATAGGAGCCATTCGTCCTTGGAGACGCGGTCGCTCGCGCGACCGCTCCTCAGGACGAACGGGGGAAGGCCTAGTCGTCGCCGACGATCATCAGCTTGCTGTGGGTGGCCTTCCGGCGCACCGGCACCGCCTTCTGGTATTCGGGCGAGTTGTAGCAGTCGAGCGCGGCCTGGTAGGTCGGGAACTGCACGATGATCGTGTTGCCGCGCTCGTCGGGCCCCTCGGGCGCCTCGCGCTTGGTGCCGCGCAGGATCAGCTTGCCGCCGTATTTCTGCATCGCGGCCGGCACCATCGCGCCGTATTCCTTGTAGGTCGCGGGGTCGTTCACCTCGACGAAGGCGATCCAGTATCCGGCCATTGTCTTCCTCCCTTGGCTATTGCGCCTTGATGTTGACGTAGGTGCCGGGCGCATCCTCGATGATCTTCAGCTTGCCGGCCCCCGGTGTGCGCGCGGGAACCTTCGGCCCCGCGAACTTTGCCACCCATTTCGACCAGTCGGGCCACCACGAGCCGGCGGTCTGCGTCGCGCCGATCAGCCAGTCCTCCGGGTCCTTGGGCGCCTTGTCGCTGGTCCAGTGCATGTACTTGTTCGCGGCCGGCGGGTTGATGACGCCCGCGATGTGGCCCGATCCGGCCAGCACGAAGCGCGTCTTGCCCGAATAGGTGTTGACCGCGGCGTAGGTCGATTTCCACGGTGCGATATGGTCCTCGCGCGTCGACAGCACGTAGGACGGCGTCTTGATCGCGGACAAGTCGACCGGCGTGCCGTCGAGCGTGATGCCGCGGGGCTCGATCAGCTTGTTCTCGAGATACATCCTGCGCAGGTAGAACGAATGCATCGCCGCCGGCATGCGCGTCGAATCGCTGTTCCAGTATAGTAGGTCGAACGGGAACGGATCCTTGCCCAGCAGGTAGTTGTTCACGACGAACGACCAGATCAGGTCGTTGGCGCGCAGCATGTTGAAGGTGGTCGCCATGTCGGCGCCCTCGAGATAGCCGGTCTTGGCCATCTTCTCCTCCAGCGAGGCGAGCTGCGCCTCGTCGATGAACACGGCGAGCTCGCCGGCTTCCTTGAAGTCGATCATCGAAGCGAAGTATGTCGCGCTCGCGATGCGCTCATCGCCGCGTGCCGCCATCACCGCCAGGGTCGCGGCCAGCAGCGTGCCGCCCAGGCAATAGCCGATCGCATCGACCTCGCGCTCGCCCGTCGCCTTCTCGACCGCGTCGAGGGCGGCGAACACCCCGTCTTTCATGTAGTCGTCGAAGCTCTTCCCGGCGAGGCGCGAGCCGGGGTTCACCCACGAGATGCAGAACACCGTGTGGCCTTCGCCCACCGCCCAGCGAATGAACGAATTGTCGGGCCGGAGATCGAGGATGTAGTACTTGTTGATCCAGGGCGGCACGATCAGCAGCGGCTTCTGGTAGACCTGCTCGGTACTCGGCACGTACTGGATCAGCTGGATCAGCTCGTTCTGGAACACGACCTTGCCGGGCGTCACGGCGATGTTCTCGCCCAGCCTGAACGCGTCCATGTCGGTCATGCGGATATGCAGCCGGCCCTTGCCGCGCTCGAGGTCGGCCAGCAGGTTGCGCAGCCCGTCCACCAGGTTCTTGCCGCGGCTTTCCATCGTCGCGCGCAGCACTTCGGGATTCGTCGCGACGAAGTTGGTGGGCGCCATCGCGTCGGCGAACTGGCGCGTATAGAAGTCCACCTTGCGCGCCGTCGCCTCGTCCAGCCCGTCGGTCTCGCGCACCACCCCGGTCATCCAGCGCGAGGTCAGCAGGTAGGACTGCTTGATAAAATCGAAGAGCTGGCTTTCCTGCCACGCGGGATCGCGGAAGCGACGGTCGCCGGGTTCGGGCTGGGCGACCGGCGCGGTCTCGGTGCCCGCCATCCGCCGCGCGGCGTTGGCCCAAAGTGCGAAATAGCCCTGCCACAGATCCATCTGGACCTGGGCCAGCCTCTCCGGGTCGGCCATCATCCGTGCGGTCAGCTCGGCGAACGCGCGGCCGAGGTCGAGCGGGTCGAGAGATCCCGAATTCTGGCCGTTCGCCTGGCGCTCGAGGAAGTCGTGCACGAGCCGCTGACTGGTTTCGGCAATCTCGGCGAAGCTCTGGGCCAGCGTGCCGGCCTCGTCCGGCTGGGCGTCCCCGGCCCGTTGATCGGCCATTCCAGGTTCCTTAAGATGACTGTGGATAAGTTCGCGGCTCTGGATATCTTTGATAGAACTAAGTATTACTCGGCCGCCTGCGCACGCGCCGCGTTGGAAACTAGTTCCTCTGGGTGCGTTGCACAATAGCTGGGCTCGGGGCGAGGGTCGCCATGCGGAAGATGGGACAAGGGAACGGACCGGCGGCAGGTCTCGCCGCGGCGGTCATGGTCGCGCTGGCGCTGGTCGGCTGCTCGACGATGGACAGCATGTTCGGCGAGCCGTCGCCGCAGCGCAGCACGACCGGCGCCCATCCGACCGCCAAGGGCGACAGCGATTCCGAGGGTGCCGGCGAGCAGGCGGCCAAGGCGCCCGAGACGGCCGAACCCAGGGAATCCGGCGGATTTTTCGACCGCATGTTCGGCTCGATGTTCGGCGAGCCGTCGCCGCAGCGCAGCACGACCGGCGCGCACCCGATGGCCGAGAGCAAGACCATCCCCGGCGAAGACAAGCCGTACCCCAACGTCGCCAGCGTGCCCTCGACCCCCGCCACCTCGCCCGAGGCCGAGCGCGAGAAGATGGTGCAGGGGCTGGTCGCCGACCGCGCCGATGCCCGCTACACCGACGAGACGCTGCGCCGCCAGGAGCCGCAGCCCGCGCCGCTGCCCATGCCGGCCAAGCGCCCAGAGGGCGAGGAATCGGCTGTGTCCCGGACGGCGGTGCCGCCCTCGACCGCCGCCCTGCCGATGCCGGACAACCGGCGCGAGCCGACCAGGACCCAATCCGCGATGGTGCCCGAGCCGGTGCCCGCCGCGCCGCCCGCCCCGGCGGCGAGCGAGATGAATCGCGCACCCGCGGCCGCGCCTTCGCGCCCGCCGGCGCCCACGCAGTACGTGACCACGATGGCGCCGATCCCCAGTCCCGGCGATTCCACCGGCGCCTCGGGTCAGCGCCTCGCGACGTCGCCGCCGCCGCGCGCCAACCCGGCCGCGGGCATCGCGGGGCCGGCCTTCGGCCCGCCGCCGGCCGACATCGACCTGGTGCAGAACCAGTTCGCCGCGGCCGGGCCGGCGGGGATGGATGGCGCCGAATCGTCGTTCCGCGTGGCGACGGTCAATTTCGGTGCCGGCTCGACGAGCCTCGATTCGAGCGACGAGCGCGCGCTGCGCCGGGTCGTCCAGCTCTACAAGCGCCAGGGCGGCAAGGTCACGGTGGTCGGCCATTCCAGCTCGCTCACCCGCGACATGGCGCCGGTCCGTCATCAGATGGTCAACTTTTCCCTGTCTCTCGAGCGGGCTCAGGCGGTGGCCCGGGCGCTCGAGCGGATGGGCGTACCGACCGACTCGATCGAGGTCGCGGCGTTGTCGGACGCGCAGCCGGTCTATTACGAATCGATGCCGGCCGGCGAGGCGGCGAACCGCCGCGCAGAGGTGTTCCTGCGGCAATAGCGATCGCCGCAGCGTGCTTTAACCAGGTGACGTGATGGACCAGGAATTTCATCGCATTAAGCGACTGCCGCCATATGTGTTCGCCGAGGTGAACGACATGAAGGCGAAGGCGCGCGCCGCCGGCCATGATGTCATCGACTTTGGCATGGGCAATCCCGACCTGGCGACGCCGCCGCACATCGTCGAGAAGCTCGTCGAGGCCGTCCAGAACCCGCGCACCCACCGCTACTCGACCTCGCGCGGCATTCCCGGGCTGCGCCGCGCTATCTGCGCCTACTACGCACGGCGCTTCAACGTCCACCTCGATCCCGAGCGCGAGGCGATCGTCACCATCGGCTCGAAGGAAGGGCTCGCCAACCTCGCCATGGCGATCACCTCGCCCGGCGACATCATCGTCTGCCCGAACCCGTCCTACCCGATCCATCCGTACGGCTTCATCATCGCCGGTGCGGCGTTGCGCCACATGCCGATGACCGACCTGTCGCGCTTCATGACCGACCTCGACCGCGCGGTGCGCCATTCGGTGCCGCCGCCCATCGCGCTGGTGCTCAACTTCCCGTCGAACCCGACGGCGAAGGTGGTCGATCTCGCCTTCTATGCCGACGTGATCGAGTATTGCCGCAAGCACGGCATCTATGTGCTGTCCGACCTCGCCTACGCCGAGATCTATTTCGATGGCGTGCCGCCTCCTTCGGTGCTCGAGGTGCCGGGCGCGCGCGACATCGCGGTCGAGTTCACCTCGATGAGCAAGACCTACTCGATGCCCGGCTGGCGCATCGGCTTTGCGGCCGGCAACGCGAAGCTGATCGGCGCGCTGGCCCGCATCAAATCCTATCTTGATTACGGCGCGTTCACGCCGATCCAGGTGGCGGCCGCGGTCGCGCTGAACGGCCCGCAGGATTGCGTGGACGAGGTACGCGCGGTCTATCGCCGCCGTCGCGACGTGCTGGTCGAAAGCTTCGCCCATGCCGGCTGGGACATCCCGCCGCCGCCGGCCACCATGTTCGCCTGGGCGCCGATTCCGCCGGCCTTCGCCCATGTCGGCTCGCTCGAGTTCTCCAAGATGCTGCTGGCCGAGGCCGAGGTGGCCGTGTCGCCCGGCATCGGGTTCGGCGAGTACGGCGACGACCATGTGCGCATCGCGCTGGTCGAGAACCGCCACCGCATCCGCCAGGCCGCACGCAACGTGCGGGCATTCTTCCAGGCCTCGGGCCGGGCGCTCGAGGAGCACGAGCGCCGTAGAGCCGTGGCGTCTTGAATCGTCCGTTCGACATCGCCGTCGCCGGGCTGGGCACGGTCGGGGGCGGCCTGCTGCAACTGATCGAGCGGCACGCTGAGCTTCTGGCCGCGCGCGCCGACCGGCCGATCCGCGTCGTCGCCGTCTCGGCGCGGACGAAGGGCCGCGATCGCGGCGTCGATCTCTCGCGCATCGACTGGTACGACGACCCGGTGAAGATGGCGGCCGACGCGCCATGCGAAGCGGTGGTCGAGCTGATCGGCGGCGAGTCGGGGCCGGCCCTGAATCTTTGTGAAACCGCCATCGCCAAGGGTCGCCACGTGGTTACCGGCAACAAGGCGATGATTGCCCACCATGGCACGCGGCTTGCCCTCGCCGCCGAGGCGAAGGGTGTCGCGCTCGCCTTCGAGGCGGCGGTCGCCGGCGGCATCCCGGTCATCCGCGCGGTGCGCGACGGCCTGTCGGGGAACCGGCTGACCGGCGTGACTGGCATCCTCAACGGCACCTGCAACTACATCCTGACCCAGATGGCGGAATCGAAGCGCGAGTTCGCCGACGTGCTGGCCGAGGCGCAATCGCTCGGCTATGCCGAGGCCGACCCGTCCTTCGACGTCGACGGCATCGACACGGCGCACAAGCTCGCGATCCTCGCCTCGCTCGCCTTCGGCACCGAAATCGCGTTCGACAAGGTGCATGTCGAGGGCATCCGCCACGTGACCGCGCTCGACATCGCCTTCGCCGATGAGTTGGGCTACCGCATCAAGTTGCTGGGCATCGCGCGCCCGACCGATCACGGCATCGAGCAGCGCGTCCATCCCTGCATGGTCGACCGCGCCGCGCCGATCGCCCAGGTCTCGGGCGTGTTCAACGCCGTGGTCGCCGAGGGCGACTTCGTCGGCGCCACGATGTTCGAGGGGCGGGGCGCCGGCGCCGGCCCGACCGCGTCCTCGGTTGCGGCCGACCTGGTCGACATCGCGCGCGGCGTCCGGGTGCCCGCCTTCTCGGTGCCGGCCGCGGCGCTTCGTCCGATCGCGGCGGCCCCTATGGAACGGCACCGCGGTGCCTACTACATCCGTCTCATGGTCCGTGACCAACCGGGCGTGATCGCTGGCGTGGCGGCGGCGCTGCGTGACGAGAGCGTCTCCATCGAGGCGCTTGTCCAGCGTGCCCGCCATCCGACCGACGCGGTCCCGGTGGTCATGATCAGCCACGAGACCGAGGAGGCGGCCATGAACCGCGCCCTTGCAAAAATCGCCGCGCTGGCCACAGTTGTGGAGCCGCCGCGGACCATTCGTATCGAGCCCCTGTCCGAATAGCGCGCCTTGAGCGGAGGAAACATGCCCGGACAACCCACGAACGTCATGGACCGCAATCTGGCACTGGAGGCCGTGCGCGTGACAGAGGCCGCGGCGCTCGCCGCCTCGCGCCTGATGGGGCGCGGCGACGAGCGGGAGGCCGACCAGGTCGCCGTCGATGCGATGCGTCGCGCGCTCAACGGGCTGTCGATCGAGGGCACGGTGGTGATCGGCGAGGGAGAGCGCGACGAGGCGCCGATGCTCTATATCGGCGAGAAGGTCGGCGCCGGAAACGGGCCCAAGATCGACATCGCGCTCGATCCGCTGGAAGGCACCACGATCACCGCCAAAGGGCTGACTAACGCGCTTGCCGTCGTCGCCATGGCTGAGGAGGGCGGCTTCCTCAACGCGCCCGACGTCTACATGGACAAGATCGCGGTGGGCGCGGGCCTGCCCGACGGCCTGGTCGACATCGACAACGAGCCGGCCAAGAACCTCGCCGCGCTCGCCAAGGCGAAGAAGTGCGACGTGCCGGATCTGGTCGCCTGCATTCTCGACCGCCCGCGCCACGAACAGCTCATCCGCAAGGTGCGCGAGGCGGGCGCGCGCATCATGCTGATCTCGGACGGCGACATCTCCGGCGTCATCGCCACGTCGCAGCCGGAATCGGGCGTCGACATCTATCTCGGCCAGGGCGGCGCGCCCGAGGGGGTGCTGGCCGCCGCGGCGCTGCGCTGCATCGGCGGGCAGATGCAGGGCCGGCTGGTCTTCCGCAACGACGACGAGCGCGCCCGCGCGCACAAGTGGGGCGTCACCGACCTCAACCGCAAATACGCGATGGAGGAGCTCGCCCATGGCGAGGTGATGTTCGCCGCCACAGGCGTGACCAACGGCTCGCTGCTGCGCGGCGTGCGCCGCTTCTCCGGCGGGGCCGAGACGCATTCGCTGGTGATGCGCTCGAAGTCTGGCACGGTGCGCTACATCTCGGCGCGGCACAACTTCCTGCGCAAGACCGGATTCGATCCGGTAGATCGGTAAGCCATGCGCGACACGGCCGGCACATCGGCCGTCGACAACGCGATGCTCGGCGTCGAGCGCTCCGTCACCGGCAAGAGCTGGCGTGCGCGCTCCGCCGATGACCGCGCGGCGCTGGCGCTCGCCCAGCGGCTGGAGCTTCCCGAGATCGTGGGGCGCATCCTCGCGGCGCGCGGCGTCGGGCTCGACGATGCGCCCGGCTTCCTCAACCCGACCCTGCGGGAATTCCTGCCCGATCCATCGTGCCTGCGCGACATGGACAAGGCGGTGGAGCGCCTCGTTCAGGCGATCAACGCGGGCGAGACCGTCGCGGTGTTCGGCGACTACGATGTCGACGGCGCGACGGCGACCGCGATCCTCGCGCGGTTCTTCGCCGCGCTGGGCCGGCCGCTGCCGGTCTACATCCCCGACCGCATGACCGAGGGCTATGGACCGAACCCCGCGGCGATGCGCAAGCTCGCGGCGGCGGGGGCGACGGTCGTGGTCACGGTCGATTGCGGCACCGCCGCGCACGAGGCGCTGGAAGCCGCCGCCGACGCCGGTCTCGACGTCATCGTGATCGACCATCACGTTGCCGAGTCGCACTTGCCGCGGGCGCTCGCTGTGGTCAATCCGAACCGGCTCGACGAGGACGGAGCGTACGGCGCCCTGTGCGCGGCCGGCGTGAGCTTCCTGCTGGTCGTTGCCCTCAACCGCGCGCTGCGCGACGCGTACTGGTACGGCGAGGGTCATCTCGAGCCCGACCTCCTGGGGTTCCTCGACCTCGTCGCGCTCGGCACAGTGTGCGACGTGGTGCCGCTCACCGGCGTCAACCGTGCGCTGGTCGCACAGGGCCTCAAAGTCATGGCGCGGCGCGCCAATCCCGGCATCGCGGCGCTGGCCGACGCGGCCGGAATCGCGGCGAAGCCCGACGCCTACCATGCCGGGTTCGTGTTTGGGCCGCGGGTCAATGCCGGCGGGCGCGTCGGAGAGGCGGGGCTCGGCGCCCGGCTGCTCGCCACCGACGATCCGGCCGAGGCGGCCTCGCTTGCCCTTCGTCTCGACCGGTACAACGCCGAGCGCCAGGCAATCGAAGCCGCGGTGCTCGACGCCGCCCTAGGCGCGGCCGAGGACCAGGTAGCCGCCGGCGCGTCCGTCATCGTCGTCGCCGGCGAAGGCTGGCATCCCGGCGTGATCGGCATCGTCGCCGGGCGGCTGCGCGAGCGGTTCGACCGGCCGGCGCTGGTCGTCGCGCTCGAGAACGGCGTCGGGCGCGGCTCGGGCCGCTCGGTGCCGGGCGTCGGACTGGGCCCGGCGGTGATCGCCGCGCGCCAGGCGGGAATCCTCGCGGCCGGTGGCGGGCATGCGATGGCCGCGGGTTTCACGGTGGTGGCCGACCGCCTCGGCGATTTCCGCGCGTTCCTCGAAGACCGCGTGCTTGCCGAGTGCGGCGGCGCGCTGCCGATGCCGTCGCTCTCGCTCGACGGCGCGCTGACCGCCGCCGCCGCGACGCGCGAGCTCGTCGAGACTCTCGAGCGCGTCGGGCCGTTCGGTGCCGGCAATCCGCGTCCGCGCTTCGCCTTCGCCGCGCTGCGTGTCGCCTTTGCCGAGCCGGTCGGGACCGACCATGTGCGCGTGCGCCTGGCGGACGCGACCGGCGGGCCGCAGCTCAACGCCATCGCCTTCCGCGCCGCCGCCGGCGAGCTCGGGCGGGCGCTGCTGGGCGCCCGCGGCGGCGCACTGCACGTCGCCGGGTGCCTCCGCCTCGATGACTGGCAGGGCCGGTCCGGCTGCCAGCTCGTGATCGAGGACGCGGCGACGGTCGCGGGCTGCGCATGAGCCGGCGCCGCCGCACCTCGCTTGCCGTCCGCGCGCGCCGCGCCGAGCGCGGTCTCGTCGAGCGGCTGCGCCGGCTGATGCATTACCGGCTGGTCATTCCCCTGAAGCGCAGCCATCACGCGCCCGAGCACACCGCGCGCGGCGTGATGGTGGGCGTCGTTGTCGGACTGACGCCGACCGTCGGCATCCAGATGTTCATTGCCCTGGTCGTCTGGTTGATCGCGCGCCGCCTGTTCCGCTGGGACTTCAACGTCGTGCTGGCTGCGGCGTGGACCTGGATCTCGAACGTGCTGACGATGGTGCCGATGTATTACGTGTTCTACGTGACCGGCCAGCTGATGCTCGGGCACTGGTCCGACATGTGGGGCTACCACACCTTCGTCGGCGAGTTTCAGGCGGCGCTGCACCCGACGGTCGTGCCGCTCGACCCGTTCGACTACGTCACCGACACGACAGGCAACACGCTCTCTACGCTCGCCGCCTATTTCGTCAAGGACCTGTTCGGGGTGATGTTGCTCGGCTCCGTGCCGTTCTGGCCGGTCGGCGGCTGGCTCGCCTATCGCTGGAGCCTTGGCTTCACCAACCGCTACCGCGCCGCGCGCGAGCGCCGCCAGGCCCAGCGCCGCGCCCACCGTGCGGCCCACAAGCCGCGGCCGGGCCGCACGCCCCAGCCCGACTCCGGCTAGTGGGAGTTGGGCTGGCGATCAGGCGCCGGACGCGCTATTTGTTGCGCCACGACCCCATCGTCTAGAGGCCTAGGACACAACCCTTTCAAGGTTGCGACACGGGTTCGAATCCCGTTGGGGTCGCCAGCTAGGGTTCGGCGCGAGGCGAATCCACCGCGGCCCGAAAGCCCGACGGACATCACCCGCCGCTCGACGCGCCCACGGCTGTACGTCGCGGCCTGGGTAGCAACCGGCGCCGCCGAGGCGTCACGCGGGGCCCCACCCCGAGCCGCTTTTGCACAGTGTGACCGTGTCTTGCCGGGTCTGGCCCGCCTGCGTCGCCGATTGCTCGATGCGCCGGCAGGTTCGCCCGTCCGCGACGGTGTACGTGGCGCCAGCTGGCGCCGCCCAGCCCTCCTAGGTGGTCAGGAAGGTGGCGCCCGTCTTCCGCCAGGTGACCCGCTCGCCCGACTCGGCCGCGCGCGCAGCGGCCACTGCGGCGGCCTGGTCGGCATCGCCCTCGAGGAAGTTCCCGAGCCGATTCTCGATCACGCCGCCTGCCGCGGCGCCGATCAGGGTGCCGACGGCGCCCCCCGAGATGGCGTAGCCGGCGAGGCCCCCCACGATCGCGCCGCCCGCCGAGCCCATCGTCTGGCCGCGGCTCATGCTGCCGATCCCGTCCGAACCTTCGCACCCCGCGACCGCCAACGCCCCGGCAAAGACGGCCACGACACACAGTCTCTGTGCGTGCATTTCAGGTCTCCCGTGCGAAACGATACGCGTCGCTGACGCGGTGTCGCCCGATGGCGTCACCGCCCAAAGGCAACGATAAGTATAGCCTCCGGGCTTGCGCCCGGACTTTGATCTGCATCAATCTGCCATCCTGTGGACGTCGCGCCGGGCCGGCCATTGTCCTCGTGCACTGCCGCACAACGTGCCGCCGCAACCGACACCATATATCCCTCGATGCGCGACGCCGTTTTTGGGGGTGGGCCAGCCGCATCGGCTGGCAGACGCGGGAGGGTGGTTCGCCCGCCCCGGCCCCGCCTGAATCGGCGCGGGACGCGCTCGAACCCAACCTGTGGAGCTATCCTCATGGCGAGAGACGGTGGAAGATTGTCGAGCATGGGCTGGCTGCCGGACTATCCGAGCCAGCGCGACTACAGCGTCAATCATGCCTCGGTAAATGAGCGGCTGGGCGCGGTCGGCCAGCCACCGGTGAAGACGATGCTGGCGAAGGTCAAGGCCGCCAAGACCACCACGAAGCTACCGGCCAAGACCGACCTGCGCGAATGGTGCTCGCCCGTCGAGGACCAGGGCAATATCGGCTCTTGCACCGCGAACGCGGGCTGCGGACTGGTCGAGTATTTCGAGCGGCGCGCGTTCGGCCGGCACCTCGATGCGTCGCGCCTGTTCCTCTACAAGGCCACGCGCAACCTGATGCGCGTGACCGGCGACACCGGCGGCTTCCTGCGTACGACGATGGAGGCGATGACGGCGTTCGGCGTGCCGCCCGAGGAGTACTGGCCCTACAACACCGAGGATTTCGACGTCGAGCCGACCGCCTTCTGCTATGCGTTCGGCCAGAGCTATCAGGCCGTCTCCTATTACCGCCTCGATCCGCTCGGCACGAAGCCCGAGGACCTGCTGACGCGGATCAAGACGAACCTCGCCAAGGGACTGCCGGCGATGTTCGGCTTCACCGTCTACCAGTCCTACGAACAGAGCAATGACAACGGCGGGAAGTTCCCGATCCCGACCAACCGCGAGCGCGTCTCCGGCGGCCATGCGGTCGATGCCGTCGGCTATGATGACAAGATGAAGGTGAAGAACGCCAACACCGGCGGCGTCGAGACCACGGGTGCGCTGCTCGTCCGCAATTCGTGGGGCACGGGCTGGGGCGAGGCGGGTTATGGATGGCTCCCCTATGAGTACGTGTTGCGCGGGCTCGCCACGGACTGGTGGTCGGTGCTGAAGGCCGAGTGGCTCAATACCGGCAATTTCGACTGAGGCGGTTTCGTCCGGGCGTCACGACGCCGGATGGCGCCGTCGCCCGGATGCTTTCCCGGCGGGGCGGGACACGGTAGGGTCACAGGCCATGTCCCGCCTTGCCCATTGCCTCGTCCGCCTCGCGATCCTGACCCTTGCCGCCATGCCGCTGGCGGGCTGGGCGGCCGAGCCGGGCGTGGGCCAGCCGGCCAAGCCGGTCGCGCAGGTCTGGTGTTACGACGAAGCCGCGGGGATCGTCTCGCGCCAGTGGCCGCACGACTGCGCCGGGCGCATCGTCGACGACGCCGAGGCGGCACGCATCCAGCGCGCTCGGATCGACCGCATGCGGCGCGCCTTCGACGGCCCGCCCAACCTGTTCCCCGGCCGCCAACTCGCCTCGCTCGGCACCGGGTTCGTGGTGTCCGCGCGGGGCCATCTCCTGACCAATCACCATGTCGTCAATGGCTGCGCCGCGGTGTCGGTGACCCCGGCGGGCGCCGAGGCGGTCGCCGCCAAGGTGGTGGCGTCCGACACGGCGCGCGACCTCGCGCTCGTCGCCGCGCCGCTCGCCGGACATCCGGTCGCCGTCTTCCGCGGCGGTGGCGCGCTGGCGCCGGCCAGCGACATCGCCGTGGTCGGCTACCCGCTGCTCGGGCGCGTCGCGATCAAGCCGATCTTCGTGCAGGGCATCGTCACCGCCGGCGGGCGGCCGCCCGGCCACGACCGCTATCTGATCAACATGGACGTGCGCCACGGCAATTCCGGCGGGCCGGTGGTCGACCGGGCGGGCGAGGTGGTGGGCGTCGTGGTCGCCAAGGCCGATACCCCGACCATCTACCAGCACACCGGCAGGGTGGTGCGCGACATCGGCGTCGCCATCCGGCGCGACGTGGCGATGGCGTTCATGCGCGCGCATGGCATCGAGCCGGAGATCGCGCCCGCCGCAAGCCGGAAGGATCTCGACGACGACGCGCTGTTCCGCGCGATCGGGCGCGTCGTCGCGCAGATCGGCTGCTGGCGATAGCGATGGGCACGGACGACGAAGACGATGCGGCCGAGGGCAACTGGCTGCAGGTCCTTGCCGACGACGCGGCATTGCGCGGGCCGGCGCGCCCGACCCTGTTCCTCGATCGCGACGGGGTGCTGGTGGAGGAGGTGAACTACCTGCACCGGCCGGAGCATCTGCGCATGATTCCGGGCGCCGGCCCGGCGCTTGCCCGGCTGCGGGCGCAGGGTTGGCGCGAAATTCTGGTCACCAACCAGTCGGGCGTCGGGCGCGGCACCTATGGCTGGGACGATTTCCGCGCGGTGCAGGCGCGGCTCATGGCCGAACTCGCCGCCGCCGGCGCGTCGCTCGATGCCGTCGTCGCCTGTGCGTTCCACGGCGACGGGAAGGGCCTCTATCGCCGTGCCGACCATCCTTGGCGCAAGCCGGCTCCCGGCATGATCCTGGCCGCCGCCGCCCAGCTTCCCGTCGATCTCGCGCGCTCCTGGATGGTGGGCGACAAGGCGAGCGACGCCGCGGCCGGCCGGGCCGCCGGGCTGCGCGGCGCGGTCCATGTGCTGACCGGGTACGGGCGCGCGGAGCGCGCGGCGGTGGAAGCGCTCGCGACTGAGACGTTCGCGGTCCGGGTGATCGACAGTGTCGCGGACTTACCAGCCGTGTTTCCAGCGTGACCGGTCTCGAGCGTCTTCCGCTCGCGCGGGAGCGGGCCGGCGCCGTCCGATTGGAAAACCTCCTAGTGTCCCGAATCCGAAGTTCGTCATCGTTTGGGTCAACGCCGAACGAACTTCGGATTCGATCAGGACACTAGCAAACCATTGAATTTAGTGTGGTTATGGATTTGAAGTTCGCTTCGCCGCCACCCACGAGCAGTGTTGCGAACTTCAAATCCGCCACACTAGCCGCCGTCGAGCCGCGCGACGATGTCGTCCACGATGGCCTCGGGCGTCGCGTCGATGTCGACGGCCAGCGCGTCGTTCGGCTCCTCCAGCGCCGCGAACTGCGAGTCGAGCAAGCCGGCCGGCATGAAATGGCCCTTGCGGTTCTTCATCCGCCGCTCGATCAGGGCGCGCGAGCCGCGCAGATAGACCAGCCGGTAGAGCCCGCGTCCCAGACGGTCGCGATAACTCGCCTTCAGTACGGAGCAGCCGATGACCAGCGGGCGGGGCCCGGCATGCGCTTCCATCGCTCCGCGCACCCGGTCGAGCCAGGGCCAGCGGTCGGCGTCGTCGAGCGGGTGGCCCGATTTCATCTTGCGGACGTTCGCGGCCGGGTGCAGGTCGTCGGCATCGAGAAACCGGCCGCCGAGCCGCTCGACCAGCTTCCGCCCGATGGTCGATTTGCCGGCACCGGACACGCCCATCACGACGATGCAGTCGGGGGCGCTCATCGCGGCGGCGTTGTGGGAAGCGTGCCGATCGTCATGACCGTTACAATGGGCCTTCCGCCGCGCGGGTGCGAGAGGCTGATGGCATGAGCGGCGCCGCGTCGCGCGCGGCGCGCACCGGGCACGCGCTGGCGGCCGGCGGTCTGGCGGGGGCGATCCTGTCCGTCGTGGCGCTGGCGCTGCCGGTGCGGATCGGGATCTGGTCCGACGTCGAGCCGGTGATCGTCGCGCTGCACGCCGCTGCGACGATCGCGGCCGCGGGACTGGCGCTGATGATTGCCGCCGGATGCGGCCGCGCGCTCGGCGCGGTCCGGCATCCCTACGTGCTGGTGCTTGGCGCGGCCGCCGCCTTCGCCGTGGTGACGGCGCCGTTCGCCCGCTACCCGCTGGCCTCGCTGATCGGGGAGCCGGAAACGGCCGAGGGCGCGCTTCTCTACGCGGAGATGGCGGTGTTCGTTGCGGCGGGGCTCGCGCTTCGCGCCCACCGCCCGACAATGCGCGCCCTGGTGTGGG
Source organism: uncultured Alphaproteobacteria bacterium (assembly GCA_963817535.1). GTDB lineage: Bacteria > Pseudomonadota > Alphaproteobacteria > MPNO01 > DASWLB01 > CAWGHZ01. Next base: position 346,839 of record CAWFOW010000003.1, read on the forward strand.
GCATCGCGGCGCTGTCGTGGGCGACGGCGGCCGTCGCCGCCTGGCCGGGCGCCGGCGGGCTGATCTTTGCCGACTGGCTCGCCTTCTACGCCATCGGCGTCGCGGTGGCGGTCGCGGCGCAGGGCGGTACGCTGCGCCTCGGGCGCTTGCGGCTGGGCGGCGCACCCCTCGGGCTCGCGGCAGCGTTGCCCGCCCTGATCGTGTCGCAGAACCTCTCGGCTATCCTGCTGTTCTTGCCGGGCGGTTTGCTTTGGGAAGCCGCCCGGTGGGCGCTCGCACGACGCGCGATCAAGCCCGGCACCGTGCGCCGGGTGGGCGCGGTGTTCGCCGTGCTGATGCCGGCCGCAGTGATCGCCGCCATCGCGATCGTCGGCCCCACCGGCCTCGTCGAATCGATCCGCTCGCGGGCCCGCGTCGACCGGGTCGTGCTTGCCCAGTTCGTCGACACGCCCCAGGCGCTGGCGCACGGGCTCGGCTGGGGCCAGGCGGGCGAGACCTTTGTGCGCCACCTCAACGCGGCTGGCGCCACCACTTACGACCGGAGCTGGGACCTGGTATTCCGCGACTACCTGCACACGCATGACTACGCGCTCGAAGCGCTGCTGTCGGGCGGGGTGGGCGCGCTCGCCCTCGCGCTCCTCGCCGTCGCCATGGCGCCGCTCTGGTGCCGCCGCCGCGATGTGCCGCTGGCGGTCGCGTTCGCGGTGGTGCTCTCGGGCGTCGCCGCGTTCTGGTTTCAGCTGCCGATGACCGTCGTGGCCATCGCGCTCGCCTTGGCGGCGATCGGCCGGCCGGTTCCGGCAGCACCCGCGCCGCGCGCGCGCACGGCCGCGCTGGTCGCGCTGCCGGTGGTCGCGGCGTGCTCGTGCGCCGCCGCCGCGTTTCTGCTGGTCTTCGCCGTCCAGGTGCGCACAGCGCTCGACGGCCCGTTCCCGGCACGGCCGACGCCGGCGGGCGCATGCCTCGGCTTCCCGGCGGAGGGCTGGCGCGGCGATATCGGGCTGCGCTACGCGATGGTCCGCAGCTACGAGGCGCTGGTCCGGCCCGGCGCTGCGCCCGACCCTACCGAAATTGCCCGCGCGGTGGCGCTGGCCTGCGAGGTGGACCGGCGATCCGCGCGGTCGCATTCGGCGCTGCTCGCCTCGGCGGGGCTGCTGCTGCGCGCCGACGTGGCGTTCGATGCCCGCTTCCGCGCGCGCGATCCCGCCTTCGCGCGGCTGCTCGACGACTGGGCGCCCCGGCTGCGGCGGTTTCTCGCGATCGCCCCCGACCGCTCGGACCTCGCGATCCCCTATCTCGGCTGGCGCCTCACCACCGGCGAAAGTCAGGCGGTGGCCGCCATGGCCGCCACGCTCCTCGCCCGCCGCCCGTCCGACCCCGTCGGGCTGTGGTTTTCCGGCTTGGTGATGATCGATTCGCCCGATCCGGCACGCAAGCGTGCCGCGCTCGCCCGGCTGCGCGCGGCGCTCGATGGCGGGGTCGAACGGTTTCTACCCATCGAGCCTGCCCAAAAATCGCGCATCCTCGATCTCTCCAGGCCCGGCGGATAGGTGTCGCCGCGCCGGCCGACGCACTAACAATTGATTTACGAACGGGGCGTAAGACCTCAGCGCACAATGATTTTTTTATCGTTGTGATCGGGCTGGTCACGGAAAAAGCGCTTGCGCGGGACTCGTGCGGTTGCCATAAATGTCGCGAAACCTAAGCGCTTCGGCACGGGGGCGGTGTTGCTCGCCCGTTCTTAGGCGGGATACGGCCCGATCAGATCAGTCGGGGCTTATGGTGGGGGAAAATATGCTTCGTAAGACGTGGGTAATTGGCCTCGCGTTGCTTGGTGCTATGTTCACCGGCGGCTACGCGAACGCGCAAGTCTATGACCAGCCAGGCAGTGAGAAGGTCGTCAACAACACTGTGGTCCGCGAGATCGCGTCGACAGTCGCGGCGACCCTGGCCGGCCATCTGAACGCCGTCAGTGGCTTCGGTGGCGGCGGCCCTGGTGGCGTGGGCGTGGCCCGTGCCGATTACGTCGGGACGAATGGCGAGACCGGCAAGGCGGGCGCGATGAACCCCCGCGGCTTCGGCCTCTGGTTCAACGGCGCCTATACGTCCTTGAGCAACGATTTCACGGCCACCGCCTATGACGGCGACGTGATCACCGGCATGGTCGGTATCGACTACCGCCTTAACGACCGGCTGACGATCGGCGTTGCGGGCGGGTACGAGACCACGGATCTCGACACCACCTTCAACCTCGGCAGCTACAACCAGGATGGCTATTCGGTCACGCCTTATATGGTGTTCCGAATCAGCCGGAACTTCGCGGTCAACGCCGCGGGTACCTATTCGTGGCTGAGCACCGACGTGTCCCGAACGGGCGGCGCGGTCACCGGCAATTTCGACAGCACCCGGGCGACCGGGGCCGTCAACCTGGTCGGCAACTGGAGCGCGGGCAAATGGCGGTTCGGCACCATCCTGGGCTACCTGTACATCAACCAGGACGATGACGGTTACGTCGAGTCGACCGGCGCGGCCATCGCGTCGACGACCACCGAGATCGGCCAGGGCCGCGTCGGCGGACGGATCGGGTACAACCTCGGCAAGGTGGAGACCTACTTCTCCGGCCGCTACGAGTACGACTTCACCGCCCCGGGTTCGCAGACCATCGTGACCACCGGCGGCGCCGTGAGCACGCCTAATGACCGCTCGGGCTTCACGCTCGCGGCCGGGCTTCGCTTCCAGCTCGCCCCGAACGTGTCGGGCGGGCTCGAAGGAACGACGACCCAGGGCCGCGACAACCAAGACATCTACGGTGTCAACGGTACGCTGCGGTTCGAGTTCTAAGGCTCAGCCCCGACCCGGGGCCGGAACGACGGGGGCCAGGACGCGAGTCCTGGCCCCCTTCGCATTGGCGTTTCTGGTCGCAACGGGGCTCTCCGGCTGCTCCCACGCGATCCTGACGGAGGAGCCGCGCGCGGCGGCGGCCGGCCTCGCATCGGCGCATGGTTTCTCCCGTGCCGATTACGATGCCGGTCCGTTCCGCCTGCGCGGTTATCGGCGGTTCGACCGGCCGGGGGCCGATACACTCACCGTGTATATCGAGAGCGACGGGCGGGCCTGGCTCGACCGCTGGACCCTGTCCGCCGACCCGACCCCCAGCCACCCTGACATCCTGGCGCTGGCCGTCGCCGACCCGTCGCCCAACCGGCTTTACCTGGCGCGGCCCTGCCAGTATCTCGACAAGGCGGCGCTCGCCGCCTGCACCCCGTCCTATTGGTCCTCGGCACGCTTCGCGCCGGAGGTGATCGCCGGTTACGAGGCCGCCATCGACCGGGCGAAATCCGACGCCGGCGCCGCCCACGTGAACCTGTTCGGGTTCTCGGGCGGCGGCGCGGTGGCAGCCCTGGTCGCGGCCCGGCGCAACGACGTCGCGCTGCTGGTCTCCATCGCCGGCACGCTGGATACCGTGCGCTGGACCCACGACGCGGGCATCTCGCCGCTCTCGCGCTCGCTCAACCCGGCCGATGAGGCCACCCGGCTGCAATCCATCCGCCAGGTGATCTTCGTCGGCGACGACGACGAGGTGATGCCGCCGTCCGTGGCGCAGTCCTACCTGGCCCGGATGACCGATCCGAGCCGCGCCCGCCTGGTGAGGGTGCCAGGCTTCGGCCACAATTGCTGCTGGGTCCGGCGCTGGCCAGATCTGTTGGCACGCTACGTCTATGGCGGCGAGGCCGGATCGCCGCGCCCCGCGCGGTAAAGGGGAAATACCCGATCGGGCGGTTCCGCTGAGCGGAAGAAAAAGAAAAGGCCCGCGGAATTCCGGCGGGCCTTCCCGATCGGCGATGGTGGACGGTGCTACTTCATGCCGTCCATCTTTTTTTCCATCTCCATCTTCTTGTCCTTCTCCATCTCGCCATGCATGGCGTCGTTGGTCTTGGACGTGTCGGGCATGGTCTTCTGCTTGTCTTTTGCCGCCTCTTCGGCGTTCTTGTTGATCGCGTCCATCTTCATGCTTTCGGTGGCGCGCATCGTCTCCGTGGTGATGGTTTTCTGCTGGGCGAAGGCCGCCGGCGCGGCAAGCAAAGCGCACGCCGCGGCGGCGCCGAGGACCGTACGTAGGCTCGACATGGGTTCACTCCTGTAGGGCATGCTCGGCCCATCATATAGGCAGCCGACGGCCGCCTTGCCATGAGCGGTCCGGAGGTGCTCGGACAACACGTTACGCGGCGACCAGCCAGCCGCGTGCCTCCTTGCGGCGCAGCCCCTCCTCGAATGGGATTGGTTCGATCCCGAGCCGCCGCTTCATGGGGCCCACATCGATCCGCTTGTCCTCGGCCATGCGGGCGAACTCGCCCAGGACAGGCAGCGACCCGCCGAACCAACCCGCCATGGCCTCGCAGGCGACGAAGGGCAGGGCGGGGACCGGCACCACCCTGAGGCGCCGCCCCACCAGCGCCGCGCATTCCCGTACCATCTCGCGATAGGCGATCGGCGCCGGCCCGGCCACGTCGATCGCGGGGCCGGACGGGCGGCGCTCCAGCGCGGCCACGATCGAGGCCACCATATCGTCGATGAAGATCGGCTGCACCGTGTGGCGCCCGCCGTCCGGCAGCGGCACGGCCGGCCAGCTGCGCACCATTTCGAGGATCCGGTTCACGGTGCGGTCCTCCGGCTGGCCCCAAATCATCGAAAAATCGAGCACGATCCCGTCGCGCCCCGAGGCACGCATCGCTGCGTCGGCGCGCCGCGCCGCGCGCGCGGCCGCATCGCCGAACCGCGAGTACTTTCGGATGCTGCCGGCCGCCACAATGTAGCCGCACGTATCGGGAAGCGCGTCGAGCGTTGCGGAAAGATGCACCGCCGGCGCCAACGCCACTGCGATCTCCGCACCCGCGAGAGCCGTGGCCAGCGCGCGTGGATCTGTGATGTCGGCAACGCTGCGCGCAGCGCGCGAGTCGCACTTTGCAAGCCGCAGCGCGTCGCGGCCCAGCGCCGTTACCGTGTGGCCGGCCTCGATCAGCCCGCGCACCACATAGGGGCCCGTCGTGCCCGTCGCGCCGATCACCGTTACCCGGCACGTCCGCGTGCTGCGCATTCCGCCTCGCCATTTCCCGATGCGCCATTGAACGGCAAATCGCGCCGTCCCGCCAGAGTCGTGTCGGGAAGCGGCGCTTGCCACGAACGGCGCGTCGTCCCATCCTGCGCCTCCGCCCAACAAGAAAAGAGGTACACAGCTCATGGCGTCCTATTCGATCGCGTCGATCCCGGGCGACGGCATCGGCAAGGAGGTGGTGCCGGAAGGCCAGCGCGTGCTCGAGGCGGCGGCGCGCCGCTTTGGGTTCGAGCTGCGCTTCACCCATTTTCCATGGAGCTGCGCCGACTATCCGAAGACCGGCCATGTCATGCCGCCGGGCGGGCTCGAGCTTCTGCGCGCGCACGACGCCATCTTCCTCGGCGCCGTCGGCTGGCCGGGCGTGCCGGACCACGTCTCGCTATGGGACATGCTGATCCCGATCCGCCGGAACTTTGCCCAGTACGTCAATTTGCGCCCGGTGCGCCTGCTCGAAGGGGTGCGCTCGCCGCTGGCGGGCCGCGTGCCGGCCGACATCGATTTCTGCGTCGTGCGCGAGAATGTCGAGGGCGAGTATTCGGAAATCGGCGGGCGGCTCTACCAGGGCACTGACCAGGAACAGGCGATGCAGGTCGCCGTGTTCACCCGCCAGGGGTGCGACCGCATCCAGCGCTACGCGTTCGATCTGGCCCGCTCGCGCCCGAAGAAGCACCTCACCTCGGCAACCAAGTCGAACGGCATCATCCATTCGATGCCCTACTGGGACGAGCGCTTCGCCGCCAATGCGAACGATTTCCCCGACGTGCGCACCGACCAGTTCCACATCGACATTTTGACCGCGCATTTCGTGCTGCACCCGGACTGGTTCGACGTGGTGGTCGGCTCCAACCTGTTCGGCGACATCCTTTCGGACCTTGGCCCCGCCGTGGCGGGCTCGATCGGGCTCGCGCCGTCCGGCAACATCAACCCCGAAAGCACGGCGCCTTCGATGTTCGAGCCGGTGCACGGCTCGGCGCCCGACATCGCCGGCAAGCGCATCGCCAACCCGATCGCGCAGATCTGGTCGGGCGCGATGATGCTCGACCATCTCGGCGAGCGCGAGGCCGCCGCCGCCATCCTCGGCGTGATCGAGGCGCTGTGCCGCGACGGCGGGCCCTTGACCGCAGACCTTGGCGGCAAAGCCAGGACCGACGAGGTCGGCAAGGCGCTGGCCGACGCGATCTGAGGCGGACGTATCCGGCCGCGCGTTTCGGAGTTAGGATTTCGCGCATACAAAACCGGACCGGAGGATGCGTCCATGAAGTTCGAAGGCCCTGCTGGTGCCTCGCGTCGCCAGTTCCTCGGCACGATGGCGGCATTCGGTGCCACGGCGTTTGTGCCGGGTGGCGGGCTTCTCGCCCAGGCGATGGGCCCGAAGGGCCCGCCGCCGGCGCCTTATCTTGTCGATGTGCACCACCATTTCTATCCGCAGGAATTCAAGGACGCCGTCGATGCGTTCGCCAAGGCGCATGGCGGCGGCAGCCAGCCGCGGGGCGTGCAGAAATGGACGCCGCAAGCCTCGCTCGACGAGATGGACAAGGCCGGCATCGCGACGGCCGTGCTGTCCTGCTGGTCGATCCCGGGCGTATGGCTGGGCGCCGACGCCGCAGGCATGCGGCGCTACGCGCGTCTGCACAACGAGTACGCGGCGAAGATGATGGCCGACCATCCCGGCCGGTTCGGGCTGTTCGCCGCCCTGCCGCTGCCCGATGTCGAAGGCAGCCTGAAGGAGATCGAGTATGCCTTCGACACGCTCAAGGCGCAGGGCGTCGGGCTGATGACCAATTACGGCGACAAGTGGCCGGGCGATCCCGCCTTCAAGCCGGTGTTCGACGAGCTGAACCGGCGCGGCGCCGTCGCCTATTTCCACCCGTTGGCGCCGAACTGCTGCGTCGCGGTCCAGCCTGGCCTCAGCAACGCGGTACTGGAAACGCCTTACGACACGCCGCGCGCCATTCTGAGCCTGATGATGGCGGGCTACTTCAAGGACATGACGAACATGAAATTCATGTTCGCCCATGGCGGTGGGCCGCTATCGGTGCTGGCCGGGCGCATCTCCGGCCTGACGCGGTTCGTGCCGCGGATCAAGCAGGTGGCGCCGCAGGGCGTCGAGGCGGAGTTCCGAAAGCTCTACTACGACACGGCCAATGCCGCGTACAAGCCGACCATGGCCGCGCTGCTCGCGCTCGTGCCCTCGAGCCAGGTGCTGTTCGGCACCGACTATCCCTATGTCGGCGGCAGCTACAACGCGGCCGGCCTGAAGGCGATCGAGCTCAGCGCGGCCGACCGCCATGCCATCGAGGCGGGCAATGCCCTGCGCCTGCTGCCCAACCTCGCTACCCCGCTCAGAAAGGCTTGAAGGAGGAGTCGACAATGCCGGAAGACACACAGGCCGCACCCAAGCCCTACCTCATCGACGTCCACCACCATTTCTATCCGCCCGAGTTCTCGAAGGCGGTGGCCGATTTCCAGGGCGGAATGCAGCCGCCTTTGGTGCGCGACTGGACGGTGGCGCGCGCGGTCGAGGAATGCGACCAGTCGGGCATCGCCACCGCAGTGCTGTCGCTGTGGTCGATCCCCGGCGTGTGGATGGGCGCGGACCCCGCCGTCATGCGGCGCTGGGCGCGGATGTGCAACGACTTCGCGGCGAAAATGCGCGCCGACCATCCCGGAAGGTTCGGCGTGTTCGCGGCGCTGCCGATGCCCGACATCGACGGCTCGCTCGCCGAGATCGCCTACGCCTTCGACACGCTGAAGGCCGACGGCGTCGAGATGATGACCAATTTCGGCGACAAGTGGCCGGGCGACGCCGCCTACCGGCCGGTCTACGAGGAGCTCAACCGGCGCAAGGCGGTGGTCTACTACCACCCGGTGTCCTGCACCGCCTGCACCAACATGCTCGATGGGTTGAACGACGCCGCGCTCGAGGTGCCGTACGACACCGGCCGCTGCGTGATGAGCCTGATCCTCGGCGGGTTCGTGCGCGACTTCCCCGACATCAAGTGGGTGTTCTCGCATGGCGGCGGCACCATCCCGCTGCTGTCCGGCCGCATCAAGGTGCTGACCGGATTCAGCCCGCGCATCAAGGAGGTCGCGCCCAACGGGCTCGACCCCGTGTTCAAGTCGCTCTACTACGAGACGGCGAATGCGGCCTACGAGGCCAACATGGCAGCGCTGCTGAGCTACATTCCGGCGAGCCAGGTGATGTTCGGCACCGACTACCCGTATGTGCGCGGCCTCGCCAATGCGAACGAGCTCAAGTCGGTCAAGATGCCGGCGGCGGCACGGAAGGGGATCGAGGCGGGCAATGCGCTGCGCCTGCTGCCCGACCTCGCGACGCCCTTGCGCAAGCGCAGCCGCGCCAAGGTTGTGGCTTAGCTACGCGCCCTCCGTCGTCCCGTCTACCACCGACCAGACGACGGACCAGGGAGGCAGCGTGCCGGTCGCGATCGAGGCGGACGTTTCGTAGTCGGTCGCGTAGATCGGCGTCGCATCCGCAATGACGGGGAAGCCGCTCTCCGCCGCCGCGCCGAGATTGGCGCGGACGAGCAGCCGCTTGCCGTCGGCGAGCTTCCAGGCGACGGCGATCCCCGCCGTGCCGATGCGCGTGAAGCGGCCGGCACTGCCCGCGATGTCCGCGGCGCGCGGCACGATCTCGCGCCGGCGGATGGCGAGCAGCTCGCGGTAGAGCGCGAGCCGCGCGGCATGCGGGTCCGCCTCGCACGCCGACCAGTCGAGCACCGCGCTCAGGAACGTCGCCTCGGCATTCGGGTCGGGAATGCGCGCGCGCGCCTCGGGATCGCGGAAGGCGGGGAAGTGCTCGAACTCGCGCCGCCGCCCCTCGCGCACGGCGATGGCCAGCGCGTCGTGAAAGTCGCAGAAGAACGGGAAGGGCTCGGGCGCCGCCCATTCTTCGCCCATGAAGATCATCGGCGGCGCCGGCGCCAGCAGGTAGACCGCCGCCAGCGCTTCGATCGCGCGGGGCTCGGCCAGGGCAGCGATGCGCTCGCCGAAGGCGCGGTTGCCGATTTGGTCGTGGTTCTGCAGGAAGGCGACGAACGCGCCGGGCGGCAGCGCCGTCGATTTCTCGCCGCGCCGACGCCCGCCGCGATGGGCCGACGCCTCACCCTGGTACGCGAACCCCTCGGCGAGGCAGCGCGCCAGATGCGCGGCCGGATCGTCGGCATAGTCGGCGTAATACCCGGCTGCCTCGCCGGTCGCTAGCACGTGCATGGCGTGGTGGATGTCGTCGTTCCACTGGGCGTCGTAGCGGCGCGCCGTCCCGTCCGCGGCGCGGTGCAAATAGTGCGCGGCGTTGGCGTCGTTCTCCAGCACGAGGTGCACGTGCCGGCCCGGAAGGCGCGCGCGCACGGTGTCGGCCAGCTCCTCCAGGATGTCGGGCACGCTCTCGTCGTGGATCGCGTGCACCGCGTCGAAGCGCAGCCCGTCGAACTGGTACTCGTCCAGCCAGTAGAGCGCGTTGGCGATGAAGAAATCGCGCACCTCGCGACGCGCGAAATCGATCGCCGCGCCCCACGGCGTGTGGAACCGCTCGGTGAAGAACTGCGGCGCGTAGAGGTTCAGGTAGTTCCCGTCCGGCCCGAAATGGTTGTAGACAACGTCGAGGAACATCGCGAGCCCGCGCCCGTGCGCCGCGTCGACCAGCCGCTTCAGGTCGTCCGGGGCGCCATAGGCGGAATCGGGCGCGAAGGGCAGCACCCCGTCATAGCCCCAGTTGCGTGTACCCGGAAAATCCGCGAGCGGCATCAACTCCACCGCAGTCGCGCCCAGCGCCGCGAGATGGTCGAGCCGCGCCTCGACCCCCGCGAACGTGCCCTCGGGCGAGAACGTGCCGACATGCAGCTCGTATAGTACCGTCCCGTGCCAGGGCCGGCCGTCCCAGTCGTGCCGCCAGCGATAGTCGCCGGGATCGACTACCGCGCTCGGCCCGTGCGCGTCGTCGGGCTGGTAGCGCGAGGCCGGGTCGGGCACGGCTATCCCGCCATCGATGCGGTATCGGTAGCGCGTGCCGGCCCGCGCCGCCCCCGTCGTCAGGGCGAACCAGCCGCCGTTCTCGCGCGCCATCGGTGCCGGTGCCGCGCCGTGGATACAAAGGTCGACCGTCTTCGCCGCTGGGGCCCACAGGCGAAAGCGCACGCCGCCCGGCACGATCTCGGCCCCGAACGGGAGAGGGCTCATCACCCGCCCCCGTTGTCGTTGCGCCGCAGGACGAGAAGCTGCGCCGCGCGCGGCTCGACCGCAAGCTCGCTCCCCGGCTCACGGCTTGGCGCCTTCTCGCCGTCGCTCCCGGCCGTGTCGATCACCACCTCCCACGTGCCAGAGTTGGGTGCGTTCGGCAAATGAAACGCGACTTCCTCGTGATGGGCGTTGAGCAGCAGCAGAAACGTGTCGTCCGGCTCCTGCTCGCCCGTCTCGGTCAAATGCAGAAGCCCCGCCTCGCCGCTCAGCAGCACGCCCAGCGTGCGGATGTTGCCGTTCCAATCCGCCTCCGCCATCTCGGCGCCGTCGGCGCGCAGCCACACGATGTCCTTCACCTCGGTGCCGGGGATGATGCGGCCCAGGAAGAAGTGATTGCGGTGGAACACGATGTGGTCGCGGCGCAGCGCGATCAGCCGCCGCGTCAGCGCGAGCAGCCCGGCCGCCTCGTCGTCCGTCGTCCAATCGACCCAGCCGATTTCGCTGTCCTGGCAGTAGGCGTTGTTGTTGCCGCCCTGGGTGCGGCCGCGCTCGTCGCCGGCCACGATCATCGGCACGCCCTGCGACAGCAGTAGCGTGACCAGGAGGTTCCGCATCTGGCGCAACCGCAGCGCGCGGATTTCGGGATCGTCGGTCGGGCCTTCCGCGCCGCAGTTCCAGCTGTTGTTGTTGTCCGAGCCGTCGCGGTTTTCCTCGCCGTTCGCCTCGTTGTGCTTCTCGTTGTAGCTGACCAGGTCGCGCAGGGTGAACCCGTCATGGGCGGTGACGAAGTTGACGCTCGACCAGCCGCGCCTTCCGTAATGGTCGAACATGTCGGCCGACCCCGACAGACGCGAGGCGAGGTCGGAAAGCTGGTCGTCGTCGCCCTTCCAGAAGCGGCGCACCGTGTCGCGGTAGCGGTCGTTCCATTCCGCCCATCCGGGCGGGAACCCGCCAAGCTGGTATCCGCCAAACCCGGTATCCCACGGCTCGGCAATCAGCTTGATCGACGACAGCAGAGGGTCCTGGCCGACCGCGTCGAGGAACGGCGAATGGTCGGAAAACGCGCCGTCCACCCGCGCCAGGGTGGAGGCCAGGTCGAAACGGAACCCGTCCACCCCCATCTCGGTGACCCAGTAGCGCAGCGAGTCCGTCACCATGCGCAGGACGTGCTGGTGGCGCAGCTCGAGCGCGTTGCCGGTGCCCGTGAAGTCGTTGTAGTAGCGCTCGTCGCCGTCGACCAGGTAGTAATAGCGCTTGTTGTCGATGCCGCGGAACGACAGGGTCGGGCCAAGATGGCTGCCTTCCGCAGTATGGTTGTAGACGACGTCGAGGATCACCTCGATGCCTGCGTTGTGCATCTGCTGCACGAACGCCTTGAAGTCGCCGAGCCCGCCCTTGCCGAGATATTCCAGGTGCGGCGCGAAGAACCCAATCGAGTTGTAGCCCCAGTAGTTGCGCAGCCCCCGGTCGACCAGGTGCCGATCGTGAATGAAGGCATGCACCGGCAGCAGCTCCACCGCCGTGACGCCGAGCTCGCGCAGATAGGCAACGACCGGCGCCGCGGCGAGCCCCGCGAACGTGCCGCGCAGCGCGTCCGGCACGTCGGGATGGCGCTGGGTGAATCCCTTGGCGTGCATCTCGTAGACGATGGTCTGGTGCCACGGGCGACGCTCGGGCCGGCGGCCCCAGGTGAAGGCCGGGTCGATCACCTGGCATTTCGGGATGAACTTCGCGCTGTCGCGGCGGTTGAACGACAGGTCCGCGTCGCGATGGCCCGGAATATAGCCGAACAGTGCGTCGTCCCAGGCGAACTTGCCGACCAGCGCCTTGGCATAAGGGTCGATCAATAACTTGTGATGGTTGAATCGGTGGCCGGCCTTCGGCTGGTACGGGCCGTAGACGCGATAGCCGTAGAGCTGGCCCGGCCGCAGGTCGGGCATGTAGCCGTGCCATACCTCGTGGGTGTACTCCGGCAGCGCGATGCGCGCGGTCTCCTTCGCGCCGCCATCGTCGAACAGGCAGAGCTCAACCTTCTCGGCATGGGCCGAGAACAGCGCGAAGTTGGTGCCCGACCCGTCCCACGTCGCGCCCAGCGGCACGGGGCGGCCCGGCCAGACACGGACCGAGGGCCCGCTCATCGCGGCGCGTCCGTGCGGGTCTCGGCGTCCGCGGGCTCTTTGTCCGCCGGCTCCGGTCCCGTGGAATGAACGGGCGGGTCAGTGGCCGGCGGATCGGCGGACAGTGCGGCCGGGTCGGTCATGGCCGTCATCTCACTTTCGGGCGGGGCGATTGCCAGGGTTGGGGTACGGCGCGCCCGCCATTTGCGCAGCGGCGCCCCGAGAAACGCGGCGGTGGCGGCCGCGCCGCGGCCCGCCAGGCGCCTTCCCCGCTCGTACTTGGCGATCTCGCCCGAATAGACGTCGGTAAGCGCGGCCCGAATGTCGGGGATGCCGGCGGCGGCCAGCACATGGAATCGGCGCACCGAGCGCATCCAGAACGGGCTCGCCAGCAGCGAGATGGCGATCACCGCGATGGCGAAGCGGTACCCGTCCGACGTGATGGCGCCGTTTTTCAGCCCGACGGCCGCCAGGATGAACGAAAACTCGCCGATCTGCGCCATGATAAGCCCGCCCGGAAAGGCCTGCTCCCATGGCGTGCCCACCATGCGCAGAAGCCAGACGTTCAGGAACGTCTTGAGCGCCAGCACGCCGATCACGAACAACAGAACGCTGCCCAAATGGTTCCAGACGAACGGCACGTCGATCAGCAGCCCGATGGACAGGAAGAACACGACCAGCAGTACGCTCTGGATCGGCTCGGTCACCTGGATCGCCTCGGTGCGGATGGTCGAGTTGGCGATCACCAGCCCGGCCAGGAATGCGCCATAGGCCGGTGACAGACCTAGAACGCCGGTGGTCGACGCCGCGATGAAGGCGAAGGCGAGCGCGGTCAGGGTCAGCAGATCCACCTTGCCCTGTACCATGCTGGTGAAGGGCAGGGTGATCTTGCCGCGCCGGCCCAGCACGATGATGAAGCCGGCCAGCAGCGCGATCGCCACCACCATGCGGAACGCCACGCCGAAGCCCAGCGATTGGCCCGCGCCGAAGGATTCGACCAGGATCAGCATCGGGACGACCGCGATGTCCTGCGCGATCATGACGCCGATGGTGAGCTGGCCGATACGCGAGCGCAGCTCGCCGATATCCTCGAGTATCTTGAGCGCGACGGCCGTCGACGACAGCGCGATGATGAAGCCCAGCAACAGCGATTGCTCCGCCGGCCAGCCAAGCCACCAGCCGAACGCGAAGCTGACCGCAATGGAGGCGCCGATCTGGCCCAGCGCCGTCAGCCCGGCCGGGCGCAGCACGCGCATGAAGGCGCGCAGGCTCAGCTCCATCCCGATCAGGAACAGCAGCAGCACGACACCGAGCTCGGCGAGGACCGACACCTGCTCCGAGCGGGTCACCAGCCCGGCGCCGGTCGGACCCAGTATCACGCCGGCCAGGATGTAACCGACGATCGGCGGCTGGCGCACGTGTTGCAGTGCCAAGCCGGCGGCGAACGCCGCGGCGACGACGATCGCAATCCCTGTCAGGTTGGTCGCTTCGGATTCCATCGTGTCCGGCCAATCTACCTGTCCGGGGCGTGGGTCACAATGCGCGGGGACCGAAACGTCGATTCGGACCTTACCGGCGCGATAGGGTCAGCACCGCCACGGGGAAATCACGCAGCAGCGACGCGACGGGCACTATCCTGTCGGCATACTCGACGGTGCGGCCGCCAAGCACGTCGTGCAGCGCGCCGCGCCCGTCCGACAGGACCACCGCCGTGTCGCCCCAGCTTTCGCCAGGAACCAGAGGTGACGTCGCATCGCCCAGAAGAGTCGTGATCAGTCGTGGCACAACCACAAGAATTTCTTCGCCCTCATGCATCCGGCGGAACGCCAGCACGCGATCGGCGTGAGCGCCGCCCGTCTCGACCGGCTGGTACTCGCCGTCCGCGAACAAAGCCGCGTGCTCGGCGCGCAACGCGTTGAGACGCGCGATCATCGCCTGCTTCACCCGCCCGTCGCGCCAGCACGCCAGCAGCTCGGAAAGTGGCGTCGAGCGGTTTGCGGCGAGGACGGCAGCCAGCCGTTCGAATGGGACGGGTCGGCGGTTGTCAGGGTCGACCAGGCTGAAATCCCAGCCCTCGGTGCCCTGGTACAGGTCCGGCACGCCGGGCGTGGTCAGGCGCAATGCGACTTGGGTAAGTCCGTTGACCGCGCCGGCGACCGTCACGCTTTCGACGAACCGGGTGATTTCGGCCAGGAAGCCGTGGCTCACCGCCGGGTCGAGGATCGTGACCACGAAGCCATGAACCGCGGCTTCGTAGTCGGGATCGGGCAGGGCCCAGTTGGTCTCGCGCTTCGCTTCGCGCACCGCCTTGATCATGTAGGCGCGGATGCGCGTGGCAAATTCCGCGAGTCCGTCTGCGTCATGCGCGTCGAGCGCAAGCGGCCAGGCGCCGACGATCGTCTGGTAGAGGAGGTACTCGTCGGTGCGCGACGGTGCCGGACGTCCGCCGAGGTCGCCGCGCTTGGTGCGGTTGAGCCGCGCCCAGCGCCCCACGGCGCGGGCCCAGGCGGCGGGAATCTCGCTCAGGACGGCGATGCGCGTGCGCGTGTCCTCGCCGCGCTTGTGGTCGTGCGTCGCGGTCGCCAGCATCGCATGGCGGTGGCGGCGCAGCCGGTCCTGGCAGGCGCGGTGGAATGCGCTGGGTGCGATGCCGAACCGGGCCGGCGACGATCCCACCTCGTTCAGCGACAGAAGCGGGAAATAGCGGTAGAACGCCGTGTCCTCCTCCGACTTCGCCGCCATCGGCCCGGTGAATTGCTGGAACTTGCGCGCGATTTCGAAAAGGTCGCGCCGTCGCCAGCCGGTGCCGCGCATGCGCTGGGGATCGACCGCGAGCACGCCGTCGACGAAATCGTAGATCGACAGGTCCAGAAGGCCCGGCGCGCGGCGGGCGCGGGTAATCGCCCAGTCGAGGTCGCGCCGATCCTCGTCACCGGCGCCGTGCGGGCCGACATAGGTGCGGTAGACCGGGAAGTGCGCGGCGACGTCGATCAAGGCGAGGCGCAACCCGCTCAGCGTGAAGTCACGCGTGGCGAGATTGCCCTTGGCGAGGCGGCGCATCATGCCGGCCAGCACGCCCAGCTCGCTCGACAGGTTGTGGCGGGCGATCTGGCCGCGCGCCTCGACCACGACCGTGTCGTAGTCGCGCCGGTCGCCGGTGAAGCGCGCGAACAAGGTACGCAGCGGCGTCTCGCCCGCAGGGTCCGCGAACAGCCCGGTCACCTGACCCATGAAATCGTAGCCGGTCGTGCCGCTGACCGGCCAGTCCTCGCGCAGCCTTTCGTGCGGCGCCAGGATTTTCTCGATCACCACGTAGAATGGCGCCTCCAGGCGGGGCCCACCGGGCGGGGCGGGGCGGTTCGCGACAAGCGGCGCGATATGGTTCTGCAGCCGGCGGCAATACTCGGCGGGGTCGAGCAGCCCATCGACATGGTCGAGCCGGATGCCGTCGATCTTTCCCTCGGCGATCAGCGCGAAGATCAGCCGGTGGCTTTCCTCGAACAGCTCCGGATCTTCCATGCGCAGCCCGGCCAGCCCGTTGATGTCGAAGAACCGGCGGTAGTTCACCTCGTCGGTCGCCACGCGCCAGTAGGCGAGCCGCGCGGCCTGCCGCTCGAGCAGCCGGTGCAGCGCGGCGAAGCTGGCGGGATTTCCTTCGGTGCCGTTGCGACGCGCGGCGGCGGCCTCGATCTCGGCCTTCGCCGCCGGGCTCCGGCTCGCGAGGTCGGCGAGGTCGGACTTCGCCGCGTCGGCTTCGGCCCGCAGAGCCGCGATATGGCCGCGAGCGTGCCCGCGCGGATCGATCGCCGCGAAACGAGCCGCGAGCGAGGCGAGGGCCGGCCTGTCCGTCGCCCGGGCCTCCGCCTGCGCGTCGACCAGCATCCGGGCATAGTCGCGCGGCGCGATCGGCACGCGGTGGTCGTAGTACCACACGCTGAACGTGCCGCCGGCGCTGTCGAACTTCAGGGCGAGCTGGCCGCCATGCAGCGCCTCGTCGTACGGCGTGCCCAGGAACGGGACCAGCAGCTTGCCGTGCAGCGAAGCCTCGGGCGGGTCCCAGTCGATGTCGAAGTAGCGCGCATAGGGGCTCGCCCGGCCCCATTCCAGCACGTCGAGCCACCAGGCGTTGTCCGCACCGCCGACGCCCATGTGGTTCGGCACGAAATCGACGATCAGCCCGAGCCCATGCGCGTGCAGGGCGTCGACGAAGCGCTCGAGCGCGGCCCGTCCGCCCAGCTCGGGGTTGATCGCGTTGTGGTCGACGATGTCGTAGCCGTGCGTCGAGCCGGGCCGCGCGGTGAGCAGCGGCGAGGCGTAGATGTGGCTGATCCCCAGCGCGGCGAAATAGGGCACGTGGCCGACGGCATCGTCCAGCGTGAAGCCGGCGTGGAACTGCAGGCGCAGCGTCGCACGCGGCACGGGCGGGGGCGCGGGCATCGCCACGTTATAGCAGAGGCGCGCCCGGTTCCGCGTGGCATCGTGATTGGGTAGACTGGTTCGGATGTGGACGCTCGATGAAGAAGGACGGCGCGCCGCCACCGGGAAAGCCGATACGCGTCGGGCACGTTGATCCTGTTCAGGTCACGAGAAATGGATCGCCGGCGCCCCCTCGTGCGGGCACTGGCCGCTTCGCTCGCCGCGGCGGTGCTGCTGGCCGGCGCGCTGGCCTTCGCGGCCGACGAGCCGCCGCCGGGCCGCCTTGCCTACGACGTGCGCATCGAGGGGGTCGAGGATAGCGATCTGAAGGATCTTCTGACCCAGGCGTCCCAGCTCATCGCGCTGAAGAAGGGCGGCACGCTCGGCCCGCGCGTGCTGCGCCGGCGCGCCGAGGACGACGTGACCCGCCTGACCGATGCGCTGCGTGCCCGCGGCTATTACGACGGCAAGGTCGAATTCAAGGTCGAGACCCCGTCCGAGGGCCCCCCCATCGTCGTGCTGACGGTCGCACCCGGCAAGCCCTATCGCTTGCGCTCCTACGACATCCGCTCGACGGTGCCGTCCGAGCCGAAGGAACCGATCGTGATCGGGTTCAAGGCGCTCGGGCTCGAGCTCGGCGAGATCGGCACATCGGACAAGATCGTCCGCTCCGAAACGGCGCTGAAGGATGCGCTCGGCCGCAAGGCGCATCCGCTCGCCACCATCGAGGAGCGCAAGGTGGTGGTAGATCACGCGACCCAGGGCATGGATGTCGAGGTCGCGGTCGATCCCGGCCCGGCCGCGACGTTCGGCCCCACAAAGATCACCGGCCTCGCCGATGTCGAGCCCCCCTACGTACGGCGTGAGATCACCTGGAAAGAAGGCGCGCCGTTCGACGTCTCGCTGATTTCCAAGACGCGCGAGGCGCTGCGCCGCTCCGGCCTGTTCGACAGCGTCGCCATCGACTACCCGCACGAGGTGGACAAGAACGGCGCCCTGCCGGTCACCGTCAAGCTCGTCGAGCGCAAGCCGCGCTCGATCGGCGCCGGGGCCAGCTACTCCACCACCGACGGCGCGCTCGGCAAGGTGTTCTGGCAGCACCGCAACCTGTTTGGCCAGGGCGAGCAGCTCAATTTGCGCGCCGAGGCCGGCGAGATTCGGTTGGGCGCCTTCGCGACGCTGCGTGTGCCCGACGTGCTGCGCCGCGACCAGGACCTGGTGCTCGACGCCCACGCCTCGCAGGACACGCCGGAAGGCTACGATGCCTTCGAGACGGCGGTCTCGGGCAAGCTCGAGCGCCGCTTCGCCGACATCTGGTCGGTCTCGGGCGGCCTTGGCTTCGAGCGCTCGATCGTCAAGCAGTCGGGGATGAAGGACACCTTCACCCTGGCGTCGCTGCCGCTCACGCTCAAGCGCAACTCGTCTGACAACATCTTCGACCCGCACACGGGCGGGAGGCTCGCGGTCACGCTCACGCCTTATTTCGGCATCTTGAATACCTCGGTGGATTTCACCTCGATCGTCGTCTCCGACTCGATCTACGTGCCGCTGGACAGCGAAAAGAAAGTGGTCTTCGCGGGCTGGGCGCGCGTCGGCACCATCGTCGGCGCGACGACGCCGAGCATTCCGGCCAACAAGCGGTTGTTTGCCGGCGGCGGTGGCTCCGTTCGCGGCTACGGGCTCAACTCGATCGGCCCGCTCGACGCCGCCAACAGCCCCATCGGCGGGCGGTCTTCGACCGAGTTCGGCGGCGAATTGCGCTGGCGCGCGTTCGAGGATTTCGGGTTCGCCGCCTTCCTCGAAGCGGGCGAGGTCTATGACACCGCGATGCCCGACTGGGGCCAGGATTTGCGCTGGGGCGCCGGTCTGGGCGTGCGCTACTACACCTCGATCGGGCCGCTGCGGCTGGACGTGGCGGTGCCGCTCAACCGGCGCAACGCGGTGGATGACCCGTTCGTCGTGCTGGTGAGCCTGGGACAGGCCTTCTGATGCAATTGCGACGCGCGGTCCGCGTGACGCTGGCGATCGTCGCCGGCCTGCTGGGGCTTGCCCTTGCCGGCGCGGCTGCCGGCTGGGTCTATGTCGGCACCGATGCGGGACGGCGGTTCGTCGCCGACCAGATCGCCGACGCGGCGAGCGAGGACGGCCTCTCGGTCGCGATCGGCCGGCTGTCCGGCGACCCGTTCGGCACGTTCACGCTGGGCGACGTCACCGCGTCCGACCGGCAGGGCACCTTCGCCCGGATCGACCAAGTGGAGGTGTCGTGGCGTCCGCTGGCGTTGCTGCGGGGCGACGCGATCGTCGACCGCGTCGCGATCGGACGTCTGGCGCTTGACCGGCTGCCCGCGCCGGTGCCCGCAAAGAAGCCCACGCCTGCCGCAGCGCCGGACGCCAACCCGCTCGCCATCGGGTTCGATGTCGAGCTTCGACAGTTCACCGCCGGGACCATCCATCTTGGCACGCCCGTTCTTGGCGCGGAGTCGCAATTCCGGCTCGAGGCCTCCGCGGCGCTTGCCGCCGACGGCAACCAGGC
Source organism: uncultured Alphaproteobacteria bacterium (assembly GCA_963817535.1). GTDB lineage: Bacteria > Pseudomonadota > Alphaproteobacteria > MPNO01 > DASWLB01 > CAWGHZ01. The sequence continues at coordinate 366,214 of CAWFOW010000003.1, forward strand.
GCACCTCGCCGTCGATGTCGCGCGCACCGACGGCGTCGCGGGCACGGCCCGGGTGAAGCTCGATTATGCCGCGTCGCCAGCCCGCTTCGCCGCCGAGGCGGATGTCGACGAGCCCGCGGGGGGGCAGATCGCCCGGCTGCTGCAGCTGCCCGGCCTGCCGCCCGTCTCGCTGCATCTGAAGGGCGACGGTCCGGCCACGGACTGGCGCGGCCACCTGACGGCCGAGGCCAGCCCAAGCGCGGCCGCCGCCGACATCACCGTCTCGATGAAGGACAAGGATATCGCGGTTGGTGTGCGCGGCACGGTCCGACCGGGCCCGCTCCTGCCCGATGCCGCGCGTCCGATCACGGGCGACGAGATCGCGTTCGACACGTCCGCCACCGTCGCGCCGTCCGGACCGATCCGTGTCACGCAACTCGGGATTGATACGGCGAAGCTTTCGCTGGCCGGGTCGGGACAGTACGACCCCTCCGGCGGCGCGATAGCGGGCGACGTGAAGCTGCGCGCGAAATCCGCCGTCACGCTGGAGGGCGGCGTTGCCTTGGCGGGCGGAACGGTGGACGCCAAGCTCACCGGCACACTGGCACGACCGCTTCTTGCGGCGGAGCTCTCGCTCGACGGTCTCGCGGCGTCCGGCCTGAAGGTGCAGCAGCTCGCCGGCAATTTGCGGGTGGAACCGGCGGAGAACGACAGGCTCCACGCCTCCGGTCAACTCCGCCTCGCGGGTCTCGATACCGGCGGCGCGGTCCCGACCGGGCTGATCGCGAGCGACGCCACAATCGATTTCGACGCCGCCGGCGCGCCCGGCGCGCCGGTCACGCTCACGCGCCTCGCCCTCGCCAGCGGTCCGCTGGGCGTAACCGTCGATGGCACGCTCGAACCCGCCGGCACGGCGCAGGGCTCGTACCACCTGACCCTCGCCACGCTCGCACCGCTCGCGCAGGGTGCCGGCCTCGCACTCGACGGGCAGCTCGACCTTTCCGGCGGGCTGCGAGCCGATACCGCGAACGGCACCGGCCAGGTCGAGCTGGTCGGTGCGCTCGACGAGCTGCACGGCGACCGCAAGATCGTGTCGGCGCTCGGCGCGCGCGTGCCGATCACCGGTGCGGTGATGCTGCGGCCCGGCGGGAAGATGGAGGTGGTCGGGCTCGACGTCGCGCTCGCCGCCGCCACGCTGCGCGGCGACGGCACGCTGGCGGACCAAAGGGCCGACGCGCGTCTCACCCTCGCACTTCCCGATCTCGGGCGGCTGTCGGCGCTGGCTGGCATGCCGCTTGCGGGGCACGGCAAGGTCGATATCACGGCAAGCGGTCCCCTCGACACCCTCGGCCTCAGGGCGACGGCGCGGCTCGACGGGCTGCGTGCAGCGGACACCGAGATCGGCGCGCTCGGCATCGGCGTCGGCGCGCGGCTCGGCCCGCGCGTGGCGGGAACGGCGAAGCTCACATTGACGCATGCCGGGAAGACCGTGCCCGGGTCGTTCGGCTTCGCGCTCGGCGACAAGGTGCTTACCGTGTCGGACATCGCGGTCGGCGACAATGCCAACCGGCTTACCGGCGCGCTCCAGATTTCGCGCGCGAACGGAACGGTCAGCGGCGTGCTCGATGGAAAGCTCGGTGCACTGGCCGCGCTCGGCGTTCCGGCCGGCGGCGCGGTCACCGTCGCCGCGCGGCTCGATGCGGCGCAGGGCCAGCGCGTCCGGCTGACGGTCGCGGCCAGCAAGCTCCACGTCGAGGGCGCCGAGATCGGCAGCGCGCGCGTCGAGGCAACGGTCGACGATGCCTTCGCCGCGCCCCGGCTCGACGCAACCGCGCGGCTCGCCGACGCCTATCTCGGATCGGGCAAGGCGCGCGGCCCGGCTCTGTCGGTCACGCTGGCCGCCCACGCCGAGCAGCGCGGCGACACGATCCGGGCCGAGGTGACGAAGCTCGACGGGACCTTCGGCAAGCAGGCATTCAAGGCGCGCGGGCCGATCCGCGTCGAAGGCGGAGGCGCACGCTGGTCCGGCGCGGCTGATCTCGTCGTCGCCGGGGGCGGCGTGACCCTCAAGGGCGACATCCATCCGACGCGGCTCGACGCCTCGATCGCGCTCGACAAGCTGCCGCTCGCGCTCGCTGCACTGGCCGCGCCGGACCTCGATTTGGCGGGAAGCGCATCGGGGCGGCTCGATATTTCCGGCCCGCGCGCGGCCCCCGAGGGCAGCGGCAGCCTGACGCTCGATGGCGTCCGCGCGAACGACCAGGACTGGCCGGCGGGCGCGGCGTTCAGCCTTAACGCCAACGCCAAGCTGACGGGCGGCCGGCTCGCGGCCGAGGCGCATCTGCGCGGCCCGCGCCAGGCGCGGTTCGACGTCGAGGCGCGTACGCCGGTCAAGCTCGCGCTCGGCGCCGGGGGAATCGAGATGTCCGCGAACGGCGCGCTCGAAGGATCCGCCAACCTTTCCGGTCGGCTCGACATGATCGACGCGCTGGTCGGGCTCGGCGAGAGCCGTGTGTCAGGCGCCGTCGATGGCCAGATCGCTTTGGCCGGAACCGTCGCCCAGCCAGCGCTGCGCGGATCGCTGCAGGTCACCGATGCGAGCTACGAGAGCATCGCGACCGGCACCGTGATACGCGATCTGGCCGTGAAGATGGCGTTCGACGGGACCGAGGCGCAGCTTACCGAGCTCAGCGCGACCGATGGCGGCAAGGGGCGGATCCGCGGCACCGGCACCGTGCGCTTCGCGCCGGCCGGGGCATGGCCGGTAGCACTCACCGTCAAGCTGGACAATTTCGCAGCGATCGCCCGCGCTGACGCGACCGTGCACACCAATGGCGAGGTCAAGCTCGACGGCACGGTGCAGGCGCCGCGCGTCGCCGGCCGGATCGAGGTCGTCGACGGCGACATCCAGATCCCCGACCGCTTGCCGCAGGGCGTGCGCCCGATCGAGGTGGTCGAGATCAATGGCGGCCCGAAGCGCCCCGCGGCGGACGCGGAAAAGAAGGGGACATCGCTCTCGCAAAGCGCCGCCATCCCGCTCGACATCAAGGTGGCGATCCCGGGGCGCGTGTTCATCCGTGGGCGCGGGCTCGATTCCGAATGGGCGGGTGACCTCGCGGTCGGCGGCACGTCGGCGACGCCGCGCATCACCGGCGGACTGCATGTCGTGCGCGGGTCGCTCTCCTTCGCCGGGCGGACGCTGAACCTCGCCAAGGGGCAGGTGACGTTCAACGGCGACAACCCGCCCAATCCCGATATCGACGCGCGCGCCGAGGTCTCGGTGCCCGATCTCACCGCCGCCATCGTGCTGTCGGGCAAGGCGTCGTCGCCTAGCATCACGCTGGAATCGACGCCCTCGATGCCCCAGGACGAGATCCTGTCGCGCATGCTGTTCGGCAAGTCGGCGAGCCAGATCAGCGCGGTCCAGGCGGCGCAGCTTGTCGCCTCGGCGGCCGAGCTGTCCGGCCAGACATCGGGCGGCGGGATCGTCGACCGCATCCGGCGCACGCTGGGGGTCGACGTGCTGGACGTCGAGCAGGGCGAGGGCGGCACCGGCGGCGCGTCGGTCAAGGCTGGCAAGTATATCGGCAAGGACACGTTCGTGACGGTCGAGCAGGGCACCCGGGCAGGCTCGCAGAAGGTCGGGGTGGAGATCGGCATCACCGACCACCTGTCGGTCGAGACCGACGTGGGGCGCGACGCCTCGGGCTCGGCCGGCATCAACTGGAAATGGGACTATTGACCGGGTGGGCGCCCTCGGGCGTGGCGCCGCGCGGCCCGGTCCGCTAACATCGCCGCCGCGTTCCAGGGAGGCAGGTCATGAAAATCGCGACTTACAGGCAGGGCGGCCGGACCGGCTATGGCGTCGTGACGGATGGCGGGATCGTCGATCTCACGCGCCGCATCGGCGAGCGCTATCCGAGCCTGATCAAGCTCCTCGAGGGCGGCGCGCTCGACGCGGCGCGAAAGGCGGCCGAGGGGCAGAAGCCGGATTTCCCGGTGAGCGAGATCGAATACCTGCCGGTGATCCCGGACCGCATCAACATCTATTGCACCGGCCTCAACTATTCCGGCCATATCCAGGAAACCGGGCGCGAGGCGCCCAAGTTCCCGCGCCTGTTCATGAAGCTCGACGAGTCGCTGGTCGGCCACAAGGTGCCCATGGTCCGGCCCAAGGCCTCGAAGGACTACGATTTCGAGGGCGAGCTTATGGTGGTGATGGGCAAGGAGGCGCGGCACGTGTCCGAGGCCGACGCGCTCGCCCATGTCGCCGGCTACACCCTGTTCAACGACGGCTCGCTGCGCGACTTTCAGGCCCGGACCACCGACCAGGGCAAGAATTTCTACCATTCGAGCTCGGTCGGCCCCTACATGATGACGCTCGACGAGGTGCCGCCCGAGCGCGAGATGCAGCTGATCTCCCGGCTCAACGGCAAGGTCGAGCAGGAGACCTGCATCGCCGACATGATCTTCCCGGTGCCGAAGCTGGTCGCCTATTTCTCGATGATCAGCCGGTTGCGGCCGGGGGATATGATCGCCACCGGGACGTGCGGGCGGGTCTCCTACAGCGACAAGGCGTGGATGAAGGCCGGCGACACGATCGAGATCGAGATCACCGGGCTCGGCAAGCTGGTCAACCCGATCGTCGACGAGACCTAAGGGAGTCGTGGCGGGGTCGAACGAGATTTTATTGGACGCGATGGGGTTCCAGGCTCGATGGGTCATGCTTCGGTGAATGTCGCACTTGGCGGATTGCGAGTTTCTGGAACGGCCAGTCCTGCCATCCCACCTTCGGCGGACCGTGGCTGGCGAGGTAGCTTTTGATCAATTCCGTGGAATCAGGTGGTAACCCCTCGTAGCCCTCGCGATAAATGACGTCCTTGATCGCGGCGTTTTCAATCGTTCCGCGCATCTGTCGCACCGTGCGACGAAGGTGTCGCCGCAAGTCGTCCGCGCTGAATGGGGACAACATCGGGATTTCGTATTTCGCCTCGGGGATACCGACGATCCTTCGATTGTCCCACGGTTCGGTGATTGCATCGAGATTGTGTGCCGCCATGCTACCTAGAAGACCGTCACCCCGGTACGTTCCGACCGGCAATTTGATGCCTCGCGCAACCATTCGATCAAAAAAATCTCGCCGGAAAGCATGGAATTGGCCATGCAGGACGCCGCCGACGGTCAATGTCTGCTCAGTCGCAAGCTTCATCGTCCTGCCGTTTTCGCATATTCCCGTGACGGCCATCGCGTGCGGGTCATTGTTCAGACGCTCTTCCATGGCCCCAAATGACTCTGGGGCAATGTAAGCGTAGCCGTCCACTGAGCCATACGCGCGGGCTGGCGAACGCAGCTTGTGAACAAACTGGTTGATGGCATTCGCCTTGTCGCCCGCAGAGATTTGAAAAACCTGGATCATTTCCCGGGTTCTTGAAGCTGCGAGGGCAATAGCAATGCTGCCGTCCCGACATCCATTCGCAATTATCGTGATGCGGGCGCGTCGCCCGCCTGATCCAGTTTCAATACTTTCAACGCACTTTTGAAGACGTTTCTCTTCATTGTGGCAGTATACTGCTACGTCCCAATCAAGTTCTTGCTGCATAACAGAATACTTGCCTGCACCCTTTGGTGGCTTGCTGCTTCGCGTTCGCTTGAGCTTTTCGGTGACCTGTTCGATCCCTTATAGGAAAATTTTCAATATGCATGCGCATGGCTGAATGTCGCTTTTGATCCTTCATCGAACATAAAGCTCAACATAAGAATCTGCTACTCCCACACAGTGGTGAGAGCCTGCATCATTGACGCCGGGCTGGAGGGATGGCATGGCTCATGTGGTACACGGCATTTACGGCACGCTGGGCCGTCACGCACGCGGCTGCAACCCTCTGCCTGGTGCTCACGCAGAGCAAAATTCGAAACGGGTGCGCAGACCGAAAATTGTCAGGCAATGCTGAGAAGCCTCATAATTTCAATGATCATCTTCGGAGCGCTGCCGGTCGCGCTGGTGCGGCCCGAAGTGGGCATCCTGCTCTATTCCTGGGTGTCCTACATGTATCCGCAGCACCTTGCGCATGGTTTCGCATACGATATTCCCTTTGCGTTCATCACCGGCGCCGTCTCGTTCGCGGCGTGGATCATCTCCAAGGAGAAGAAGGCGCCGCCGGCCTACACGCTGAATATCCTGATCATGGTCATGGCGGTGTGGATCAGCATCACCACGGTGTTCGCTTGGAACCCGGACTCGGCGCAGCGCGAGTGGGCTCAGGCGGTCAAGATGCTGGCGGTTGCCGTGCTCACCACGATCCTCATGCAGGATCGGCGCAAAATGACATGGCTGATTGCGGTGATCGTCGCTTCGCTCAGCTACTACGCACTGCGCGGCACCTACAGTGCCATTCTCAATGGCGGCCATAATACGGTCTGGGGCCCCGACGGCAGCCTGATCGCCGAGAACAATGCGCTGGCGTTGGCCACCCTGGCCACCATTCCGCTGATCCGGTTCCTGCACCTGCAGATGCGCCAGAAATGGCTGCGTCTCGCCTTCATGGGCGTCTATCCGGTCTTTTTCCTGTCGACGGTCTGTTCCTATTCCCGAGGGGCCCTTCTTGGCATGTCGGTGATGCTTGTCTACCTCGTCGTGAAGTCGCGTCGCAGATTCGGGCTGGGCATCGTCGTGGTCGCGGGCGTGGTCGGCGTCCTGAGTTTCATGCCGGACGCGTTCTTCGAGCGCATGAACACGGTGGAAACCTATCAGGAGGACGACTCCGCCCAGGGCCGTCTGAACGCCTGGTACTATTCGATCAACCTCGCACTCGACAATCCGATCATGGGCGGCGGGTTCAAGGTGTCGCGTCTCAAATCGACGTGGCACTACGCGCCCAATCCGGACTTCGTGTACGTCGCGCACAGCATCTATTTCCAGATGCTTCAGAGCCAGGGTTTCGTCGGGCTTTTCCTCTTTCTCGCCATCATCTATCTCGCCATGCGCTATGGCAAATCGGTCATTCGACGAACGCGGGACCGACCGGATCTGGCCTGGCTGCGCGATCTGGCGTCGATGTCACAAGTCGCCCTGGTCGGGTACTGCGCCGGCGGCGCATTCCTGTCCCTCGCCTTCTACGACCTGTTCTGGCATCTGATTTCCTTCCTCGTGATTTGCCGGGCCGTGGCCGATCGCGAGCTTGCAAAGGCGCCACCTGTGGTCGCAGAGACGGCGACGGCAGGGGCAACGCGGCGCGGCAGGCCGCCCGTCTCGGCGCCCGGCCACGCTGCACCGGCCCCGGGGACACAGCCCGCCCCCGCACATCGGCAGTTCCTTCGGGTACCCCGCGGTGGCGCACTCTAGCAAGTCGCGCGGTTCAGGGCTCCCCGGTCGGGAACTCGATGAACATCGTCACGAATCTTGTCTGCGAGACGTTGGCGTTCCACCGAAAGCCGCCCATCTGCGACCAGTAATGAACGCCGAAGGACCCCCCGCCGCACGTCGCGCGTTCCTTCCCGAAGGGAGACCCCCCGGCGACGTTCCACGCAGGGCCCCAATTCGCGTAGGAGGTGAGCGGCCAGATCTCGCCGGTTACCCACTGCAGCACCCTGGCGTCACAACGATATCGAAGCCCGATCCAGGCATTGTGGTCCGGCCGAAAGGTCTTGAGCAGAAAGTTGTTCGTGGCGCGCGTCTTCACCACGGCCAGCCGCCCGCGCACGGACTTGAACCACTGCTCCTTGGCGGTTTCGACGGCCTGGTCCCAAGTGAAGCTTTGCACCGAGTCCGGCTGCGCCTCCGGATCCGGGAAATAGAGCTCGAAATAGCTTTTCGTGGCGGGATCGTAGACCGGCTTGTTGTATAAGGGGGCCGCGACACTCGCCGTTGCCATGAAACAAAGCACTGCGGCGATTGCCCATCTCATCCGGTACCTCCGTTATTTCTGCGCCGCCGCGACGCTAGCTTGCACCTCCCGACGCGGTCAACTGCCCTCCGAAAGGCTGGAAAACCGGGCCCGGAGACGCTAGATCAGATTGTCGCCACGGCCCGTCAACCATCGAGGAGTCGCCGCATGGCCGATTCGGCAACGGAAACCGCCGCCCCCGCCGCCCCGCCGCGGCGCCAGCGTCCGCCGCCCCGCCCGGTGACGGTGCGGCGCATCGCGCGCCTTACGCCCCGCGTCATCGGCGTTACCTTCACCGGCGACGAGTTGGCCGCCTTCACCCCGCCGCGCCCTGGCGCGCACATGAAGCTGGTCTTCGCCAATCCCGGCGAGCAGGTCGTGGCCCGCGACGCCATGCCGGCCGGCGCCCCGCGCCCGCCCTCGCGCACCTACACGCCGCTGCGTTTCGATTCCGCGGCGCGCACGCTCGATTGCGAGTTCGTGCTGCATGGCGACGGCATCGCCGCCGACTGGGTGACCAAGGCCAAGCCGGGCGATCCGCTGCATATCGCCGGACCGGGCGGCGGATGGGACATCCCCGCCGACCTCACCCATATCGTGATCGTCGCCGACGATACCGCGATGCCGGCCGCCGGCACGATTCTCGAGGCTCTGCCAAAGGGTGCCGTCGCGACGGTGTTCTGCGAGATCGAGGATGCGGCGGAGGAGCGCCCGCTCAGCCCCAGCGTCTCGGTGGCGCCCAAATGGCTGCACCGCACGCAGAACGGCAAGCATATCCAGGCGGGCACGCAGCTGGAGAAAGCGGTGCGCGAGCTCGATGCATCCGCGGGCGCCTACTGGTGGATCGCCTGCGAGGCGGCCGCCATGCGCCGGATTCGCGCCTACTTGACCAAGGAGCGCGGCGTGGCGCTGGACCACGTTCACACGCGCGGCTACTGGAAGCTGGGCGAGACCAACTACCCCGACCACGATTACGGCAACGACTGACGCCGGTGCCGCCGATGGCCGAGCAGCGCGACCGCGATCATCCCATTCCGGACACCTACGTGTTCGACGGGGCGCTGTCGCGCCGCGGCTATCGGCTGAACAAGTTCTGCATGTCGCTGACCTCCGACGAGACTCGCGCGGCCTTCAAGGCGGACGAGGATGCCTACATGACGCGGCTAGGCCTCGACGAGCGGGAGCGGCAGCTCGTCCGCGCACGCGATTTCCTCGGGCTGATCCAGTCGGGAGCGAATATCTACATGCTGCTCAAGCTCGGCTCTGCCACCGGCAAGGGGCTCTACGAGATCGGCGCGCAGCAGCGCGGCGAGACGCTGGACGAGTTCCTGGCGACGCGCAACGTCGGCGGCGCCACCTGACATGGCCGCGCGGCTGGTCGGCGGCATTGGTACGTCGCACGTTCCTTCGGTCGGCGTCGCCTACGACCGCGACCGCATGCAGGCGCCGGAATGGAAGCCGCTCGACGACATGTTCGGGCCGGTGCGCGATTGGCTGGCGGCGATCCGGCCGGACGTGGCGATCATCGTGTACAACGACCATGGCGGCGACTTCTTCTTCGACAAGTACCCGACCTTCGCGATAGGGGCGGCCGACAGCTACTTCATCGCAGACGAAGGATTCGGCCGCCGCCCGCTGCCCGACCTGCGGGGCGATGCCGCGTTCTCGTGGCATCTGTGCGAGCAGCTCGTCTATGACGAGTTCGACATCACCGTGTGCCAGGAGATGGGGCTCGAGCATGGCTTCCTGGTGCCGATGAATTTGTGCTTTCCCGGCGTGCGCGCTGACGGGATGCAAGACTGGCCGGTCGCCGTGGTGCCACTCGAGGTCAACGTGGTGCAGCATCCGCTGCCCACGGCCCGGCGCTGCTGGCGGCTGGGTCAGGCGATCGCGCGCGCCGTGGCCGCTTGCCCGCGCGACCTCAAGGTCGTCATCGTCGGCACCGGTGGCATGTCGCACCAGCTCAACGGCCCGCGCTTCGGCTTCATGAACGAGGCGTTCGACCGCGACTTCCTCGACCGGCTCGAGCACGATCCTGAATCGCTGTGCGAGATCACGCACCATCAGCTCATGGTCGACGCCGGGGCCGAGGCGGTGGAGCTGATCATGTGGCTGGTGATGCGCGGCGCCATGGGGCCCGACGCGCGGCGCATCCATCGCGGCTATTACGCCCCCATGACCACCGGCATGGGGCTCATCACCTTCGAGCCGTGAGCGCGCTCTACGCCTCCGCCGCGGCGCGGTGGCGGCGGGGCGCCGCGGCGCGGCAGGGCAAAGTGAGGCGGAACACTGTCCCTTCCGGCCCGGTCGACGCCAGCTCCAGCTCGCCGCCGTGACCGCGCATCAGCTCGCGCGCGATGGCGAGGCCGAGACCGGTGCCGCCGGAGCGCGCCGAGCCAGCGAAGGGCTGGAATAGCCGTTCCTTCGCCCGCGCGGTCAGCCCCGGCCCGTCGTCGCGCACCTCGATCGCGACGCTCTCCGCCATTTCTTCGGCCGAGACCGTCACGCGGCCGGCGCCGGCCTCGATCGCGTTTCGCACCAGGTTGGAGAGGACGCGGTAGAGCTGGCCGCGATCGGCGCTGACCGTCAGCGCCGGATCGATGGCGGCATCGAGCGCGACGTTGCCCGCCCCGGCGGGCGAGAGCTCGGCGAACAGCTCGTCCACCAGCTGTGCGAGTGCGAAATCGGCCGGGACCGGCTTCTCCGGCGCGCCGGCGGCGAAGCGCAGCGTCTCGGTGCAAAGCCGGATGGCGCGGTCGATCGCGCCCATCAGCGTGGGCGCAACGCGCTTCACGCCGGGATCGGCGCTCGACGCGACGGCGTCCGAGACGAGCTGCGCGGTCGCCAGAACGTTGCGCAGGTCGTGGTGGATCCGCGCCATGCCCGCCCCCAGCTCGGCGAGACGCGCGCGCTCGCGCAGCGCGGCCCGCAGCCCCTCCTGCATGTGGGCGAGCTCGCGCTCGGCCGCGCCGATCTCGTCGGGCCGCGCCGACGGCACGATCACGCGGCCCGGCTTCTCCGGGTCCTCGCGGAACGCCACCATCGCCGCGGTCATTCGCCGCATCGGCCGGACCAGCAGCCAGTTGAGGCTGAAATAGACCAGGCTCGCCGTGATCAGCGAGATGATGATCGACAGCGCGAGGATGCGGCGCGAATAGGCCAGCATTTCGGCCCGCATCGGCGCCTCGTCGATGATGGTCTCGACCATGATGCGCGGGTTGCGCGGCGAAACGCCCATCACCTGGATCATGCGCTGGCCGGTCCCGGCCAGGGCCTCGAACGCGTCGGCGATCAGGGTCAGCGGGCCAGCCTCGTGCAGATCGTACATCCCCTCCACGTCGAACGGCATGTCGCGCGCCAGCACCAGCGCCCGCGCCCGGGGTTCGTGCAGCACGATGGCGTAGGAATGCGCGCTGGCCAGGAGCTCGCGCCCCACAGCCTCGCTGACCAGGTTGTCGGGCGGGCCGGCGAGCGCCAGGCTGGCCAGGTAGGCGAGCGCGATACGTTCCTCAAGATAGTCGTAGCGGAACCGGGCGATCGAGGGAACGTAGATCAGCACCTCGGCCACCATCACGAAGGCCGAGGTGAGCAGGAGCAGCCGGGCCGAAAGCCCGCGCGGAAGGCGGAACATCCGCCGAAGGGCGCCAACCATGGCCGGACTATACCGCAAATCGGCTTCGGACGCGGCCCGGCCGTCGGAATCGCCCCGTTTCCGGCCCCGGATTGCGCCCGGCGGCCGCATTGACTTGGCCGGATCGAGCCTCTATACACCGGCACCTCAACAGCCCGGCCGCCAACTGGAGTGCCGCAGTGAAACGCACCTATCAGCCGAGCGTGATCGTGCGCAAGCGCCGCCACGGCTTTCGCGCCCGCATGGCTACGGTCGGCGGCCGCAACGTTGTCGCAAACCGTCGCCGGAAGGGGCGCAAGCGCCTGTCCGCCTGAGGATGGCTGCGCCGATCTGCCGTCTCAAGCGCCGGCGCCAGTTCCTCGACGCCGCCGCGACGCGGCGCAAATGGGTGGCGCCCGGCATGATCGTGCAGATGCGCCCACACGGAGAGGATGAGTTGGCCGCACCCCAGCCCATGTGCGCCGGCCCGCGCGTCGGGTTCACCGTAAGCCGCCGAGTCGGAAACGCCGTCGTGCGCAACCGCGTACGCCGCCGTCTGCGCGCGGTGGCGGAGCAGGTGCTGCCCGGCGCGGAGCCGCACGCCGACTATGTGCTGATCGGACGTCAGGGCTCGCTGCAGCGGCCCTTCGCCGACCTGGTGCAGGACCTCGAGACGGCGCTGGCCCGGCTCGGCGCGCGCGGAGCCCGCCGGTGAGGGCGCTCGATCGGCTGCTCGCCCTGCTGCTACGACTTCCGGTGCTGGTCTGGCGCTATGGGATCGGGCCGGCGATGCCGGCCGCCTGCCGCTTCGAGCCGAGTTGCTCGCGCTATGCCCTCGAGGCGCTGGCAGGTCATGGCGCGCTGCAAGGCGGGTGGCTCGCTCTGCGCCGCGTCGCGCGCTGTCATCCCTGGGGCGGGTGCGGCCACGACCCGGTGCCGCCGGCCCGCGCGGGACAGCGCCCATGATGGACCAGAAGAACCTGATCCTCGCCATCGTCGTCTCGGTGGCCATCCTGCTCGGCTACCAGATGCTGGTCGAGCAGCCAAAGATCGCCCGCGAGCAGGCCCAGAAGGCGGCCCGTCAGCAGACCACGGAGCAGACAGCGAACCGGCCCGCGCCCCAGGGCGCGCCCGCCCCATCCGGCGCCGGCGCGCCCGGAACGACCGTGCCGCCCAAGGCTGGCAGCGGCGCCACCGGACAAGTGCCCGGCCCGGCCGCCACCACGGCCGGCACGGCCGCGGCGTCCGAGGCGGTGACGCGCGCGGCAGCGCTCGCCCGCTCGGCGCGGGTACGCATCGCGACGCCGTCGATCGACGGCTCCGTCGCACTCGACGCCGGGCGCATCGACGACGTTTCGCTGCGCAAGTACCGCCTGACGACCGATCCGAAGAGCCCCGAGATCAAGCTGCTCCTGCCGCCCGGCGTGCAACACCCGTACTTTGCCGAGTTCGGCTGGGTTGCCCAGGGCAGCTCGCCCAAGCTGCCGGGGCCCAACACCGTCTGGCACGCGGCCCAGGCGATGCTGACGCCATCCGCGCCGGTGACGCTCACCTGGGACAATGGCGAGGGGCTCTCCTTCGAGCGCACCATCGCGGTCGACGACAACTACATGTTCACGATCACCCAACGCGTGCGCAACACCGGCACCCAGCCGGTGACGCTGCTGCCCTACGGGCTGATCTCGCGTACGGGCACGCCGCCGGCCGAAGGCACCTACCTGCTGCACGAGGGCGGTGTCGGCGTGCTCAAGGGCTCACTCAAGGAAGTCGGCTACGACGACATGAAGGACGGGGCGATCACCGAGACGGCCAAGGGCGGCTGGCTCGGCATCACCGACAAGTACTGGCTGGCGGCACTGATCCCCGCCAAGGACGAGGAGGTCGCGGCCCGCTTCACCCATTTCCTGCGCGACAAGGAGGACGTGTACCAGGTCGATTACCTGGCCCCCGCCCGCGCGGTCGCGCCGGGCGCGACGGTCGCGATCACCAACCGCTTCTTCTCCGGCGCGAAGGAGGTGCATCTGCTCGACATGTACGAGCAGAAGCTGGGCATCGAGAAATTTTCCTACGCGGTCGACTGGGGCTGGTTCAACTTCCTGACCAGGCCGATCTTCTACGTCCTCGACTACTTCAAGGACATGCTCGGCAATTTCGCGCTGGCGATCCTCGCGCTCACCGTCCTGATCAAGCTCGCCTTCTTCCCGCTCGCCAACAAGTCGTACCGCGCGATGAGCCGGATGAAGACGCTGCAGCCCAAGATGATGGAGCTGCGCGAACGCTACAAGGACGACAAGGCGCGGCTCAACCAGGAGATGATGGCGCTCTACAAGCGCGAGAACGCCAACCCGATGGCCGGCTGCCTGCCGCTGGTCATCCAGATTCCGGTATTCTTCGCCCTCTACAAGGTGCTGTACGTCACCATCGAGATGCGCCACGCGCCGTTCTTCGGCTGGGTGCAGGACCTATCCGCGCCCGACCCGACCTCGATCCTCAACCTGTTCGGCCTGTTCCAGTGGACGCCGCCGCACGAGCTCCATTTCCTTGCGATCGGGCTGTGGCCGGTGATCATGGGCATCTCCATGTTCCTGCAGCAAAGGCTGAACCCGGCGCCGCCCGACCCGGTGCAGCAGAAGATGTTCATGCTGCTGCCGATCGTATTCACCTTCATGCTGGCGCATTTCCCGGCCGGGCTGGTGATCTACTGGTCGTGGAACAACACGCTGTCGATCGCGCAGCAATGGGTGATCATGCGCCGGGCGGGGGTGAAGCGCACGCCACCCGCCGCGAAGGCGGCCAAGAAGACGTGAGCCCCGGCGCGGATGCGCCCGACGATGCGATCGCGCGCGAACGCGGCCGATTGCTCTTCGCCCAGGACTGCGTGTTCGTCGCCGGCGCGACGACCCTCGCAAACCTGCCGGCTGGCGACGTTGTGGAGGTTGCCTTCGCCGGCCGGTCGAATGTCGGCAAGTCGAGCCTCGTCAACGCGCTGACCGGCCGCAACACGCTGGCCCGCACCTCGAACACCCCGGGCCGCACGCGCCAGATCAATTTCTTCCGCCTCGGCGGCCAGCTGATGCTGGTCGACCTGCCGGGCTACGGCTACGCCAAGGCGCCCAAGTCCGAAGTGGCGGCGTGGACGCGGCTGATCGGTGCCTATCTGCGCGGCCGGCCCGAGCTGCGCCGCGTGATGCTGCTGATCGACGCGCGCCACGGGCTCAAGGAGTCCGACCGCGACCTGATGGCGATGCTCGACGAGGCGGCGGTGTCGTACCAGGGTGTGCTCACCAAGGCCGACAAGTGCCGGGCCGATGCTCTGGCCGAGGTCGGCGCGGCGACCTCGGCCGAACTCGCCCGCCACGTCGCGGCCCATCCGGTCCTGCATGCGACCAGCGCTCACGAATCCACCGGAATCGAGGCGCTGCGGGCGGCCATCGCCGCGCTGGCCGAGGATTAACCGTGACCGACGACGATATCCGTATCGTCGATGCGCGCGGGCTGATCTGCCCGCTGCCGGTGCTGCGCGCGCGCAAGGCGCTGACCCAGGTCGCGCCCGGCGCCTGCATCGAGCTGCGCGCCACCGACCCTGCCTCGGCGCGCGACGTGCGCGCCTTCTGCGACGAGACCGGCCACGCGCTGGAATCCGCCGCCGAGGAATCGGGGCTCCTCACCTTCGTGATCCGCCGCAAGGGGTAGGAAAACACCCGACGAGGGAATGCGTGACGCGCCGGTCGCGGCTTTGCTACGCTTCTCGCGGCAATCGAGGAGACGCGTCCGATGGCCGACCAATTGCGCGTGTGCTACCCGCCCGACCCGAATCCCAAGACCCCGCTTTTCAAGACCCCGACCGGCACGTGCGACACGCATTTCCACGTGTTCGGCCCGCCCGAAAAATTCCCGTACTCGCCGAAGCGTGTCTACACGCCACCGGCGGCGCCGTTCGAGCATTACCGCGCCATGGCCGACATCGTCGGGCTCCATCGCGGCGTGTGCGTGACGCCGATGGCGCACGGCACGGACAATGGCGTGACGCTCGACGCCATCGCGCGTTCCGAGGGGCGGCTGCTCGGCATGGCCAAGGTCGACGACACGTTCGACGATGCCGCGCTCGAGGCGCTGCATGCCGGCGGCATTCGCGGCGTGCGCTTCAACATGATCGCCGCGTCGGGCGGGGCCATCGACCTCGATCTGTTCGCGCGCACGGCGAAGCGCATCAAGGGGCTCGGCTGGTGCCTCTGCCTGCATCTGATGCCCGACGCGCTCGCGTCGCACGCCGACTGGCTTGCGAAGCTCGAGATCCCCACGATCATCGATCACATGGCGCGGCTGCCCTACGAGCAGGGCGTCGAGCAACCGGCCTTCAGGCTGCTGCTCAAACTCGCCGCGCTCGATCACATGTGGGTGAAGATCAGCGGCACGGACCGTCAGCGCGCGCGCGGCTTCCCGGAAACCGACACGATCCCGTTCGCCGCTGCGCTGGCGGAGGTGGCGGTGGACCGGTTGATCTGGGGCACCGACTGGCCGCACGGCAATATCTTCAAGCCGAACGGCATTCCCAATGATGGCGATCTGGTCGATTTTCTGCCGCGCCTGATGCCCGACGCGGCGACCCGCAAGAAAGTGCTGGTCGATAACCCAAAGAAATTGTTTGGCTTTTCCGACTGATCCGGTCCAATCGCGAAAATGTCACGACCGGATCGGGCGCACCCGCCCGTGGGTTGCAGCGACGGGGCCGTACGCCCCCGACGTTGGGAGAACACCATGGAAATGCCGAACCGATTGCCGCACCTCGCTGCCGCTGCGCTCGCGGCGACCCTCGCCTTCACCGCCGCGCCGGCGCTGGCCGACGGCCGCTGGGGCGATGGTCACGGGCGCGGCCCTGACCGCGGCCATTGGGACCGCGACCATGACCGTGAGCGGGGGCGTCACGTCGATCGTCGCGTCGTCCATCGGCCCGGTAGCTTTTCCGGGTTTCGGCTCGTCTTCGTGACGCCGCCGCGCACGGTCTATGCCCCTCCGCCGCGCCGGGTCATCTATGCCCCTCCGCCGCGCCGGGTCATCTATGCGCCGCCGCCGCACGTGGTGCAGGCGCCGCCCGCCGTCGTCTTCGCGCCCGCTGCGCCGGTGACCGCCACGCCCACCTCCGCGGTCTACCAGACCGCGGAAGGCAGCTATTGCCGCGAGTATCAGGCGACGATCACCGTCAACGGCTACGCGCAGCCGAGTTACGGCACCGCCTGCCTCGGTGCCGACGGGGCCTGGCGCATCGTGAACTGAGTCGGTTACCGACCAACCGCTATAGGGAGGCGCGTCGCGGCGAAGCAATCTGGAGGCTCTCCGGGTTGCTTCGCTTCGCGCGCCATAGCGGTATCGCCTATTCCGCCGCGCCGGGTTCGTGGTGCGCGGAGCCCTGGCGGCTCGGCATGAGCCTAGCCGCGACGCGCTTCAGCCCGTCGGACAGACTCTCCATGTAGAGATAGATCACCGGCGTGATGAACAATGTGAGGATCTGCGACACCAGCAGCCCGCCGGCGACCGCGACGCCCAGGGGCTGGCGCAGCTCGGACGAGGTGCCGACGCCGACTGCGATCAGGAGCGCGCCGGTGAACGCCGCCATCGACGTCATCATGATCGGACGGAAGCGGATCAGGCACGCCTCGCGGATGGCGGCATCTGCGGTGGCGCCGGCTCGTCGTCGCGACAGCGCGAAGTCTATCATCATGATCGCGTTCTTCTTGACGATGCCGATCAGCATCAGCACGCCGATGATCGCGATCACGCTGAGATCGAAGCCGAACATCTGAAGTGCCAGAAGCGCGCCCATCCCCGCCGCCGGGAGGCCGGTCAGGATGGTCAGCGGGTGGATGAAGCTTTCGTAGAGAATGCCGAGCACGATGTAGATCGTCAGGATCGCCGCGAACAGGAGCATCCCCTGGTTGGCGAGCGCGTCCTGGAAGATCTGCGCGGCGCCCGAGAAGCCGGTGGTAATGGTGTTGGGCACATGCATCTCGGCCTTCATCACGTCGATCCGGTCGATCGCCTGGCCGAGCGAGATGCCGTTCGGCAGGTTGAACGAGATCGTGACGGCGGGAAGCTGGCCAAGCTGGTTGACCGACAGAAGCCCCGCCGTACGGTCGATATGGGCAAAGCTCGACAGCGGGATCAGCGCCCCGTTCGCCGGCGCGCGGATGCGGATGGCGTCAAGCTTGTCGGCCGACCAGGCGATCTTTGGATCGAGCTCGACGATCACGTCGTAATTGTCGCCGGTCTTGTAAATCGTCGAGATCTGCTGCGTGCCGAATCCGGCATAGAGCGTCGAGCGCAGCTGGTCGGCGTTGACGCCAAGGGCGCGGGCCTTGTCGTGGTCGATCACCACGCGCGCCTGGATCGCATTGTCCTCGAGGTCGGTCGTGACGTCCACGAAGTGCCGGTCGTGCTTCATCTCCTCGGCGAGGCGCTTCGCCCAGGTGTAGAGCTCGCCGGACTCGAGCCCCTGCACGACGAACTGGTATTCGCTCTTGGACGAGATGCCGCCGACGCGCAGATTCTGGATCGGGATGATGAAGCTGCGGATGCCGGGCACCTGGCCCAGCGTGCGACGCAAATCCCCCAGGATATCCGACAGCGGCGGGCGCTCCTCCTTCGGCTTCAGATCGACGAACATGCGGCCCTGGTTGAGCCCGCGGCCGAATCCGCCCTGGCCGAGCGAAGAGCCGACATGCTCGACATAGGGCCGCGACCGCAGCGCCTGGTACGCCTTCTCCTGCAGCGCGGCCATCGCCTCGAACGAGATGTCCTGGCGCGCCTCGGTGGTGATGGCGAGCTGGCCGAGATCCTCGCGCGGGAAGAAGCCCTTCGGGATCGTGTCGAACAGGTGCGCCGAATAGACGATCGTTCCGACGAACACCAGGAACACCAGGGGCTTGGCGCGCAGGCAGAAACCGAGCGTCCAGCGATAGCCCCGGAACAGCAGGTCGAATCCGGCCTCGAACAGGCCCAGGACCCCGCCCGTCCGCTCGCTCACCCGCGACGGCAGATGGCTGCACAGCATCGGGGTCAGCGTCAGCGACACCACGGCCGAGGCGATGATCGCGATCGAGACGATCACCGCGAACTCGTTGAAGATGCGCCCGACGACGCCGCCCATCAGCAGCACCGGAATGAACACCGCCACCAGCGACAAGGTGATCGAGATGATGGTGAAGCCCACCTCGCGACTGCCGTCGAGGGCCGCCTGCAGCGGCTTCTTGCCCTGCTCGATATGGCGCACGATGTTCTCGAGCATCACGATCGCGTCGTCGACCACCAGCCCGACCGAGAGCGTCAGCGCGAGAAGCGAGACGTTGTCGATCGAGAAGTGGAACGCGTACATCGCGCCGTAGGTCGCGATCAGCGAGATCGGCACGGCGAGCGTCGGGATGATCGTCGAGCTGATGCGCCTGAGGAACAGGAAGATCACCAGCACGATCGCGGCGATGGTCATCAACAGCGTGTATTGAACGTCGGCGATGGCATCGAGGATCGAGGTCGAGCGGTCGATCAGCACGCTCATCTTCGCGCCGGCGCCGAGATCCTGCAGGAAGCGCGGGATCTGCTGCTTGACGTGGTCGATCACCTCCACCGTGTTGGCGTCCGGCTGGCGCCAGATCGGCAGCAGGAGCGACGGCTTGCCGTCATACCAGCTTCCGGTCTCGGTGTTCTCCACCGAATCCACCACATTGGCCACGTCGCCCAGCCGCACGATGTGGCCGCCCTTGGTGGCGATGATCAGCCGCTTGAACGACGCGGCGTTGATCATCTGGGTGTCGGCCTGGATGGTCAGGCGCTGGCGGTCGTTCGAGACGGTGCCGACCGGCGCGATCGAGTTGTTCATCGAGACGGCCTGAACGACCTGGTCGTAGCCGATGCCGCGCGCGACCAGCGCGTCGGGGTCGAGCTGGATGCGCACGGCGAATTTCTGCGTGCCGAACACCTGCACGTCGCCGACGCCGGCGATGGTCGAGAGCGACGGCGAGATGATCTGCTGCGCGAATGCGTCGAGCTCGGACAGGGGCATCTTGTCCGACTGCAGCATCAGCATCAGGATCGGCGCGTCGGCCGGGTTCACCTTGCGGTAGCTCGGCGGGGTGGTCATGCCAGTCGGCATGCGCCGTGCCGTGCGTGCGATCGCCGACTGCACGTCGGCCGCCGCCTGGTCGATGTCGCGGTCCAGGTTGAACACGATGGTGATGCGCGTGAAGCCCTGGTTCGAGGTCGCGCTGATCGAATCGATCGCCGGAATCAGCGAGAACTCCTTGATCAGCGGCGTCGCCACCGAGTTCGCCATCGTGTCGGGCGAGGCGCCGGGAAGCTGGGCGGAGACCACGATCACCGGGAAGTCGACCCGTGGCAGGGCCGCGACCGGCAGGAACCGGTAGGCGAACAGGCCGGCCGCCGTCATCGCGACCGCGAGCAGGATCGTCGCGACCGGGCGGCGGATGAACAGCGACGAGATGTTCACTGGACGCGTCCTTCGCCGCGCGGCCGGCCCTCGCCGGCGGCGCCGAGGCGCGTGGGCGGCGGCGGCGCGCCCTCGATCGTTTCGCGCACTGCCGTGCCGGCGGACAGCGCGGCCTGACCCTCGACCACAACGTGATCGCCGGGCAGCAGGCCCTGGCCGATGACCGCCTCTTCGCCCTGCGCCTCGGCCAGCGTCACCTTGCGCATCTCGACCGTCCGGTCGGGCTTGACGCGGAACACGTAGGCGCCGTCCGGCCCCTGCTGCACCGCGACCAGGGGCACCACGGTCACGCCGCGCCGCATGCCGAGTTCGACCTGCACGGTGACGTACTGGCCCGGCCACAGCGCGCCGTCGTCGTTCGTGAAGATGGCTTTGGCGGTGAACGTGCCGGTCGCGTTGTCCACCACGTTGTCGATGAAGCTGAGCCGACCGATGGCGCGCTCGGCCTTGTCCCCGGTGACATAGATGCGCACGGGAGCGCCGCCCGGCTTGGCAAGTGCGGCGCGGAACGCGTCAAGCTCGCGCTCGGGCACGGCGAAGCTCGCGCGCACCGGCGCGACCTGCACGATGTTGACCATCGTGTTGCCCGAATCCGCCACGCGCACATAGTTGCCGACCGACGTGTTCACCGTGCCGACGCGCCCGGCGATGGGCGCGCGGATGGTCGTATAGCCGAGCTGGATGCGGTCGGCCTCGAGCGTCGCGCGGTCGGCCTGGATCGTCGCCTTCAGCGCCTTGGCGTTGGCCGCGGTCTGGTCGGCCTGCATCTTGGTGCCGACCTTGCGCGAAAACAGATCCCGCGCCCGCTCGGCATCGGCTTCGGCCTGGGCCTGCATCGCTTGGTCGCGCGCGATCTGCGCCTCGTCCTTGGCGATAGCCGCGAGGATGGTGCGGTCGTCAAGCTTGAACAGAAGGTCGCCAGCCTTGACCAGCTGGCCGTCCTGCACCGCGACCGAGACGATCATCCCGTCGATTCGGGGCCGGATGTTGACGGTCGCGACCGGCTCGACCCAGCCGACTGCGCGCTGCCGGATCGGCACGTCACGCGCCTTGGCGACGGCGCTCACGACCGAGACGGGGAACCCGCCGCGCCGGGCGCCGGGCCCGCCCGGATTGCGCCCCGGCGCACCGCCGGGACCGCCGCGCGATTGCGCACCCTGACCGCCAGCGCCGCCGGGTCCGCCCTGGCCGCGCCATTGCCCGCCGCCGCCGCCCTGGCCACCGGGTCCACCGGGACCGCCGCCACCGCCAAATGCGCCGGGCGGGCCGCGGCGCGTCGCGTCGGCGTTGCCCGCGGGCGAGGGGGCGGTGCTGCCGCCGCCCTGGAACCGGGCGGCGATTTCGTCCATTCGCGCGCCGATCCCCGGCACACGCTTGCCGAAGGCGACGTAGGATCCGGCCGCCGCGATGGCGACGAAAACGACAAGGATGGTAACGCGTTTCATGGGCTTTGGGCTTCCGGCGCGTCGTGCGCGTGCGAGGTGTTGGGGGCTAGGCCGCCAATGAAGAATTCGGCCAGGCGTTCGGCCGCGTCGGGTTCGGTGCTTGCCTCGGCGGCGAGGCGGACCCCGCCAAGGATGGCGAGGGCGGCGAAGTCGGGATCGCAGGGACGGAACTCGCGCGCGGCGGTGCCCGCGCGGATGACGGCGGCGACGGCGCCCCGTAGCTCGCGCAGCTGGTTGCGCAGCAACGCGCGGCCGCCCTGGTCGATGCCGGCCGAATGCGGCTCGACGGCGCGGATCGCCGCCTTGAAATGGCGCACCTGCGGCAGCACCGTCTGGATCACGCGGTGCAGCCGGTCCGAGGCGCGCCCGCTGCCGGCGGCGATGGCGCTGACCTCGGCCACCAGCCCGGCGAGGCCGCGCTCCAGCGCGGCGAGGAACAGCGCCTCCTTGCCGGCGAAGTAGCGATAGAGGGTGGGCTTGGCGACGTTCGCCGCCGAGGCGATATCGTCCACCTGCACCCGGTCATAGGGGGCCTGCGCGAAAAGCGCGGTCGCCGCCTCGATAAGGCGGGTCCGGCGATCGGAGACGACGGCGACCTCGTGGGCCACAGCGCGCGAACCTTATGCTCGCGCTGTTCACATTGAACTGGCGAGTTCAATATGAACCGTAGCGCGATTCCCGTCTCCTGGGAAGGGCGATCGAGATCTGCGAACGCCATGCCCCGGCCCCTGTAAGCACGCGGCCCGGCAGCCGTTTCCGTCGCGGCCCCGCCTGATTTCGCCTGAGTTCCGCGCGGTCACACGCCGGGCGCGACCACAACCCCGATGGCCCACTCGTGGCCGTACATCAGGATGACGTAGAGGATCAGCCCGCCCAGCATGCGGCCCCAGCCGATCTCGCCCAGGCTGACCCGCGTCCGCCCAGCCAGCAAGGCGGCCAGCGGGATCGCCGAGGTGATGGCGGCGAGCCGGGCGAAACGCGCCGGGTCCTCGGCGCGCTTGCGCGCGTCGATATGCGCCATGCCGACCAGCGCCAGGATCGCCAGCCCGCCGAAAAACACCAGCGAGGAGCTGTCGCCCGTCGCGATCATGTGCACGACGGCCCATAGCGCGATGGCCCACATGATCGGGTGGCGCGTCACCTTGAAGATGCCGCGCGCCGGGTCGGGCCGGTCCATCACCGTCTCGCCGCCGACCATGGTCGGGTTTGCCGTGGTCGCGCCCGCGACCAGCAGGATCGACGCGAACGGCATGACGACCAGAGTCACGATCCACTGCCAGTATTGCTGCGTCCACAGCTCGGTCACCGGCGCGCGGATATAGGCGAGGTTCATCCAGACGAACGCCGCGCCGATGACGATCGAATAACCGCCGAGAAACGGCCCGCGCCCGATCCGTGCGACCAGCGCGCGACGCACCGGCTGCCAGGACAGCACGAAATGGGCCAGCACGAACGAAGCCGTCGCCGCGATCAGCGGCCACAGATTGTCCGACAGCTCGGTGTTGAGCCCGTCCTGCATTCGATCCCCCCTCGAACGCGATTCCGGCAGGAAGAATAGACAATCGGGCGAGTGATGGCGAGGCGCGCCGAACGACGGCGCGAAATCGGGATCGACTACAGCCCGTCCGGCGGCGCGACGCCGTTCTGGCGGCAGGCCGCGATCACCGTGTTGCGCAACAGGCAGGCGATGGTCATCGGCCCGACCCCGCCTGGCACCGGGGTGATCGCGCCCGCTACCCTGCGTGCCTCGGCGAATGCCACGTCGCCGACCAGGCGCGACTTGCCGGGCTCGGCGCCGGGCACCCGGTTGATGCCGACGTCGATCACCGTCGCGCCGGGCGCGATCCAGTCGCCGCGCACCATCTCGGCCCGCCCGACGGCGGCAATCAGGATGTCCGCCGACCGGCAGGTCGCGGCCAGATCGCGGGTGCGCGAATGCGCGATGGTCACCGTGCAGTTGGCGGCCAGCAGCAGTGCCGCCATCGGCTTGCCGACGATATTGGAGCGCCCGACCACCACGGCGTGCTTGCCGGCAAGATCGCCCAGCGTGTCGGTGAGCAGCATCATGCAGCCGGACGGCGTGCAGGGTACCAGCGCATCGCGCCCGCTCGCCAGCCGGCCGACATTGACCGGATGGAACCCGTCCACGTCCTTCGCCGGGTCGACCGCATCGATCGCCGCCTCGGTGCGGATCTGCTTGGGCAAAGGAAGCTGCACCAGGATGCCGTGCACGCGCGGATCGGCGTTGAGCTCGCGCAGCAGCGCGAGCAGGTCGGCCTCCTTCGTGTCGGCGGGCAGGCGGTGCGGCACGCTCGCCATGCCGGCCTCGGCGACCGCCTTCTCCTTGTTGCGCACATAGACGGCGCTCGCCGGGTCGTCGCCGACCAGCACCGCGGCAAGCCCCGGCGTGATGTTGTGCGCGGCCTTCACCGCGGCCGCCGCGGCCGCCACGCGCGCGCGCAGCCCCTCGGCGAACGCCTTGCCGTCGATGATCTTCGCCTCTGTCGCTTCAGCCACTTCGCGCCCTCCAGGTTTTGTCGGAGCAATGTTCACGGGTCGGATTGCTTCGCGCCGCCCCGATGTTGCTCCAGGAGATGCGCGAGCGCCGCTGGCTCGCCCGCGATCCGGATGGTCTTCAGCCGGCCGGTCTCGCCGGCCATGATGGAAATGCTGGTCTTGGGAATGCGCAGCTCGCGTGCGAGAAGCGCCACCACCGCCGCGTTGGCGCGGCCGCGCTCGGGCGCGGCGGTGACCGACACCTTCAGCACGTCGCCGCCGTCGCCGGCGGGCGCGATCCCATCGATGCGGTCGTGGCGCGCCCGCGGCGCGACCTTGAGGCGCAACGTCACGCCATTGGCCCGCGCGCGTACGATCCCGTTAGAGGAGGATTTCGTAGAGAAGGTCACGCACGAACCAGAGCAGGAAGATCAGGATGATCGGCGACAGATCGATGCCGCCCATCAGCGGCAGGATGCGCCGGATCGGGCGCAGCGCCGGCTCGGTGACGCGATAGCAGAAATCCGCGATCAGGTAGACCGCGCGGTTGCGCGTGTTCACCACGCCGAACGCGATCAGCCAGCTCATCACGGCCGAGATGATCAGCACCCAGATATAGAGGGTAATAATGTTGTCGGCGAGACGGACGAAGGCGAGCATTGCGCCGGTTCCCGGCCTGTGAGCGCTGCGGGCGGTCGCGGGGCAAACTAGCGGCCGCGGCGCGGCAGGGCAATGGCATTCCGCCCGCCTGCGACGCTAGCGCCAGGGCCGTCGCGAAGGCTAGGATCGGGTGAGACGCAAGGGAGGGATTCCGATGCCCGACAGCGCTCCGCTCGTCCGCCCCGCCGGCATGCCCGAGCATGTGGCCGAGGCGATCCGCCGCCTCGGCCCGGCCTTCGACGACGTCGCCCGTGCCGAGTTCCTCGAGGCCTACGGCGCGCTGCATGCAGAGCGCCCGCCCTTCGAAGGCCGCATCCTGCGCCATATCGGCTATGGGCCCGACGGCAGCCACCGGATGGACCTCCATTTGCCCAAGGGGCCGGCGAGCGGCCTGCCGGTCGTCGTCTTCTTTCACGGCGGCGGGTTCGTCGAGGGCTCGAAGACCCTGCTGGGCGACGTGATCTACGGGAACGTGCTGCGTGTCTTCGTCGAGGCCGGCTTCATCGGCGTCAACGCAACCTACCGGCTGGCGCCCGCCG
Source organism: uncultured Alphaproteobacteria bacterium (assembly GCA_963817535.1). Lineage (GTDB taxonomy): Bacteria > Pseudomonadota > Alphaproteobacteria > MPNO01 > DASWLB01 > CAWGHZ01. The sequence goes on from CAWFOW010000003.1 coordinate 391,323, forward strand.
CGCCGTGGCCCGCCGGCGCGCGCGACGTCGGCCAATGCGCCCGGTGGCTCCGCGACAACGTCGCGCGCCATGGCGGCGACCCGGACCGCGTCGTGCTGATGGGCCACTCGGCCGGCGGAACGCATGTCGCGACCTACGCCTATCACAAGGCGCTGCGCGCGGACGGGGCGCCCGCCTGTCGCGGCGTAGTGCTGCTCTCGGCCACGACCGATATCGAGGAGCGCGAGCAGCCGGCCAACATCCTCGCCTATTACGGCCCGGACATCGCCTCCTACGCCGCCAAATCGACGGTGCGCAACATCGCGCCGGGCGGGCCCGGCTGCTATGTGTCGGTCGCGGCGCTCGACCCGCCGCGCTTCGCCGCCCACGCCGAGGCCTTCGTCGCCGCGCTGCCGGCGGAAGGCGGCGTCACTCCGGAGACCAACCTCGTCGCCGGGCACAACCACCTGACCGAGATCTATCACATCGGCACCGCGGACCAGTCACTCGCGCCGAAGCTGATCGATTTCTGCCGCCAGATGACGGAGTAGCAGCGGTCTACTTCGCGAGCTTGTCGATGGCGCCCTTGACGAGCTGCGCCTCCGGGCTCGTCGGGTTCAGCTTGGAGAGCAGCTGGCCCCACGAGGCGCGCGCGACGCCGATGCGCTTCTCCTCCCGCGCCGCGAGCCCGATATACCAGAGCGCGTCCGGCGAATCGGCCGAGAGCGATTCGAGCTTCTTCGCGACGTCGAGGAACGCCGGCGGCAGGGGCTTCGAGCCGTCGATCGGCTGCTTGCCGAGCAGCGCCTGGGCCTGGACCACCAACGGGGCGGCGTCGTTCGGGCGCAGCTTCGCCGCATGGTCGACCGCCGCCACGGCCTTGTCGTTCTCGCCCATCACCGCGTAGGCGCGGCCGAGCCGCATCCATCCGTCGGCGTCGTCCGGGTTCTCTTCCATCTTTTCCGCGAGGCGATCGACCATGCCGTGGATCATCTTCCGGCGATCCTCGGGCGACATCTTCGCCGCGGCCTCGACCTGCTCCGGCGTCGGGGCGGCCGGCGGCGCGCTCGGCGAAGACGGCGCGGGCGCGGCGGCCTGCGGCCCGGGCGTGGCCTTGATGTGCGAGCGCGCCTCCGCCGCCTTGTCGGGCTCGCCCAGCACGTCGTAGGCGCGGGCGAGGCGCTGCCAGCCCGCCATATCGTCCGGATTGGCCTTGAGCTTGTCGGCCAGCTGCCGGACCATGCCGCGGATCATCTGCTGACGGTCCTCGGGCGACATCGACTGCGCCGCCTCGACCTCGGCCGCCGTCGGGCCCGGCGCAGCGGCTTGCGGCGCAGGCGCGGCCTTGATGTGCGAGCGCGCCTCCGCCGCGTTGTCGGGCTCGCCCAGCACGTCGTAGGCGCGGGCGAGGCGCTGCCAGCCCGCCATATCGTCCGGATTGGCCTTGAGCTTGTCGGCCAGCTGCCGGACCATGCCGCGGATCATCTGCTGGCGGTCCTCGGGCGACATAGACTGCGCGGCCTCGACGTCGGCCGCGGTCGGGCCCGGCGCGGCGGCCTGCGGCGGCGGCGACGCCTGTTCGGGCGGTGCGGCGGCGGATGCGGCCGCAACCTCCTCGGGCGAGGGCGTGATACCGGCCTGCTTCGCCGCCTCCGCGATCTGGGCGCGGAGCGGGGCGAGCCAGCTCGCGTCGGCCGGCGAGTTGGCGGCGAGCGCGCGCCAGCTTTTCACCGCCTCGGCCGCCTTTCCGTCCTGCAATTCGGCGAGCCCCAGATAGAAGCGCGCGACCACGTGCTTGGGGTCCTTGGCAAGCGCGCGCTGGAAGAAGTTTCGGGCGGTCGGCGACACGGTGCCGTCGGCCGACATGACCATCATCTCGCCATAGCCGGCGAGCGCGTCGGGCGCGCCGTTCGTGAGGTCGACCGCCTTCTGGAACGCCTTTTCGCTTTCCCGCCACTGGCGCAGCACCGCGCGGGTGCGGGCGAGCAGCAGCCAGCCCTCGGCGTCGCTGGGATTGGCGGCCAGCCGCTTCTCGAGTCCTGCCGCGGCGGATTCGAGGCTGGCGTCGCCCTCTTCGTGTGCCGCGTCGCCCTCGGCGGCGGACGCAACCATGGTGGTGCTGGGCGTCGGGTGGCTCGGCAGGTCGGGCGAGCCGAGGAGCGCGTAGAGCCCGAGCGCCGCGAGCGGCACGGCCACGGCCACCGCACCCGCGCGCCACGGGCGACGCGGCGCCGTGGCCGGGGAAACCGATGCCGGAGTGGCACCGCGCGTTGTCGAGATCAGCCGCCGCTCCACCTCGTGGCGCGCGGCCTCGGCCTCCGACCCGCCGATGACGCCGCGCGCCTCGTCGCGCTCGAGCTCGGCGAGCTGGTCGCGATAGATGGCGCGGTCATACGCGTCGCGCCCGGCGAGCGCAGCGGCGCGGTTTCGCAACAGAGGGCGCACCACCGCCGCCGCCACACCCGCGGTGATCGCCGCGACCAGAACCCAGAACAGCATCAACGGTCCTCGGCCAGCAGGCGCGCGACCTCTTTGGCTTCGTCCGGGCTCAGTGCCGCACCGGGGTCGGGGCCGGCCGCGCGCCGGCGGCGGAAGAAGACGACGATGCCGCCCGCGCCGAGGACCAGCACGATTGCGGGTCCGAACCACAGCAGATAGGTGCCGGGCTTCATCGGCGGGTCGAGCAGCACGTAGTCGCCATAGCGGTTCACCAGGTAGTCGAGGACCTGCTGGTCGGTGTCGCCGGCGACCAGGCGCTGGCGTACCAGCACGCGCAGATCGTGGGCGAGGTCGGCGTTCGAATCGTCGATGTTCTCGTTCTGGCAGACGAGGCAGCGCAGCTTCTCACTGAGGGTGCGGGCGCGTGCCTCGAGTGCCGGGTCGGCCAGCCGTTCGGACGGCAGCACGGCGTGCGCGGCGGGTGCCATCCCCGCGAGGGCGAGGGCGACCAGCGCCGGTGCGAGCCGCGACAGGTGAAACCTCAACCGATTACCCCTTCGCCAGCTTGGCGAGCAACGCGCGCAGCTTGCGCTCCTGCGCCCCGGGCGTGATCGGGCCGACCTGCTTGAAGCGGATGCGGCCCTCCTGGTCGATCACATAGGTTTCCGGTACGCCGTAGACGCCGAAATCGATTCCGGCGCGGTTGTCGGCGTCGAGCCCCACCCGCCGGTACGGATCGCCCATCCCGGCGAGCCAGCGCTCGGTGTCCTCGGTCTTGTCCTTCCACGCGATGCCGTACAGGTTGATGCCCGCCTCCGTGCCCATCTTCATCAGCACCGGATGCTCGACACGGCATTCCACGCACCAAGACGCGAAGAAATTGACCAGCGTCACCTTGCCGGCGAGGTCGGACCGCGCCAGCCCCTTCTTCCCCGGCAGGCCGGGCAGGTCGAAGGCCGGTGCCGGCTTGTCGATCAGCGCCGACGGGATGTAGCGCGGGTCGCGCTCCAGCCCGTAGGCGAAATAGACGGCGACGCCCGCGAACAGCAACAGGGGAACGAGGAACAGGAGGCGACGCATGGCCCGTCCGGTCAGTCTCAGCAGGTGCGGTCAGGCACGCGCGCCGGCGCGGCGGCCCGCCTCGGCCTCGGCCGACCGGCGCGCCACGCCGATGCGGAACCGCCGGTCCGTGAGGCTCGTCACCCCGCCCAGCGCCATGATCAGCGCGCCGAACCAGATCCACGGCACCAGCGGGTTGTGGTACAGCCGGACGGTCCAGCCGCCCTTGCCGTCCGGATCGCCGAGCGCGGCGTAGAGGTCGGCGAACCCGTCGGTGCGGATCGAGGTGTTGGACTTGGTGGTCTGCTGCACCGGGAAGAAGCGCCGCTCTGGCGTCATCGTGGCAACGGGCTTGCCGTCGCGGGTGACCGAGAAGGTGGCGCGGTCGGCCGCATAGTTCGGGCCGTTGACGCGCGACATGTTGTCGAGGTGGAACGTGTAGCCGGCGATCGCCAGCGTGTCGCCCGGCCGGACGATCTCGATCCGCTCTTCGCGCCAAAGCGAGCCGGTGAGCCCGACTACGACGACCGCCACGCCGAAATGGGCGATGGTCATGCCGTGCGTCGAGCGCGGCAGGTTGCGCACCAGCCTCCAGGTCTCGCCGAGCGGTGCGCGGAACATCTTCACCCGCCCGGCCCATTCCGCGATCGCGGTGCCGGCGAGCCATGCGGCCAGCCCCATGCCGAACGCGGTCTTCGCCGTGTCGGGCTCCTGCAGTGCGACGATCAGGAGCACGACGATCAGGGTGAAGCCGATGGTGAATTTGAGGCGCGACAGCACGCCCCACAGATCGGCGCGCTTCCACGACAAAAGCGGGCCGATCCCGAGCGCGATCAGCAGCGGCACCATCAGCGGCACGAAGGTCGCGTTGAAGAAGGGCGGACCGACCGAGACGCGCTCGCCGCTGACCACGTCGAGGAACAGCGGGTAGAGCGTGCCGAGGAACACGGTCGCGGCGCCGGCGGCCAGCAGGAGGTTATTGAGCAGCAGCGCGCCCTCGCGCGAGATCGGCGCGAACAGCCCGCCGGCCTTCAGCGTGGGCGCCCGCCAGGCATAGAGCGTCAGCGCGCCGCCGATGGTGATGGCCAGCAGCACCAGGATAAAGGCGCCGCGCGCGGGATCGACCGCGAAAGCATGCACCGAGGTGAGCACGCCCGAGCGCACCAGGAACGTGCCGATCAGCGACAGCGAGAAGGTGATGATGGCGAGCAGGATGGTCCAGCTTTTAAGCGCATCGCGCTTTTCCACCACGATTGCCGAGTGCAGCAGCGCCGTGCCGGCGAGCCACGGCATGAAGGACGCGTTCTCGACCGGGTCCCACGCCCAGAACCCGCCCCAGCCCAGCTCGTAATAGGCCCACCAGCTGCCCAGCGCGATGCCGCAGGTCAGCGCGCACCAGGCGGCCAGGGTCCACGGTCGCACCCAGCGCGCCCAGGCGGCGTCGACGCGCCCTTCGATCAGCGCGGCGACGGCGAATGAGAACGATATCGAGAACCCGACATAGCCGAGATAGAGGAAGGGCGGATGGATGGCGAGGCCTGGGTCCTGCAGGATCGGGTTGAGCCCGCGCCCGTTCAACGGCGCCGGGTCGAGCCGGAGGAACGGGTTCGAGGTGAGGAGGATGAACAGGAAGAAGCCGGTGCCGACCATGCCCTGTACCGACAGGACGCGCGCCCGAAGGGTCGGCGGCAGGTTGCGGCCGAACACCGAGACCGCCGCGCCGAACAACGTGAGGATCAGCACCCACAGGAGCATCGAGCCCTCGTGATTGCCCCACACGCCGGTGATCTTGTAGAGCAGCGGCTTCGCCGTATGGCTGTTCTGCGCGACGTTCAGTACCGAGAAGTCGGAGCTGACATAGGCGTTGGCCAGCGCCACGAAGGAGAACGCCACCAGCAGGAACTGCATCGGCGCCGTCGTGTCGGCGACGGCCATCAGCCGCGCGTCCCGGCGCGCCGCGCCCCACAACGGCACACCCGACTGCAGGATCGCCACGACCAGCGCGAGGATCAGGGCGTAATGGCCTAACTCGACGAACAACTGGCTTCCCCTCTCCGCCCGTAAATCGGCCGCGACCATAGCACGGGCGCCGATCGCCCACCAACACGCCCCGCCCGCGGATGCTGGGGCATTTTGACCGTCTTTGCGGCAAAACCGGGGCGAAACCCGGGACGCGAAATCTACTTGTCGAGTTCCTTGTAATGGCGGAACACGCCGCCCGAGAACGGAAGGCGTCGGTCGGACTCGAGATAGGCCCGTAGGCGCGGGCGCTTCGCCACCAGGTCGTGCAGCGCGACGACCCGCGGCACGTCCTTCTCGATTCGCCGCATCGCCTTGGGGAAGGCGAAGCGCATCCCCTCGACCACGTGGAACAGCGAGAGGTCCACATAGGTGAGGCGCGCGCCGACCAGGTGCTTCGGACCGGACGAGTTCTGCGCCATCACTCGGTCGAAATAGCCGAGGAACTTGGTCGCCCGGTTCTTCAGGAAGTAGGGCGTGCGGCGCATCGCCTCCTTCCGCTGGTCCTCGTAATAGAGCGCGTTGGAGATCGGATGATGCGTGTCGTGCGCCTCGAGGACGAAATCGGTGATCGAAAGCTGCAGCTGGTGCGTCCACAGCCGGCCCGCCTCGCTGGCGGGGGCGAGCCCGTGGCGCGGGCCCAGATATTGAAGGATGTTTGCCGTCTGGCCGATCACCAGCTTGCCGGCCTTGAGGAAGGGCGGGGCGAAGGGCGGGTGCGGCTCCTTCGTGCCGTTCATCAGCTTCATCAGGGCCGGCACGCCGGCATTGCGGCCCTTCATCCGTGCGACGTCGACATAGTCGGCGCCCGACTCCTCGAGCGCCAGCCGGACGAATTCGCCCCGCCCGGGGCTGCCCGGCCAGTAATAGAGCTCGTAGCGCATCTCGTCTCTACCCCCGGTATGTCTTGGTGCGGTCGCGCTCAGGCCGGGCGTTCGCTGCCGGCCACGGTGGTGCGCCAGAACAGGCGCCGCTCGGGCGGAAAGTCCGTGCGCGCATGCATGGTGCAGCGATTGTCCCACAGCAGCACGTCGCCGACGCGCCAGACATGCTCGTATACGAAGCGCGACTGCTCGGCGTGGTCCCACACGGCGGCGAGCAGCCGGTCGCTCTCGGCGCGGTCCAGACCCGCCACGTGATCGGTCATCAGCCGATTGACGTAGATCGCCTTTCGCCCGGTCTCCGGATGGGTCCGGAACACCGGGTGCGACGATTCGGCGAAGGCCGGCGTGCCCTTGCCGTCGCCCCTGTGCTGCGAGCCGTAATTGTAGTGGTGGAACGCCTGGCGGCCCTCGAGCGGCGCGCGCACCGCCTCGGGCAGCGTCTCGTAGGCGGCGTAGAGGTTGGCGAACAAGGTGTGGCCGCCGTGCGACGGCAGCTCGCGCGCGTACAGCAACGTCGCGTCGTGCGGGACCGCGGCGTGCAGCATGTCGTGATGGAACATCATCTCGCCGTCGGGCAGCGCGCCGATCGGCACGCCGTTCTCGCGGATGTTCGAGATCAGCATCACGTTCGGGTGCAGCTTCGTCTGGCCGGACGGGCGGTATTCGTTGGGCCGGGCAAGGTCGCCGCTCGGCCCGAAATGCGCCGTCGCGGTGACGAGCTGCTCCTGCGTCAGGTCCTGGTCGCGGAACAGGAGGATCAGATGGTCGAGCCAGGCGCGGCGCAGCGCGGCGACCGTCTCGGGGTCGAGCGCTCGGGCGAGATCGAGGCCGCATACTTCCGCGCCGAGCGCGTCGCACAGGGGACGGAGATCGAGTTCCATCCATCCATTATGGCGGCGCGGCCGGTGCCGCGCCAGCCCGTCGGCGTGTCCGGGATGTGGCCCGCGATGTGCGCGGTCCGTAATGCGTGGCCGTTGCGGCGCCTGCGGCGAGGTGACGCTTTGATCGTTTCCCCGCCGGTCGCGACATTAAGGGCATGGAACGCACCGGACCTCATGGGATGGACGATCGGGACTGGCTGTCCTGGCGCTGGATCGCGGGCGCCGTAGCCGGCGCGCTGGTGATCGGCGGGCTGTTCCTCGCGCGCGGCGCTGCGGGCGACGTCACGTATGGGGCCGGGCTGGTGTTGTCCTGCGCGGCGGCGCTTGCCGTCTACGCGCTGATCGCCACCGCCTACGGCCCGACGCCGTTCGACCGGCTGGCCCGGCTCGATCCGTTGCCCGCCAACGGCGCGGTGCGCTGGGCGGCGGGCGGTGCGGCTGGGGCCGTCGCGCTATGGGCGCTGTTCACCGCCAGCGGCGCCACGGGGCTCGCCTATGGCGCGGGGCTCGGGCTGTTCGGCGCGGCGGTGCTCTACGACTTCCTGCTGATCAAGGACTGGTTCGACCGTCAGCCCCGGCCCGGGCCGCGCTGACCTCAGCCGACCTCGGACTCCTCGCTTTCCGGTGCGTCGTCGCCGCCGAGCGCGGCCTGGGCGATCAGCCCGGCATTGGCGCGGATCGACTGCTCGATCTGGCCCGCGATCTCCGGGTTCTGGGCGAGGAACTGCTTGGCGTTCTCGCGCCCCTGGCCGATGCGCTGGCTGTCGAACGAGAACCACGCGCCCGACTTCTCGACAATGCCGGCCTTGACCCCGAGATCGACGAGCTCGCCGGTCTTGGACACGCCCTGGCCGTACATGATGTCGAACTCGACCACCTTGAACGGCGGCGCCAGCTTGTTCTTCACCACCTTCACGCGGGTCTGGTTGCCCACCACCTCGTCGCGGTCCTTGATCGCGCCGATGCGGCGGATCTCGAGCCGGACCGAGGCGTAGAATTTCAGCGCGTTGCCGCCGGTCGTGGTCTCGGGGTTGCCGAACATCACGCCGATCTTCATCCGGATCTGGTTGATGAAGATGATCATGGTGTGCGAGCGCGAGATCGAGCCGGTGAGCTTGCGCAGCGCCTGGCTCATCAGCCGCGCCTGCAGCCCGACATGGGTGTCGCCCATCTCGCCCTCGAGCTCGGCGCGCGGCACGAGCGCCGCCACCGAATCGATGACGATCACGTCGAGCGCGCCGGAGCGCACCAGCGTGTCGGCGATCTCGAGCGCTTGCTCGCCGGCGTCGGGCTGGGAGATCAGCAGCTCGTCGATGTTGACGCCCAGCTTGCGCGCGTAGCTGGGGTCGAGCGCGTGCTCGGCGTCGATGAAGGCGCACACCCCGCCGGCCTTCTGGGCCTCGGCGACGGCATGCAGGGCCAGCGTGGTCTTGCCCGAGCTTTCCGGTCCGTAAATCTCGATGACGCGGCCGCGCGGCAGCCCGCCGATGCCGAGCGCGATGTCGAGCCCGAGCGAGCCCGACGACACGGCCTCCACGTCGGCGGCGTGCGCGGAGCCGCCGAGCTTCATGATCGAGCCCTTGCCGAACGCGCGCTCGATCTGGCTCAGCGCGGCGTCCAGCGCCTTTGTCTTGTCCATGGAGTCCTTCTCGACGAGGCGGAGCGCGGGGTCGGCCATGTCATCCCTCCTTATTCCACAGCGCTGGGAATCGTGCAACGCGGGGGCCATTGTACATGGTTTGTTCTGATGGGCAAGGGAAATCTGTTCCCGGCCTGTCCATTCAGCGCATGGTGCCGAGCCCGGCGGCGAGCGCGGCCACCGCCTCGAAGGGCGCGGCGGTCATCTCCGCCGCGGCGAGCCGGATTACGTACTCGGCCCAGCCGGGATGGATCGCGCAGGCGCGGGCGAGCGACGCGCGCGCCTCGTCCGGCCGGCCGAGGGCGAGGAGGACCAGCGCCCGGCGGGTGAGGAACTCCGGCTCGTCCGGATGGGCGGCGCAGATGGCGTCGAGACCGGCGAGCGCACCCCCGAGGTCGCCCGCATTGGCGAGGGTGCGCGCCTGGTCGGCCCGGGTCAGCGCCCGGCGCAGGGCGAGCAGACGGGCGAGCTCGGCCGCGGCGTCGGGGTGGTCGTCGACGCGGAGGTCGATGTCGCCGATCCGCGCTTCGGCCGCGTCTCCGCCCGGCGCGGCAACGATCAGCCCCGCGCCCTGGCGCCCGCGCAGATCGCCTCCCTCGCGCTCGGCCGCGCCCACCGCCTCGACCAGCCGCTCGGCGAGCGGGCCGGTGGCGGCCTCGAACGCATCCACCATCGCGCCCCACACGGTGGGGCGCGCCGTGATGTTCGCGGCCGCGACGCAGTCGGCGCCGAAGGCATGGCCCGCCTTGGGCAGGGCGCCGGCGCCGGTGTGCGCGGCGGCGCGTCCTTGGGCGTCGAGGACGGCGACCTGGCGGAGCGCGGCGCCCGGGTCGACGGCGAGCATGGCCGCGAGCGCCGCGTCGGGGGCTTCGCCGGCGGCGAGACGCGCCAGCCCCTCGGCGCCGTAGCGCGGCCGCACGTTCGCCTGCGAGGCGATGGCGCCGACGCCCGACGCGATCCACGGCACCATCCGCCCGGCGCCGAAATAGCGCGAGGCGACGGCGATGCCGATCTCGCCGGTCGCGGGATCGCGGGCGACGATCGAGTAGGTCACGGCGAGGCCGGCTTGCCGGCGCCGGCATAGCGGCGCCACGCGGCCTCCAGCTCGAGCGCGGAGACGAACCCGTCATGGTCGGAATCGATGCGCGCGAACAGCTTGGGCGGGCGGCGGAACTCGGACCGGCTGAGCCGTCCGTCGCCGTTGCGGTCGAGCCGGGCAACTACCTCGCGCGCGGTCAGGCCGGCCGGCCCCACCATCTCGTGCGGCCAGGCGGCGGCAGGGGCTGCGGCGTTAAGGTGCCACAAGCGCTCGGCATTGCCGTGCGCCACCGCGTTGGCGATTTCGAGCGGCAGCTCGGCCAGGGCCGCGCGCCACAGACGCGCCTGGCGGACATAGTGGTCGGACCAGTCCGGGTCGTAGACATTGTCGAAGGCGAGCACGAACCGGTCGGGGTGCGACACGAACAGCGCCCGCCAGTCGGGCGCGAGCGCCTCGCCCGTGAACAGCTCGGTCCAGGGCAGGTTGGTGCCGTGGTCTGCGGTGAAGATCGGGTTGGCGTGCGAGGTGAGGAAGTGGACGTTGCGGTGCGCCACGATCAGCCGCCGCGCCGCCGCCGGGTCGAGCTGGCCCATATGGCTCAGCACGATGGGCATGGCGGGGTTCGCGTCGAGCAGCGCCTCGAACGTCGCCATGGCGGAATCGTATTCCGACCGCCTGGCGGCGAAGCCGAACTCGATATGGACGACCAGCGGCCAGCCGCGCTCGCGCGCGATGGCGAGTGCCGCCTTGGCGTAGTCGGAGCCGAGCCCGATGACGATCTCGGGCGCGTGCTGGCCCTTCTGCTGGTGCAGGATCATCACCTCGGAAAGCGCGCCGAACGCCGGGTTGTGCCCCATGCGGCGAAGCTGGGCCAGCGCCTCCGGATCGCCGTTGCGCATTCGCTCGGGCTTCAGCCCGATCGCCGGCACGATGCGGTCGCGATGGGCGCGGGCGAAATCGAGAAGCGGCCGTACGCCGCCCCGGCCCACGGCCGACAGGATCACGCGCGCGATGCCGGCCTCGTCCATCAGCGCCAGCGCCCTGTCCAGCCCGACCTCGGCGCTGATCTGGCTGTGCGCGTCGATCATCATGATGTCGGCGGCGTGCGAGGGCGCAGGGCCCGCCGCGGCCAGCGCGAAGATCAGCCCGACGCCGAGGGCCGCGTCGCGGGGGCGGGCAGCCGGGACACCAGTCCGCCGGTCTCGTGACTCCATGACACCATCCCTCCGCCGCAGATTGGCGGGGTGTGCGAAGGGCCACGATCCTAGCGCCGATTTGGTTCAGGTCTAACCGCGGTTGGGGGGAGGGGGTCCGCTCGCTACAGCTTCAGCAGCTTGGCCGCGTTGTCGCCATAAATCCTGGCCTTGTCGGCGGCTGAGAGCTGCAGTGCGTTCATCCAGTCGGTGCCGGGCGGGTTGTCGACGAACGGCCAGTCGATCGAGAACAGCACGCGCTCGACGCCCATCTCCTGGATGGTGCAGTTGAGGGCTGGCGTCGAGAAGAAGCCCGAGGTCGTCACCCAGAAATGCTCGACGAACGCGTCGCGGAACGAGAATGACTTGTTCTTGCGCGCCAGCGTGTGGTCGATGCGCCAGACGGCGAAGGGCAGGTTCTCGCCCAGATGGCCCAGGATGAACTTGAGGTTCGGGTACTTCTCGCACACGCCCGAGAGCACGATGCGGATCGCGGCCGTCGCGGTCTCGACGCCGAAGCCCCAGCCCGCCACGCGGAAGCCCGGATATTCCTGCGCGTAGTCCTGGTAGTAGGCGGCGTCGACCGCGGGATGCGGCTCGGCCGGGTGCAGGTAGATCGGCGCGTCCAGCGCGGCGGCGCGCTCGAAGATCGGCCAGAACTCGGGCTTGTCGATGAACTTGTCGTGGGTCAGGCCGTGGATCATCGCGCCCACGAAGCCGTGCTTGGTCATGCAGCGCTCGAGCTCGTCGGCGGCGGCCTTGGGGTCGGGCGTCGGCAGGGTGGCGAAGGCGGCGAAGCGCTTGGGGTTGGCGGCGCAGGCGGCGGCCAGCCTGTCGTTCGCCTCGCGGCAGAGCGCCGGCGCGGCCTGGACGGGGAGCTGCTGGCCCGACGGCGCGCCGTGCGAGATGACCTGCACGTCGATGCCGGCGTCGTCCATCTCCTTGAGGCGCACGGCGCCGAGATCGTAGAGCTGCTCGAGGAGCTTCGGCGCGCGGTCGGCCGCATGGCCCTTGAAGTGGGAAGCGATGTCGCGGTCCCAGTAATGCTCCTCGAGCGCGATGACGCGCGGCTTGGTCCTGGTCGCCATATCGGACGGTCCTCCCGGTTCGATGGTGGCCGGACCTTAGCACGCGCGGGGAAGGAGACACAGGGAACAGGCGAAGAGGGCGGGCGGGCCCCGCCCGCTCTCGCTTGCCGAGCCGTGCGGCGCGCTACTCGCCGTGGCCCGTCAGGACGCCCTGGCGCACGATCTCCGACTTCGCCGCAATGGCCGTGATCTCGGATTCGGTCGCCGGGACGTCCAGGATGCGGGTCACCGCGACAACCGTATCGCGGGTGATCGGCAGCGTCTTGTCCGACGCGGTGCCGAGGAAGATCGCCGCGAGGTCGACCTTCGAGGCGGGCACGACACTCGGAAGCTGCGTCTGTCCATTGGCCAGCAGGTCGCGGAACAGGCCGAGATTCTGCAGGGGCGAGTCGACGATCGTGACCGTGTCCCAATGCGTCGCGACATAGCTCGAGAAGTTCTCCGCCGTCTGCGAATAGAGCGACGCGGAGGCGGCCGGATCGAAGTTGGTCGTGACCTCGGTAAAGGCACGTTCGAGCACCTGGGACGGCGAGCGCGACACGTTCAGCCGGCCGAGCTCGACCTCCGGGATGCCCTCGGCGGCCCAGGCAGGCCGGCCGCCGCTGGTCCCGCCGCCGGACCCGTCCGGCCCGGACGCAGCGCTGCCGCCCATGTATTGCGGGCCCCTCTTGCCTTCGTCCGTGTGGCTCTCGTCCGCATGGTCGCCGTCGCTGTGCGAATCCTCGCCGCCGTGGCTCGATTCCTCGTTCTCCCCGTGGTCGCCGCCATGTGTCGTGCTGCCCGGCCCGGCCGTGCCCTGGCCGCCGCGATAGCCCTGGCCCCCCCGGCCGCCTGCGGCGCCCTGGCCGCCGCGATTGCCCTGCGCGAACGCCTTGCCGTCGAGCCCGATCGACCCGAAGCCCGCGGGACCGACGAGCCCGGGCGCAAAGAAGAGCGCCGCCGCGGCGACGCCAGACATGAGGCAGATCCGGATCTTCGGTGTCATTGCAATTTTCCCGTGCCTGGGGACGCAAACGCGCGCCCGCTCTCGCAGGCAACGAAGCACGATTCGGCTTAGCCGGATTTGAGACAGATCAATAGAAACCGGGACTCGCCGAGGGCCGGGCCCTAAGCCGCCTGCCGTGCGCGGAGGCGGGTCAGCCCGATGGCGAGGGTGACGAGCGCCACGCCGACCGCCTCGGCCCACAGCTCGGGCGCGATCAGGAACAGCGCGCCGACGGCGAGCAGCAGGCGCGCCCACCACGCCTCGCTCCATTCGCGGTAATGCTCGATCGCCGCGGCGAGAAGGACGAGGGCGACCGACGCGGTGACGAAGGTGACGCCGGTCTTCCATAGCGGGCCCTTCCACAGGAGCTCGGGCCCGTAGACGAACACGAACGGCACGACGAAGGCGGCGAGCGCGAACTTCACCGCGTGGCCGGCGATCTTGATCGGGTTGTCCTCGGCGATCGACGAGGCGGCATAGGCCGCGACCGCGACCGGCGGGGTGATCGCCGACATCACCGCGAAGTAGAGCAGGAACATGTGGCCGGCGAGCGGGTCGATGCCGAGCTGGGTCATCAGCGGGCCGATCAGCACGGCGGCGAGGATGTAGGCCGATGGCGTCGGCATGCCGAGCCCGAGCACGATGGAGAGCGCGGCGGCCACCACCAGTGTCGAGAACGTGTCGGCGGCGGTGAGCGCGTAGACGACATGGGCGAACTTGGCGGCGAGCCCGGTCATGGTGATGCCGGCGATGACGAGGCCCGCGGCGGCGGTCGCGCCCGCCACCGGCACCATGCGGTAGGTCGTCTCCGCCATCGCCTGCCACAGCTTGACCGGGCCGAGCCGCGTCTCGGCCCTTAGGACGGCGACCGCGATGACGGCGATGGCGCCGAAGATCGCGACCATCGTCGGCGTATAGCCGTAGAGCAGCGCGCCCGTCAGCGCCACGAGCGGGACGAGGAACATGCCGCCGCGCCGAAGGGTCACGCTGAGCGGCGGGATGCGCGACTTGTCGAGCCCCACCAGGCCGAAGCGCAGCGCGCGGAAATGCACCTGGGCGTAGACGCCGACATAGTAGAGCAGCGCCGGCAGGAAGGCGGCGATGGCGATGTCGCGATAGTCGATGCCGCTGTACTCGGCCATGATGAAGGCGGCCGAGCCCATCACCGGCGGCATGATGCTGCCACCGGTCGAGGCCGCAACCTCGATCGCGCCGGCGACGGCGGCGTTGTAGCCGAGCCGCTTCATCACCGGGATGGTGATCGAGCCGGTGGTGACAACGTCGGAGGTCGGGCTGCCCGACACCATGCCGTACAGGCCCGACGAGATCACCGCGACCTTGGCGGGCCCGCCCGGCCGTCCGCCCGAGATCGCCGCCGCGAAGTCGAAGAAGAAGTCCGCGCCCTTGGCGAAGTAGAGCAGCGTGCCGAACAGCACGAACAGGAAGGCGTAGGTCGCGGCCACGCGCGCCGGCAGGCCCATGATGCCGTCGGTCGTGTAGACCATGATGTCGATGAAGTGGATCCAGTCGATCGGGCCGTGGTGCAGCACCCCGCCGAGATGGTGGCCGAAGAAATTGTAGGCGATGAACAGCAGCACGACGGCGGTGAGCCCGGCGCCGGTGGTGCGCCGGGTGATCTCGAGCGTCAGCAGCACCATCAGGACGCCGAAACCGAGGTCCCAGTCGCTGAGCGGAGAGAGCAGCGCGATGCGGGTGACGAATTCCTGGGCATTGAGCGCGAAGAAGGCGGCGGTCGCGAAGCTCGCCAGCGCCAGCGCATAGTCGGGCAGGGTCGGCCGGTCCGCCCGGGAGTGGGGCGTCGCGCCGACCGCGAGGAAGGCGATCGCCATCATGCCGCACAGGAACACGGCGACCAGCGCCCAGGGCGTGATGATCAGCACCGTCGCGGCGACGATCACGTAGATCGCGAGCGCGACGGCGATGGGGCTGACCACCCAGGCAAGCCAGCCCGATGGGCGGCGGCGCACGCCGACCGAGAACCAGACTGCCGGGTCGTGGAGACGGATGCCTGCCATGCGATGGCTCCGGGGGCGGTGCGGCGGGACGGTCCCGCCGCGCCGGGGCCCGGGCCGTGCGCGGGCGCTAGTGCAGCAGCCCCTTCTCCTTCAGGTACTTCGCCGCGCCGGGATGGAACGGCGCCTGGCCGGGCTCGGCCAGGGTCTGTTCCGTCACCACCTGCTTGAGCAGCCGGTGGGCCGAGCGGAACTTCTCGACCTGCTCCACCACGCCCTTGGTGATGTTGTAGGCCTCCTGGTCGCTCATGCTCGCGCGGGCGACGACCGACATGCCGACGCAGACCGACGACGAGTTGGCGGCGAGGAACTTGTACTCGCTCGCCTTGAAGTCGCAGGTCTTGGCGCCGAGCTCGTCGGCCACCTTCTTCGCCGTCGCTTCGGTCATCGGCAGCATGACGAGGTCGATGCCGTTCGCCATCTCGCGGATGCGCGGATGGTTGTAGGAGATGCCGAAGATCACGACGTCGAGCCGGCGGTCGAGCATCAGCGAGGTCATCTCGCGCGAGGCGGCTCGCACAACCTGGCCGCCCCACTTCTTGATGTCGTCCTGCGAGACGCCGATGGCGGAAAGCGCGGCCAGCGCCACGTCGCCGTCGAGATTGCCGGGCCGGTTCACCGCGACGCGCATCTCGGGCTTCTTCTTGGCGATGTCGGCGAAGGTGGCGATGCCGTTCTTCTCCGCCCAGGCCTTGTTGGCCAGCGCGTGCGTCGCCTGGAACCGCGAGCCGGGCGCGTAGGGACGGAACAGCTGGCGCAGATCGCCGAGCGGCTTGTTGATCGGCGGCTTGCCCTTGACCGCGACGGCGAGCTCGGTGTCGGAGATGAAGGCAATCGGCACCTTGCCGCCCTCGAGCAGCATGGCGTTGGCGAGCCCGCCCGACGAGGTCTGGTAGGTGACGGTGGAGCCGGGATAGGCGGCCGCCAGCGCCGCGTCGAGGCCGGTGCCGACGGTCGAGACCAGCCCGCCCGGGCTGTAGCCGGCCACGGTCAGGTTGTATTTCTGCGCCGCGGCCGGGCCGGTAAGGGCAACAAGTGCGGCCAGGGCTGCGATCCATACGCGCTTCATGGTGACCTCCCTATCGGTTTCTGTATGAGCGGCGTGACGGCGGCTACGGCGGCGGCCCGCGGCCGGGCCGGGCCGGGACGCGTTTCCTCCTCGTTTCTTATTCCGGGGCGAGCGTGACTCGGATCGCTACGCCGCGCAACCGCCGGCTCAGCGGACGATCTGCCAGCGGCCGTCGACGAAGGCCCAGTAGGTGCCGAAGCGCAGGATCGAATCGTCCTTGTCGTGGGCGGCGAAGGGCGCGTGGCCGGTGGAATCGACGACGCGCCACACCTGCCCGCCGCGGTAGCTGTCGATGGTCAGCTTCCCGAGCGGCAGGATTCCCTTCGACAGTGCGGCCCACATCTGGTCGCGAAGCTGGTCGGCCTTCTCCTGGCCCACCAGCCGGGCGGCGTCGCCGAAGTGCGCGGCGGCGATCTCGCGGAAGCGCTGCTTGTCGCCCTTGGCGATCGCGTCGTGGAATTCGTGCGCCGCGGCCCGCAATGCGTCCTCGGCGTCGAGCTTGGCGGGGGCCGCGACCCAGCTCCATTTGGGCAGGTCCTCGCCCTCGAATTTGGCGGCGAGCTTCGGGCGCTCCTTCGACCAGGTGAACTCCGCGATCGGGGGCTTTTCGCCGGGTAGCGCCACGTCGCCGGTCGCCGCCGGGTCCGGCCCCGTCGCCTTGCCCTCGAACACCACCTCGTTGGGCCCGTTGACCAGCCAGAGCACGAGGGGCACGCCGCCGAACTGTTCGCGCTCGAACGTGTCCACGAGGACGCCGTTCACGCGGATCTCGAGCGAGACGTTGCGCACCGTCGCCGTCGCCATGAGCATGCGCTGCTTTTGCGCCGCCGCACCGCCCGCGCCGATGAGAAGCACCCCGGCGGCAAGGGCCAGTGCGGCCGCCCATCGTTCCATCCGTGTCATCGTCGCTCCCGCTGCGTTCGGGCCCACAGGCACGTCGATGCAATGTGCCCCGGACCGGGCTCCGGTTCCAGCCTTCCCGATGTGAATATTCTGTGCCAACGGGCGGGAAGCGTGCCTCGCGGCCGGCCCCTTGCGGGAAGTTCCGTGGCCCGACCCAAGCGCTGTATGCTCCGTTCCACGTCGCGGCATCACGCGGCGATAAACGGAGGAAACGATGAACATGTATGTCGCGAAGCTCGCGGCGTGCGGGGCGGTCCTGGTCGGTGTGGCGCTCGCCCCCGCCGCGGCGACGACCATCAAGCTGACCGCCGTGGGCGCACCGCCCCCGCTGGTCACCCCGGTCAAGGTCACCAAGGAGTACATCATCCCCGAGATCAACCGCCGCCTGGCGGCCTCGGGAAAGGACTTCAAGATCGACTGGCGCGAGGCGTGGGCCGGAAGCCTCGCCAATTTCAACGAGGTCTTCGAGGCCGTCGAGGAGGGCATCGGTCAGTTCGGCGTGCTGCTCAAGAACTTCGAGGAGTCCAAGCTGCCGCTCGAGCAGTACACCTACATGATTCCGTTCGGGACCGAGAGCACGGCAATCCTGCGCGATATCGACGCCGAGCTGCGTTCCAAGATCCCGGCCATGAACGAGCAGTTCCTGAAGTTCAAGCAGATCCATCTCGCCAGCGCCGCCAGCCAGACCACCGACCTGTTCACCAAGTTCCCGGTCAAGTCGATCGATGACCTGAAGGGCCACAAGATCGGCGCTTCGGGCGCGATGGCGGCCTACCTGCGCGGCACCGGCGCGGTCGCGGTGAACGCGGCCATGTCCAACTCGTACACCGACATCAAGAACGGAGTGTATGACGGCTATCCGATGGGAATCGGCCTCGCCTTCCCGTACCGGACTTATGAAGTCACCAAATTCGCGACGCTCGTGAATTTCGGATCAGGCTCGGCCGCGGCGCTGTCGATGAACAAGGCGGCGTGGGACGCGCTGCCCGATTTCGCCAAGACGATCTTCTTGGACGTCGCCAAGGAGTACGGCCCGCAATACGCGAAGGTCGACGAGGATCGGAAGACCCTGTTCGTCGCTCAGATGAAGAAGAAGGGGGTCGTGTTCTCCGACTTTCCGGCGGCGGAGCGCTCACGGTGGGCGCATGTCATGCCCAACGTCACCAAGGCGTGGGTCGACCGCCTCGAAGGGCAGGGGCTGCCGGCGCGCCAGCTCGTCATGGTCTACATGGCCGGGCTGCGCAAGCACAACGTGCCGATCGCGCGCGACTGGGACAAGGAGCTGAACTAACCGCGCAGATCCCGAACACCCGTGAAGGCTGGCCGACGGGACGCGCGTCCCTCGGCCGGCCCTTGCGCCCGGCCGATCACGCAGGAATAATCGCCGCTCGCGCGCGGGAAGGCGAAGGACCTCATGAAGCTCGGATTCTTCACCATGCCGGTCCACCCCAAGGGGCGGACCTATGCCGACACGCTGGCCGAGGATCGCGAGGCCTTCATCCTGGCCGACCGGCTGGGCTTTTCCGAGGGCTATTGCGGCGAGCATTTGACCGACGAGTGCGAAAACATCCCGAACAGCATGATGTTCCTCGCAACGCTGATGGGCGTGACCTCGCAGATCAAGCTCGGCACCGCGGTCGTCAACCTGCCCCATTCGCATCCGGTCGTGATCGCGTCGAACGCGGCGATGCTCGACAACATGCTGCAGGGCCGGTTCCTGATGGGGATCGGCGCCGGCATCCTGCGCACCGATGCCGAGGCGCTGGAGCTGCTCGACAAGAACCGCGGCGCGATGTTCGTCGAGGCGATCGACCAGGTGCTGGCGATCTGGAAGGGCGAGGCGCCCTATAACATAGCCGGCCAGTTCTGGAACGTCTCGACCGCCAAGACCATCTGGCCCGAGGTCGGGCTCGGCGCCATCGTGAAGCCCTACCAGACGCCGCACCCGCCGATCCTGGGCATGGCGACCGACCCCAACTCGCAGGGGCTGGTGGCGATCGGCAAGCGCGGATGGTGGCCGGTCTCGTCCGGCTTCCTCTATGCCGGCTGGCTGAAGAACCATTGGCAGAACTACGCGCGCGGCTGCGCCGAGGCGGGCCACGTGGCCGAGCGGAAGAACTGGCGCGTCGCGCGCACCATCTTCGTCGCCGACGACGACCGCACGGCTTCGCGCTACGGCAAGGACGACCCGCAGAGCCCGTACCGGCACTACATGCACCAACTCTCGTCGAAGCTGCGCGCCTCGCGCAAGCTCGACAGCTTCAAGCCCGACGCGTCGATGTCCGACGACGCGGTCACGCTCGACTTCATCCTCGACAACATCGCCATCGTCGGCGGCGTCAACAGAGTGGTGGACCAGATCCTTGCCATCGCCGAGGAGACCGGCGGGTTCGGCACGCTGCTCTATGCCGGGATCGACTGGGCCGATCCGAAGCTCGGCAAACGCTCGATGGAGCTGATGGCCGAGAAGGTGATGCCCGCGGTCAACGCCGCGCTCCGGACCTCGGAGGCGGCGCAGTAGCCCGCCGCGAACGGGTCATGGACGATCCCCCGAAGGACCCGGCGTTCCGCAACCCGGGCTGGGCGAACCCCGTCACCACGCGCTCGCGCGTCGTGCTCGAGATCGCGGCCGAGCTGGTGGCGCGGCCCGACACGCGGCTGCGCCAGGCCAAGGTGCTGCTGCGCGAGCAGGGCAGGGGATCGGACTGGCCGTTGGCGCTGTTCGGCTCCAGCACCAGCGAGGGCATCGAGGCGGTGGCGCGGCGCGAGGCCGACCTCGCCATGATCAATCCGGCCGCGCCGTTGACCCTGGCTCTTCGTGGAAAGGGCCGCTACGCCCAGCCCTGTCCGGTGCGCGCCATCGCGGTGATCCCGTCCTTCGACCAGTACGTCTTCGCCGTGAAATCCGAGCTTGGATTGACGCGGTTCGAGGACATCGCGGCGCGGCGCGCGCCGCTCCGCGTCATGCTGCGTGGGCAGAAAGACCATTGCCTGCACGACATGCTGGACGACATCGCCGCGGCGGCCGGCTTCTCGCTCGCCGACCTCGAATCGTGGGGCGGCAACGTGCGGCGCGAGGGCGGGCTGCCCTTCCCTGACGGGCCGAAGTTCGAGGCGCTGGCGCGGGGCGAGATCGATGCGATCTTCGACGAGGCGGTGCAGGAATGGACCGACGCCGCCCTCGCCGCCGGGATGACGATCCTGCCGCTCGCCGAGGAGACGGTGCGCACGCTGGAAGCGCTCGGTTATCGCCGCGGCATCATCGAGAAGCGGCTCTATCCGCGCTTGCCGGCCGACGTGCTGACCCTCGATTTCAGCGGGTGGACCATCTTCGTCCACGCCGAGGCGTCCGACGCGCTGGTCGAATCGATCTGCGAAGCGCTGGACGCCCGCAAGCACCTGATCCCCTGGCAGGGCGACGGGCCGCTTCCGGTCGAGCGCATGTGCCGCGACGCGCCGGATACGCCGATGGACGTGCCGCTGCACCCGGCCGCGGAACGCTATTGGCGCCGGCGCGGCTATCTGGCATGACGGACGTGGCGCGGATGGGCGCGCCGCCACGGCTCGGGACCCGACGATGGCTGACCTGAAACTGACGCTGGCCTGCTGGAACTACGACCGGACGCGCGCGCTGGTCGATGGCAGCGTGAAGCCCGAGGGCGTCGCGCTCGAGTGCCGCAGCGCGCAGCAGGTGGGCGAGATCATGGACCGCATGCTGCGGACGCGCGAGTATGACGCGTCCGAGCTCGGCTTCACCTATTACCTGCGCACGCTGGAGACGGCGGAGCGGCCGTTCGTCGCCATCCCGGTCTTTCCCAACCGCATCTTCCGCCACTCGGCGATCTTCGTGAACCGCGAGTCGGGCATCACCGGGCCGCGCGACCTGATCGGCAAGAAGGTGGGGGAGCTGCACCGCTACGGCCACGACGCGGGCATCTGGTCGAAGGGCGTGCTGGCCGACGAGTACGGCGTACCGACCAACGGCTACACCTATTTCGTGGGTGGGCTCGACAAGCCGGCGACCGCCGAGGATTGGGCGCCAGCGACCGCGCCCGCCAATGTCGACATCCAGGCGATCGGGCCCGGCAAGACGCTGGACGCGATGCTCGAAGCGGGAGAGATCGACGCGCTCTATTCGGCGTGGGTGCCGCCCAGCTACACGCGCGGCTCGCCCAAGGTCGGGCGGCTGTTCGAGGACTACGAACATGTCGAGCGCGACTATTTCCGCCGCAACGGGATATTCCCGATCATGCACACGGTGGTGATCCGGCGCGAGATCTACGAGGCCAACCGCTGGGTCGCGCGCGCGCTGATGGATGCGTTCCAGGCGGCGAAGGACCGCGCCGTCCAGGCCTACAGGACCAGCGAGATGTTCTTCGGCGCTCAGTACATGATCCCCTGGATGCCGGCGTTGCAGGCCGAGAACCGCGCGCTGATGGGCGCGGACCACTGGCCATACGGCATCGGTCCCAACCGCAAGACGCTCGAAACCTATCTCCGCTACCACCACGAGCAGGGCCTGTCGCGGCGCTATACGGTGGACGAGATCTTCGTCCCCGAGTTGCTGGAATAGCGCCGGCTCGGCGCGGAGAGGGCATTACCCCTCACCCTGTCCCTCTCCCAAGGGAGAGGGGACCCTGATCGGACGTCACGAGCGCCTTTCGAAGCTTCGGTGTGCAACGTGCAGCCCGAGCTTCGCCGCGGCGTTCCCTCTCCCTTGGGAGAGGGACAGGGTGAGGGGCTGGGTCGTCTTCTACTTCATCGCCGCTTCGAGGAAGCGGTTGGTCCACTGCTTGTCCTTCTCGAGCTTCACGGTCGTGATGCGCGTGTCGCCGACCGCCTCGCGATAGAAGGCCTGGGTGCGGTGCCACTGCGCGTCCGACATCGGCTCGGGCTTGAAGGTGGGGGCCATCAGCTTGAGCGCCGAGACGAGGTCGACGAGCTCGGCCTGGCGGAAGCTTCCCGCCTTGAGCTTCTTCGCCACCTCTTCCGGCTTGTTCGCGAAGTCGTTCATCGCCTCGACCGTGGCCTTGACCACACGCTGGACCACGTCGGCGTGCTTTGCGATGTAGTCGGGGCGGGTCTGCAGCCCGGTGAGCATCACGCCCTTCAGGTCGGGGATGTCGGTGAACTCGATCAGCGGCTCGCCGATATGGATGCGCTTGACCAGGCTGCCCGCCGGCGGCGACAGGACGAACCCGTCGATCCGGCCCGCCTTCATCGCGCCGAGGAGCTGAGGCAGCCCGCCGATCTGCAGCTTCTGCACGTCGCTGTTGAAGTCGAGCCCGCCATACTTCACCAGCCAGCGCGCGATTCCTTCGCCGGTGCCGCCGAGCGCGACGAGGCCGAGCCGCATGCCCTTGATGCGGCCGAGCCGCTCCTTGGGCGACATCTGCTCGGTGATGCCGTGCGACGCGATGAACTTCTTGGACGCGATCAGCTCGGTCGTCAGCGACGAGACCAAGGTGAGGATGCGGACCTCGCGACCCGAATCCGCGACCTTGAGGAACTCGTAGGGGTCGGCGGCGAGGAACTCGGTGCTGCCCGACAATAGCGCGGCATCGGCGGGCGGGCCGCCGCGGAAGACCGGCGTCTCGACTTCGATCCCGTACTTGGCGTAGAGCCCGGTGTCGCGCGCATAGAGCACCGGTCCCATCACCAGCGCCATGACGGGCAGGGCGATCTTCACCTTGGTCATCTCGGCCGCCGCGCCGGGGCGCGGTGCGGCAACGAGCATCGCCGTCGCGACAAGCGCCGCGACAATGCCGAACGGTTTCGCTGATCTCATGAAATCCTCCCTCAGATGAGTTTCTGTCCGGTTTCCTGGTTCGGCAGCCAGCGCAGCAGCCGGCGCTCGGCGATCGAGATTACGGTGGTCATGGCGAACACCAGGCTCACGATCAGCACGACGCCGACCCAGATGCCGTTGACGTTGAACGCGCCCGACGCGTTGATCACGTAGTAGCCGAGTCCCGACTGCGAAGCGATGAACTCGCCCAGCATGGCGCCGATCACGGCGTAGACGATGCTGGTCTTGAGCCCGGCGAGGATGCTGGGTGCGATCGCCGGCATCACGACGAAGCCGATTACCTGCATCCAGTTCGCGTCCATGATCCGCGCCTGGTGGATGAAATCGACCTCGATCTGGCGCACGGCGCCATAGACCGCATAGAACATCAGGAAGAACACCATCGACACGACGATGGCGACCTTCGAACTCGACGCCGATCCCCAGGATGATAATGATGATCGGCGCGATCGCGATCTTGGGGATCGCGGCGAAGATCAAGATGTAGGGCTCCAGCAGGCGCGCGAGCTTGTGGCGGAAGCCGAGCACGAACCCGGTCGCGAAGCCGATCACGGTGCCCAGCGCGTAGCCCAGCAGGATCTCGGTGAAGGTGACGGCGACGTCGTGCCAGATCGCGCCGCGCTGAAGCTCTGCCACCAGGTAGACGGCGATGGCGCTCGGCTGGCCGATGAAGCGCGCGTCGAACGCGTAGCGCGCGCCCAGCTCCCACAGCCCCAGGATCACGATCGCGGGAAGAAGCCCGTTGAGCAGCCGCATCGCGCTTCCCCTCAGCCCCGGTCGCGAAAGATCATGCGCTGCAACTCATGATGCAGCGTGCGGAACTCGTCGTAGTCGTATACCGAGACCAGGTCGCGCGGCCGCGGCAGGTTGACCGGCACCACCTCGAGGATGCGGCCGGGCCGCTCCGACAGCACCACCACCCGGTCGGCGAGCGCGATGGCTTCCACCACGTCGTGGGTGATGAAGATCACGGTAGTCTCGACCTCGGCCCACAGCGTCATCAGATGCTGTTGCAGGGCGAGGCGGGTCTGCGCGTCGAGCGGGCCGAACGGCTCGTCCATCAGCAGGATCGGCTTGCCGGCCACGAGCGCGCGGGCGAGCGCGCCGCGCTTTTCCATGCCGCCGGAAAGCTGGCGCGGAAAACTGTTCTCGAAGCCCGTGAGATCGACCCGGGCGATCCAGTCGCGCGCGACGCGGCGCCGCTCGGCAGCGGGGACACCGGCAAGGCGCAGGGGAAACTCCAGGTTCGCGCGCAGGGTCATCCAGGGGAACAGGCCGCGCCCCTGCGGCACGTAGGCGACGTCGCGGTTGACGCCGGTGAGCGGCCGGCCGCGACATACGATCGAGCCGGCGGTCGGCGTTTCGATGCCGGCGACCAGCTTCAGGAGAGTCGACTTTCCGCAGCCGCTCGGCCCGATGACGCTGACGAACGAATGGCTGCCCGTGATGGCGAGGTTGATGTCGGCGAGAGCGGCGAGGGCTTCCGTGCCCTCTTCGACATAGGACTTGCTGACGCCCTCGATCCGGAGCACGACATTCGCCGCTGCGTCCCCCTCGGTCGCCGGCCGAACGCGATCCGGCCGGTTCGCGGTGTCGAGCTGTACGTCCGCCACGATGCGTCAGCCCGCCGCCGTCTCGGGCACCTGGATGGGAAGCTCGGCGGCTTCGCTCAGCCGGTGCCAGTTCTTGGCCCCGCTGCCGGCCCGCACGGCATCCATCTCGTGCCAGAAGATGCGCCGCAGAAGGGCGATGCCCGCATCCGACCGGCCCAGCCGCTCGTTCAGCCGGTCTGCGATCGGACCCTGGCCGACCTGCGCCACGTAGTCCTGCGCGGCGGTGAGCTTGCCGACCACCTCCGTCGGATAGACATCGTCCTCGAACAGCCGGGCGTGCTCGTCGGCGGGGTTGTAGTCGCCGTAGCTGTCGACGAATTCGCAGAGTTCGCGGTCGGTCTTGGGATCGCGTGACGGCGTGGAATACACCGTGAAGCGCGTCGCGTGCGTGTCGTCGTTGGGTACCATCCAGACCGCGACGTCGATCCACGGGTCGTCGCGGGTGAGGCCCGGCACCACGATGTGGTTGTAGTTCGGGAAGGTCCAGTCGCTGATCCGCACGTTGTTGGGTCCGCGCGTCGCGATCTGGCGGATGCCTGATTCCGTCTCGAAATATTCGAGCTCGGGGATCACCGGCGTCACCGCCTGGCCGAACGTGCCGACATGGCCCTTCTGGTGCACGAAGCTGACATGGACGGCGTCGAGCGAGTTCTCCACCATCTGGAACCAGTTGCACGGCCAGGTCTGCTCGCGCGGGAATTTGAGCCGGTTGGGCGCCTCGAGCAAATCCTTGCGCGGCAGTTCGAAGGGCGGCGCCGCGCCCTCGCCCATATAGGCGAAGATCAGCCCGCCATATTCGCGGGTCGGGTAGCCGGCGATTTTTACGGTCTGCGGCGCGGTGTCCTTCTCCGCCGGCATCTCGGTGCAGCGGCCGGTCCCGTCATACTTCCAGCCGTGATACATGCAGCGGATTTCCTCGCCCTGTACCCAGCCTGTGGACAGTAGCGTCCGCCGGTGGGCGCAGCGCCCGGCGACCAGGTAGGTTCGCCCGCTGTCGCCGCGATAGAGCGTCATCTCCTGGCCGAAGAAGCGCAGCGCCCGCGCCCGGCCGGGGGCGAGCTTGTCGGCGCGCGAGATCGGGTGCCAGAAGCGGCGCAACAGCCGGCCCATGTCGGAATCGGCGTTCGTGCGGCCGAGGGCGAGCAAGCGCCGGGTGCGTTCGTCGGTGTCGCGGTGGTCGTCCATCATCGGACTCCTCGGTATCGGGCCGGCGACTAGCGCAGCTTGCCCTGGCCCTCGCCGTAGCGGGTGAGCTCGATCGAATCCGCGTAGTCGTCGATGTTCACCCCGGTGAAATCGCCGGGCCGCCATGCCGGGTACTTGAAGCGCAGCCCGCCATCGACCGGTATGTCGATGCCGGTGAGGAAGCTTGATTCGTCCGAGCCCAGGAACACCGCGGCCCAGCCCAGGTCGGACGCGCGCGGAAAGCGCTCGAGCGGGATCGTCTTGAGGTAGTCGTCGCGCGAGTAGAACGAGCGTGTCTGCGGCCGGCGCCAGGCGGGATCGAAGATCTCGTCCTTCATGTTGGTCCAGAGCTGGTGCTCCATCGCGCAGGGCGTGATCGTGTTTACCCGGATGCCGTCATGGGCGAGGTCCATGGCCGCCGAGCGCGCGAAGTTGAGCAAAGCCGCCTTGGCCGCCGTGTAGGCCGCGCCCGACGCCTCGCCGAAATGCGCCGCGGTCGACAGCAGGTGGATGATGCTGCCGCGGCGCTTCCCCGCGATCATCGCCCGCGCGGCGTGCTTGGTGGTGAGCATGCCGGCGGTGGGGAAGCTGAGGACGCATTCCGTCCATTTGGCGAGGTCCATCTCGACGACCGGCGACCAGTGGACCTTGCCCGCCATGTTGAACGCGATGTCGACCTGGCCGTAGCGCGCGACCGTCTCGCCGACGATGCGCGCGACGTCGTCCTCGTCGACCGCGTTGCCGGCAAGACCAAAGGCTTCGTGGCCGCGATCGGCGATGAAGGCGGCGGCCTTCTCGGCCGCGTCGCCGTTCACGTCGCTGATCGCGACGCGTGCGCCCTCGCGGGCCAGGAAATGCGCGATAGTGCCGCCGATGTTCGGGCCGGCGCCGAATACGATCGCGACCTTGCCGTCCAGCCAATTCATGCGCCTGTCTGCCTTCGGTCCGACGATTTCGTCGGACAGTCTATCGCAAGGCGAGCGCGCTTGAACACCGCCTCGGGCGGTTGAGGAACGCGCCCGCACAATGCGCGTCCTGCGGGCGGGGCGGCGGCGGCCCCTCCGACCCCGACCGCGCAGCCGATCGCAGCCAGGGTGCGCCCGGGGATGGGGTCAAAAACTGGACGCCTATTCCCAATATGGAGGTGAGGATGAAAGTCATGGTAAGCAGGCAGCCGTGACCGGTGGCTGTTGTGACGGTGGCACCGGTGCAGACCGCGATACTCACAACTCATGTTGACGGAGGTGGAAAATGGCGACGACCCTCGATTCGAAGGCCCGGCCTGGCCGTATCGTCGAACAGGACTTCGTGCACACGGGCCCGGGCACGGTCGCCGGGCGCTACCTCCGCCGCTACTGGCAGCCGATCTACGTCTCCGAAAAGCTCGCGCAGGGGTCGATCGTTCCGATCCGGATCCTCGGCGAGGATTTGGCGCTCTACCGTGGCGAAAGCGGAGCGGTCCACGTCATGACCAATGAGTGCCCGCACCGGCTCAGCGTCCTGAACACGGGCTGGATCGAAGGCGAGACCGTTCGCTGCCGCTATCACGGCTGGCGCTTCGACGAGGCCGGCGCCTGCGTCGAGCAGCCGGCCGAGGCGAAACCCTTCTGCCACAAGGTGCCGAAACTCGCCTCCTATCCCACGCACGAAGCCCACGGCCTCATCTTCGCCTATTTCGGCGACGGCGATGCGCCGGCATTCCGTCCCCTGCCTGGGCTGGAAGATGGCGCGCGCGACGAATGGACCGTCAGCCCGTCGATCGAAATGATCCCGTGCAACTGGTTCCAGAGCGCAGAGAACATCATGGACGACGTCCATGTGAATTTCTCCCATCGCGATCACCTCGTGAACACGGCGGCGCGGCCGTTCATCCCCACCAGGACGTGGGCGGAGGAAACGCCGTTCGGGATGACGCAATACCAGGCGCGCGGGGAGCAGACCGACCAGATTCACTTCGTCATGCCGAACCAGTGCTTCCTGGCCCACCCGCTGCGCTCGGCGCGGGACGACAAGCCGTTCTGGTTCAAGGCGCTGTTCTGGTACGTGCCGATCGACGACGAAAGCCATCTCCACGTTCTCATCATGGTCTACCACACGAAGAGAAGGGAGCGTCCGGAAGGCACCCCGATCGATGAGGAAATTCAGGCCATCATTGCCGGCCGAAAGAGCTGGGCCGACGTCGCACGGCACCCGAATCTCATCCGTATCCAGGACGGCGTGGCAGTCTGCGGACAAGGGAAGATCGTGGACCGCGCGCGGGAACGGCTGGGGACTTCGGATGCCGCGGTGATCCAGCTTCGCAAGCTTTGGACGCGCGAGCTGAAATCGCTTGCCGCCGGAAAAGCCACGACGCCATTCGGCACTCTAGACCCCAACGCCCTCCGGAAGGAGGAGCTGGACGCGATGGGCTTCAACGCCTGAAGGCGTTTGATCTAATTCGAAGCTGATGGCCATTCTGCGACGAGCGGGCCCACTCGGCGCGGCTTTAGCGGACTTTGTTCTTGCTCAATGACTTTCGGCTTCGCTTGGAACAGGCCAAGGTCTAGCGGCGAGGCCCCGCTGGGCGCCGGCGGGGGCTGTCCTCAATGTTCTGTTTTCGGATCTCTTCGATATTGCAAGTTTATTTCCGGCATTGCGAGGCGGTTCAGCATAGTGACGTCTGGAGGTATTTTGCTTGAGGTCATTAGCATACGTGCGCCCATTACCATTCGGGCATATCCATCCAAAAATATCATCTCAAATTGGTCTGATTCCGAAATTTTAGCAATGTCAGGGCCTAACAAATTTAGGATTGATCCCTTTGTAATTTGAGCTACATGCTCTACGCACTCTTCCATCTTGCCTTCGATCTTGGACTCTATCTGGTCCTTTGTTGCTCCGTGCATCAACAAGTTGCGAACATCGAACAAACGTTTTGAAATATGGTGCGCTTTTTCACCGACGATACCGTGGATCAGTTGTTCAATAGCCTGCTTCTGGTAGGGACGATGCTTGGGATGTGTCTCACACGTTTCGCAATAGAGGGGAGTTTGACAAACCGCGCAAAGGTCATTAACTGGCGCAGTGTCTTTTCCATAGGAAGCGAGTAGCTCCATCGCGAACCAAAACAACTCGAATTTAGCCTCGGAAGCCGTTTCCCGTACTCCACTCGCGAACCAATGTACCGCAGCCTCCAATGGATGATCTTTGGACACCTGCCACACGATGCCTGCACTTTTCAGCAATTCTGCCGTTAACACGTACTCTGGCAGGTCATGACCAGGAAAACTCGAGATTGCATAGTACTGTCGCGCGAAATCCCCATCCGACCAATCAATGAGCCGTTTGGATCGGTAATATTCAAATTTAAAACTAGTTACATAGCTAAGGGAACTGAGGAGGTCTTTGAGAAGGGTTCTCCCGCTCTCAAAGCCAGCTTCAAGATTTTCGTCCTCAAAAATTAGCAAAGCTTCAAGAAGAGGTTTTTCAATTCCCATATCTACATCGAGATTCTTTAGCCGCAACTCGATGTTTCTCTCTGGCATCGAAAGAGTTGCCTCGCCAACATCAGGCTCAAACACGGCGTGGCCGACAACCTCGGCTTCCAGCAAGAGTCTCATCGCAGCCCCCGATGGAGCGCGTGGCTCCCCTAGTTGCTCCCCCGAATTATCGGCGGCGTGGTCGGCCGGGGTGGCTGCCGCCATAAATTATTGAATTAATGCAATAAAAATGGTGGGCGCGGTAGGGATTGAACCTACGACCCCACCCGTGTGAAGGGTGTGCTCTCCCGCTGAGCTACGCGCCCGCCCGTAGGACCGGCCCATATACGGCGTGGCCGCGCGGGGTGTCAAGGAACCGGCCGGCCGGGTGCCGCGGCGGCGAAACCCCTGGCGAGCCGGGCCCCGCTGTGGCACTTTCAGCCCCGATTAAGGGTTTGCCGGCCATGATCGCGGCGAACCGTCACCAGACCGATTTGAGGCCAGAGGCCGCATTCCGCATGAGCCGACCGGGCAAGGCAGCCGTCATCCTGGCCGCGGGCCAGGGCACCCGCATGCGCTCGGCGCGCCCCAAGGTCCTGCACGAGGTCGCCGGCCGGCCGATGATCGGCCATTTGCTGGCGATGCTCGACGGGCTCGCCTTCGACCGCGCGGTCGTGGTGGTCGGCAAGGGGATGGACGCGGTCGCCGCCGCCGTCGCTCCCGCCCGGACCGCCGTCCAGGATCCGCCGCAGGGTACGGGAGACGCCGTTTGCGCGGCGCGCGCGGCGCTGGAGGGCTTTGCGGGCGACGTGGTCGTGCTGTTCGGCGACACGCCTTTGCTGACCCCGGCGACCGTCGAGCGGATGGTCGAAGCGCGGCGCGGGCCGGGCGATCCGGCGGTCGCGGTGCTCGGCTTCCGGCCCGCCGACCCGTCTGCCTATGGGCGGCTGGTGATCGGGCCGGACGGCGCGCTGGAGCGGATCGTCGAAGCGAAGGATGCCACCGAGGCGGAGCGCGCCATCGGGCTCTGCAATGCCGGCATCATGGCGATCGACGGGGCGCGGCTGTTCGACCTGCTCGACCGAGTCGGCAATGCGAATGCCAAGGGCGAATACTACCTGACCGACATCGTCGGGCTCGCGCGCGAAGCGGGTTGGCGCTGCGTCACCGTCGAGGCGGAGGACGCCGACGAGGTGATGGGGGTGAATTCCCGCGCCGACCTTGCCGTCGCCGAGGCGGCGATGCAGAAGCGGCTGCGCGCCGCCGCGATGGACGCGGGCGTCACGATGGTCGATCCCGCGACCGTGTACCTTTCCACCGACACGCGCTTCGGGCGCGACGTCACGATTGGCCCGCACGTGATCTTCGGCAAGGGCGTCACCGTTGCCGACAATGTCGAGATCCGCGCCTTCTGCCATATCGACGGCGCCTCGATCGGGCCGGGTTGCCTGGTCGGGCCCTTCGCGCGGCTGCGCCCCGGCGCGCGGCTCGAGCACGACGTCCATGTCGGCAATTTCGTCGAGGTGAAGGAGGCGGTGCTGGAGGCCGGCGCCAAGGCCAACCACCTCACCTATATCGGCGACGCGCATGTCGGCGCCGGCGCGAATATCGGGGCGGGCACCATCACCTGCAACTATGACGGATTCTTCAAGTCGCGCACCGAGATCGGGGCCGGCGCGTTCATCGGCTCGAACACGGCGCTGGTCGCGCCGGTCAGGGTAGGCGACGGCGCCATCGTCGGGGCGGGCTCGGTGATCACACGCGACGTGGCGCCCGACTCGCTCGCCGTCGAGCGGAGCGAGCAGACCGAGCGGGCAGGCTGGGCCGCCCGGTTCCGGTCGCGCAAGAAGTCGGAGAAGGACGCGAAGGCCGGCAAGGCGCAGAAGGCCGGCTGAGCATGTGCGGCATCATCGGCATCGTCGGCCGCAAGCCCGCCGCGCCCTTGCTCATCGAAGGGCTGAGGCGGCTCGAATATCGCGGCTACAACTCGGCGGGCATCGCGACGCTGGTCGATGGCACGATCGAGCGCCGCCGCGCCGAGGGCAAGCTGATCAATCTCGAAGCCGTGCTGAAAGCCAACCCGGCGGCCGGCACCACCGGCATCGGCCACACGCGCTGGGCGACCCACGGCGTGCCCAACGAGCGCAACGCTCATCCGCACGCCTCCGACCGCGTGGCCGTCGTCCATAACGGCATCATCGAGAATTTCCGCGCGCTGCGGAAGGAGCTGGAGGCGAAGGGCCACCGGTTCGACACCGACACCGACACCGAGGCGGTGGTGCATCTCCTCACCGAATATCTCAAGGGCGGTGCGACGCCGGCTGAGGCGACGGCCCGCACGCTCGAACGGCTCGAGGGCGCGTTCGCGCTGGGCATCGTGTTCACCGGGCGCGACGGGCTAATGATGGCGGCCAGGCGCGGCTCGCCGCTCGCCATCGGCTATGGCGACGGCGAGATGTTCATCGGCTCGGACGCGCTGGCGCTGGCCCCGCTCACCCAGTCGATCTGTTATTTGGACGAGGGCGACTGGGCGGAGATCTCGGCCAAGGGCGCCGTGATCCACGACGCGTCGGGCGCGGTGGTCGACCGTCCGATCCGCGCGACGGCAAGCTCGGGCGCGCTGATCGGCAAGGGCAACTATCGCCATTTCATGCTCAAGGAGATCTACGAGCAGCCGGCGGTGATCGGCGACACGCTGAACGCGCTGCTCAATCCGATGACGCGGACGGTGCAGCTTCCCGACCTGCCGATCGACCTGGCGCGCGTTACTGGGGTTACCATCGTCGCCTGCGGCACGTCCTACTATGCGGGGCTGGTCGCCAAGTATTGGATCGAGCGCATCGCGCGGCTGCCGGTCGAAATCGACGTCGCCTCCGAGTTCCGCTACCGCGCCATCGACATGGCGCCGGGCGGGCTCGCCTTGTTCATTTCCCAGTCGGGCGAGACGGCCGACACGCTGGCCGCGCTGCGCTATGCCAAGTCCCAGAAGCAGTCCACGGTCGCCGTCGTCAACGTCGCCGAGTCCACCATGGCGCGCGAGGCCGACGCGGTGCTGATGACCTATGCCGGGCCCGAGATCGGCGTCGCGTCGACCAAGGCGTTCACAACCCAGCTCACCGTGCTCGCCTGCCTGGCGCTGGCGCTGGGCCGCGCCAAGGGCGCCATCGGCGCGGCGCGCGAGGCAGAGCTGTCCACCGCCCTGATCGAGGTGCCGGCGCGCGCGGCCGAGGTGCTGAAGCATGACGAGGCGCTGCAGGACCTCGCCGAGGAAGTGGCGGTCGCGACCGACGTGATCTATCTCGGGCGCGGCACGGGCTATCCCATCGCCCTCGAAGGCGCGCTCAAGCTCAAGGAAATCTCCTACATCCACGCCGAGGGCTTCGCCGCCGGCGAGATGAAGCACGGCCCGATCGCGCTGATCGACGAGACCGTGCCGGTCATCGTCATCGCCCCGTCGGACGAGCTGTTCGACAAGACCGCGTCCAACATGCAGGAGGTGGTGGCGCGCGGCGGGCGGGTGATCTTCCTGTCCGACGCCAAGGGGGTCGAAAGCCTCGGCACCATGGCGGCGGCGACCATCGAGCTGCCGTCGGTCGATCCCTTCGTCGCGCCGATCCTCTACGCCATCCCGGTGCAGCTCCTCGCCTACCATACGGCGGTCATCAAGGGCACCGACGTGGACCAGCCCCGCAACCTCGCCAAGTCGGTGACGGTGGAGTAGGCTCGATCCGTCCTGAGCTGGAGCAGGCCATGGCGGGGAACGCTTTTCTCACCAACCAGTGGTATGCGGTCGCCATGCGCCGCATCCTGGCCCCCAAGCGTGCCGCCGAGGCCGGTCCCGCCATCGTGGCGTGAGCGGGTTACGTGGCCTCGATCACGATCGCCTGAATCTTTCCCTCGATCG
Source organism: uncultured Alphaproteobacteria bacterium (assembly GCA_963817535.1). GTDB lineage: Bacteria > Pseudomonadota > Alphaproteobacteria > MPNO01 > DASWLB01 > CAWGHZ01. Next base: position 424,502 of record CAWFOW010000003.1, read on the forward strand.
GGCCGGGGCCGAACCGTGCGGCGAGCGCGGCCGCGGCGACGTCCGTCATCTCGTCCAGCCGGCCGGGGGCGCGGCTCTCGATCTCGTTGCGCAGCGGCGTTCCCTGGCAGAATCCCACCGCCGGGTCACGCGGCGAGGCGGCGCGGCTTGTCCGCGCGACCGTTTCGCATCGGACGGCCACGTATCCCACGGTGGCAAGATCGTGCTCGATGATCGACGTATCCCAGTGGCCGTGTGGCGTCCGCGCGAGGAAGCGTGGCGGATCGTCGGGAAACTGCGCGGCGACGGCCTCGGTCAGGACGTGGGTGAAATGGTTTTCCTCGACGCGGTCCCAGACGTTGAACAGGAAGGTGCCGCCTGGCCGGAGCACCCGGCGCGCCTCGCGGTAGGCGGCGGGCTTGTCGGGGAAGAACATGGCGCCGAACTGGCACAGGACGAGGTCGAATGACGCGTCGGGGAAGGGCAGGGCCAGCGCGTCGGCCTGCCGCCAGACGACGTTTTCCAGCGCCTCGATCGTCGCGGCGTAGTCGAGCATCGGCGGGTTGAGGTCGGTTGCGATGATCTCGACCTCGGCGGGAAGGGTTCGGCGCAGGGCGCGGGTGACGATGCCGGTGCCCGCGGCCGTCTCCAGCACCCGTCCCGGTCGCAATTCGCCTGCGCGCGCCGCCAGGTCGTCCGCATAGGGCTCGAAGATAAGCGGTCCGAGATAGTGGTCGTAGAGCGCCGGAATTGAGCCCGCGAACAATTTGTCCGAGGCCTTCATAGCCCATATATTTACCACGAAATCCAATCCGGGAGACAGCCATGCCCCTCGACGCGCTCGGCGTTCCGCTGAAGGACGCGAAGCTGTTCCGCGAGCAGTGCTATATCGACGGCCAATGGGTCGGTGCCGGCTCGAACGAGACGATCGACGTCACCAACCCAGCGACCGGCAACGTGATCGGCACCGTGCCCAAGATGGGGGTGGCCGAGACCCGCCGGGCGATCGAGGCGGCGAATGCCGCGCTGCCGGCCTGGCGCGCCATGACGGCGAAGGAGCGGGCGAAGATCCTGCGCACCCTCGCCAATTCGATGATGGCGAACGCCGACGACCTCGCCGTATTGATGACCGCCGAACAGGGCAAGCCGCTCGCCGAGTCCAAGGGCGAGATCGCCTACGCGGCGTCGTTCATCGAATGGTTCGCGGAGGAGGGGAAGCGCGTCTACGGCGACACGATCCCATCCTTCGCGCGAGACAAGCGCGTGCTGGTGACCAAGGATCCGATCGGGGTGTGCGCGGCGATCACGCCGTGGAACTTCCCGTCGGCCATGATCACCCGCAAGATGGGCCCCGCGCTCGCCGCCGGCTGCACGATGGTGTGCAAGCCCGCGACCGCGACACCGTTCTCGGCGCTCGCGCTGTGCGAGCTCGCCGAGCGGGCGGGCGTGCCCAAGGGCGTGTTCTCCGTGATCACCGGCCCGTCCGGTGCGGTCGGCGGCGAACTTACCTCGAACCCGATCGTGCGCAAGCTCACCTTCACCGGCTCGACCGAGGTGGGCAAGATACTGATGGCCCAGTGTGCCGCGACCGTGAAGAAGGTCTCTCTCGAGCTGGGCGGCAACGCGCCGTTCATCGTGTTCGACGATGCCGACCTCGACGCCGCGGTGAAGGGCGCCATCGCGTCGAAGTTCCGCAACACGGGCCAGACCTGCGTCTGCGCCAACCGCCTGCTGGTGCAGGAGGGCGTGTACGACGCTTTCTCCGAGAAGTTGGCCGAGGCGGTGAAGAAGCTTCGCGTCGGCGACGGGCTGAAGGGCGAGACCGAGCAGGGCCCGCTGATCGACCAGGGGGACTCGAAAAGGTCGAGGAGCATGTGGCCGACGCGCTGTCCAAGGGCGCCAAGGCGGTGGTCGGCGGCAAACGCCACGGGCTCGGCGGCACGTTCTACGAGCCGACCGTGCTCGCCAACGTCACCACCGACATGATGGTGACGCGCGAGGAGACGTTCGGCCCGGTCGCGCCGCTCTACCGCTTCAAGACCGAGGATCAAGCCCTCAAGATGGCGAACGACACCGAGTTCGGCCTCGCCTCGTATTTCTACAGCCGCGACATCGGCCGCATCTGGCGGGTGATGGAGGGGCTGGAGTACGGCATCATCGGCATCAACGAGGGCATCATCTCGTCCGAGGTGGTGCCGTTCGGCGGCGTCAAGGAATCCGGCATCGGCCGCGAGGGCTCCAAGTACGGCATCGAGGAGTTCCTCGAGGTCAAGTACGCTCTCGTCGGCGGGCTGGGGTTCTAGCGCCGCGGGGCGGGCGAATGCGGGGGCGGGGCAACCGGCCCCTTCGTGCGGGACGGCAAGGGGTATGACATGGCGCAGTTCGACTACGACTTCTTCGTCATCGGCGCGGGATCGGGCGGGGTACGCGCCGCGCGCATGGCGGCGAGCTACGGTGCCAAGGTGGCGGTTGCGGAGGAGCGCTATTTCGGCGGCACCTGCGTCAATGTCGGCTGTATCCCCAAGAAGCTGCTCGTCTATGCCGCGCACTTCGCCGACGATTTCGAGGACGCGGCCGGCTATGGCTGGACCGTCTCACCCGACGCGTTCGACTGGAACAAGCTGATCGCCAACAAGGACAAGGAGATCACGCGCCTCAACGGCGTCTACAAGCGCCTGCTCGACGGCAGCAAGGTCGATATCTTCGAGGCACGCGCGACCGTGACCGGGCCGAACGAGGTCGCGGTCGCCGGCAAGCACGTCACGGCGAAGCATATCCTGGTCGCGGTCGGCGGCTGGCCGGTGGTGCCCGAGATTCCGGGCGCCGATCTCGCCATCACATCGAACGAGGCGTTCTACCTCGAGGAATTTCCGAAGCGCGTGCTGATCGTCGGCGGCGGCTACATCGCCGTCGAGTTCGCCGGCATCTTCCAGGGGCTCGGCAGCCATGTGACCCAGCTCTATCGCGGGCCGCTGTTCCTGCGTGGCTTCGACATCGACGTGCGCAAGACGCTGGCCGAGGAGATGCGCAAAAAAGGCACCGACCTGCGCTTCGATGCCGACGTCGCGCGGCTCGACAAGGGCGCGAACGGCATCGTCGCCACCTTGAAGGACGGCACGAAGATCGAAGCCGACCAGGTGCTGTTCGCCACCGGCCGCGCGCCCAACACCACATCACTCGGCCTCGACGAGCTCGGCATCAAGCGTGCCTGGAACGGCGCGATCGAGGTGAACGAGTACTTCCAGACCGCGGTCCCCTCGATCCACGCCATCGGCGACGTCATCCACCGCTGGGAGCTGACGCCCGTCGCCATCGCCGAGGCGATGGTGCTGACCGGGAACCTGTTCAACGGCCAGAACCGGATCATGGATTACGAGGACATCCCGACGGCGGTGTTCAGCCTGCCGCCCTGCGGCGTGGTCGGCATGACCGAGGACCAGGGGCGCGAGCGCTGCGGCGAGGTGGCGATTTATCGTTCCAACTTCACGCCGCTGAAGAACCAGCTCTCCGGCCGCCAGGAAAAGACCATGATGAAGCTGGTCGTCGAGAAATCGACCGACCGGGTGGTCGGCTGCCACATGGTCGGGCCCGACGCCGGCGAGATCCTGCAGGGCCTCGCCGTCGCGCTCAAGTGCGGCGCGACCAAGGCGCAGTTCGACGCGACGATCGGCATCCACCCGACCGCCGCCGAGGAGTTCGTCACCATGCGCACGCCCGTGCCCGAGTCGGCGTCCGTGCCCGCCCGCGCGGCGGAATAGGAGGGACCATGTCCAAGCTTCGCCACGTTGCGCTCTACGCCGACGACACCATCGCGGCCGCGCATTTCTACCGTGATGCGTTCGAGATGAAGATCGTGCGCGAGACCGCGAACGCCTGCTCGCTGACCGACGGGGTGATGAACGTCACCATCATCCGCAGCCGCGAGGGCTTCCCGCCCGGGCTGCACCATATCGGCATGTGGGTCGACGACATCGACGCGGCGCAGGCGCAGGTCGAGAAGGCCGGCGCGACTTTCCATCTCGGCCCGCCGCCCGAGGGGCAGGGGAATTTCGAGATCAAGTACAAGACGCCCGATGGCTCGACCATCTTCGACATCACCCATACCGGCTGGCCCGGCGCGGTGAAGGAGGTCGACGCCAGGGAACTGGCTCCGGCGGGGAAGTAGGGCGTCTTCCATGCGTTCGGCGCTGTTGCACTGGCAGGTCTGGGCGATCCTGTCGGCCGCGTTTGCAGCGCTCACCGCGATCTTCGCCAAGGTGGGGATCGAGAACGTCAATTCCGACTTCGCGACGTTCATCCGCACCATCGTCATCCTGATCGTGACGGCGGGCATCCTGGTCGGGCTCGACGAGTTCCAGCGGCCGGAATCGATCTCGACCCGCACATACCTGTTTCTCGTCTTGTCTGGCTGCGCGACCGGCGCGTCGTGGCTGTGCTATTTTCGCGCGCTCAAGCTCGGCAACGCATCGCAGGTCGCGCCCATCGACAAGATGAGCGTCGTTCTGGTCGCAGTCTTCGGTGTCGCGTTCCTGGGCGAAAAGCTGTCGGCGACCAACTGGCTCGGAATTGCGTTGATCGGCGCCGGCGCCGTCCTGGTGGCGTTCAGGTTTTAGGCGTTTCCGCAGGGGTGGGCAGCACGCGGCGCGCCAGGGCGCCGATCGTGTAGCCCTGCACCACCACCGAGAAGATCACCACGCAATAGGTCGCGAACAGGATCACCTCGCGCTCGGGACCTTTCGGCACCGACAGCGCCATGGCGATGGCGAGCCCGCCGCGCAGCCCGCCCCACACAAGTACGGTGAACGATCCGCGCGCGAAGCCGCGCACCGCCGTCAGGATGCCGAGCGGCACGCCCACGCCGGCGACGCGGGCGATCAGCGCGATCACGATCGCGGCCGCGCCGAACGCGAGGTTGCCGTGCCCGGTCTCCAGCACCACGACCTCGAGCCCGATCATCAGGAACAGCACCGAGTTCAGCGTTTCGTCGAGCACCGACCAGAACATCGCCACCTGGTCCTGGGTGCGCGTGCTCATCGCGTAGCGCCGCCCGTGATTGCCGATCAGCAAGCCGGCGACGGCCATCGACAGCGGTCCGGAGACGCCGATGTGATGCGCCAGCGCGTACCCGCCCATGACCAGTGCGATGGTGATCAGCACTTCGAGGTTCGGCTCGTCGATCGATTTGAGGGCGCGGAACGCGACATAGCCGATCACGCCGCCATAGACGATGCCCCCCGCCGCCTCCTGCAGCAGCAGCAGCGCCGCATGGCCGTAATCCATCTCGCCACCGCTGCCCGCCATCCCCAGCAGCACCGTGAACAGCACCACCCCCACCCCGTCATTGAACAGGCTTTCGCCGGCGATCTGGGTCTCGATGTCGCGCGGCGTGTGCAGCGTCTTCAGGATGGCGAGCACCGCCAGCGGGTCGGTCGGGCTGATCAGCGCGCCGAACACCAGGCACCAGGTGAAGGGCAGCTCCTGCCCGATCAGGATCGATACCTCCTTGAAGCCGATCCCGACGATGGCGGTGGAGATGAACACGCCGAGCGTCGCCAGCAGCATGACGGAGTACTTGCGCTCCATGAGCGCTTCGAAATCGAGATTGACCGCCCCGGCGAACAGCAGGAAGGACAGCATCCCGTCGATCAGAATGGTCTCGAAATGGAAGCCGGACAGCATCTGGCGCACCGGCTCGCCCAGCAGCGGGTGGGGGACGAAGGCGTCGGCCACAACCAGTGCGACCGAGGTCAGCGCGCCCATGATCGTCAGGCCGATGACGTGCGGCAGGCGGATATAGCGGTAGTTCACGTAACCGAACAACGTCGCCAGGACGACGAGCGCCGCCGCGGCATCGAAGACCGTCAAAGTACCTTACCGCCTTGGAAGTACGGTGTTTTGGCCATCACCCCGCCGCTTGTGGTTCCGGAAGGCGTGCCTTGCCCGGTTCCCGTTCCTGACAGGCCAACGCCCGGCGCCGGCCTCGGTTCGCCCGGCGCTTTTCGCCGCTACAGCTTCAGGAGCCGCTCGGCGTTGCCGTGGGCGAACTTCTCCAGGTCGCCCGGCCCTAGCGGCACCTTGTTCAGGAACTCCATCGCCGTCGTGTTCGCCTCGAACGGCCAGTCCACCGAGAACATCACGTTGTCGATGCCCATCGCCATCACACTGCACACGAAGGCGGGCACCGACCAGTTGCCCGAGCACGTGATCGTCAGGTTCTCGGTCAAATACTGCGTCGCGGTCTTCTTCAGCCCGCGGCGCTGAACACCCCACTTGGTGTGGTCCTCGATCCGGTCGATCCAGAAGGGCAGCCCTTCGCCCAGATGGCCCAGGATGAATTTCAGGTTGGGGAAGGCGTCGAACGCGCCAGAGAACACGATCCGCAGAAAGTGCGAGCACGTGTCCATCGCGTAGCCCCAGGCGGCCGCGCCCAGATCCTCGTAGCCGCCGGCGAAATACACCTTGAACGCGTCGGGGTGCGGGTCGCGCGGATGCATGTAGATCGGCACGTCCAGCCCCGCGGCCGCCTCGAGGATCGGCCAGTATTTCCTGTCGTCGAGGAAGCTGCCCTGGGTGTGGCCGTTGATCATCGTGCCCTTGAAGCCGAGCTTGGTGACGGCGCGTTCCAGCTCGGCGACCGACGCCTTTGGGTCCGACGTCGGCAGCGCGGCGAAGCCGGCGAAGCGTGTCGGGTGCGCCTTCATCGCCTCATAGGTGCGGTCGTTCGCCTCCTTGGCGAGCTCCACCGACTGCGCGCCGAGAAAGCCCTGCGTGCCGGGCTGCACGAGCGACAGAACCTGCACGTCGATGCCGGCCTCGTTCATGTATTTCACGCGCGAATTGCCGATGTCGGCCAGCTCGTCGAAGATGTCGAAGCCCAAAGCCTTCGAACGATGGTCGAGCCGCCCGCGCGGCAGCACGTCAGCGCCGACCTTCTCGAACATCGGGGTCGAGATGTGCTCCTCGAGCGCGATCACGCGCATGGACGGCCTCCCTCTGTTGTCCCGTTCGCCCTTCGAGACGACCGCAAACACGTTCGCCCTGAGGAGCGGTGCGGAGCACCGCGTCTCGAAGGGCGAACGCGGACTACTCCGCCGGCACGGGCGCGCGCGCGCGGGCAGGCGAGGCCGGGGTCAACTCGACGCGGCCGTCCCACTTATCGACCTGGGCGAGGCAGGTGGAGTTGCCCTGGGCGTGCGCCGCCTTGATCTGGGTGCGCTTGGGCGACAGGTTGTTGAGGCAACCGCCGCGATCGACCGAGTTGCCGGGCTCGCCCATCGGATCGAACACGGCCGACGATTCCCAGCCATGCACCACGCCCGCGCGGATGCGGGGCGTCACCTTGGCCGCGCAGATCACGGCGCCGCGGTCGTTGTACACCTTCACCAGATCGCCGGTTCCGATACCGCGCGCGGCGGCGTCGGCCGGGCTGATCCTTAGGATCCAGTAGTCGTACCCGTCGACGCGCATCCGGTGGTCGGGGATGTTGTTGAGGAAACTCTGCTTGCCGTCGGCCGAGGTGTGGAACGAGAAGCGCGAGTGCGGGATGAGAAGCTGCAGCGGGTATTTCCCGTACAGCTCGTCGGTGTGGATGCCCTCCCACGACGGCAGGTATTTCAGGATCGGCGGGCGCTCCGGATCGTTCGCATCGAACCGCTTCAGCGAGGCACATTCGAACTCGAACTTGCCGGACGGCGTCTGCAGCCCCTCGCGGAACGCACCCTTGTACTCGCCGACCAGCGGGAAGGGCTCGGGCACGTCCTTCTTCCGCCCGTCATGGAACCAGCGGAACGACACGGGATCGCGCTCGTCCTCGGCGGGCGCGGGCACGACGAAATAGCCCTTCTTGATGAATGCCGCCCACGACACGTAGTCGGGCAGGTCGGACGCGTCGAACATGCGCTTCGCCCAGTCGAGGTCGGACATGCCCTCGGAGAAGTACGCCCCGATCCCCAGCCGCTTCGACAGCTCGACGAAGATGTCGTAGTCGGATTTCGATTCGCCCAGCGGCTCGATCGCCTTGTGCTGGAACGTCACCACGCGGTGGTTCAGCAGCGCCTGGCCGTGCAGCACGATGGCGCCCGAGTTCGACCACTCGGAAATATCCCAGCGCTCGAAATTGGTGCAGGCGGGCAGGATGACGTCGGCGTACTTCGCCTCGCCCTCGAACCAGATCGACTGGTTGACCACGAACTCGAGCTTGTCCGAGCGGTACATGCGCACGTGCCGGTTGGATTCCGGCATCGTCGAGAAGATCGAGCCGCCATACTTGTAGAGCATCTTCACCGGCGAATGGCCGGGCATCGGGTAGCGCGCCTTCTTGAACTGGCCCTCGATGGTGGTCGGGTCCTTCACATACGCTTCGGCGGTGCCTTCCAGGATCGCTTCGGGCAGGGACAGGCGCGGGATCACCTGTGTCGTCGGGTTCACCGTCGGCAGATGGGGCATGCGCTGGAACAGGTTCATCGCGCTCGCCGTCTCCTTCAGCTCGCCCGAGATGCCGCCCTCGGCATAGCCCGGGAAGTAGAAGTTGCAGTCGATCGGCGTCGATTTCTGCAAATTGCCGAAATTCACTCCCGGCTTGCCCAGCCCCTGCATGGCGACGAGGCAGACCAGCGCGCGTGCCCACTGGATACCGGTCGCGTTACGGCACGCCCCGCCATGGCCGTTGCCGGCGCAGCCCGCGCCGACATAGGTGCGCTTGGTGCCCCACTCGCGGGCCAGCGCCCGTACGTCGCGCGCGGCGACGCCGGTCTCGGTCTCCTGCCATTCGGGCGTCTTGGGGATGCCGTCCTCCGCGCCCAGGATGTAGGACTTCCAGACGTCGAACCCGACCGAGCGCTTCGCCACGTAGTCCTTGTCGTACAGGTTCTCGGTGATCCAGACATAGGCGATGGCGAGCGCGAGGGCGGGCGAGGTGGTCGGGCGCGGCGCCAGCCACTTGCCGCCGGTGAAGGCGATCGTCTCGTTGAAGTACGGGTCGATATGCACGCACTTGATGCCGAGCTCGGCGAGCCACTTGCGGCGTGCCGTGCCCTCGTACCCGCCATAGCCGCCGGACGTGGTCTCGGGGTCGGACGCCCAGAACACCACCATCTCGGCGTTCTCCATCAAATCCTCGACCGTGCCGTACGTGTCCGATTGGCCGAGCCGCAGCGAGTTGCCCCAATGGTGCGTCGCGCCCCAGAACCAGCCCTCCCACGAATCCGGATTGTGCATGATGGTGGTGTGGCCGATGGCGTTGGAGAACCGCATCATCGCCGACAGGTAGTAGCCGATATTGCCCCAGGTGTGGTGCGAGCCGTGGCCGAACGCGATGGCGCCCTGGCCATGCTCCGAGCGCATCCGCTTGATCTCGGACGAGACGATGTCCAGCGCCTCGTCCCACGAGATGCGCTCGTAGCCCGAGACGCCGCGCATGTGCTCGTTGCGCGCGCCGTTCGGGTCGAAATCGACGCGCTTCATCGGGTAGAGGAGGCGGTCCGGCGAATAGACCAGCGACTTCCAGGCCAGCGAATGGCTCGCCACCAGCCCCTTGCGCGGCGGGGTGAAGTCGCGGCCGCGCGCATGGATGGTCCAGGACGCGGCGTCGGTGTCGTCGAACTCGATGGGAGTCGTGCGTATGATCTTACCGTCCTTGACGTAGACGAAGATCGGCCCGCCATTCGTGCCGTTGGTGAAGCGCGTCACGCCGCCGCCCATGTCGGTGCCGAACTTCCAGCCGGCCCGCCGCGCGCCCATGACTGTCTGCGCGAACCAGTAGCTCAGCTCGTCGGGCCCCTCGAGCGTCAGGTCGAAGTTCTTCTGCGCGTCGATCTGGCGCTGATAGTCGATCGGCGGGGTCAGGAGCCGGGCGGCGAGCTTCGCGTCCTTGAAGCCCAGCACGACGTCGGGCTTGGGGTGGAGTCCGCTTCCGGAGCGGATGCGGCCATTCTCGAAGCCGTACCAGCGACCGACCTTGCCATTCCGGGTGCGGAGCTGGGCGGTGAGGTTCTTCTCCTTCAGCCGGGCTCGGAAATCGGCGTGGCGCCACGCTGTGAGCCGCAGCATCCAGAGAAGCCCGAGAAGGATGATCGAAAATCGCATGGCCGCCTCATTTCGTCGCCGCCGGGCCGTATGGCCCCGCCAAACCTATGGTCGCACAGGGGAATTCGGGTCACAACAGCATCGCGGCAAGATTAACACCGGCCTGCCCGCCATTGCGAGGAGCGGAGCGACGAAGCGATCCAACCTTTCCGGAATTCTGGATTGCTTCGCTGCGCTCGCATTGGCTGGTAAGCTTTCGCGATGATCAGCACGATGACGAACGGTCCTGGCGCCCAACACACCCCCACCGACATGGTGGCGCGCGCCCGGGCGCTCGCGCCCATCCTCGCCGGCCGCGCCGAGGACTGTGAGAAGCTTCGCCGCGCGCCCGAGGCGACCATCGCCGACTTCATCGACGCGGGCCTTCACCGCATGCTGCAGCCGGCGCGGTTCGGCGGCTACGAGATGGGGTGGGACGTGCTCGTCGACACAGCCGTCGAGCTCGGCAAGGGATGCGGGTCGCAGGGCTGGGTGCTGACCGTCTATGGCGATCACGTGCAGATGATCGGCATGTTCGAGCCGGAGGTGCAGGACGAGATCTGGGCCGACGATCCCGCCACTTTGTGCGCCTCGGCCTTCGCGCCCTTGGGCAAGATGGCGCCGCACAAGGGCGGCTATCGCGTCTCGGGAAAGTGGTCGTTCTCGTCCGGCATCGACCATGCCGACTGGCTGCTCACCGGCGCGATGCTGCACGAGGGCGAGGGGCCGCCGCGCTACGTCTATTTCCTCGCGCCCAAGTCCGACGCGAAGGTGATCGACGACTGGCACGTCGCCGGCCTTGCCGGCACCGGCTCGAAAAGCTTCACGATCGACGAGGCGTTCGTCCCGCCGCACCGCCTGCTGATCGACAGCGACGCGAACCTCGGAACCGGGCCGGGCTCGCTCGCCCCCGGTGCGCCGGCGATCTCGCGCTACCCGCGGCGCGGCGCCGGCACCGCGCTTGCCGCCGTGCCGGTCGGGATCGCCGCCGGCATGCTCGACGAATTCTGCGCGCTCTGCGCCGACAAGGCGCGACGCGGCCGGCGCGCGGCCTCCGAGCCGGTGGTCGCGCTCCGCATCGCCGAGACCTCGGCGGAGATCGAGTGCGCCCATCATTTGCTGCGCGACGGCTCGGCGAAAATCATGGCGGCGCTGGCAGCGGGCGAGACGCCGTCGATGGCGCTGCGCCTTGCCAACCGGCGCAACCAGGCCTATGGCGCGGTGCTCGCCTGCCGCGCCGTCGACCGCATCTTCGGCGCGGCGGGCGGCACCAGCGCGTACCTCTCGAGCCCGCTGCAGCGCGCGTTCCGCGACGTGCACGTGGCCGCCCAGCACACCGCCGTCGCGTGGGACATGATGGCCTCGCCCTATGGCCTCGCCCGGCTCGGCCACCAGCTCGATCCCAGCATGCTGTGAGGGGAAGGAACATGGCGACCCAGACAATCGAAACCGCGACGCCCACCCCGGCGGAGATGATCGCGCGGGCGCGCAAGCTGGCCGCGACGCTCGCCGAGCGTTCCGAAGCCTGCGAGCGGGCGCGGCGCGTGCCGGACGAGACGGTCGCCGACTTCCTCGACGCCGACCTTCACCGCATGCTGCAGCCGGCGCGCTACGGCGGCTTCGAGATGGGCTGGGACACGCTGGTCGAGACCGGCATCGAGCTCGGCAAGGGCTGCGGCTCGCAGGCCTGGGTGCTGACGGTCTATGGCGACCACGTGCAGATGCTCGGCATGTTTGCGAAGGAGACACAGGACGAGCTGTGGGGCGACGACCCGAAGCGTCTGGTCTCGACCTCGTTCGCGCCGGTCGGCAAGCTGACCCCGGCCAAGGGCGGCTATGTCGCGTCGGGCAAATGGTCGTTCTCCTCGGGCATCGACCATGCGAGCTGGATCCTGGCCGGCGCCATGGTGCTGGACGGCAAGGGCCCGCCGCGCCCGGCCTTCTTCGTCACGCCCAAGTCGAACGTCACCGTGATCGACGACTGGTATGCGGGCGGGCTCGCCGGCACCGGGTCGAAAAGCTTCACGATGGACGAGGTGTTCGTGCCGCCGCACCGGCTGATGTTCGATTCCGACGCGGTCAACGGCACCGGGCCGGGCTCGAACCTCACCGCCTCGCCGGTCTTCCGCATGCCGCGCCTTTCCGCCGCGACCGCGCTCGGCGCCGTGCCGCTCGGCGTCGCCGATGGGCTGGTGGAGGATTTCTGTGGCGCATGGCAGGAGAAGGCCGCGAAGGGGCGGCGCGGCCTCTCCGAGCCGGCGGTCGCGCTGCGCGTGGCCGAGGCGACGTCCGAACTCGATTGCGCGCGTTGGCTGCTGATCGACACCGCCCGTGAGACGATGGCCATGTTGGCGCGCGGCGAGGAAGTCGCGAGCGCGCGCCGGGCGCTCAACTCGCGCAACGCCTGCTACGCCGCGCGTCTGACCCGCGCCGCAGCCGACCGTCTGTTCGCCGTCGCCGGGGGCAATGCGATCTATGCGTCGAACCGGCTGCAGCGCGCGATCCGCGACGTGCTGGCCGGCACCCAGCATATCGGGCTCGCCTGGGACATGAACGCGTCGAATTACGGCCTCATCCGCCTCGGCCACGAGATCGACCTGAGCGCGCACCCGTGATCGTCCCGGGTATCGAGAACGGAAGCGGTTTGCAGCGCAACCACGGGCGCGCCAGTTTTTCCCCTCTCCCCGACCCTCCCCCTCAAGGGCGGAGGGGGCGAACACAACGGCCCGTGCCATCCGTCCGACGCGGCGCCGTTTCATGAGAAGGCTAGCGGTACCAGGGTCCCTCCCCCCTTGAGGGGGAGGGACAGGGAGAGGGGTCCCTATTCGGCTGCGACGCCTTCCCGTGCGACCGGCGTGAGCTCGAGCTCGTCGGCGGGCAGCTGCTCGAAGAAGTCCTTGTGCTCGTTCTGCGGCAGGGGCCAGAGGATCGGCCGGCCGGCCTGGTCGGAATACCAGTTCTTGCAGCCGACCCAGACCGTCTCGGGGAACGCCTCGTCGAGCCGGGCGAGGAACTTCTCGGTCGCCGCTTCGGTCGGTGCGATGGCGACGTGGCGGTCGCGCGCCAGCTCGATCAGCTTCATGACCGCGCCGATCTCCTGGTCCAGCCCCATCGGCACCGGCACGTTGTTCACCGGGCTGAACGGCCCGTACAGCATGAACATGTTGGGGAAGCCGGGCAGGGCAATGCCGCCGTAGGAATAGATCTTGTCCTTCCACATCTCGGCGATGGTCACGCCGTTCTGCCCGATCACGTTCATCGGGCGCATATAGGCGTGCGCATCGAACCCGGTCGCGTAGACCAGTACGTCGAGCTCGACGACCCGGCCGTCCTCCAGCTCGATGCCCTTCGGCACGATGCGCTTGATGCGGCCGAACTCGAGATGGACGTTCGGGCGCTGCACCGCCTGATAGTAGTTCTGGTCCGATTTCGGGATGCGCGTGCAGCCGAGATGGAAGGATGGGGTGAGCTTCCTCTTCAGCTCCGGGTCCTCGATCGCGTCGAGATAGCTCGCGAACTCGCGCTGCATCGCCTCGCGCGCCGCGCCGGGCTTCAGCCGCCAGCGGTCGCCCTTGATGATGAATTCCCACAGCTTTTTCTGGCGCGCGCGATAGGCCCCGGGCAAGCGCAGCCAGATGCGCTCCAGCAGCGTCGTGGGCGGGTTCTCGCGGATATGGATCCATTGCGGCCGGCGGATGAACTGGGTGACCTCGGCCTCCTCCCAGGCCAGCGCTTCGGTGATTTGGATGCCGCTGCAGCCGGCGCCGATCACGCCCCAGCGCCGACCCTTGTACGGGATCGAATGGTCCCACCGCGCCGAGTGGAAGGACGGGCCCGCGAACGTGTCGCGCCCCTCGATGCTGGGATAGGTCGGGGTGTTGAGGAAGCCGGTCGCCGCGATATAGACGTCGGCCGTGTCGGTCTCGCCCGTCGTCGTGGCGATGCGCCAGCGCCCGTCGGCGTAGCGCGCCTCGGCGATCTCGGTATTGAACCGGATGAACTTGCGCAGGCCGCGGTCCGCCGCGACCTTTTTGATGTAGGCCAGGATCTCGGGCTGCGGCGCGTATTTGCGCGACCAGTCATAGTTCGGCTGGAACGGGAACTCGTACTGGCGCGACAGCACGTCGACGAACAGGCCGGGATAGGTATTGTCGCGCCAGGTGCCGCCGACCTCGTCCGACTTCTCGTAGACCACGAAGTCGATGCCCGCGCGCTTGAGCTTCTCGGCCATGAACAGGCCCGAGATGCCCGCACCCACGACAATTACCCGAAACGTTCGATCCGACATCGTCCTGCCCGCCGGTTGGTGGTGACCGGACTCTACATTATTTGGCCGGCGGGGCCAGCCGCCCTACTGCAGCGGCAGGGCGGCCAGGGCCATGCCCTCGACGTCGCTCGGATCCTCGACATAGGTCACGGTGGCGAAGCCGGGCGCGCCGGTCTGCATCAGCGAGGCCAGCACCGGGGTGCCGGAGACCGTGTCGTCGGTGGCAAAATCGCCCGCATCGGTGCCGTCCAGCGTGCCGTCATACCCGGCCAGCAGGTCGTTTTCCGAACTCGTCAGCGAGACGGTATCGGCGGGTTGCGGGGTATCCTGCTCTGTCGTCGCGGTCGGGTAGAGGAGCTGTTCATCGGGCACGGCGACGCCGATGCCGATTCCGCCGACCACGGCCAGCGCAAACACCGCGGCGCGCGCCAGGCCCGAAGCGTGCCACGGACGGGCCGCCGCCGGCCGCGTCCGCGGCCGGAACGGGATCACCGAAGCCGCCTTTTCGTCGTCGGCCATCATCGCGCGAAGCCGCGCGGCCAGCACGTCGCTGTCTGGCGCCGCCGGGGCGGCGTCGAGCAGCCGGTCGAGATGGGCCGCCTGGGCCAGCGCCGCGCGAGCGCGGTCGGATCGGGCGATCAGCGCCTCGACTGCCTCACGCTCGTCTTCCGGCCAACGGGCCGGCGCGGCGCCATAGGCGGCGAACACCGCTTCCAACCGCTCGAGGGTCATGTCTTGCGTCGTCATCACAGGTCTCCAAGAAGATCGGCGCGGTCCGGCTCGAGCGTCACGCGCATCGCACGGCGCGCACGGGCGAGCAGGGATTCCAACGCCTCCACGCTGACATCCAGCGCGTCCGCGGCCTCGATATTGCTGAGGCCCTGAAAGTGAACCAGCGTCAGCGCCGTGCGCTGGCGCTCAGGCAGGACGGAAAGCGCGCGCCCCACCGAACGGGTCAAGTCGAGCCGGCGTCGCACCGCAGGCTCGTCCGCGCTGGGGTCGGGGCGCAACTCGATCTCTTCGAGAGGCTCCGTCCGCTTGGCGCGGCGGCGGTCGATGCACAGATTGACCGCCACGCGATACAGCCAGGTGCGCAGCTTCGGCCCGCCCGACTGCCAGCCATCGGCCTTGGCCATCAGCCGCACGAACGTCTCCTGCGAGACGTCTTCGGCCTCGGCCCGGTCGCCCAGGATGCGCCACGCGCAGCCGAGGATCGCGTTGGCGTGCCGGTCGACGACCGCGACCCAGGCGCGCTGGTCGCCCAGCGCGATGCGGCCGACCAGCGCGTCGTCGGAATCGTCCGCCGGAGGCCCGGAGTCCGGGGTCATCAGCGTCGACGAGAGGGCGAGCGGGCCCGCCGCGTGCCGGGGGGCGGACATGCGCGACGGACCCGGCCTTCCGCGACCGCGGCCGCTAGCGGCGACCCCGCGGACCCATGAGCTGCCCCAGCTCGTCCGGGTCGAGGAACCCATCGTTGTTCTTGTCGTAGCGTGCAAACCATCGCTCCGATGGTGTCTCGATTTCCGCCTTTGTCAACTTCCCGTCGCCGTTGGCGTCGAGAAGGTCGAACAGGGTGGTCGCGCGAAGCTGCATCAGCAGCATGCCGCGGCGGCGGAACTCGTCGGGCGAAAGGGTCCCGTCGCCGTCCACGTCGGCAAGCTGGAAGATCCGGCCTTCCTCGCCCTTGATCTCGTCGAGACTGACCTTGCCGTCATGGTTGGCGTCGAGGAAGCGGACGAACCGCTCTCCACGGCGGTGGGGCGGGCCGCGATGGTCGCCCCGCTGGTCGTGGGGGGGGCCCATCACGCGATCGGGGCCTGCCCCGGGCCCGGCGGGCGGGGTCGCTTCCTGCGCGATGGCGAAACCGCCCGAGACGGCAAGCGCGACGGCGGCGGCTGCGATCAACCCCTTGCTGGCGTTACGCATCTTACTCTCCTTGGATTTTCGTAATGTCCGCTGCCTTCGTACACGGGCGGGGTCGACGAATCCCGTCGCCGGGCCGGGCTTTCGCGGGACGAAGGGTTGCTCTAATCTCGCCCGGACTGCGCCTTCCGAGGGAGGATTTCATGCCCATTCGCTCGCTCCAGCACGTTGCGCTCGCCGTGCCCGACGCTACCGTCGGTCGCACCTTCTACCAGGCGTTCGGCCTCGCTCCGGTCGAGCGGGGCGCCTCGATCGCCATGCGCTGCGAGGGGCGCGACCAGGACCAGATCGTCCTGGTCGAGGGTACCAAGCGCAAGCGGCTGCACCATCTCTGCTTCGGCACAAAGGCCGACGAGCTGGCCGAGATGCAAAAGAAGCTGGAGGTGGCCGGCGTCCGGCTGCTCGACCCGCCTAACGAGATGGGGCCCGAGGCCGAGGGGCTGTGGTTCCACGACCCGGATGGGATGCTGGTCAACGTCAAGGCGGCCGACGCCAGGCCCGCGCGTACCGACCTGCCCTGGGTCATCAACACGCCCGGCCATTACGGCCGTCTGAACGCGCGCGGCGCGCCGGGCCGCGACATCTCGGTCAAGCCGCGCCGACTCGGCCACACCATCGTCTTTACCCCAAGCGTGCCGAAGAAGCTCGAGTTCTACACAAAGATTCTCGGCATGCGGCTGTCCGACCGGTCGGGCGACATCATCGCCTTCCTGCACACCGCGCCGCCGTCGGACCACCATGTCCTGGCGCTTCTGGAATCGCCGCAGGTCGGGCTGCACCATGTCAGTTTCGAGGTCGGCACGATCGACGAGATCGAAATGGGCGCCGCGCGGCTTATGGATAAAGGCTATCACGACGGGTGGGGATTCGGCCGGCACGTGCTCGGTTCCAACTTCTTCCACTATATCCGCGACCCGTGGAACAGCCTGGCCGAGTATTTCTGCGACATCGACGTCATCCCCGACGGCGCCGAGTGGGATGCGCGCGACTGGCCGGCCGAGGACTCGCTCTATCTGTGGGGCCCACCGACGCCGCACAATTTCGGTCAGAACTACGAGATCGACTGAGCGGCGGTTGGGCGCGATCACCGTCTTCCGCGACGCGGCCGGGCCGCCCTACGCGGAGATCGTGCTCGACAATGGTGAGCGGGTCGGGCTGACGGTGGCCGACGGCGCGCTGGTGATCCGCCGCGTCTACGATTCCGACTCCCCGCCAGGCGCGACCCTGTTCGAGGCCGACGCCGAGCTGGTCGCGCGCATCTGCAAGGCCATGTCCGGCCGGCGCTGGGGACGCAAATCGACGCCTTTGCAGATCCTTGCGGGGGTGGTTGTTCAGATCGGCTCGTCGGTCGAAGTGCGCGCCGCGTTCCAGGCGGCCGCGCGCGAAACCGCGTCCTGACGCCAAAAAACGAACGGAGGAAGCGATGGCCCGCATTCCCGATCTCTCGCCGGAGGACATGACCGAGCGCCAGCGCAAGCTCGCCCATGACATCGCCGCGACGCGCCATGGCGTGCTGCGCGGCCCGTTCGCGATCTGGATCCGCAACCCGGACCTCGTGGAGCGTGCGAACGCCGTCGGCAACTTCCTGCGCGAGGGCACGTCCGTGCCGCGCCGCCTGTCCGAGCTCGCGATCCTGGTCACCGCGCGCCACTGGACGGCACAGTACGAATGGTTCGCCCACGAACAGCAGGCGCTCGATGCCGGCGTGCCCCAGGCGGTGGTCGAGG
Source organism: uncultured Alphaproteobacteria bacterium (assembly GCA_963817535.1). Classification (GTDB taxonomy): domain Bacteria; phylum Pseudomonadota; class Alphaproteobacteria; order MPNO01; family DASWLB01; genus CAWGHZ01. Next base: position 442,460 of record CAWFOW010000003.1, read on the forward strand.
CGATCAAGGCGCGCAAGCGGCCGAGCTTTGCCGACGACAAGGACCGCATCGTCTACGCACTCACCACCGAGCTCTACGAGAACAAGCGCGTATCCGATGCCACCTATAGTGCCGCCGAGGCCGCGCTCGGCCGCGACATGGTGATCGAGCTGGTGACCATCGCCACCTTCTACGCCATGATCGCCATGGTGCTGGTGACGTTCGAGGCGCCGGTGCCCGGCGGCAAGCTGCCGCTGCCCGAATAACGAGCCCGAATAACCAGGTAAAGGAGACGTCCATGGCCCGCATGCGGGAGAAGACTGCCGACGAGTTCGACGCCGCGACACGCGCGCTGGGCGAGAAGATCGTCGCCACGCGCGGCGGCGAAATCCAGGGCCCGTGGGCGCACATGCTGCGCAGCCCGAAGCTCGCCGAGAAGGCCGCCGCCTATTCCGACCTGTTCCGCACCGAGCTGTCGCTGCCGCTCAACCTCGTGCAGCTCGCCGTCATCATGGCGGCGCGGCACTGGAACGCCGCCTATGTGTGGAATGCGCAGTCGCCGCGCGCCAAGGCGGCGGGCGTGCCCGAGGCTGCGATCGAGGCGATCCGCAAGGGCACGACGCCCAGCTTCGCCGATCCGAAGGAAAAGGCCGTCTACGAGCTGTTTCACGACCTCTACGCGAACAAGGGCGTGTCCGACGCCACCTACGACGCCGCAGTTGCGGCGCTGGGCGAGGGCGGGCTGATCGAGATCCTGAACGTCGCCGGGTTCTACTCGATCGTCGCTTCGGTCGTGCGCACGACGGGGATCGAGCCGCGCCCCGACACTGCGCCGAACCCGTTCGGAGCCTGACCATGGCGCGCATGGGCCTGATGACGGCCGAGACCATGACGCCGGAGCAGCTCACCCTCGCCGAGGCGATCGCCGGCAAGCGCTCGGGCGTGATCCGCGGGCCGTGGGCGCAGATCATCCGCAACCCGAAGCTCTGCGCGCTCGCCGCGGCCTATGGCGACTATCTGCGCGGCGAGACCTCGGTGCCGCTGCGGACCCTGATGATCGCCGTACTGCTGACCGCGCGGCACTGGCGGGCGGAGTACATGTGGGCGGCGCAGCAGGCGCGGGCGAAGGAGGCCGGGCTCGCGCCCGACCAGATCGAGGCGATCCGCACCGGAAAGCGTCCCGCGCTCGATGACACGACCGACGCGGCGGTCTACGAGCTGGTGACCGAGCTTTATGACAAGCGCGCGATCTCCGACGCGACCTATGCGGCCGCAGAGAAGGCACTGGGCGAGGTGGCGCTGGTCGAGCTCCTCAACGTCGCCGGGTTCTACACGACGCTCGCCATGGTGATCGCCGCGACCGGCGTGCCCACCGTTGTCGGTGCGCCGAAGGCGTTCGCTTGAATCAGCTTCTCCACTGGTCGATGCATTCCGATGGGGGCGTAGTGGCTTGCCCAACGGCGTCAATGGGGCTAAATTCGGTTCGAATTCAGTCTGACAGCGAGGTCATCGATGAAACTTTCGGGTCGTATCAAGCCAATCAGCTATCTCAAGGCCCATGCTCCTGATGTCATTCGCGGGCTGTCTGAAGGTGACGACCCAGTCATCGTGACGCTGAATGGCGAAGCAAGGGCTGTACTGCAGGATATCGACAGCTACGAACAGACGCAGGAGACGCTGGCCCTGCTAAAGATACTCGCGCTTGGAAAAAGGGACGTCGAGGAGGGCCGCGTCAGGCCAGCGGCCGAGGTCTTCGCCCGCATCCGCACGAGCGTCGTAAAGCAAAAGGGGGCTCCTGACGCTATGGGAGGACAAACGACGCTCACAGATGCCGACTGGTTGGTGGAGAAAGAACTCCAAAGGGATCAAGCTGAGGCGAAACGAGCAGCGGCAAACAACCCCAGAGACGAACGTCACTGGCGGGCAGTGCGCGACAACTTCAAGCGGCAAATCACGATGGGGCGCGACGGTCTGAGGGAGGCCGCTTCGCGGGCTAACCGTACGCGGGGCGGTAATTAGTCCCGGAGTGTCTAAACGCGGGTGAAACCCATAGTGTACGACGTTGCCTTCACCCAAGTGGCTGAACGCGACCTCGAAAACATCTATAGCTATATCGCCGAACACGACTCCGTCGAGCGGTCCAACGTTGTTGTGTCAGAGCTAACGCGCGTCTGTGCGTCGCTCGCAGAATTTCCCGAGCGCGGAAATATACCGGCCGAATTGCGAGCCCTCGGAATCGCCGAGTTTCGAGAGGTTCACTACAAGCCTTACCGCCTCATTTATACCGTCAACGACGGTCGCGTCGTTATCTATTGCATCCTCGACGGCCGTCGGGACATGCAATCCCTGTTGGAACAACGGTTGCTCCGCTAAGTCGCCTACCCCGGTATCTTCTCCGCGAGGCTCGGCATGATGCGAACGGCGTTGTCGTGCTCGATCGCCGTGCGCGTGTCGGCAGACGGTTCCATCTCGCCCAGTTCCTTCAGCCCCGCCTCGAACGTCATGTAGGGGATGTCGGTGCCGAACAGCAAATGAGACGGGTCCATGAACGCGCCGAGCGCCGCCCAGGCCGGCCGGTTGGTCACGCTGACCACGTCGAAATAGAGCTTCCGGATCTCGTGCGCGATGCCGTTGGGCAGCAGCGCGTTCAGCTCCGGCCGCATTCGCACCAGACCGCCGATGCGGTTGGCGAGGAACGGCATGGTGCCGCCGCCATGGGCGAAGATGAACTTGATATCCGGGCAGCGCGCGATCGTTCCCGAAAACAGCAGGCTCGCGATCGCGCGGGTCGTATCGAACGGGTATTCCATCAGCGGCTCGTTGACGCCCGGCAGCAGGCCCATGCACACGGGCGGGGTGTGCGGGTGGAAGAACACCGCGGCCCTGCGCCGGTTCAGCTCGTCGAATACGGGCGCGAAGGCGGGATCGCCCGGCCATTTGTCGATGTAGTTGGTCTGCATCTTGAACCCGTCGCACTTCAGCGTGCCGGCAGCGTACTCGATCTCGGCCAGGCACTTGTCGACATGCGGCAGAGGCAGCAGCGCGAACGAGCCGAACCGGCCGGGGTAGTCGGCCGAAAGCTTCGCGTTGAACTCGTTGCACTCGCGCGCGAAGGCCGCGTCGCCGTCCGCGTCGTCGGGATGGACGTGCTGTGTCGAGACCGAATTCACCGTGACTGCCACGTCGTTCCGGTCCATCGCCTCGACCGACATGTTGGGCGTCCAGCGCGAGACGAAGTCCCAGTTGATGACCGTTCCGGCCATGCGCTCCAATTCCACCTTCAGATAGATCGGCGGCCATACGTGGTGGTGCACGTCGATGCGGTTCGGTCCAGCCATGGCGTCCTCCCTAGTGTGGTGGATTAGAAGTTCGCAACATTGCTTGTGGCGGGTGCCGAAGCGAACTTCAAATCCATAACCACACTAGACTCAATCGCGTCCTAGGTCACCGACTCATAAACCGCATCCATATTCTGACGGCGGCGAGCTTGATGAGAGCGAGGTAGTTGGCGTCGTGCTTGTCGTAGCGGGTTGCGACTGCCCTGAAGTGTTTGAGCTTGCTGAAGAAGCGCTCGACGAGGTTGCGATAGCGGTAGAGGAAGGCGCTGAAGGCCGGGATGCGGACGCGCCCCGGCATGGGTTTGATGTTGGCCCAGGCGCCCTGCTTCTCGATCTCGGCGCGCAAGGCGTCACTGTCATAAGCGCGGTCGGCCAGAAGGATCTGTCCGGGGCCGAGGTTCGTCAGCATGTCGGCCGCGCTCTTGCCGTCATGGGCTTGGCCCTCGGAAAGCTTGAGCGAGACGGGCAGGCCGTTGGCATCGACAAGCGCGTGGATCTTGGTGGTCAGTCCGCCCCGCGAGCGCCCCATGCATCGGGTTCCAGGGACGTCCCCAGCGGCGGTTTCCGGACCCCCTTTTTGACGTTGGCGGCGTGCTGATGGACGCGGATGGACGAGGAGTCGATCATTTGCAGGTCGCCGTCGTAAGCCTTGGAAACGGCTTCGAAAACCCGATCCCACACGCCGATCTTCCGCCACCGGACGAAGCGGTTGTAACAGGTCGTCGCCGGCCCGTAGCGCTCCGGAATGTCGGCCCAGGGCGACCCCGTCCTCAGACGCCAATAGATGCCGTTCAAAACCCGCCGGTCGTCGGCTCGCGGAACGCCGCGCGGCTTGTTCGGCAACACAGGCTCGATGATCGACCATTCAAAGTCCGTCAGTTCGTAGCGGCGCTTGTGCATCACGGCTCCTCCATCGAGGAACTTGAATCACTGTTCGCTACAAATGTGAATCCCCTTTATGAGTTGGTGACCTAGTGTCCTGATCGAATCCGAAGTTCGTTCGATGTTGACCCAAGCGACGACGAACTTCGGATTCGGGACGCTAGGTCAGCCCCGGCAGCCAGGTGCACGTGACCGGCAGGGCGATGATGATCGCGATGCGCACGATGTCGCTCAGGAAGAATGGCAGCACGCCGCGAAACGTGTCGGTCAGCTTCACGTCGGGCGCCAGCGAGTTGATGACGTAGACGTTGATCCCGATGGGCGGGGTGATCAGCCCGACCTCGGTCACGATCACCACCAGGATGCCGAACCAGACGGCGAGCCCCTCGGGCGTCAGGCCGAAATCCATCTGCTGGATGATCGGAAAGAACACCGGCACGGTCAGCAGGATCATCGGCAGGCCGTCCATCACGCAGCCGAGCAGCAGGTAGACGAACACCATGGCGATCAGCACCTGCATCGGCGCGAAGCCCGAATCGCCGATCCACTCGGCCAGCGCCTGCGGCGTCTGCGACAAGGCGAGGAACGAGGCGTAGAAGGCCGCGCCGATCAGGATGATGAAGATCATGCCGGTCAGCTTCGCCGTCTCGAGGATCGCCAGGCGGAACCCGGCGCGGTCGAGTCCGCCGAGCGCCCAGGCGAACACACCGGTCGCCGTCGCGCCGATGCCGGCGCCCTCGGTCGGGGTGAACACGCCGAGATAGATGCCGCCGACCACGATCAGGAAGATCGCCGCGACCGGCCAAACGGCGCCGAGGCTTCCGATCCGCTCGCGCCAGGGCAAACGCTCGGCGGTCGGCGCCGCCGCGGGGTTGATCCGGGCATAGACCAGCGTGGCCAGCGCATAGCCCGCCGTTGCTATTGCGCCGGGGATGACCGCGGCGAGGAACAAATTGCCCAGCGCCTGCTCGGTCAGGATCGCGTAGATCACCAGGATGATCGAGGGCGGGATGAGGATGCCGAGCGTGCCCCCCGCGGCAAGCGCGCCGGTCGCCAGCGCGCCGGAATAGCCGTAGCGCTTCATCTCGGGCAGGGCGACCGTTGCCATGGTCGCGCCGGTCGCGACCGACGAGCCGCAGATCGCGCCGAACGCTGCGCAGCCGCCGATCGTCGCTATCGCAATTCCGCCCGGGTAGTGGCCGACCCAGGCGCGCGCGGCGCGGTACAGCGCGCGGCTCAGCCCGCCATGGGTCGCGATCTGGCCCATCAGCAGGAACAGCGGAATGACGGTCAACTCGTAATGCGCCACCTGCGAATAGGGCGCCGTCTGCATGAACACCAGCAGCGCCTTCCATCCCGTGATCTGCGCATAGCCCAGGCTGCCTGCAATAAACATCGCGATGGCGACGGGCATGCGCAGCGCGATCAGCACCATCAAGAGGACGAAGACCTCGATGGCGAGATCGTAGTGGGTCATCGGCCGAACCGGCGGATGCCAGCGACAAATCGCACGATGCAAACGACGCAGAGCAGCGCCATGGCGGCGACGGCCACCGTGTAGGCCATCCAGACCGGGATGGCGAGGAGCGCCGTCGTGCCGTGTGTCTCGTACTGGTGCATGCCGCCGAGGGCGAGCCGCCAGGTGAAGAGCGCTGCCACCGCGGCGAAGATCAGGTCGTGCACCGTGTCCATGCGGTCGCGAAGGCGGTCGGGCAGTGCGTTGGTGAAGAACTCGGCGACGATGTTCGAGCCGGTCAGGTGGGTGTAGGGCAGGCACAGGAACACGGCCACCGCGCCTGCCGTCTCGACGATCTCGTAATCGCCGATGATCGGTGCGTTGAACAGGTATCGCCCGGCGACGCTGGCCACGACCAGCAGCGCCATCCCGGTCAGCACCAGCCCGGCCAGCAGGGTCACGCGTTCGGCGAAGCGTGCCAGCGGTCCGCCGGGGCCGGGGGGCTGCCGCTCCGGCCCGCCGCCCCCGGCGCGCGGCGCGGCGCCGTCCTCAGCCATCGACGCGTTGCGGGCCTACATCGCCCCCTTGTACTTCGCGACCAGTTTCTCCGCGGCCTCGAGATACTTGTGGCCGGGATCGCCCGCCGCATCGCGCGCCTTCACCCAGGCCTCGACCACCGGCGCGGTCGCCTGCTTCCATTTCTCCTCCTCGGCGCCGCCGATCTTGATGATCTCGTGGCCCAGCTTCTTGGCCTTGTTCTCACCCGGCAGGTCGTCGTGCTGCCACTTCTGGCCGAACACCTTGGCCATCGACACGCCCGACTCCTTGTCGATGACGGCCTTCTCGGCGGCGGGAAGCTTGGCGTAGCTCTCCTTGTTCATGACCAGCGCCAGCACGGGCTGGGTCAGGTTCGCCTCGGTGTGGAACTTCGCGGTGTCCACCATGTGGATGGGCAGGGCGATATTCCAGGGCAGCAGCGCCGCGTCGATCACGCCGCGGATCATGTCTTCCGCGATGTTGATGCCAGGGATCACCACCGGGGTCGCGCCCAGCGCCTTCACGATGTCGCTGGTCAGGCGCGAGGAGGCGCGCACCTTCAGCCCGTTCAGGTCGGCCAGCGTACGGACCGGCTTCGACTTGGTGTGCAGCACGAACGGGCCGCCCGCGTGCAGCACCAGCACATGCGTGTCCTTGAATTCCTTGTCCTTCAGGTAGTCCTGGTAGAACTCCATCACCGCAGGCGCTACGTAGGACGGCGCACCGCCGACGAACGGCAGCTCGAATACCTCGATGTTCGGGAACCGGCCGGGCAGGTAGCCCGGCAGCGTCCAGCCGATATCGACAACGCCCTGCGCGACCTGGTCGTAGATGTCGGCCGCTTTGCCGCCGAGCTGGTTCGAGCCGAATGCCGTGATCTTGATCTTGCCGCCCGAGGCCTTGGTGACGTCGGCCGCCCACGCCTTCAGGTTCTTGAACGAGGCGGAGACCGGCGGCACGTGGGTGTGAAGGCGCAGCGAAACCTCCTGCGCCGCCGCCGGCTGGGCCACCCCCGTGCCAAGCCATGCGCAAAGCCCCGCCGCGATCGCGCCCGCCGCAAGGCCGCGTGTGCCGATACCAGGATGAACACGCATGTCCGTCTCCCTCTTTCGTTGATCTGGGGCTGGCGCCCGCTTTGGCGCGAGAATAGGCGGCCCGGCGCGGTCGGGCAAGGCGTGGAAGGTCGCAGGCCGGGCGCGCCGAAATGGCAGGGGCCGGGCTGCGCCCCGCCCGCCGCGAAATTCGAGCCGACGCGAGCTCGCGCTATGCGTCCGGGTTCCACGCGTAGGGGTGCAGTTCGCCCATCATGGCGCGGTGGAACTGCTCGGACTGGGTGGTCGCCAGGCCCCAGCGGCAATTGGCGCCGCCGCGCCCCATCCCGATCGATTCCCAGTAGGCCTTCCAGGCCTCGGGTGTGCCGGGGGTGTAGTCGTCCTCGTCGATCTGCTGCACCTCGGTCGTGTACTCGACAACGAAGCCCGACGGCTCGACCCAATAGCCGAACACGTTGTTGCCCGGCCCGTGGCGTCCGACGCCCCAGCCCATCTCGAAGCCCTTGCGCTTCAGCCGACCGACGCCGCGCATCAGTGCGTAGATGTCGGGCACCTCATAGGCGATGTGGTTGAGCCCGTTATACTTCGACCGCGCGATGGCGACCGAGTGGTGGTCCGACATGCAGCGGAAGAAATGCATCACGCCGGAATCGTCCGACAGACGGAAGCCCAGCGTGTCCATGAAGAACGCGTCGTCGCTCTCGGTGTCGCTCGAGTTCAGTACCACGTGGCTGATCTTGCGCGGCCGGTCGTCGGCGTCCTCGGCGTTGCCGTGGCCGGCGACGTCGCACGAGATTGAGAAGTCGAGCCCGTTCTTCGATCGGAAGGTGAAGCCGTACCCGCCGGCGGGCCCGCCCATCACGGCCGGCGCGGCGACGATCTCCACTCCCTTGGCCTGGGCGCGGGCGTGCAGCGCGTCGACCGACGCCTTGTCGGCCGCCGCGAAGTTGACGCGGATCAGCTCGGGGCGCGCGCGCTCCTCCAGCTTGACGATGTGATGCTCGGGGCCGGTCGCGCGCAGATACTGCGTGGCCCCCTCGCCGGCGACCGGGGCCAGGCCCCAGACGTCCTGGTAGAACCGGCTGGCGGTTTTCAGGCTGGGCACGCCGAGCTCGGCGCTTCGGATCGCAATCACGCGGGGTTCGATCATGGTCTGTCCCTCTCGCTGGGCATTTGGCCGATGATAGAGCTTCTCTGCGCCGGCTGCAAAACCTGACGCCCTCCCAGGTCGATCGTATTAGGCCTCCGTTCGTGCTGCGCCGCCCCCCTCGCTTGCGCGGGCGGGGCCGAAAAGTCATAAGATGACGCAAACAAGCCGCATTGGGGGAAACGTGTCCGCTCGTCCAGACCTCTCGTCGCTCCGGCCGTTCTTCGAGCCGAAATCCTTCGCCATCGTCGGCGCCTCGACCGATGCCCAGAAGGTCGGCGGCCGTCCGCTCGCCCTCGCCAAGGCCTCGGGCTACGACGGGCGGGTCTACCCGATCAACAAGGGCGCGGCCCAGGTGCAGGGCCTGCCGGCTTACCCGTCGGTGCGCGACGTGAACGAGGTGATCGACTGCGCCTTCATGGCGATCCCCGCCCAGGCGGTGGAGGAGGCGCTGACCGAATGCGCCGAAGCCGGTGTCCGCTCGGTCGTCTGCGTCTCGGCCGGCATGTCCGAGATCGGCGGCGAGGGGGTGAAGCGCCAGCAACGGATGACCGCGATCGCGCGCGAGTCCGGCATGCGCATCGTCGGGCCCAACTGCCTCGGCGTGTTCGACGTGGGCCACAAATTCTACGCGACCTTCGCGGCCGGCTTCCTCGACCCGTCCTTCGGCTTTCCGACGCTGGGCCCGATGTCGATCGTCAGCCAGTCCGGCGCGTTCGGCATGCACGCCTACACGCTCGCCAAGTTCCGCGGTCTCGCGGTCTCGTCCTGGGTGACGACCGGCAACGAGGCCGACGTCGAGTTCGGCGAGGTGCTGAGCTATCTGGCCGACGACCCGCAGACCCGTGTGATCCTTGCCTATCTCGAAGGCGCGCGCGACAAGGACTCGATCGTCGAGGGGCTGGAGAAGGCGCGCCGCGCCGAAAAGCCCGTGATCGTGCTCAAGGTCGGGCGGTCCGCCGTCGGCTCGGTGGCAGCGTCCTCGCACACCGGCTCGCTGGTCGGCTCCGACACCGCCTATGACGCGCTGTTCAAGCAGTACGGCGCCTATCGCGCCGCGACCATCAGCGAGCTGATCGACGTGGCGGCGGCGTGCTGCGCCGGCCGCTTCCCGGCCTCGCCTGACGTCGGCACGATTTCGATCTCCGGCGGCGCCAACGTCATCATGGCCGACGCGGCTTCTGAGGTCGGCATTACCTTGCCGGCTTTGCCGAAGGCGGCGCAGGAGAAGATCGGCTCCTACGTGCCCTACGCGGCGACGCGCAACCCGCTGGACACGACGGGCATGTGGTCGGGCATGCCCGACCTGTTCCCAAAGTTCATGGACGTTCTGGTCGAGGACGGGAAGCTGCCTTCGGTCGTGGTGTTCGGCTCGACCATGGGCACCAACGAGCCGTTCTACAAGGGCGTGATCGAGAGCCTGAAGCCGATCCGCGACCGCCACCCCGACAAGGTGATGGTCATGTCGGCGGTGTGCTCGACCGCCATCCGTGAATGGACCGAGGCGCAGGGCTTCCTGGTGTTCGAGGATGCCGACCGCGCGATCCGCGTGATCGGCGCGCTGCACGGCTTCGCCAAGGCGTGGAAGCGCAAGGGCGCGACCGCGCCGGCGCTGCCGAAATCGCTGCCGCGCCTGCCGGACGGGAATGTGGGCGAGGCCGAGGCGCTCGGTATCCTCGAGGCGGTGGGCGTTCCCGTCGTGCCGCATCGCCTGTGCGAAACCGCCGACGCGGCGGCGAAGGCCTGCGCCGCGTTCAAGTTCCCGGCGGTGCTCAAGATCGCTTCGCCCGACATCATCCACAAGACCGAGATGGGCGGGGTGATGCTCGGCATCGATTCGCGCGCGACGGCGGAGAAGGCCTACCGCGCCCTGGTCGCGCGGGCGAAGAAGGCGGCGCCCAAGGCGCGCATCGACGGCGTGGTCGCGATGAAGCAGATCGCAGGCGGCGTCGAATGCATCCTCGGCGCGCACAACGATCCGGCGCTCGGGCCGGTGGTGATGTTCGGGCTCGGCGGCATCTTCGTCGAGGTGTTCAAGGACGTCGCGTTCCGCCTCGCCCCGATCGGGCTGGACGAGGCGCGGTCGATGATCCGCGAGATCAAGGGACATGCGCTGCTGGCCGGCGCGCGCGGCGAGAAGCCGGCCGACACCGACGCCATCGCCAAGGCGCTGGTCCGGCTCTCCTTCCTCGCCGCCGCCAACGCCGACCGGTTCGAGTCGATCGACGTGAATCCGTTCATCGTGGGCGAGAAGGGCAAGGGCGCCGTCGCGGTCGACGCCGTGATCGTGCCGAAGAAACGCTGAGGCGGCGTCAGGCCGCGGCGCCCAGCCGTGCGATCTCGTCCAGCTCGGCGTCGCTGAACGGAACGTCGAACACCTCGAGGTTGAGATGGGCGTGCGCCTCGCGCGAGGTGCGCGGGATGGCGGCCACGCCCTCCTGGCGCACCAGCCAGGCGATTGCGATCTGCGACGCCGACTTGCCGTGCGTGCGGCCGATGCGCGCCAGAACCGGGTGGTCGGTCAGCGAGCCGCGCCCGAGCGGACGGTGCGCGACCAGGACCGAGCCGTCGCGGCGCATATAGTCCAGCAGCTCCGACCGGTCGGTGGTGAAATTGTATTCGATCTGGTTGCAGAAGATTTCCGCGCCGTGCGTCTCCACCGCCTCGCGCATCTGCGCGGCCGAGAAGTTGCTGACGCCGATATGGCGGATCTTGCCCTCGGCCTTCAACGCGGCGAAGGCGCCCAGCGTCTCGCCCATCGGCACGGCTGCGTTCGGCGCGTGGATCAATAGGCAGTCGACATAGTCCGTGCCGAGCGCTGCGAGGCTCTCCTCGGCCGAACGCCGCACCTCGCTCGGGCGCAGGTTGGTGCGCCAGACCTTGGTGACAAGGAACACCTCGTCGCGCGGCAGACCGGCCTCGCGGATGCCGTCGCCGACCTCCTCCTCGTTACCGTAGACGCGCGCCGTGTCGATGTGGCGGTAGCCCATCTCGAGGGCGCGGCGGACCATGCCGGTGCAGGTGGTGCCGTGCAGCCCGGACGTGCCGAAGCCGATGGCGGGAAAGCGCGTGCCCTTCACGTCGAGATACTTCATCGCTTTCTCCCTCTTAGCGGGCCTCTTCTACCGCGACCTGGCCCGATCGCCCATAGCCGAGGCGATTGGCGGGATGTTACAGTCCTGTCATCCTGCCCTTTTCCCGCGAATTGCGCATCCGCCGCCCATGACCCGACTTGCCAGCATCCGCGTCGCCATGCCCGGTTTCGGGGTGCAGGGCTTCGCGCTGATCGTGCTGGGGACCGCGCTCCTGTCGAGCATGCATGCGCTGGTGCGCGGCGTGTCGCACGACATCCACCCGTTCGAGATCGCGTTCTTCCGCAACCTCTTCGGCTTCATCATCTTCATCCCGTGGCTGGCGCGACGCGGCCTCTCGGCGCTCAGGACCGACCGGATCGGGCTGCACGCCATGCGCGGCGTGTGCAACTCGGGTTCGATGTTGTGCTGGTTTACCGCGCTCTCGCTGATTCCGCTGGCCCAGGCGAGCGCGCTGACCCTCGCCACCCCCATCTGCGTGGCGTTCGGGGCGAGCCTGTTCCTGCGCGAGCGGGTGGGGCCGGCGCGCTGGCTTGCAGCGCTCGGCGGTATCGTCGGCACGCTCGTCATCGCCCGGCCGGGCTTCACCACCATCGGGTTCGGCGTCGCGCTGGTGCTGGGCTCGTCGGTGCTGGCCGCCGGCTCCAAGCTGTTCGCCAAGGAGCTTTCGGACACCAACTCCGCGGCCACCATCGTCGCCTACGTCACCATCTTCATGGCGGCGATCACGCTGGTCCCGGCTTTGTTCGTCTGGCACTGGCCGGATTGGGGCTCGCTCGCCCGGCTGGTGGCGATCGGCGTGCTCGGCACCACGGCGCATATGTGCATCGTGCGGTCCTACCGCTGGCTCGACGTCAGCTTCGTCGAGCCATTCATGTTCCTGCGTCTGCCCTGGGCCGCGGTGATCGGGTTCGTCGCATTCACCGAGGTGCCGACGCTCGAAACCTGGACGGGCGGGCTGATCATAGGCGCCGCCATCCTTATCCTAGCCTGGCACGAGAGCGGCCGGCGCGTCCGCGCCCGACCCGACCCCGGCGCCGCGACCCCGTGAGCGCGCTCGCCCGCGCCTGGCGCTACCTCGCCTCGCAGGGAATGGGCCGGGCCCTGCGCCACAAGCAGTTTCGCATCTACGTGATCGGCAGCTTCGCCTCGGCCATCGGCTACTGGGTGCAGCGCATCGGCATCGGCTGGCTGGTGTGGAAGATGACCGGGTCCGGCTATTGGCTCGGCATCCTGTCCGCTGCCGAGGCGATGCCGATCTTCTTCCTGGTGCCGATCGCGGGCGCGCTCGCCGACCGGGTGGACCGGCTGCGCATGTTCCGCTGGATCCAGGTCGCCAACGCCGTGCAGTCGATCGTGCTCACCGGGCTGGTCGTGACCGATGAGATCACGGTGGCCTGGATGGTGGTGCTGGTCGCGCTGGGCGGCGTGTGCCAGGCGCTGTCGATGCCGCTGCGCCTCACCATGGGGCCGAACCTGGTGTCGCGCGAGGATATGGCGGCGGCGATCGGGCTCAACTCCATCCTGTTCCAGCTCTCGGTGTTCCTCGGCCCGGCACTGGCCGGGGTCATCATCGACCAGGTCGGGGTCGACTGGACCTTCATCTTCAACACGGCGAGCTACATCGTCTTCCTGTGGGCCGTGTTCGCCGTTCGCGAGCTGCGCGAGGAGCGACGGACCGGCGTGCGCGGCGGGCTGTTCGCCGACGCCTGGGAAGGCATCACCCATGCCGCGCGCGACAAGGCGGTGGGGCCGCTGCTGCTGCTGGTCATCGCCTTCGCCATGTTCACCCGGCCCTATCTCGACATGATGCCGGGCCTTGCCGACGCCGTGTATCACCGTGGCGCGCACGGCCTCGCCATGCTGGTCTCGGCGGCGGGAGTGGGCGGGCTCAGCGCCGGGTTCCTGATCGCCCAGTACGCCCGCGTCGAGGGCATGACGCGCATCGTGCTGTTCTCGGTCGTCGTGCTGTCGGTCTCGCTGTTCGCCTTCGCGACGACGCCCTGGTACGGGTTCGGGCTTGTCTGCGTGGTGGTGGTGTCGGGGTGTCTCACGATCTGCTCGACCGGCTCGCAGATGCTGATCCAGACCTCGGTCGAAGGTGCGATGCGCGGGCGGATCATGAGCCTCTACGGCCTCACCTGGCGCGGCGCGCCGGCGGTCGGCGCGCTGATCATCGGCGCGGCCTCGTCGTGGTTCGGGCTGCAGGTGCCGCTCGCCGCCGGCGCGGTGCTGTGCTTCATCGCCTGGATCGCCATCCTGCCGCGCCGCAAGGTGCTGCGCGACGAGCTCGAGGCGATGGGCGCGCGCGGCAGCTGAACTACGCGGCGCGCCGGCCCGACTCGCGCCTTATGACGTAGGTCGAGGCGCCGAAGATCACCGCCGCGCCGACCCAGGTCCAGGCGTCGGGCAGCTCGCGGAACATCAGCCAGCCGATCACCGCGGCCCAGGGCAGGCGCAGGAAGTCGAGCGGCTGCACCACCCGCGCGTCGGCCGCCTCGACCGCCTTGGTGATCGACCATTGCGCCGCGACGTAGAGCGCGCCGAGCAGGAACAAGGCGGGCAGGTCGACCCACGCCGGAGTCTTCCAGACGAACACGCAGGCGACAGCCGACAGTGGCAGCATCAACACGTTCACCGACACGGTGATCGCGAGCGTCGATTCCGTGCGCGACAGCGACTTGATCATTGTCGTCGCGCACGCATAGGTGAAGGCGGCGGCCAGCGCGAACAGGCTCGCCGCGCTGAACTGCGCGAAGCCCGGCCGCAATATGACGAGAGCGCCCGCGAATCCGATGGCGCAGGCGATCCAGGTGCGCGGCCCGGCCGCCTGGCCCAGAACCAGGATCGCCAGCAGGATGGTCAATAGCGGCTGGGTGAAGATGATGGCGCTGACGTCGGCGATCGGCATGTGCGCGAGCGCGAGGAACAGCGTCATCGTGCCGATGAACGAGAACCCGGCGCGCAGCGCATGCGCGCCAAGACGACGCGTAGCGAGGCCGGCCAGCCCCGCGCGCCACATCATCGGCGCCAGCACCAGCACGCTCATCACGTTGCGGATGAACACCAGCTCGAGCGCGTCGTACTGGGCAGCCTGCCAGCGCACCACGCCGCTCGCCGACGCGTAGAAGAACGACGCGGCCAGCATCCATACGATGCCGCGCAGGATTGCGCCGCTCGAGCTGTCGGTCTGGGTTCGGGCCATGGCGAAGGTTATAGCAACCCGCGGTCCCTGGCGCCCGCGCCCCGATTCGCGGCACCGGCCCGAAACGAAACCGCCCCGGGCCAGGGCCCGGGGCGGTTGTTCTCGTCGGCGAGCGCGCGCTATTCGGCGGCCGCGCGCGCTTCCTTGTGCAGGTTGGGCGCCAGCACCCGCTCGGCGTTCAGGTGGCGGATCGCTTCGCGATCGGCTTCGGTGATGTTGGCCTCGCGCAGCGCCTTCTCGGTCCACTCCATGCCGAACAGCGTGCCGTCGGTGCCGGCGACGATCTTGTCGGCGCCATAGACCGAGACCGCCAGCTCGATGCCGCGCGCCCCGTACGAGTTGCAGTCGACCACCATCTTCATGTGGCGGAACTTGTTCGACGGCAGCTCTTCGCCGGGGTGCGAGATCATGTGGCGGTGGTCCAGCCGTTCCACCTCGAGCGGGATGTTGCCGCCGAGGTTATGGGTCTGCACCGACACGTTCGGGTAGTCCTTCAGGAAGTCGGTCATCACGAAGGTCAGCATGGCCGACGACAGGCGCGACTGCATGTCGAGCGTGCCGCGGCGCGGCGTGGCGAGGTCGGACAGGTCCGGGCGCGGCGCGTCGGGATCGTTCGCCTGCTTGCCGTAATGGACCAGGAAGTGCGCGTGCCTGCGGTTGGCCGCCTCGAACACGGGCCGCCAGCGCTCGGCGCGCTTCTGCGACAGGAACCCGTCGCCGGGAAGCTGCGCGCCCACCATGCCGGGCAGGTCCATGGCGCGCTCGAACTCGGCCACCGCCGCATCCATGTCGGTGTAGGGGATGGCCGCCAGCGCCGAGAACCGGTCGGGATACTGCTGGCACATGCGCGAGACGGAGTTGTTATAGACGCGCAGCAGCGGCAGCGAGATCTCGAGCGGCATGTTCTCGATGCCGAGCCCGATCATCGACAGCACGCCGCGGCTGATGCCGCCCTGATCCATCTCCGCGATGCGCTTCTCGGCCGAGTCGAACCCCTCGGTCAGCGGGAAGCCGGCGATCGGCGAATCGAGGAACTCGCGCCCGTCGTCCATCTTGTAGATGCGGGGCATCTCGGTGCGCTTGCGCAGGACCTCGGACAGTTCCTTGGAAATCCAGTGATGGTGCATGTCGATGGTCATGGTGCCTCGCGGCCGTGGCCGCGCCCCAGCGGTGGAAGATCACCGATGCTAGACCCCCGTGGGTCCAAAAGTCCAGGGTCGCGGCCCGCGGGTCGCTACCGCTCGTTGGGCGTCACGTTGCGCGTGGCTGGGGCGGCGGCGATAGCGGTCGAGATAGGTGGGCAGGATCACCTCGCACGCCGTCGGCTCGATCCCGAGCGCCCCCAGCCCCAGCGCGCCCTCCGACACGATGTTGTCGGTGCGCAGCTGGCGGATCTGGTCGCGCGTCAGCGGCGGGGAGGGCAGCAGCTCGAGGAAAGCGGCCTCGATGCTCGCCGCCCAGAATGGCACCGGGACCAGCAGCCGCTTGCGGTCGATCTGCGCGCAGATCAGGTCCCAGATCGCCCGGAAGGAATAGATGCCGGGCCCGCCCAGCTCGTAGGTCTGGCCCGCGGTCGCGTCGCGCGCAATCATCCGCGCCATCGCCTCGGCCACGTCGCAGGCATAGACCGGCTGGAATCGCGTGTGCCCCCCGCCGAACAGCGGCAGCACCGGCGACAGGCGCGCGATCGCGGCCAGGGAGTTGAAGAACCCGTCCTCGGGCCCGAACACCACCGACGGGCGCACGATCGTGGCCGCCGGAAACGCCTCGGCTACCGCCTTCTCGCCCGCCGCCTTGGTCCAGCCATACAGCGAGGGCGAGGCGAGGCTCGCCCCCAGCGCCGACATCTGGATCACCCGGCTCGCCCCGGCGGAAGCCGCCGCCCGGGCCACGCGCGCCGCGGCCTCGGTGTGCAGCTCGTGGAAGCGCTGCCGGCCGCTCTGGTACAGCACGCCGACCAGGTTGATCACCACGTCGGCGCCGGCGACCGCCGCGGCGACCGAGGCGTCGTCCAGGACGTTCGCCCGGACCGGTACGATCTGGCCCAGCTCGCCCATAGGCTTCAGGAACTGGGCGCGCTCGGGCTGGCGCACGGCGGCGCGGATTTCGGCCCGCGTCGGCACCAGCGCCCGCACCACGTAGCGGCCGATGAATCCCGACGCGCCGAACACGGTTACCGCGCGTGGCGTCATCCGAGCCCCCTCTCGGGCGCGCCCGCATGGCGCGCCAGCCTGAAGCGCCTATAATAGGCCGCACGTACGCCGTCAACACACGCCGGCGGACATTCGAAAGCGGTTGACACCGGCGGGGGCGGTACAATACCGATGCACGCCCGAACCAACCTAGCCCAGGTGGCGGAATTGGCAGACGCGCAGGTTTCAGGTACCTGTGACCGAAAGGTCGTGGAAGTTCGAGTCTTCTCCTGGGCACCAGCTTCGGCGTCGATGTGGCGATAGAGGTCCATCGCGGCGATCTGCCGGCGGGCCTCGCCTTCGGGCCGGTCGTGGCGATCGACACCGAGACGATGGGCCTCAACCCGGGGCGCGACCGGCTCTGCCTGGTCCAGCTTTCGGGCGGCGACGGCAACGCGCACCTGGTCCAGGTCGTCCCCGGCACCGACGCGCCGCAACTCAAGGCGCTGCTCGCCGATCCCGCGACCCTCAAGCTGTTCCATTTCGCCCGGTTCGACATCGCCATGCTGTCGCACGGGCTCGGCGTCATGACGCAGCCGCTCTACTGCACCAAGATCGCGTCCAAGCTCGCCCGCACCTACACCGACCGGCATGGGCTCAAGGATCTGTGCCGCGAGTTGCTGGGGGTCGATCTTTCCAAGCAGCAGCAATCGTCGGACTGGGGGGCGACGACCCTCACGCCCGAACAGATCGCCTACGCGGCCTCGGACGTGCTGCACCTGCACGCGCTGAAGGCGAAGCTCGATGCGATGCTGGCGCGCGAGGGCCGTCAGGCGCTGGCCGAGGCGTCGTTCGAGTTCCTGCCGACCCGCGCGGCGCTCGACCTCGCCGGCTGGGCCGAGACCGACATCTTCGCGCATTAGGGGAAGGGGCCGGTCGGCGACCGGCCCCTATGAAAGCTCGTAGATCATGGGTGTAGGGGCAGGTCTCCGACCCGCCCGTCAGACCGGCGCGGTCTCGGCAGCCTTGCGGCGCTCGGCGATGTCCTTCAGGAATTTCAGGTTCAAATCGATCTGCGGGCCGAGCCACAGCGCGTTGATCGCGTGATCCTCATAGCCGTCGCCCGTCTCGGGATGGACCAGGATCGAGAGACCGTCGCGGTTCAGCATCAGCCACGGCACGATCTCGGCGAACATGCCGGGCGCGAACGCCACCTGGTACATCGAGACCGGGTGGGGGCCCTGCGCCTCGTCGTGCCAGCGCCCGACGATCGCGCCGAACCGGACGCGCATGGCGTCGCGCAGCCGCTCGGCCGTCGCGCGGGTCGCATCGTCGTAATAGACGTGAACGTGATAGGTCTCGATCTTCGTCGGATTTACGAAGGCCGTTTCCGTCTCGACCCCTGCGGTCTTGGTTGCCATCGGAACCTCCTGCCCGTCGAAGGATAGGGCCGCAAGCCGCGCCCGCTACTTGGGCGCGATGACCATCACCATCTGGCGGCCTTCGAGGCGTGGCCACTGCTCGACCTTGACCAGCTCGTCGAGCTCGTCGCGCACGCGCTGCAGCACCTTGGCGCCCAGATCCTGGTGCGCCATCTCGCGGCCGCGGAAGCGCAGCGTGACCTTGACCTTGTCGCCCTCGTCGAGGAAGCGGCGCACGGCGCGCATCTTCACGTCGTAGTCGTGCTCGTCGATGTTGGGGCGGAACTTGATCTCCTTGACCTCGATGGTCTTCTGCTTCTTGCGAGCCTCGTTTTTCTTCTTCTGGTTCTCGTATTTCAGCTTGCCGTAATCGAGGATCTTGCAGACCGGCGGATCGGCGTTGGGCGACATCATGACGAGGTCGAGCCCGACCTCCTCAGCCATCTGCAGCGCTTCGCGTTTGGAGATTACGCCGACCATTTCGCCGTCGGCGTCGATAAGGCGGATGGTTTCCGCATTGATGGTTTCGTTCACCGGCCGGTCGTCGCGAACGGGCGGTGGACTCATGGGATATCGAGCTATGGAGGAACTCCCGCTATTTGCACTGTACGGGACTTCGGTGGTCAGCCCCCGGCCGAAGGTACCCGCGCTTCCGACGTCAGTGTATCGACTGCCTGATCCAGCGCAAGGACTTGTTGCGCCTCGCCCCCCAGCCGGCGGAGGGCCACGGTCCGGTTCTCGGCCTCGCGCTTGCCGCAGACAAGCAGGACCGGGACCTTGGCGAGCGAATGCTCGCGGACCTTGTAGTTAATCTTCTCGTTCCTGAGGTCAAGCTCGGCCCGGAGCCCGGCGGCCGCCAGGATCGATCGGACCTCGCGGGCATAGTCGTCGGCGTCGGACGTGATCGTCGCCACCACGGCCTGGACCGGGGCGAGCCACATCGGGAAGCGACCGGCATAGTTCTCGATCAATATGCCGATGAAGCGCTCGAACGAGCCGAGGATCGCGCGGTGCAGCATCACCGGGCGGTGCTTCGCCCCATCCTCGCCGACATACGAGGCGTCGAGACGCTCGGGCAGAACGAAATCGACCTGCAGCGTGCCGCACTGCCAGTCGCGCCCGATGGCGTCACGCAGCACGAACTCGAGCTTCGGGCCGTAGAACGCGCCCTCGCCGGGGTTGAGCGTGTAGTCGAGCCCGGCCGCCGCCACGGCCTCCATCAGCGCGCCCTCGGCGCGGTCCCACACGTCGTCGTCACCGGCACGCACCGCCGGGCGGTCCGAGAACTTCACCGCCACGTCCGCGAAGCCGAAATCGCGGTAGATGCCGAGCAGCAGGTCGCAGAAGGCCTGCGTCTCGGACGTGATCTGGGACTCCTCGCAGAAGATGTGCGCGTCGTCCTGCGTGAAGGCACGCACGCGCATCAGCCCGTGCAGCGCGCCCGACGGCTCGTAGCGGTGGCACGAGCCGAACTCGGCCATGCGCAGCGGCAGGTCGCGGTAGCTCTTGATGCCCTGGCGGAAGATCTGCACGTGGCCGGGACAGTTCATCGGCTTGACGGCCAGGACCTTCTCGTCCTCCGTCTCGGTCGTGAACATGTGCTCGTGGAATTTTTCCCAGTGGCCGGAGGCCTCCCACAGCGCGCGGTCATAGAGCTGAGGCGTCCTGACCTCGACATAGCCGGCGGCCTCGAGCCTGGCGCGCATGTAGCTCTCGATCTGGCGCCATAGCACCCAGCCCTTCGGGTGCCAGAAGGCGGAGCCGACCGCCTCCTCCTGGAAATGGTACAGATCCATCTCGCGGCCGAGGCGGCGGTGGTCGCGCTTCTCGGCCTCCTCCAGCATCTCCAGATAGGCGTTGAGCTCCTTCTCGTCGCGCCACGCCGTGCCGTAGATGCGCTGCAGCATCGGGTTGCGGGAATCGCCGCGCCAGTACGCGCCGGCGACCGACAGCAGCTTGAACCCCTTGCCGACATGGCCCGTCGACGGCAGATGCGGGCCGCGGCAGAGGTCGAGCCAGTCGCCCTGCTTGTAGACCGAGATCGGCTCGTCGCCCGGGATGGCGGCGATCAGCTCGGCCTTGTAGTCCTCGCCCAGGCCCTTGAAGTGGTTGACCGCGCTCTCGCGCTCCCATTCCTCGCGCACGAACCTGTCGTCGCGGGCGATGATCTCGCGCATCTTCGCCTCGATCTTCGCCAGGTCGTCGGGCGTGAACGGCTCGGGTCGCGCGAAATCGTAATAGAACCCGTTCTCGATCGCCGGGCCGATCGTCACCTGCGTGCCGGGATAGAGCTCCTGCACCGCCTCGGCCATCACGTGCGCCGTGTCGTGGCGGATCAGCTCCAGCGCGTCCGGGTCCTTGCGCGTGACGATCGCGACCTCGGCGTCGTGGTCGATCGTCGTGGCGAGATCGACCACCTTGCCGTCGAGCCTGATCGCCAGCGCGGCCTTGGCGAGGCCCGGCCCGATGGCGGCCGCCAGCGCCGCCCCGGTGACCGGGTGGTCGAACTTGCGGACGGAACCGTCCGGCAATGTGATCGCGACGCTCATGTCGGGCTCGAACCTTCGGCCAACACCGTGTGGCCGGGGAAATTCCATAGCGGCGGTTGGTTAACCGATCCTGACCGTTCGGGCAACGGGGGAAAGGGGCTCGCGTGCCCACAGGGTGCGCAAAGTCATGAATCTTACGTCATCGCGAGCGAAGCGAAGCGATCCAGACGTCCCTGGATTGCTTCGGCGCTGCGCGCCTCGCAATGACGATAAAGATATCCGGGCCTACGCGGTTCCCATCGCCCAGGGCTGCTCCTCGTAGCCGGGCAGGAAGGACTGGTTGGTCTGGGCCGGGTTGCGGTTGACCAGCGGGCGCGCATAGAGCGGGTGGGTCATCGAGCGCACCTCGTGCTCCAGCGTGAACAGCACGTCGCCCGACTTCGGATCGACGATGTCCTTGAAGCGGTACTGGTACTGGTCGGACTCCTCGAACACCAGCCCGCGCTCGTTCAGCTTCTTGTGCGGGCCGGAGAAGTCGGTGATGTAGATCGCGATGTGGTGGCCGTCATATTCGGCGAGCGCGTCGGGCGTCTCGCGATAGACGATCTCCTGGTTGCGGCCGACCTGGGCGTGCGCCGCCTCGGCGCCGTCCTCGCGGCTGGTGCGCGCCGCGGTTCCCATGATGTCGCGGTAGAATTTGGCGATGCCCTTGGCCGTGCCCTCGGGCACCGGCAGCTCGACATAGGGCATGCCGAGCACGAGCTTGCCGAAGCGGTCCGGGTCCGGGGTGTGGCAGCGCAGCCGATTGCCCCACGGGCAGGTCGTGTCGACGTAATCGTTGTGCGGCTCGAAGGCGAATTCGGTGTCCTTCAGCTTGGGCGCCACCTTCTCCAGTCGGTCGAGCAGCGCCGCGCGGTCGGGCAGCACCAGCCCGGTGCGGCCGCGCACCACCTGAGGCAGGCCGGTCGGCAGGTGGAACTGCGAGCGGCCCACGTTGATCCACATGTTGTAGTCGCTGGTCATCAGGAACGGATCGCGGGTTAGTCCCAGCCCGGTGACGTAGAACAGCGTTGCGAGGCGCTGGTCGGGCACGCGCACATTGACGTGCTCGAGCGAGATGATGTTGCCGATATCCTCGGCGCTGCGGTCGAAATTCTTGGTGGCCATGGGGACCCTCCCGTGATCCGGTGGGGCGAGCTTACGCCTTTCGGGCCGGGATGTGGAACGGGCTTTACCCGATCCTGAGCGCCTGCTGCGTGCGCTTCTCGGCGATGCGCCAGCCTTCCGGCGTCCGCCGGTGCAGCTCGACCGTCGGGAAGATCGCGACGATGCCCTTGCTGGTGCCGGGCGCGGTTCCCGTGCCGCGCGCGCCGGGCACCACGACCGTCAGCGCGCGCACCTCGGCGCTCGCGTCGTCCTTCACCTCGACCTCCAGGTTGGTGACCAGGTGGAACACCATCCGGTCGGCCGGCGCGACGGCGGGATCGCCGCGTTCGGGCAGCCGGTTCACATGCGCCGCGATCTCGGCGCGCCCGCGGAAGGCGCCTGCATCGCCCTCGCGGAACCAGATCCCGTCCGCAGAGAACAAGGCGGCGGCCTCCTCGCCCTTCACCGCGTCCAGCCGGTTGTAGAACCGGACCGTGTTCCGGGCGCAGTCCCATTCGATCGCGCGCCGCGTCGCCTCGTCCATTTTCTACTCCGCGGCGAGGCGCGCCGCCGCGGCCGCGCGCCGCACCGCCTCGCCATAGTCGCTGCCGTCCTCGACCAGCGCATCGAACGACAGAAGATCGGGAAACGCGTTGGCCTTCGGCGTGCGCACGACCCCGAGCGGGTCGCGCCCGGCGGCAACGTCCTCGACTGCGGCCAGCATCAGCCGGCGTGCGGCGATGATGGCGGTGTCGGTGGTGGCCAGATGCTCCCGCGTGCGGTCCTGAATGGCGCCCTGGCTTTCGGTGGCGAAGGCGTCGTGCACGCCGAACACCGGCCCCATCCCGGTAAAGCTCTCGTCGTGCTTGGTGCGGTCCTGCCTGTAGCGGTTCGACCGCTTGCGCGCGTGGTGGAACTCGTCCTCGTACTCGCTGGCCGGCCCCTCGCGGAAGGCGGGCGCGTCCTTTGCCCCCGAGGCCAGCACCTGGGCGACGGTCGCGTCGCGGCGCAGGATGAAGCCCCAGCGCCAGTGCGTCTCGTCGTCGATTGGCACGTGCCAGATGCCGATCTGGCCGTCGCCGCCCTGCGGCCCGGCGATGACCGAGAAGTTCGGCATGCCGAACGCGGTGATGCGCAAATAGGTCCTGCCGGCGCCCGCCGCGCGGATCTGGTAGAGGCGCAGCCCAAACGCGGTCTTTTCCACCTCGATGCGGGGCGCCGCGTACGGGTTGACCGAGACGTCGTCCTTGGCGTCGCTCGCCGCCAGCTCGCCGAACATCAGCCCCGCCCGGTCGCGCTTCATGTTGCGGTGCAGGAACCCGACATGGGCCGGATCGTAGTTGCCTTCGTTCGCCTGAAGGTAGTTGCACGAGACATGGATCTTCTGCGCGTGGATATGGGCGATCGGCGCCGACAGGAAGTCATAGTTCGGAAATTCGGGCGCCGGGTCCGGTCCCAGATAGGCGAAGAACGCGCCGGCCCGCTCGACCACCTTGTAGGCGGTCTGGCGCACCTTGTCCTTGTAGTTCGATCCCGCGGGCTCGCCCGGCTGCTCCAGGCACTTGCCGGTGATGTCGTAGAGCCAGCCGTGATAGAGGCAGCGCAGCCCGCCATTCTCGACGCGCCCGAACGTCAGGTCGGTGCCGCGATGGCAGCAATGACGGTCGAGCAGCCCGATCCGCCCCTCGGGGTCGCGGAACAGCACCAGCTCCTCGCCCATAAGGTCGACCGGCACCGGGTCGCCGCCCATCGGCAGCTCGCGCGCCAGCGCGATCGGCTGCCAGTAGCGACGCAGCAGCGCGCCGCCCGGGGTGCCTGGACCGGTGCGCGTCAGGAGCTCGTTCTGTTCCCGGCTCAACATGGCGTTCCTCCCGTCTTGCCGGCACCCGCCCCGAGGGTAGCGCATTCCGCGGCCCGAAGGCAGGGCGTCGCGGCGCCGGGCCACAGGCGCTCCGGCAGTCGAAAGGTCTTATTCACCATTTGGGCATAGTTGTAGCCCCACGCGTCTTTCCCGACCGGAGAAACACCCAAACCCACAGTTCCCGCGGTCGCGGGCGGACATCCATGGCACAGAACCGCATCCTGATCGTCGACGACCAGCCCATCATCGCGGAGTTGATCGCGCATGGTGCGGCGAGCTGCGGCTACCAGGCGCAGGTCGCCTCCGATGGCGCGGCCTTCTTCGCGGCGCTCGATGCGCACGATCCCACCCACATCGTGCTCGACCTTCAGATGCCGGGAATGGACGGCATCGAGATCCTGCGCGCCCTGGCCGAGCGCGGAAGCCGCGCGGCGATCGTCGTGGCCAGCGGCGCCGGCGGCAAGCTGGTGGAGGGCGCGCGCCGTTTCGGGCGCGAGCGCAATCTCGACATCGCCGGAACCCTGCTCAAGCCGTTCCGCCGCGCCGACGTGTGCGAGCTTCTCGATCGGATCAAGGTCGAGTCTTCCGCGATCACCCCCGATGCACTCGCGCGCGGGCTCGATGAGGGCGAGTTCTTTCTCGCCTACCAGCCGAAGATCGACCTGGCCTCCGGCGGCGTCGCCGCGTTCGAGGCGCTGGTGCGCTGGGACCATCCGCGGCGCGGCGTGTTGATGCCCGGCGAATTCCTCGGCATCGCCGAAGAATCCGGGCTGATGCCGACCGTCACCGACGCCGTTGCCGAGGCCGCGCTGCGCCAGCTCGTCGCGTGGCGCGAGGTGTTCGACGGCCGCATCACGATCAACCTGTCGGGTCACGGCCTCGCCGATGTCGCGCTGCCCGACCGGCTCGCCGCGCGCTGCAGCGCGCTGGGGCTCGAGCCGCGCCGCCTCGATCTCGACTTCTCCGACGCCGGCGCGGCGCGGAGCGGCGATACGACCGCGGACGTTCTCATGCGGCTGCGTCTCAAGGGGTTCGGGCTTGCGCTCGACGATTACGGTACCGGGCATTCCTCGCTGGTGCAGCTCGTCCGGCTGCCCTTCACCGAGATCAAGGTCGACCGCTCCTTCGTCGCCGAATGCACGACCTCCGACGAGGCGCGTGCGATCGTCAAATCGACCATCGACCTCGCCCATTCTCTGTCGCTCAACGCCGTCGCCGAGGGGATCGAGTCGGCGCCCGTGCTGCAGCTCGTGGCCGGGCTCGGATGCGACCTCGCGACCGGCTACCATTTCGCGCCGCCGCTGGCGCCGGAACAGGTGCCGGACTGGCTCGCCGCCTGGCGCGCGCGGCCGGCCGCCTGGCTGGTGCCCGCGGGGGAGGAGGGGGCAGACGGCGCCAACGGGACCCAACGACGCCGCGCCGTCCACAGCGAGGCGTGGTCCAAGCCCTATGACGGTTCGGAGGAAATCAAGAAGGCGCTCGCCGACCTCTTGTCCGAGCGGCTCAACCCGCTCTGGGATCTCGGGCGCAACTCGCTGGTGGGCTGGCGTCCGGCCAGCGGCGGGATCGAGACGCTGCTGGTGCCGTACCGCCGCATCGTCGAGCATTACGGCCGCTCGCGGCGCCTGCTGCACGGGCGGCGCCTGATGGGCGACGGCACGTTCCAGATGGCGCGCGAGCTGGCCAGCTCGGCGCCGCTGCACATTCCGCTGCCCTTCCGCATTTCGGACGACGAGGCCGGCGCGGTCCCCAGCCACGTGATCGAGCAGGTCCTGCGCCGCTACGGGATCAGCGAGACGCTGTATCGCGGCGTCGGGCTGTTCGACATCGTCGGCTTCTCGCGCTTCGAGCCGAGCCGCCAGATCGCCCAGCTCAACAGCCTGGAATGCTCGATCAACGCGGCCCAGAAGCTGATGGCCGAGGCGGGCAAGCGCGTCGACCTCGCGCGGACGACGACGGGCGACGGATTCTATCTGTGGAACCGCGAAAAGGGCGCCGAGGCGGATGTCAATTCCTACCTGATCACGCTCCTGGCGCTCGCCGACAACGCGCTGGCCCGAGCCGCGGAAGGGCCCGACTATGTGCCTGAGCTGCGCACCTGCTACGCCATCGGGCCGCATTATTCCTACTACCAGACCGAGGCGCTCGATCCGCGCGGCCACGACTATATCGTCGGCGACGTCACCATCTCGCTCGCGCGCATGGTGTCGAAATGCCTGGCCGGCCAGATCCTGATCCGCGACTTCCTGCGCCCGAACAATCCGCTTGCTCCGCCCGACCCCGCCGAGCGCGGCACCGATCCCGTCGCGTTCATGAAGGCCGCGCAGGGCGCCTTCGCCCGGCTCGGCGGCGCCCGGCTGCACAACCGGTCGCTCGGGGTGATACGCTGCTACCTCACCGGCCGGGAAAGCGAGCCCGGACGGTTCGACATCACCCGCTACACGATCCAGGACAAGCACGGTTTCGAGCACACCGTGTTCAACCAGAAGTTCAACATCTACCTCGACGGCGCAGCGGACGGGAGTGGCGCGGCCACGAACGCCAACGTCGTGTTTCTCGGCCGCCGCCGTGGCGATCTCGCCGGGTTCGAGGCCGAATCCACCTCGCACCAGCTCTGGGGCGCCCCCGCCGTCGACTAGCCCGCCCCGCGACAAGCCCGCCGCCCCGCGCCATAATGGGCGGGAACGTACGCGGGAGGCGGCGATGGAAGGCACGGCGAACGCGCGGGCGACGCTTCTGGTCACCGTCCGGGATTCGGTCAGCCTGTGCGCGATCGATCTGGAATCGGGCGAGACGGTGGGGATCGCCAAGACCGGCGAGGAAGGCATCGCCAAGCCGCACGAATTCGCGCTGACCAAGGACGGCAAGACCGCCTTCACATCGATCTACGGCAATCGCGGCTACGGCACCAATGACCGACCGGGCAAGGAGCTCGGCGTCGTCGACATCGAGACCATGACCACGATCGGCAAGGTCGATCTCGACCTCTACCGCGCGCCGCATGCGATGGACACCGACCGCGACGGCATGATCTGGGTCACCGCCGAGGTTAATCGCTGCGCGCTGGTGATCGATCCCGACACGCGGCGCATCGCGCGCACGGTGTGGATGGAGGCGCCGGTCCATTTCATCGCCCAGTCGCGCGACCGCGCCCGCATGTATTTCTCGCACAAAGAAGTGCCGTTCGTGTCCGTGGTCGACGTGGCGGCGAAGCGCGTCACCGGCCGCATCCACCTGCCGATCGGCTCGCAGGCGCTGTCGATCTCGCCTGATGACAAGCTGGTCTATATCGGCGACTTCAACCGCCCGCTGCTGCACGTCGCCGACGGCGCGACGAACGAGGTCGTGCAGACCGTCCCGCTTACCGCCGTTCCCGGCTGGCCCTACGCCACGCCCGACGGCAAGTACGTCATCGTCACCACCTATGACGAGCCGAACGACCGCGGCTATGTCGAGATCCTCGACGCGCACGACCTGACCAAGGCGCGCGCGATCGAGATGGGGGCGGAGCCGTTCCACGCCATCGCGGCGGGCGACGGCCGGCACATCTATGTCGCGCTCGGCGACGGGCGCATTCCCAAGGTCGATATCGAGCGCGGCGTGGTCGCCGAGGACCGCATGCGCGCCAACGGCACCGGCGCCGAGAAGCTGATGATCGTGCCGCGATAGGGGTACTACTTCTTGAACAGGGCCTCGGCGCCGGTGCGGATCTTGTCCTTCTTGGCGATCTCGCCGCGGGCGCGGGCGATCTCGCCCTCCAGCTCGGCGATGTAGTCGTTCAGCTCGGCGACCGACATCGGGTCGAGATTGCGCGGCTGCGGCTTGGCCTTGAGCGGCCGAAGGTCCTCGTCTTCCATCGTCAGCGGCCCTCCGCGATCCGAGCTTGTCAGTCTGGAACCAACCGGCTATGCCTGCAAGCGGTTGGTTCCCGCTCCCTCCCAGGAAGTCGACGTCGCATGGCCGTCCTGCCCGACAGCATGTCCGTGATCGAGATCGCCGCGCCCGGCGGGCCCGAGATGCTGCGCCCCGCGCGCCGCCCCGTGCCCGTGCCGGGGCCGGACGAGGTGCTGGTCAAGGTCGAGGCCGCCGGCGTCAACCGGCCTGACGTGCTGCAGCGCCAGGGCAACTACCCGCCGCCCAAGGGGGCGTCCGACCTGCCCGGCCTCGAGGTCGCGGGCACGGCGGCGGCGCTCGGGCCTGGCGTGCAGGGATTCGCCGAGGGCGATGCGGTCTGCGCGCTGGTCGCGGGCGGGGGCTACGCCGAGTATTGCATCGCGCCCGCGCCGCAATGCCTGCCGGTGCCCAAGGGGCTTTCCATGGTCGAGGCCGGCGCGGTACCCGAAACCTTCTTCACCGTTTGGGACAATCTGTTCACCCGCGGACGCCTCGCGCCGGGCGAATCGTGCCTGATTCATGGCGGGGCGAGCGGCATCGGCACCACCGCGATCCAGCTTGCCCATGCCATCGGCGCGCAGGTCTTCGCAACGGCTGGCACCGCGGAGAAATGCGCCGCCTGCGTCGCGCTCGGCGCGGAGCGGGCGATCAACTACCGCACCGAGGATTTCTGCGAGGTGGTCAAGGAGGCCACCGGCAAGCGCGGCGTCGACGTGGTCCTCGACATGGTCGGGGGCTCGTACTTCGCGCGCAACCTGGATGCGCTGGCCGTCGAGGGGCGGATCGTGTTCATCGCCACTCTGGGCGGCGCGACGGCCGAACTTCCGATCTTCCGCCTGATGATGAAGCGCGCCACCGTCACCGGCACCACGCTGCGTGCCCGCACGGTAGCCCAGAAAGCGCCGATCGCCGCGGCCTTGCGCGCGCAGGCCTGGCCGCTGATCGAGGCCGGCAAGGTGAGACCGCGCATCCACGCCACCTTCCCGCTCACCGAGGCGGCGGCCGCGCACGCGCTGATGGAAGCCGACACGCATATCGGCAAGATCGTTTTGACGAACTGAGGCCCGCCGGCCTTCCCTGGCGCCGTCGCGGCGCCTATGTTCGAAGCGGATGCGGCCTGGGAATATGGAGGAGTTATGAGCCGCTTGTTGATGCCCAAGGCGACGGCCGTATGGCTGATCGACAACACCACCCTGTCGTTCGAGCAGATCGCTGATTTCTGCGGGCTTCACACGCTCGAGGTCCAGTCGATCGCGGACGGCGAGGTGGCGCAGCACATGGTGGGCGTCGATCCCGTGCGCAACGGCCAGCTCACGCGCGAGGAGATCGCGCGCTGCGAGGCCGACCCGGCCGGACGGCTCAAGATCACCCGCACCGAGGTGCCGATCGTCACCCGCGCCAAGGGGCCGCGCTACACGCCGGTCGCCCGCCGCCAGGATCGGCCGGACGGAATCGCGTGGCTTCTCAAGAACTTCCCGCAGCTCACCGACGGTCAGATCTCACGGCTGGTGGGCACCACCAAGCCCACCATCAAGGGCATCCGCGACCGCACCCATTGGAACATCACCAACATCAAGCCGCAGGACCCGGTCGCGCTAGGGCTGTGCACCCGCGATGAGCTGCAGGCCGCCATCGACAAGGCCAACCGCGCCAACGAGCGGGCCGACAGGCAGGCCGACCGCGCCGCCCGGGCGGCCGTGCGCGCCGCGGCCGGCGAGGCGGAGGCCGGCGCCGACTCCGACGGCCCGCCGCCGGAGGATGTGGTGGCCGGCGATGCGCCCGAGGAGCAGCTCACCACCGAGACCGAGAACGATATCGAGCGCGAGCGGCTGCCCGAACCTGAGCCCAGCGAGGGCGGCGGCTCCGGCGGCACCTGAGCGCGCGCCAAGGCGCCTCAAGGGAACCTGAAGGAACCCGAAGGAACCTGAAGGAACCTGAAGGAACCTGCCGGTCACGTCGTAACCCATTGACCTCCAACGATTGTTGTCCAGGCGCCGAAAAAATCGGATGCGCGCGCGGCCCCCACGCGCATTTCGCATATAGGAATATAGCCCCGGATCTTCAAGCCGGGTCGGGCATGCAAGGCTCGGCCCGCCGGCTTTCCCTATCGCTCCAGCCCGAAGATCCGGGCGGCGGTCGCGCCGTTGATCGCTTCCTTGTCGGCGGCGGCGATCGGCAGGTCGTTCACGTGGGCGAAGTCGATGTCGATATAGGGGTAGTCGGTGCCGAACAGCATATGGTCGGCGCCGACCGCCGCGTGGGCCTCCATCAATAACGGCGCATAGGTGCCGCACGTATCGAAGTAGAGGCGCTTCGCGTAGTGGCTGGCGGGCTGGGGTAGCTCCGTCGCCCAGCGCTCGGCCGCCCAGTCCAGACGCTCGAGCGCGGAGAGGAGCCCCGAGCCGGTGTGCGCCACGACGAACGGGAAGTTCGGGTAGCGCTCGAACACCCCGTTCTGGATCAGCCGCGCGACGCAGAGCTGCGTGTCGAACCAGAAGCCGAGCACGACCGAGAAATTGCGGTCCTGGATGTCGGCGGCGAAGGTCGGGTGCATCGGGTGCTCGACCACGGGGATGCGGAGCGCGTCGATCCGCGCCCATAGGGGCTCGAAGCGCGGGTCCGAAAGAGGCACGCCCGCGGCGTTCGAGCCCATGGCGATGCCGGCCACCTCGGGCGCGCCCGCCACGCGGTCGAGCTCGGCGATGGCGGCGTCGACGTCGCCCAGCGGCAGCGAGGGCAGGGCGCGCAGCCGGTCGGTGCGGCCGCGGCAAAAGGCGATCGTTTCGTCGTTGACCCGCCGCGCGACCTCCGCCTGGTTCTTCGCCTCGAAGATGTAGACCGACGGCGAGGTGAGGGAGAGGAGGCGCATGTCGATGCCCTTCGCGTCCATCTCGCGAATCGGGTGGTCACGGCCGTACCAGGCCTCGTTGTACGAGACGACATGCGTACCGTCGCGCTTCAGCGCCGCGCCCCACAGGTTCGGGACGGTCGTCACGCCCGGCAGGCGCGCCACCGCCTCGTGCAGCGCGGCCGACATGATGTGGGCGTGGACGTCGACTTTCATGCGATTGCGGCCTCGCCGGACATGG
This sequence comes from uncultured Alphaproteobacteria bacterium, assembly GCA_963817535.1. Taxonomy (GTDB): domain Bacteria; phylum Pseudomonadota; class Alphaproteobacteria; order MPNO01; family DASWLB01; genus CAWGHZ01. The sequence goes on from CAWFOW010000003.1 coordinate 473,180, forward strand.
CGAGGCGGCCGGCGGGGTTGGCGGCCCACAGGCGCGCCTGGTTGCCCTCGACCGCGCCGCATACGGTGAATGGCTCGCCGCCATAGAGCGGCGAGGCCGCCCGCACCGTGACGCTTTCGAGGCGCGCGTCGGGGCGGGCGCGGCGCAGCCCGTCGACCAGCAGCACCTGGATCAGCGGACCGTGCACCAGCAGGCCGGGATAGCCCTCCTCTTGCGTCACGTAGGGCAGGTCGTAATGGATGCGGTGGCTGTTCATGGTCAGCGCCGAGAAGCGGAACAGCAGCACGGGCGAGGGGTCGATCTCGCGCCGCCACTGGGCGCCCTCGGGCGCGGCGGGCGGTTCCGGCGCGGTCTCCGCCTTGTCGGCCGGCGGCCGGAACACGTAGGTCATCCGCTCCTCGGTCGCGACGCCGGCCGGGCCCGCGATCGTGATGTCGAGATTGACGAAGATCAGCGGTCCGGTCGCGCCGGTCTTGGGCACGACCAATTCGATCCGCGCGGTGCGGACGATGCGCTCGCCGACGCGGATGGGCCGGAGGAACCGCATGCGGTTGGCGGCCCACATGCGCCGCTTGAACGGCAGCTCAGGGAAGAAGTCGCCGTGGCGCGCGTGCCCGTCCGGCCCCACATCGCGCATCCGCACCACCTCGGGGAAGTAGAGCCAGTGCCAGCCGGGCGGGATCGCATCGCCGTCGTGCAGACGTGCGTCGTCGCGGTCGAGCGTGGCGGCGAGCACGTCCGCCGGCGCGGCGGTCACCACACCCTCGGTCGTCAGGGTGCGTCCGACGTGGGACGCGTAGTCGTCGGTCACGCCGGCGTCACGGTCTGGCGGCCGGTCATGTCGATGAAGACCTTCTCGTTCTTCATCTTCTTGCCGGCGAAGCGGTCGGCGATCCAGTCGAGGACGAGGTTGTTCGGGTTCTCGCCCATCGCCGCCGCCTGGCCGCCGGCGACGCCGTGCACGGCGCCCTCGTAGGTGACGAGCTTCTTCGGCACGTTCAGCCGGTCGTAGAGGTCGTGCGAGAACTCGATCGGCGAGAGCTGGTCGTCCTCGCCCATCAGGCAGAGATAGGGGCACTTGATCTTGTCGGCGATTGGGCGCAGGTCGAAATCCTCGGCGAACTTGTCGAACTTCGCCTCGTCTTCGATGCCGGCCATGAACATGTAGCGCAGCTTGAAGCTGGGCGAGGCCAGGTTGAAGATCGTGTTCATGCCGGGCTCCTGGCAGACGCCCATGATGGCGAGCCCCTTGATGCGGTCGCCCAGCGCCGCGGCCGCGTTGGGCGCGAAGTAGGTGCCCATGGAGACGCCGCGCACGCAGATGCGGTCGGCGTCGATCTCGGGCCGGGTCGCCAGGAAGTCGACCGCCGCGGAGCCGCCGTCACCGTGGTTGCGCGCCGTGACGTGGATCGGGATGGTGCAGCACTCGCCCTGGCCCGGCCCGTCGATGGCGAGCACCGCGAAGCCGCGCTCGAGCGCGGAGTCGCCGTACATCGAGACCATCATCTCCTTGCAGCCGTCCATCCCGTCTATGTAGAGGATGCAGGGGAACTTCTCGCCCGGCTTCGGCTTGCGCGGCAGATGCAGGTAGGCCGGCATCGCCTTGTTGCCGAGCGGAATCTCGACGCGCTCGATCGGGTGGTCCGCGTACTTGATGTACCGGGCGAAGCAGTGGTTCATCCGCTCCTCCATCTCGATGAGCGGCTTGTTGATCTCGAAGATCGGCCAGCGCGCGGTGGCCCACAGGAGCTGCGCGATGAAGTACTGCTCGCCGGCGGAGACGAGCCGGCCCTGCTCCTCGTACTGCACCGCCTTGGCCTCGCGGAACTTCGCGGCCTTGACGAACGCGCGGTCGATGTCGGCGGCCTTCTTGATCTGCGCGCCCACGCGGCGGAACTCGGCGACCGCCTCGGGTCCGCCCGGCGCGCTCATATAGGCGAGGCGCGCCTGGTCCCATTCGACGCCGATGGTGGCGATCACCGCATCGAGGATCCAGCGCTGCTCGCCCCAGCGCTTCATCAGGCGATCGGTCTTCGCGCTCATCGACTGGCCGGTCATGGATTGTCTCCCAGGAATACCGTTGTTGGTTACGCGGCTTCGCGCTCGCGGCAGGTGGTGCGGCGCAAATCGCGCCGGTGCAGCGTGTCGGCGAAAGGCATGGCGCGGTGCATGGTCGCCAGATTGTCCCAGATCACCAGGTCGCCGACCCGCCAGAGATGGCGGTGGACGAAGCGCGGCCGGGTGGCGAATTCGGTGAGCTCGGCGAGAAGCGCGCGGCCCTCGGCGAGGTCCATGCCGACGATGTGCGAGGCGTGCGAGGCGAGGTAGAGCGCCTTGCGTCCCGAGGTCGGGTGGACGTGGACCACGGGATGGCGCGCCGGCGGGCGCGAGCGGAGCTCGGACTCGGTCGGCTCCGGATAGCCCGCGAGCTGGCGCGAATGCCACACCGAATGTTCGGCGACGAGGCCTTCGAGGCGGGCCTTCATCGCGTCGTCGAGCGCGTCATAGGCGGCGCGCATGTCGGTGAACTCGGTGGGCGGCCCGCCGTCGGGCGGCAGCTCGTGCGCCGAGAGCAGCGAGTAGGTGGCGCGGATCGGCGCGAACGACACGTCGGTGTGCCATTGCTGGTTGCCGCGTCGGAACATCATCTCGCGCTCGTCGTCGGGCAGGATGTTGCCGTCGGCGTCGAGGTTGGAGACGTCGATCATCTCGGGCTCGGGCAGGCGGAATTTCTCGCCCGCGACGTTCAGGATGCGGCCGGCCTGGACCGGACCGAGCTGGCGGCTCACCGCGATGTGCGGTGCGCTCGCGAGTGGCGTTGCGCCATGCCAGATGCAGACCGCGTAGCCGTCCATCGCCGCCTTGAGCGCGGCAACCTCTTCCGGCGCGAGCGGGCGGGCGAGATCGACGCCCGCGATCTCGGCGACGAATCCATCATGCAGCGGGCGGGCTTCGAGGAGCATGGCGCGAAGACTAGCCCACCTCGCCCGCCTCCGGCAACGCGGCGAACTCCTTGCGGAGGGCGGCGCCGTGCTGGTCGAGCGCGGGGACCGGGCCGAGGGCGCGCTTGTGGTCGCGGTCGCGCGCCGGGGGGGCGGCCAGGCGGACGGGTCCGGCGGGCGAGCCCACCTCGACGCGGCGCAGCGCCGGGTGGCGCGCGAGGCCGGCGACCTCGTTCACCTCGCCATAGGCGATGCGGGCGGCGCGGAGCCGCGCCAGCAGGGCGTCGCGGTCGAGCGCGCCGAACGCGGCCTCGATCCGTTCGTCGAGCGCCGGCTCGTTGGCGCAGCGCGCGACGTTGGAGGAAAAGCGCGGATCGTCGGCGAGGGATTCGTCTCCCAGAACGTCGCGGCAGAAGGTGCGGAACTCGCGCTCGTTCTGGATGGAGATCAGCACGCTCGCGCCGCCCTTTGCGCGGTAGGTGCGATAGGGGTGGATGGTCGGATGGCGCAGCCCGACGCGCGCGGGTGCCCGGCCGGCATAGTCGTGGGTCAGCAGCGGGACGTTCATCCAGTCGGCCATCGCGTCGAACAGCGAGACGGCGAGCGCCCGGCCTTCGCCCGTGGCGGTGCGCGCGATCAGCGCCTCGAGGATCGCGGCGTGGGCGTAGAGCCCGCAGGCGATGTCGCAGACCGAGACGCCGACCCGCGCCGGCGCGTCGGGCGAACCGGTGACCGCGGCGAGGCCGCTTTCGGCCTGCACCAGCAGGTCGTAGGCCTTCATCCCGCCATAGGGGCCGTCGTCGCCATAGCCCGTGATGTCGCAGGTGATAAGGCGGGGATGCTTGGCCCGCAATCCGTCCGAACCGAAGCCGGCGCGCGCGGCCGCGCCCGGCGCCAGGTTCTGCACGAACACGTCGGCGCGAGCGATCATGCGAGCAAGGAGCGCGCGATCGTCCGCGTCCTTGATGTCGAGCGCGATCAATTCCTTGCCGCGGTTGAGCCAGACGAAGTAGGTCGACTGGCCGCTGACCGCCGCGTCGTAGAAGCGCGCGAAGTCGCCCTCGGGCCGCTCGATCTTGATTACCCGCGCGCCCGCGTCGGCTAGGCGCGAGGTGCAGAACGGCGCGGCGACCGCCTGCTCCAGCGCGACGACCAGCGTGCCGGAAAGAGGGAGGGTCATTGCTCGCCACACCGCGTGGCGGCACGCACCCCCCTACCCCAGCCCTCCCCCTCAAGGGGGGAGGGGGCGTGCGTTCTGGTCCGTGCATCGGGTCGAAAATCGCGCGAGGCCACAGTTGGTGCGCCAGTCGTACCAACGTCCCCTCCCCCCTTGAGGGGGAGGGACAGGGAGAGGGGTCTCCGGCGGAAGCGGACCTTTACCCTCATGGTGACCGGCTGTCCGTATTCAATACGGATCGCCGTTCTTGTGGACGAAGCGGCGGGTGCCGTCGGGTTCGGTCTCGAGGGCGAGATCGACATCGGGATACTCGGCCTTCTCGCCCTTCGCGCGGGTGCCGATCTCGAGATAGCGCGCGTCCCGGTCGGTGCGGTTGACGAGGTGGTGGCCGTCCGCCTTGCCCGCCGGGAAGCAGGCCGCCATGCCGGGGCCGAGCACCTGCTCGCCCGCGTCGGTGATGAGCGTCAGCTCGCCCGCGACGACATAGACGAACTCATCCTCGCGGTGGTGCCAGTGGCGGTGGGCGGACCAGGCGCCGGGCGGCAGGGTGGTGAGGTTCACCCCGAACTGGGTGAGCCCGCCCGCATCGCCCAGCGCGCGGCGCTGCCGCAAGGCGACCTTGCCCTTGAGGGGCTCGGGATAGCGCGTGCCGGTGACCGGCGCGATACTCATCGGGTCGAAGGCGGGCGGCTTGGGCGGCGTGCTCACGGTGACGTCCCTCTCGTTGCGAGCCGGTGACGCCACAATCTAGAGCATCTTCCGCGCGCGCGGAATTGTCCCGGCCGCCTTATCCGAGGCGCCCTATGCCGTGACCAGATGGAGGTCGGGCGCCGACAGATCGGCGCCGTTGGTCAGGGTGGCGAGCACCGTGTAGCCCGCCGCGGCGCCGTTCGGATCATAGTAGAGCGTGTGATCCGCCTGCGAGTAGATGAAGCTCGCCTGGCCGTTCGAATAGGATTCGCCCGTGCCGTTCGAGCCGTCGTAGCTCGACTCGATGATCCCGAGGTTCCCGCCTTGCTCGATCACCGACCCGGCAACGTTGAAGCCGCTATTGACCAGCTCGATCGTATCTGGGTTCTGCGCCCCGCCCTGATGGACAGTGAAGTCGGTCAACGTGTCGCCGCGCGCGCCGCCGCCGGGCACGCCGTCCATGCCCGCGACGCCGTCGCCCGGCCCGTCATAGGAGAACACGTTGGCGCCCGTCCCGCCGGTCAGCGTGTCCGATCCGGCGCCGCCGATCAGCGTGTCGTCGCCCACCCCGCCGATCAGCGTGTCGTCGCCGCCGAGCCCGAACAGGGTCTTGTCGCCGGTGATGCCGCTGGAGGCGACGGTCAGCCCGTCGCGCACCTGGAACAGGTACTGGCCGGAGACGCCGTCGTTCGTGTTGTCGACCAGCGAGTGGGTGCCGCCGTCGAGGAACGAGCCCGGCGTCAGAGAGCCGTCGAGCTGGAAGAACGTACCGGTTGCGCCCGACCCGCCGGAGAACCCGGCCGCCGCCGAGGTGCCGCCGAGCCCGCCCGAGCCGCCGCTCGCCCCGCCGGTTTCCCACTGGATCTGGCCATAGTTGAAATAGATGTCGAAATTGCCGGTGCCGGTCTCGCCGCGGTCCACCAGGATGAGCTGGAAGGTGTTGAGCTTGTCCGTCTGGCTCGGGAAGTAGCCGACCTCGGTCCAGGTCGCGCCGAAGGCGGAATGCCCGCCGATGTTCCCGGTGCCGTAGGTCACGAGGTTCGGGGCGCCGCTACCGTTCGTATCCACGTCGGCGAAGAACGGCGCGATGATCGGCAGCCCGGTATAGTTCGCGCCAAGTCCTGAGGGGGTAAACTGCGACAGCGAGCTGCTGAACGTCACGTCGCCGTTGTTGTTGACGAAGACGTTCGAATAGTTCGTGCCGAAGAAATCGATGGTGAATCCGAGCGGGATGCTGCCGGTCGAGCCGTCGTCGTTGGGCGGTAGCACACCCGAGTCGAAGCCGCTCGCGACCGCGCCGTTGCCGCCGGTGACGCCGCCCGCCTGGTTGAACAGGCTGCTGAACGTTCCGGCGTCGGCGACCGAGATCAGGTTGTTCCCGCTATTGCCCGTGCCGGTCAGCATGCCCGGCCCGAGGAACAGGTTCTCGACATCGGTGGGCAGGGCATAATCGACCATGGTGTAGACCGAATCGTTGCCCTGGCCCGGCATCTCGGTCACCACGTCGCCCGCGTTGTCGACGGTGTAGACGTCGTTGCCGGGACCGCCGGACATGTGGTCCGCGCCGGTCCCGCCGATCAGCGTGTCGTCGGCCATGCCACCCATCAACGTGTCGTTGCCGGCCCCGCCACTGATGAACACCGGCACGTGCGAGGCCGATGCATCGATCATGTCGGCGCCGGTACCGCCGAAGAGAGTGACATGCTCGACATTCACCGCGTCGATGGTGAAGGCCGCCGGCGCCGTGCCTGTGATCGTCGGCCCGTTTCCCGCGACGGTTATGTTGTTTGGCGCGCTCGGGTCGCCGACCACGATCAGCGTGTCGCTCCCCGGCCCGCCATCGAGCGTCGTGTTGCCGTCGCCCGCCGTGTAGGTGATGACATCGTTGCCCTCGAGCCCGTTGATCGTGCCGACGCCGCCGCCGAAGTGGAGAACGTCGGGGCCCGACGTACCGTTCGAGGTACCGGTGGGCGTGGGTGTGCCTCCCGTCTCCATCGTCTCCTGGGGCACCATCGCGAGCACCGCCACGTCGCGATGGCTGGTCTCCGTCCCGGCCGCGCCGCCCGGCGGCACCGGCGGGGCAGGGATCATGAACGGCAGAAGCAGGAACTGGATCGGCTGGACCGAGGGGGTAGGGGTCGACGGCGTCGGAAGCGGTGTCGGCGTCGGCGCCGGCGACGGGGTGGGGGGCTGGGCGTTGCGCGGCTCGCCGCCCGGATTGACGCTGAACGGCGCCAGCGCCTGAGACACGGCCTCGACGGAGCCGAACAGCGCCTCGTGCTGCTGCGGCGGCAGCAGGAAGGGCGTGGTCGGCGTGGAATTCATTCCGGTCGACTCGGTCGACAGGTTCGGCTGGTCGAGCAGAACCGCGGCGACGGCCGTCGCGACCTGAATCGCGCCGCTCAGGATGGTGAAGATCGACTGCGCGCCGAGATCGGCGATCTTCATCGCCATGCCGGTGCCGCGAATGCCGATCGAGGCGACCGGCGTGTTGATCTGCACCGCCTCGTGGTGCAGCTTGCCGATCTCTCCGGTCACCGCGACGAACGTCCCGTGCAGCAGCGAAAAGGCCGCCGAGCCCTCGTGGGTGGTCGGGTTGTAGATCATGCTGTCGAGCACGATCCGCGAATCCGCGCCGAGCGCAAAGGTGGTCTTGTCGACGAACACGATGCCGAGCTTGGCACCGTCCGCGGTCTGCACCACGTCGCCCGCGAACACCGGCGCGCCCTGTGTCAGGGTGGTGGTGGTGCCGTCGGCGTGGCGCGCCGTCGCCGTGCCCTCGATCGTCTGGACGTGACCGATCTCGGCGGCGCCCGAGCCGGCGCCGCCAGCCTGCGCATACTGGCCGGGCGCTATGGGCCCGGCGAGCCGGGCGGCCAGCGCGCCTGTCACGCGTGCCCCGGTGTCGGCGGCGATCAGCGCGGGGGGTATGTCGGAATCGAAGAAGCCGTGGATGACGAGTTCGCGTCCGTCGCCGGTGAGGACGAGGTCGCGCCCGACATGTTCGTAACCCGCGTGAAGCAGGAAGGCCGCGTCGGGCACGACGACCTGCGCGTGGCCATGGGCGTCGATGACCTTTGCGTGCGACGCATCACCTGCAGCGTCGCGAACTGTACCCGTGGGCAGCGACATTGTTCGTCCCCGAACCCGTCCCTAACAAAACGTTAATAAAAGGCATATTTTGAACGCGCGCACCTGTGATCATTGCGCAAACGCCGTGTCAAAATTGCGGCGGAAAGGCCTTGTGCGGCTTTCGGAAACAAGCTGTTCGTGCGAAGAAAGAGCCATGCCACAAGCTGTAAATTCTGAGGCCCTGGTACGCGACGCCGTGTCGCGGCTGTGCAGCAATTTTCCCGGCACGTACTGGCGCGCGCTGGATCGCGAGCGCGCCTACCCGATCGAGTTCGTCCAGGCGATGACCGAGGCCGGCTTCCTGTCGGTCCTGATCCCGGAGGCCTATGGCGGCGGCGGCGGCACCGTCGCGCTGGCTGCCGGCATCCTGGAGGAGGTGCACCGCTCGGGCGGCAACGGCGCGGCCTGCCACGCGCAGATGTACGTGATGGGCACGCTGCTGCGGCACGGCTCCGACGCGCAAAAGGACGCGTACCTGCCGGCCATCGCGTCGGGCGCGCTGCGCCTGCAGGCGTTCGGCGTGACCGAGCCGACCAGCGGCACGGATACGCTGGGGCTCAAGACCACCGCGCGGCGCGAGGGCGACACACTACATCGATCTCCGGCCAGAAGGTATTCACCTCGCGCGCCGAGCATTCCGACCTGATGCTGCTGCTCGCGCGCACCGGGCCTGCGGGCGAGGGGCGCGAACGCACCGCCGGGCTCTCGGTGTTCCTGGTCGATTTGCGCGCGGCGCGGGGCAACGGGCTCGAGATCCGCCCGCTCCGGACCATGATCAACCACGCGACGACCGAGATTTTCATGGAGAACCTCGCCGTGCCCGCCGAGAACCTGATCGGCGAGGAGGGACGCGGATTCCGCTACGTGCTGGACGGGATGAACGCCGAGCGCATCCTGATCGCGGCCGAGTGCCTGGGCGACGCGCGCTGGTTCATCGCGCGCGCCACCGATTACGCGAAGGAGCGCGAGGTGTTCGGGCGGCCGATCGGGCGGAACCAGGGGGTGCAGTTCCCGATCGCCGAGGCCTATGCGAAGACCGAGGCGGCTTCGCTGATGGTGGCGAAGGCGGCCGGACAATTCGATGCGGGCGAGCCGTGCGGGCCCGAGGCCAACATGGCGAAGCTGCTGGCTTCGGAGGCGTCATGGCAGGCGGGCGACACCTGCTTGCAGACTTTCGGCGGGTTCGGGTTCGCCGAGGAGTACGACGTCGAGCGCAAGTTCCGCGAGACGCGGCTTTATCGCACCGCCCCGATCTCGACCAACCTCATCCTCGCCTATATCGCCGAGCACGTGCTCGGCCTGCCGCGCTCCTACTGAGCCGCGACGGCGCTGGCGAGTGGCGGGGCGGCGGGCGCGCGCGCCTTCAGATCCTCGGCCCGCCACGCGCCGGGATGACGCACCGGCACGGTGCGGAGATCGGCGACGGTGAGGCAGCCGAGCTGGCCGAGCGTGGCCGACACCTCGTCCTTCATCACGTCGATCAGATGCGCAGGACCCTCGGCCCCGAGCGCGCCGAGCGACCACAGGAACGCCTTGCCGGCGAAGGCCGCGTCGGCGCCCAGCGCGATCGCGCGCGCGACGTCGACGCCCGAGCGCACGCCCGAATCGAGGATGATGGTCGCCCGCCCGCCGATCTCGGACGCGATGGCGGGCAGCGCGTCGATCGAGGTGGGAAGTGCCTCGATCTGGCGGCCGCCATGGTTGGAGACCTGGATACCGTCGAGACCCAGCGCGACGGCGCGCGCGGCGTCGGCTGGGTGCAGCACGCCCTTGAGGACCAGCGGGCCCTTCCACCGGTCGCGGTAGCGCGCGATCTCGTCCCAGGTGAAGGCGCCGCCGCTTTCGCGCTGCATGAACTCGGTCGCCTCGACCAGGGTCGCGCCGGGGTGCATGTACTTGTTCAGCGTGACGAAGCGCGGGATGCCGTTCCGCGCGAGCGAGCGCATCCAGCGCGGCGACTGCATGGCGTCGAGGCGCAGCCGCATGGTCAGGCGGAACGGCGTGACGATGCCGCTTTTCACCTCGCGCGAGCGCACGGTGCGGGTCGGCGTGTCGAAGGTCAGCACCAGCACGTGCACGCCCGCCGCCGCCGCGCGGTCGACCAGGTCGAACCCGACGCGATGATCGTTCTTGGCGAAGCGGTAGATCTGGAACCACAGCACGTCCGGCGCGATCTTCGCGGCATGGTCGAGGTCGATGCCGGACAGCACGCCCATCGTGTAGGGCACGCGCGCGGCCTGGGCGGCCTGCGCGAAATACTTCTCGGCGCCGGGAAACGCGGTGCCCGGCCCGCCGACCGGAGCGATGCCCAAGGGTGCCGCGTAGGGCCGGCCGAACAAAGTGGTGTTGGCCGGCGGCGGCGCGACCACGTTGCCGTAGCGCGGCGCCATCTCGACGGCGTCGAGCGCCGACCAGTTGTGGCGGATGCCGACATCGGCGCCGGCGCCGCCGTCCATGTATTCGAAGGCGAAGTTGGGGCCGGCGCGCCGCGCCGCCGCGCGCAGATCGAGCGCGGTCGGGTAGCGCCGCTTGAGGGCGAGCCGGCGGGCTTTGGCCTCGGGGCTGTCGTTCGGGGCGACGGCCGGCCCGGGGGCCGGCGGGGCGTTGGTGTCGGACATCGCAGCCTCCCGCTTATTGCGGCCCGAACGGGCCGGACCCGATCTTATACCGGCGCGCGGGCGGGACAACTCGTTCCGTGGGCGGCCAGGACCGCCTCGAACAGGGCGATCTGGCCGGCCGTGGTCTCGTTCCAGTCGAATTGCTCGGCATAGGTGCGGGTTGCGGCCCGGTCGATGCCGGCGGCGAGAAGGTCACGGACCGCGGCCGCGATGGCCTCGGGGGTGCGCGCCTCCATCAGCCGGCCGGCGGCGGGGGCGGCCACCACCTCGGGCGTGCCGTCGACCGCCGAGGCGACGACCGGCGTGCCGCAGGCCATGGATTCGAGCAGCACGTTCGCCCAGCCCTCGCGCGACGAGGCGAGCACCATGATGTCCGCCGCGCTGTACAGGGTGGCGAGGCTCTCGTGCGGCTGTCGGCCCAGGAGCCGAACGCGGGATTGCAGCCCGTGCTCGCGGATCAGCAATTCCAGCATCGGCTGTTCCGGCCCCTCGCCCGCGATCAGCACGGTCACGTCGGGCAGCAGGGTCGCCGCGCGGATCAACAGGTCGTGCGCCTTGCGCGGGATCAGGTAGCCGACCGAAACCAGCACGGTGCCGTCGACACCGTAGCGCTGCCGCGCGGCGGCGCGGTCCGCCGGCCGGAACATGGCGAGGTCGACGCCGTTGCGCAGGACGCGCACGTGCGACGGCGGCACGCCGAGCGCTTCCAGGTCGTCCTTCAGCGACTGGCACACCGTGATCAGCCCGCCGGACCGGCGCGCGGCCCACTGGATCATGCGGCGGGGGAGCGCGTAGCGCGGGATCAGCGTCAGGTCGGTGCCGCGTCCGGTGATCACGAAAGGCCGGTCGAAATGGCGAGCAAGGAGCGCCGCGCAGACCCCGTCCGGATAGAAGTAGTGTGCGTCGATCAGATCGAAATCGAAGCCGTCGGCGATCACCTGGCGCACGGCGGGGCGGGTCGCGAGATACATCAGGTAGGGCGCGACGGTCATGCCGATCCTGGGGATGGTCGGGTAGCGCGGGTGGACGATTTCGATCCCGCCGCGACGCTCGCGTGCGGGGGCCTGCGCAACGGCCGCGTAGCGTCCGCGCGCGAGGCCAGGTGGCACCCACGGCACCGGCGCCACCACCCGCAATTCGACACGACCCGAGGCGACGAGGTAGCGCAGACGGTTCTCGACGAACACGCCGTGATGCGGCGCAGCCGCGTTGGGGAACAGGCTGGAGAAGGTGAGGATCTTCACGCGGGAAGGTCCGGCCGCCGGGCAGTTTCGGCCAGGAGCGCGCGCCAGGTGTCGAACATGCGCTCCAGAGGGTAGATCTCTGTCGCGCGGGCGCGGTTGAGAGGCCCCAGCGCGGCGCGCAGCCCGGCGTCGTCGATCAGCCGGGTGAGGGCCGCGTCGTAGGCCGCGTCGTCGTCGCGGGGGACCACGAAGGGCCGGTTCCCGGCGGCCAGCATTGCGCGCGTGTCCCCGACGTCGGTCGCGACCACGGGGCGCGCGGCCGCCATCGCCTGGATCAGCGCGATCGGCATCTGTTCCGTATCCGAGCTCATGGCGAACACATCGAGCAGCCCGAAGACGCGCTCCGGCGCCTCGACATGGCCCGGCATCAGAACACGGTCGGCGATGCCGAGCTCGGCCGCCAGCGCCGCCAGCGGTTCGCGCTCGCCGCCGCCGCCGATCAGGGCGAGATAGGCGTTGCGGCCCGGCGCGACGCGCGCGAACGACGCGACGAGGCGCGCGAGGTTCTTCTCGCGGCGGAGCGGCGCTACCGTGCCAACGACGACCGCGCCCGTCGTGCGCGCGATGCCGGGCACGAGCGCCGGGTCGGGCGGCCCGGCGTAGCGGTCGCAATCGACGCCGTTGGGCACCAGAAGGAGGGTTGCCGGGTCGAGACGCCATTGTTCCGCCGCGATCCGGAGCAACGTTTCCGACGGCACGACCACTTTGTCGGTGCGTTTCAGCGCGACCCGCCTGATGCGGATGCGGCGGGGAAGCTGGCCGCCCGTGGCCTCGTCCGGCCCGAACCCGTCCTCGAGATGGATGTGGGGCGCGCGACGCCGGAAGCGGTTCACGGCCGCCCACTCGATCGAGCCCCAGTTGTAGGTCAGCAGCAGGTCGGGGCGCAGCCGGCGCAGCGTTCCGGCAATCGTCGCGAGCGTCCGCAGGGGATGCGCCTTGTCGATCTCGGGGTGGAGATACGCGACGCGGCAGGCGGGATCGATCCGCCCGCGCGAGTCGAAGTTCCCGTCCAGCGAGACGATCGTATGCCGGTAGGCGTCGCCCATCGCGCCTACGATGGCAGCCGTACGCAGCGGCACGCCGCCCGGCGCGAAGGACGGGAACACGTGCACCAGATGCGGTGCGTGCCCCGGCGACGAGGCGGCGTCGGCGCCCGTCGCGTCAGCCACCGCTCTTGATCTGATCGAGCAACGCCTCCGCGTCCTTGCGCGTGGAGAAGCCCTGCATCTTGTCGGCGCTGGCGAGCAGCTTCTCGAGTTCCTTCCGGGCTTCGTCGCGACGGCCGGTGCGCTCGAGCGCGGCGGCGCGATGGTACAGGATGTCGCCCGCGTTCGGCGCGATCTCGCTCGCCTGCTTCAGGATGTCGGCGCCGCGGTCCGCCTCACCGGTCTGCACCAGGATCCAGCCCAGCGTGTCCATCACCTCGGGCGATTTCGGCGCCACCTTGTAGGCCCGCTCGGCGTATTCCTTGGCGCGCTTGTCGCCCGTCTTCTGGTACAGCCAGGCGAGGTTGTTGAGGACGACGGCGTTGTTCTCCTGCTTGGCCAGAAGAATCTCGGACTGCTCGATCGCCCTTTGATACTTTCCGTCGAGCAGATAGGCGCTGGCGAGAATGCTGCGTGCCGTGGAGTCGTTTTCGTGCTTGGCGAGCCAGTCTTCCAGCGTCTTGAAGGCCACATCAGTCTTTTTCGCATTTCGCTCGGCGTTGTACAGGCGCAGGACCAAAGCCGTGGATTCGGCACGCTTTATCCCGGCCCGATAGGCTGCCGCCGCCATATCGGCCTTGCCCTCGGCCATCAGCACGTCGCCGCGCATCATGTCGCCGACCGACGACTTGGGCTGCGAATTGCGCAGCGCGTCGGCGACGTTCATTGCGGCCTCGTAGTTCTTTTCACGGAGCTCGAGCTGCACCAGGCTGACATGCGCCGGCGTATAGTCGGGGTCGACGGCAATTGCCTTGCGCAAGGTGTCCCGGGCGCGATCGATCTCCTTCGCCGCGATCTGAGCCCCGGCAAGGAGCACCAGGCCGCGGCCCGAAGTCGGCGCAAGCTCGGAAAGCTGGCGGAAGGTCGAGGTTGCGCGATCGGTGTTGCCGGCCGCCAGCTCGGCCCTGCCCAGCACCTCGAGGACGCGCGGATTGTTCGGCACGTCGACGTTGAGCTGGCGTGCGACCGCCACGGCCTCGGAAAAGTTGCGCTGTGAATTGTAAAGGGCGATCAGGCGGAGTTGCGGCGCCACGGCCTTGGGGTTGGCGTCGCTGGCGCTTTTCAGCCATTTCGCCACCTCATCCGGCTTTTTCTCGATATTGGCGAGGTTGGCGAGCGCGGTCATCGCCTCGATGTTCTTGCTATTGTCCTTGAGGATGGCCTCGTACTGGCGCCGCGCCTCGTCGTACTTCTTGTCGGCGATCGCAAGCTGGGCAAGGTTCATTCGGGCCGGGGCGAAGTCCGGCTTCGTCTTGAGGGCGGCCTCGAACATCTCGGCCGCCTTGGCCTTGTCCTGCTTCCCGAGATAGGCCGCGCCCATCAGGTTCTGCGGCAGAGGATTGCCCGCCATCGACTTCATGTCTTGCAACTTCTTGGCCGAGGCGAGCGCGTCGTCGTATTTGCCTTTGCGCAGCTCGACCAGCGCGAGAAGGATGCCCGCCCGGTTCGAATTCTTGTCGATGTCGAGCGCCATCTTGAGGTCGCCCGTCGCCTCGTCCGAATTGCCTTCCGCGAGACGACCGAGCGCGAGCTGCGTCCTGATCGACGCGGCGTCCGGCGCGGCGTCCGCAGCCTTGGCGAAATAGGACGTTCCTTCGGTCACCTTTCCGAGCTGCATGTAAGCCGTGCCGACCAAGGACATGAAGCGGGCGTACTCCGCACCGATCTGCGCATGCCGCTTCTGCTCGGCCTCGAAGCGGGTCGGATCGTCCTTGTTTTCTTTCGCTTCTTCCAAGCGCTTTTCGCTCAGCGCGTAGGTGTCCTCGACCGGCTTGAGCATGGGCTGCAATACGTCGATGACCTTTGCCGGCTGGCGCGCCCGCATGTAAGTCGCGGCAAGCAGCTCGCGTGCCTTCAGGTTGTTGGGAACGCGGTCGACATAGAGGGTGAGGTTCTTGATCGCCTGTTCCGGCTCGTTGAGCGCGTAGGCCACCGCACCTTTCAGGAACACGCTCGGCATATGATCGTCCAGCGCCGGGCCGGCATCTTGGAGTTTCTCTCGCGCGCCGCTGAAATCCTTTTTCTTGGCCAGGGTCAGCGCTTGAAGATATAGCGCCATCGGATGTTTGGGGACCAGCGTCAGGACTTGGGTCAAATCTTTCTGAGCGGCTTCGTCCTTGTTCTCGTCAACCAGTGCAGCGGCGCGGCCGAGAAGGGCCAGCACATTGTTCTGTCGCTTGGCGAGAGCCTTGCCGAAATACTCAATGGCCCCGTCACGATCGCCAGTGATCCGCCTGAGCTCGCCTTTGAGGGTCAAGGCCCCGACATCTTCGGGATCGAGGGCGAGCGCGCGGTCGGTCTCCGCCTGAGCCTCCTTGACCTTGCCGTGATTGATCAAGGTTTGGGCGAGCCCGACCAGGGCGCCGGGCTCTTTCGGCTTCAAATCGTGCGCGGCGTGGAAGTCCTTTTCCGCTTCGTCGATCTGTTTGAGCGAGAGATGGGCCTGGCCACGCTGGATCAGCACGTCATACTTCTTGTCGGGCGCGATCCTGTCGAGCGTGATTTCGCGAAGCACGGCATCGTAGTTGCCCTGCATCAAATAGGCTCGCGCGAGATCGGGCGCGACTTCGCCGAAAGGTGCACCACGCTGGATCGCGGCCTTGAGCTCTTTTTCAGCGTACGGCCCGTTGCCGACATTAAGATATGCCTGCCCCAGCGTGCGGCGCGCGACGACGTTGTCCGGATCTTCCTTCAGCGCGTTCTTGAGCTGGATGATCGCGGCGTTCAGGTCATTCTTTTCCAGGTAGCTCTTGGCATCCTGCAGGTATTTCTCGGAGCGCTCCTTGTCGACCGCCGCCGAACGGGCAGGGTCGGGCACGGCGGCGATCGTCAGGGACAGGGCGACCGCTGCGAACAGCATGCCGATCACCCGTCGAGACTTCCGCTTCACCATCTGAAATCCTCCGTCATGTGAGCTCTACGCGCGTCCTCTGCCCCCGCGACGGCCGCACGACCGGTTGCGGCATATGTCGGGCGCAACCGAGGCCGCGACCGACATCAAATCTTGATATTGTGGTGCCGCATAAGATCATACAGCGTTGGTCGGCTAATTCCGAGAAGCTTGGCCGCCTGCGATATATTGCCCTCGGCTCGCGTCAGCGCCCTCGGAATCTCGCGCCTTTCGGCCTCCTCGCGCGCCTGGGCCAGGTTGAGCACCTCTGGCATCTCGTCCGGCGGCACGAGGTCGAGATCGGCCGGTCCGATACGCTGCCCGTCGGCCATGATAACCGCGCGTTTCAGCCGGTTTTCCAGCTCGCGCACGTTGCCCGGCCATGCGTAGCGGGAAATGGCGGCGAGCGCTTCCGAGGAAAATCCCCGGATCGTGCGTCCCAGCTCTTCGTTGAATTTCTGCAGAAAGCTGTGAGCCAGAAGCTCGGCATCGCCATCGCGTTCGCGCAGGGGCGGCACGTTGACCACCAGTTCGCACAGGCGGTAATACAAATCCTCGCGAAACCGGCCGGTGGAGATCAGCTCCTCCAGGTTCTGGTTGGTCGCGCACACGACGCGCACGTCGACGTCGATGAGCTGCCTTCCGCCCACGCGCTCGATCACACGTTCCTGCAGGAACCGCAATATCTTCACCTGCACGGCGGCCGGCACGTCGCCGATTTCGTCGAGGAACAGCGTGCCCTCGTTCGCCAGCTCGATCTTGCCCTTCGCCTGGCGGATGGCGCCGGTGAAGGCCCCCCTTTCGTGGCCGAACAGTTCGCTCTCGATCAGATTCTCGGGAATGGCGGCGCAGTTGATGGCCGAGAAGGGCTTGTCCCTTCTCCCGCTCAGGTCGTGCAGGGCGCGCGCCAGGAGCTCCTTGCCGGTGCCGCTCTCGCCAAGGATCAGGACGCTCACGTCCGCGGAGGCGACCTTCTCGACAAGGCGGCAGACCTTGAGCATTTCGGGTGCGCCCGAGATCACGCCGTCCAGCGGCATATGGCGCCGCGACTGTATGAACTTCCTGTGCTCGTCCTCGAGCTCGGCCAGATAGAAGGCACGGCGCAGGATCAGGCCCAGCTCGCCAGGATCGATCGGCTTCTTGTAGAAGTCATATGCGCCTCGGGCGACCGCACGCATGGCGTGCTCGCGGGTCTCGTTGCCGGTGACCATGATAACTTTGGTCTCGGGGGCGAGGTTCAGCATTTCTTCCAGTACGGCGAATCCCTCGCTCGCCCCGTCCGGATCCGGCGGCAGGCCGAGGTCGACGGTGACGACGGCGGGAACCTCGGCGCGGAACTGTGCGATCGCGGAGTCGCGGTCGGCCGCGAAGACCACGTTGTATTCCTCGAGCGCCCAGCGCAACTGGCGCTGGATGCCGGTGTCGTCCTCCACGACGAGCAAGGTCTTCTTGTCACCATTCGTTGTCATTGGACCGCCGCACCCCGAGTTGCATCCTCGTTGGGGTGCGCCTCGCCTATGGCAGGGAGACGAATGCGCACCAATGTGCCCTTTCCGGGGGCGCTTGTGATGTCGAGCTTTCCGCCCAGCTCTCGCACGAACTCGCGGCTTTCATAGGCGCCGATTCCGAACCCGCCGGACTTGGTCGTCCTGAACGGCTTGAAGAGCTCGTCCCGTACGAACTCGGGCGCCATGCCCTTGCCGTTGTCCTCGACCTCGAGGACCGCGTGGCGGCCGTTCGACCGCAACCGAACGGCGATCTTGCCCCGGCCCGGCTCGGTGGCCTCCATCGCGTTGTCGATGAGATGCGAGACCACCGCGGAAAGCCTGTCTTCGTCGGCGACGACGAGCATCCCCCCGGCTTCGCAGTCGAAGGTCAGTTCGCGGTTGTCGTGGGATGTGCGCTCAACCAGGCGGCGCAGGACGGGCGCGAGATCGACCGCGGAGGCAGCCTTGGCCGCGAGCGCGCCTTCGTGCAGCCGGACGAGCAGCCGGTTCATCTTTTCGACCGATTCCGAAACCGTGGCGATCAGGTCGTCGATGAAGGCGGGGTTCGCCTTGTGCTTTTCGGCATTGTTGAGCATCAAGGAAAGCTGGCTGATCAGGTTCTTGGTATCGTGAAGCACGAAAGCGAAGCGCTTGTTGAACTGGTCGAACTGGCGGGCATCGGCAAGCGCGCTCGCCGCGCGGTTCTCAGCGAGATAGCTCGCCGCCTGCCGGCCCATCGTCTTCAGAAGATCGTAGTCCTCCCAATTGAGGTCTCGGGCCGCACGCGGACGGCCGAGCACCAGGAAGCCGAGCAGCCATTCGTGATGAAGGAGCGGCACGATCAGCGCGGCGCGGCGAAGCCCGGTGATCCAGCCGGGCACGGCCAGGGGCTCGTAGCGTCCGGGCTGGGCGGCGTACTCGCCGAGATTGACGACCCATTGGCGCTCTTCCAGGAAGGTCGTGAAGCCGGGTTCCAACTCGACCGATTCCTGGCTGAGCTGCCAGCTCCTTGTGTTCCACGCGCCGGCAAGCGCGAACCGGTCACCTTCCTCGCGCATCCACAGCGCGCCGTCGGGGCTATCGACCACGTCGGCGACGGCCTTGATCACCCGCACGGGAAGGCCGCCCTCGATGCCGAGCTCGGAGATGGTGCGGATCAACCGAAGCCACTCCTCGCGGTAGTCATAGCGGTAGGTGAGAAAGTGCTTGGCCAGGTTGACCTTGGCCCAGGCGCGGAACTGTCCCGAGAACGCGATCAGCACCAGCAGCAGGGCGGTCGAAAACAGGAACACGGCCTGTACGATCGGTCCCCAGTCGCCCGAGTAGCGCCGCAGGAAATAGCCGCCGAGCGCCATGCCGAGCAGGTATACGCCGGCGCCGATCAAGGTCGAGGAGTGGAAGATTGCCCGCCGCGAGACGAAGACTTCGACCGACCACTGGGGATTGCGGGCGGCCGAGACGGCGATCAGCGGCACGATCACCGCATCGACGAAGCCGCGCGCGTGCAGCAGCTCCGGATTGATGCGCTTGAAGAGCAGCGCCTCGGAAAAGAGGTAGAAATCGTAGGCGAAGAGTCCACCGAGGCCGATGCACAAATACTTGATGCCCCAGCGCCGCTCTTCGGGCGTGTTGCGGAACAGGTTTTCGACGAGCAGCAGCCCGGTCACGGCGAGCAGCAGACGCGTCAGGATCCAGGCGTCGACGCCAAGTTGCGCGGAGACCGCCTCAGGGGTGACCGCCGACCAGATGTCGACGGCGACATTGATTACGCACAGCGCCGCCACCGCCGGCGCGGCGAGATTGCGCGCGGCGCCCAGCCCGCCCCGCCAGGGCAGCCCCAACAGCGTGACCAGAAAGCCAAGCCAGGCGGCAGACCTCAGATCCTCGGCCAGCGGCGCGACAAGATCGAGCCCTGCATACTGCTCGACATAGGCGCTGACCCCCGCCCAGAGGCACGTCGCGAGCGCGGCGGCGACCAGCCATATCCCGATCGGACCGCGCCGGAGCCCCGTGACCAGCAGCGCCGACAGAAGCGCGAACGCGACGCAGGCCGTGCCGTAGCTGATAACCCCGATCGGCATCGACACCCCTCAGCGCACGCCCTGCGGGAAGAAGATCACCCGCACGGTCTGGATCAGGACGATGATGTCGAGGAACAGGCTGTAATTCTTGATGTAGTACAGGTCGTACTGGAACTTCTCCCGCGCGTCCTCGACCGAGGCTCCGTAGGGGTAATTGAGCTGCGCCCAGCCGCTGATTCCCGGCTTCACCCGGTGACGCTCGAAATAGTACGGGATAGCCTGGCGCAGCTCCTCGACGAAGAAGGGCCGTTCCGGCCGCGGGCCGATGAAGCTCATGTCGCCGCGCAGCACGTTGAAGATCTGCGGGATCTCGTCGATCCGCACCTTGCGGATGAAGGCGCCGACGCGCGTCACGCGGCTGTCGTTGACGGCGGCCCATTGCGGGACGCCGTCGCGCTCGGCGTCGGCGCGCATCGAGCGGAACTTGAGCAGCATGAAGGGGCGGCCGTTGAGCCCGACCCGCTCCTGACGGTAAAGCACGCCGCCCGGGCTTTCGAGCCTCACCGCGGCCGCGGCCAGGCCGAGAATCGGCAATGCGAACAGCAGCAGGATGAGGCTTGAGACGATGTCGAAGACTCGCTTTGCCGCCGCCTGCGCCTGGCCGCCGACGAACCCGTCGGAAAAGATCAGCCAGCTCGGATGCAGTGTCTCGAGGTCGACTTTGCCGGTCTCGCGCTCCCAGAACGTCGAGTAGTCGGTGATGGCAATGCCGGCTAGCTTGCAGGCCAGGAGTGCGTTCACCGGCGTGCCGCCGCGCCGCTCCTCGACCGCAACGACGATCTCGTCCGCGCCCTGCTCGACCGCCAGCTCGGCGAGCGACATGTTGCCCCAGATATTCTCGCTGCTGGCGATCTGCGGCTCGCTGTCGCTCAGCGGCACGAAGCCGATGCAGACATAGCCGCGCGCGCGGTCCTCGCGCTCGAGCGCCTCGATGCGGGCCGCGCGGCGTCCGACGCCCAGCACGAGCACACGCCGTTTCAGCCCTTCGAGGTCCGCGACATGGAGGTAGATCCAGCGGATCACGACGATGCCGGCCAGGCCCATTACGAAGGCGATCGCCACCGCGCTGCGCCAGATGGACAGCGTCGGGAACATGTAGAACAGGAGCGCCAGCACGACCGAGGCCAGAAGGAAGCCGACCACCAGCCGCGTGACGGTCGTGACCATGTCGCCGCAATGGGCGCGGTTGTACAGGCCGAGCGAAAATAGTGTGACGCTGAATACGACGGCGAACAGGATCGCCTTGCTCAGATTGTCGCCGAGCGACCCGATCAGATCGCTGGTGTCCGCCCAGCGGAAAAACAGGGCGGCGTAGAGCGTGACGATCAGGAACAGGTGCTCGACCAACCCCAGAAACAGGAGGGAGCCCGGAACATAATGCCGGAAGATGCGAACCATGCGCCGTCTCGCGTCCGGTCAGCGTGCTCGATCGGGCACGTCCGGCCCGGTCGAGCGAAGGTCGGTCCTGGCAGCGCCGCCAGCCTTTGTCGGAAAATTTGACAGTTTTGCCAACCAGTGTCGGAATTTTTTACATATTACGCCCCGCATCGGGTCCGTCAATCGATTCCGACGGCCTCGATCCAGAACGTACCGTGAACCTTCCGGAGTCCATGGTAGACGGCCGGGGTTAAGACTCCGTTCCCGTCCCGGCCGTGTCGAAGTAGGCGGCGAGACGCCGTTCCCACGGGGCGGGATCGAGCCCGAACGTGCGGCAGGCACGGCTGCGGTCGAGGGCCGCATAGGCGGGGCGGCGGGCGCGGTCCCGCCGCTCGCCGGTCGATATCGGCAGAACGCGAGCAAGCGCGGTGCCCGGCGCGCGGCGTGCGAGTTCGCCGATAATGACGCAGGCGAAGTCGTATCGGCTGGTCGCACCCCCGCCGGCCAAGTGATAGGTGCCGGCCAGCCCGCCCAACCTGTCCCCGCCATGCGACAGGCAGCGCGTAAGGATCGCGGCGGTGTCGCGCGCGAGGTCGGTGGCCCAGGTCGGGCTGCCCACCTGATCCTCGACGACGCGAAGCTCGGCCTCGGTCTGCGCCAGCCGGGCAATGGTCGTGACGAAATTGCGGCCCTGGCTGGCATAGAGCCACGCGGTGCGCAGGATGAGGTGCTCGGCGAGCGCCGCGCGCACCGCCTCCTCGCCGTCCCGCTTGCTCGCGCCATAGACGCCCAGCGGGCGGGTCGTATCGTCCTCGCGGTAGGGCCGAGTCGCCGTGCCGTCGAACACGTAATCGGTCGAGTACTGCACCATCGCCGCGCCGCAGCGTGCCGCCTCGGCGGCCAGCAGGCCGGGCGCGACGGCGTTGATCGCTCTCGCCGCGTCGGGCGCGTCCTCGGCCCCGTCCACGTCGGTCCACGCCGCCGCGTTGACGATCAGGCGGGGTGCGAGCTCGCGGACGGTGTGCACGATCGCTTCCGGCCGCGCAAGATCGAGCGTCGCGCGCGCCGGCGCGAAGACCGTGCCCACGGGAATGAGGGTCTCCTGGAGCGCGCGTCCGAGCTGCCCCGAGCCGCCGAGCAGCAGGATCGGGCGCCCGGCGCTCACCCACCGCTCCAGCGAGGCAGGCGCTCGGCGGGGATGTCGCGAAGGCGCGGTGCCTCCGCGTCCTTCGGCGACAGCAAAGGCGTGTCCACCGGCCAGTCGATGCCGAGATCAGGGTCGTTCCAGCGCACGGTCATCTGCCCGTCCGGCGCATACGGTGCCGTGCACTTGTACAGGCATACGGCGGGCCCGCGCACGGCGCAGAACCCGTGGGCGAACCCTTCGGGAAGCCACATCTGGTGACCATTGGCCACCGAGAGCCGGACTCCCGTCCAGCGCCCGAAGCCCGGCGAGCCGCGGCGCAGATCGACGGCGACGTCGAAAATCTCGCCCTCGGCGCACATCACCAGCTTGCCCTGGAGCGCCGGCATCTGGAAATGCAGCCCGCGCAGCACGCCCGTTTCCGATCGCGATAAATTGTCCTGCACGAACGATGCGTCGATGCCGGAAGCCGCGTAACGCGCCGCCTGCCAGCTCTCGAGCAGGTGGCCGCGCGCATCGCCGAACAGGTCGGGCTCGATCAGCTTCACGCCGGGCAGGTCGAGGGCGGTGACCTTCACGTTCAGCGATCCTCGGCGAGCAGCCCGGCGAGGTATCGGCCATAGCTCGAGGCCGCGCAGTCCTCGGCGCGGCGGGCGAGGGCGGCATCGTCGATATAGCCCATGCGCCACGCCACCTCTTCGGGGCAGGCGATCTTCAGCCCCTGGCGCGCCTCGACGGCCTCGACGAAGTTGCTCGCCTGCAGCAGCGCCTCTGGCGTCCCGGTATCCAGCCAGGCGACGCCGCGCCCGAGCTTCTCGACGTGCAGCGCGCCGCGCGCCAGATAGGCACGGTTCACGTCGGTGATCTCGAGCTCCCCGCGCGCCGAGGGGGTAAGGCCGCCGGCGATCCCGACGACGTCGTTGTCGTAGAAATAGAGCCCGGTCACCACGTAGTGCGAGCGCGGCCGGGCGGGCTTTTCCTCGATGCCGACCGGTGCGCCCGAGGCGTCGAACGCGACGACGCCGTAGCGTTCTGGATCGGCGACGTAGTAGGCGAACACGGTGCCGCCCTGGTCGCGCGCCGCGACGGCACGCAGGCGCGTGCCGAGCCCGGTGCCGAAGAACAGGTTGTCGCCGAGGACCAGCGCGACCGTGTCCTTGCCGATGAAGTCGGCGCCGATGGTGAAGGCCTGGGCGATGCCCTCGGGCGCGGGCTGGGCGGCGAAGGTCAGCGAAATCCCCCACTGCGATCCGTCGCCCAGCAGGTGGCGGAACGCGGCGGCGTCGCCCGGCGTGGTGATCACCAGGATGTCGCGGATTCCCGCCAGCATCAGCGTGCTCAGCGGGTAATAGATCATCGGCTTGTCGTGCACGGGCAGAAGCTGCTTCGACACGACCCGGGTCAGCGGGTAAAGGCGGCTGCCCGTTCCGCCGGCCAGGATGATGCCCTTGGTCGCCATCCCGCCCTCAGCCGGCGGCCGCGCCGGCGCCGAGCCCCAGCCGGCGCCCGTCATAGGCGCGCGTTGTGGCGGCGCACCAGTCGGCGTGGGCGAGATACCAGTCCACGGTCGCTGCCATGCCGTCGTCGAAGGCCGTCTCCGGCGCCCAGCCCAGCTCGCGGCGGATCTTCGCCGCGTCGACGGCATAGCGCGCATCATGGCCGGGCCGGTCGACGACGAATTGGATCAGCTTGCGGTATCGCGCGTGCGGCGAACCGGGCCGCCGCGCATCGAGCAGCGCGCACAGCGTCTCGACCAGCGCCAGGTTCGCACGCTCGTTGCCGGCCCCGATATTGTAGCGGGCCCCGGGCGAGCCGCGCTCCAGCACCAGCCGCAGCGCGCGGGCATGGTCCTCGACGTGGAGCCAGTCGCGGGCGTTCTTCCCCTCGCCATAGACCGGAATGGGCTCGCCCGCGACCGCGGTCTGGATGACCCGCGGGATCAACTTGTCGGGAAACTGGTAGGGGCCGAACGTGTTGCATCCGGCGGTGACCATTGCCGGCAGCCCGTAGGTGCGGTGCCAGGCGCGCACCAGGTGATCGCCCGCCGCCTTCGATGCCGCGTAGGGCGAGTTGGGCCGCGCCGGCGCGTCCTCGCCCGCCTGCTCGCCGGGGCCGAGCGAGCCGTACACTTCGTCCGTCGAGACCTGCAGGAAACGGAACCGGTCCTTCGCCGGGCCCTCAAGCTCGTGCCAGTAGGCGCGCGCGGCATCGAGCAGCACCAGCGTGCCGGTGACGTTGGTGTCGACGAACGGGCGCGCGGCGTCGATCGAGCGGTCGACATGGGTCTCGGCGGCGAGGTGCATCACCGCCTCGGGGCGGTGGTCGGCGAACAGTGCGCGCACCGCCCGCGCGTCGCAGATGTCGGCCTGGATGAAGACGTGACGTGGGTGGTCGCGCGCCACCTCCAGCGCGTCGAGGCTCGCGGCATAGGTCAGCTTGTCGAGATTGACCACCGTGTGGCAGGTCGCCCGGACATATTGCCGGACAACCGCCGAGCCGATGAACCCGGCGCCCCCGGTAATCAGGATTTTCAAGGGCGACACCCCGTTTTCGCGACCCAGTGGAGCGAATTTGACATTTAAGTCCCGGCTGCGGCGAGGCTCGTTCTCAAATGTCAAATTCAAAAGCTCCACTAGAAATATAGACTTGCTAGTGGTCTTTTCAATTCCGACATTTGCTCACGACGTTGCCGCAAGGGTAAGCAAATGTCGGAATCGGACCACTAGGGGTTGTAGCGCCGGCCGGTTAACAAACCAATGGCTCTGTTGCGCCGCCGTCGGGCTGGTAGGCGCAGAAGGGATCGAACCTTCGACCTCCGCCGTGTAAAGGCGGCGCTCTGCCGCTGAGCTATACGCCTGAAAGCCGGACGGGCATTACCGCATGACGCGAGAAACGGGTCAAGCGGTTGCCGGCCGCGTAGGGCGCTGTTAGGCTGGGCAAGCGTGGGGGAGAAGAGCGGGTTACGATGTCACACCGCAACTCCGACGAGTCACTTCGCAGGTCCGACGAGAGGTTTCCCCAACGGCGCTGCGTCTGGCACGCCGCGGGGTCCTTGATCCTTGGCGCTCTCGCCTCCGCCGCGTTTCTTCCGACCGACCGGGCGGTCGCCCAGACCCTGTCGCAGGCCGAGCGTGCCGCGCAGCAGCGCGACCGCCAGGACGGAGACCGGCCTGCGGCAGCCGAGGATCCCGCGCAGGCTCAGCGGATCGAGGAGGCGCTGGAGGCTGCCACCGCGGCGGCGCGCGCCGCCGACGCCGCGGCGAAGGAGGCCGCGCGGGCGGCGGACGCGGCTCGCAAGGCGAGCGCCGCGGCCGCCGACGCCAAGGCGCGGGTCGAAGCATTGCGCGCTGCCGCGGCCTCGGCGCCGCGCGTGTCGCCCCCTCCAGCGGGCGCACCGCGCCAACCCCCGACCACTCCGGCCGCGCGTCCGGCGGCCCCGCCCGGCGGGCCGATCGTGCTGTGCGTGAAGAACGATTCCGACAAGTCCTGCACCCATAGCGATCTGCAGGGGGCGTTCCGGGCGGCGCGGGACGGGGCGACGATCACTATCCGTCCGGGCACCTACTACCAGGCCGGCATCCTGACGGCGAAGAACGTGACCATTCAGGCGAAGGGTGCCCATCTGAAGGACACGGCGGCACAGGGCAAGGCGGCGCTGGTGCTGCGTGGGGGGAACACGACGATCGTTGGCCTCGAATGCTCCGGCGTCCAGGTGCGCGACAAGAACGGCGCGTGCATCCGGCTGGAGATGCCGGGCCTCATCCTGCGCAACGTCTATTTCCACGACAACCAGCAAGGCATCCTCGCGGGAATCAAGACCGGCGACATCCTGATCGAGGACAGCGTCTTCGAGCGCAACGGCGCGAATCGCGGCCACTCCCATCAAATCTATGTCGCGGGCAACTCGCTGACGGTGCGCCGGACCCGCATCCTGTCGGCGACCGGCGAGGGGCACGAGGTCAAGAGCCGGGCGGCGAGGACGGTGATCGAGGACAGCGTGATCGCCGCGCTCGACGCGCAGGACAGCCGCGCGATCGATGTGCCGAATGGCGGCGAGGTGATCGTGCGCAACAACGTGATCGAGCGCGGGCCGAAGACGGAAAATCACGATCTGGTCGGGTACGGCCTCGAGATCAGCAGCGCGAGCGGCGACAATTCGCACAACACGCTGACCATGACCGGCAATGTCGTGCTGGTCGACGGAACCGCGCCGTTCGTCTGGTACAATGCGCGCGAGCTCGGCGGCGCCACGATCAAGGACAATGTGGTGATCGGCCCGTTCCAGATCCGCACGCCCGGCAACCGGTATTTCGACAATCGCGGGGCGGCCGGCTATCCGCCCTTCCCGGCGCTGAACAAGAAGAAGTAGCGCGGCGGGCGGGTTGTTCGGCCCCGAACCGGTCGGTATAGTCACGCGAATTTCACGAACGCATCGCTCGCGCGGCCGACGGGGCGCCGCCGGGCGGGAGGCGCGCCATGCACGAGCTTCGCTTTTCGGTCATCCTTTACGGCCTCGCCTGGTTGTTGCGCGCAACCTCCTGGCGCTCGCCCAAGTTCCGTGCGCGCCTCAAGGAGCTGAACTTCACGGCCCAGCTCAAGACCTACGACGACGGGGTGGGCCGCTGGTACGAGTTCCGCGACGGCAAAATCCTGACCGGCCGCGGCATCCGCAAGGACGCCGAGGCGGTGCTGTCGTTCAAGACCGCGAAGCTCGCCGCGCACCTCCTGATGCCGCCGATCGACTGGCTGGAGCAGATCAACGCCCTCAAGGAGTTCATGATCAAGATCGAGGGCGACGAGAAGTACTCCAACTGGTTCGCCCAGACCGTGATGATGACCCAGCACGTTCACTGGGAATACGGCACGAGAATGCCGGACGGCTCGCTCCGCACCTGCAACATGACCAATGGCGGGCCGGTCTTCGTCTACACCAAGGACGGCAAGATCGTGCGCATGACGCCGATCGACCTCGCCGACGACGACGGCGCGTCCTGGACCATCGAGGCGCGCGGCAAGAAATTCACCCCGCCGCGGCGCACCACCATCGCGCCGCACGGCCAGAACGCCAAGTCGATCATCTATTCGCCCAACCGGCTGCTCTATCCGATGAAGCGCGTCGATTTCGACCCGAACGGCGAGCGCAACCCGCAGAACCGCGGCATCTCGGGCTACGAGCGCATCTCGTGGGACGAAGCGGTCGGCATCGTCGCGAACGAGATCAAGCGGGTGAAGCGCGAGCACGGGCCGGGCGCGATGGCGTCGTCGCACGGCTCGCACCATACCTGGGGCAATATCGGCTACTACCTGTCGGCCAACTACCGGTTCATGAACGCGGTCGGCCACACCGAGGTCCACCACAACCCCGACTCGTGGGAGGGCTGGTACTGGGGCGCGGTGCACCATTGGGGCCACTCGCTGCGCGTCGGCCAGTCGGAGACCTATGGCACCGTCGAGGACTGCCTGCAGAATTGCGACATGGTGGTGTTCTGGTCGGCCGATCCCGAGGCGACCTCGGGCAGCTACGGCGCGCAGGAAGGCACCGTGCGGCGCCAGTGGCTGAAGGACCTGCCGATCAAGATCGTCCACGTCGATCCGTACTTCAACAACTCGGCGGCGTTCCTCGGCGGCAAGTGGCTGTGCCCGCGCCCGACCACCTCGCCGGCCATGGCGATGGCGATCGCCTATGTCTGGATTACCGAGAACCTTTACGACAAGGAATACGTGGCGACCCACACGGTCGGGTTCGACAAGTGGAAGGCGTACCTCGTCGGTGAGGAGGACGGCACGCCGAAGACGCCGGAATGGCAGGAGGCCGAGACCAGCGTCCCGGCGCGCGACGTGCGCGCACTCGCCCGCGAATGGGCCTCGAAGCGCACCTACCTCGCGCCCGGCGGCTGGGGCAACGGCCATGGCGGGGCATGCCGCAACCAGACCGGCATCCAGTGGGCGCGCGTGATGGTCTGCCTGATCGCCATGCAGGGGCTCGGCAAGCCGGGCGTCAACATGGGCAATCTGCAGTGGGGCACGCCCATCGACTTCAACTTCTACTTCCCGGGCTATGCCGATGGCGGCATGTCGGGCGCGATCGAGGGCACGTCGCTGCCGGTCGAGCTGTACCAGCGCATGCCGCAGCTTCCGACCATCAACACGCCTTTCCAGCGCATCCCGCGCCTGCAGCTGCCCGAGGCGATCCTCGAGGGCAAGGCCGAGGGCTATCCCTGGGTCGGGAAGTCGATCGAGCACCAGTTCGCCAAGATCACCTACCCGGCGCCGGGCCACGCGCCGGTGCGGATGATGTACAAGTATGGCGGCTCCATCATCGGCACGATGGGCGAGACCAACCGGCACGTGAAGATGTACCGCTCGCCGAACCTCGAGTTCGTCGTCAACCAGTCGATCTGGGACGAGGGCGAGGCCAAGTTCGCCGACGTGATCCTGCCGGCCTGCACCAACTTTGAGCGGCCCGACATTTCCGAATGGGCGGCGCTCGGCGGCTACGGCCATCACGGCCAGATGCAGCTCAACCACCGCGTCGTCATCATGCAGGCGAAGGCGATCGAGCCGCTGGGCGAATCCAAGTCCGACTACTGGATCTTCAACGAGATCTGCAAGAAGCTGAACCTCGCCGCGTATTTCTCCGAGGGGATGAACGAGATCGACTGGGTCAAGCGCATGTTCGATGCGTCCGACTTGCCGTCGGTGATTTCGTGGCGCAAGTTCCGCAAGAAAGGCTACTACGTCGTGCCGGCGGAGAAGGAGAAGCTGCGCGCGCCGGTGTCGTTCCGCTGGTTCTTCGAGGGCCGCAAGAAGGACGTGCCCGAGCCGCATCCGCTGCCCTCCGACTACGCGGGCGAGTACCTGGAGGGGCTGCAGACCCAGTCGGGCAAGATCGAGTTCGAGTGCAACTCCCTCATGCGCTTCCCGGACGAGGAGCGCCCGCCGATCGTCAAGTACGTGCCGTCCTGGGAGGGGCGCCATTCGGGCGATCTGTTCGTCAAGTACCCCTTGCAGATGCTGACGCCGCATTCGCGCTACTCGTTCCACACTCAGGGCGACGGCAAGGACGCCTTCATCAACAACATCGAGGACCATCGCGTCCTGGTCGACGGGTACTATTACTGGATCATCCGGATGAACCCGGAGGACGCGGCCGAGCGCGGCATCAAGCGCCACGACCTGGTGAAGGTGTACAACGACCGCGGCGCGGTGATCTGCGCGGCGCTACCGACCCAGCGCCTGCCGCGCGGCGTCTGCCACGGCTACGAATCGTCGGCCGTGTACGATCCGCTGGGCGAGCCGGGCTACTCGGTGGACCGTGGCGGGTGCCTCAACCAGCTCACCCCGTCGCGCTCGCAGATCAAGAAGGTGCACGCCATCGCCGGCGCCAACGCGCTGGTCGAGATCGAACCCTGGGACGGCTCGGCCGAGCTCGGCGGCAAGGCCGAGGCGGCCGAGCGGACGCCCGAGCGCGAACGTGAGCCGGTGCCGGCGGAGTAAATCATATGTCCAAGTGGAACCTGATCATCGACGTGGCCGAGTGCACGAACTGCAACAACTGCACGCTGGCCACGATGGACGAGTACGTCGGGAACGAGTTTCCCGGCTATGCCGCGCCGATGCCGAAGCACGGCCATCGCTGGATCGACATCAAGCAGAAGGAGCGTGGGCAGTGTCCGATGATGGACATCGCCTACGTGCCGACCACCTGCAACCATTGCGACAACGCGCCCTGCATCGCCGCGGCGAAGGACGGCGCGATCACCAAGCGCCCGGACGGCATCGTCGTCATCGATCCGGTCAAGTCCAAGGGCCAGAAGCAGCTGGTGGACGCCTGCCCCTACGGCGCGATCTGGTGGAACGACGAGCTCGGCATCCCGCAGGCTTGGCCGTTCGAGGCGCATCTGATCGACCAGGGATGGAAGCAGACGCGCGGCCAGCAATCCTGCCCGACCGGCGCGATGAAGGCGATCAAGGTCGAGGATGACGAGATGGCGCGCCTCGCCGCCGAGCAGGGGCTCGAGGTGATGAAGCCCGAGCTCGGCACCAGGCCGCGGGTCTATTACCGCAACCTCTGGCGCTACCAGACCGCCTTCATCGGCGGCAGCGTGTCGAAGGAAGCGAACGGCATCGTCGATTGCGTCGAGGGCGCCAAGGTGACGCTCACCAAGGACGGCAAGACCGTCGCCGAGCTCGCCACCGACAATTACGGCGACTTCAAGTTCGACAAGCTGCCCGAGGAGTCGGGTGCCTACCAGGTCGCCATCGAGGCCCAAGGCTTCCCGGCCAGGTCCCTCGACGTGGAGCTCACCGCGAGCGTCTATCTCGGCGAGATCAGGCTGTAGCGCATCGCCGTTCGCAATGCCGTCCCCTCACCCTGTCCCTCTCCCGCAGGGAGAGGGAACGTCGCAACTGCTTGCTTGGATCCCTTTCGGAGTCCGGGAGCGCGATCAAGCAAATGGAAGAAAATTCATCGTTCCCTCTCCCTGCGGGAGAGGGACAGGGTGAGGGGAAAGCGGTGACGTCGCGCCATAACGTGCCGCTTGCACGTGCCCTGCGCCACCGAATGACCGACGCCGAACGCGTGCTGTGGCGGGAGGTGCGGAACAATCGGCTCGGCGGCCACAAGCTGCGCCGGCAGCATCCCCTGGGACCTTACATCGTCGATTTCTGTTGCGAGGAACGCCGGGTCGTCATCGAAATCGACGGTGGTCAGCATGCGGACAGCGCGAGCGATGCGATTCGCACAGCTTGGCTCGAATCCCATGGCTACCGCGTCGTCCGCTTCTGGAACAACGAAGTGCTGACAAACACGCAGGGCGTGCTCGCTGTCTTCTTGGCAACGCTGGAAAGCTGAACCCCTCACCCTGTCCCCTCTCCCAAGGGAGAGGGGACCCTGTGGCGGCTGCCTTACCATTGGTCGAAAGCTCGATGCCGCAGAAATGGTAAGGTAGCTGATCGCGACGTTCCCTCTCCCGGCGGGAGAGGGACAGGGTGAGGTGACTGCCTCTCAGCTTGCACTCTCCTCCGGCAAATCGGCGATGAGGCGCAGCAGCGAAATCATGGTCGCGCGCTGGTCGGGCGGGATGGGCTCGAGGATGCGGGCCTGGGCGTCGGCGACGCGCGGGATCGCGCGCTCGAGCATCGCGCGGCCGGCTTGGGTGAGGCTGACCCGGTAGGAGCGCGCGTCGGCCGGCGCGCGCTCGCGCTCGACGAGGCCGCGATCGATCATCCGGCGCAGCATCTCGGCGAGCGTCGACCGGTCGATGCCCGAGCGCATGACCAGCGCTGACTGGCTGATGCCGGCGTTCTGGGCGAGGCAGAGCAGCAGGGCAAACTGGCGCGGCGTCGGCCCGTCTGTGCCCATGGTGGCGGCGAACAGGTCGACGGCGCGTTGCTGGCAGCGGCGCAGGAGATGGCCCGGCACGAGGTCGAGCACGATCCCGGAGGCCGCGCCTTCGGTCCCGCCGGACGTTTTCGGCGCGGCCTTTCGCAATACGCGTTTGTCGTCCATTCTGGGCGCGTCCCGGCTGCCGGATCGAAATTCATCTGTACACGGACGAACCTATCCCCTAGGGTTCGTTCTGGCAACAGGATCGCCACGGCGCGCCGCGCGCCGCTTCGGTGGTCGCAACGGAATATCAGGGCAGGGCCATGGAATTCGGCGTCCAATTCTTCCCCGACGTGGGGCCGCGCGAAAAGTCGGCGCAGCTTTATTTCGACGAGTGCATGAAGCTGTGCGAGCTGATCGACCCGTACGGCTATACCCACGTGCGTACGGTCGAGCACTACTTCACGCCCTATGGCGGCTACAGCCCCAACCCGATGCTGTTCCTGACCGCCGCCGCCGCGCGCACCAAGAAGGCGCGGATGATCACCGGCGCCGTGCTGCCCGCGTTCAACAACCCGCTGAAGCTGGCGGGCGAGGCAGGCATGCTCGACGCGATCTCGGGCGGCCGGCTCGAGCTCGGCGTCGCGCGCGCCTTCCTGCCGCACGAGTTCGATGCGTTCGGCGTGTCGCTCGACGAAAGCGTGGCACGATTCGACGAGGGCATCGAGCAGCTCCGCCGCCTTCTCGAGGAGGAGAACGTCACCTGCCACGGGCGTTTCCATTCCTTCGAGAACGTCACCTCGCTGCCGCGCCCGACCCAGCGGCCGCGCCCGCCGCTGTGGACCGCGGCGCTGAACACGACCAACTCGTTCTCCAAGGCGGGCAAGGCCGGCAACTACATGATGGCGATCCCGCTGACCACCGAGCGCATGGCCGAGCTCCTGGCGGTCTATCGCGACGCGTGGAAGCGCGCGGGCCATGCCGGCACCGGCAAGGTGATGCTCGCTTTCCACATGTTCTGCCACGAGGACCACGACACCGCGTTCCGCATCGCGCGCGATCCGCTGAACCGCTATCTCAAGTCGATCGTGGACGCGTGCGCCGCCTGGACCCAGGGCGCGTCGATGTCGAACTATCCCGGCTACGACAAGATCGTCGAGCGGCTGGGCAAGGAGACGTTCGAATCCCAGGTCGAATCGCGCTCCGCCCTGGTCGGCACGCCGGCCGAGCTGATCCGGGCGATCGGCGAATACAACGATGCCGTCGGCGGATTCGACATCGCGTCGCTGCAGGTCAATTTCAACGACATCTCCTACGAGGATGCGGCGCCCTCGATGAGGCTGTTCGGCGAAAAGGTGATCCCGCACTTCGCCACGAAGCGCCAGGCCGCCGAATAGCGCCAGACGGCCAAGCCGGGACGACATGGGCGTTGGCGACTACGCCTGTCGAGATTCTTTACAATCCCGCCCGGCCAGGGGGACCCCCTGGCCGCAAGTGACTGGAATCATGTCTTTTCACAATTCCGGCACGATTCTTGCAAGTATAGGGGAAAGCGTGGTTCCGCTGCCTCGACGGGTGGTCGCGCGCGCCCTATGGGCGCGGGCAGGGCGGCGGGAAATAAGCCGGAACGGGGCGTATATCGGTCGTGGCCGACGATGTGACATCGTTGCTCGAGCTTGCGCGGGCCAAGGCGGCCAGCCGCGCCGAGCTGCTGGCTGCGCTGGCGGACGAGCTCGGCGGCGCGCCGCGCGGGTTGCTGACCGATGCCGAGCGCTCGCTGATGACGGGTATGCTGCGCGGTCTGGTCGAGACCGTGGCGGGCGACCTGCGCGCGCGCCTCGCCCGGCGGCTGAACGGTGACGGCGGCGAGCGTGCAAGGCTGCGCGACCTGCCGCTCGATGCTGTGCTGGCAGCGCTCCGCCGGTCGGGAATCCTTGCCGAGCCGGCGCTGATCGACGCGGCCTATCACCGCCTCCTCGAATTCCAGCTGGAAATGCAGGCGCGCGACCGTGCGCGGCCGGTCGCGCCGCGCGCCGAGGGCGGGTCCGATGTCATCGCCGGGCTGATCGCCCGCGCGGACGCGTCGACACGCCAGGCGCTGAACGGCTTCCTGGTGGCGCAGGCCAAGCGGCTCGACGCCTACCGCAATCCGCTGCTGTCGCCGATGGACGTCCCCGAGGCCGGGCTGGTTCCGCTCGCCTGGGCGGTGGCGGTGGTGTTTCGCGAGGCGCTCGCCGCGCCCGCGGGGGCCCCGCCCGATGCGCTCGACGACGCGATCGAAGCCGCGACGATCGAGGCCATCGAGGCGGCGCTCGGCGGCGACGATGACGGGTCGCGTCCGGCGGCTCTGGCCGACCGGCTCGTGACGGCGGGGCTCGCCGGGCCGGATCAGGCCGCGCCGCTGCTGCGCCATGGCGAGGTCGGGCTGTTCCAGGCGCTGATGGCGCGGCTCGGCGGGGTCGATCCGCTGCGGTTGCGCCGCTTCCTGTTCGAGCCGGGCGGGGAAGCGCTGGCCGTCTGCGCCCGCGCCATCGGCCTTGCGCGCGACGACCTGGCGGCGATCCTCGAGGCGACCCGCAGCGCCCGCCAGCGCCCGCGCGCGGTGAATGGCGGCGAGGTGGCGGCGGCTCTGGCGCTCTATGACCGCATCACCCCCGAGGCGGCCGGCCGGCTTGCGCGCCACTGGGCGCGGCGGCGTGACTTCCTGTGGATGATCCGCCGGCTGGGCACCGAAACGCGCCCCGGCGCGCAGCAATCCTTGCGCGGCTAAGGCGTTTGGCCGCGCGCCAGTCGCCCGCGCGGCTGCGTCGTGTTATCTATCGCCGCGGTAGCGCGGGGCGCCCGGATCGCGACCGGCGCCGCCCAGAGGATGGGGTATGGACGGTAACCGGCCTTTCGGACCGGTGGTGGCGCCGCCGGACCGGGCAGGCTGGCTTGCCCGCGCCATGGCGGCGAAGCGGGCGCTTGCCTCGCCGGTCGGGGCGCGGGTGGCGGCGGTGCTGGTGCTGTGCGCGGCCAGCCTCTACGCCAATTTCGGTGGGATCCGCTACGAGACCGCCTTCTCCTCGATCATCCCGTCGGGTTTCGACACCAACTGGCCGCACACGCCCTGGGGCGTGCGGCGCGGCGCGCAGGATCGTACGATTGTCGACGTCGCGCGCGTGCCCGACCGGGAATTCAGCTACGTGGTCCGAACGCTGCCGCGGATCGGCGGCGTCGACGGGCTGCGCATCGGGGTCGAGGGGCGCAGCGCCGGCGTCGTCGACGGCCCGAAGCCCTGGCAGAACGCGCGGGTCATCCTGCTGAGCTTCGACGCCAAGGGCAAACGACTGCTCTACGTGCCTTACGAGGTGCTGGCGCTCGACGGCACGACCGACTGGACGCGCGGACAGGCCGTCATCCCGTTCGTCCCGGAGACGGCGCGCCTGAACCTCGCCATCGTGAACGCCGCGCTGGCCGGCGAAATCGCGGTGCGGAACCTGACCGTCGACGCGGTACGGGAGACGCCGGTCTATCGCGAGCTGCGCAACCTGCTGGTCGCTCTGTGGGTGCTGGTCGGGGCCTGGGCGCTCTACCCGGTGCTGCTTCACCCGTTGCTGCGCCGGGGGACGAACGGGCGCGCCCATCTGGCCGTGACGGTGATCGGCGGAGTGCTGCTGGCCGGCGTGCTGGCGCCCGAGCCGACCCTGGAGCGCGCCATCGCTGCGGTGAAGCACGACGTCGCACGTCCGCTGATGGCCGCGATCGTCGGTGAGAACGTATCGTCGCGGCGAGCGCCCATGGACGCATCTGCAACCGCACCCGCGGCTGCCCCTCCGGCGGCCGAACCGTCAGAGCCGGCGGGCGACAGCCGGGTCGCGACGGCGGTCACTGCCGCACTCGACCGGGCGCCGCCGCTCGACCTCGATTTCGGCCACGTGATGGGCTTCGCGACCCTGGCGCTGGCGCTGGTCTTCGCTTTTCCGGCGGCACGCCGGCGCGACCTGTTCGCCGCGCTGGTGCTGCTCGGCGCAGCGATCGAGGTGGTGCAGAGCTTCTATGTCAGCCGCTCGGCCGAGACGTCCGACCTGGCGCGCGATACGGCCGGCGCGGCTGCGGGCATCGCGCTGGCGCTCCTCTGGCTGTGGTTGCGCGCGCGCCGTGCGTTAAGGCATAACGCCCTTCCATGACCGTCCTTGTCACCGGCGCCGCCGGATTCATCGGGTATCACGTGTCGGAGGCGCTGCTCGCGCGCGGCGAGCGCGTGCTCGGGCTCGACAGCGTCAACGACTATTACGACGTCAAGCTGAAGGAGGCGCGCCTCGCCCGGCTCCGACGCCACAACGCGTTCGAGTTCCTGAAGCTCGACCTTGCCGAGCATGAGACGGTTGCCGCCGCACTCGGCCCGCGGACGGAGATCAAGCGCGTGATCCACCTCGCCGCCCAGGCGGGGGTGCGCTACTCGCTCGACCATCCCTTCGCCTACCTCAACGCCAACCTCACCGGCCACCTCGCGATCCTGGAGTTCTGCCGCCACCAGCCCGGTTTCGAGAATCTGGTCTACGGCTCGTCGTCGTCGGTTTATGGCGGTAACACCAAGCTGCCCTTCTCGACCAAGGACCGCGTCGACAACCCGGTGTCGCTCTACGCCGCCACCAAGCGCGCCGACGAGCTGATGAGCGCGTGCTACGCGCATCTCTACGGCGTGCCGCAGACCGGGCTGCGCTTCTTCACCGTATACGGCCCGTGGGGCCGGCCGGACATGGCGATCTACATCTTCACCCGGGCGATCAGCGAGGGCCGGCCGATCCCGGTGTTCAACAACGGCGACATGAAGCGCGACTTCACCTACGTCGACGACATCGTGCAGGGCGTCGTCGCGGCGCTCGACAGCCCGTGCCCGGCGTCGGATGGCAAGCCTCCGCACCGCGTCTACAATATCGGCAACCATCGCTCCGAGCCGCTGATGCGGCTGGTCGGGCTTCTCGAGACAGCGCTGGGGCGGAAGGCGGAGATCCGCTTCGAGCCGATGCAGCCCGGCGACGTCAAGGAAACGTACGCAGACATCAGCGACATCCAGCGCGACCTCGGCTTCGCGCCGTCGACGCCGATCGACGTGGGCGTGCCCAAGTTCGTCGCGTGGTTCCGCGACTATCACGGCGTTTAAGGTCTCTTCGCTCACGCGAAATCGCGCACGCTCGCCGATTCGGTTTCGCAGGCCGACGAAATTTTCTAGTCTCGCCCGCCATGACGCTCACCCTGCTGCTGCTGCGCCACGCGAAGGCGAAGGCGGATTCGCCCGACGGGCAGGATGCGTCGCGCGCGCTCAACGGGCGTGGGCGCGAGGCGGCGGACCGAATCGCCGGCGCGCTGCGCAGGGCGCGTCTCGCGCCCGACCTCGCGCTGGTGTCGAGCGCGCGGCGCACCAGCGAGACCTGGGGCCGCATCGCCGCTTTGCGCGGCTGGGCGGGGCGCGAGCGGCTGGACGACCGACTCTATCTCGCCGATCCGTCGCACATCCTGCAGCTGATCCGTGCGGTCAAGGGAAAGTCCAAGACGGTGATGGTGGTCGGCCACAACCCGGGACTTGGCGACCTTGCTGCCGCGCTGGCCGGCGGCGGCAACCGTCGCGCCAT
Source organism: uncultured Alphaproteobacteria bacterium (assembly GCA_963817535.1). Lineage (GTDB taxonomy): Bacteria > Pseudomonadota > Alphaproteobacteria > MPNO01 > DASWLB01 > CAWGHZ01. Next base: position 510,110 of record CAWFOW010000003.1, read on the forward strand.
CGCCGATCTGCGTGGCAAATTCCCGACCGGGGCGCTCGCCGTCCTCACGTTCGACGCGGCACGCTGGCGCGACCTGGCGCGCGGCAAGGGCAAGCTCGTCCGCTACGTGAAGCCGCGCGAGCTGGATTAGACCCGCCAGGGAGCGAACCAGGCGAGCGAGTCCTCGGTCCGTCCGGTGGGGCGGTACTCGGCGCCGACCCAGCCGTCATAGCCCGACCGGTCGATGGCGGCGAAGATCGCGGGGAAGTCGATCTCGCCGGTGCCGGGCTCGTTGCGGCCGGGCACGTCGGCGAACTGCATGTGCCCGATGCGCCCGACGGACTCCGCGAGTGCGTGCGTCGGATCGTCGCGCATGATGTGCATGTGGTAGAAATCGTACTGCAGTCGGATGCGCGGATCGTCGGCGAGTTCGATCGCCTCCAGCGCTTCGCCCCGCGTGTGCAGCAGGAAACCGGGATTGTCCTGGTCGTTGATCGCCTCGGCGGTGACGCCGACGCCGATCGCTGCCATCGCGTCGGCGGCAAGGCGCAAATTCCCGGCGAGGGTGCGCAAACAGTCGCCGCGCGCCACCCCTTCGGGCCGGCGTCCCGACAGCACGTTCACGTTGGCGGGGCGCAGCACCCGGGCGTATTCGACCGCCTGTTCGAGCGCCGCGCGGAATGCCGCCTCGCGGCCGGGCACGCAGGCGAGGCCGGGCCCGCCCTGCATCATGTCGCCGGGCGGCACGTTGATCAGGGCGATGGCGAGGCCGGCTGCCTCCGCCGCGGCGGCGAGGCGCTCGGCCGGCTCGGCATAGGGCATCTGCATTTCGACGCCCGCGAAGCCGGCCGCGCGCGCGGCCGCGAACCGCTCGACCAGCGGCCGGTCGGCGAACAGCATCGAGATGTTGGCGGCGAAACGCGGCATGGCTTCTCCCTCCGCCGCATCATCGCGCGGCGGGCGTCCCGTGGCGAGCGCCGCGCGGGGTTGACAGTCTCCATTAATTCGGGAATTTATGAATTATGGAAATGAATGACGCCATCCGACGCCTGTCCGCCCTGGCCCAGGAGGGTCGGCTCGAGGTCTTCCGCCTTCTGGTGAAGGCCGGGCCTGACGGCGTGGCCGCCGGCGACATCGCCCGCACGCTCGGCGTTGCGGCCAACACGCTGTCGGCCCAGCTCCTGGTGCTCGCCAACGCGCAGCTCGTGCGCGCGCGGCGCGAGGGGCGCTCGATCATCTATGCCGTGAACTTCGAGGCGATGCGCGAGATGCTGGTGTTCCTCACTCAGGATTGCTGCGGCGGGAACGAGGCGGTCTGCGCACCGCTCGCCGAGCTCGCCGTGAGCCCGGGCAGCTGCGCCGCGCCGCCGCCGGCCGCGCGCCCGTCGCGACGGCCATCAAGCGAGAAAGAGGCGGGGTGATGTCCGAGGGGACTCCATTGCAGACCTACAACGTCCTGTTCTTGTGCACCGGCAATTCGGCGCGCTCGATCCTGGCCGAGGCGCTGCTCAACAGAATGGGAGAGGGACGGTTCCGTGCCTACTCGGCGGGCTCGCACCCGACGGGCCGGGTCAACCCGCATGCCCTTTCCCTGCTCGGGCAGCACGGGTTCGGCACCTCCGGGTTCCGGTCCAAGGACTGGAGCGAGTTCTCCCGGCCCGGGGCGCCGCCGCTCGACTTCGTGTTCACCGTGTGCGACCGGGCCGCGGCCGAAACCTGTCCCGTCTGGCCCGGCCAGCCGATGACCGCCCATTGGGGCGTCGCCGATCCGGCCGCCGTCACCGGAGACCCGAAAGCGATCGAGGCCGCCTTCCGCGAGGCGTTCATCACGCTGCGGCGGCGGATCGAGCTGTTCGTAAGCCTGCCGGTGGCGAGCCTGGACCGGATGTCGCTGCAGCGCCGGCTGGCCGAGATCGGCACAGCACGTGCCGAAAAGACCACGACGTGACGGCATAGAGGCCGTCGTCGCGCCATCGACCGGAACCATCGCATGTCCCGCTTCGAGCGATACCTGACCCTGTGGGTCGCCCTCTGCATCGTCGCCGGCGTTGGGCTTGGTCAGATGCTGCCGGAGGTTTTCCACGCCATCGGCGCCGTCGAGATCGCGCAGGTGAACCTGCCGGTCGCGCTGCTGATCTGGCTGATGATCATCCCGATGCTGGTCAAGATCGACTTCGCCGCTCTCGGCGAGGTCCGGGCGCATTGGCGCGGGATCGGGGTGACGCTGCTGGTCAACTGGGCGGTGAAGCCGTTCTCGATGGCGGCGCTCGGCTGGCTGTTCGTCGGCTATCTGTTCCGGCCGTATCTGCCCGCGGATCAGATTGCCAGCTACATTGCCGGGCTGATCCTCCTCGCTGCGGCGCCCTGCACGGCCATGGTGTTCGTCTGGAGCAACCTGGCCGACGGCGAGCCGCATTTCACGCTCAGCCAGGTCGCACTCAACGACATGATCATGGTGTTCGCCTTCGCGCCGATCGTCGGGCTGCTGCTCGGCCTGTCCTCGATCACGGTGCCCTGGCAAACGCTGCTGCTTTCGGTCGTGCTTTACATCGTCGTCCCGGTCGTCCTCGCCCAGCTCATTCGGCGCCGGACGCTCGCCCGGGGCGGAGAGGCGGCGCTTGGGCGGCTTCTCGCGCTGCTGCAGCCGGTCTCGCTCGTGGCACTCCTCACCACGCTGGTCCTGCTGTTCGGCTTCCAGGGCGAACAGATCCTCGCGCAGCCCTTGGTGATCGCGCTCCTCGCCGTGCCGATCCTGATCCAGGTCTACCTGAATTCGGGCATCGCCTATTTGCTGAACCGCGTCGTCGGCGAGGCCCATCGCGTCGCCGCGCCGTCGGCGCTGATCGGCGCCAGCAATTTCTTCGAGCTCGCCGTCGCCGCCGCCATCAGCCTGTTCGGGTTCGAATCCGGCGCCGCGCTCGCCACGGTGGTCGGCGTGCTGATCGAGGTGCCGGTGATGCTGTCGGTGGTGAAGATCGCGACCGCGACCAAGGGCTGGTACGAGCGCGGCGCCGCCGTGCGCCGAAGCGGCCGGGCCGACGGCCCGGCCGAGTAGCGGTGCGCGCTACAGCGTGACGCCGAGCTTGCGGTCGAGCGAGTAGGGCCCGCCACCCCGGAGCGAGATGGCGAACAGCACCAGCCCCCACATCAGCACGTACTCGTACCCGTCGGTGCGCCAGCCGTAATGGCCCCAGTACTGGACGAAGGTCAGGTAGGCCATCTCGATCGCCGCGGCCGGCGCGAAGAAGCGCGTGAACAGCCCGAACGTGATGCAGAGCCCGCCGATGAACTCGATGATCATGAGGATGACGAGCTGCGTGCTGGCGCCCGGGACCGGATTGCCGGCGATCATGTCGATCACCTTCAGGAACTTGGGCCAGCCATGAAGGGCGAGAATTCCGCCGGCGGCGATGCGCACCACCAGCCAGGACAGCGGGATCACCAGATCGTACCAGCCTTTGAGGAACGGCAGGATAAGCCGGGGCTCACCCTCGGCTGAGGTGGCGGGTTGCGGCATGGTCGTTTCCCCTCTGGATTGTCGGTTGCGTTTCTACGCGTCTAGTACGGGCACCCTTTCCCTCGTTTACACCTTTGCGGCGATTTTCTTCAGTTCGCGCGCGCGTCGCGGATGGCGCGCCAGACCTTTTCCGGCGTCGCCGGCATGTCGATATGGGTGACGCCGAGCGGCGACAGCGCGTCGACCACCGCGTTCATGATGGCCGCCAGCGCGCCCACGTTGCCCGCCTCGCCCGCGCCCTTGACGCCGAGCGGGTTGGTCTTGGTCGGCACCGGCCGGTTCTCCATCGCGAACGAGCACATGTCGTCGGCGCGCGGCATGCCGTAATCGAGGAACGAGCCGGTGAGGAGCTGGCCCGAATCCGCGTCGTAGATCATGTGCTCGGTAAAGGCCTGGCCGACGCCCTGGCCGATGCCGCCGTGGATCTGGCCGGCGAGGGTCAAGGCGTTGATCACCGTGCCGACATCGTCGACCACCGAGTAGGCGATCACCTCGGTCTTGCCGGTCTCCGGGTCGATCTCGACCTCGCAGATGTGGCAGCCCGTCGGGAAGTTCGGGATCTCGGGCGTGTAGTCGGTGAGCTCCATCAGCCCGAGCTCGATCTCGGCCGGGACGCGCGCGCGCACGAACGAGGTCTTGGCCACGTCGACGATGCCGACCTGGCGGTCGGTGCCGGCGACGCGGAACGCGCCCTTGTCGAACTCGATGTCGCCCTCGGCGGCCTCCAGCATATGGGCGGCGATCCGCTTGCCCTTCTCGATGATCTTGTCGCACGAACGCATCGCCGCCGAGCCGCCGAGGACCGCGGTGCGCGAGGCGAACGTGCCGCCGCCGTGCGGGGCAAGGTCGGTGTCGTTCTTGGCGACGCGGATCGATTCCTGCTCGATGCCCAGCCGGTCGGACACGACGATCTTGTACATGGTCTCGTGGCCCTGGCCGTGGCTGATCGAGCCAGGCACGACGGTAACGGTTCCGCCGGGATCGAACCGGACCATCACCGTCTCGCCGAACGATTGCGAGGTCTGCTCGATGATGTTGCCCATGCCGATGCCGCGCAGCTTGCCGCGCGATTGGGCCTCGGCGCGGCGGGCCTCGAAGCCGGCATAGCCCGCCATCTCGAGGTTGCGCTCGAGGTTGCCGCGGAAGTCGCCGCAATCGTAGGTGTAGACGAGGCCGGTCTTGAACGGCATCGCGTCGGACGGGATGGTGTTGCGGCGGCGGATCTCGGCGCGGTCGATGTTCATCTCGCGCGCGGCGTTGTCGATCAGCCGCTCGAGGAAGTACGACGCCTCGGGCCGGCCCGAGCCGCGATAGGGCCCGTTGACCGCGGTGTTGGAGAACACGCCCGACACCTCGACATAGATCGCCGGCGTCGTGTAGGTGCCGGCCAGCCCGCCGAGATGGGCGGTGGGCGAGATCAGCCCGCCCGGCATGATGTAGGCGCCGATGTTCGAAACGGTGTTCAGCCGCATGGCGAGGAACCTGCCGTCCTTGTCGAGCGCGAGTTGGCCGTCATAGATGTGGTCGCGGTCGTGGTCGTCGGTCGCCATGCCCTCCGAACGCTCGGAAATCCACTTCACCGGCCGGCCGACCTTGCGTGACGCCCAGAGCGACAGCACCAGCTCCGGGAAGTGCCCGCCCTTCATGCCGAACGAGCCGCCCACGTCGCCCGCGACGACGCGCAGCCGGTTCTCGTCGATATGGAAGATGTCGCAGGCGATGTCGTGGCGCGTCGAATGCGGCCGCTGCGTGCCGACATAGAGGGTGTAGCGCTCCTCGCGCTCGTCCCAGTCGCCGATGCAGCCGCGTGGCTCCATCGTCGCCGCCGTGATCCGGTTGATCGCGGTCCTGAGCCGCGTGACATGGTGCGCCTTGGCGAAGCCGGCCTCGCACGCGGCCTTGTCGCCCAGCCGGTAGAAGAAGGTCTCGTTGTCGGGACAGCCGTCGTGCAGGGCCGGCGCGCCGGGCGAGCCGACCCGCGCCGTGTCGGTGAGGGAGGGCAGGGGCTCGTACTCGACGGCGACGCGCTCGGCCGCGTCCTTTGCGGCATCCGCCGTTTCGGCGACGATGAACGCCACCGGATCGCCGACCAGCATGGCGCGCCCGTGGGCGAGCGCCGGGCGCGGCGCGACGAAGATCGGCGAGCCGTCGCGCCTCGTGCGCGGCATGGCGGGCTTCAGATGGCCGAACTTCTCGGCGGCCCAGTCGGCGCCGGTCAGTACGGCCAGCACCCCCGGCATCTGCTGGGCGGCGCGCACGTCGATCGAGGCGATCTTCGCATGGGCGTGGGGCGACCGAAGCACATACCCGTGTACCTGGCGCGGCAGAACGAAATCGTCGATGTACTGGCCGCGTCCGGTCAGGAGGCGCGGGTCCTCGGTGCGCGGCACCGACTGCCCGAGTGCGAACTGTCCCATGGCGTCCTCCCCGTTTTGTCGGCTCCATGATCGCCGCCGCGGCGGCCCCCCGCAAGCGATGTGAACGGGCCCCCGCCTACCCCGTTGCGGGCGGGGAGCGGCGGGCGTAGGTTGCGCCCCGTTTTCCGCCGAACGGATTCGCCATGTCCATCCTCGCCAAGCGCCTGGCGCGCATCAAGCCGTCCCCCACCAACGCGTTGACCGGCCTCGTGGTCGAACTCAAGGCGCAGGGCAAGGACATCATCTCGCTGGGGGCGGGCGAGCCGGACTTCGACACGCCCGAGAACATCAAGGAGGCGGCCATCCGCGCAATGCGGGCGGGCGACACCAAGTACACGCCCGTGCCCGGCACGCCGGCGCTGCGCAAGGCGATCGCCGCCAAGTTCAAGCGCGAGAACGGGCTCGACTATTCGCTCGATCAGATCACCGTCGGCACCGGCGGCAAGCAGGTGCTGTACAACGCCTTCGTCGCGACGCTCGATCCGGGCGACGAGGTGGTGATCCCGGCGCCCTACTGGGTGTCGTACCCGGACATGGTGCTGTTGTGCGAGGGCACGCCGGTCGTCGTCGACACGACCGAGGCGACGGCATTCAAGATGCGCCCGGCCGACCTCGAGAAGGCGATCACGCCCCGGACCAAATGGGTGATGCTGAACTCGCCGTCGAACCCGACCGGCGCGGCCTATTCCAAGGACGAGCTGCGCGCGATCTGCGATGTGCTGCTGCGCCACCCGCATGTCTGGGTGATGGTCGATGACATGTACGAGCATGTCATCTACGACGATTTCGAGTTCTTCACCCCGGCGCAGATCGAGCCCAGGCTGTACGACCGCACCCTGACCATCAACGGCGTGTCGAAGGCCTACTGCATGACCGGCTGGCGCATCGGCTATGCGGGCGGGCCGCTGGAGCTGATCAAGGCGATGAACATGGTGCAGTCGCAATCGACGACGCACGCCGCCTCGATCAGCCAGGCTGCCGCGACCGAGGCGCTGAACGGGCCGCAGGACTTCATCCCGAAGCACAACGAGGTGTTCAAGGAGCGGCGCGACCTGATCGTCTCGATGCTCAACCAGGCGACGGGGATCAATTGCCGCACGCCCGAGGGCGCGTTCTACGTCTACCCGTCCTGCAAGGGCACGATCGGCAAGACGACGCCGGCCGGCAAGACGATCGAGACCGACACCGACTTCGTGACCTACCTGCTGGAAGGCGAGGGCGTCGCGGTGGTGCAGGGCTCGGCCTTCGGCCTCGCGCCGCATTTTCGCATATCGTACGCGACGGCCACGGACCTACTCGAGGAAGCGGGCCGGCGCATCCAGCGCGCCTGCGCGGCGCTGCGGTAGGGCCTGCCACAACTCCAATTGTCATCCCGGCCGAGCCGCACGAGCGGCGAGAGCCGGGACCCATCCTGAAGGTTCCGTGGCACTCGGATATGGGTCCCGGGTCTGCGGTTCACCGCTTTGCGCTGCACCGTGCCCGGGATGACAATCGATGTGACTACTGCGCCGCCGCGGCGACGCGCTGGGGCGAGAGGGTGGGTGCCTTGTGGAATCGGCCATCCTTCATGATGGCGAGCAGCCGGTCGCGGTCCTGCAGGATCGTGACGTCGGCGGTCGGGTCGCCATCGACCAGCAAGATGTCGGCGAGGTAACCGGGCTTCACCGCGCCGAGCTCGTCGCCCATCCCCATCAGCTCGCCGCCGACGCTGGTCGCGGCTTTCAGCACCTCGGCCGGCGTGTAGCCGAACAGCTTGACGAACAAATCGAGGTCGCGCGCGTTGCGCCCGATCGGGTTGTAGGGGAAGCCGTAATCGCCGCCCGGCAATACGCGGATGCCGCGCTTTCGCATCTCGGGATAGAGGCGCTGCATGCGCTCGATGCCGCCGGTCGCGCCCATCTCGACTCGCCTTCTTCTTGTCGATGCCGAATTCCTCGGCCTCGTGGACGCGCGACCAGAGAAGCCCCACGGCCGGCGCGACGAACAGCCGGTCCTTGGCTGCCTCGATCATGTCGAGCGCCTCGTCGTCGGCGTAGGAGCAGTGATAGAGGATGCGGAACCCGTTCCTGACGGCGAGCTTCACCGCTTCGGCGGCCTGCGAATGGCAGGAGAGCCAGACGTCGGACTCCCGCGCCTGCTCGCCGATCGCCGCCACCTCCTCGTCCGTATAGACGGTGTTCTTGCCGCCGCCCGGCGAGAACCCGTCGTCGCCCGACAGCAGGAACTTGATCGAGTCGACGCCGTCGGCCGCGATCTGGCGCACATAGGCGCGCAGCGCCTCGGGCCCGCGCCCATGATCGTTGTCGTGGCTTTGCGGCACGCCCAGCACGTTCGCGGCCGCGCGCTCGATGGACGAGGCGACGAGGCGCGGACCGGGCTGGTAGCCGGCGTCGATTTCGTCGCGCAGCGCGACCTCGAAGCGCGGGCCGAGCGAGCCGGCCGAGTAGGCGCTGGTGAACCCGCTATCGAGCGTGACGCGTGCGTTGTGGGCGGTGATGAGAAGATGCTCCTCGGGCGGCAGCATCATCGCGTTGATCACGCGCCCGACCGAGGACGGCCAGGACAGATGCGCGTGCGCCTCGACCAGGCCGGGCATCACGGTCGCGCCGCCACCGTCGACGATCTCGGCCCCGGTGCGGGGCATGCGCTCGGCGCCCTTGGCGACCGCCTCGATCCGGTTGCCCGCGACCATCACCTCGCCGGGAAAAATTCCCGCGCCGGTGCCGTCGAACACGTTGACGTTGGTGAACAGGGTTCGGGTCATCGCAAATCTCCGACCGTGGCGATGCGAGCGTAGCACGCCCCGGATTCCGCTTGCATCCGTTTCGCCCGCCTGAAAACATATTGGAACGGAACGAGCGCCAATGACGCCAAAATGCGCGGGTTTCGGCCCGTGCGGGGAGACGACACATGGCCACGAAACCGCCCGCCGGACCTCGCTGCGCTGCGCTGGTCGGCCCGTATCTCAGTGGTAAGACGTCGCTACTCGAAAGCCTTCTGTTCGCGACCGGCGCCATCCCGCGCAAGGGCGCGGTGAAGGACGGCAACACGGTCGGCGACGCCTCCGCCGAGGCGCGCGACCGCCAGATGACGGTCGAGGTCACGGCCGCCGACGCGAGCTACCTCGACGAGCCATGGACGTTCCTCGACTGCCCGGGTTCGGTCGAGTTCTTTCAGGAGACGATCAACGCGCTGATGGTGGCCGACGCCGCCGTGGTGGTGTGCGAGCCGGTGCCCGAGCGCGCGATGGCGCTGGCGCCCTTGTTCAAGGCGCTTGCCGATCACCAGGTCCCGCATCTTCTGTTCATCAACAAGGTGGACCACGCCGAGGTCGACGTGCGCGGCGTGCTCGAGGCGCTGCAGGGTGTGTCCGACCGGCCGCTGGTGCTGCGCGAGCTCCCGATCCGCGAAGGCGAGAAGATCACCGGCTATGTCGATTTGGTGAGCGAACGCGCCTACCGCTACCAGCCCGGCAACCCGTCCGCGCTGATCGAGATACCCGACGCGGTGAAGGACGAGGAATCTTCGGCGCGGACCGAAATGCTCGAGGCGCTGGCCGATTTCGACGACACGCTGCTCGAGAAGCTGCTCGAGGACACGGTCCCGCCGCCCGCCGACATCTATGGCCAGCTGACCAAGGATTTCGCCGACGGGTTGATCGTTCCGGTGCTGCTGGGCGCGGCGGACCAGGACCACGGCATTCGACGTCTTCTGAAGGCGCTGCGCCACGAGGTGCCGGACGTGGCCGCGACCGCGGCGCGGCGCGGCGTCGAGCCGGGTGGCGAACCGGTGGTGCAGGTGTTCAAGACGCTGTACGCCGCGCAGTCGGGCAAGCTGTCGCTTTCCCGTGTGTGGCGTGGCGAGCTGGGCGAAGGTGCCACGCTGAACGACGCGCGCGTCGGCGGCATCGTGTCGCTGGTGGGCATGTCCCAGACCAAGCTTTCCAAGGCCGAGGCTGGGCGCGTCGTCGCTCTCGCCCGGATGGATACGATCCGCACCGGCGCGCTGCTCACCCCGTCGGGCAAGGCGCCCGCGGGCGCGGCGCCGTGGCCCAAGCCGCCCGCGCCGGTCTTCTCGGTCGTGATCGCCGCCGAGAACCGCAACGACGAGGTCAAGCTGACCGGCGCGCTGCAGCGCCTCACCGACGAGGACCCGTCGCTCAGCTACCACCACAACGACGAGACGCAGGAGCTGGTGTTGTACGGCCAGGGCGAGATCCACCTGCAGGTCGCGCTTGCCCGGCTCAAGTCCAAGTACAATGTGCCGGTCCGCTCGTCGCGCCCGCAGGTGCCCTACCAGGAGACGATCCGCAAGGGCATCGTGCAGCACGGCAGGTTCAAGCGCCAGACCGGCGGGCACGGCCAGTTCGGCGACGTGCATCTCGACATCAAGCCGCTGCCGCGCGGGGCGGGCTTCAAGTTCGACGACCAGGTGGTGGGCGGCGCGGTGCCGCGCCAGTACATCCCCGCCGTGGAGGCCGGCACGCGCGAGTTCATGACCAAGGGCGTGCTCGGCTTTCCGGTGGTCGATGTCTCGGTCACGCTGACCGACGGCCAGTACCATTCGGTCGATTCGTCGGAAATGGCGTTCAAGCAGGCGGCGCGCGTGACGCTGAGCGAGGCGCTGCCGAAATGCGATCCGGTGCTGCTGGAGCCGATCTACAAGGTCGAGGTCGACGTCCCGTCCGACTTCACCAACAAGGTGCACGGGCTGGTCTCGTCGCGGCGCGGCCAGATCCTCGGCTTCGCACCGAAGGAGGGCTGGCAGGGCTGGGACACGGTGCAGGCGCACATGCCGCAGTCCGAGCTGCACGACCTGATCATCGAGCTGCGCTCTCTGTCGCAGGGGGCGGCGACCTACCGCGCCGCATTCGACCACATGCAGGAGCTGACCGGGCGCCTCGCCGACGATGTGCTGCAGCGCCGCGAGGCCGCGGCTGCCGCATCGTAGGTATACGGAATGTCATCCCGGCCAAGCTGCCCGTGGCGGCGTCCGGGGTGACAGGGGTGCGGGGCTGGAACCCGGCACGCTAGCTCTTGCGGCCGCGACTCGACGGATAGACCAGCGGCACGGCCGCTTCCGGCGACAGCACGCGGAAGGCGAAACTCTCCTGCAGATAAAGCGTCACCGTCTCGGTCGTGTGAGCGAGGTAGCCGATCGAGATGTCCTGCCCGACGGTCAGCTCGAAATCGCCGCCGCGGGTGGATAGTACGATCGCGCCGTCGAGCGCCGGCGCCCACACCACGGGGCCGTCGAGGATACGGCCGAGATTCTGGATCACCGGAAAGCCGCCGCCCCTGGTCATGGTCTTGGTGAGACCGGTAAAGCATTGCAGCCCGAGCGCCACGCCGAACGGCCCGTCGACGCCGTCGCGCTTCAGCTTGTCGAGCGCCTCGGCCACGACTTTCGGGTAGTCCTCGTAGTCGGGCGGGATGGCGAGCGCCGCGGCGGCCGATGCCTCGCAGATGCCCTGGATGCCGCTCGCCGTATAGCCGTGGAAGACCGCGTGGTCCTCGGCGAGAGCAAGCTTCACCGCCGCCTCGCGCACCGGATCGAGCTCGGGATCGGCGGCGCCGCGGCCCACCGTCTCGAGCTCGGCGCGCGACAGCTCGAACGTCGCACGCAGCTCGACCAGCGGCAGCACCTTGCGCTGCCTGGCGGTCACGCCGTCGCCCGGCGCGGCGCGAAGCGCTTCGACGCGGCCCAGATTGACGCAGGAATGGTCCCAGCCATGCGGGCCGGAGAAATCCACCACGCGTCGCGCGCCCAGCGTGCCTTTTAGCGCGCGCTTGGCCTCCTTCTCGATCTCGGCCCATGCTCCGTCGGAGATCGGCGCGAGGCTCCTGTGCAGATCGTCCATTGCGCTATTTCCCCCTGAGATCGCCGATACCGAGCGAGCCGTCCGCGGGTGTCGCCGCACTGTCGCCGGCCCCGCCCCCGTCGCCGACTTCGCCGGTCGCCGCCGTTTCCGCCGCGACGATCGAGCCGGTGCTGTTCACGTAGGTGCCGATCATCTCGGTGAGCTTCGCGTCGCGGCGTCGCAGCCATTCGAGCACCATCATGGCGTGCTCCTTCTCCTCGTCGCGATTGTGGGCGAGGATTTGCTTCAGCTCGGGATCGGTCGCGGCCTCGGCACGCTGGTTGTACCAGTCGACCGCCTCGAGCTCCTCGATCAGCGAGACGAAGGCTCGATGGGCGTCGATCGTCTCTGCGCTGAGGCCCTCTTCGTGCAGTTGCTCGCTCGACATCTCCCCTCCATCCGCTTGATCGCCGGACTTAGATATAGCTAACGGACGGGAGGCGATCAAATTCCTTGCCCGAATCCACCCGACGCAAGAAATCGTGAAGAGAATTCAGTTTGTCTGGGGACCACGAGAGGCTAGTTCTAATTTGACGGAAGGCATCACGGGAGGTTGCCATGCTGGTGAGATCGAAGCGCGGCTGGGAGATGGCGGAGCGCGACGCGACGCCCGAGAGCCTTTTCCATGACCGCCGCCGCCTGGTGACGGCGATCGCGGCGGGACCGATCCTGGCGCCCCTGGCCATGTCGGCGCTCGGCGGCACGGCGCGGGCCGCCGCCCCGGCGACCGATCCCTCGGCTGGGCTCTATCCCGCGACGCGCAACATGCGCTTCCGGCTCGACCGCGACATCACGCCCGAGAAGGACGCGACGACCTACAACAACTATTACGAATTCGGCACCTCCAAGAACATCTGGGAGGAGGCGCAGCAGCTCAAGACCCGGCCATGGACCGTCAAGATCGACGGGATGGTCGAGAAGGAGATGGAGCTCGGCATCGACGACCTTTTGAAAAAGGTACAACTCGAGGAGAGGCTCTATCGCCATCGCTGCGTCGAGGCATGGTCGATGGCGGTGCCGTGGTCGGGCTTCCCGATGAAAAGCCTGGTCGAGATCGCCAAGCCGAATTCGGGCGCGAAGTACATCGTCATGCAGACGCTGGCCGACAAGAAGCAGATGCCGGGGCTGCGCAACTTCATGTTCCCGTGGCCCTATATCGAGGGCGTCACGATGGCGGAGGCGAATAACGATCTCGCCTTCATGGTGACCGGCATGTACGGCAAGCCGGTGCCCAAGCAGGACGGTGCGCCGCTGCGCCTCGCGCTGCCGTGGAAGTACGGGTTCAAGTCGGTGAAGTCGATCGTCCGCGTCACCTTCACCGACAAGCGGCCCAAGACCTTCTGGGCGGAGGCCGGGCCCAGCGAGTACGGCTTCTGGGCCAACGTGAATCCGAAGGTGCCGCACCCGCGCTGGAGCCAGGCGACCGAGGAGGTGCTGGGCAAGGGCGACCGCGTGCCGACGCAGCTCTATAACGGCTACGGCGAGTTCGTCGCCGATCTCTACAAGGACATGAAGGGCGAGAACCTGTTCATGTAGTCCGGCGCGGCCGGATCAGCTCGGCGCCGGGGTGTGAGCGGCGCAGGTTGAAGTGAATGCATTGCGTGGGGGCCGGTCGATGACCGGCCCCTCGGCATTTGGACCAGCCCTCAGCCGTAAGCGCCCACCTCGTGCTGGATGGCCGCCGAGATGTCGCGCACGATCTCGAACCAGTGGCCCATCGGCTCGAACAGGGTGTTGTGCTCGTGCTCGTAAGTGCGCGCCTCACGCGGGCCCGGCGGCTCGCCGAAATCGAGCGCCGTGGCGGGATCCTGGGTGACCGGGAAGATCTCGTCGAGCTGGTCGAGGGCGAACCCCATCTCCAGGCGCACGACGCGCTGAATCAACGCGCCCCAGTCGAGCCCGTCGCGCGGGCTGAAATCCGGGATGTGCGTCGCCAGAAGCCAGATGCGGTGGATCGCGGCGAGACGCAGCGCATGCAGCAGCACCAGCCGCGGCGGCATCTTCTCGCCCTGCAGGATCGGCTTCAGTGCCAGCCAGTCGGCGGCGAGGCGGCGGAACAGGCGGCGCAGCCGCGGGGCCAGATCGAACGCCTCCAGCGCACGGGCGATGGTCATCAACTCCTCGCCGCGGCCGGGCCGTGCGGTGCGGCGCGCCCGGTCGAGCCAGCTTCCCGGATCGAGCGTGTCGATATAGGCGCGGATGACGTCGAGGTCGCTCGCCCGCAGCGCATGCTTCGCCAGGTCGATCGCGCGGCCGAACCGGTCGGAGTCGGAACGCCGCTGCTCGAACAGGTCGGGCGCGCGCGAAGCGGCCCGTCCGAGCCCGTGCAGCGTGTTGGCGAGCCAGCCGAGCTGCTGCAGGATCGCGTTGTTCGGGATGGCGCGCAGCTCGCGCGGATGCGAGATCAGGCGCGGCCCGCTCGCCTGGTTTTCGTCGGCGCGCACCGCGGGGCGCGAGCCGGCGCGGTCGAGCAGGTTCGGTCCGAATATGCCCAGCAGGCTCGCATAGCCCGGATCCTCGAGCAGTGCCGTCATCTCCTGCCCGATGATGGTGAAGAACTCGGCGGAATAGTCGGTCTCGCCGTAGATCGGGTCGGCGTCGGCGGTCGCGGGCAGTGACTCGAACGCATGCTCGGCGATGCGCGCGACCGCGCCGAAGGCGAGCCCGTGCGTGCCGAACAGAACGTATCCGTCGCTGCCCTGGAAGCTGGTCTCATGGCGGGCGCGGATGCCGGCCTGGGCGAGGGTGGCGCGCGTCACGGGCGGGTCGAGATAGGCGAGCCGGTCGGCGAGGCTGGCCGGGTGGGCGCCGCGCCCCACCGACTCGCCATGCGTGTCGAACAGCACCAGCTCGATGTCGGCCAGATCGTAGCGGCGCAGCAGCTCGCCGATGCGCACACGCAGCCGCTCGATCCAGTAGGTCGCGGCGAGCTGGCCGATATAGCGTCCTGAGTTCGAGTAGCCGAACTGCACGGTCAGCCGGCCGATGCGGCGGAGGTAATCGCGCCAGTGCGGGCTGCGGAATGCCTCCTCCAGAACGCGTTCGCCATGCTCCAGCGCTTCGGGCGTTTCGAACAAGGGCGAGATCTCGAGCCGGTCGTCGATGCCGAAGCGGCGCGCGATCCACAAGGTTGCGAGCAGCGTGTAGCCGCTCTCGGTCTCGGCGACCAGGAAACGGACGGGGTTCGAGCCGTCGACATGCTTGAGAAGCTGCACGACGGTCATCATCAGCCGCGTGGCCGAAGTCTGCTCGGTCATCAGCGCACCGAAATCGACCGGCATCGGCGCCTCGCCGCGGTCCATCAGCGCGTTGACGGCGGCAAGGCACGAGCGGCGGCGCGCCGGATCGGCCGGGTCGCCGTCGATGTCGATGCGCCGGCGCAGCGCGTTGTGCACCTGCGCCGCGTTGAGGCGGAAATGCGCGCGGGCGAGCGAGAGTCCGTGACCGGCGAGACCGGCGCGCGCGATGGCGAGGGTCCGGCGGTTGGCGTCGCTGGTCGCGGCGGCGATCGCGGTGTCGAGCAGCGCGATCAACGGCTTCGCGTCGGGCAGCGCCGCGTCGCGTTCGCGCAGCAGGGCGAGGGCGAAGCGGCGGACCGACTCGGCATCGGGCGTGCCCTTCGACAGCGGTGGCGCGGCCGCGATCTGGCGCCCGACGGCGACGCGCGCCTCGGCCACGCGGCGGGCGACCGGTTCGGCCGCCGCATCCCCTGTGGCGCCGAGCTGGTGCGCCAAGCGCTCAAGCTGGGCGCGCTTGGTCTCGAGCCGGAGGCGCAGCGTATCCCACCAGCCGATATCGGTGCGCCCGTCGGTGTCGCACCCGACCCATGAGGCGAGAACGACGGGGCAGGGGACGAGGGCGGTCCACCCGTCCGGGAAGCGCACCCGCGCGACGTCGAGCGCGATGCCCGTCATCCGGTCGAGCGCGTCGCGCGCATTCTCGATCGCCTGCTCGGAGCGGGCGAACTCGCCGCCAAGCGAGATGTCGGGCGGCGCGCGGTGCGACAGGCCGGCGGCGCGGGCGATCACCGTCTGGCGCCCGGCCTCGTCGGTGCTGGCCGCCTGAGCCAGCAGCTCCCCCACGGCGTCGGAGAAGGCGAAGGTCGGATGGGCGGTGAACACCGCGGCGAAGCGCGGATCGGCGAGGGCGGCCTCGTAGGCCTGGAAATCGCGGCCGGCAGCCAGCCGCTCGAAGATGGCGCGCAGCGCGGTCTCGTCCGACGCGGCGTCGAGGCCGCCGACATACTGGCGCAGCCGTTCGGCGCGGCCGGCGAAGGCTTCGGTCGTCAGGCGCCGGACCAGCGCCTTCACATCCGGCACGCCGATCTCATCGCGGTCGCCGAGCCGCGTGATGGCCAGCGCCACCGAGAGGACTGGGTTGCCGAACGGATCCTCGGCGGCGCCCTCGCGCGCGTGGGCGACCAGGTCGACGAGCTGGCGCTCGAGCCGTTCGGCGGTCTCGGCCGGGTTTGGAAGCGGGGTCGGCGGACTTGGTTGGGTTCGGGACGTCGCGGCCATCGTCTCGGCTCCGTCCTTGTCGTTGCTGCGCCGCAGCAACCATATCGCGCTTGCGAAGCGAACGAAACTGCCGCGCGGGTGCCTAATCGAGCGTCTGGCGGTAGCGTTTGAGCGCGACCGCCGAGACCACCAGGACGAACACCAGCATCGGCCAGAGGTGCGGCCAGACCTCGATCCAGCCATTGCCCTTCAGCAGGATGCCGCGGACGATGCGCAGGAAGTAGGTGAGCGGCAGGAGATTTCCAAGGAACTGCGCCCATTCCGGCATGCCGCGGAACGGGAACAGGAAGCCCGAAAGCAGCATCGAGGGCAGGAAGAAGAAGATGCTCATCTGCATCGCCTGCATCTGGTTGCGGGCGAGCGTCGAGAAAGTGAAACCGACCGCGAGGTTGGCGGCGATGAACACCAGCACGCAGCCGCAGAGGAGGATCAGGCTACCGACCATCGGAATGCCGAAGAGGAGCCAGGCGGTCAGCAGGATCACCCCGACCTGCACGAACCCCACCACCACATAGGGCACGATCTTGCCCAGCATCACTTCGAGCGGGCGTACGGGCGTGGACAGCAGGTTCTCCATCGTGCCGCGCTCGACCTCGCGCGTCACTGCGGCGCCGGTCATCATGGCGAGCGTCATGGTCAGGATGGTGCCCATCAGCCCGGGTACGATGTTGAACTGCGTTTCGCCCTCCGGGTTGTAGCGCTTCTGTACGCGCAGCTCGAAGGGCGGTTTGCCGGGTGCCATCGGCGCCAGCGGGCCCTTCAGGTCGTGGATCAGCGCCGTGGCGTTGATCTGGGCAAGGGCGGCGACGGCATTGCCGGTCGCCACCGGGTCGGTCGCGTCGGCCTCGACCAGCAGCGCGGGCTTCTCGCCGCGCGCGATGCGGCGCGAGAAGTCGGTCGGGAACTCGACGACGAACTGCACCTCGCCCTTGGCGAGCAGCTCGTCCGCCTGGGCCGCGTTATCTGGCCAGGCGACGACGCGGAAATAGGTCGTGTTCTCCATTGCGCGGACGATGGAGCGGGCGAACGTGCCGTTGCCCGCCACCACGACGGCGGTCGGCAGGGCGCGCGGGTCGGCGTTGATCGCATAGCCGAACAGGACGAGCTGCATGATCGGCACGCCCACCATCAGCGCGAAGGTCAGCCGGTCGCGCAGGAGCTGGATGAACTCCTTGAGCAGGACGGCGCGGAAGCGCGACGGCGAGAACAGGTTCATCGCGGATCGGCCCCCACCTCGGCAAGCGTGTGAATGAACACGTCCTCGAGCGACGGCGCGGCGGGGGACCAGCGATAGCGCGTGTCGTCGCGCCACGGCGCAATCGCGGCCTCGAGCGCCGCCGGGTCGGTGCCGGTGACGTGCAGCATCGTGCCGAACGCGGCGACCATCTCGACTCCGGGCTTGCCGCGCAAATCACGGTGCAAAGCGGTCAGGTCGTCGCCCTCGACCGTCCAGGTGGTAAGGCCCGAGCGGGCCAACACTTCGGCGACCGAGCCGACCAGCAGGAGCTTGCCCCAGGCGAGGTAGGCAATGCGGTGGCAGCGCTCCGCCTCGTCCATGTAGTGGGTCGAGACCAGCACCGTCACGCCGTCGGCGGCGAGCTCGTGAATCATCTCCCAGAACTCGCGCCGCGCATTGGGATCGACGCCGGCGGTCGGCTCGTCGAGCAGCAGCAACTCCGGCTCGTGAAGCACGCAGGCGGCGAGCGCGAGCCGCTGCTTCCACCCGCCCGACAGCGCGCCGGCGAGCTGGTCGCTGCGCGGCACGAAGCCGAACCGCTCGATGATCTCGGCGGCGCGCGCGCGCGGCCGGGCGATGCCGTACATGCGCCCGACGAATTCCAGGTTCTCGCGGACGGTCAGGTCCTCGTACAGGCTGAAGCGCTGAGTCATGTAGCCGACCCGCCGCTTGATCTGGTCGGCCTCGGACTGGATGTCGAAGCCCAGGCACGTGCCGTGGCCGCCGTCGGGCGTCAGCAGGCCGCACAGCATGCGGATGGTGGTTGTCTTGCCGCTGCCGTTCGGGCCGAGGAAGCCGAAGATGATGCCGCGCGGCACCTCGATGTCGAACCCTTCCACGACGGTCTTGTTGCCGAATTTCTTGGCCAGCCCTTCGACCTTGATGGCGGGCTCGCCGTTCATGGCGCGGTCGCCACGTCGACGGGCTGGCCGACCCGCAGCGCTTCGCGCCGCGCGTCCGGCCGCGCCTCGACCATGTAGACCAGCCGCGCGCGCTCGTCGCGGCTGTAGATCACCGGCGGGGTGTATTCGGCCTGCGGCGCGATGTAGCGGATCGTCGCGGGAATCGGCGCACCGCACCCGTCGCAGCGCACGTCGACCTTCTCGCCGACCGCGAGCCTGGCCAGCCGCGGCTCCGGCACGAAGAAGCGGATTTTCAGGTTCGCCGCGGGCAAGAGCTGCACCACCGGCATGCCGGCCGGCACCATTTCGCCTGGACGGTACAGCGTGTCGATGACGGTCGCGTCGTCGGGCGCCGCACCCGACATCTGGCCCAGCCGCCATTGCGCCTGGGCGAGGGACGCCTTCGCCGCGGTGACGGCGGCCTCCGCGGCGCGGATCGCGTCGGTACGTGCAGGCATGCGCGCGACGACGAGCTGGGCGTCGAGCTCGGCGACTTTGGCGCGGGTCTGGTCGCGCATCGCACGGGCATCGTCCAGCGCCTTCTCGGCGGCGACGCCCTTGCGGACGAGGTCGCTCTGGCGCCGGAAATCCTCCTCGGCCTGGCGCAGCATGGCGACGGCCTGGCGGCGCTGCGCCTCGATCGCCTCGATCTCGGGCGGGCGCTTGCCGGACTGGAGGTCGGCGAGCTGCGCTTCGGCCTGGCGCAGCTTCGCGGCGGCCTCGTCGCGCGCGGCAAGCTGCGAGGTGTCTTCCAGGGCGAACAGGGCCGCGCCCTTCGTCACGCGGTCGCCGCGCGCCACGTCGAGCCGGTCGAGCGTGCCGCCGACGCTCGACGCGACGAACACGTAGTCGGCTTCGACGTAGCCGCTATAGACGCCCTCGGTGCGCTCCGGCGCGAGCCCCAGCGCGGCCTGGATCCCGCCCAGCCAACGCATTGCGTCGGTGCGGTCCTGGAAGGCGAACGCCGCCGCGCCGGCACCGAGCGCGAGGACCACGACGGCGATGACGATCCGCTTCATGACGCAGCTCCCTCGCGGATCAGGCCGTGCATCAGTATCTCGGTGTGGGTGCGCATGAGCTTCCGGTAGTCGAGCCCGCCCTTGTCGAACGGATGCAGGGAATGCCGCCACAATGCCGCGAGCAGCATTGGCGCCACCATGCAGTACACGGCCTGGTCGGAGTCGATCTCGCGGAACTCGCCGCGCGCGATGCCGCGCCGGACGAGGTCGCCGATCAGTTTCTTGGCCGGATGGACGACTTCGTCGAGATAGAACCGGGCGAGGTCGGGAAAGTTCGCCGCCTCGGTTATGACCAGCTTCGGGATTGCCGAGCCGGCGCCCTGCATCACCGCCTCGGGGATGGCGCGAATCACCTGGACCAGCAACTCGGCGCTCGGCGCGTCGGAAGCGGCGATCATGCTGGCCGTCCGCGCGAGCACCGGGCCGATCGCCTGGCGCACCACGGCCTTGAACAGCTCTTCCTTGTTCGGGAAGTACAGGTACAGCGTGCCGCGGGTGATGCCGGCCCTCTTGGCGATGTCGTCGAGCCGCGTCGCCGCGAAGCCGCGTTCGGCGAAGCAGGCCAGGGCGGCCTCGGTGATCTCGGCGGGGCGCGCGTCCTTGCGGCGGCGCCAGCGGGGCTCGATCGGGATGGACATGGGCAGCGCGCTTCATTTTGTTAACTGACGTGTCAGTTATTTAGGTCCTGAGTGCTGCCTATGCAATGAGACCCATGGAAACTTCGTCGATTTTCCCTGTTCCGGTGTCGGAGAATTTTACAAAATGTGACGATCGTCACACCTGAACCGACCCTAACTTATTGATAAGATTATGTATCGATTCGATGGCACGGATATTGCATGATTTGCAAGAAAATGAACCTAGCGTGTCACGGGGAGGGTAGTAGGCCCCGGTATCAGGGAGGTCGTAAATGGTTCGGACCCGACCGAACGTGCGTGTTGCCCAGCAGCGCATGATGTGGCTTCGGCGAATCACCGTCGTCGGCGCGATCGTCGGCGGCGGGCTGATGTGGGCCTATTCGGTGGCTCATGTTGTGGGATTCGACCTTTCCGGCGGAACTCTCGACATGACCCGTCTGGTCGCGCTCATCCAAGGCACCTGATTTTGGAGAGCAAGGGGCGGCCGGACCGGCTTCTTCACCGCTTCTCGACAGCCATGCTACATTCGGACCTTTCGGGGAACTCGAATGGCCGGTCTGAAGACGCTGCCGGAGAAGGGCTGGGGCAAGGGCGACAACCCGGTCGTCAGGCCGCTCCTGCTTGCACGGGGCACGCTGGAATCGATCAACCTGGCAAAGACACGCCGCCTCGCCGAGGTGCTCGGGTTCGATTGCGCTGCGCCCGAGCCGGGAGGGCTCGTGCTGCGTCACCGCTCCGACCGCGCCGGCGCCACCTACTGGGTGCTCGAGGTGCGCGAGGTGGCCGAGGTGCGCTCGCCGCAGCACTTGACCAATCATTGGGGAATCTGGGTTCCCACCCGCAAGGACGTGGACGAGGCTTACGCCATGCTGTCGGCCAATGCCGAACTGCTCGGGCTGATCCGGGTGCAGCCGCCCCGCCCCACCCACGAAGGCGCGCGCGACTACAGCTTCTACTTCGAGGATGAGAGCCGCAACTGGTGGGAGATCGGCGAGCATCCCGACGAACAGGAGTTCATGGATTTGTTCGGCCACGGCGATTGGGATAGCCGCAAGGGGGACCCTGCATGACCGCTCCGGCGCCGATCCGCGGTGCGGTCTTCTCTCACGGCACGATGGACTGCCGCGACCCGGAGAAGACCCAGCGCTTTCTCCAGGACTTCCTCGGGGTGCGCAGCGTGCGCAAGTCGAAGGGCACGCAGTACGTCTGGCTCGGCGGGAGCTGGATCGTCGCCTGCCTGCGCGTGGGCCAAGGCGTGCCGCCGCGCCAGGGCGAAGGATACCGCTTCGGGCTTCTGGTCGCGAGGCCGGAGGAGGTCGACGCCGCCCACGATGCGGCCTTGGCCGGCCAGGCGGACTGGGACATCCAGGCGGTGCGCCCCGTGGTCGCCGAGGGTGAGACGCGCAGCTTCCGGCTGCAGGACCGCGACGGCAACTGGTGGGAGATTTACCACCGGCCAGGCCATCTGTACGACGATCTGTTCGCGGCGGAGTCGGCAAGGGTCCGTTAGAGAAACGGCGCTATCACGGTTGCGCACCGCGCCGGGCGGGGGGACGCCGTGTTCCAGCGTGTGACGATCAGCGCCAAGATTTTCGGCATCGCCGTCGGGCTCGTCCTGATCGGCGCGCTGGTCGCCGCCATCAGCGCGCATATGACGGACGTGGTCAGCGCGCAGCTCCGCATCGTCACCGACAACTACATGCCGGCCTACGCGGCGCTCAGCGACGCCGATGGCGCGGTGGGCGACGAGTCGCTTCTGCTCGGGCGGCTGTTTCCTGATTCGAATGTGGACCTCGCGGCGCCCGAGGAGCGCGCGCGCATCGTCGCGGGCGTAGCCGAAAAGGAGAAGCAGGTCGACGGCGCGATTACCGAAGCGCGGCGCCTGATCAACCGCCAGATCGAGGACCCGTTCGCGTTCGACGACGACGTGGCGCTGGCGCGGCTCGACGAACGGCTGGCCTTCCTGCAGAACGATCGCGACGCATACCGAACCAGGCTCTCCGCGCTGCTCGATGCGGTTGCCGCAAATCGGCGCGAGCAGGTGCTTGCGCTGATGCCGCAGATCGAAGCCTTCCGTGAGAAGTTCGACGCCGAGCTCGACACCGACCGGGCCGAGATGCAGCGCCTGTCCCAGGCCGCGGCGCAGGCGACGCGCGCCAACCAGTCGCGCGCGGTGATGCTGGGCTCGATGCTGATGGCGCTCGCCGCCGCGGTTGGGCTCATTCTGGCGGGGATCGTGACGGCCGGGCTGGTTCGGCCCGTGAGGCGGCTCCTCGCCGGGACCAGCGCGATCGAGGGCGGTGCACTCGACATCTTGTTGCCCGTCACGTCGCGCGACGAGATCGGCCGGCTGACCGCCGCGTTCAACCGGATGGCGGGCGAGCTGCGCGTGAAGGAGCGCATCCGTGCCACGTTCGGCAAGTATGTCGATCCGCGCATCGTCGAGGGGCTGATCGAACGCCCCGACCTCAGCCGCGTCGAGGGCGAGCGGCGCACCATGACCATCCTGTTCTGCGACATGCAGGGCTTCACGTCGCTGGGCGAGGGGCTGACTCCCCCCGCGCTGGTCAACGTGATCAACCGCTACCTCACGCTTGTCTCCGCACCGGTACGCGAACACGAGGGTATCATCGACAAGTATATCGGCGACGCGGTGATGGCGTTCTGGGGCCCTCCCTTCTGCCGGCCCGAGGACCAGGCGCGGCTCGCCTGCGCCGCCGCGCTCGCCCAGCTTGCGGCGGCCCGCCAGCTCGCGGCCGAACTGCCGGAGCTGCTCGGGGTCCGGCGCAACTTGCCCGAGATCGCCGTCCGCATCGGCATCGCCACCGGCGAGGTGGTGGTAGGCGACATCGGCTCCGACGTCGCCAAGAGCTACACGGTCATGGGCGACACGGTGAACCTCGCCTCGCGCCTCGAAGGCGCGAACAAGATCTACCACTCGCACATACTGATCAACGAGGCGGCGGCGCGCATGGCGGGCGACGCTGTCGAGCTGCGCGAACTCGATTCGATCCGCGTCGTCGGCAAGACCGAGCCCGAGCGCGTGTTCGAGGTGCTGGGCGCAGCGGGCGAGGTGCCGGCCGATGCGATGGTCCGGCGAGACCTGTTCGCCGAAGGGCTCGACGCCTATCGCCGCGGAAAATGGGACGAGGCGCGGCGGGCCTTCGCGCGCTGCCGCGCCAATGGGGCGGGCGATCCAGCAGCCGCCGTCTTCCTGGAGCGCATCGAGCGCCTCGCCGCCGATCCGCCGGCCGAGGCCTGGACCGGCGTCTGGTCGCTGGTCGGAAAATAGCTACTCCGCCGCGCGCGCTGCGATCCGCTTCTCGACGCGCGGCATGACCTCGTCCATCAAGAGCCGCATCGAGCGGTGGACGTGCTCCTCGGCGAGGCCGCCGAAATCGTCGAGCGCGACCACGTGGCGGATCCCCATCTCGTCGAGCGCGACCAGCTTGTCGGCAATCGTCTCGACCGAGCCCATGAGCGACAGCCCGTTCCGCATCGCGTCGTCGTAGGTCGATTTCCTGGCGTAGAGCCGCGCCTCGACATAGCGGTCGAACGGCGTCGCGGCGATGCGGCGCGCTTCGGCATCACTCTCGGCGACGAAGGTGTGGAACGCGATGGCGGCGACATCGTCACTTGGCTTGCCGCGGACGGACTCGGCGAGCCCACGCCGGTGCTCGGCGGCGAGCTTCGCCACCTCGTCGAACAATTCGAGCGAGGCGTAGGGCACGGCAAGCAAATGATAGCCCTGGCGCCCGACATAATAGGCGGCTTCGGCGCGCAGCACGCCCACCAGGATCGGGATCTCGGCCTGCTGCGTCGGCACGTTGATCGCGACGTCGGCGAGCCGGTTGAACCTGCCCTCCAGCGTCACGCGCTCGCCCGCGAGCAGGCGGCGGACGATTTCGAGATTCTCGTCGAAGCGCTCGCGCTTGTCCTTTGGATCGACCGCGAAGCCGGCGAACTCGTGCGCGAGATAGCCCGACCCGACGCCCAGCACCAGCCGCCCGTCCGATAGCTGGTCGACCAGCGCGTAGCTCTCGGCCACCTCGATCGGGTTGCGGAAGGTCAGCGCGGCGATCGCCGTGCCGAGCCGGAGGCGCTTGGTGCGCGCGCCGATATGGGCGAGCAGCACGGCGGGGTTGGGGTCGATGCCGTAGGGATGGAAATGGTGCTCGGCGAGGAAGAACGTGTCGTAGCCGAGCGTCTCGGCCAGTTCGGCCTGGCGGATCACCTGACGGTAGAGTTCGGCCGGCGAGCGGGGCAGGGACGGGTAGTGGTCCTGCACCGTGAAGATCGACAACCGCATGCCACACTCCTCCGCTCGCGCCCCGTCGCATTGTGCGGGGCGCGGCGGAGGATGTGAAGGGGCTCCGGGCGGCGTGTCGGATTTGCCCGCGCGTCAGATCTGTACGACGACCATGGCGAGGAAGCCGAACGCCGCGACGGCGCTCCACGCATTGACATGGCGCCGGATCGTCTCCGAACGCGCACGACGTATCTCGAGCAGGCCAGCGGCGAGTCGCGCGGTCTCGAGCGCTTCGCGGCGCTGCTCGCGCTCCCTCAGTACGTTGTCCAGCATGTCGACGCGGCTCGCGATCAGGCCGCGGAGCTCGTCGTGGCTCATCCGCCGCATGCGGTCGAGCCCGACATGGATTTCCTGGGCGAGCTCCGGCGTGGCGAGCATCGCGTCGATCGCGGCACCGGCCGGAGCGGGGGTGGTTGTAAGTGCGGCAGCGGTCTGAGCCATCGGTCTCTCCTCTTGTCGGGTGCTGCCCTGCGCTTCGCAGGATTCGTGCCAGCCGGAAAAGCCCGCGTTTTCAACGTGCGGGGCGCGGCGTGCCGGGCAGGTCCCGCCGGGCGCGGCAAGTCGTGCCGGGACATTTCTGCCGCGCCGCGATACTGTCCGCCCCCATGACCGGGTCCGGCACGGCGAATGCGTTGCTCACGGTCGGCGAGATGTCGCGCGCCGACGCGGCCGCCATCGCCGGCGGGATCGCGGGCGAGCGGCTGATGGAGGCCGCGGGCGGCGCGGTGGCGGACGAGATCCGCCGGCGCTGGTCGCCGCGCCCGGTCGCCGCCCTGTGCGGTCCGGGCAACAATGGCGGCGACGGCTTCGTCGTCGCGCGGCTTCTGGCTCGCGCCGGGTGGGACGTACGCATCGCCCTGCTCGGCGAGCGCGGAAAGCTCAAGGGCGACGCCGCGCTGAACGCGGGACGCTGGGACGGCCCGGTCGCACCGCTCGCGCCCGAAGCGCTCGACGGCGCCGACCTAGTGGTGGATGCCGTGTTCGGCGCCGGGCTCGCGCGCGCGCTCGACGGCGCGGCGCGTGCGACCATCGAGGCGATCGGCGCGCGCGGCCTCGCCTGCATTGCCGTCGACGTACCGTCCGGCGTGCATGGCGACACGGGCGAAGTGATGGGCGCCGCGGCGCGCTGCGCGCTTACCGTCACGTTCTTCCGGCTGAAGCCGGGCCACCTCCTGCTGCCGGGCCGCGTGCTGTGCGGCGAGACGGTGTGCGCCGATATCGGCATTCCCGACGCGGTGCTCGACGACATCGCGCCCTCGACCTTCGCCAACGGGCCGGAGCTGTGGGGCGACCGCTTTCCCTGGCCGCGTCTCGACGATCACAAGTACAGCCGCGGCCACGCGGTGGTTGCCGGCGGGGCGGAGATGACCGGCGCTGCGCGCCTCGCGTCGCGCGCGGCGATGCGCGTGGGGGCGGGGCTCGTCACCGTCGCGGCGCCGCCCGACGCGCACGCGATCTATGCCACGGCGCTCGAGCACGTGATCGTCAAGTCGGTCGCCGACGCCGATGCGTTCCAGGCCCTGATCGCCGACCCGCGCCGCAATGCCGTGCTGGTCGGGCCCGGCGCCGGCGTGGCGGCGTCGACGCGCGACGCCGTGCTGGCCGCGCTCGGCGGTGGCAAGCGCACGGTTCTCGATGCCGACGCGGTGACGGTGTTCCGCGACGATCCCGAGACGCTGTTCGCCGCGCTGGGGAACGCGCCCGCGGTGCTTACCCCGCACGACGGCGAGTTCGTGCGCCTGTTCGACGCGACCGGCGACAAGCTCGCGCGCACGCGCCGCGCCGCCGCGAAATGCCGCGCCGTGGTGCTCCTGAAGGGCGCCGACACGGTGATTGCCGCGCCGGACGGGCGCGCGGTCATCAACCGCAACGCACCGCCGACGCTGGCGACCGCCGGGACCGGCGACGTGCTCGCCGGGCTTGTCCTCGGGCTCCTGGCCCAGCACGTCGCGCCGTTCGAGGCGGCCTGCATGGCGGCGTGGCTGCATGGCGAGGCGGCGTCGCGCTTCGGGCCCGGACTCGTATCGGCGGATCTGCCCGAAGCGCTGCCCGGCGTGCTGCGCGACCTGGCCGGCCGCACGGGGTGCGGCTGAACACGCCGGTCTGCGCATCCGCATGCCGCCGTCTGCGGCCCACGGCGGCCGAAAACCGGCTTTGTCCTAAAAAGCTTCGTAAAACCAATGAGTTCGAGCGTTTCGCTTTACGCGTTGTTAACACATGACTGCCATTCTTCGGTCATGTTCGACACGTCGATCATCGCGAAAATGATCCGGGAGCCCGAGGCACGCGGGCGGGAGCTCTGCAGCATGCTTTTCCGCCGCGGCAATGCGATGGAGTACGTCAAGGCCGGCTCCACGTTCCGCCGCACTCATGCCGATCGCATGGTCGAGACCGCCGAGGTCCTCTCGGTCGGGACCGACTCGTACGGCATACCGCATGTGCGGTTCAGCCTCACCTTCCAGCGGCCCGACCGCAACGTGTTCAACGAAGGCCCGCGCATGCTGGCGCTCAAGACCTTCGCCGAACGCTACACGGAACGCTGCGCGGTCTGACGCTTCCGGGACGCTGATCCAGCCCCGCCATCGAGCGGCAGGGCGGTGCGGTATTCCACCTGCTTCAGGGCGAAGCTCGACTTGATGCTGGCGATGCCAGGCACCCGGGTCAGGTAGTCGACCAGGAACCGCTCGTAGGCGGCAAGGTCGGCCACCACGACGCGCAGCAGGTAGTCGGCATCGCCGGTCATCAGGTAGCACTCCATCACCTCCGGCCGCTCGACGACCGCCGCCTCGAACAGCTCCAGCGCGCTCTCGATCTGGCGCTCCAGCGTGACGTTGACGAACACGCTGACCGGCAGCCCGACCGCGCCCGGGTCGAGCAGCGTGGCGTAGCGGCGGATCACCCCCAGCTCTTCCAGCTCGCGCACCCGCCGAAGGCACGGCGAGGGCGACAGCCCGACTTCGCGCGCCAGGTCGGCGTTGGAGATGCGGGCGCGCTCCTGCAGCACGGACAGGATTCGCCGGTCGATCGAATCGAGCTTCACTCCCGCCATGTCCTGCCTCTCAATTGGCTAATCTAGGCAATTCATTGCTCAAATAGGCATTTCATCGGCCATATTCGCAACGGCAGAGTGATTCCGTCCACACTATATTGAAGGGACCGAACAGGGGCCGACCATGGACACCACCCTCCGCGATCCCACGATCGTCGCCGATTCCGACCGGCTCGCCTGCCTGGAGGCCCTGGAGCGGAAGGCGCTGTGGCTCGCCACCTGGATGATCCACAACGCCAACCATCTGCGCCCCAAGCGCGACGGGCTGAAGGTCGGCGGCCACCAGGCCTCCTGCGCCTCGGCAACGACACTGCTGACGGCACTCTATCTCGACACGGCGCGGCCCGAGGACCGCATCGCGGTGAAGCCGCACGCCGGACCGGTGTTCCACGCCATCCAGTATCTGCTCGGCCATCTCGACCGCGCCAAGCTCGAGACGCTGCGCGCCTATGGCGGGCTGCAGCCCTACCCGTCGCGCACCAAGGATCCCGACGACGTCGATTTTTCCACCGGCTCGGTCGGGCTTGGCGTGGCGATGGCGATCTTCGCCGCGCTCACCCGCGACTATCTCTCGGCCAAGTCGCTCGCCGCGCCGGGCGCGGAGACCGGTCGCATGATTGCGCTGGTCGGCGATGCCGAGCTCGACGAGGGCAACGTGTTCGAGGCGCTGCTCGAAGGGTGGAAGCACGACCTCGCCAACTGCTGGTGGATCATCGACTACAACCGCCAGAGCCTGGACAGCGTGGTGACCGACCGCCTGTTCGGCCGCATCGATCTCCTGTTCGAGTCGATGGGCTGGCGCGTCGTCCCGCTGAAGTACGGCAAGAAGCTGGAGGCGGCGTTCGAAAGGCCGGGCGGCGGCGCGCTGCGCGACTGGATCGACAACTGCCCGAACGCGCTCTATTCCGCGCTGACCTTCAAGGGCGGCGCCGGCTGGCGCGAGCATCTGAAGCGCGACATCGGCACGGCAGGGGGCGTGCGCGCGCTGCTCGACGCGCACGACGACGCGGCGCTCGGCGCGCTGATGACCAACCTCGCCGGCCACGACATGCAGTCGATCCGCGAGGCGTTCCACGCCGCCGACGGGCCGGAGCCGACCTGCTTCATCGCCTATACGATCAAGGGGCGCGGCCTGCCGTTCGCCGGCCACAAGGACAACCATGCGGGGCTGATGAACCCCGACCAGATGGCGATCTTCAAGCGCGCGATGAACATCGCCGATGGGACCGAATGGGACCGGTTCGCCGGGCTCGACGTCGCGCCGGAGCGGCTGGAGGCGTTCCTGGCCGAGGTGCCGTTCGCCGCTCGCTTTCCGCGCGGCTACGACGCGCCGATGGTCGCGGTGCCGGAGCGGCTCGCCGTGCCGCGGCGCGACACGGCGTCGACGCAGGAAGGGTTCGGCCGCGTCCTCGACGGGCTGGCGCGCGAAGGCGGTCCGCTCGCCGACCGCATCGTCACCTGCTCGCCCGACGTGACGGTCTCGACCAATCTCGGCCCGTGGGTGAACCGGCGCGGCATCTTCGCCGCCGCGCCCCGCGCCGACGCCTTCGCCGAGGAGCAGCTCGTTTCCGCCCAGCGCTGGACGGCGTCGCCCACCGGGCAGCATATCGAGCTCGGCATCGCCGAGAACAACCTGTTCCTGATGCTGGCGGCGCTCGGCCTCGCGGGCCCGATCTTCGGGGCGCGGCTGCTGCCTGTCGGCACGGTGTACGACCCGTTCATCCGGCGCGGGCTCGATGCCATGCACTATGCCTGCTACCAGGACGCACGCTTCATGCTGGTCGCGACGCCGTCGGGCCTCGCGCTCGCGCCCGAGGGCGGTGCGCACCAGTCGCAGGAGACGACGCTGATCACGCTCGGCCAGCCGGGCATCGCGGCGTTCGAGCCCGCCTATGTCGACGAGCTGGCCGAAATGATGCGCTGGGGCTTCGCCCACATGCAGGCGGAGGACGGCGGCTCGGTCTGCCTGCGCCTGTCGACCCGTCCGCTCGCCCAGCCTGACCGCGCTATCGACGACGCGCTGCGCGCCGACATCCTGGCCGGCGCGTACTGGCTGCGCCCGCCCGCGGCCGGGGCCGAGCTGGTGGTCGCCTTCTCCGGCGCCGTCGCGCCCGAGGCGCTGGAGGCGCACGCCCAGATCGCCGAGGACATCCCCGGGGCGGGGCTGCTCAACGTCACGTCGGCGGAGCGGCTGCACGACGACTGGATGACGGCACGGCGCGCCCGCATCGCCGGGCGCCGCGGCACGACCGCTCATGTCGAGCGGCTGCTCGCCGGCCTGCCCGATGACGCGGCTTTGGTCACCGTGCTCGACGCCCACCCGGCGACGCTGTCCTGGCTCGGCTCGGTCGGCGGCCACCGCATCTACCCCCTCGGGGTCGACCGGTTCGGCCAGGCGGGCGACATCCCCGACCTCTACCGCGCCTACGGCATCGATTCCGACGCCATCCTCGACGCCGCCGCCCGCGCCTGCCTGAGGCGCATCGGCGCGGCTTGATCGTGCTCCAGCCCCATTCGCGTTGCGCCGGGCCCCGTGCTATACGGTGCGCCGGGTCGGGCGAGTTGACGGCGCTCCGAGCGGCAGGGTAGGTCTTGCCCGCCGCCGCGGGCGTGGTGGAACTGGTAGACACGCCAGATTTAGGTTCTGGTGGCGCAAGCCTTGGGGGTTCGAGTCCCTCCGCCCGCACCAGGGAACGCAACGCAGAAGCCGGGCCGCTGCCGCGGCCGAACGGCGCAACAGGCCGGGATTGGAATGCAGGTCACGGAAACCCTCTCCGAGGGTCTGAAACGGGAATTCACGGTGGTCGTGCCGAAGGCCGAGCTCGAGGAGAAGGCGAGCGGCCGGCTGGCGGAGATCGCGCAGCAGGCCAACCTGCCGGGGTTCCGCCCGGGCAAGGTGCCGGTCTCGATCCTGCGCCAGCGCTTCGGCGAGTCGGTGCGCCACGAGATCCTCCAGCAGACGATCGCAGACTCCTGGCAGGAGGCGCTGGAGGACAAGGGTTTGCGCCCGGCCCTGCAGCCCAAGATCGAGATGGTGACGTTCGAGGACGGTGCCGACCTCGAATACAAGATGGCGGTCGAGCTGGTGCCGGACATCGGCACGCCCGACTTCGGCAAGGTCGAGCTGGAAAAGCAGGTCGCCGACGTCCCCGACGACGAGGTCGAGGCGGCCGTCAAGCGCCTGGCGGACTCGCGCAAGACGTTCGAGGCGGCGGACGCGGCGCATGTCGCCGTCGTGGGCGATCGGGTGAAGATCGACTTCACCGGCCGCGTCGACGGCAACGAGTTCCCCGGCGGTGCCGGCAAGGACTTCCCGCTCGAGCTCGGCAGCGGCATGTTCCTGCCCGGCTTCTCCGAGCAGCTCGAAGGGGTGAAGGCCGGCGAGACCCGCGAGGTGAAGGTGAGCTTTCCGGAGGGCTACGGCGTTGCGGACCTGTCCGGGAAGGAGGCGGTGTTCACCGTCGAGGTGAAGGCCGTCGAGGCGCCGGTCGCCGCGAGCCTCGACGACGAGTTCGCGAAGTCCTACGGTGCCGAGACGCTGGACGCCCTGCGCACCCAGGTGCGCGGCGAGATCGAGCGCCAGTATGCAAGCCTTACCCGCGCGCGCCTCAAGCGGGCCCTGCTCGACAAGCTGGCCGACACGGTCTCGTTCGAGCTGCCCGCCTCGCTGGTCGAACGCGAGTTCGAGGCGATCTGGCAGCAGGTCAAACAGGCGATCGAAGAGGGGAAGCTCGACGACGACGACAAGGACAAGCCGGAGGAGGAGCTGCGCACGCAGTACCGCACGATCGCCGAGCGGCGGGTCAAGTTGGGGCTGCTGCTGTCCGAAATCGGGCGCACCAACAACATCCAGGTCAGCCAGGACGACCTCAACCGCGCGATGGCCGAGGAGGCGCGCAAGTATCCGGGCCAGGAGCGGCGCGTCCTCGAGTTCTTCCGCGAGAACCAGCAGGCGGCGCAGGAGCTGCAGGCGCCGATCTACGAGGACAAGGTGGTCGATTTCATCCTGGAGATGGCCAAGGTCACCGAGAAGAAGGTGCCGATCGCGGAGCTTCTGCGCGATCCGGACGCCCCCGAGGCGGCCGAAGCCGAGAGTTCAAAGTAGGGACACGAACATGAACGAACGCATGCAGGCGCTGATCCCGATGGTGGTCGAGCAGACCAACCGCGGCGAACGCGCCTACGACATCTACTCGCGCCTGTTGAAAGAGCGGATCATCTTCCTGACCGGTCCTGTCGAGGACCATGGCGCGGCGGTGATCTGCGCACAGCTCCTGTTCCTCGAATCGGAGAACCCGAACAAGGACATCTCATTCTACATCAACTCGCCGGGCGGGTACGTGACCGCGGGTCTCGCGATCTACGACACGATGCAATACATCCGTCCCGAGGTCTCGACCGTCTGCATCGGCCAGGCCGCGTCGATGGGCTCGCTGCTGCTCTGTGCCGGCGCCAAGGGCAAGCGCTACGCCCTGCCGCATGCGCGCGTGATGATGCACCAGCCCTCGGGCGGCTTTCAGGGCCAGGCGGCGGACATCGAGATCCATGCCCGCGAGATCCTGTCGCTGCGCGCCCGGCTGAACGATATTTATTCCAAGCACACCGGCACCGACGTCAAGACGATCGAGGACGCGATCGAGCGCGACCGGTTCTTTTCGCCGGAGGAGGCCAAGACGTTCGGCTTGATCGACGAGGTGGTGACTTCGCGCCCGCCGACCGAGGACGACGCCAAATCTCAGGGTTAAGGGCCGGCGGCGCTCGCCCGACGTTCCGCTTTTGATCCGGAATCGGCCGCGCCGCAGCCCTGAGGCGGGCGCCATGGCGCCGGACCCGCGCCGTTCGTCCGGCCGGGAACCTAGTGGAGCGAATTTGACATTTGAGCCCCGGCTGCGGCGAGGCTCGTTCTCAAATGTCAAATTCAAAAGCTCCACTAGAAACATAGAGTTGCTAGTGGTCTTTTCGATTCCGACATTTGCTCACGACGTTGCCGCAAGGCTAAGCAAATGTCGGAATCGGACCACTAGCGGCCGCCCGATCCTTAATCGGTTGTTGATTTGTTGGCGTCAGATGTTAGATCACCCTCGGATGCCGGTTGGGCCGGGGCTGGTCGTGGCCGGCGGTGTCAGGTGCCACCGGCGGGCGATTTGTCGTGGACCGTGGGCGGCACCCCCGCTAACATGGACACAGCCCGAAACAGGGGTTGGGTGACGTGGTCATGAACAAATCGAGCGGCGGCGATACCAAGAACGTCCTCTATTGCTCGTTCTGCGGCAAGAGCCAGCATGAGGTGCGGAAGCTCATTGCCGGCCCGACCGTGTTCATCTGCGATGAGTGCGTCGAGCTGTGCATGGACATCATTCGCGAGGAGCACAAGACCAACCTCGTGAAGTCCCGCGACGGCGTGCCGACGCCCCACGATATTTGCGCCATCCTCGACGATTACGTGATCGGCCAAATGCATGCCAAGCGCGTGCTGTCGGTCGCGGTGCACAACCACTACAAGCGGCTCGCCCACGCCACCAAGACGTCGGACGTCGAGCTCGCCAAGTCGAACATCCTTCTGGTCGGGCCGACAGGCTGCGGCAAGACTCTGCTCGCCCAGACGCTCGCCCGCATCCTCGACGTGCCGTTCACCATGGCCGACGCCACCACGCTGACAGAGGCGGGCTATGTCGGCGAGGACGTCGAGAACATCATCCTCAAGCTGCTGCAGGCCGCCGACTACAACGTCGAGCGGGCCCAGCGCGGCATCGTCTATATCGACGAGGTCGACAAGATTTCGCGCAAGTCCGACAACCCGTCGATCACCCGCGACGTGTCGGGCGAGGGCGTGCAGCAAGCCCTGCTGAAGATCATGGAGGGCACGGTCGCCTCGGTGCCGCCCCAGGGCGGGCGCAAGCACCCGCAGCAGGAATTCCTGCAGGTCGACACCACCAACATACTGTTCATATGTGGCGGCGCGTTCTCCGGGCTGGAGAAGATCATCGCGGCGCGCGGCCGGGGCACGGCGATCGGGTTCGGCGCCGATGTGCGCTCGCCCGACATGCGTGACACCGGCAAGATCCTGCGCGAGGTCGAGCCCGAGGATTTGCTGCGCTTCGGGCTGATCCCCGAGTTCGTCGGCCGCCTTCCGGTGATCGCGACGCTGTCCGACCTCGACGAGCAAGCCCTGGTCGACATTCTGACGAAGCCCAAGAACGCACTGGTCAAGCAGTACAAGCGGCTGTTCGAGATGGAGGACGTCGAGCTCGCCTTC
Source organism: uncultured Alphaproteobacteria bacterium (assembly GCA_963817535.1). Taxonomy (GTDB): domain Bacteria; phylum Pseudomonadota; class Alphaproteobacteria; order MPNO01; family DASWLB01; genus CAWGHZ01. Next base: position 543,810 of record CAWFOW010000003.1, read on the forward strand.
ACCGAAGACGCGCTCCGTGCCGTCGCGCGCCGGGCGATCAAGCGCAAGACCGGGGCGCGCGGGCTGCGCTCGATCCTCGAGGGCATCCTGCTCGAGACGATGTTCGACCTGCCGAGCCTCGATTCGGTCGAAGAGGTCGCGATCAACGCCGAGGTGGTGGAAGGGCGCGCCGCGCCGCTCTACATCCACGCGGAGAAGCGTGGCGACGTCGGCGGCACCAGCGCCTGAGTGGGGCGCCGCGGAGATTAACTCTTTCCGCTATGACCGCCGGTCGGTGCGCGTCAGTCGCATCGCCTCAACTTTGCGTCGAAGGCCGCGGTTTTGTTGCGGATGTGGCGCCCGCTCCGCTGGCGCGCCATTGTGCAGGTTCGTCCCCTGCCTTGATTTCTAGCGATTCCAAGCCATGTAGGTTAAGGTTTCCGAGATGGTCGCGGCACTATCGTGTCCGGCCGATCAAAGCGTAGGTAGATTGCCATGCCAGAACTGACCCGAGGCGTTCTCTATCCCGTACTGCCGCTGCGCGATATCGTGGTCTTTCCCCACATGATCGTGCCGCTCTTCGTGGGCCGCGAGAAGTCGGTCCGCGCGCTCGAAGACGTGATGAAGGACGACAAGCAGATTCTGCTCGTCGCCCAGAAGAACGCCAGCCAGGACGACCCGACCGCCACCGATATCTACAAGGTCGGCACGGTCGGCACGGTCCTGCAGCTTCTCAAGCTGCCCGACGGCACGGTCAAGGTGCTGGTCGAGGGCGGCAGCCGCGCCCGCATTACGGACTTCGCGGAGAACGAGGCGTTTTTCCAGGCCTATGCCGAGACGCTGCCGGACCCGCAGGAGGACCCGAAGGATCTCGAGGCGCTGGCCCGCTCGGTGGTGTCGCAGTTCGAGCAGTACATCAAGCTCAATAAGAAGATCCCGCCCGAGGTGCTGGTTTCGCTCAACCAGATCGAGGACCCGTCGAAGCTCGCCGACACGGTGGCGTCGCACTTGGCGTTGAAGATTTCCGACAAGCAGGAGCTGTTGGAGACCGACCGCGTCGGTGCCCGGCTCGAGCGCGCCTACTCCTACATGGAATCCGAGATCGGCGTTCTCCAGGTCGAGAAGCGCATCCGCAACCGCGTGAAGCGCCAGATGGAGAAGACTCAGCGCGAGTACTACCTCAACGAACAGCTCAAGGCGATCCAGAAGGAGCTGGGCGAAGGCGAGGAAGGCCGCGACGAGGCCGGCGAGATCGAGGAACGCATCAAGAAGACGCGCCTGACCAAGGAGGCGCGCGAGAAGGCCATGGCCGAGCTCAAGAAGCTGCGCTCGATGAGCCCGATGTCGGCCGAGGCCACGGTGGTGCGCAACTATCTCGACTGGATGCTGTCGATCCCGTGGAAGACGCGGAGCCGGATCAAGCGCGACATCAAGTGGGCCGAGGAGGTCCTGAACGACGATCATTACGGGCTCGAGAAGGTCAAGGAGCGCATTCTCGAGTACCTGGCCGTGCAGCAGCGCGTGAAAAAGATGAAGGGCCCGATCCTGTGCCTCGTCGGCCCGCCCGGCGTCGGCAAGACCTCGCTCGGGCGCTCGGTTGCCAAGGCGACGGGCCGCAACTTCGTGCGCATGTCGCTGGGCGGCGTGCGGGACGAGGCCGAAGTCCGCGGCCACCGCCGCACCTACATCGGCTCGATGCCCGGCAAGATCATCCAGTCGATGAAGAAGGCGAAGTCGTCGAACCCGCTGTTCCTGCTGGATGAGATCGACAAGATCGGCGCCGACTGGCGCGGGGATCCGTCGTCCGCCCTGCTGGAGGTGCTGGATCCGGAGCAGAACTACTCGTTCAACGACCACTATCTCGAGGTCGACTACGACCTGTCGGATGTGATGTTCGTCACCACGGCCAACACGCTGCGCATTCCGCAGCCGCTGCTGGACCGCATGGAGGTGATCCGCATCCCCGGCTACACCGAGGACGAGAAGCTCGAGATCGCCAAGCGCCACTTGATCCCGAAACAGCTCAAGGAGCACGGGCTGAAGAAGGGCGAGTGGCACATCTCGGACGATGCGCTGCGCGACCTGATCCGCTACTACACGCGCGAGGCAGGCGTCCGGAACCTCGAGCGCGAGGCGGCGAACCTGATCCGCAAGGCGGTCCGCGAGGTGGTGGCTGGCAAGGCCAAGCAGGTCGCCGTCACGGTCCGCAACCTCGACAAGTATGGCGGGGTGCGCCGGTTCCGCTTCGGCGAGGTCGAGGCCGACGATCTGGTGGGCGTCGTCACCGGGCTGGCCTGGACGGAAGTCGGCGGCGAGCTGCTGTCGATCGAGGCGGTCACCATGCCCGGCAAGGGCAACGTCTCCCATACCGGAAAGCTGGGCGACGTGATGCAGGAATTGGTCCAGGCCGCGCGGTCCTATATCCGCTCGCGCTCGGTCGCATTCGGCATCAAGCCCACCTGGATCGAGAAGCGCGACATCCACGTCCACGTCCCCGAAGGCGCGACGCCCAAGGACGGGCCGTCGGCGGGCGTCGCCATGTGTACCTCGATGGTGTCGGCGCTGACCGGCATACCGGTGCGCAAGGACGTCGCCATGACCGGTGAGATCACGCTGCGCGGCCGCGTGCTGCCCATCGGCGGGCTGAAGGAGAAGCTCCTGGCCGCGCTGCGCGGCGGGCTCAAGACCGTGCTGATCCCGAAGGACAACGAGAAGGACCTTGCCGACATCCCGGACAACGTCAAGAAGGCGATGAAGATCATCCCTGTCTCGACGGTGGACGAGGTGATCGAGCAGGCGCTCGTCGGCCGGCCGACCCCCATCGAGTGGGGCGAGGACGAGGCGACCGTCCCGCCGACCGGGACCACCGCCCCGGCCGAGGGCGAAGTGGGCGGTCTCGTCAAGCACTGACGCCGTCCGCGCGTCACCGAAACCACAGCGCGCCGCGTCCGATTTGCCGATCGGGCGCGGCGTTTTCTACGCCCCTGTTTTCCCCGGCAAAGGCGCGGAAACCCAAGCGATTCGCCGGTTTCCGGATTGACGCGCATTTCTGGCGCGATCTACACTACGTCCCCTTAACGGGCGCTCGCTCCGTTTTGCACCGATCAAACGGCAATTACACAGAGGGGGCTCAGGTGAACAAAAATGATCTCGTGGCGCAGGTCGCCGCCAGTGCCGGGTTGTCGAAGGCGGATTCGGCCAAGGCCGTCGACAGCGTTTTCGATTCGATCACCGCGTCCCTGAAGAGCGGAGACGAGGTGCGGCTCGTGGGTTTCGGGACGTTCACCGTGTCGAATCGCCGCGCCACCCAGGGCCGCAACCCGCGCACCGGCGAGACGATCAACATTCCCGCCTCCAAGCAGCCGAAGTTCAAGGCCGGCAAGGCGCTCAAGGACTCGCTCAACTAACGTCCGCTCCGTTCGACCTGCCGCGCGAAAGACGCCCGCTCATGCCGAGCGGCCGCGTGCAAGGATGTGCGCGGTGAGCGGGCTCGAACGCCTTTCCGCCAGCGAGATCGCGGCACGCGTGCGCACCGGCCGTACGACCGCGGAAGCGGTGCTCGACGACCATCTCAATCGCATTGCGGCGCGCGAGCCCGCTATCCATGCCTGGGCCGTGCTCGATCCCGATGGGGCGCGCGAACGCGCCCGCGCCCTCGACCGCGCCGGTGCCACCGGCCCGCTCGCCGGCGTGCCGATCGCGGTCAAGGACATCATGGATACGGCAGGCCTGCCCACCGAGTACGGCTCGCCCATCTATCGCGGCCACCGCCCGGGCTGGGACGCGGCCTGCGTGGCGCTTGCCCATGCGGCAGGCGCGGTCGTCCTCGGCAAGTCGGTGACCACCGAGTTCGCCAACCATCATCCCGGCCCGACCGCCAATCCGCACGATCCCGCGCGCACGCCGGGCGGGTCGTCGTCGGGCTCGGCCGCCGCCGTCGCCGACTTCATGGCGGCGCTCGGCTTCGGCACCCAGACGGCGGGGTCGGTGATCCGCCCCGCCTCGTTCTGCGGCATCGCCGGCTTCAAGCCCAGCTTCGGGCGCCATTCGCTAGCGGGCGTGAAGCCGGTCTCGCACTCGCTCGACACGCTGGGCTGGATGGCGCGTTGCGTGGACGACCTCGCCCTGATGCGGGCGGTCCTGCTCGGCGAGGCGGCCCCGCCCGAGCCCCTGTCCGGCCCGCCTGGCATCGGGCTGTGCCGGACCCACGAATGGCGCCACGCCCTGCCGGAGACGGTGGAGGCTGTCGAGGCGGCGGCCGAGGCGCTGGCCCGCGCCGGCGCCACGGTGCGCGAGGTGGCCTTGCCGGACCGGTTCGCCGGGCTCGCCGCCGCGCAGAGCACCATCATGTTCTACGAGGCGCACCGTGCGCTCGCGCACGAGCGGGTCGCCCACGGCGCCGAGATCAGCGAAGCGCTGCGCCACCGGCTGGACGAGGGCGGGCGGACGAGCTGCGACGACTACGAGGCGGCGCGGGCGCTTGCGGCCGAGTGTCAGGCCGGGCTCGACGCGGCGTTCGCCGGGATGGATGCGCTCCTCTGCCCGTCCGCGACAGGCGAGGCGCCGGAGGGGCTCGGCTCGACCGGCGATCCGGTCTTCACCCGCGCCTGGACGCTTCTGGGCGCGCCGGGGGTGACGTTGCCCGGCCACGCGGGCCCGCACGGCATGCCGGTCGGCGTCCAGCTCGTCGGCCACGTGGGCGACGACCGCAGGCTGCTCGCCGTCGCGCTCTGGGCCGAGCGCCGCATCGCATGAGGCCTGACAGGACGACGGAGGGACCATGCCGCCGACACGTTTCCTCGCCCTTGCCGCGCTGATCGCCGCGCTCGCGGGCTGCGCGAACCGTCCGCCGCCCGACGGGGTCGTCCTCGCGGACTGGGAAATCCGGTCACACGACAATCCCGCCACCGGGCGGTTCAGCCACTGCGCGCTTTCGGCCAAGACCGGCCGCGACATCAACCTCTATCTCTCGATGTCGGCACTTAAGGCGCTGCATATCGGGTTCGAGCGGCGCGCCTGGCGCTGGACGCCGGGCACCAAGGTCCCTGTCCAGCTTCGCATCGACCGGAAACCGGCTGAGAGCCTAACTGGTGACGCGGCGAAGCCCGACTTTCTGTGGGTCTACTGGGCCGACTGGACCAAGCCCTCGATGCACCAGCAGGACTTGCGCGTCGGGCGCACGCTGGGCCTCGACGTCGCGAACGAGCATTTCGCGTTCGACATGAAGGAGATGCGCCCGGGCGTGCGCGCCCTTGCGGCCTGCGCCGAGGCAGGCCTCAGGCGCGCTCCGCGCGGCGGTTGACTTCCCAGGGTGCGGCGCATTACATGTGCCTCCCTTAGCGGGATCTGGGGGCGTAGCTCAGTTGGTTAGAGCGCCGGCCTGTCACGCCGGAGGTCGCGGGTTCGAGTCCCGTCGCTCCCGCCAGATTTCAAGGACATAGCGGTCGCGTCCATGCCGGTTCCGACTTTTCGGGCCGGCGCGTTCCGACTTTTGTTCACGGTCCTGCACAGCGCAACGATGCCGAACGGCGGTGCACCGAGTCCCGTTGGTCCACGAGGGGAACAACGTTCTCCCGGGCGCGCACCGATGCATAAGATTCTCTGGGCTGCTGGCAAAAAAGGGCCGAAGGGCCGTCGGCCGAAACGTCATGTCATGTCCTGCGAGTAAGGAGCATCTTCAGTAGCGCCATAACGATTCGGCCGTTGAGAAATCGAAAACCCGCGCGCAGCTCCGCCGGGCGCAGCACGGCCTTCATAGGCATGGCGCCCATGATCGTGCCCTCGATGAGCAGCCCGTCCGGATGCGGCGCCACGGCGTTGATGACGATCAGCTCGGTCTTTTCCGGCGTGAACAACTTCATTGCGTCAGTTTGTCGAAAGCGATGTTCATGTCGCCGCACATCTTCATCGCGGTGGCGCGGCCACCGCCGGTAACCCCGCCCGGGGGGTGCATGAACGTTCCGGCGAGGTAGAGGCCCTGCACGCCGGGCACCGCGTATTGCGACAGCTCCGGCGTCGGGCGGTGGCCGCCGATCTGGTAGAAGTACTTGCCGACCCCGCCGACGTCCCCGTGCTGAAAGGTGGGCAAGTCCTTCACCATGTCCAGCGGGGTACAGAACTTCCAGGCGACGATATCAGAATCCTGGAGGTTGCCGATGTAATGTCGCAGCTGACCCAGAATCCAGCCCTCGTATTGCGTCTTCCGCGCGTCCCATGCGGCGGAACCGCCATCGGCAAGTTCCCACGGACCGAAGCCGAACACGCCCATTGCGGCCTTGCCGGGCGGCGCGCGCGAGGGGTCGAACTGCGAATTCACGTGCGCCGCCATGATGGCGTGGTCGCCAAGTTCGCCGTAGCGGAAATTGTCGAACATGCGCAGCATGTTGTTGAGCTTCGACGGCGCGAAATTGATCAGCGCCACCTTGCCCGCGGTGGTGTCGCCCCTGAATTGCGGCGGCGCATTCAGTGCAAAATGGGCCGCCATGATGGAGAAGCTCGCCGTCTTGGTGCGCCTGGCGTTATCCGCGACCCGCGCGTCGAGTCCGTCGACCATGTCGGCAAGCAACCAAGGATGGATCTGTCCGATCACCGCCTTCTTGGCGCGGATGGTTTCACCCGAGGCGAGGCGTACGCCCGACGCCTTTCCACCCTCGACCAGCACCTTGGCGACTTCCGTCTCCTTGCGGAACTCGGTCCCGTAGGTGCCGAGGCAGCGGATCAATGCATCGACGAGCGCCGCGCTGCCGCCGATCGGCACGCCCGACGGATAGGCGTGAACGAAGCCCGGCATGTTGAACAGGATCGCGCCCGTTCCCTTTTCATCGGGCGCGACCAGAAGCTCGGCCGCGAACTTGAGCAGATGGATCATCACCTTTTCATGGGTGAACCATTCGCGCACCAGGTCGAGCATCGACTTCTGCATCGCGTGCATCAGTTCGCGGCCTTCCGGCGACTGGTCGAGCAGCGCCCAGAACGGGCCCTGGGGTGCCGGCGGCACGAACATGCCGGCCACCATCAGAGGCAGCAGCGCGCTCGATTTGGCGGCGAAGCGTCGATAGGCCTCCGCATCGGACGGCGAAACGCGCGCGATCAACTCGCAGGTGCGGTCGAGGTCCTGATAGGTGACGATCGAGCTCTGGTCGTCGAAGATGGTCGAGAAGATCGCTTCGGGATAGACGTATTCGAGCCCGTGCTTGGCGATCAGCCCGAGCTCGTCGTTCTTGATCAGCGGGTTCGCCTGGATGATGACGTGGGTCGCGGAGTGCAGGTCGTGTTTGAAGCCGGGCGCCACCGCTTCCTGCGTCGCCACCCCGCCGCCGAAATACGGGTTCCGCTCGCACACCAGCACCTTGTTGCCGGCCTTTGCGAGATAGGCGGCGGCGATCAGCCCATTATGGCCGGAGCCGACGACGATGATGTCGTAGTCGCTCATGCCGCCACCGTGCCGACATCGCCTTCGGCGTCGTCGATGCCGTATTCGCGCAAGGCTTCGCGAATTAACGAAAGCGAGGATTTGCCGACGATTGCTTCCATTTCGGCTTCGGCGTCGGAGATCCCCTGGTGCAGCGCATCGAGCAAGCGACGTCCGCGTCGCGTGAACGCGATGATCCGTGCCCTTCGATCGGACGGATCGGGGCGCCTTTCAACGACGCCCAGGCGCTCGCACTCGTCCACCAACTGGCCCATCGCCTGCTTCGTCATGCCGGCGCGGGCCGCCAACGTCGTAAGCCGGGTACCCCCCGCATTCATGTTGCGGGTGAGCGTCAGATGCACGAAGCGAATATCTCTGAATCCCGCGTCTTTGACCGTCACATGGATCCGCTCCTCGAACCGCCGCGCACCATTGAACATCAGACGGCCGATATTTCCGCGCCGCCACACGGCTTCGGTTTCGGCTAGGGGAGGCATGGCATCCGCGCCCGAGGCGCGCTTCTTGCGGTTTACGGGTTTGGCTGGCACCTAATTCTCCACTGACGCAATGTCTTGGTTCGACGGCAATCTCAGGTCATTTGGGCTGACGCTTCATCGTCATGTCAATTCCCACGCTCCACTTCGGTCCTGAATTCGCGATAGGCTTCGAGCAGCTTTCGACCATTTGGCGTGGCTTACACCCATGCCTCGGTAATGGGTGCGCCAAGCTGCCGTCTGCTCCGGCGAAAGACTGACCGTTGTATGACCCTTGGCCTTGCCGAGCACACGGCCCCGTTCCGCAGAGTTATCCCAATATTTCCCCCAATCGCGGCTCATGCGGAGACCCCTTGCAGATGAAATGGCCCGATTGCCGTCCATGCAGTGAGTATTCCGTCCACCGTGTGGCGAGCGCTCATTCGCCATTGTCGATGCCTCCCCATGCCAGCGCGCGGCACTGTCAGCCGCCCGGACGAGATTCGTTCCCCCGAGCAGGAGCGACTGCTATTGACCGCGCACCTTTAGTAAGGCTAACTGATAGTCATATATCTGTACAACCTAAAACCGAGTCCAGGGAGGACTCCATGGCGCCGAGCGCTGGCAATGGATCTGGATCTGGACGGGCGATCCGGAGAAGGCCGATCCCGGCCTGATCCCAGATCACGATCACCTCGGGCTCGAACGCCCGGGCTGGGCCACCGCCACGAGCAGCGTTCTGCACGTCAAGGCGAACTACCTGCTGCCGCTGGAAAATCTCGTCGATGCGACGCACATCTCCTACCTGCACCACGGCATGATCGATGACGGCAATGTCGCCCGCCAGCCCTACCGGATCGAACAGGACGGCCACGTCGTCCGGGTCATCCGCGAGTTCAAGAACGAGCTGCAGGGAACCCTGACGTCGCAAAGCAGGGCACTGGCCGGAGGGGATCGGCTTGACCGGACGCTACTTCTGGAGTCACGGGCGCCTCAGACGGTAATCGTGTCCATTCGTTCGGTGCCGAGCAGCGCGCCCGACGAGGAACCGCGCGTCACCCATTTGATCGTGATGCTGACGCCCGAAAATTCGCGCGGCACGTACCAGTTCGTCGCCCATGCCCAGACCTTCCCGTTCGTCGACATCGAGCGCACCAGGGTCGGGATTCGCAATCTGCTGAACGAGGACGTCGTGGCGATCGAAGCGATCCAGGTCCTGCAGGACAGGCTGGGGATTGAGCGCTGTCCCGAATACAGCCAGAAGGCGGATGCCGGATCGCTTTACACGCGCAAGGTCATCGCCGAGATCATCGCGCGCGAACGGTCCGCGCCGTCCGCCCACGCCGCCGAATAGGCGCCTACAGGCGCCCTTCCTCGACAAGCTTCTGGCAGTAGGCGACGTCCTTCAGGTTGTCGACGGACTCTCCTTGTTCCCACAGCGCGATCATTTTCGCCATGGTGAACGGCTTATACGTGTCGGTGTAGCTGCGGACGTCGACGCCGCCCTTCGGCCCCAGGCGCTGTTCGAGCGCCCAGAGGATCTGGCTGCGGGTGCCGGCCTGGCTCAGCAACTCGACGCGATTGCCGTCCGGATCGCTGTAATCGATCGTGATCCCGCCGCCCTGGTGGCGCGCCGTGCGCGGCCAGATGCCAAGCTCCTTGTGGATATGGCGCGCCGTGGCGAGGACGTCCTCGAACCGATGGTAAAGCCAGGACGTGTGCTCGATCCGGCATTTGCGAAGGGGCTCGCGTCGGGGTTCGAGCCCTTCGCTGGAGGGCCCGGTGGCTTCCGGAGCTGCGAGGTTCTGCGCGATGGCGAGACCCTCGCCGGTCTTGCTGTTGACGATGCCGATGCGGTGGTTCTCGTCGTCGCTGCTCAAGGCGATGAATTCGAACGTGGGATACTCGAGCGTATACACGTGCCGCATATTCAAAACGACGCAGTAGAAATGCACTAGCTCGTCAACGCCCGGGCCGCTATGCGCGATCGAAACATGGAGCAGCTCGGCTGGCGCCGGGTAGGACGGGTCGCGCGCACCGCCGAAGATTTGCGGTTTCGGCATGAAAGTCATGGTGTCCTCTCGCGTTGAGCGAATGTTGGGCTAAAGTATCGGCCGGCTCCGTCGTACCGCACAAGGGAGGTCCGCCTGATTCGGTCGGGCAGCGCGAGCCGACGCACGGTATGGCCGCGACGACGCGCGCACGCGCCGTGACGCGCCCCCTCGACGGGTAGTTGCGCCGCGGCCAACCGGATGACCCCGCTCGCCAACCCGTCAGGACGACGCGTCGCCAGTGCGGACCACGTCACTTGTTCGGGCGCAGCTCCGCCAGGATCGTCTTATAGCGCGCAAGAACCGCCGCGCCGTTGGGCGTGCGGCTAACCCATTCAGCCTCGATGTGGGCGAGCTTCCGCTTCAACTCGGCGGTCTGTTCCGGGTTCAGCTCGACGATCGTATGGCCGGGCTTTTCGGCGAGCTTGCGTCCTTCGCGCTGCACGACGTCCCAGAACGTGCCGAAAGTACGTGATTCCTGCTCGGACGAATACTTGTCGATCAGCTTGCGCGCCGCCTCGGGCAGCGAGTTGTATTTGCGTTTCGCCATTATGACGTGCCCGGTGCCCCCACCGATGGAGGCCTCGATGTGGTAGTTGGCCACCTCGGCGATCTTGAATGGCGGGAAGGCCGTCCACGGCAGGGTAGTGCCGTCCGCGACGCCGCGCTGCAGCGCCTGGTAGTTCTCGGTGATGATCAGCGACACCGGCGCGGCGCCGAGCGACGAGACGATGTCGGTCTGGATCTTGCTGCCGGCGATGATCTTCAGGCCGGAGAAGTCGGTCGGCGATTTCGGCGCAACTCGCATGTGGAACTGGCCGGTCGGGAAGCCGACGAACATCAGCGGCTTCGCTTCGTTGTATTCGGCGTCGAGCAGGCCACTCCTGTACAGGCGGTATAGCGCGACCGACGCGACCTCGCTCCTGTCGGCGAGATAGGGCAGGCTCGCGACCTCGACCCGCGGGAACTTGCCCGCGGGACCACTATGCAAACCCCAGGCGATCTGGATCACGTCGTTCAGCGTGCGGTCGTAGTAATTGAGGTGGTTCGCGATCGCCGGCCCATCGCGGACCTCGATCTTCAGAATCCCCTTCCCTTCCTCGTTCAGGCGCTTGGCCCACGGGTGCAGCACACGAACGTTGAGGTGGATGTTGGGTGCGTTGGTGGTGGCGAAGTTGAGGGTGACCTCCGCCGCGACTGGTGCCGCGCCCATGCCGAGGGCGAGCGCTCCCGCGATCAGCCCAGCGCCAAGTGCTGTTCTCATGCTTCGTTCCTCCCGGTCGTAGAGTTCCTGCCGAAATTCTCCGGAAAGCCTCGATTGCAGGCTTCCTGCGGCAAGCCGCATCGCCGTGTCGCTTGCCGCTCGACGGCGCGCCGCCATCCCAGACCCTTGAGGGCTTTGGATTGTCGTTCTTGGGACGCACCCTCCCTCAGGTCGTCCGTCGCACCGATTTTGCCCGCGTCACGCTGAATCTGGCAATCGGCGCGCAGCGATCTAGCCGTATCCTCACGCATTTGAAAAATCATTTATGGTGATGCAATCTATCGGTTCTGCAAATACGTCGGAGTTGGCGGATGCGCTTTCATCGTCTTGACCTCAACCTGCTCGTCGCACTCGACGCCTTGTTGAGCGAGGCGAACGTCAGTCGCGCCGCACGTCAATGCGGCCTGACGCAATCGGCCATGAGTGGCGCGCTCAAGCGACTGCGCACACATTTCGGGGACGAGCTTCTCGTACAGGTAGGGCGCACGATGGTGCCGACGACGTTGGCCGCGAGCTTGGCGGCGCCTGTGCGCGACCTTCTTCTCGAGGCGCAGACGGTCGCGATGACGCGCGCGCACTTCGATCCGGCCACCTCGGAGCGAAATTTCGTGGTCATGGCATCGGACTACGTCGCAACCGTCCTTCTCGCGGCGCTAAACCGACACTTGGCCAAGCATGCGCCACGGGTGAGCGTTCAGCTGCGCTCCCTAACGGATGACAAGACGCGTGAGGATTTCGACGACGGCAAAGTCGATTTCATCATTCTGCCCGAACGGTATTTGTCGACGAAGCACCCGCGTCAAACCTTGTTCAGCGAAGATTGGACGTGCGTCGCATGGTCGAAGAACAAGTTGATTGGCCAGGAGCTCACGGTCGAGCGCTACCTTTCGCTGGGGCACGTCAAGACCATCCTGCGGATCGGGGGAATGGTCTTCGACAACTCGTTTCTCATGCGCATGGGACACGCGCGGAGGATTGCAGCGGTCGTGCCCAACTTTACGCTGGTGCCCGAATTCGTCGTCGGGACGAACCTGATCGCCACAATGCACACGAGGATGGCACATATCGCCGCACGGCGCTTTCCGCTGAAGCTCTTCGCGCCACCGATACGTATCCCGCCAGTGTCGATATCGATTCAGTGGCACAAGTCCCTTGACCGCGATCCCGGCTCGCTCTGGTTGCGCGGGGCCATCCAGGAGATCGTCAGATCGCTATAAGGGGGGCTTTGAATGAGGTATCGCAAATTTCGATCCAATATATAGATACAAGCGATTTCTACGATTGCCGTTCGCTCGCTATCCTCCGCGCATGCTCACGGTACGAACGGGCGCCGGAGCGGCAAATCACGTGGCGCTGTCGAGACGGCTCTCGTTGCTTGACGGGCCTCGGAGCCGGTCGCCAGCGTCGATTCCGAAAGCTGGGAAGGAGGACATGAAAAACGACGATCCCTTGCTGAAGCCGCAATACCGCATGCCGCGCGTATTCGGCGCGCTCCCGGGTCCGCGAAATGTCCCCAAAGACAAGCAGAACCTGCCCAACAATCAGAGGAACCTGGTGGTCTCGGTCACGGCGCTCACCGACGCGTCGCCGCTGGGCGATCTCCTTCCGCCCGATTGCAGCCTCGACGGCGAGCCGCTCGTGACCGTCACGATGACCTTCATGTCGAACATCGGCTGGCTCGCCGGGCGCGGCTATTCGATCCTCAATGTCGGATTTCGCATTGCCCACGAGTCCCGGAGCCAGGGGCGGGTGTCGGGCGTTTTCACGCCGGTCCTGTGGGAGAACCTTGCGGACCCGATCATGACGGGCCGCGAAGAACTCGGCTTCTCCAAGATCTACGCCGACATTCCGGCTCCGGTCGTGATCGGCGATACGTACACCGGCATCGCGGCGTGGCAGGGCTTCCGGTTCTTCGAGATCGAGGCGACCGATCTCACCGAGGTCGCGCCGGAACCCGCGCCGCCAAACGGCAGCTTCCATTACAAATTCATCCCACGCACGGGTGCCCTCGGCGAGGCGGACACCGCGTATCTCGAATACGCCCCGCCGAACCAGCTGGCTACCGGCTATGGCGGGATGAAGGTGACGCGACGCCTTACCGGCAAGGGCCAGTTCAAGTTTCACCCGGCGCGTTGGGAGGACGTGCCTTTTCAGTATCCGATCATCAATGCGCTCGCCGCGTTGCCGGTGCGGGAGATGCGGGGCGCAACCGTAACCACGCTGGCGGCGACCGGAGCGATCGGAGATCCCAGCGCAGGGGCCCTTGGCGAAGTCGACTGAAACCTGACCGCAGGTCCCGAAATGCAACGTGTGAACCATGTGCTGGTCGTCGGTGGCGGCGTGGGCGGAATGTGCGCCGCGATCTGTCTCGCCCGCCATGGGATCACCGTCGACCTCGTCGAGATTAAACACGATTGGAACATGCTGGGCGCGGGACTGACGTTCAACAGCGCGACCCTGGCCTCGTTCGCCAAGGTAGGCGTGGGTGAGCGCATTGCGGCGATCGGTTCGGTTCGGCCGGCGCGGCCGGAGAACACGAGCCCCGCGAACACGTTGACCGGCGGAATCCTGCGGCCGGCACTGCACGGAATCCTGTGCGACGCGATCTCATCGGCCGGGGCCAAGGTGCGCACGGGCGTGACGTTCGAATCTCTCGAGAACGATGACGACGCGGCACGCGTTACCTTCACCGATGGCACGCGCGGCGATTACGATCTGGTCATCGGGGCCGATGGGCTCGAATCCGACGTTCGCCAGACCATTTTTCCCGACGCGCCTCAACCCCGATTTACCGGCCAGGGGTGCTGGCGCGCGATCTTCCCCCGCCCGCCCGGGTATGACGGCGGGATGTTCGGCCACAACCGGACGGCGGGCTTCAACCCCGTCTCGAATGACGAGATGTACCTTTATCTGCTGCAGTCCGTGCCCGACAACCGCTGGATGCCCCCGGAGAAATGGCCCGAGCTGCTCGGAGAGCTGCTGTCCGAATACGACGACCCGATCCTGCGCAAGGTGTCGAAGCATCTCGACGCCAACGCGCGGATCAACTACCGGCCCCTCAAGACGCTGATGCTGCCGCCGCCGTGGTATCGCGGGCGCGTCCTGCTGATCGGCGACGCGGCGCACGCGACCACGCCGCACATGGCTTACGGCGCCGGGCTCGCCGTCGAGGACGCGGTCGTCCTAAGCGAGCTTGTCGCGCTTGGTCTTCCCGTCTCCGAAATGCTCGAGCGGTTCATGACCCGCCGCTACGAGCGCTGCCGAACCGTCGTGGAGACCTCGGTCGCGATTGGCGACTTCCAGCTGCACCCGCGGTCGCCGGAACGCCTGCAGGAGATTGTCCAAAGGGCCGGTGCCATCATGACCGAGGCCGTCTGACAGCAGCAAGGCGCAATTGGAGCAACCAAATGGAACTGCCGCCCATTCGACGCATCGTGACCGGGACCGACGCCAACGGCCATTCCTGCATCGCGGAAGACGGCCCGCCGCCGGTGATCTCGACCATTCCAGGGCGTCCGGGATTGCGCAACGCGAACATCTGGTCGACGAGCGCCACGCCTGTCCCCATCGACGAGCCGGACCGGATCGCATCGCACAAGGGCCTCTATCCGCCGAAAAACGGAACGGTGATCCGCGTGATGGACATTCCCCCGGAACCGCGGACAGACGAGGAGCAGCGGGCCTGGCATGCGGCGACCGCCGAAACGGTCTTTCCCGACCGCGACCGCCGCGTTGCCGACAAGTCACGACATCCCGGCATGCACATCACCGATACGGTCGACTACGCCATCATTCTGTTCGGGGAGATGTATGCCATGATGGAGGAGGGCGAGACCTTGATGAAGGCCGGGGACGTGCTGGTCCAGCGCGGGACCAACCATTCCTGGAGCAACCGATCGGGCGAGGTGTGCCGCGTGGCATTCATCCTGGTCGACGGAAAGCGCACTTGATTCGATGACGAGCGAGAGATTGCTGCCGGCGATCCCGAACCACCGCTTGACCTCGAGTCCGACGACGACGGGGCGCCCGGGCGGAAGCGCATTTGGTAGTCCGCCGGATGTGCGATCCGTCGAATCGCATTTTGTCGATTGCTGGGCTCTGGACGGCGGTTGCGTAATCTGAGACGAACACGCTCAGAGGAATCGGAAAAGGCAAGGCATAGCGAACGCCATGGACGAGTCTACAGCGAGGCACGCGACCGACCCCGTGGTCACCGAGATCGTGCGCAACGGCGTGATTGCGGTGACCGAGGAGATGAAGACCAACCTGATGCGCACGGCCTACAACTGGATCGTGTACGAGGGGCTGGACTTCACCACGGGGCTCTACACGCCGGACGGACGGACGGTTTCCATCGGCATGGGGCTGCCGATGTTCATCCGCGGCATGGCGGAGACGATCAAGGCGAAGCGCGCCCATTTCGGCGAAGACATCCACCCCGGCGACATCCTCATCACCAATGACGGGTACCTGACCGGCTCGCACCTCTACCACGTCACCTTGTCGCTGCCGGTGTTCCACCAGGGACGGCTTGTCGCGTGGACGTCGTGCATGGCGCACTGGCTCTCGATCGGCGGCGTGCTGGGGGGCGTCACCACCGACATCTTCTCCGAAGGTCTGCAGATCCCGATCCTCAAGCTGCAGTCGGCGGGGGTGATGAACGACGACCTGATCGAGATCATCAAGATGAACTGCCAGCTGCCGCACCAGGCGATGGGCGATCTGCGCGCCCAACTCACCGCCGTGCGCACCGGCGAGCGGCGGTTCCTCGAGCTCTGCGACCGCTACGGCGCCGACGCTGTTGCCGCCTCGATCGAGCGCATCATGGACACCCAGGCGAACGCCGCGCGCGAGCGCACCGCTTCGATTCCCGACGGCACCTACGAGGCCGAGTCGTTCATGGACGACGACGCGCTGGAGCTGGGCAAGCGCATCCCGATCAAGGTGCGCGTCACCGTCGCCGGCGAGCGCATGACCATCGACCTCACCGACGTGTCGCACCAGGTGCGCGGCTTCTACAACTCGGGCTTCGCGACCGGGCTCGGCGCGGCGCAGGTCGCCTACAAATGCATCGCGGCGCCGACCGACTACCCGATCACCGATGGCACGTTCCGCACGCTCGACATCGTGCTGCCGCCTGGGCGCGTGGTGAGTGCGACGCGCCCTGCGCCGCTGCGGCTCTGGATGACCATCCCCATGACCATCATCGACACGGTGTTCAAGGCGCTCGAGCCCGCCATCCCCGACCGCGTCATTGCCGGCCACTTCGCCGATCTCGGCATCGCGCAGATCTACGGCTTCGTGCCGGAGCTGAAGCAACTCGTCATCACCGCGGTCGGGCCGGCCGGCGGCGGCTGGGGCGCCAAGCGCAGCGAGGACGGCGTCAACGCCACGGTCTGTATCAACGATGGCGACACCCATGCGCCGCCGGTCGAAATGCTGGAGCACAAATACCCGATCATGTACGAGCGCTACGCGCTGATTCAGGATTCCGGGGGCGCGGGGCGCCATCGCGGTGGGCTCGGCGCCGAGTTCGCGGTGCGCATGCGGGCTGACCTCAACTTCAACACGCGGATCGAGCGCATGCATTGCCGCCCATGGGGCCTGGCAGGTGGCCAACCGGGCCACGGCAACCGGGTGACGCTGATCCGGGATGGCGGGGCGCGCAGCGACTTCCCCAGCGCCAAGATCTTCAACATCCGTTTGGCCAAGGGCGACGGGTTCGTCGTGCATCCAGGCGGCGGCGGCGGCTTCGGCCCGCCCTGGGACCGCCCGGCCGAGCGCGTCGCCGAGGACGTGCGCCAAGGCTATGTCAGCCTGGAGAGCGCGGGGCGTGATTACGGGGTCGTGCTCGACCCCGACACGCTGGCCATCGACAAGCCGGCGACCGCTTCGCTGCGGGCCGACCTTGCGCGCGGCGGCGGCGCTGTTTGAGTCGCTGCGGCCGCGCGGTCATGATGAACGGCAACCAATGGCGCCCACCGGTCGGACCCGGTCGGATCGCACAGACAGGGAGGACGACATGATTTCAACAGTTGTTCGCACAGCATCGCTCGCAGTCATTGCGACGGTCGCGGCGGGGGTTGCGACCCTCGCCACGCCCGCGGCCAACGCGGCCGACGCCTATTTCGCCGGCAAGACGGTGACCCTTCTGGTCGGGTTCGATGCGGGCGGCGGGGTGGACCTGACCGCGCGCATGTTCGCGAAGCACGTCGGCAAGCATATCCCCGGCAACCCGACGATGATCGTCAAGAACATGCCGGGCGGCAGTTCGATGAAGGCGCACAACTATGTCTTCGAGAGCGCCAAGGGCAACGGCGAGACCTTGTTCTACGGTCCATGGTTTCCGGCCAGCCAGATCCTGAAGGCGCCGGGCGTGCGCTTCAACTATCCCGGCTACCAGATGGTCGCCGCCTTCTCGACGTCCGGTTTCATGGTCTATGCCCGCAAGGACATCGTGCCGGGCGGCCTCAAATCCTCGGCCGACATCGTCAAGGCCAAGGACCTGAAATTCGCCGGTCAGAATCCGTTCAACGTGTTCGATCTCTTGGGCACGCTGTCGATCGAGCTGTTCGACGTCCACTACAAGTACATCACCGGCTACCGCGGCTCGGCCGCGATCCGCTCATCGATGATGAAGAATGAGACGAACATCGGCGTCAACTCCGCGTCGGGCCTCAACTCGGTGGTCAAGGACACCATGATCAAGCCCGGCATCGCGCGCGTGATGTGGGGCTTCCCGGCCCAGGACGACGACGGCAAGTGGGTGCGCAACGAAACGCTGAAGGAGTACCCGAGCGTCGTCGAGGTCTATCGCGACGCGTTCGGCAAGGACCCGTCCGGGCCGAAATGGGACGTGCTGAAGCTGACCGTGGACCTCTACGCCAACTTCTCGCAGCTCGTGCTCGCCCCGCCCTCGACCAAGCCCGCAGTGGTGGCGGACCTGTCGAAAGGCTTCTACGACACGATGCGCGACGAGGCCTTCCAGAACGAGTTCGAGAAGCGTTTCGGCTACAAGGTGAGCGCTCTGAAGCGCCCGGCCGCGGAGAAGATCATCCAGTCCCTCAAGACCATCGACGCCAAGGTGGTCGCGGCCCTCAAGGCCCATGTCGATGCGGGCCGCAATGTAAAGCAGTAGCTGGACCGGGCGCGGCAATTGCCGAGGACAGGCGCGTTCGGGTCTCATTGTAGTAGCGCGCGTGGCCGGCGAGTATGATATGGGGTCAACGAGATCCCAATGGCACAGCGCAAGTATAATGACGAAATTCGATAGACGGTTTTCGTATCTGATCAAGCAGCTTGAAACCGCGGTTCATGTCCGGCTGGACGCCTGCCTGAAGGAGATGAATATCACGGCGCCGCAATACACTGTGTTGTGCCAGCTGCGCGGACGGGACGACTGGTCATCCGCCGCGCTTGCCCGACGCCACAGGGTGACAGCCCAGACGATGTACGAACTGGTCGCCTCGCTGGAGCGGCGCAACCTTATCAGCCGTCGGGAGAAGCCGACCAATCGACGCATCCTGCTCATCACGCTTACCAACGAAGGCCATCGCCTGCTTGAAGAATGCGACGAGCGGGTGGACATGCTCGAATCGGAAATGTTCGGCCACCTGCCTCCACGCGCCCAGGCACATCTGTACAACACGTTGGTCGATTTGATCGGACGATTCCGGGCCCCCGAAGCCAAATCGATGCCGGCTCAGGCCGCCGAGTAGCGGCCTCTCGCGGGCCGAGGCCATTCCCGCAGAGGGATGGCGATGCGCCGTATGCTCCCGCATCGTCCGGTCGCGGGATCGGAGTTTGCAGCCGTTCCATCGAGCCGGCACGATGCGGAAATTTCCTTTGCTGGCAAGCGTACTCGGTCCGTCGAAACGCTTTGCCCGTCGGGACCTGTCGAAAATCGTTGAAATATGCCCGATTTGTGGGCTATGAAGCCTTGTATATAAGGCGCCCTGATAAGGGGCTGCCCCGGCAAATGATTGCGGTCGTCCGGGGGAAGCGACGCAAATGGGCGCCTTGAATTACGCGTGGCGGTTGGCCGTCCGACACCCGACCGCCGTAAAAGCGGATAAGCCGCAGATAGGGAGGGCTCCAATGCGCCAACTGAAATCGATCCATCTCGCTCTTGCGGGGGCCACGGCGGTTGCCATGCTCGCTACGGCGCTGCCAACTGCGTCGTCGGCGAAGGACCTGATCCATGGCTCCTGGACGCCTGCGGTGCAGTACGTCAACCGGGTCGTGATGCCCAAGGCATTCAAGGAAATCGCGGCAGAGACGAAAGGCGCCATCAACTGGAAGGTGATTCCAGGCGGTCAGGTGGTGGGCACCAAGGACTCGTTCACCGCGCCGGGCAATGGGCTCGTCGCTTCAGCGTTCGGTGTCGCCATCTATCAGCCCAATCTGGTGCCGGCACTGAACACGATCTACTCCACCCTGGTGTTCGAAGGCGATGCCGTGTCGGCGACACCCGCGGCGCTGGAGACCTTCCACTTCGATTGCGATCAATGCACCGAAGAATTCAAGAAGCTTAAGCTCGTGGCCATCTCCGGCTGGACGACCTCGCAGTATCACCTAGCCTGCCGCGAGCCGATCAGCAAGGTCGAGCAGCTCAAGGGCCTTCGCGTCCGCGGAACGGGCGGCCCGGCGCAGCTGTGGCAGCTTGCCGGCGCGGTGCCGATTTCCTCGACGCTTCCCGAGTCGCTGTCGCTCCTGCAGCGCGGTGGTATGGATTGCATGCACACGACATACGGCTGGCTGCAGACCTTCAGTTATGGCGATTTTGCGAAGTACGTCACCGACTATCCGATGAGCCTTTCGGGCCCTGCCCTCGGCATGATGATCAATCGCGATGTCTGGAACGGGTTCACCACGGAGCAGAAAAAGATCCACCTGCGCCAGGCTGCCTACATCAGCGCAGCCCAGGCGGCGGAGGATTTCGGCAGCCAACAGAAGAAGTTCCTCGACCTCGTGATGGCGAAGAAGGGCGTGAAGCTCGTCAAGGCCGAGGCTGCAGGCTTCAAGGACCTTGTTGAGCGGTTCGACAAGGTGCAGCGGGCGAGCGTGACCGCGGCGTCCGAGAAATTCGGCGTCAAGAATCCGGGCGCGATTATCGATGCCTATCAGAAGAACCTCCGCAAATGGGAGAAGCTTACCGAGGGCGTCGGCTTCAATACAGCCAAGCTCCAAAAGCTGATCTGGGAGCACATCTACTCGAAGATCGATCTCAGTAAGCTCTGATCGACCTCGGTAGGTTTGCGCCGACGACCTGACGATCAGCCCATTGCCGCAGCGCGGACCCGCAGCGGGTCCGCGCAGGGGGCGCACCGGGGTATTCGATGGACCGATTGTTGGATTGGCTCGAGATACCCATCCATGTCTTCATGTGGGTGGCGCTTCTCGCGGGCTTTCTCATGATGACCCACGTCTCGCTCGATGTGGCGGGGCGCGCCCTGTGGACGCCGGTTGTCGGTACGCCCGAAATCGTTTCCGGCTACTACATGATCGCCGTCGCCTACCTGCCCTGGGCGTTGATCGCCCGTAACGACGACCACATCATGGTCAACCTGTTCACGCGGGCTCTACCGCCCAAGGTGAATGCGTGGCTCGACATCGCGGTCAAGATCGCGCTGGTCGCTTATGTCGGCGTCTTCACCTGGCAGACTTGGCTCACCGCCCTCAAGCAGATGGCGAACCGGGAATCGCTTCAGGTCGGCGGCGACTATCTTATCGTCTGGCCCAGCCGCTATGTGCTGCCCGCGACCGGGTTCCTCATGGTCGCCTATCTTGTGGTTCGCGTCATGCGTGACGTCCGCGACCAGCTCAGCAAATAGCGCGGAACAAAAGCAAAATTACATGGGCGCGCTCGGCCTCACACTCACTTCACTAGCGGCTATCCTGTTTCTGATCGCACTCCGCGCGCCAATCGGCCTGGCGCTGGGGGGCGTGGCGGCATTCGGGCTGGCGCATCTGACCAGCTGGCCGGTGGCGCTGAAGGTTATCGGCGACACGCCTTATATTTTCGCCTCGAGCTGGGATCTCACCGCGATACCGATGTTCCTGTTGCTCGGCGCCATTGCCAACAACTCGGGCATTTCCACGGCTCTGTTCCGCGCGGCCCGCGTGTGGTTCGGCGGCCAGCCGGGCGGCCTCGCCGTCGCCACAAATATCGCGAGCGCGGGCTTTGCCGCGGCTTGCGGGTCGTCGGTTGCGGCCGCCGCGGCAATGGCGCGCATCGCGATCCCCGAAATGATCAAGGCCGGCTACGACAAGTCGCTGGCGACCGGCGTTGTCGCCAGTGCCGGCACGTTGGCGGCACTCATTCCGCCTTCGATCCTCTTCGTCCTGTATGGCGTGTTCGCCGAGGTCTCGATCGTCCAGCTTCTGATCGCCGGCGTGATTCCCGGCATTCTGACGGCCAGCGTCTACACGGCAATGATCGTAATCCGCGCGAAGCTCAACCCGAAGCTGGCGCCGAAATACACGCTTGGCAGCGGCGAAGAGTTGTGGCGCGAACGGTGGGCCTCGCTGGCCGATGTCTGGCCCCTTCTGGCCCTGATCGCCGGAATCATCGGCGGGCTGTACGGCGGCATCGTGACGCCGACCGAGGCGGGCGCCACTGGCGCGCTGCTCGCTCTGGTCATCGGGATCGTGCAGGGGCGCATCAGTTTCACCAACTTCATGGCCGCGCTGCGCGACGCCATCGGCACGACGGCGCAAATCTTCTTCGTGGGCATGGGCGCGATCATGTACACGAAATTCCTGGCCTTGGCGGGCATATCCACGCTGTTGACCGACCTGATCGGAAACTGGGCGCTCGATCCCGTGCTGCTGGTGATCGCGACCTCGATCATCTATTTGATCCTGGGCATGTTCCTGGATCCGCTGGGCATCGTCCTCATCTCCATCCCCGTCCTCCTGCCGATGTTCACCGCGCTCGGCCTCGACCTGATCTGGTTCGGCGTGATCGTCGTCAAATACGTCGAGATCGGGCTCCTGACCCCGCCGGTCGGGTTCAACGTCTATGTCGTCAAGAACGTGGTCGGGGATTCGGTCCCGCTGCACGACATATTCCGGGGCTGCTTCTGGTTTCTCGGCTGCGAGGTCATCATCATGACCCTACTCATCGCGTTTCCGGAAATTTCGCTGTGGCTGCCGGCGACAATGAAATGAAGTTCCGATTCGAAACATCGGGATGGTTCCTTGCCCGGACGGAGCCCGAACCCCCCGTGCGAACGGCAGCAAGTTAAGGCGGCTGCGCTCGCAGTCCGAAGAGAATCAGGAGCTCATCTGACGCGCAGCGGCGAGGCCCGGCGGATCATGTCCGCCACAGCGTCGTCGAGGCTGGCATGGCCGGAGCTTCGTGCGATCCGGAAGGGTCCGGACCAGGCCCTCCCCGTCGACTACGAAGCTCAGCAGCACGGTTCCCTCTTCGCGGCGTAGCCGAGCCGATCGCGGATAACGCTTCCGGTCTTCGAGCCATGCCTGGATCATCGGCCTGTCACGCCGAAGGTCGCGGGTTCGAGCCCCGTCACTTCCGCCAGATTTCAAGGGCTTGGCGGCGGCCCCGGCGGCCGTTGCGACTTTTCGGGATTAGTCTAATCCGCGAGCCCTGCCAGGCGCAGCGCCGCCAGATGGTCCTCGCGGATGCGCGGCAGCTCGCCCGGCGGCGTGCGGCCGAACCCGCAATAGGCGGCAAGACCGAACTCGGGCAGGTATTTGCGCGCCACCGCGAGCCGCGGCGTGAGCGTCGCCATGTTGTGGATCGCGCCGAGATAAATTTCCGCGCCCTTCGCGTCGAGGCGGGCGAGGGGGGCGTAGAACGCGTCGTCGGTGGTGTCGAGCGTCGGGATGTGCATCCAGTCGACGCGCCGTCCCGATCCGGCGGCGACCGCGTTGGCCAGCTCGACCGTGGCCTTTAGCGAGTCGGGCGCGAAGGCGGGCCAGCCGCCGAACGTGCCGAAGCAGAAATGGAACCCGAGCGCGACCCCGTCCGGGATGTCGCGCGACAGGCGTGCGATCGGCGCAAGGTGGGTTGCGATCTCCGCCTCGGCAGGGTAGGGGCCGGCCGCGCCCGAGACCGCCTGCGTCTCCCATGCGCAGTCCCACTGGATCGCCAAATCCTCGTGCGGAATACGCGCGAAAATGGTGGCGAGCTCCCCGGCCAGCAGCTCCTCGAAGCCGGGCCGCACCTTGTCCACGTCGCTTGGCTCGGGGAAGTAGAGCGGCCGCACCACGCTGTTCACCATCGGGATCGAGACCTGGAAGCGCAGCCCCTGGGGCAGTACGCCCTTCTCGCGCAGCGTCTTGAACACGAAGTGCGAGCTGATGGCGTCGCGGGCATAGCCGAGCCGGGTGCCGGGGTTGCCGAAGAGCACCTGCGCGACGCCCGGCCGCACGCGAAACTGCCACGCCTCGTCGCGCGTGCGTGGCAGAAGCTGCTCGCGCCCGTCGACCGGCTTGGGCCGCCGCAGAGTCTCGAGGTCGGGGTGGCCGTTGAAGACCAGGTAGCACAGCCGGTTCACCCACGACCGGCGTTCGCCCACCTCGCCGTCGGGGACGGCCGGCATGTGGGGGCCGAGCGGCGCCGCGAAATCGCGCATCACCTGTTCGACGGAATCGAGCGGCACGCTGCCGACCAGCAGAAGATCGTGTCTCATGGACTTATACTCCGGGCGATTCCCCTAATCGTCGCTCGTACGTCGTCGTGCCATGGAAATTGACGCGCGATCTTGTCACGTCCGGAGCCCCGTTCCAAGGGTTGCACGGCGGCCGGTTTGGAGCGACGCTTTTCGCTCCACGCACATTTCGGTCAATGGGAGGGCGAGATGCCAGAAGGCGGAATCGGCGTTCGCGTGCTTCGCAAGGAGGATGAGCGCTTCCTGACCGGCCGCGGCCGGTATGTCGACGACATCGTGCTGCCGCGGCAGAGCTATGCCTGGATCGTGCGCTCGCCGCACGCCCATGCGACCATCCGCGCCATCGACACGAAAGCGGCTGCGGCCGCGCCGGGCGTGCTGGCGATCCTGACGGGCGACGACTTCAAGGGGTTCGGCGGGCTGCCGTGCGGCTGGCTGATCACCGGCAAGGGCGGCGTGCCGATGAAGGAGCCGCGCTTCCCCGTCGTCGCCGAGGGCAAGGTGCGCTACGCGGGCGAGGCGGTGGCGGTCGTCGTCGCCGAGACGCGCGACCAGGCGCGCGCCGCTTCCGAGCTGGTGAACGTCGACTACCAGGAGCTGCCGGCGGTGATCGACACGGCGAAGGCCGCCGATCCCGGTGCGCCGCAGCTCTTCGACGACGTGCCCAACAACATGTGCTTCGACTGGGAGCTGGGCGACAAGGCCGCCGTCGACGACGCGTTCGCGACGGCCGCCAAGGTTGCGAAGCTCGACCTGGTCAACCAGCGCCTTGTCGCCAACGCGATGGAGCCGCGCGCCGCGCTCTGCGACTACGACGCCGGCACCGAGGAGCACACGCTCTACACCACCAACCAGAACCCGCACGTCATCCGCCTTTTGGTCGCGGCCTTCGTGCTGCAGATGCCCGAGACCAAGCTGCGCGTCATCGCGCCCGACGTGGGCGGCGGGTTCGGCTCAAAGATCCCGCCCTATGCGGAGGAGGTGATCGTCACCGTCGCCGCGCGCAAGGTGGGCCGGCCGGTGAAGTGGACGGCGGACCGCTCGGAAAGCTTCCTCACAGACCGGCAGGGGCGCGACCATGTGAGCCACGCCGAGATGGCGATGGACAAGGACGGCAAGTTCCTGGCGCTGCGCATCTCGACCGTCGCCAATCTCGGCGCGTATCTCTCGGCCTTCGGGCCGGCGGTGCCGACCTATCTCTACGCGCCGCTGCTCGCCGGGCTCTACACGACCCCCGCCATCTGGTGCGAGGTGAAGGGTGTGTTTTCCAACACCGCACCGACCGATGCCTATCGCGGGGCCGGCCGGCCCGAGGCGTGCTACCTGCTGGAGCGGCTGGTCAACGTCGCGGCGAAGGAGATCGGCGTCGACCAGGCGGAAATTCGCCGACGCAACTTCATCCCGTCCTCCGCCATGCCCTACCAGACGCCGGTCGCCTCGAACTACGATTCCGGCGATTTCGCCGGCCACATGGCGGCGGCGCTGACGGCGGTCGACCATGCCGGCTTCGAGAAAAGGCGCGAGGCCTCGGCCAAGGCGGGCAAGCTGCGCGGGCTCGGCATCGCCGCCTATATCGAGGCGTGCGGCATCGCGCCGTCGGCCCTCGCCGGCGCGCTCGGCGCCCGCGCGGGGCTCTACGAGGCGGCGGCGGTGCGCTTCAACCCGACCGGTACGGTCACGGTGTTGACCGGCTGCCATTCGCACGGCCAGGGGCACGAGACGACCTACGCCCAGATCGTGGCCGACCGGCTGGGCGTGCCGGTGGCGAATGTCGAGGTGGTGCACGGCGACACCGGACGCATCCCGTTCGGCATGGGTACGTACGGCTCGCGCTCGCTCGCGGTCGGTGGCTCGGCGCTGGTCAAGGCAATCGGAAAGGTGGTCGACAAGGGCCGCAAGATCGCCGCGCATCTTCTGGAGGCGTCGGTCGACGACATCGAATTCAAGGACGGCATGTTCACCGTCTCCGGGACCGACAAGGCGGTGTCAATCGGCCAGGTCGCGTTCGCCGCCTACGTGCCGCACAACTACCCGCTGGCCGAACTCGAGCCCGGACTCGACGAGACGGCCTACTACGACCCGCTGAACTTCACCTTCCCCAACGGCACGCATGTGTGCGAGCTCGAGATCGACCGCGAGACCGGGGCGGTATCGGTGGACCGCTTCCTCGCCGTCGACGATTTCGGCCGCGTCGTGAACCCGATGATCGTCGAGGGCCAGGTGCACGGCGGCGTGGTGCAGGGCATGGGCCAGGCGTTGACCGAGCAGTGCGTGTATGACGCGACGGGCCAGCTATTGACCGGCTCGTACAACGACTACTGCATGCCGCGCGCCGACGATGCGCCGTCCTTCGAGGTGTCGATGAGCGAGGACGCGCCCTGCACGACCAACCCGCTGGGCGTTAAGGGATGTGGCGAGGCCGGCACGATCGGCGCCAGCGCCGCGGTGATGAACGCGGTCATCGATGCGCTCGCGCCGCTCGGCGTCACTCACATCGACATGCCGGCAACGCCGCACAATGTCTGGCAGGCGATCCGGCGGTCGGGGAAGTAGGCGTCAGATCGCGACCGCGCTCCGCACGAGCATATAGCCGGCGACCACGACGATCAGGCCGGCGAAGATCGTGTTGAGCGCCCCGCGCCGCGTCGCGAGGACCTTGCCGGCGCGCGCGCCGACTATGCCGCCGGCGACACTTCCGCCAACGAACAGCGCGGCCAGCCGCCAGTCGAGCATGCCCGACACCGCGTAGTTTGCCGCGGTGGTGAGCCCGAACGCCGTCACCGCCACCAGCGACGAGCCGACCGCATTGAGGATCGGCATGCCGGTGGCGAGCATCAGGCTGGGCACGACCAGGAACCCGCCTCCGATGCCGAAAAATCCCGACAGGCCGCCGGCGGCGACGCCCGCGCCCAGCAGCTTCGGCAGGTTGCCGCGGTTGAGCCGGACAAGGCGATCGCCGTCGCTGGCGCGCCGCCGGAACATGAGGACCGCGACAACCGCCATCAGGATGGCGAAGATTAGCAGAAGCTTCTGGCCGTCCAGCATCTTGCCGACGGTGGAACCTGCGAACGCGCCGGCGATCCCGGCCGCCGCGAAGACCGTGGCGCAGGGCCATTTCACGGTGTGGCTCCGCGCATGGTTGGCGAGGTTC
This sequence comes from uncultured Alphaproteobacteria bacterium, assembly GCA_963817535.1. GTDB lineage: Bacteria > Pseudomonadota > Alphaproteobacteria > MPNO01 > DASWLB01 > CAWGHZ01. The sequence continues at coordinate 570,777 of CAWFOW010000003.1, forward strand.
GCTGCGGCGCTCACCGCGACCGCGACCGCGCTGGTCCCGATCGCGACGTGCGGGTCGTCGACTCCGACCAGATAGACCATGAGCGGGACGGCGAGGATCGAGCCGCCGCCCCCGACAAGTCCGAGCGACAACCCGACCAGCGAGCCGGAAGCGATGCCGAGCCCGCTCTGGATCATGGATAGTTCCACGGTCTGATCCCGCCTCGATCGTTGGGGATGCTACGCGGTCGCCGTGGGCTTGCGGCCGAATGCTTCCCGGTTCCACGGCGCGTGGACCAGCAGCCGCGCCATGCCGCAGAACCCGGTGATGCCGGCCGTCATCAGCCCGGCGCCGACGAACAGCGGCACGGCGAAGAACCAGGGCGAGACCACGAGCCCCAGCAGCGTGCCGAAAAAGGCGAGGCTGCCGGCACCGATCTGTACCTGGCGCTGCAGCTCCAGCGGCTGGCGGCGGTCGGTCTCGACGGGCAGGCCGGCCTTCTTCCATGCGTCCAGCCCGCCCTCCATCACGCAGGGCTCGCACCCCGCGCCAAGCCACGCGGCGAGGCGGGCGGCGTTGCCCTGGGTGCGGGCGCCGCTGCGGCAATGGAAGATGACGGTCTTGCCCTGCCAGGTGGGCGTCGCCGCGTCGAGCCGCGAAACGGGCAGGTGCGCGGTGCCGGGGATCTTCTCGCGCGCCCGTTCGTCGGGCTCGCGGATGTCGACCAGGATGGCGCCTTCGCCGACGAGCTTCCGGGCTTCGGCGGGCGAGACGGTACGAACGGACATGGTGGGCCTCCTTCGGGCGGGTCAGCGGCGGCCGCGCGGGCCGGCGCAGTACAGGTTGTGCAGCGTGGCGAGAAGCTCGGCGATGCGCGGGTCGGCGATGCGGTACCAGAGCGTCTGGCTTTCGCGCCGATAGGCGATCAGCCCTTCCTCCCGCATGCGGGCGAGGTGCTGCGACAAAGCGGGCTGGGAGAGGCCGACGGCGTCGGCCAGCGCGCCGGGCGTCGCTTCGCCGTCCTCAACCAGCCGGCACAGGATCATCAGGCGGCGCTCGTTGGCGATGGCGCGCAGCACGCCGGCCACCTCGACCGCCTTCTCCTCCAGAACGTCCGGGCTGAACGCACGCATCGCCACGGCCTTGCTCCCTAATTAAGATAACGCTTAATTAGGGATTGCTTATGAATGGTTCAAGGGCGGGATGCCTCTATGGGACGTTCTTCGGCGCCCCGGTGTGCTTCTCGCCCCATTCGCGCAGCGCCTTCAGCACGGGGCGCAGCTCGCGGCCCCGCGCGGTCAGCATGTATTCGGCGCGGGGCGGGTGGCTCTCGTAGAACGCGCGTTCGACGAGGCCGTGCTCCTCCAGAGTCTTGAGCCGCGCCGACAGCGTGTTCGGGCTGATCCCGGCCAGTGAGCGCTCGAAATCCTGGAACTTCCGCGGGCCGTGGAGGAACAGGTCGCGCAGGATCAGGATGGTCCAGCGCTCGCCAACGATGGCCAGCGCGCGCGCCACCGGGCAGACGTCGCCGAACGGCCAGTCCGTCTCGATCAGCTCGGGTTGCGCGTCCGGCGCCATGCAATCCGTCCTTTGTCCGCCATCATAGCCTGGCCGCCGCGAGTGGTTACAACAATTGCAGCCATTGACAGCAAAAAATATAGTCACTATTTATATTGAAGTCAAAGGCCGCGGTCCGCGGCCACCGCACCTCAGAGGCCGCACATGAACCCGCCCCCGTCATCGGCCGTTCTCGCGCAGTCCGTTGCCATGCCGCCGCGCCCCGTGCGTGCCCTCGGTTCCTTGACGACAGGTCCGGTAGCGGGGCCGCTACTCCGCCTCGCCATGCCGACCATCCTGGTCTTGGTGGTTCAGACCCTGGTTGGCGTCGCCGAGATCTATTTCGTCGGCAAGCTGGGGCTCGACGCGCTCGCCGGCATGTCGCTGGTCTTCCCCGTCTTCATGCTGATGGCGATGATGTCGAACGGCGGAATCGGCGGCGGTGTCTCGTCGGCCGTGGCCCGCGCCATGGGCGGCGGGCGCCAAGCGGATGCCGACGCGCTGGTGCTGCACGGGGTGGTGCTGGCGGTCCTGTTCGGGCTCGCCTTCTCCGCGGCGGTGCTGGGCGGGGGCGACGCGCTGTTCCGCGCGCTGGGCGGCACGGATGGGGCAGTGCGCGCCGCGGTGCGCTACGGCACATTCGTGTTCGGCGGGGCCGTGATCATCTGGATCGTGAACCTGTTGGCCTCGGCGCTGCGCGGTGCGGGCAGCGTGCGCGTACCGGCGCTGGTCACCTTGTCCGGGGCGGTGATCGTGGTGCCGCTCTCGCCCGCGCTGATTTTCGGGCTGGGCCCGCTGCCGCGGCTCGGCATCGAGGGGGCAGGTGTCGCGATCCTGGTCTATTACGCGCTGGCGGCCGTGGCGCTGGTCGCCTTCCTGCGCTCGGCGCGGAGCCCGATCCGGCTTGGTCGGGCGCAGCTCGAATGGCGGCTGTTCAAGGACGTTTTGGGCGTTGGTGCGCTGTCGGCGTTCGGTACCGTCCAGTCGAACCTCACCGTCGCAATCTTCACGACCCTGGCGGGCGGGTTCGGCACGGCGGCGCTGGCCGGGTACGGCCTCGGCGCGCGGCTCGACTACCTGCTCATCCCGCTGCTGTTCGGGCTCGGCACCGCCACCGTGACGATGGTAGGCGCGAATGTCGGCGCCGGAAACATCGACCGCGCGCGGCGCGTCGCCTGGGTCGCCGCCGCAATCGGCATCGCGATGACCGAGACCATCGGGCTCGCCGCCGCCCTTTTCCCGTCGGCGTGGCTCGGGCTGTTCACCCAGGATGCGGGCGCGATCGAGATCGGCGCGCGCTATCTTCGGATCGTCGCGCCGTTCTATGGCCTGACCGGGCTCGGCATGATGCTGTACTTCGCGAGCCAGGGCGCGAAGCGCGTGCTATGGCCAGTGCTGGCCGGCACGCTGCGCCTCGCTATTGCGGTGGGCGGCGGATGGCTCGCCGTCGACCGGTTCGGCACCGACATCGAGGTACTGTTTGCCGTGGCCGCTGCGTCCTCGATCGGGTTCGGTGCGATGGTGGCGATCTCGACCGCCCTGTCCTCCTGGCGGCCCGACCGGCCCTGACCATTACATCTTGTAAGTGCCGCTCGCCGGGCGCGAAAATGTGCCGACACAGCGGAGGACAGGATGTATCTCGACGACATGCCCGAGCCCTATCGCAGTCGGCTGGTCAACCAGCCGATGCCCGAGATGGACGACACGCTCTGCGTCGCCGGTCCGCCGCTTGCGGAACGCCGGATCGCGCTGATCACCACCGCAGGGCTGCATGTACATGGCGACCGGCCCTTCGTTCCCGGCCAGGCGGACTGGCGGACGATCCCGGAAGATGCCGACTTGTCCCAGCTCGTCACCAGCCACATCGCGCCGAACTTCGACCGCATCGGCATGATGACCGACATCGACACCGTGTTTCCGATCCACCGGCTGCGCGAGATGGCGGCTTCGGGCGAGATCGGAGCGTTGGCGCCCCGCCATTACGGCTTCATGGGCTCGACCCCGCCCACCGCCTATGCCGAGACGATCGGCAGCCTGGCGGCGGAGATGAAGCGTGACGGCGTCGGCGGGGTGGTGCTCGCCGGCGTCTGACCGATGTGCACGCGCGCCGTGAGCGGGCTGGCACATTATCTGGAGCGCGAGAGCATCCCGACCGCCCTGATCGGAGCGATCCGCGATCACGTGGCGCTGGTGCGCCCGCCACGCGCCCTGGTCGTGCCGTTCGAGCTCGGCCGGCCCTTCGGCGCGCCCGATGCGCCCGAATTCCAGCGACGCGTTCTGCGGACGGTCCTGGGATTGCTGGCACGCACCGACGGGCCCGTCCTCGAGGCGTTCACCGATTCCCCGCCGGCGCCGGAATCGGGCGAGCCGTGGTCGCCGCCGCCGGCCGTGGCACAAGCAGCGTCGCCGCCCGCCGATCCGGGCGCCCTGGCCGCGGCAATCGTCGCCGAGATCGAGAGCCTCCGGCCGCTGCGCGACGACTGGGTACGTGCCCATGGCGGGCGCCAGTTCGACCGCATCACCGGGCTCGCGCCGGACCGCATCGTCGCGCTGACCGTTGCTTTCATGCGCGATCGATCGACCGCCAACCCACTGCCGCAATATGCACTCGATCGCACGGTGAAGTTCGCCACCGACGACGTCAAGCATTTCTACTACCAGGCGGGGCTGTCGCGGTCCGGACGGATCACCGACATCGCGCTGGACGACTGGTTCTTTGGCGCGACCCTGTGCGGCGAGCTGCTGCTCCGCCTGCGCGCCGCGATGCTCGCCTCGGATGAGGCCGAGCTGCGCCGTTTCGGGGAGAACTCGCTGGTTCCATCGCATCAGGCCCACCGCGCACCGCGCGGCTAGTGAGGTGGATTTGAAGTTCGCAACACTGCTCGTGGCAGGCGGCGAAGCGAACTTCAAATCCATAACCACACTAGATTCAATGGTTTGCTAGTGTCCTGATCGAATCCGAAATTCGTTCGGCATTGACCCAAACGATGACGAACTTCGGATTCGGGACATTAGCGCGTTTTCCAATCGAACGGCTCCGGCCCTCTCCCCCGCCCGGCCACCCATACCAGCATACTGCCGTTGGGTGGCCGGGCGGGGGAGAGGGCTGGCGCGATTCCGCGCGAGCGGAAGATGCTCTAAGTCCGTGAGGCGGCCGCAGCCTATTGAAATATAAGGGAAATGGTGCCCAGGGGCGGACTGAAGAATCTTTGGATTTCCCAAGAGTTACAAAAAGGTGGGACCCAAAAACTTTCTATAGCTTCATTAGGCTTTGTTCGAGTGAGTCCCACTGCCAAGCACCTAAATGAGGTGTATAGGGCTTGATGCGGCGTTCCGTCATGGCCGCGCTGACGGCATAGCGCGCATCATGGTGCAGAGTCCTGCTTCGGAGCAGCGGTGCATGCGCGGACCGTTCTTAGAAATGTCGTACTTGATCGCGGGCATTCAGGACGTAAAGGCCTTTTTCGGTTCTGCAGGTGCCCGGTTCGAAGCGGATGCTTTTGTCTTAACGCGCCCCGACCAATATTCCCTGAACGGTGGTCCTTGGGAGTCCGGCGGCCTTGCGGGGCGCGCGACGAGAAGCGGGACGGGCGCAGGAATATCCGGACCGATAACGATTGCCTCTCCGGGGGCAAGCGTGGGGATGAACGTCGCTGCGTCGCGATCCAGATCGCCGCAGGCCTTCTCCACCGTCTCGCGATCATGGTCGTTGGTCAGGCGGTGAACGATAAGGGTTCCAAGCTGACTCAATACGTCTCCTGGAATGTCGCGCGGGCGCTGCGTCGCAAGGGCACAACTTAGGCCGTATTTACGGCCTTCCTTGGCAATCAGCCCGAAGGCGTCGAGGGTGACGCTTGCATATTCGTTGCCGACAGTGCGCCCGAGGAATTGATGGGCTTCATCGAGCATCACGATCATTGGCTTGTCGCGGAAGGTGTTGGTGCGCGCGCGGTCAAGGAGATGCCGGCCGATTATGTTGAGAAGGATTTCCCGTGTGTAGTGCTCAAAACGCACGTTTTTGAAGGAAATGCGGATGATGTCATCGTCTTCCTTGGCGAAAAAGTCGTCCAGGACTGTCACAAGCGATGTGCCCTGGCTCTGGAATAGGCACGCAAGCTCGGGCGAATTGATCATCGTGCGAATGCGCGCAACCAACGTCTCGCAATAGCTGAGCGTACCGTTTTCCACATCGCCCCAATTAGCTGGATTTCCTGGCAATTTATCCGAAGTCCAGACGCATTCGTTCTGAATTTGATCTGGCAACTTGAAAACATCGAATTGGCAATAGGGACTATTTATTTGCTGCTCGTATTTCTGGACGCCGGCAAAAAATGCAGCACGTGACTTCTTTTTCTTCTCAATTAGTCCGCCAGCACTAGCTACGCCGGCGATCACGGTAGTGCCTGCGGCCGCAACGAGTTTTAAACTCCTGATCGCTTCACGTAGCTTCGGCCCTTGACTCTGACCTGAGGGCCGGAAGAGTGTGAACAGGTCGTCTTCGTTCATGCTCTGGTAGGGGAAATGGACGATAGCGGCTCCGTGTTCCGGCTCAATGAAGGTGTAGTGTTTCGAAATTGCCGATGCCGTCGCAAATTCGCCGGTAGGGTCGAATAGTACAGCGCGGCCCCCGCTGGCCTTGATTTGATCGAGGATGGTGGCGATGGTCCAGCTTTTGCCGCCGCCTGTCGCCCCGAGAATGCCGCAGTGTCGTCCGAAGAGCTTCTCGGCAGAAATCTTTATGACAACGCCGCCTTCAGCATTCAGCGTCCCGAGCTCGAGCGTTACGTCGCCCGGCTCGTTGGTGGTGTTCGCAACAAGATCGGCGAAGATCCCACCCGCCGCAAGGTGAACGGGGTCGCCGACGCGGGGATGAACTTTGAGGCCGCGGGCAAGCTTCTGTGCCACCTGGTCGATGGTCGCCAAGAGCTGGATGCGGCCGATCGGGTGAGGCTCTGGCGGATCGCCTAAAGCGGGTTCCACGGTGAGGCGCTCGGAATCTGGAATTTTCACCTCAACGATTCGACCCAGAAGCTTCGCCAGACCACAGTCGATGAATACGAAGTCGCCGACGGCGCCGCGTGCAAGGCCGCGGCGTTCCGGCCGCGCTGTTGCGTGTGGTAGATTCGCGTGAATGGCCGCGGCTGAAACGAAAGTGATCGTACCGATATACTGGTCTGGGTCGACGAGGCTGCGCAGCGTCATGCGCTTCTCCCTGCCCCGCCGGGCGGCTCGGCCTCGCGCAGTGCCTTGACGCGCAGCGCATGGCGTTCGCGTTCGGTCTCGGCCACGAGGTCGGGTAGTGCCAGAGACAGGTCTTCAAATCTCCCGCAAATAAGAGATAGACGCTGATCCCCGGCTTGGGCCAATCGCACAAGCCTTTGATGATAGGGATTAGTTGGCGATAATTTGTTTTCGGCAGTTATGGGGTCGCCCTTGAGCGCGTCATCAGTCAGGAAGGCGGGATCGCAAACGATCAACCGGAAATTCATGTTACTTTCGAGAGCCGCTGTGATGGGCTCTGCAATGTGGGCGTCGCTAAAGCTGAATCCCGCAACGATGAGCGAGGTGTCTGGCTCACCAAGTGCGCTTAAAAGCGCCGCCATCATGTCGAGATATGGTGGTTCAAAGGCCTCCTGATATTTGCTGTCCCGCGGATAGATCAGGACCGGCTTGCCTTCGGCGCCTCGTGAGCGGATCGTTTCCGTTCCTGTCCGGCGCCAGTCCATTGAACCGTGCAATTTGTAGAGCTGAAATACGCTCTCCAGGTAGTCCGGCGCATCCTTCGTGGCGTCTCGCCGCACAATGTCCTGAGCGAAATGGGAACGGTCGTAGACCTGCGGCGCGGCGTGCGAGAAACCATCAATGACGACGAACCGCTGCCGCTGCGCGGCGTATTCGAAGCATAGATCGTAGTTGGTAGTGAAAATCTTCGCGCGCGGCTTTCGATTGCCGCGTCGCGCGATCTTGCGAATGAACGCTTCGTGCGCGGCAAGGTCGGTTTTTCCGTCAACGAAATCGACACGCTCAAGAATGGCAGCCTCGGCGCTGCGAATAAAGTTGGCGATATCTTTGCCCTTGGTCTCAGAGCCCTCCCCGAACAGCGCGACGTAAAGCTTGCATTGCGTCAGAAGCTTTTCGATGTTGGTGATCTCGTCGCCGTAGGGGATGACACCCAGCACGGATTTGAACTTTTCTTCCCCAGCCTTGGTTTTGGCAGCATCCCACAAATCCGAAAGGCCTGGCGCGCCCTTTGCTGAGGTTCCCGGAGGTGGCGTGTTGCGTGCGCAAAAGGACGATCCCGCGCCTGTCAGCAATACGACATTGGTGGCATTGAGCGCGGTCGTGAGTATCCGGTCGACCGCCGCGGCGCAGCCGGGCGCTGTGATCGCGCCCGACTTTTTCGTTCACCTCATCGTTGTACCGGCGCCAAACATTTGGCGCCTCAAACAAGCGAAGGTTTTCCTTTGCAGCTTGCAGCTCCGCCCAGGGCTTCACGTCGCTCCTACCTTGTAGTGGTACCGAAGAGTAGCATACGCGACGGGAGCACGATAGACGGATTAGAGTTAACATATTCTACGTTGCAGCAACTTCGAGCGTGTTCGCGGGAATGATTCGATCCTTTTATGCAGGTTACTAGGTCGAGCCCTGGAACGCGAAGGATGACGCAATTTGAAGACGGAGAATAGGCCGCCCAATCTCCGGGAGGGCGGGTTCGAGGCAGCGACGCTGTCCCGGCTGGTCCCGTGAAAATCCGTTAGAGGTGCAGAAAAATTGGTCCTAGAGGGGAGCCGCGCAGAAAATTCATGCCGCTGGGCTGCTGCGGCCCGCAGCACGGCACGACAACGGACAGCACGAGAAGCCCGGCAGGCCTTTCGGCGGCCCGCCGGGCTGTACAGCCAATGTCGGTCAGTCCGGGTCGTCAAGAGGCTCGTCGTCCTGCTCTTGGGATGGCGTATCGGGATCGATGACCGGAAAGCGCATTGCATCGGGCTGCCAGTCCCGCGCCTTCTTTTGCGCCGGGGTCGGATCGGCGGCGGCTTGCGCGTTCGCGAAATGCCGGATCAGGCCGTTGACCAGTTCGCCCTTCTTGAAGCCGCCGACCGAACCGACGGCGTCGGTGTAGCCGCACTCCTTGGCGAGGGCGACAAGCTGCTCCCGGTTGCGGCGGTCGAGGAAGGCCCAGTCGGGACGCCAGTGGGTGCGCATGTCGATGCCCAAATCCGCCGCCACGCGGTTGAACAGGCTGTCATGCGTCTCAAGGCGCTCACATACATTCTGCCCGAACGCCAGCACCGTCAGAAACGCATGAAGATCGTCGAGATCGTGATCGCTTAGGGCCTTCACGGAATCATAGACCGCCAGAATGTCCATGGGCCGGGGCGGGAACGCCACCCACACGGACTCGTCGGACTCGACCTCGAAGCCAAGCTTCGCGGCGAAGTGGCTCGCCTGAGCCTCGATGACCTTGTATGCCCCCTGCGGCTCCGCGCTCTTGGCCAGAGCCATGACCGCCTCATGCGGAACGAGGTTCTTCAACCTGTCGATCACGGCGACCTCCTTCACCTTGCGGGGGTCGCAGAGCAAAACCTCCTGCACGGCGGCGCTCTTGTGCCACGCGATGTAGCGGCACAGGGGAGCCGAGTAAGCCGCCTTGGATTTCTTCGGGGCCAACGGATGGTCGGCGGTCGCCTCCGCCGTTGCCCGGTCGATGATTCGCTTGGTCAGACCCTCGCGGATTTCGACCTTGCCGGACGGCGACAGGTTGATGAGAACGCCTCCCGCTTCGCCTTCCCCGGCTTCGTCGTACTGCCAGTCGGGAATGCGGTAGGCCTCGGTCGTTTCCACCCACGCGGCGCTCTGCGCATGGCGGCTCACGAGTTCCGCCACCGCGTCCTTCTGCAATGCGAAAAACTGCTCCGCGTCGTCGAAGTAGCTGGTTTCACCCTCGGCGAAGAGGTCGGTGGTGATGGTGCCCGTGTATTTTTCCAGCGGGAAGATGGCCAGCGCCACGGTGGGGCGGTCATCGATCAGGAATTCCCGGATCGCCTCGGCGCTGATGTCGGGCTGGTCGTGGTCGATCTCCCCGAGCAAACGGCGCTGCGCCCCATGATCGCCAAGGGTCAACGCTTCGGCTTGCGACAGGCTGAGCGTGCCATTCGCCAGCGCTTCCTTGCCGTCCTTGCACAGGCCATTGAGCGCAAGGCGGCGCTTGATGGTCGTCGGCGACAACCCCGTCTGCGCCGCGACATCGTCGAGGGTGACGCCCTTGTGGATCAGCTTGGTGAGCGCCGCCGTCTCTTCCAGCGGCGCGAGGTTCTGGCGCTGAAGGTTCTCCACGGTCGCAATACGCAGCGTGTCGTCTTTCGACAAGCCGTTTCGGACCTCTACGGGAACAACAAAATCCTCGGACAGGTCGCCGCACTCGGCCAGCAACTTGAGGGCGCGGAACCGCCGCTCGCCGCTGACGATGCGGTAATGCTTGCCTTTGCCCTTGAGCGGACTGACGACAAGGTTGTGCAGCAAGCCGTCCTTCCTGATGCTCGCCGCCAGCCCTTCGATGCTGCCGCGGTCGAAGCCCCGGCGCGGGTTGCCCTTGGAGGGCTCTATGGATGAAAGAGGCACGGATTGAATGGTCATATGGAACTCCTTTTCGGTATGCGTTTGCACAGCGCGAGCCGCGACCTTCGCGGCCCTTCAAAGCCCCTTTTCTTCTTGGACTTGGGGGTGCGCCAGCACCCCGACGGGTGCGAAAAAAAGCGGGGGAAATCCGTCAATCACCGCCGGGGAGGGAGGGGGATCACCCGGCCTGCACAAGCCCGGATCTGGTCCGGGCGCGGAAGGCCGGGGACACCCTCCCCGGCGCGCTTGCGTCCAGTGATTGACGGATGGGCCGAAGCGGCCAAGTCTTGTGCGTGCGATTGATTAGAGTTGGACAGTTGCCGCGGGGGAGCTTGGATTGCGTTCAGACGATAAATTATATTTGACAATTTTTGATTACTTATTTAATTCGTGAAGACACCGCAATTACTAAACGGACATAATATTGACTCAAGCGTTTAGTGAATAAATATTCCTCGTAAAAAACTTCATTCGGCGGCGCCGAATAAACATTTAAGTTGTTATCTGTGACGATCAGTTGGTATTCTTAGGCAATCGTCTGTGGACTCCAATTGCCTGATTCATTTCGGGGTAAGGGCGACGACGCCCCTACGGAAATTTGGTAGCGAAGCGAAAATGCGAGCTACCTGGATTTGAACGAGGCAAGTAGGTTTCCGTTGGGTGGGCCGTCAAGGAGGCGAACCGGCTTGGTTGTAGCACTTGATATTGCGGCAGGCGTCGAAAAATCGAAAAAGCCGGTTCAGTCGTACGTCTCGATCATCGGTGAGGCGTGAAGATGGCATACAACTTCGCGGGCCTTTCTCCGGCCGATTTCGAGGACCTGGTAAGAGACCTCGTCGGGCGCGATCTCGCCGTGCGCTTCGAGGCCTTCGCCACAGGCCCAGACGAGGGGATCGACGGTCGTCACGCAAGAGGTGATGGAACGACCATCATACAAGCCAAGCACTATCTCGGCTCAACCTACGCCACGCTCAAATCACAGATGAAGCGAGAGCGTGCGTCGATAGATCGGTTGTCTCCTGGCCGCTATATCCTTGCGACATCTCGCCCTCTTTCGCCCAAAAACAAAGCCGAACTTGCGGCTATTATCGGGCCGTCTCTCCAAAGCGAGGCGGACATCTTTGGGCCTCGTGACCTGAATACCCTGATCAGGAAATACCCCGACATTGAAAAATCACACATCAAATTGTGGCTTACCAGTCCTGGCATTCTGGAAAGCATTGTCCGGTCTGCTTCCCGTACCTACAACATTATAAAAGCAACGGACATTGAGGAAAAGGTAAGAGTTTATGCGCCAAATCCAAGCTTTAACAGCGCACGAGACAAACTCGAAGGCGAACATCTAGTTATCATTTCTGGGCCACCGGGCGTTGGAAAGACGACACTCGCAGAGATACTTTCTTACGCGTATATCGGTGAAGGATGGGAGCTTGTTGCAATTCGCAGTCTCGATGACGGGTTTGCCTCAATTGATGATTCCAGAAAGCAAGTATTCCTTTTCGATGACTTTCTGGGAAAGGTGGCGCTCGATAAACGGGCGCTGTCTCATAAGGATTCCGATTTAGCGCTGTTCATCAAGCGCGTACGGTCATCGCCGAACGCCCGGTTTATTTTGACAACGCGTGCCTACATCTTTGAGGAGGCCCGTAGTATTTCAGAGTATCTCTCTGATCAACGTCTGGATGTTAGCAAATACGTTCTGGACGTGGGCGTATATACCCGTCGAATCAAAGCGCGCATTCTCTATAACCATTTGATCATTGCCCAGACGCCACGCCAGCACATCATTGCGCTCGTGAAAAGCGATCACATTGCGGAGATTGTTGATCACAAGAATTACAACCCTCGAATTATAGAATGGATGACGGACGTTACCCGTGTCGGAGGTCTTAGGCCCGCTTCATACCCGAGGGCGTTTCTCGATGCGCTGGACCACCCAGGGCGTCTCTGGGACATTGCTTTTCGAACACATATATCCACGCCGTGCCGGCATCTTCTGTTTGCTTTGTTTTTCAGTTCCGAATATGGAGTTTCTATCGAAGGATTGAGGATCGCCTATCACGGACTCCATCCGCATCTTTGTGCGATTTACGGAGAAACACATGATCCAAAGGACTTTGAAGAAGCATTGCGAGTTTTAGAAGGAGGGTTCATTTCAATTAGTGGACGAGAAGTGCGGTTTATAAACCCGTCCCTGAGGGATTACTTATTCGAGTATCTTAACGACCCTACGCTTCTACACGAATTCGCTGTCTCTGCTCGTCTAAGTGATTGGGCACAGGGGGTTTGGGAACACGGGAAGCGGTTGAAGCTGTCGGCCGAGGCTATGAAGTCTCTTGCCGGTTCATTTGTTTATGTTGCTGAAAGGTTTTTGAGCCTTCCGGTATGGAAGCGAGTTCAGGAAGGCTCCGTGCAGGTGCTCTCTCCGATCGGTCTTTCGAACGTTGATCGCGTTGAATTGCTGATTGAATGGTGGGCCGGTAGCCAGGACCAAAAGTTTGCGGATTTGGCGCTCGATTTAGTGCGTTCGCCTGTGGATGGCATCGACTCCTGGCGTGACGGCGAAGGGGCGATAGAGTTGATCGCTAAGCTTGGCGATGGAGGTCATTTTGAGGGGTTGCCTGGAGTGTCCGAATTGGCTGACAATCTTCGGTTACAAGTTATCGATATGATCAGGAGAGGAATGCCGTTGGATGAACTTCAAAATATTTCGGACGCCGTGGATCGGTGGCAACCTGATCTTGGTGATGGAATTAGGGAGGCGATTGAGGAGAGTATTAGGAGCGAGATTGACAACGTAGACAGTGCGGTCTCTGGTATCGACTCAGAGTTGAACTCTAAACGATCATATCGAAGCTCTTCAAAAACTCGCCCGTCGTATTTCAATTCCAGAACAAGTCATTGATGTAGCGATTGCAGCCGTGATGGACAGAATCGCTCAAATCGAAGAGAGGACGACTGTATCAAAACCGCCGACTTTCAGTGCGGCTTCTGCCAATGATGAGGATACATTTGATGACGTTGCGCTGAAAAGTCTATTTGCGCCACTTGCGAGTTTATAGTTTTGGTCTGGGCATTTTTAATGGGCAACGGACCGGAACACATGGCAAATTTCCTATGCGGAGCCCGACGGGCCAGGAGGGGACAGTCAGGCGCGCTTCGGGGTCGGCCCTTCAAGGACGGCAATGGTCTGCTCGACCCAGTCGGGATCATCGGCCTTGGCTGCCACGGCCGCGATAAGACGGTACATTCTCGGCACGTTGGTGCCCTCAGGCAGATCAGGAATATACACGGTGAGTCCACCATCCTCGTCGACGACAAGGGCGGCCTGGTCGGCGCGGAGCCGAATCCGAGTGGGTTTCCTGGTCATGGGCGTTCGCCTCCATCGTAGCAGGTCACGGGACCCAGTGTAGTGTCCTCTCGCTGCCCTGTTCGCGGTTCCATGAAAAATCGTTACAGCGTATGAAGAAAGATTACGAGGACCAGCTTGGCGTGAACAACGATAACGCCAGGACGCCAAAACCTATGGAGATGCGCCGGGAATCGTTGCCGCCGGGTGACCGGTCTGAGTTCGTACGACAAGCTCTGCGAGAAATCGCGCGAACGGTCGAATATCCTGATCGACGCTGGCGGCTTCTAGAGACGACATATAGCCATTCCGTTCATCGAGGGGCACGACGGTCCAGGGATAGCCGCCGGAAGCCAGCATGGCGTTCATCATGAACCGCCCCATGCGGCCGTTGCCGTCCATGTAGGGGTGGATGTAGACGAAGACGAAATGCCCGAGCACCGCGCGAACCGCGGGCTCTGTTTCATCTCGCAAGAGATCGAAGAATGCTGGCATTGCGTCGCGCACGCCGTCGGGATTGAGGGGCACGTGCCGCGACCGGCGAATATAGACCTGCGCGTTGCGGTATCCCGCGAGGTCGCCCGGCTGAATGATCCCTGCCGTCACGCTTGGTGCGAACAGCTCCCGGAACCAGGTCCCATGATCGTCGTCGGCGACGGCGCCGGGATTCTCGCCAGCCAGTATCCTGCTTAAGCTTTGGCGCACAGCCTGAAAGGCTTGCCAGTACCCGCGTGCGGCGAGCGCGTCGCGCTGGGCGCGATCGGCTTCATCGGCGTCGGGATTCCAGGTTCCCGAACGGACGCGCTCGATGAGCTGCGGCGTGACGCGATAGCCCTCAATCGAGAGGGAGTGATAGGCGTCGGTGACGTAAATCTCCTGGACGCGGGTGAGATAGGCGTGAATGTCGTTCGGTACGCCGGGCGGCGCGGGAAAGGCTTCGAGGATCGGTGCGCGCATCTGTTGCCACATCAGGCGGATGCGATTGGCGTAGGGCGATGGCTCACGGGCGCTGAAGGCGAAGGGAGCCGGCGTTGCGAAGGGATCGTTCTCGCGGGGCTCGTAGCCGGCGGCGCGCATGGCCTTGAGGATGTCGTCGGCGATGCGGGCGCGGCCGATGTTTCGAAACGCGCCGGCAAGCCGGCCGGCGATGACAGTGTGTCCGCCGTTCAGAAGAATCGGAAGAACGTCGGAGGCGTCGCGCAGGGTCGCGAGCACGGCGCGCGTGTCAGTGGGGTTCTGGACGAAGTAGATGGGGGAACAGGCGACGAGTGCAGCCGGGACGGCGAAAACCCGCATGTGCTCGATGTCCGCGACGTTCGCGGGATCGGGTAGCGCGCCGACAATGTCGAGCAAGGTTGTGCCGTGCAAAAGCGGCGTGATGTTTCGCTTCGCCTTGGGAGAGCGGACGATCAATTGCTTGGGCACGGTGCGGTTTCCGGCGTGGAGCGCAATCGACTGTTCGGGCGAGAGCACCACTCGTCACCGAAGCGCGTGGCCAGATAGCCTGCGCAGAAGCCCCAATAGGAGGCGTACCAAGCCGTGGTCTCGCCCGGCACCTCATCGGGACGCGCCGCGACGTACCAGCCCTTCATGACCTCTTTCAGAAAGCCGTTCTTGAGCAGGCGCTCGCGATGGGTCCGGGAAAGATCGGTCGTGCGAATGGCGACTTTCCCCGCCTCCTGAAGGCGACGGAGCAGCTCAAGGGATTGAGCAAATTTTTCGGCGGGGATCGCCACGGCAAGGTCCTTTGTCGTTTATCGTGTTGTCGTATTTGTAGTTTAACATGATGTTTTGTTAGTCGTCTATAGTGTTGTTGCTTTAGTCGTCTATCATGTTGAATCATCAGTCGTTTTTGATGCTGCTGGCCACGAGAATCCGGCCAGGGAGCGCTTTCACCGCCCCGGTCGAATTCGTCGCAGCGGTCGCGGTCCCGCCTGCGGCGCCGGGAACGCGTCCGGCTGGTGGCTGTGGTCCGGAGTGTCGCTCTGTTGCCGCGACAACGGCGAAGTATGGGGCTTCATCGCCCGAGCGATCGCAGGCCACCGGCCCCGCGTCCGCGCGTGCCTGAGGGTGGCGGTGTCAAGCGAACGCAGCGTGCCCCTCTGCACCCCAGACATGGTGTCCACAAGCGCCATGCACTAACTTCAACCTTGATCACTCGTCGGGGGGCTGCGAATTCCGGCAAGCTTTCCGCAAACTATTGGCAGCATGGCGAGGCTGGTCGCGGGGGACGGCATGATGTCCTGCTGACCGACCGTGGTTCCGGCCTCGACAATCGCGCTCGGAGCACTCACGACCGTGACCAATTTAGCGACGAAATACCGTTCTCATACGTGTGGCGAGCTCCGGTCGGAGGATGCTGGCCGATCCGTGGTGCTGAGCGGCTGGGCCGATACCATCCGCGATCATGGCCAGCTGATTTTCATCGATATTCGGGACAATTACGGCATCACGCAGTGCGTCGTCGATAACGTGAATGCTGCTTTCGGGGCCGCTAGCGGGGTGCGTCCCGAGAGTGTCCTGAGGATCGAGGGCAAGGTCGTGCGCCGCGAGGGGCACGCGATCAATCCAGAGCTTCCGACGGGCGAGATCGAGATACAGATTGGCTCGATCGAAGTCCTAAGCCCGTCTGATCCGCTGCCCTTTGCGGTCGCGGACGAGACAGCGACATCGGAAGAGCTGCGGCTGCGCTATCGCTATCTCGACCTCCGCCGGCACAAGCTGCACCAGAACATCGTCCTTCGGACCCGGATGATCCGAATGTTCCGGGAAAAGCTGACGGCGCGTGGCTTTCTTGAGATGCAGACCCCCATCCTGACGGCGTCATCCCCTGAGGGCGCTCGGGACTTCCTGGTGCCATCCCGTTTGCATCCGGGGAAGTTCTTCGCTCTGCCGCAGTCGCCACAGCAGTTCAAGCAGCTGCTCATGATCGCCGGCTTCGATCGGTACTTTCAGATCGCACCCTGCTTTCGGGACGAGGCTGCACGTGCCGACAGGTCGCCAGGCGAGCACTACCAAGTCGATCTGGAAATGAGCTTTGTCGGCCAGGACGACGTGTTCGCGATTGTCGAGCCGATCCTGTTCGAAGTGTTCGACGAGCTCGGTGACAAGCGGGTCAGCCCCCACCCGTTCCGCCGCATCCCCTATCGTGAGGCACTGCTGAGATATGGGACCGACAAGCCGGATTTACGGAATCCTCTCTTGATTCACGACGTGACCGGTTTCTTCCGGCGCGACGACGTCAATTTCAACGTCTTTAAGTCGCTGGTCGCCGCTGGCGCGGCGGTGCGCGGAATTTTTGTACCCGGCTGTGCAACCAGGCCGCGGGCATGGTTCGACAGATTCGATGAGCGAATCCGCAGCGAGGGCGGCGGCGGGCTTGCATACATCCTTTTCGGCGACGAGGGCTCGCGGGGACCGATCGCCAAGTTTTTTCCGACGTGGCTCTGGCGGAACTGCGGACAAGCCTTTCGGCCGAGCTCCGGGGGTGCCATGTTCTTCGTCTGCGACGATGCCAAACGCGTGGCGAAGCTGGCGCGGCGCGGCACGCACGATGCTCGCGGTTGATCTCGGGATGATCGATGAATCGAGCTTCGAGTTCTGTTGGATTGTCGATTTTCCGATGTACGAGCTGGACGACACGACCGGACGGATCGAGTTCGCACACAATCCGTTCTCGATGCCGCAAGGAGGGATTGAGGCTCTTATGACCCAGGATCCATTGGCGATCGTGGCTCACCAGTATGATGTCGTGTGCAACGGCTATGAGCTTTCCTCCGGAGCGATCAGGAACT
>CAWFOW010000004.1:0-137704 GCA_963817535.1 uncultured Alphaproteobacteria bacterium
CCTCGTCCGGCGCGCCCATCAGCACCCGGTCCGGGAAGTACGTTTCGAAACTCGCCTGGCGCTGGTAATCCTCGCGCGCGGCGTACCCCTTGTACGCCTCCGGGTCCGGCGGGCGCCGCGCCGCCTCGACCCCCGCACTGGTGTATTCGGCCATCGGCTTCTCGACCAGGCCCTTCAGCCGGTCGCGGTCCTTCGCCATCACGAAATGCGCGTGGTAGCAGCAGCACACCTCGTGATCCTCGACGTGCCGGCCGAAATTGGGCAGTTCGTCGATGTACCAGTGGATGCGCTCGCGTGCCGTCTCGGAATCGACGTGATAGGCCACGTAGAGCAAATTGTGCCCTTCCTTCGCCGTCCAGACGAAGCTGTCGCGGGTGAGGAAGCACGCGTTCCAGATCGGCGGGTGCGGCTTCTGGTAGATCGGCGGCAGCACGGTGATGTCGGCGATCTTCGGGCGGAATTTGCTTTCGAAATTGAGCTTTCCGCCGGCCCAGGCCGCCTTGCAGAGCTCGATCCCCTCCTCGACGCGCGCGCGGCTCTCCTTCATGTCGACGCCGAACGTATCGAACTCGTCGCGGATGAAGCCGCGCCCGACGCCGAAATCGAGCCGTCCGCGCGAGAGCTGGTCGAGCGTCGCCGCCTGCTCCGCCACGCGCAGCGCGTCGTTGAGCGGCAGCACCGTGGCCCCGGTGCCGAGGCGGATGCGCTTCGTCTTCGCGGCCAGGTAGGACAGCAGCGCGTAGTTGGCGGCGCAGATTCCGCCATGGCGCACGAAGTGGTGTTCCACCAGCCAGACATAATCCAGCCCGATATGGTCGGCGAACACCACCTGCTCGACGATGTTCTCGTACTGGGTCGTCGCGTCGCGCGCGGCCGGGATGTAGGTCGGCAGATAGAACAGCCCGAATTTCATGCCGCCACGCCGGGGGGCAGGATGGCGCGTTCCTTCAGCACGTGCTCGCGATAGACCTCGGTGATCGAGGCCCAGCGCAGCCGGCACGCCTCCTCGCACACCCGCAGCGCGCGTGCCTGCATCGCGGAATCGTCGAGGTACTTCTCGCACAAAGCCATCTGTCGCGACGAATGCTCGAGATCGGCCTCGGCATGCTCCTCGAAGAAGCCGATTTCCTTCGAGCCGGGCTTGAAGCCGTAATGCTTGATGAAGGACGGGATGGTCACCTCGACGTTGAGCGCGACCTGCTGGCCTTCCTGCGTCGACTGCATGGCGAGTGCGACGCCGATCGGCTCCTCACGCAGGCACTGCACGTAATGGAGCGAACGGGCCCACCAGGCGGGCGTCAGCTCGGTCATGCGCACCTGCTTCTCGGTGAGGCCGGCCGCCTTGCAGAAATCGAAGATCAGCTTGTTGTGGTTGTGCGGCTCGTGCCCCTCGCCGGGGATGGCGGAGATGCCCTCCTCCTCGGCAATGTTGTCGATCAAAGCGAGCTGCACGTCATGCGGGCCGCGATAATAGAGCAGCCCCATCGCCGGCTGGACGATCTGCACGAACTGATAATGCCGGGCCATGTAGACGCCGAGCGCCTTCAGCGGCGTCGAGCCGGTCTTCATGCCGGTGAACAGCGGATGCTTCTTGGTGTGCCACTTGTCGCGGATGGCGTTGATCTTGGGCCCGATACCGCGGCCGTTGGCCGAACGCTTCTTCGCGATGCTGGTTGCCATGGTGGTCCTCCCCTATGAGGTGGGGGAAGTCTAGATCAAACCGTGGGAGGGCGAAACCGCCACCAACCCCCGTCGTTGCGAGGCGCATAGCGCCGAAGCAATCCAGGCCGCCGAAGAGGCTGGATTGCTTCGCTTCGCTCGCAATGACGGCCCGACAATGCGCGAAGCTACTTTTGCCGGTTGGCGATGCGCTCGTCGGGGGGTGCGATCTCGGTCACCAGGTCGCGCACCAGTGCCTTGTTGGGCAGCGGCTCGAGGCGCATCTCGCGCGGCTCCAGCCGCGCCGTGCAGGCATAGATCACCTTGCCGTCGAGCAGCATCATGCATTCCTTGCACGCGTTGGCGTTCAGGCAGGAGAAGCGCACGCCGATCGACGGATCATGCTCGACGCGGGCGCGGCGCAGCCCGTCGAGCACCGACTGGCCCGGCTGGAACGGCACCTCGACGCGTGTCCAGCGCGGCGCCTCGCCGGGCTCGCCGCGTCGGATGACCAGCGTGGCGACGGGATCGTTCGTGCTGTTCGTCACTGGGCCGCCTCCGCCGTGCCGCCCGCGGCGGGCATGCGCTGCAAGGCGATCCGCCCGCCATCGAGCCGGACCGTTTGGTTCACCGCCCAGCCTGCGTCCATCGCCACGAAATCCTCGCGCTGGTGCGCCCCGCGGCTTTCGGTGCGGGCGAGCGCCGTCCGCGTCACCGCCTCGGCGACCAGTACCATGTTCCTGAGGTCGAACCAGTCGAGCCGCGCCATGTCGTAATGCGATGGCGCGCCGGGTGGGGCTTCGCCCAGCGCGTCGCGGATCGCGCCGATCTCCTCCAGCGCGGCCACGAGCCCCTTTTCCGTGCGGAACGGGCCGACCTTTTCGGCCATGATCCCCTGCAGCCGGGTGACGAGGACAGCCGGATTCTCGGCGATCGCCGGCCCCGATGCCCCGGCCAGCGCCAGCGCCTCCCGCGCCGCCGAATCGTGCCATGCCGGCGCGCCGTCCTTGCGACCGGCGGCGGCCCGGCCCGCGAAACAGCCGAACACCAGCGCCTCGGTGATGGCGTTACCGGACAGGCGGTTGGCGCCGTTCGCGCCGCCGATCGCCTCGCCCGCCGCGTAGAGCCCGGCGATGCCGGTCTCGAAGCCCGGCGTCACCTTGATGCCGCCCATGTGGTAGTGCGCGATCGGCGAGACCTCGATGGGCTGGCGTGTCAGGTCGATACCGTTGGCCGCCAGCCGGTCGATCACCGGGCCGAACGCCGCGCGCAACTCCGCCTCGGGAACGTGCTGGAACGAAAGGTACGCGCCGCCGGCCGGCGAGCCGCGCCCGGCCTCGACCTCCTTCAGGATGGCGTAGGTGGCCACGTCGCGCGTCGCGTTGTAGCGCCCGCCCTCGTTCACCCCGTAATCGGGGATGAAATCGTGCCCTTCGGAATTCAGCAGCTTGCCGCCCAGTTTGTAGCGGAACGGATCCCACATGATCGGGTCCATGCCGATCAGCCGCGGCGCGAGATGGCCGATGGGGAAGAACTGCACGAACTCCATGTCGACCAGCGCCGCGCCCGCCCGCAGCGCCAGCGCGTAGCCGTCGCCGCCCATGTTGATGGACGCCGAGTTGCGCCGGTACATGCGGGTGAGCCCGCCGGTCGTCACGATCACCGATCTGGCGGCAATCGAGACCGGCGCGCCATCCGTCAGCGAGACGCCGACTGCGCCGACTGCCTGGCCGTCCTCGACTACGATGTCGGTCACGCACACATCGCCGATGCGCGCGATGCCGTCGCGCCGCTGCACCTGGCCCCGCAGCGTGCTGGAGACGGCCGGGCCGGTGTTCAGGAAATCGACATAGACGCAGCGCGCCCGGTCATGCCCCGGCGCGTGCGCCTGCTTCAGCCGCCCGTCCTCGTGGTGTGCCCAGCCGACCTTCCAGCCCTGCATGCGGCGGATCGCCGCCGGACCGTTCTCGCACAATATCGCGGCAAGCCGCGCGTCGCACAGCCCGCGCCCTGCCGCCAGCGTGTCTGCCAGATGGAATTCCGGCGCGTCCGGCACCTCGTCGCCGAGCCCGACCGCCACGGTCATCTGCGCCATCACCGTGGCGCCGCCGCGCCCGATCAGCGCCCGGTCGAGCAGCGTGACCCGCGCGCCGGCGTCGTGCGCCGCAATCGCCGCCGACATGCCGGCCGCGCCCGCGCCGACGATGGCGACGTCCGTCTCCAGATGTATCCGTTCCGGTCCGGCCATGTTCGCAATTTACAGGCGATGGTCACCGCACGCTATACTCGCGGGCGACCTGGGGAGATTTCATGATCGGTTTCGATCTCGCCGAACCGCGCACGCTGGCCGAGGCGATGCGGCTGCTCGATCCGGCGGACCCGTCGGTGCGGCCGATCTCGGGCGGCACGGCGGTCATGCTGATGCTGAAATCGGGCCTCTACCGCCCCACGCGGCTGGTGAGCCTGCGCCAGATCGAGGACCGCTATCGCCGCATCGAGGCCGCGGCGGACGGAACGCTCCACATTGGTGCGATGACGCCCCTGGCCGCGCTGGAGCGGTCCGAGGTGGTGGCGCGCCATGCGCCCGTGATCGTGCGCACGATGCGGACCCTTTCGAACGTGCGGGTGCGCAACCAGGCGACCGTGGGCGGTCACCTGGCGCATGCCGACCCGCATATGGACCTGCCACCGGTCCTGGCCGCCCTGGGCGCAAGCGTCACCGTTGCCGGACCGCGCGGCGAGCGGGACATGCCGGTCGAGGCGCTCTATTCGGGCTATCTGCAGACCGTGCTCGCCAACGACGAGCTGATCGTCGCGCTGACGATCCCGCCGCAGGGCAAGGCCCGCGCCGCCTATGCCAAGGTGACGGCGCGTTCGGCCGACGACTGGCCGTCGGTCGGGATCGCGGTGTCGCTTGGCGGGCCAAATGGTCCCCGCGCGTATGTCGGTGCGGCGACCGAGGTGCCGACGCGGCTCAAGGCGGCCGAGGCGGTGCTGGCGACAGCGACCGACGCGGCAGGCCTCCGCCGCGCGGGCGAGGAAGCTGCGGACGAGGCCGACCCGATCGCCGACCAGCACGGCTCGGCAGCGTACAAGCGCCAGCTTATCCGCGTGCATCTCGCCCGCGCGGTCCACGCGGCCATGAACGGAGGCGCGTGATGGCGGTCGGACGCTCGCTCCCGCGCGTCGAGGGGCGCGACAAGGTGACCGGCCGCGCCGAGTACGTGCACCATCTGCGCCTGCCCGGCATGCTGCATGCGAAGATCTTCCGCGCCGACATCCCGCACGGGAAGATCGTCCGCATCGACACAGCGGCGGCGCGGGCGGTTCCCGGCGTCGCGCAGATCGTCACCGGCGCGGACATCGAGAAGATCATCCCGCACCCCTATTTCGGCCCGGCGTTCCACGACATGCCGATCCTGGCGCTGGGCAAAGTGCGGTTCGCGGGCGAGCCCGTGGCCGTGGCGCTGGCCGCCGACCCGCATGTGGCCCAGGAGGCGGCGCGGCTGATCGTGGCCGAATACGAGCCCCTGCCCGCCGTCTATGACGAGGTGGAGGCGGCGGACTCGCCCGCCCACGTCCATGACGAGTTGAAGCCGGCCGGCGCGTTTCCCGACCTGATGCACCTGGCCGGACGCAGGGACACCAATGTTGCGCTCGATTTCCACCTGCGGCGCGGCGACCCCGACGCTGCCTTTGCGGCGGCCCCCCACGTTTTCGAGCATACGTTCCGCACCCAGCAGACGATGCACACGCCGTTCGAGCCGTTCGTCTCGATCGCCGAGCCGACCGGCGCCGGCCTCACCATCCATTCCTCGACCCAGTCGCCCAGCTTCGTGCGGGCGGAGGTGGCGCGCCTCCTCGGCTGGCCGGAGAACCGCGTGCGGGTGAAGGTGCCCTATATCGGCGGCGGCTTCGGCGCCAAGGTCTACGTCAAGATGGAGGCTCTGGCCGCCGCGCTGGCGCTGATCGCGCGGCGCCCGGTGAAGGTCGCGCTTTCGATGGAGGAGCAGTTCTTCACCATCACCAAGCATGCCTCGACCACGCGCATCAAGAGCGCGGTGGACGCCGACGGGCGCATCGCCGCGCGCGACTGCACCGTGTGGTGGAACGGCGGCGCCTATGCCGATATCGGCCCGCGCGTGACGCAGAAATCCGGCTTCACCGCCGCCGGCCCCTACGACATCGAGAACGTCACGATCGATTCCTTCGCGCTCTACACCAACCGGCCGCCGGCCGGCGCGCTGCGCGGCTTCGGCATTCCGCAGCTCGTCTGGGCGTACGAGAGCCATACCGACATGATCGCCCGCGCGCTGGGGATCGATCCGATCCGGTTCCGGCTGAAGAACCTGCTGCGCGACGGCAGGCCTCAGGCGACGGGCATGACGATGCGCGATGCGCCGTTCGTCGCGCTGCTGGAACGTCTGGCCGCGCGGATGAGCTGGTCGAACGCGTTCGACCGCGGCGCTGGACCGGTGAAGCGCGGGCGCGGAGTCGCCATCGGGTTCAAGGCGTCGATCGCGCCGACCACCTCGATGGCGATAGTGAACCTCTATTCCGACGGAAGCTGCGGCGTGTACTGCTCGCTGGTCGACATGGGTCAGGGCTCGGACACGGCGCTCGCGCAGATCGCCGCCGAGACGCTGAACATGGACGTCGAGAAAATCCGGGTGATTCATCCCGACACCGACGTCACGCCCTACGATATGGGCACGCTCGGCTCGCGCGGCACTTGGCACATGGGCAACGCGGTGAAACGCGCGGCGGAGGATGCGCTGGCCAAGGTCGCGGCGCTCGCCGCCGAGCTCGGCGTGCCCGAGGGCTCGAACCTGCCGGTCGCCGAGCTGCTGCGCCGGCGATACGGCATGCAGGCCGGCAACATCGTCGGCGATGGGGGCTACGTTCCGGACTATGTCTCGCCCGACCACGACACCGGCCAGACGCCCAATGCCACGCCGTTCTGGATGCTGGGCGCGACCGGGGCCGAGGTCGCGGTCGACACCGAGACGGGCGCGATCCGGGTGGCGCGCCTCGTCAACGTCGCCGATGTCGGCACGCCGGTGAACCCGCGCATCGTCGAGACGCAGCTCTCGGGCGGCGCGGTCATGCAGTTCGGTTTCACCATGACCGAGGAGATGGAATTCCGCGACGGCCAGCTCGCCAACCCGTCGCTCGCCGATTACAAGATTCCCGGCCTCAACGACGTGCCGCCGATGGAGAACGAGGCGATCGACGCCAAGACCGAGGGCGGCCCCTACGGCGCCAAGGGCGTCGGCGAGACCGGCACGTTCGGCGTTTCGCCCGCCATCGCCAACGCCATCGAGGACGCGGTGGGCGTCCGCCTCACCGCGCTGCCGCTGCGCGCCGAGACGCTGTGGCGCGCGCTGCAGGACGCGGCGGGAACGCCGGTCGGGGACGAATGATGGTGCCGTCTTCGCCGCTCTTCCCGACAAATTCGGACTCCTCCGCGCGGGCAGAGGCACCGCATTGCCCCTCACCCTGTCCCTCTCCCCAGGGGAGAGGGAACGCCGCGTCGATCTTTCTTGCCTCCACGGCGCGAGCACGACCTCGATCGGCGCAAGGGCTGCTGCACCAGGGTCCCCTCTCCCATGGGGAGAGGGACAGGGTGAGGGGGCAGAGTTCGACAGTGAGGCAGGGTGCCACGGAGGCGGAGCGCATCCATGGCTGAGCGCCGAACCATAAGCTTCACGCTGAATGGCGCACCGGCGACCGCCGAAATCGCGACGCACGAGACGCTGGTCGAGATACTCGCCGACCGGTTCGCCCTGTTCGGCGCGCGCGAAAGCTGCGGCCAGGGGCTGTGCGGCTGCTGCACCGTGATCCTCGACGGCATGGCGGTGTCCGGCTGCCTGACGCTCGCCGCGTTCGCCGACGGCGCCACGATCGACACGGTCGAGGGGCTCGATGCCGACGGCACGCTCGATCCGGTGCAGGAGGCGTTCCTGGAGACAGGCGCGTTCCAGTGCGGCTTCTGCACGCCGGGCTTCATCCTGATGACGTGCCAGTTGCTGGACGCGCACCCGGACCCCGACGACGACACCATCCGGCATTATCTTTCCGGCAATTTGTGCCGCTGCGGCGCCTATCCCGAGATTGTCGCGGCGGTGAAGCTTGCGGCCCGGAAGCGCGCAGGCAGCCAATAACCCCTCTCCCTGTCCCTCCCCCTCAAGGGGGGAGGGAACGCCGGCATCGACACTCTTTTTTTCCTTCGTGGCATCGCGCCCGGCATCAACGCATGGGCCGATGTATTCGCCCCCTCCCCCCTTGAGGGGGAGGGTTGGGGAGGGGGGTCGTTTGGGCGCGGGCTCGCTACAGCCTGAGCTGCGACTTCACGACCTTTCCGGTCGGGCCCTTGGGAAGCTCGGCGAGGATGCGCACGCGGCGCGGGTACTTGTAGCCGGCGAGCCGCGCCTTGCAGAACGCGGTGATCGCGGCGGGGTCGAGCACGGCGCCGGCACGCGGCGCGACGAAGGCGGCCACGTCCTCGCCGAGGTCCGGGTCGGGCACGCCGATCACGGCCGCCTCGGCGATGTCGGGGTGGGTGGCGAGCACCCCCTCGACCTCGCCCGCCGCCACGGTATAGCCGCCGCGCAGGATGATGTCCTTCTTGCGCCCGACGATGCGGACGTAGCTGTCGTCGTTGACCACGGCCAAGTCGCCGGTGCGGAACCATTCGCCGTCGAGCACGGCCGCGGTCTCCTCCGGCTTGTTGAGATAGGAGGTGAGGCGCCCCGCCGTGCGGATCAGCAGCTCGCCGGTCTCCCCCGCCGCAAGGGCGCGCCCGTCATCGGCGACGACGCGCAGCTCCACGCCCGGCATGGCGCGGCCGATGAAGTCGGCGTGGTCGGCGGGCTCCCCCGCGCTGTAGGAGACCGGACGGAACAGCTCCGTCATGCCGTAGCCGCGCACGATTCGCCCGCCGGTCGCCGCGCGCCAGGCGCTCGCCAGCTCCCACGGGCACGGCGCCGCACCGGACAGCGCGTAGCGCAGGCTGGCCACCTTCGCGGGTTCGAACGCGGGCGCGTCGAGGATGCGGCGGAACATGGTGGCGACGCCGGGATAGACGGTCGCGCGGTGGCGCGCGATGGCGGCAATCGCGTCGTCCGGCGAGAAGCGGGGAATGAAGGCAACCGACGCGCCGGCCATGAGCGGCGCGAGCACGCTGCCGAAAATGCCGAGCGAGTGAGCAAGCGGCAAAGCCGAGAGCGACACGTCCTCGGGCGTGAGATCCATCACCGGGCCCATCCACGAGCCGAGCGCCCAGCCGGTCGCGCCATGCGAGAGCACGACCCCTTTCGGAATGCCGGTCGAGCCCGAGGTGTAGAGCACAATGGCCGCAGCGTCGAGTGCCACTTCGCGCGCCGGCATTTCATCCTCGCCGCCGGGCAGCCGCTCGATCACGTGGCGCGGCGCGAGGTCCACGAGGATCTGCGCGCGCTCGTCCGACGTCAGGCGCGGGTTGAGCGGCGCGACGGTCGCGCCGGCCTTGAGCGCGCCATAGAGCGCGACGACGGTCGCGGCCGGATCGTCGATGGCGATCGCCACGCGGTCGCCCGGCGCCACACCCTGATTTGCCAGATCGCGGGCCAGCCCGCCGGCGCGGCGCTCGACCGTCGCCCAATCCATCGCCCGGCCCTCCGAAAGAAGAACCGGCTTGTCGCGCCACCGCCGTGCGCTCGCCTCCAGCAGCTCGGCAATGTTGGCGGACATGGCGTCAGTCGAGGAGCTTTTTCAGGTCGATCGCGTCCCACACCTCGCTGGGGAAGCTGTGGCGCGGCGTGTAATCGGCGAGCGTCGGCTTGGCGGTGGCGTCGACGCCCCATTTGGAGGAGTAGCCGTCATTGCCGGCGGTCGAGGGGTCGAGGTCCGACCCGCGCGTGCCGGAGACGATCATCACGTCGCGGTCGGGTTGGCATCGCGTGGCAATGGCCCAGTTGACCGCGCGGTCGTCGAACACGTCGATGTCATGGTCCACCACCACGATGCGCTTCATGTAGAGGTCGGCGCCCAGCGCGGCGAGGATGGCATTCTTGCCCTGGCCCGCGAGGCGCTGCTCGATCGACACGTAGCAGGTGAAGGGCGAGGGCACCCGCACCGCCTTGATCGACGGCACCATGGCGCGCACCGCGCGGTAGAGGTTCGCCTCCATCGGGATGGTGGAAAGCAGCATGTGGTCGAGATGGCCGACCGTGATGTCCTGGAAGTACGCGCCCTTGCGGTGGGTGATGGCCTTGACCTTCACCACCTCGCGGTCACGCGCGCCCAGCGAATAGCCGGTGAACTCGCCGAACGGGCCTTCCGACACGCGCTCGTGCGGCAGGATCTCGCATTCCAGGATCAGCTCGGCATGCGCCGGCACCAGCACGTCCGAGGTTTCGCAGCGGACCAGCTCCAGCGGCTCGTCCAGCAGTCCGCCCATGATGGCCCGCTCGTCCTCGTCGATCGAGCCGATGGCGAGGCACCCCAGCGCGATGGCCGGGTGCACGCCGATCGCGAATGCCACCTGCAGCGGCTCATTCCGCGCCTCGGCGGTCTTGTAGTACTCCCACAAATGCTTGCCGAGGGTGAGGTGGATCGAGGTCGAGTCGCGCCCAGTGATCATCAGCCGGTTGTAGGCGCAGTTCCACCCGTCGCCCGCCGGGTCCCTGGCGAACGAGATGGCGGCGGTGATGTATGGCCCGCCGTCGCCCGCGTGATGGACGATCTGGGGAAGCGCGCGCATATCGACTTCGGCGCCCTTCAGGATCACGTCCTTGCACGGGCCGGTATTCACCTCGCGCGGCGGCACCGGCTTGTCCATCGCCGCAAGGTATTTCTGCACCATCGCATCGGGCTTCGCGTTCATCGCCATGGCGAGGCGCGCGCGCGAGGCGTGCAGATTGGTGATGACCTTGAAGTCCGTCCCCTCGACCTTGTCGAAAATCACCACCGGGCGCTTGCGCTCGCGCTCCATCTTGACGATCGTGGCGGTGATCTCGTGGTTCACCGACATCGGCTTCGCCACGGTGGCCACGTCGTCGGATTTCGCGGCCTTCACCTTCTCGAGGTAGGAGGGGAGGTCCTGGGACATGAAGCGGGAAATCCTAAACACGTTCGTCATTGCGAGGAGCGCGGCGACGAAGCAATCCGGACGGCACCTGGATTGCTTCCCCTCGGGCCGAGGCCCGAGGGTCGCAATGACGGGGCGACGTTACAGCGCGTTGGCGGGATGGATCATCGTCCGCCACATATGCGCGACGGGCGAATTGTCGTAGCCGAGACCTTCCTCGGGCTGGCGGAAATTGCGCCCGATCACGTCCTCGAACTCATCGAGCGTCACCACGGCGTTGGGATCGAAGGCGTAAAGGTCGTTCACGCAGATCATCCGCGCAGACATGTACCATTTGTGCGCGCGCGCACGGTCGTACGCTTCCTGGATGTAGGGGGCGGGCCGATAGCCCTCGCCGAACAGTCGCACATACATCTCGGGATATTCGTAGCCCACCGAGCTGTCGGGGAAGAAACGCAGCGCCTGGTGGTGGCGGATCGCCCAGCTCACCTCCTCGTCCACATAGGGCTCGATGAGCTGCGCGCCCCACCAGCCGTGGTCGGCGCGGATGAAGCCCGCGACCGAAAGGTCGTGCAGCAGGCAGGCGAGCTGCAGCTTCTCGTCGCCGCCGTTCTTGCGCGCCAGCGCGGCCGACTGCAGCAGGTGGTTGGCCGGCCCGGCGGCGCAGCGATGGCGGATGAAATCCTGCAAGGTGGGCTTCGCCGGCATGGCGGGCAGGCGCGGGTCGCGCCCCATCATGGCGAACTTGCCGGGCTCGCCGAAGCCGATCTCGAGCTTGCCCTCGGCCGCGTTGGCCAGCACCGACCTGGCGGGCACGCGGTCCAAATTCTGCATCGCCTCGTTCTCGAGCTCGTCCGCCCGTTCGTCCATCGTCTTGACCGTCGCCATGGGAGCCTCCCTTTCCGGCCACTGTGGCGAAATGATCGGCCGAAACCATCCCCGGCGCAAGCGGGGGGTTCGGCGCACGAAGAACGCGAAGGCGGATCAGGGGCAGCCGGCTACAGCCGGCCGTGGCACTGCTTGTATTTCTTGCCCGAGCCGCAAGGGCAGGGCGAGTTGCGCCCGACCTTGCCCCAGGTCGAGGGGTCGAGCGGGTCGATCTCGGCCGCCGCGGTCGCGATGCGCATCGTCTGGGGCGCGCGCTGCGGCGCGGCGGCGCCATTGCCCCCGCCAGCCCCGGCATCGGCGGTCGCGAGGGCCGGATCCTCGCGCGTCTCGTGCATTTCCTGCGATGGGCGCGGCCCTTCCAGCTCCTCGGGCAAATCGACGCGCAGCTCCAGATGGGCCATCACCTGGGTCACGGTCTCGCGCAGGTGGGCGAGCATGGCCTCGAACAGGTTGAACGCCTCGCGCTTGTACTCGTTGAGCGGGTCCTTCTGCGCATAGGCGCGCAGCCCGATGCCCTGGCGCAGATGGTCGAGCTGAAGCAGGTGCTCCTTCCACACCGTGTCGAGAAGCTGTAGCAGCAGGCTCTTCTCGGCGAGCCGCATGATCTCCGGCCCGTAATTCGCCGCCTTCTCCGCCATCTTGCGGTCGGCGGCGGAGGTGATGCGCTCGCCGATCTCCTGGTCGGCGATGCCTTCCTCCTTCGCCCAGTCGGCAACCGGAAGGCTGAGGCCGAACAGGCGGAGGATCTCCTCGTGCAGGGCGCCGGTGTCCCACTGCTCGGCATAGGCCTTCTCGGGGATGGTGCGCGCGACCAGATCCTCGATCACCTGGTAGCGCATGTCGCGCACCATCTCGGCGACGTCCTCGGCCTTCATCAGGTCCTTGCGCTGGGCGTAGATCACCTTGCGCTGGTCGTTCATCACGTCGTCGAAGCGCAGCAGGTTCTTGCGGATTTCGAAGTTGCGCGCCTCGACCTTCTGCTGCGCCTTCTCCAGCGCCTTGTTGATCCAGCGATGGACGATGGCCTCGCCCTGCTGCAGCCCGAGCCGGCCGAGCATGGAATCGATGCGCTCCGACCCGAAGATGCGCATCAGGTCGTCTTCCAGCGACAGGAAGAAGCGCGACGCGCCGGGGTCGCCCTGGCGGCCCGACCGGCCGCGCAGCTGGTTGTCGATGCGCCGGCTCTCGTGACGCTCGGTGCCGACGATGAACAGCCCGCCGGCCTCGAGCACCAGCTTGCGCGACCCCGCGACCTCCTCGGCTACCTTGGCGCGCACCTCGGTTTCGCGCCGCTCGCGCTCCAGCGGGTCGGCGATGCCGGACAGCGCCTCGATCACCCGCATGTCGGCGTTGCCGCCCAGCTGGATGTCGGTGCCGCGGCCGGCCATGTTGGTGGCGATGGTCACCGCGCCGGGCCGGCCGGCCTGGGCGATGATGTGGGCCTCCTGCTCGTGATAGCGCGCGTTCAGCACGCTATGCGGGACGTCGCGCTTCTTGAGCAGTTCGGACAGCGCCTCGGACTTCTCGATCGAGACCGTGCCCACGAGGATCGGCTGCTTCGCCTTCTGGCGCTCCTCGATCAGGGCGACGATCGCGTCGTTCTTCTCGCCGCCGGTGCGATAGACCTCGTCGTCCTGGTCATCACGGATGCAGGGCTCGTTGGTCGGGATCTCGATGACGGTCAGCTTGTAGATCTCGTCGAACTCTGCCGCCTCGGTCATCGCCGTGCCGGTCATGCCGGCGAGCTTCGGATACAGGCGGAAATAGTTCTGGAAGGTGATCGACGCGAGCGTCTGGTTCTCGGTCTGGACCTCGACCTGCTCCTTCGCCTCGAGCGCCTGGTGCAGGCCCTCCGAGTAGCGGCGCCCTTCCATCATGCGGCCGGTGAACTCGTCGATGATGACGACCTTGCCGTCCTTGACGATGTAGTCCGTGTCGCGCGAGAACAGCTTGTGGGCGCGCAGCGCCTGGTTGGCGTGGTGGACCAGCGAGATGTTGTGGATGTCGTAGAGCGTGCCCGTCTTGAGCAGCCCCGCCTCGGTGAGAAGCTGCTCGATCTTCTCGGCGCCGGCCTCGGTCAGGGTGACGGCACGCGCCTTCTCGTCCTTCTCGTAATCCTCGGGCACGAGCTTCGGGATCAGCACGTCGACCTGGCGGTACAGATCCGACGTATCCTCGGTCGGGCCCGAGATGATCAGCGGCGTGCGCGCCTCGTCGATCAGGATCGAATCCACCTCGTCGACGATGGCGAAGTTGAAGTCGCGCTGGACCATATCCTCCAGCCGGAACTTCATATTGTCGCGCAGATAGTCGAAGCCGAACTCGTTGTTCGTGCCATAGGTCACGTCGGCCGCGTAGGCCGCCCGGCGCTGGTCGTCGTCGAGCCCGTGGACGATGCAGTCGACCGTGAGCCCCAGGAATCGGTAGATCTGGCCCATCCACTCGGAGTCCCGCTTGGCCAGGTAGTCGTTGACCGTGACGACGTGGACGCCTTTGCCGGCAAGCGCGTTGAGGTAGACGGGGAGCGTCGCGACCAGCGTCTTGCCTTCGCCGGTCTTCATCTCCGCGATCATGCCGCGATGCAGCACGACGCCGCCCAGCAGCTGGACGTCGAAATGGCGCTGGCCCAGCGTCCGGCGCGCGCCCTCGCGCACCGTCGCGAACGCTTCGACCAGCAGGTCGTCGAGCGATTCGCCGTCGGCGTGGCGCTTTTTCAGCCACTCGGTGCGCGCGCGCAGCTCCTCGTCCGCCAGCTTCTCGAGCTCCGGCTCGAGGGCGTTGACCGCCTCGACGGTCTTGGTCAGGCGCTTGAGGTAACGCTCGTTGGCGTTGCCGAACATCCGGGCAAGGGCGCCGATCATCCGGAATCCCTAGTGTATGGGGCGTGGCGGAGCGGAATTCATAGCATATCCGCAGGTTACCGACAGATAGGCCGCCCCCCGCGGGCTGTCAACGGCGCCGGCCGGGCCGAATCCCCGCACTTCGCCGTGAGTTGTCACCCCGAACAGGGGTCCCGGGTCCGCGGCGCACCACTTTGTGCTGCGCCGCGCCGGGGATGACCGTGTCGGAATGCGGCCCCAGCCTCGCCCATTGCACCGGCGCGACCGCCCGACTATGACTGCGCGCGACAGTCCGGACCCGCCATGGCCAAGATCTCGCCCCTCGCCCCGGCCCACTTCCCCGACCTGCCGCCCCTCGACGGGGTGCGGCTTGCCGCCGGCGCCTGCGGGCTGCGCTACAAGGGCCGTACCGACCTGCTGCTGTGCGAGCTGGACCCGGGCGCGACCGTCGCCGGGGTGCTCACCCGCTCGCTGACCGCCTCCGCCCCGGTGGAATGGTGCCGCAAGGCGCTGAAACGCGGCCGGGCGCGGGCGATCGTGGTCAATTCCGGCAATGCCAACGCCTTCACCGGCAAGGCCGGCGAGCAGGGGGTAGCCCACACGGTGGAGGGCGCGGCGAAGCTGGTCGGCTGCCGGCCGACCGAGGTATTTGTCGCCTCGACCGGGGTGATCGGGGAGAAGCTCGCGTCGGAAAAGATCACGGCGGCCCTGCCGGGGCTGCGCGCGAAGCTGGATGCGGCGGCCTGGCCGATTGCGGCGGCGGCAATCATGACCACCGACACCTTCCCCAAGGGCGCGAGCCGGACCTGCCATATCGGCGAGACCGCGATCACTATCAACGGCATCGCCAAGGGCTCGGGCATGATCGCGCCCGACATGGCGACCATGCTGGCCTTCGTATTCACCGACGCGAAGCTGCCCTATGGCGTCCTGCAGCCGCTGCTGGAGCGCGGCGCGGCCCGCTCGTTCAACGCCATCACGGTGGACGGCGACACCTCGACATCCGACACGCTGCTGCTGTGCGCCACCGGCGCGGCGAAGCATGCGCGCATCGACGGGCCGACCGCACCGGCGCTGCGCGATTTCCGCCGGGCCCTCGACGATGTGCTGCTCGACCTTGCCCACCAGATCGTCAAGGACGGCGAAGGGGCGGAGAAGTTCGTCGAGATCACCGTGACGGGCGCGGCGTCGGCGCGCGCGGCGCGCAGGATCGCCTTCTCCATCGCCAACTCGCCCCTGGTGAAGACCGCCATCGCCGGCGAAGACGCCAACTGGGGCCGCATCGTCATGGCGGTCGGCAAGGCCGGCGAGAAAGCGGACCGCGACCGGCTGCGCATCGCCATCGGCGGGCACGTCATCACCGAACAGGGCGGGGTCCTGCCCGGATATGACGAGCGGCCGGTGGTCGCGCACATGAAGGGCCGCGAGATCGAGATCGAGGTCGACGTGGGCATCGGGCGCGGCAAGGCGACCGTCTGGACCTGCGACCTGACCCACGGCTATATCGACATCAATGGCTCGTACCGGAGCTGACGCGCCCGCGCCCGCGCTGCCGATCGTGCTTGTCGCAGCGGTGGCGCTGATCGACCGCGACGGGCGCGTGCTCTTGGCGCAGCGCCCGGCGGGCAAGGCGATGGCCGGACTATGGGAGTTTCCCGGCGGTAAGGTCGCGGAAGGCGAGTCCCCCGAGTTGGCGCTGATCCGCGAGCTGAACGAGGAGCTCGGCATCGACGTGACCGCCGCCTGTCTCGCGCCGCTGACCTTCGCCTCGCACCGCTACGAGGCGTTCCATTTGCTGATGCCGCTCTACGTGTGCCGCAAATGGCAAGGAATCGCGCGGCCGCTGGAAGGCCAGGTGCTGAAATGGGTGCGGCCGGCCCGGCTCGAGGACTACCCGATGCCGCCGGCCGATCTGCCGCTGCTCGCGCCGCTGCGCGACCTGCTCTGACTCACTCCGGCGCGAGGGAGCGCAGATAGGCGACCAGATCCTCGACGCTTTGCCGCGCGAGATCGAAGTTCGGCATGTTCGGGTGAGGCGTCTGCAGCCAGACGCGCAGATGGTCGGCCGTCACGTCCTTGCGCTTGGCGATTTCGCCGAAGCTCGGCACCTGGTCGTTGGCGCGCCGCGCGTTGGGCGCGACCGCGTGGCAGTTGGCGCACCACTGGTTTGCCAGCGACTTGCCATGCTCGGCGTCGGCGGCGCGTGCCGCCAGCGGCACCGCCAGCGCGGCCATGGTCGCAAACCCCATCATCAAGCCCAACCGCCGAGTCATCTTGCGATCCCGTTCTGTTGCACGGCATGACCATAGCACCGGATTGGCGTCGGGCGACATGACCTGGGTCAATCCGTCCCGCCGCGTCGAGGCTGGGCCTTGTCGCCCGCTTGCTTCTCGTCCGTGCCGAGCGCGTCGGCAAGCCGCGTGCGCGCCACGCCGGGCCGCAGCGCGCGCGGCTGCGCCTCGTGCGGCGCCCAGCCGGTGAGGTAGATCACCTGGAAGGTGGCCGGCACCCGCCCCGCCGCGTCGCCGAACAGCTCATGGTAGCGCCCGGCCGCCGCGAAGAGGGTCGCGCGCCGCGTGAAATTCTTGCGCCGCGCATGCGACGCGCCCACCTCGCCCATGCCGCGCAGGTCGCGCATCAGGGCCAGCGCATCGGGGTAGGTCACGGTGATCGTGTCGATGTCGGCGACGGGCAGCGCAAACCCGGCGCGCTGCAGCAACGCGGCCGCGTCGGCCAGCTCGGTGACCGGCGAGGTGCGCGGGCTCGCCCCGCCTTCCTCCGCAGCCTCGGCATCGAGGAAAGAGCGGCGCAGCTCGAACAGCGTGTCGCCGCCGAACAGCGCCGCGAGGAACAGCCCGTCGGGCTTGAGCGCGCGGCGAATCTGCACCAGCGCGCCCGGCAGGTCGTTGACCCAGTGCAGCGTCAGGCAGCTTGCGACGAGGTCGAGGCTCGCGGGCGCGAACGGCAGGAACTCCTCGTCGCAGGCGAGGCGCGGCCCGTCGCCGCGCGCGACCAGTGCCGGCGCGAGGTCGGCGCGGATGACGGTCTCGGCGCCCGCCTGTCCAGCGAGCCGATCCGCGACGTTGCCGCGCGCGCCGAAGGCGAGGGCCAGCGGGAAGGCGCGGCGCACGTCCTCGAGCCGTTCGGCCAGCCGGTCCGCCACCTCGGCGAACAGATAGTCGTGGGCGGCGAAGTTCGGCGCGGCGCGGTCGCGATGCGCCCGGACGGCACGCCGGTCGAAGACGTTCATGCTGTCCGCCATGCACCGCCTTATGGCACACTCCGCCGCGCCATGGCGAGCCTGCGCTCAGCCGTCCGGGACGGCACCTCGGTCCTGCGCCGCGCGGCCGATATCGCGCTGGGCGCGGTGCTGCCGCCACGATGCCTCGCCTGCGGTGCGCAGGTCGGCGATCCGGGCGCGCTGTGCCCAACCTGCTGGCAGGGCCTGGCGTTCCTCGGCGCGCCGTGCTGCGAGGCCTGCGGCTATCCGTTCGAATATGACGCGGGCGAGGAGGCGCTGTGTGGCGCCTGCGCGTCACGCCCGCCGGCCTATGACCGCGCGCGGGCGGCCCTGACCTACGACGAGGCGAGCCGCGGCCTGATACTGGCGCTGAAGCATGGCGACCGCACCGATGCCGCGCCGGCGCTGGGCGCGTGGATGGCCGCGTCGGGGCGCGCTTTGCTAGCGGAGGCGGATGTCGTGGCGCCGGTGCCCCTGCACCGGCTGCGGCTTCTGGCACGGCGCTACAACCAGTCGGCCCTGCTCGCCCACGCCATCGCGCGGCGCGCGAACGTGCCCTGCGTGCCGGACCTGGTGGTGCGCCGCAAGCGCACCCCGTCCCAGGGCGGGCTCAGCGCTTCGGCCCGCGTGCGCAACGTGCGTGGCGCCTTCGCGGTCGCCCCGCGCCACGCGGGGCTGGTGGCAGGACGGCGAGTCGTGCTGGTCGACGACGTGCTGACCACCGGCGCAACCGCCGAATCCTGCGCCCGCACCTTGCGCGCGGCCGGCGCTTCCGCGGTCGACGTGCTGACCCTGGCGCGGGTGGTCCGTCCCCGCCCGTGACCCGTGGCCTATGGCCCGACGGCGGAAATCACCTATATATTCCTTGTAATATTCCGCCCCCGCCGGGCGGACGAGGGAAAGATGGCCAAGATCGAGATCTACACCACCATGTTCTGCGGCTACTGCGCCCGCGCCAAGAAGCTGCTCGAGTCCAAGGGCGCGCCGTACACCGAGATCGGCGTCGACATGGACCCGGAAGGCCGCCGTGCGATGGTCGCGCGCGCGAACGGCCGGACGACGGTGCCGCAGATCTTCATCGACGGTACCCATATCGGCGGCTCCGACGAGCTGGCCGCGCTCGATCGCGCCGGCAAGCTCGACCCGCTGCTGGGCAGCGGCGCGTGACCATCCCCTTCCGCCTCGCCTGCGTCCAGGTGAATGCGGGTGCCGACCTGGCCGCCAACGTGGCGGCGGCGTCGGCGCTCGTGCGCGACGCGCGCGCGGCGGGAGCTGAGCTGATCGCGCTGCCCGAATGCGTGGCGCTGATGGAGCCCGACAGGCACAAGGTGCGGGCCCAGGCCGCGCCCGAGGAAACCCATCCCGCGCTTCTCGCCTTCCGCGATCTGGCGCGCGAGACCGGCGCATGGCTGGTCGCCGGCACGGTGATGGTGCCCGCCGCCGACGATACGCGGGCGCGCGCGGAGCGCGACGGGCGGCTGGCCAACCGGTCGTGCCTGATCGCGCCCGACGGCTCGGTCGCGGCGCGCTACGACAAGATCCACATGTTCGACGTCGACCTGCCGGGCGGCGAGTCCTACCGGGAGTCGCGCACCTATCGGCCCGGCGACGCGGCCATGGTGGCGGACGTGCCCTGGGGCCGGCTCGGCCTCACCGTATGCTACGACGTGCGCTTCCCGCAGCTCTACCGCACCATCGCGCATGCCGGCGCGGACTTCATCTCGGTGCCGTCGGCGTTCACGCGCCAGACCGGCACGGCGCACTGGCACGTTCTGCTGCGCGCCCGCGCCATCGAGTGCGGCGCGTTCGTCTTCGCCCCGGCCCAGTGCGGCGAGCATCCGGGCCAGCGCCTGACCTACGGCCATTCGCTGATCGTCGATCCGTGGGGGACGGTGCTGGCCGATGGCGGCGACGCGCCCGGCTTCGTGATCGCCGAGATCGACCCGGCCCGCATCGGGGCGGCGCGCGCCGCCCTGCCGACCCTGACCCACGACCGTCCCTTTGCCGCGCCCGACACGGCCCCCGCCTCAGCCCCGCCGCGCCAGGCCGTCGGCTGATCCCGCCTCGACCGCCCGCGACCGCAGGAGTAGTCTCCGAACATGATCCTCTACGACCTGAAATGCGCCAAGAACCACGTGTTCGAGGCTTGGTTCCGCGACTCGAAGGCGTTCGACAGCCAGGCCAAGTCGCACAAGATCGTGTGCCCGACCTGCGGCTCGAAGCGCGTGACCAAGGCGCCGATGGCGCCGCGCCTGTCCATGGGCCGCGCCGCCGAGGCGCCGCAAGCGCCAAGCGAGCCGGCGGGGCGCAAGGTCGCGATGGTCGATCCGCGGACGAAGGTGCTGCAGGAGCTGCGCCAGTTCGTCGAGTCGAACTGCGACTATGTCGGGCCGAAATTCGCCGAGGAGGCACGCAAGATTCATTACGGCGAGGTTGAGAAGCGCGGCATCTACGGCGAAGCGACCCCGGACGAGGCGAAGGAGCTCGCCGACGAGGACATCGAGGTCCGCGCCATCCCCTGGCCGGAACGCGGCGACGCGTGAGCAAGGCGTTCGTCAAGGAATCGGATGACGACGACGGCGCCGCCGACGAGGCGCCGGATGCGCCGCCCGCGGGCGTCAAGAACTACATCACGCCGGAAGGCCACGAGCGATTGCGCACCGAGCTCCGCGAGCTGATGCGCGTCGAGCGGCCCAAGGTGGTCGAAATTGTCTCGTGGGCGGCCGGCAACGGCGACCGGTCGGAGAACGGCGACTACATCTACGGCAAGCGCCGCCTGCGCGAGATCGACCGGCGTATCCGCTATCTGCTCAAGCGGCTCGAGATCGCCGAGATCGTCGACCCCGGCGCACAGCGCAACCGCGACCGCGTGTTCTTCGGCGCGACCGTCACATACGAGGATTCGAAGGGCGAGGAGCGCACGGTGCGCATCGTCGGCATCGACGAGGCGCGCATCGAACGTGGCGAGGTGAGCTGGATCTCCCCCATCGCCCGCGCGCTGATGCGCACCCAGGAGGGCGACCTGGTCGAGCTGCGCACCCCTACCGGCCCCGAAACCATCGAGGTGGTGAGCATCAGCTACGACGGCGCCTAAAGCGCGATCGTCTCAAGCCGAAGCAGCTTGTGACGTGAATCGCGCTTTGCTCTTGTGGTGAGAGCAAGATCCACGGGTCAGCTTGATTCGAGCTGACCCAATCTTGCTCTAGCCGCCGCTTTCAATCGGCCTCGATCGGGTTGCGCAGCACGCCGACGCCCGAGATTTCCACCGTCACCTCGTCGCCCGCCTTGAGCCAGACCGGCGGCTTCAGCCGCGCGCCCGAGCCGGTCGGCGTGCCCGACGCGATCACGTCGCCCGTCTTCAAGGTCATGAAGGTCGAGAGATACGAGATGATGTAGGCGAAGTCGAAGATGATGTTCGCCGTCGAATCGCTCTGGCGCACCTCGCCGTTCACCTTGGTCGTGATGTGGATGTCGCCGTAGCCGGAGAACTCGTCGGCCGTGACGATCCACGGGCCGTACGCGCCGGTCGCGTCGAAATTCTTGCCCTGGGTCACGTTGAACTGGCCGTGGCGCATCCAGTCGCGCACCGCGCCCTCGTTGACGCAGGTGAGCGCCGCGATGTGCGATAGCGCCTTCTCGCGCGGGATGCGCCGTCCGCCCTGGCCGATGATCAGGCCGATCTCGCCCTCATAGTCGAGCTGCTCGGATTCCTGCGGGCGGATCATCGGCCGGTTGTGGCCGGTCATAGATTCCGGCACGCGCAGGAACACGCTGGGATAGGTGGTCTTGGCGACCTGGTCATACTCCTGGGCGCGGTTGCCGTAATTCACCCCGATGCAGATGATCTTCTCGGGGAACGGAATGGCGCGCTGATAGGTGATCTCGTCGAGCCGGTAGTCGGCCGCGGCGCCCTTGGCCGCGGCGGCGGCCTTCTTCTGCGCCTCGCCGTTCAGCAGGTCGATGACGCCGCGCGCCTCCTTCATGCGCGGGCCGAGATCGACCACGCCCTGGCCGTCCAACAGCCCGAACGACGACTTCCCGTTTGCCTCGAAGCTCACGAATCTCACCTGTCTGCCTCCCGGTCGATCTGAGTTGTCGCATCCTAGCGACAGGAGGGCCGGGGTGCTACTGCGCGGCGGAGGTCTCCACGGACGGCAGCTCCGACGTGCAATGGGCGCAGCGCGACGCCTTGATCGGGACGGTCGACAGGCAGTAGGGGCAATCCCGCGAGGTCGCGTCGGCCGCGGGCGGCGGCGGCGCCGATTTCAGGCGGTTCACCAGTCGCACGATCAGGAAGATCGCGAATGCGATGATCAGGAAGTCGATCAGCGTGTTGACGAACACCCCGACATTTATCGTCGGCGCGCCCGCCTTGGTGGCCTCGGCTAGGTTGGCGTAGTGCGTGCGCGACAGGTTGATATAGATCTCTGAGAAATCGATCCCGCCAATCAGGTAGCCGATCGGCGGCATGACGACGTCCTTCACGAAGGACGACACGATCTTGCCGAACGCCGCACCGATGATGATGCCGACGGCAAGGTCGATCACGTTGCCGCGGGCGGCGAAATCGCGGAATTCTCGGAGGAAGCTCACGTTGGCGCCCGCTGTTCGGGGTTGAAGACGTCCGGTCAGGGACGACGTTTCCGCTAGACCTTACCCATCCGGTGCGGCGTATGCGGATGGGAATGGTCGTGCTGCAGATAGTGCTGGCGCAGGAGGTCCTTGCCGTAGTCGTTGCCGTTCGGCGTGCGCACCAGCGTGTGGATGTGATCGCGCGTGTGGTGATCGTTCTCGTAGACGATGCCCGCCTGGTGGTCGAACTCGATCAGCACCACCGGGCTGTGCACGCGGTAATAGAACGCGCTGTGGTCGTCGCACGGCCCGATCCAGGCGAACCACGTGTCCTTCAGCCGGTCCATCACCTCTTCGAACCGGATTTCGGCATGGCCGGGCCGCACGCGGCTCGTATACAGACGGATCAGCCCGGCAAGCTTTTCCTGCTGGCCCTTGTCGAGCTCGTCGTGCCGCAGCCCCTCGTACTTCATCACCATGTTGTCGCGGAACGCGGTGGCGTACACGTCGAACGGCAGGTCCATGCCGATCGTCGCCTTTGCCTGCTGCTCGGGCGAAAGCGCGTTCATCAGGGCGAAGCCCTGCGACTCCTCGGTCTGGAAGACGGCCGTGCCGGCATACTTGCCGCTTTGGGCGACGACCGGCTCGGAGCCCATGAAGTTGGGCGTCAGCACGATCTGGTCGCCCAGCACGAAGCAGTTGACGATCAGATGGTGCCCGTCGATCTGCCAGCCCCACGGCTCGGTCGCCGACGGCGTGCCGAACACGCTCAGCCAGTAGTACCACTCGCCATAGGCCTCGGTGCGCCCGGTCAACTCGCGCACATGCTCGTTCAGCTTCATCACGTCGCGCGCGAGGTCGAACCCCGACGCGCTCATCGACTCGCGCACGAGCGCGAGGGCGCGGGCGCGCTGTTCGTCGGTCATCGTGTCGAGGCACGCGCCGTGGCGGAACAGGAAGACATGGATGTTCGACCAGAGCCGCCACAAATCGTCCTCGAGGGGGAACGTCGCCGCCGTCTTCTGGTCGGGCGTGAGGCCATCGAGAAACGCGTTCGCCGCGTCGACCACGGGCTGCAGCGAAATTCCGGTCCGGGCGAGCTCGAACAGGCCGGGCTCGGGCGTGCCGGTGGCGGTCAGCCCCTTCCACGGCTCCTTCGCGGCGAGTTGCGCCCGGTCGTACATCTGGCGCAGGAACCCCTGCTCGGGAAGGATGAGCCTGCGGGCCGAATCGTCGCGCCTGTTCCTGAGACCCGGCCGGCTTGTGACGGTCGCCATGGCAATCCTCCCAGCGCATTGCGCCCTCGACAATGGTAGGCGCGCCGCGTTCGCCCGGCAAGCGGATGCGCCTCAGCCCCCGCCCGCGACCTTGACCCCCGCGGCCTTCTCGTAGCGGCGGATCAGGGTGCAGAGATCCTCGTCCGCCTCGCCGGCGGCGACCGCCTCGTCCAGCACCGCCCGGACCATCTCGCCGATGGCGAGCGGCGTCTCGGACTCGGCGCCGAGCCGGGTGGCGAGCGAGACATCCTTGTGCATCAGCCCGATGGTGAAATCCTGCTTCAGCGTGCCGCTCAGGATAAAGCGGGGGAAGATCACCTCGGTCGCGAAGCTGCGGCCCGAGCTTTTCTGCATGATGGCGACGCAGGTGGCGGGGTCGAGCCCGTTCTTGGCGGCGAGCGTCAGCGCCTCGAACGCGACCAGCCGGTTGCCGGCCGAGGCGAGGTTGTTGACCAGCTTCATCGTGTGGCCGGCGCCCACCCCGCCCGCATGCATCACGTTGGGGCTGATCTCCTCCAGCACCGGGCGGACGCGGGCGAACAGATCGTCGGGCGCACCGACCATGATGGCGAGCGTGCCGCCCTCCGCCCCCATCGGCCCGCCCGAGACCGGCGCGTCGATCATGTGGCGGCCGGCCTCGGCCACGCGGGTCGCCATCCTGCGCGTCGCGGTGGGATCGCCGGTGGTCATGTCGACGATCACCTTGCCGGGCGCGAGCGCCTCGGCCACGCCCGCCTCGAACAGCACGCGCCCGACATCGTGCGAGGTCGGCAGGCACAGCATCACCACGTCCGA
Organism: uncultured Alphaproteobacteria bacterium; assembly: GCA_963817535.1. Taxonomy (GTDB): domain Bacteria; phylum Pseudomonadota; class Alphaproteobacteria; order MPNO01; family DASWLB01; genus CAWGHZ01. The sequence goes on from CAWFOW010000004.1 coordinate 24,343, forward strand.
GCGCCGGGCGAGCTCGGCCGCGCTGGCGACCGGCGTCGCCCCCTCGCCCGCCTGCGCGGCGATCGCCTCCTGCTTCAGGTCGAACACGGTGAGGGGGCGCGCCATCATCAGCCTGCGCGCGATCGCCCCGCCCATCCGGCCGAGCCCGATGAATCCGACATCCATTGCACCTCTCCCGCTTTGGCGGACATGATGGCGCGCCGCACCCCGTGCCGGCAACTCGGCTGTCCCATAAGACGGAGTCCCTCATGGCCCTACGCATCGGATATCTGCTGCCTACGCGCGAGAGCATCATGGAGGGCCGGCCGGCGGCCGCACCCCTGCTCGCTTTGGCCGAGCGGGCGGAATCGCTGGGCTTCGATTCGGTGTGGATCGGCGACTCGCTCACCTCGCGCCCACGGCACGAGCCGCTGACGATGCTGGCCGCCGTCGCCGCGCGCACGCGCCGGGTCGCGCTAGGGACCGCCGTGCTGCTGCCCGCTTTGCGCAACCCGGTGCAGCTTGCCCACCAGGCGGCGACCGTGGACCAGGTCAGCGAGGGACGGCTGATCCTCGGCATCGGCATCGCGCAGGACCTGCCCAAGATCCGTGAGGAGTTCGAGGCCGCCGGCGTGCCGTTCGAAAAGCGCGTCGGCCGCCTGCTGGAAGGGATGCGCCTGTGCCGCGCGCTGTGGACCGGTCAGCCGGTCGACTGGGACGGCCGCTGGACCCTGCGCCAGGCGACCATCGGGCCCGTCCCGCACCGGCCCGGGGGCCCGCCGATCTGGGCCGGCGGCATGGTGGGCGCGGCGCGCGAGCGGGCCGCCAAATATTTCGACGCCTGGTTCCCGAACGGGCCGCAGCCCGACCGCTGGGCGAGCGGCTGGCAGGAGGTGCGGGATTTCGCCCGCACCGCCGGGCGCGACCCAAGCGAGATCACCGGCGCGTCGTACTTGACCCTCTATCTCGACGAGGACCGGTCGCGCGCCCAGGCGAGGATCGACTCGTTCCTCGAGCGCTATTACGGCCAGCCGGCGGAGGCGCTACGCCGAGCCCACACCTTTTACGCCGGCCCGCAGGAAGGAGCGGCGGAATGGCTGGGCAAGTACGCCGCGGCAGGGGCAAGCCACCTGGTGCTGCGCTTCGCCGGCGATCACGAGCGCCAGATGGACGCCGTTTCCCGGCTGCGCGAAACGATCAAGATTTGAGGATCAGGGAATCCGGTCGGCCGGAAGACCGACATCCTTGGCAGCGGCAGTAAGCTCGCCCCAGCTGGTGTCGTCGATCGGGATGCCATCTTTCAGGCGGCGCGCCATGGAGATGCGCTCGGGCTCGCCGGCCACCAGAACCGCTTCGGTGCCGTCGCGCGGCGGCGAGGATTTCACCCAGTCGATCAGCCGCTCCATCTCGCCTTCCAGCCAGTCGCGGTCGGCGAACTGCTCGGGGTCGATCAGGATCGCGAACATGCCGTTCTGCACGCCGCGATTGGGAAGCCCGTCATGGATCGCCCCGGCACCCGTCAGTACGCCGGCCAGCAGCTCGCACGCGACGGAGAGGCCGGACCCCTTGTGCTCGCCGAACGGCAGCAGCGCACCGCCGCCATCCGCGGGCGAGCGGCCGAAGAAGGTGCCCGGGTTGGTGGAATCGCGCCCCTCGGCATCGATGATCCAGCCGGTGGGCACCTGCTTCTTCTCGTTGAGCGCGACGCGCACCTTGCCCGCGGCGACGCGGCTGGTCGCAAAATCGAGCACGAACGGCGCCAGGCGCTTCGTGCCGGGAAACGCGATGCAGATCGGATCGGTGCCGAGCCGCCCGGCGATGCCACCCCACGGCGCGACGCGCCCCGGCACGATCAGCACGTTGACGAAAAAGATCGAGACCAGCCCGTGCTCGACCGCCTGCTCGCCATAGGTGCCGACCCGGCCGACATGGTGGGTGTTGCGCAGCGCGAACATGGCGAGGCCCGACTCCTCCGCCCGCGGGATCGCCCACGCGGTCGCCGCGCGCGCCATCGTCTGGCCGTACCCCGCCCCGCCATCGAAGACGCCGATCGGCCCCAGTTCGCGCACCGTCGCGAGGCGGACGTTGGGGTTCAGGTGGCCGACGCGCGCGGCGCGCACGTAGCTCGGGATCATGCCGACGCCGTGGCTGTCGTGGCCCTTGAGGTTGGCCTCGACCAGGTGGCGCGCAACCTCGGCGGCCTCGTCCGGTTCACTGCCGAGCGCGGTGACGATGTCGGCGACGAAGACGCGCAGCCTGTCGGCGTGAATTAGCATGTTCCCCCTCCCAAACGCGCGGCAATCCTAGCTTCGGCATGTGGCCTCCGCCAGGACAACGCCATATTAACGATGCACACCCAGAGTTGTTGGGCTTAGGATAGCGGCCCTATCGACGGGCAGCGTTCGTGAATGGGCAAGCATAGGGGGCCTGCAATGGCACGGACTGGGACATCGACCGCATCGGGCGCGAAGAATTCGGGCAGGGGGCGCGATGTGCGCACCCTGGCCATCGACGTCGGCGGAACCGGACTGAAGGCGGCGCTGCTCGATGCCAAGGGGAAAATGATCGGCGAGCGCGTGCGCGTGCCGACGCCGCAGCATGTTCCGCCGGCCGAGATCGTCGACGCGCTGGTCAAGCTGGTGGCGCCGCTGCCGGGCTATCAGCGGGTTTCCATCGGGTTTCCCGGCGTGGTGCGCGAAGGCATCGTGATCACCGCGCCGCACTTCGGCAACAATATCTGGCACGGCTTTCCGCTGGCCAAGAACCTGTCCGACAAGCTGGGCAAGCCGGTGCGGCTGCTCAACGACGCCGACGTTCAGGGATTCGGCGCGATCTCGGGCAGGGGGTTCGAGTTCGTGATGACGCTGGGCACCGGCTTCGGCACCGCGCTGTTCTATAACGGCCAGCTTCTGCCGCACATGGAGTTCGCGCACTTCCCTATCCGCAAGAAGCACACGCTGAACCAGTGGCTTGGCAACGCCGAACTGAAGGCCATCGGCAAGAAGAAGTGGAACGATCGGGTCGCCGAGACGATCGAGGCGTTCCGCACGCTGCTGAACTTCGACACGCTCTATGTCGGCGGCGGCAACGCCAAGAAGCTGACCATCGAACTGCCCCACGACGTGAAGATCATTCCCAACGAGATGGGGCTGATCGGCGGCATCCGCCTCTGGGGCAACGGGGTGAAGCTGCCCGAGACAGGGTCCTGAGGGCGAGCGGCCCTGTCCTTACCGGCATCTTCCGGCTACGCTGAAACGCCCCCACCGCGCACCCGGTCGAGGATCGCGCCGGGATCGGCGGGCGGTGCGGCACCGCGCCAGGCGACGTGCTGGTCGGGACGGACCAGAACGAGGTCGCGCTCGTAGACCTTCCGCGCGTGGGCATCGTCGAGCGCCAGGATCGCGAGCGGCATGGCGCGCTCTGCGGCCGCACGGGCGAAGCCCGCCGTCTCCGCGCCGGCGAACGCGACCAGGGTGAAGCCCGGCCCGAACAAATCGAACAGCGCCCGCCCGTCGGCAAGGTAGAGGCTCGGCGCGCGCATGCCGGGCCAGGTGCCCGGCTTGTAACGCAGCGTCTCGAGCGCCGGCGCGCCCGGCTCGGCGCAGATCACGGGCGAATCGTCATAGCGATAGCCGAGCTCGATCCCCAGGCTCTCGTTCTCCGCGTTGCCGATGGCGGCGATCTTGGCCCCGATCTCGGCGCGCAGCCGGTCGCCCTCCGGGCCGTCCGCGTCGAGCCGCGAGTCCCACAGCGCGCCGATGCGGCCCTTGGTCTCGGCGTGCAGCCGCGCCCCTTCCAGGTTGCGCCGCCCCACCGGCCGCCGTTCGGGCTCGTAGCTGGCGAGCAGCCCGTCGCCGCCCCAGCCGGCGAGCTGCGCGGCCAGCTTCCAGCCCAGGTCGTAGGCGTCGCCGACGCCGGTATTCATGCCGTACCCGCCGGTCGGGATGTACTGGTGCGCCGAATCGCCCGCCAGGAACACGCGCCCCTCGCGATAGCGGTCGGCCAGCAGCAGGTGCGCATCGAACAAATTGGCCTGCAATATCTCGCACTCGATCTCTGTGCCGAGGAACCGTGAGAGCAGCTCGCGCGGGTCCACCGCCTCGGGGCCGGCCCCTTCGGGAATGACCCCATGCAGCGTCCAGATCTCGCGATCGTCCTGGCAGATCAGGATGCCGAAGGGCGGCGACTGATAGTGCCAGGCGATGCCCCAGCGCTGCAGCACCTCGCGCGCCGTGGACCGGAAATGGATCAAATAGCGCTGGCGGATCGACGCCTCGCCCGCAAGACCGATCCCAAGCGCGCGGCGCACGACGCTGCCGCCGCCATCGCAGCCGACGAGGTAGCGCGAGCGCACGGTCTCCGTCGTGCCGTCCGACCGGATCGTGGTCGTCACCCCGTCCGCATCCTGGGCGAACGACTCCACCGCTGTGCCGTAGCGCAGCGTTACCGTTGGGCGCGTGCGCAGCACGTCGCGCAGCTCGGGCTCGATCAGCACCTGGGAGATGCGCATGTTCGGCTCGAGCGGTTGCGCACCATCGTTCACCGCGCGGAACCGCGCGCGCGCCGCGTTCACGCTGGCATAGCGGAACCGGTGAATCTCGTGGCCCGACATGTGGGTGACCCACGAAACGTCCATGTTGTGGTCGGGGGGCACGGCCTTCGCGCGCAGCCGCTCGGCGATGCCGAGCCGGCGGAAGATCTCCATCGAGCGGCAGTTGGTCACGTCCATCTTGGGATGGCGCGTGGTGGTCGCGTTGCGCTCGCAGATCGTCACGTCCACGCCGTGATGGGCGAGCACGAGCCCGAGCACCAGCCCGACCGGCCCGCCGCCGGCAATCATCACATCCGTTTCCGCGCTCACCCTGGCACCCCGACTTTCCGTTTCGGGAACGGCAACGTGCCGTGTACGAAACGTGAAATCTGATAAACTGACCTCGTCGGTGCGGGATTAACGCCAAGGATTCGCATAGTCCAGCGTCACTTTTCCAGCCTGAACAGCCATCTCCCGCGCCGGGCGCAATGACAACCATAATTGGGAGATCACTGGAGATGTTCAGAAGGACAACTGCCGCGATATTCGCGGGTGCCGTCGCGTTGACTCTCGGCGTCTCGGCACAGGCCGCCGACACGGCCACGCTCAAGATGACCACGTGCCTCGCGCGCAATCACGATTTCACGCAGGCCATGTTCCAGACGATGGTCGATCCCCTCAACGCCGCGAAAGGGCCGGTGCATATCCGCTATCTGGGCGGGCCCGAAGTGACCCCGTTCCAGAAGCAGGCCCCGGCCCTGAAGCGCGGGCTGGTCGACATGATCGCCTGCCCGGGAGCCTATTACGGCGGCATCCTGCCCGAGGCGCATCTGCCGGGCGTGCAGAACGTGTCGCTGGAGGAGATCCGCAAGAACGGCGCGTGGGACATGATGGAGCAGGCTTGGAACAGCGGGCTGAACGCCCACATCCTCGCCTGGACCGATTTCAAGGCGCAGTTTTTCTACACCTACCTTCTGAAACAGCCAAAGCTCAGCACCACGACCGGGCTCGACCTCAACGGCCTCAAGATGCGCACCACCGGGCTCTATCGGCCGCTTCTCCAGGCGATGGGCGCGACCACCATCGTGATGGCCCCGTCGGACGTCTATGCCGGGCTCGAGCGCGGCGTGGTCGACGGCCTGTGCTGGCCGTGGGGCTCGATCGCCAAGTACGGCTGGGAGCGGTTCATCAAGTACCGCATCACCCCGTCCTTCTATGGCGCGAGCCTGCTGACCCTCGTCAACCTCGAGAAGTGGAAAAGCCTGACCACGGCGCAGCAGGACATGCTGACGAAGTACGCACGCGAGTACGAGACCAAGGGCTCGGCGATCCTCGAAAAGAAGGGCCGCGAAGACGACGCCAAGCTCAAGAAGGCGGGCGTCAAGGACGTCGAGCTGACCGGCGAGGTCCGGAAGGCCTACCTCAAGACCATCTACGACGCGAAGTGGGCCGAGAACGACAAGCTGAAATACAGCGTCGACTACGAGAAGCTGAAGTCGCTGCTATATCATCCAGGCAGCTGAGCCGGCGCCACGGTGCAAACGGCGAGGGGCGGGTCCAGGACCCGCCCCATGTCTCGTCGCCCGTCGCGGTCAGCGCGTATTCTCCTATGTCGGCATGAACACGCCGAAATGGGCGTGGATCTGGCGGTCGAGCGAGGCGTTGATGTCGTTGACCAGCGCTTCGGTCAGGCCGAACCACAGCCTGTCGCGCTCGTTCAGCGTGATGTTCTCGGGCGCGGTGCGCGAGCGCATCGCGCGCGCCGAGACCGAGCCGTGCCGCCCGTCCGTGCGGCCCAGCACCTCGACCGAAACCTCGAGCACGCCGTCATAGCGCCATGCCTGGTCGGTGGTGAACACCCCAGGCAGGCCGGTCGTGCGCGGCAGCTTCACCTCCACCACGGTCGCCTGCTTGATCACCACGCGCGCGACGCCGTCGCCCCCCACCGCGCGCAGCCGGTCGTGCGCCCAGCGCTCGGCCGCTGCCGCGGGTCGCACGGGAAAAAGCTGCTCGACATTCGGTCGGACGCCGGGCGCGGCATATTCAAGCACCACGTCGATGCGCGCCACTTCGAGCCGGATCGGCGGCAAATGCGTGAAGGTGATCTCCGGGAATTGCGGCGCGGGCGGCGTCGACGAGCACGCGGCGAGCGCGACGACACCGAGCACCAACACCAATCCCCGCAACCAGCCGCTTGGCCTCATGTCAGGCTCCCCCATTCGTCGCCGTGGCGTTCAGTCGCCGTCATACAACGCGTCGAGCGCCGGATCGTCGAACACGTAGTCGGTGGCGCAGAACTCGCAGGTGACCACGACCAGCCCGTCGTCGGTCTTCATCTCGGCGATCTCGCTTTTCGGGAAGGAGCGCAGCGTGCGCTCCACCCGCTCGCGCGAGCAGCGGCAGCCGGCCGACAGCTCCACCGGGCCGAACACGCGGACCCCGTCCTCGTGGAACAGGCGGTAGAGCAGCCGGTGCGGATGAAGGCCGGGGTCCAGAAGCTCGCCGGTGGTGGACGCGCCCATCATCACAACGGCGCGGCGCCACGCGTCGTCCTCGTCCTCGTCGCCGGTCTCGCCCGAGACGCGCTGGCGTGCCGCGTCGGGCATGCGCTGCACCATCATCCCGGCCGCGCGCCAGTTGTCGCCGCTGGCCTCGTGTATGCGCCCGACGGCGAGCTTCACCGCCGCATCCATCTGCTCGGACTGGCGGAAATAGTTGTGCGCGACCTCGGCCAGGGTCGCGCCGGCCAGGTCCACGATGCCCTGGTAGCGCTCGGTGTCCGGCCCCTGGTCGACGGTGAACGCGAGGTAGCCGGTGCCGAGAAGGCGCGGCACGCGCTCGCCGGCCTCATGCGCGTCGCCGGCGAGCGACGCGATCTTCGCCTTGTCGTACTGGGCGTAGCCGCGCATCGCCCCGTCGGTCGTCACGTCGGCCACCATGAAGCGCACTGGCCCGTTGCCCTGCGTCTGGACCGAGAACACGCCGTCGAACTTCAGCGCGCCGGCCAGCACGGCGGCGAGCGCCAGAAGCTCGCCCAGCATCTCGGCCACCGGCTCGGGATAGTCGTGCTTGCCGAGGATGGAATCGACCAGCGGGCCGAGCCGCACCAGCCGGCCGCGCAGCCCGAAATTCTCGATCTGGAAGGGCTGGATCAGGTCGTCGGGAACGTGCGCAGTGCTACCGGCCGCCATTCAGCACATGCACCAGGTCAGGATGCCCTTCTGCGCATGCAGCCGGTTCTCGGCCTCGTCCCACACCACCGATTGCGGCCCGTCGAGCACCGAACCCGTCACCTCGTCCTCGCGGTGGGCGGGCAGGCAATGCATGAAGATGGCATTGGGCGCCGCGCGCGCCATCAGCCGGTCGTCCACCCGGAACGGCGCCAGCAGGTTGTGACGCGTATCCGCCTCGCGACCCATCGACACCCACGTGTCGGTCACCACGCAGTCGGCGCCCTCGACCGCTTCCTCCGGATGCTTGGTCAGAACGACGCGCGCGCCGTGCTTGCGCGCCCAGGTGACGATTTCGGCCGGCGGGCGCAGCGCCTCGGGGCTCGCGACGCGGATCTCGAACGAAAAGCGCGCGGCCGCCTGGATCCAGGTCGTCGCCATGTTGTTGCCGTCGCCCGACCATGCCACGACACGCCCCTTGATCGGGCCGCGATGCTCCTCGAACGTCATCACGTCCGCCATGAGCTGGCACGGGTGCGAGTGCGAGGTCAGGCCGTTGATCACCGGCACGGTCGCATTCGCGGCCAGTTCCGCCAGCTTCGCGTGATCGAGGATGCGCACCATCACGGCGTCGACATAGCGCGACAGGACGCGCGCGGTGTCGGCCACCGTCTCGCCGCGCCCGAGCTGCATCTCGGTCGGCGACAGCACCACCACCTCGCCGCCGAGCTGCTTCATCGCCACCTCGAACGACACGCGGGTGCGCGTCGAAGGGCGCTCGAACATCATCGCCAGCGTCTTGCCGGCCAGCGGGCGCGCCTCGGGCCCGGTCAGTTCGCCCGTCTTGTAGGCGACGCCAATCTCGAGGATACGCCGCAACGTCTGCGCATCGAGCCGGTCGAGATCGAGGAAGTGACGCACGCTGTTCGCGGTCATGACGCGAGGTCCCGGCACGCCGCCTCGAGCGCGTTGCACGCCTCGTCGATATGCGCGTCCTCGATGATCAGTGGTGGCAGGAACCGCACCACGTTGTCCCCGGCCAGCACCGCCAGGACGTTGTGGCGGCGCAGCGCGTCGTTCAGCGCCACGTTGGGCACCACGCATTTGAGCCCGATCATCAGCCCGCGGCCGCGCGCCTCGGCCAGCACCTTGGGATGCGCCTTGGCGATCTGCCGGGTGCGCGCGAGGAGCGCCTCGCCCTTCGCGGCGGCGCGGGCAAGGAACCCGTCGGCGAGCATCACGTCGAGCGAGGCGTTCGCCGCGGCCATGGCGAGCGGGTTGCCCCCGAAGGTCGAGCCGTGCGCGCCGGGCACGAACGACTTGGCGACCTCGCCGCGCGCGAGCAGCGCCCCGGTCGGGAACCCGCCGCCCAGCGCTTTCGCCAGTGCCATCACGTCGGGCGCGGCGGCCGACCATTGGTAGCCGAACAGCTTGCCGGTGCGGCCGAACCCGGTCTGCACCTCGTCCATGAACAGCAGCAGGCCGAACTCGTCACAAACGGCGCGCAGCCCTTCGAGGAAGCGCGGATCGGCAGGGCGGATGCCGCCCTCGCCCTGCACCGGCTCGACCAGGATGCCGCCCGTCTGGGCGGTGATCGCGTTGCGCACCTCGTTGAGGTTGCCGAACGCCACCGGGTCGAACCCGTCGACGACCGGCTCGAACCCCTTGCGGTGGCCCGCATTGTTGCCGGCCGAGATGGTGGCGAGGGTGCGGCCGTGGAAATTGCCCTCGAACGTGATGATCCGGTAGCGCTCCGGGTGGCCGCTATCGTCGTGGTACTTGCGCACCAGCTTGATGCCGGCCTCGACCGCCTCGGCACCCGAGTTGCAGAAGAATGCGGCGTCGGCGAACGAGTTGGCCACCAGCCGTTCGGCCAGTCGCTCCTGCTCCGGCACGCGGTAGAGGTTCGAGCAATGCCAGAGCTTGCCAACCTGCTCGGACAGCTTGGCCACCAGATGCGGATGCGTGTGGCCGAGCGCGGTCACCGCGACGCCGCAGCCGAAATCGAGGTAGCGGGTACCGTCGGTGGCAAAAAGATAGACGCCCTGGCCCCGCTCGAAGGCGAGGTCGATGCGTGCGTAGGTATTCATGACGGCCGTGGTCACGGCACTTTTCCGATCCTTGGCCCGTGGACAGAATACCTGCCGGGCCGGAAAAGCCGCAGAGTATGTTGCGCCGCGCAACGCCTGTCAACCGCCAGAATCGGTAAGAATCAGCGGGTTAGACGCGGATTTTGGACCATCTTCCGCCCGCGCGGAACGCGCGTTACCGCGCTTTGACGTCCATGGTCTCGATGTTGCGCCGGGCGATCTCGGCCGCCGCGCCCTTGGGGTCGCGGCGCAGCACCTCCATCCAGTCGGCCCGCGCCAGGGCCGTGTCGCCCTTGGCGCGATGGAGGTTGCCGCGCTCGAGCAGCGCGTCGGCATTGCCCGGCGCGACGGCGAGCGCGCGGTCGATGTCGTCGGCGGCCAGCTCGGGATGATTGAGCCGGCGCCACGCGGCGGCGCGCAGCACCAGCGCATCGGCCCGGCCGGGGGCGAGCTGCAGTGCCCGGTCGAGATCGTCCATCGCGTCCCACGGAAGGCCGAGCCCGGCATTGACGATGGCGCGGTCGACCAGCAGGTCCGACGATTGCGGGTCGAGCTTCAGCCCGTCGGTCAGCGCGTCCCAGGCGCGCCGGTCGCGGCCCGCGGCCATCCAGGCGCGCCCGGCCTGGTCGTAGAGGCGCGCGCGCATGCCGGCGAGCGCCTTGTTCTCGCTGCCCGCCAGCTCCTCCAGCAGCTCGGCCCCCTCCGCCGCGTCGCCGCGCCCGACAAGCCCGGTGGCGAGGCAGTGCTCGGCCGCCGCCCCGCCGCCCGTCTTGCGCCAGGCGAGCGCGCGCTCGACGCCCTTCTGCGGATCGGTCCGCGCCGTCGCCATGCAGGACGCATAGGCTTCAGGCCCCGTCGCCGTCGATTTCGCTTGCGGCTCGGCCGGCGCCGCGGCCAGCGCGGCCGGACCCGAGATCAGCGCGACGGCGACCACTGAAACCGCATACCATCGAGCCATGCCACTCCCCGCGCCTTGCTTCGGCGTGCTACGCCCCGGTAAAGTCGGGCCTCTCGCGTGGCGGCGCAAGTGACAGTTGCATGGAGTCGCTTCCAACCGGCCGGCTGTTCTGCTTCGGGCTCGGCTATGTCGCGCTGACCCTGGCAACGCGCCTTCTGCCGCTGGGCTGGACCATCGCCGGCACATCGCGCAATGCGGCCAAGCAGGCCAAGCTTTCGGCGCTCGGCGTCGCGAGTTATGCCTTCGACGGAACGGAAAGGATGGAGGATGCGACGGCGGCGCTTGCCGGCGCGACGCATGTCCTGTCCTCGGTGCCGCCCGATCCCGACGGCGACCCGGTGCTGCGCTTCCACAAGGACGACATCGTGGCGTTGGCCCCCGCCTGGGCGGGTTACCTCTCCTCGACGGTGGTGTATGGCGATGCCGGCGGCCGCTGGGTCGATGAGCGGATGATGGCCCGCCCGACGGGCGAGCGCGGCCGCCGCCGCGCCGATGCCGAGCTCGGCTGGTTCGAGCTGCACCGGGCCCACGGGCTGGCGGCGCACGTCTTCCGCCTGGCCGGGATCTATGGGCCGGGCCGCAGCCCGCTCGACCGGGTGCGCGGCGGCTCGGCGCGGCGCATCGTCAAGGAGGGGCACGTCTTCTCCCGCATCCATGTCGACGACGCGGTGGCAACCCTGCTGGCCTCGATCGCCCAGCCCAATCCCGGCGCGGTCTACAATGTCAGCGACGACGAGCCCGCGCCCGGCAACGAGGTCGTGGAATATGCCTGCCGGCTGACCGGCACGCCCTTGCCGCCCGCCGAGCCGTTCGACGAGGCGATGCTGTCGGCCAGCGCGCGCAGCTTCTTCACCGAGGCGCGCAAGGTATCGAACACGCGGATCAAGCGCGAGCTGGGCGTCGCGCTCGCCTATCCCGACTACCGGGCGGGGCTCGACGCGCTGGCCGCTGCCAACCGGCCAGGATGACCCGCAAGCGGTCCCCTGCGCGGGCCGCTTGCGCTTCGGCGCACAGATTCTTAACCTCGCCTGTGGAAAACCCCATGTGGGGTTGGCCGACACGCGGGGGGGGCACATGCGCACGACGGGCGCCATCGTCGTGGCACTTTGGCCGGGCGCTGCATTCGCAGCCGATGGCACCGCCGTCGCCGGAAGCGCGCTCGCGACCTTCGTCGCTGCCGTCGCAATCGGCCTCGCCTGGCGCTACCGTCGCCGCCTGATCGCCGAAACCGCCCGGTGCGACGTGTTGGCCGCGCGCGCCGCCTGTTCCGACGCCGTTCTCGCCGCCCGCTCCGAGCAGTTCGTGTGCCGCGACCTCGCCACCGGGGCGGACAGCGCCTCACCCGGCCTCGCCGCCCTGGTGGGTGCGAAGGGTGACGCGATCGGGCTCGACGCGGTGGCGGCCTGCCTCGACGCGGAGGGCGCCGCATCGCTGACGCGCGGCATCGGCACGATGCAGGCCGGCGGCATCTTATACGACGCGACGCTGGCCACGCGTGACGGACGGACGCTGCGCATCTCGGGACGCCGCGTTGCGTCGGGCAAGGAGCCGGGCCTCGCCGTGCTGTGGTTCGAGGACGTGACCACCGCGACCGAGGCGCGCACGCGGCTTGTCGCCGAACGCGACGGGTTGCGCACCCTTCTCGACCTGGTGCCGATCCCGGTCTGGCGGCGCGATGGCAATTTGCGCCCGGTCTTCGTCAACCGCGCGTACGAGAATGCCGTCGCCTCCGATGACGGCAGCGGCGCGGCGCCGGAGATCGCCGCGGGAGATGGGCACGCACTTGCGCGCCGCGTGCACGAGACCGGCACTGCCGCCACGGAGGCGCGCCATGTGGTGATCGGCGGCGAGCGGCGGCTGGTCGAGATCGGCGAGGCGCCGGATCCGCGTGGCGAGGGCACCGCCGGCTACATGCTGGACCGCACCGCCGTCGAGACCGCCGAGATGGAGCTGGCGCGCCACATCGAGGGCCATGAGGAGGTGCTGCACAATCTCGGCACCGCGCTCGCCATCTACGGCGCCGACAAGCGCCTCAAGTTCTTCAACAACGCCTTCCTGCGCACCTGGGAGCTGGACGAGGCGTGGGTGCGCACGGAGCCCGAGATCGGCGACGTGCTGGAGGCGATGCGCGAGCGCCGCAAGCTGCCCGAGGTGGCCGACTTCCCGGCCTTCAAGCGCGACACGCAGGCGCTGTTCACATCTCTGATCGAGCCGTCGGAGGAGTTGGTCCATCTGCCGGACGAAACGACCTTCCGCATGGTGGTGACGCCGCACCCGCTCGGCGGGTTGCTGTTCACCTGGGAGGACGTGACCGACGCGCTGGCGCTCGAGCGGCTGTACAACACGTTGATCGAGGTGCAGCGCGAGACGCTCGACAACCTCTACGAAGGCGTGGCGGTGATGGGCGCCGACGGGCGGCTGAAGCTGTCCAACCCTGCGTTCGGTCGCATGTGGCACATCCCGGACGAGGTGCTGCGCGCCGGCATGCGCATCAACGAGCTGGTCGACCGGATGCGCCCGTTCTTCGCCGACGGCGACGGGTGGACCGCACAAAGGGACGAGACCATCGAGCTTCTGACCGACCGTGCCGCGCGCAGCGGCCGGCTGGAACGCACCGACGGCTCGGTGCTGGAATACGCCTCGGTGCCGCTGCCCGACGGGGCGGTGCTGCTCAGCTATCTCGACGTCAGCGATTCGACGCGCGTCGAGCGCGCGCTGCGCGAACGCAACGAAGCGCTGGAGACCGCCGACCGGCTGAAGTCCGAGTTCATCGCCAACGTGTCCTACGAGCTGCGCACGCCGCTCAACACCATCATCGGCTTCGCCGAGATCCTGACCGACCAGTATTTCGGCTCGCTCAACCCGCGCCAGATCGAGTACAGCCGCGGCATCCTGGAATCGTCGCAGCGCCTTTTGTCATTGATCAACGACATCCTCGACCTCGCCACCATCGAGGCCGGGCACATGTCGCTGGAGCTGGAATCGATCGACCTCTACCGCATGCTGTCGAGCGTGCTGGCGCTGACGCGCGAGCGGGCGCGCAAGAAGAACCTGACCATCGAGTTCGACTGCCCGTCCGACATCGGCGTGATCGTCGCCGACGAACGCCGGCTGAAACAGGCGCTGTTCAACATCCTCTCGAACTCGGTGAAGTTCACACCCGAGAACGGCTCGATCCACCTGGTTGCGCGGCGCACCTCCGAGGCAGTGGAGCTCGTGTTCCAGGACACCGGCATCGGCATCCCGCGCGAGGACCACGGCCGCGTGTTCGGCAAGTTCGAGCGCGGCACCCAGCCCGAGGCGCGCCATGGCGCCGGGCTCGGGCTCTCGCTGGTGAAGAGCTTCATCGAGCTGCACGGCGGCGTGGTCGAGCTCGATTCGGACGAGGGGGTCGGCACCCGCCTCACCTGCCGCCTGCCGGCGCGGGAGATCGATGCGCCGGGCGTGGCGGTCGCCGGCGGCGAATAGCTCGCCTGCAGGTCGCCCCGGCGCCGTCTCAAGTTCGCCTCGCCCTTAGACAGGCTCAGGGTGAGGCCGACGGCGGACCGGAACGCGCCCTCAGCGCACGTAGATATGCACCTCGTTGGTCTCGGCGCCCGTGCTGGTCATCGCGGAAAGGCGGACCCGCTCCATCGGCAGGCCCATCTCCGACATCGAGCGCAGCACCTTCTCCGCCTCGCGCTTCGACTGGTTCTGGGCGCGGGTGACCTCCGCCGGCGTGCCCGACTGGGGCGCGACCGCCACCAGGTCGAACTGCGCATTCGGCCGGCGGTTGAGGGCGCCCGACAGCGCCGTGTACAGCGCCTGGGAATACTCGACGTTGGGCCGGTCGAAGCGGATCACCACCAGCGGCCGGCGGCGCGCGCTATCGCCCGGCAGCGAGGTCGGCGCGGCCGAGGCGACCGGCGCCGAGGACTGGAAGGCGCGATTGGCGAGGCTGGAGCCGTAGAGCTCGCCGTTCTTGATGGCGAGCGACAGCGCCGTCAGGTTCGACCGCTCGGTCGCCAGATAGGCGCTCTGGCGGCCGATATCGGAGGACAGCTCGTTCAGCAGCCGGTCGATGGTGACCACGGTGCGGTTCACCTCGTCCTCGAGGATCGAGAGCTGGCGATGATCCTCGTCCACGGCGCCCGAGAGCCCGTAGGCCGCGCGCACCGATTCGAGCAGATAGGACGAGAGCGTCGACGTGCCCGACACGCGGTTGGCCAGCGAGTTCATCTGGGCCACGTCGGAGCTGATCTGGTCGAGAAGCCCCTGGGCCGCGTTCCACTGGCTCACCAGGATCGGGTTGCCCGGCGTCGTGCCCACCTGCAGCCGCGCCTGGATCGCGCCGACGGTGGCGTGATAGCGCTCGGAATGCTGCACGGTCTGGCCGCGGATCCCCTGGAGCACGCCGTTCTCATCGCGGATCTGTTCCTGCAGCGCCTGCAGCTCGCCGCGGAACTGCACCACCTTCTGGCCGACGAACGTGCCGGTCGGCGCGCCGGGCGTGACCGCGGGCGGGGTGAACTGGCCGGTGCCGAGCATCGGCGGCGGCGCGGGGCTGAGCGTCGGCTGCGAATTGCTTTCGGCGGCGGAGGCCGGAATCTGCTGCGCCCCGCCCGAGGCCGCCATGGTCGGCTGCGCGGCACCGTTGCCCGACGGCTCCTCGCCAGTGATCGAAGGGTACAGCACGTCCGAGACGAACGAGCAGCCGGCCAGAATCAGGCCAGCGCAAATCGCTGCCGCAAGGGTTCTCGCTTGGGCCATCGGAGAGTTCACCCCCATTCCCCCACCTTATTGGCCAACCCGCAACGCCGGCCCAAATTATTGGAAATTATCGCGATTCTTCACGTCCATCGGCCGATTTGCATCATACAGTCTGGTCGGCGCGCGAACAAGGTGGATTAGGAACCTTACTGAGTCGCCCGCCCGATTCCGCGCCCAGCACGCCTGCCGCGCGCGCGTGCCACGCGCGCTTGCCACGCCCTGGCAATTCGACTAACGTCCGCCGCCTTCCGGCCGGGTGCGGACCTTCCGCGCCCCCGGTGCTGCGCCCGTAGCTCAACTGGATAGAGCACCAGACTACGGATCTGGGGGTTAGGGGTTCGAATCCTCTCGGGCGCGCCATTCCCTTTTCATACCCGCACACCCCTTCCCAAATCCTGAAGGGGACGCGAGATGGGCGCGCATCCGACCCAGACCGGGTGCACCGCTTCACATGATGTCAATGACCCATCCTCGATAATTGTACTTACTGCCCCATATCTCCAAGTGCTAGACTCGGTCCTTGGTGGAGAAGACTTGTGGTAAAGGCTAACGTCAGCGCGGCATTCACGGAGGAGCAGGTTGCCCAGCTTACAGGGCTGACTGGGCGTCGCCTTGCCTACTGGGATCGCACGGGTTTCTTCAAACCTGAGTTCGGTGCCGAGAATCGACGCACGCCGTTCAGTCGTGTTTACTCTTTCCGCGACCTTGTTTCACTGCGTGTTCTGAAGGCACTACGGATCGATCTCGGCGTTTCCCTGCAGCATCTCCGAGAAGTCAAGGACAAGCTGAGTCACCTCGACGACGAACGGTGGACTAGGACCACGCTCTACGTCCTAAAAAAGCGTGTCCTTTTCGCCGATCCAGAATCAGGCATCCCGCGCGAGATCGTAAGCGGACAATATGCGCTGGCTATTCCACTCGCCGTTGTAACTTCGGATACGCGCGAAGCGGTGGCACGGTTCACAGTGCGTCGTTCGGATCATATCGGCTCGGTCTCACAGAACCGCGCCATTGTCCAAAACGCGCCGGTGGTCTCTGGCACCCGCATACCGACGGCGGCGATCAAGCGCTTTCACGAGGCTGGATATACTTCCGCCCAAATCATGATTGAGTACCCCGATCTAACGGAACAGGACATTCAAGCTGCACTCGATTTTGAGGAGCGGCGCTCGGCGGCATAGTGCCTGAGCGCCCACGGCTCAAGTTCTTCCTCGACAACTGTGTTCCAGACTCTGTAGGTCGCGCTCTCTCCGAGGCGGAGCACGACGTGATTTATCAGAGGGACGTTATCGCTAAGGATTCTGCTGACATTGTGGTAGCTATTGCGAGCGCTGCCAATGAAGCAATCTTGATTACCTACAACCGGCGCGATTTCGCGGAATTGGCTTCCCGTTTTAGCGTCAGCCAAAGGCGTCTAAGAAAGCTCAGCAAAATCGACCTGCGATGCGCTGAACCCCAGGCGGCGGCCCGAATAAGGGCTGGTCTGTCGCTGATCGAATCTGAATGGCTAATCGCCCAAGAAGAAGGGGACGGCCGCATATTCATTGAAGTGCAAGGCGCGGCCTTCCGGACGATCCGCTAAAATCAGGGCGGCACCACGCCCCCCCCCATCCCTATGGATTCCGCGGCAATTCGGATTGCCGCCGGGCTCTCTCACCGCCCCGCCACCTCGCCCTGATCGTCCACGATCACCGTCGCCCGATGCCGCATGTGGCAGCGCCGGCATTTGAGCCGCCAGCGGAGCGCATCGAGGGTCAGGTCGCGCCGGACCTGGAGCACCAGGGCGCGCGGCTCGACGCGGTGGGCGTGGCCGCAATTGAGGCAGAGGAACCAGAGCGGGCGGCGCGCCTCGCAGGCTTCGGACAGGGTGCGGATGGGGCCGACGCGCTGGCGGGGTGGCATGAGAACATTCTAGGAACAAATTGCCGGCCGAGTCGATGGGCGGGTGACGGTTCCGGTGCGGCATGGCAGCGGCACGGCCGCCCGGCGGGCCCGCGACGGCGTGGCGGTTGATCCGGCCGGGGCGGGGCGATACAAAAACCGGCCTACGCAGCCTCACGATCGACCAGCGAGCCAGCGCCGGCCCTGCCGCCGGCGCAGACGGGGATAGCGATGTCGGAACGGGACGAGCAGGCGGCGCTGTTCGCCAACGAGGCGTTCTACCGGGCCTTCTGCGACCGCGACGTCGCGGCGATGCGCGCGCTGTGGGCGGCGCATGCGCCGGTGGCGTGCTGCCATCCCGGCTGGGGGCCGATCTCCGGGCGCGACGCGGTGCTGGAAAGCTGGACGGCGATCATGGAGAACCCCGACTCGCCGGCCATCGCGTGCCACGATGCGCACGCGCACCTGCTGGGCGAGTGCGCGATGGTGATCTGCTTCGAGGAGCTGGAGGGCGGGTTCACCGTCGCCACCAACCTGTTCGTGCGCGAGGACGGTGCCTGGCGCATGGTCCACCATCACGCCGGCCCGACCTCGGACCGGCCGCGGCGGCGCGCCGCGGGGCCGCCCGGTGCGATGCACTGAGCGGATGAGGGGGACGCGAACCCTTCGCCGGCGCCTCGCCGCCGGGCTGGCGCTCGTGCTTGCCGCCGCGGTGCTGTGGTCCGGCCCCGCGCCGGCGCAGCCCGCGCCGGCGAATCCGCCCGCCCAGACCGCGCCCGCCCAGACCGCGCCCGCCGAGACCGCCACCAAATCGACGACCGCCCAGCTCCGCGACCTGGTCGACACGCTCAAGGACGACGCCAAGCGCGACAAGCTGGTCGCCGAGCTGGAGCTGATGCTGGCCGCGCAGGAGAAGGCGGCGGCGCCGGCCGCCAAGCCCGGCGCCGGGGCGCGCGTCATGTCGGCCGTGTCGGCACGCATCGATACGATCAGCCGTTACCTGGTCGGCGGCGCCTCGGCGGTGATCGACGCGCCCAAGGTGATCGACCGGGTGCGGACGCAGCTCGCCTCGCCGGAAACGCGCAACCGGTGGCTCGCCGTCGCGTGGAAGGTGGCGCTGGCACTGGCGGCCGCCGCGATCGCCGGCGCGATCGTCCGGCTGGCGCTCGGCCGGCCGCGCCGCGCGCTGGAGGCGCGCACGACCGGGCATGTCTGGATCCGCATCGTCTATCTCGCGACGTGGGTGGTGCTCGACCTCGCCCCGGTCGCCGCGTTCGTCGCCGCGGGCTATCTGGTGCTGCCGCTGATAAGCCCAAGCCCGGCGACGCGGCTGGTCGCGCTGGCGCTGATCAACGCGATCGCGCTGGCGCGCGCCGTGGCGGTGCTCGCCCAGGCCGTGTTCCTGCCGTCACTGCCGGGGCTTCGCGTCGTGCCGATGCGGGACGAGGACGCGAGCTACGCCTATGTCTGGGTGCGCCGCCTTGCCAACGTCGCGATCTATGGCTGGATGCTGGCCGAGGCGGGGCTGCTGCTGGGGCTCGACCCGTCCGCCTACGACGCGCTGGTCAAGCTGGTCGGGCTGGTCGTCGCGCTATTGGTCGTTGTGCTGATCCTGCAGACGCGCCACTCGGTGGCGCGCTGGCTGGCCGGACGACCCGA
Organism: uncultured Alphaproteobacteria bacterium; assembly: GCA_963817535.1. Classification (GTDB taxonomy): domain Bacteria; phylum Pseudomonadota; class Alphaproteobacteria; order MPNO01; family DASWLB01; genus CAWGHZ01. The sequence goes on from CAWFOW010000004.1 coordinate 43,360, forward strand.
GGCCGACCGGCCGTACCGCAGCTGGGGCGGCATCCGCGCGCGCCTGGCCGACGTGTGGCACGTGATCGCCATCCTCTATGCCGGCGGCATGTACGCGGTGTGGGCGCTGGAGATCCAGGACGGCTTCACCTATGTCGGGCGCGCCTCGCTGCTGACGGTGGTGATCCTGCTCGCCGCGCGGATCGCGGCGCAGGCGGTGCGGCGCGGGCTCAACCGGGTGTTCGCGATCTCGGAGGAGCTGCGCCGCCGCTATCCCGGCCTCGAGGCGCGCGCCAACCGCTATCTCGCGGTGATGCAGGCGATCGCCGTCGGGCTGGTCTATCTCGCCGCCGCCTTCGCCATCCTGGCGAGCTGGGGCCTCGACACCATCGCCTGGATCGATTCCGACGCCGGCCGCCTGGTCACCGCGCGCGCGATCCTGATCGCCGGCATCGTCGTCGGCGCGGTGTTCGCGTGGGAGCTGGTCTCCGCCGTCATCGAGCGCGCGCTGAGCCGCCGCGACACGACGGTGCGCATGACCCAGCGCGCCCGCACGCTGCTGCCGCTCGCCCGCACGACGACGGGGGTGGTGCTGACCGCGCTCGCCGGCCTCACCATCCTGTCCGAGCTCGGCGTCAATATCGGACCGCTGCTCGCGGGCGCGGGCGTGATCGGGCTTGCCGTCGGGTTCGGCTCGCAGACGCTGGTGAAGGACCTGGTCACCGGCATCTTCATCCTGTCCGAGGACCAGATCGCGGTCGGCGACGTGGTGACGGCGGGCGGCCATTCCGGCCTTGTCGAGTCGCTGACCATCCGCACGGTGCGGCTGCGCTCGCTCGACGGCAACGTGCACATCATCCCCTACAGCGAGGTGACCGCCGTCGAGAACTTCACCAAGGACTTCTCGCGCTACGTGTTCGAGGTGGGCGTCGCCTATCGCGAGGACGTGGACGAGGTGGCCGAGGTGCTGAAGGCCATCGGCGCCGAGATGCAGGCCGACGAGACGTTCGGGCCGAAGATCATCAACCCGCTCGAGGTGCTGGGCGTCGACAGCTTCGGCGACAATGCGGTCGTCATCAAGGCGCGCATCACCACTTTGCCGATCGAGCAGTGGACCGTCGGGCGCGAGTTCAATCGCCGCATGAAGAAGCGGTTCGACGAGCTGGGGATCGAGATCCCGTTCCCGCACCGCACGATCTATTTCGGCATCGACAAGCAGGGCGACGCGCCGCCCGCGCGCGTACGGCTGAACCGCACCGACGCCCTGCCCGCACCCGGCAAGGCCGAAGGGGAGGGCGGAGCCGAAGGCGAGGACACCGGGACGGAAGCCGGCGCCGCGTCGCGCACCACCCCCGCCAGCGGCGACGCGGGCTGAGGGCCGGCGCGTTCAGCCTTTCATGCGATGATGTCGGGAACGAGACGGCTTTCCAGCTGCGCGATCTGGTCCTTGAGCGCGAGCTTGCGCTTCTTCAGCCGCTGCATCTGAAGCTGGTCGAACGGCGCCCGTTCGGCGACGCGTGCAATCACCTCGTCGAGGTCGCGGTGCTCGCTCCGGAGATTGGCGAGCTTCTGGCGCAGTGCCGCCTGATCTTCCGAACCTGAATCCGCCATCGTCCCGCTCCTGTCCGACCATAACAGATTTCGAGGCGGCTCGCGCACGGTGCGAGTTGAACACGAGGTGCGAATCTGGGAATAGTCATGCGGGATGTGGGTTCGAGCGGAAAGGGCTAGGCCATGGCGGCGATCGAGCGCATCGGCATCCTGACCAGCGGCGGCGATTGCGCCGGCCTGAACGCCGTCCTTCGTGCGGTGGTCTTCCGCGCCACGGGAACCTATGGCTGGCAGGTCATCGGCATCCGCGAGGGCACGCTGGGGTTGATGCGCCGGCCAGTCGATTGCGAGGATTTGGTGCCCGGCCGCTTCACCGGCAACGTGCTGCGCCAGGGCGGCACCATCCTGGGCACGACCAACCGCGGCGATCCGTTCGCCTTTCCGATGCCGGACGGCACGACGATCGACCGCACCGGCGAGGTGATCGAGGGCTATCGCGAGCTCGGGCTCGACGCGCTGATCGTGATCGGCGGCGACGGCAGCTTCGACATATTGCGGCGCCTCGCCGTGCTGGGCGGCATTCCGCTGATCGGCATCCCCAAGACCATCGACAATGACGTCGGGCTGACCGAGAACTCGATCGGCTATTCCACGGCGGTCGACGTCGCGACCGAGGCGCTCGACCGGCTGCAGCCGACCGCCGCCAGCCACAGCCGCGTGATGGTGCTGGAGGTGATGGGGCGCGACGCCGGCCATATCGCGCTGAACGCCGGCATCGCGGGCGGCGCCGACATCATCCTGATCCCCGAGATCCCGTGGTCGATGGCGGGCGTCGAAGCGAAGATCGAAAGCATCAAGGCCGCCGGGCGCAACTTCGCCCTGATCGTGGTGTCCGAGGCGGTGCTGACCGAGACCGGCGAGAAGGTGATGCAGCAGGACCTGTCCGGAGCGGTGCGGCTCGGCGGCGTCGGGCACTATCTGGGCAAGCGGATCGCCGAGGATTGCGGCGCCGAGACCCGCGTCACCGTGCTGGGACATATCCAGCGCGGCGGCTCGCCATCGTCGCGCGACCGGCTGTACGCCTCGGCATTCGGCGTGCACGCCGTCGACCTGATCGCGCAAGGCAAGTTCGACCGCATGGTCGCCTGGCGCAACCGTGAATGCGTGGATGTGCCCCTGGCCGACGCGGTGGCGAGCTATCATGTGGTTGACCCGCGCGGCACGCTGGTCCAAACCGCGCGCGGGCTCGGCATCTATGTCGGTGACGTGGCCGAGCCATACTGAACAACGAAAAGGATCACCCGATGGCCTCCACCGAGTTTCCCAACCACCCGTTCTGGGACTTCGCCCTGCCCGTCCACGAGGCCAAGGGCGTCGGTGACGCCGTCATCGGGCTGCAGGACCGCCACGGGATCGACGTGAACTGCCTTCTGTTCTGCTGCTGGGTCGCGCAATCGGGCCGCGGCCGGCTGCGCGCCGACGGGGCCACCAAGGTGATCGAGGCGACCCGCGCCTGGAACCGTGACGTGGTGCAGGCGCTGCGCGGGGTGCGCCGGCTGATGCGCCCGGGCGTGCCGCCGGTCGACAAGGGCCTGTCCGACAGCCTGCGCCGTCGCCTTCTGGAGGTCGAGATCGACTGCGAGCGAGCCGAGATCGTCACGCTGGGCCAGGCCGTGGAGCTCGAGGCGCACGAGGGCGCCTCGGCGGAGGCGCGGGCGGGCGATGCGGTGGCCAATCTGGCGGCCTATTTCGCCGCCCTGGGGGTGAAACCGGTCGCCGACGACGCGACGGCGGCGGCGACCCTGCTGGGCGCCGTGTTCCCCGAAGTGCCGGCGGAGCGAATCGCCGCGCTGGTGGGCGAGCTTTCCGGCTAGATCCCCCTTCCCCATGGCGACTTGGCAAGGCCGGCTGGCGCGACTAAATTCTAAGGTGGTTCGTCGGTAATCCCAAGGAGGCATCACTATGGCCCTCGACGATCACATCGAGTCGCTCAAGACCAAGCACTCCGAGCTCGAAACGTTGATCGCACAGGAAAATGCCCGACCCCACCCGGACGACTCCCTGGTCGCCGGCCTCAAGAAGCAGAAGCTTCGAATCAAGGACGAGTTGACCCGTCTCGCCCCGGCCTGACCGGCCGGCCGCGCCGCACCCGCCGGCGCACATGGCTTTACAGGGCGCAGCGCCCTGCGCCAAAGTCTCCGTGCGCGCCCGGGACAGACGCGGGCGGGGAGGATTCATGACCAGCCGATACGAGGCGGCCTATCGCCGCTCGCTCGCCGATCCCCAAGGATTCTGGGCCGAGGCCGCCGAGGACGTCCATTGGTTCCGCCGCTGGGACACCGTGCTGGACGATTCCAGATCGCCCTTCACGCGCTGGTTCGCGGGCGGGATGGTCAACACCTGCTACGACGCCGTCGACCGCCACGTCGCCGAAGGCCGCGCCGACCAGCCGGCCCTGATCTACGACTCGCCGGTGACAGGTACCAAACGGACCTACACGTTCCGCGCGCTGCAGGGCGAGGTGGCGCGCTGCGCCGGGATGCTGGCCTCGCAAGGCGTCGCCAGGGGCGACCGCGTGATCGTCTACATGCCGATGGTGCCCGAGGCGGTGATCGGCATGCTGGCCTGCGCGCGTATCGGTGCCGTCCATTCCGTCGTGTTCGGAGGTTTCGCCGCGCACGAGCTGGCCGTCCGGATCGATGACGCGAAGCCGAAGGCGATCCTGGCCGGATCTTGCGGCATCGAGCCCGGCCGCATCGTGGCGTACAAGCCGCTGCTCGACCGCGCGATCGAGATGGCGGCGCACAAGCCGGGAAGCTGTATCGTTCTGCAGCGCGACGAGGAACGCTGTTCGCTGGTGGCGGGGCGCGACCTCGACTGGCACGAGGCGATGGCGGCGGCCACGCAAGTCGACTGCGTGCCGGTGGCGGCGACCGACCCGCTCTACATCCTGTACACCTCGGGCACGACCGGCCTGCCCAAGGGGGTGGTGCGCGACAATGGCGGGCATATCGTCGCGCTCAAATGGTCGATGAAGAACGTCTACGGGATGGCGCCGGGCGAGGTGTACTGGGCGGCGTCCGACATCGGCTGGGTGGTCGGGCACTCCTATATCGTCTACGCTCCGCTGTTCAACGGCAACACCACGGTCCTGTACGAGGGCAAGCCGGTGGGCACGCCCGACGCCGGCGCATTCTGGCGCGTGATCTCCGAGCACAAGGTGCGCGCGATGTTCACCGCGCCGACCGCGTTCCGCGCCATCCGCCGCGACGATCCGGACGGCACGCACATCGCGCGCTACGACCTTTCGAAGTTCGAGACTCTGTTCCTGGCGGGCGAGCACGCCGATCCCGAGACGATCAAATGGGCGGAGGAGAAGCTGAACCGGCCGGTGATCGACCATTGGTGGCAGACCGAGACGGGCTGGGCGATCTGCGCCAACTGCATCGGGCTCGGCCGCCTGCCGGTGAAGTACGGCTCGCCCACCAAGGCGGTGCCCGGCTATGACGTGCGGGTGCTCGACGAAGCCGGCAAGGAGCTGCCGCGCGGCACGACCGGCGCGCTCGCCGTCAAGCTGCCGCTGCCGCCGGGCTGCCTGCCCACCTTGTGGAACGCCGACGACCGCTTCGTGCAGTCCTACATGGCGGAGCTGCCGGGCTACTACAAAACCGCCGATGCCGGCCATATCGACGACGAGGGCTACGTGTTCGTCATGGGTCGCACCGACGACGTGATCAACGTCGCGGGCCATCGGCTTTCCACCGGCGCGATGGAGGAGGTGCTGGCGACGCATCCCGACGTGGCGGAATGCGCGGTGATCGGCGTCGCCGACGCGATCAAGGGGCAGGTACCGCTCGGCTTCCTGGTACTGAAGGCCGGCATCGACCGGCCGCACGATGCGATCGTCAAGGAGGTGGTCGGACGGGTGCGCGAGGAGATCGGCCCGGTCGCCTCGTTCCGCACCGGCACGGTGGTCGCCCGCCTGCCCAAGACCCGGTCGGGCAAGATCCTGCGCGGCACCATGCAGAAGATCGCGGACGGCGAGGCATTCCGCATGCCGGCGACGATCGACGATCCCGCCATCCTGGACGAGATTGCCGTCGCGCTCGCCGGCGTGGGCTACGCCAAGAAGGGCCTCGTCAAGAATTGACCCCAAGAACGCGAAAGGGCGGTGTGACCACCGCCCTTCCGTTGTCGCGTGCCTGAGGGAGGGTCAGGCGGCTGCGACATGCTTGTCGTCGTTCGCCGGCTTGGCTCCGACACGGTCGGGGTTGCCGCCGAACACGGCCGGATAGTCGGCCCGGGCGCGGACATGCGCGCTGTCGTTCATCGACTGGAGCGCGCGGGCGCCCTCGAACCAGCGGTCGAGCGTACGGAACGCATCGACAATTCCGCGGCTCGCCGCACCGATCCAGCGGCCCATGGCCTCGCCGCGGGCGACCTCGGCGGCGACGCGGATCCGCTCGACCTCTGCGTAATCGACCGCCGGCCCGAATTTGTTGCTGTGGGTCATCTCGATTCTCCTTCAATCCCAGAGCGGGGCGGTGTCGCGCTCCGTTCCTCTCGTTGGGCTGTATATAACCCCGCGACCGGCTCGCAAAAAGTGTCCTTGTTGCACCGCACCATGTCAAATTTGCAAAGCTTGGCGGCTGGGCCGGTGCCGGTCCGCCAGCTCTCCCGCCCAAAAATTAATCATTTTTCGGTGATTTTCTACCGAATTCTGTAGCGAATTGCGCCGGACGGCGGGCGCGTGGGGCAATGCCGAGCCGTTAACACTTAAAGGTCATTCGTTGCAAAAATGTTAATTCAGCGCGATGGCGTGCGGCGGTTTTGGCGCCGCACCCTTGCGCAAGATGCCAGGGACTTGCGCGAGTCCGGGCATTTCACCGTGCGTTTCTGCAAACGAACGGCCGTTCCGTGGCGCGGCGAAACGCGCTAGCTTGCGAAGCGGAGGGGCGAATGGCACGAAGCGCGACCGCTGCGGCGGTGAAAGCGGCCCAACGGGGCAAGAATGGTGGGCACGCGGAGCATGCGGCGCGGCTCGTGGCGCTGCGGTCCGAACTGGCCCGCCGCAGCCTGGCCGGCTTCGTCGTGCCGCTGGCCGACGAACACCAGGGCGAGTTCATCCCGCCCCGTGCCCGCCGCCTCGCCTGGCTGACCGGCTTCACCGGCTCGGCGGGGACCGCGATCGTGCTGGCCCGCAAGGCGGCCCTGTTCGTCGACGGGCGCTACACGCTGCAGGCGGCCGAGGAGGTAGACGGGGCGCACTACGCGGTCCGCCATATCACCGATTCCCCGGCCGACGACTGGATCGCCGAGACCCTGCCGAAGGGGGCGAAGCTGGGGTACGACCCGTGGCTGCACACGCCGGACGGGGTCGCGCGACTGGCCGCCGCCTGCGAGCGGGCGGGTGCGACGCCGGTGCCGGTGGAGACCAACCCACTGGACGCCGTCTGGCACGACCAGCCGGCCCCGCCGCTGGCCCCCGCCGTGCCGCATTCGGTACGTTATGCCGGCCGCGCCGCCATTGCCAAGCGCCGCGAGATCGGCGCGGCCCTTAAGAAGGAGGGGCATGACGCCACGTTCCTGTCGGCGCCCGATTCGATCGCCTGGCTGCTCAACATCCGCGGCGCCGACGTGCCGCACACCCCGGTCGCACTCTCCTTCGCCATCGTCCATGCCGGCGGGCGGGTCGAGCTGTTCATCGACCCGCGCAAGGCAGCGCGCGGCCTGGACCGCCATCTGGGCAGCAGCGTCGCGATGCGCCCGCCCGATACGCTGGGCGCGGCGCTCGACACGCTGGGCAAGGGGGCGAGCCGGGTGCGGATCGACCCCGCCACCGCGCCCGCGTGGGTCGCCGACCGGCTGCAGCGTGCGGGCGCCGTGGTGGTGCGGGCGGCCGATCCCTGCACCCTGCCCAAGGCGATCAAGACCACCGCCGAGATCGAGGGCGCGCGCACCGCGCATCTGCGCGACGGCGCGGCGCTCTGCCGCTTCCTCGCCTGGCTCGCAACCGAAGTGCCCAAAGGCGGGCTGACTGAGATCACCGCGTCCGACGCGCTGGAGCAGTTCCGCGAGACCGGCAAGCTTTATCGCGGCCTGTCGTTCGGCACCATCTCGGGCGCCGGGCCGAACGGCGCCATCGTGCATTACCACGCGACCGAGCGGTCGAACCGCATACTGACCACGGGCGAGGTGTACCTGGTCGATTCCGGCGCGCAGTATCTCGACGGCACGACCGACGTGACCCGCACCGTGTTCCTGGCCGGCAGCGGCACGCGCGCGCGGGCGCCAGCCGAGGCGCGCGACCGGTTCACCCGAGTCCTCAAGGGCCATATCGCGGTGGCGACCCAGCGCTTTCCGGCCGGCACGACAGGCAGCCAGCTCGACCCGCTGGCGCGCGCGGCGCTGTGGCAGGCCGGACTCGACTATGACCACGGCACGGGCCACGGCGTCGGCAGCTATCTGGGCGTGCACGAGGGGCCGCAGCGCATCTCGCGCGTCGCGAGCAACGTGCCGCTGCGGCCGGGCATGATCGTCTCCAACGAGCCCGGCTACTACAAGACCGGCGCGTACGGCATCCGCATCGAGAACCTGGTGCTGGTGCAGGTCGCCGGCCCGACACCGGGCGCCGAGCGCGACTTGCTGGAGTTCGAGACGCTGACCCTCGCCCCCATCGACCGCGCGATGATCGAGCCCGACCTTATGACCGAGGCCGAGCGCGATTGGATCAATGCCTATCACGCGCGGGTGCGGAAATCCGTCTCGCCGCTGGTCGACCGCCCGACCCGCGCCTGGCTCAAGGATGCCACCGCGGCACTTTAACCGCCGCCAGCAAGTCGAAGCCCCATCCTTCGACAAGCTCAGGATGAGGGCCTTATTTTTCGGCCTCACCCTGAGCTTGTCGAAGGGCGAGGCCGCGAGCGAGCGGTTCCGCGCGAGCCGAAGATGCTCAGTGCCCGCCGCCGCCGGCGCGCTGGAAGATGCGCTTCACCTCGCGCTTGGCGAAGCGCCAGCCGGCCGGGGTGCGCACATACTCGTCGTGCCATTCGCCCATGCTGAACGGCTCGAGCGGCAGCGGCATCTTCGGGCTGTCGGTCTTCGGGTCGTTGTTGACCGCGAGGTAGTACGACACGCCCGTGGCGTGGTCGGCATCCTTCACGATCACCCGCGTGTCGGTGACGATATGGCGGATCACCGTGGTGGCCGAGCCGCGCTTGAACGATTCGATCAGCTCGGCGCGGCCGGTGAACGGCTTGCCGCCGCGGATCCAGGTGCCGTCCGGCTGCCATAGATCGACGGCCTTCTCCACCTCGCCGTGATCGCCGAGATGGACCAGATCGATCACCAGGTTGCGGCAGGCATCGATGACCGCCTGCTGTTCCTTCGCGTCCATGACGCTTCCTCCATTTACTGGTTGTAGTAGGCGAACACCGCGCAGGACACGAACGCATAGGTCTCGAGGAACGTGGCGGCGTCCGGCTTGCGACCCAGCTCCTCCATCGCACCAAGGAACGTGAACCAGTTCAGCATCTCGTGCTGGCCGGAATCCTCGATCTGGTCGGTGGTCGTCGCGCGGAACGTGTCGTAGTCGCCCGCGAGCAGCGCCTTATAGTAGCGCCTGTCCGAATCCACGTCCGGCCAGAGCTGATAGTGCTTCTCGGTCAGGAACGAGTGCGACCAGCTCGACGACGCCATCAGCACGGTGCGGTACGGGCTTTCGGCCATCACGCGCGCGACGGCCGCGCCCACCTCCATGCAGCGCGACGGGTTGGGCGAGGGCGGGTCGAGGTCCATGATCTTATCGCGCATGTCGAGCGACAGGCGCAGCCCGCCGGCGGCGATGACGCGGCGGCCGTAGCAGTTCACGTGGAACGGCACGACCGGGTAGTCGAACCCGACGCGGTCGTCGTCGAGCAGCAGGATGGTGTTCTTGAAGGCGTGCGCCAGCGGGTGATGCAGCGGCTTGTAGCCGTAGGGCATGTCGATGTTCTGCTCGATCAGCCCCTTGGCGAGGTACTTGCCCGCCTCCTTGTGGCCGCGCACCTGATACTTGAAGTCGATCGGCTCGCCCCACGGGTTCTTGTCGTTCTTGCGCTCGAGCCAGGGCTCGATCACCTGGTCCTCATAGGCCATGACCGCGAAGGGCGGGATCAGATCCTCGCGGAAATTCTCCAGCTGGTCGTCGCCCCACATGACGATCACGTCGGGCTTGAATTCGTCGATCGCCTTGCGCGCCTCGGCAAAGTTCTTACGGAAGAGCTGGCGCTGGCGCCCCGCCTCGGCGACACCGAAATCGTTGCCAAGCTCCTCGCGCATCTTCTCCGGCCAGCGCGACTGGTCCTTCCACTCTTCCGGCATGCCGGGATCTTCGAGCGCGATCTTGATGAACCGCGTCCAGCCCGCATCCGGTGCCATCATCACCGGCCGGTGCGTGCAGCCGATACCGAGAATCTCGGCCATAAAATCCTCCCTATGCGCCGGTTCGAAGTTGCACCGAAGTATCCGTCGCCGGCCGCGTGCGGGCAAGCTTGCAGATGACGACGGCAGCGCCCTACACTTCGCCGCCAAAGTGGGGGAAAGCATGCAGTTGGCGCTCGCCGAGATACCGTCGCCGTTCCTGATCGAGACGCGCGTGATCCTTCGTAACGGCGGGGCATGGCATACGCTCGATCGCGCGCTCGCGGCGGCCGGGATCGCGTCGGGTCCGCACGCGTGCGATCTCTCGGGCACGCTCGCCTTTCTCCTGGCGCTCGCGGGCGGTGCGCGCAAGCGGGTCGAGCGCGCGCTCGATGGGATGGCGGATGGGATCGCCACGCCGAAGCTCGTCCGCCCGGTCGCGCCGGACGCGAAGATGCTGCTGACCGAAGGGCGAGAGGCGCTGGCCCGATCGAACGAGCGGCTGCAGGCGAAGATGGTCGTCGGGTTCTCCAAATTCGCCACCGCGTTCGCCGACCCGGGCGCGACCCTGCGCCTGCCCGATCCCGCATCGCGATATGACGTCGAGGCCGTGCTGGCCGCAATCATCGGCCGGCCGATCACGCGCGCGACCCCGGCCGAGGCGGCCCGCGCCGTCGCCGGCTTCACGCTGATGGCCGAGGTGACCGACCGCACGATCTCGGAAGAAGAGGCGAAGACCCGCAACAATTTGTTCGCCAAGAACCGGGCGGGGCTGACGCCGCTCGGCCCGTGCGTCTGGCTGGCGGGGCCGCGCGCGCTGGACCCGGCGACGGAGGTAACGCTTTCCGTCAACGGCACGGAGCGCCAGCGCTTCGCGGTATCGGACTTGGCGCATTCTGTCGCGAAGGCGGTGCAGGGCTGGTCGCGTGCCGGGCTGGAGCCGGGCGACCTGGTGGGGATCGGCGCGGCGATGGCGCTGCCCCGGTCCGGCAACGCGGTCGATTCGCCGATCCCGATCGCTGCGGGCGACGCCATCGAGGTCGCCTGCGCACCGATCGGCACGCTGCGCGCGACCGTCGCGCGCTGAAGGAGGGACCCATGCGCTTCGTGACCTATGCGCCGGCGGCGGGGATTTCGCGGTTCGGCATGCTGATGCAAGACGGTGCCATCCTCGACGTGGAAGGCGGGTTCGCCGCCGCGCTCGCCCGCGAAGTGCCGGCCGACCGTGCCTGCGCCCTCGCCGCCGCGATGGCGCCGCCCGAGGCGGTATCCTTCATCGCGACCGGCAGGATCGCGCTCGACGCGGCACGCCAGGCGTTCGCCTTCGCCGAGGACATGAAGGCGAAGGGCGACACGCCGGCCGGGCCGCGCGGCGAGACCGTCCTGTTCGCCGCCGACCAGGTGCGCCTCAAGGCGCCGCTGCGGCCGCGCAACTTCATCGCCGCCGGCAAGAACTACTACTCGCACCAGCAGGAGATGCAGATGATGCCGGGAAGCAACACCCCCGGCATCCCAATTGCCCACGTGCAGTTCGCCTCGACCGTGGTCGGGCCGGACGAGACGATCCACGTCCCGCCCGAAACCAAGCACATGGATTACGAGGTGGAGCTCGCCGTGGTGATCGGCCGGCCGGCACGCGACGTGACGCGCGAGGACGCGATGGACTACATCTTCGGCTACACGATCTATAACGACGTGACCGACCGCGACATGTATCGCGGCGAGCATTTCAAGGGCGGCGCGTTCGGCTGCCTGGGAAAGAACTTCCCGGGCTTCTCGCCGCTCGGCCCGATGATCTGCACGCCCGACGAGGTCGGCCCGCCGCTCGAGCTCAATTTGCGCACGCGTATCAATGGCGAGACGCGCCAGGGCGGCCCGGCATCGCTGATGATGTACAAGATCGACGAGCAGATCGCGCACTGGTCGCGCATCGGGCTGGGCCCGGGCGACATGCTGGGCACCGGCACGCCAGGCGGCGTGGCGGCCGGACACAAGGGCGGCGACTGGTGGCTGAAGCCGGGCGACACGATCGAGATCGAGATCGACCGCATCGGCACGCTGCGCACCTTCATTGCGGCGTAGCCGTCCGTCCTTCGGTTGTGCCGCGCGGAACGAATCGCGCGAGGGCGAGCGCAATCAGCCAGCCGAGCGCGATCGCCTCGGGCATGAGAAGCTGAAGATTGTAGCGCGTGATGCTGACCGAGACGGCGGCGTTGAGTGCCGCGACCGCAAAGGCCGGCACGGCGACCACCCACATCGCCCACGCGCGGCGCGACGCGACCAGGAACGCGATCAGCACGACGAATCCCACCAATCCCCAGTAATGGCCGATGAAGATCCCGCGCCACAGCAGCACCGCGCTGACCGCCGCGTGCTTCAACGGCTGGCCAAAGATGTAGGTGCGCAACAGAAACGCGCTGCCCGTGCCGCCCGTCGCGGCGGCCTTCTGCGCCTCGGCGTGCAGCACGTCGTGGCCATAGGCGTAGTACGAGCCATTCTCCCAGCCGAGCCGCGCGACTGGTGCCGCGCCGAAGAGGTCCGCCGCCAGCTTGTCGCCGAAATCGGGAAGATAATTGATCCAGGCGATGCCCCAGTCGTCCCAGCTCATCGCGTTGTAGCCCGCGCGATGGGCGAGCGACGTCGCGAGGTAGCCGGGGTCGGAGAAGACGATCTGGCCTGAGACGCGCTCGTTGCGCCAGAGCCAGGGCGCGACGGTCGCCGCGCAGCATGCCGCCATGACCAGCGCCATCGCGCCGGCACGCCGCGCGCCGATCCGCCGGGTCAGGACCGCGAGCACCAGCATGAGACCGGCCCCCGGCACGAAGGCGGCGGCGCCCGCCTTTGCCAGGATGGCGAGCCCCGCGGTAACGCCGGCCGCGATCCACGACAGCGCGCCCGACCGCTCGGCGAGCAGCGCGCGCGCCCAGGCGAACAGGAACAGCCCGGCCGCGGCGAGATAGATCGGCTCGGTCAGGGCAAGGCCGGCGTACTTGTACATCTCCTTGCAGGCCAGCGCGGCGAAGACCGCGGCCCAGGACGCGACGGCGCGCCCGGTCACCAGCCACGCCGTCGCGCCGAGGCACAGCAGAAAGACGACCCCTTCGACCCAGTGGACGAGCTTCAGTGACAGGAACGCGATGCGGCAGTCCCTGCCGGGCGGGCGCGTCAGCACGCAGGCGAAGCTTTCCGCGATGCGCGGATCGGCGGCGGCGAGGGCTGCCTGCTCGAGCACAACGAGCGGGCCCGCCTCGATCAGCGTCGGGCGCGGGGTCGCGTCGGGGCGGAACGGGGTGGCGGAGATCGTGCCGTGCACCACGAAGTTCATCGCGGGCGTGATGTAGCCCAGCGCGTCGGCCGTCGGCACCGGCGTGGGCCGGCCGAGCCACACGATCGCGCTGAGCACCAGCGCGGCCGCGAGCGCGGCCCCGTGCATCCAGCGCCGGCCGGTCACGGCATGCCGCGCGTCGGGCGGGGCGGAGCGGAAACGATCGCCGTCACCAGAAGCATGGCGGGCAGATGCCACCACACGCGCCAGATCGAGAAGTTGAACGCCGCCGCGCCGAAGAATCCGCACAGCACGGCGATCAACGCCAGCGGCGCGAGGGCGCCGTCGCGCACGTACTGCCGTGCCAGCCGCCAGATCCACCAGGCAAGCAAAGCGAGCAGCGGCAGCGTGCCGACGAGCCCGGTCTCGGACAGGATCTCCATCACCCAGCTATGTGGGTGCGACGGCACGTAGTTGCCCTGGACGACCGGGATGATGTCGGTCGCCCCCGGCACCTGGTTGATCGCGCCGATGCCCCAGCCGAACAGCGGTCGCTCGAGGAACCTCTCGAACACGAAGCGCCAGATCACCTGGCGGTGCGGCCCGACCATCCAGACCGGCAGATAGAGATGCAGGAAGGCGACCGAATCCTCGCGCATTGTCCATTTCTGCCAGCTTTCCACGACGAACCAGGTGATTGCGCCCGCCGCACCCAGGAACGCGACGGCAATGGCCGGCCAATAGCGCGGGTGGCGCCAGGCGGCGAGGAACGCGACCACCAGCGCGATCAGCAGAAGCCCGGCCAGCGCCGCGCGGCTGTCGGTCGCGACCGCGAGAAACGGAAACGCCAGCAACGCGGCAACCGCCGTGGCCGTCCAGCGCGGCCCGCCCAGTCGCCACGCCGCCCACGCCACCACCGGCAGCGCACAGAGCAGGACCGAGGCGGCGGGCTTGAGGATGTTCGTCGCATCGCGATGGTACCGGCCCGCGCCGCGCAGGATCACCATCGGCGCCGAATCGAGGAAAAGCGACAGCATCGCGACGGCGAGCATCACCACCAGCGCCGCGAGGAACGACTTGAGGAACAAGTCGTGGCGCGCCGCATCCTCGGCGAGCAGCGCATGGATTACGGCGATCCCGTAAACCAGCGCCGCCGTCCGCGCCCACAGGAACAGCGAGGCACGCGGGTCGATGGAGACCAGCAGCGACGGAGTCCAGAACGCGAGCACCAGCGCGAGCCCGCCGAGCCACGCCGGGGCGCGCGTCGGGCTGGCCGCGCCGAACCGACCCGGAAGCGCCAGCACGAGGGCCAGCGCCAGCGCCGCCTGGAACCCAGACGGCCCCAGCACGATCAGCGGCACGCTGATACCGGCCAGGACCGCCGCGGCCGCGTTCCGGTCGATGCTCCGCAGCGCCGCCCCCGCGAAACCGAGCGGCCGTTCGCCGTTCGACGCCAAATCGAAAGCCCATCGCACGCGCCGCGCGGCGCGCAGGACGCGGCCGCCGGACGAGGGCCGAGACTTCGTCCGTTTGGCCGCTTCGGGTCAAGCGGTTTCGGCCGCCGCGACCGTTTCACGTGAAGCCGTCGGCGCGGCGGTTGCCTTCGCCCGTCGCCGGCCTGTACAAGCGCCCCATACGCTGCGGCGGGATCGGGCCACGCGATGGAGCGGATCGACCTCTCGGGCCGGACCATTCTCTACCTCGTCACCGAGGACTGGTATTTCTGGTCGCACCGGCGGGTCATGGCGGGCGCGGCACGCGATGCCGGGGCGCGGGTCGTGGTCGCCGCGCGGATGGCCGATCATCGCGCGCGCATCGAGCAGGACGGGTTCCTGACGGTGGACATCCCGTTCGACCGCTCGGGCCTCAACCCGCTGCGCGACCGGACGACGGTCGCTGCTATCGGCGCGGCCTACCGCGCCCACCGGCCGGACCTGGTACACCATGTCGCGATGAAGCCGGTACTCTACGGCAGCTATGCAGCGCGGCGCGCGGGCGTGCCGGCGGTGGTGAATGCCATGGCCGGGCTGGGATTCCTGTTCGTCACGCGCGGCGCGGCCGGAAGGCTTCTCCGCCCTGTGGTCAAGCGCGCCCTGCGCCGCGCATGTGACGGCGCGAACACGACGCTGGTCGTGCAGAACGACGACGACCGGCAAATCTTCGAGCGCGAAATCGGCGTGGCGCCCGCGCGCATCGCCATCGTGCGCGGCGCGGGCGTCGACGTCGCGGCCTTCACGCCGACGCCCGAACCGCCCGGCCCGCCGGTCGCCCTGTATGTCGGGCGGCTGCTGCGCGACAAGGGAGTGGAGGAGTTGGTGGAGGCCGCGCGGCTTCTCAAGCGCTGCGGCGTGGCGCTGACCGTGCGGCTGGTCGGCGGCACCGACGCGAATCCCGCCTCGATCCCCGAGGCGACGCTCGCCGCTTGGCGCAATGAGGAAGTGGTCGAGCTTCCGGGACCATCGACCGACGTGGCCGCGGAATACGCCAAGGCGCATATCGCGGTGCTGCTGTCCTACCGCGAGGGGCTGCCGAAATCGCTGCTGGAGGGCGCGGCTTGCGGGCGCCCGATGGTGGCGACCGACGTGCCCGGCTGCCGTGAAATCTGCCGCGACGGCGAAACCGGACTGCTGGTTCCGGCGCGCACGATCGAGCCCGCCGCCGACGCGCTCGCGCGGCTCGCCGGCGACGCCGTCCTGCGCGCCAGGATGGGCGCCGCGGCGCGCGCGCTGGTCGCGCGCGAGTTCAGCGACACGCGCATCGCCGCCGAGACGCTGGCGCTCTACGCCCGGCTTCTCGACTCGCAGCCGGTCGCGGTCGCGGCGCGGGCGGCGGTCGGCCCGTGATGGACTCGCGCGGCCCGGTACGGGTGACGCATCTGATCACCGACCTCGACGTCGGCGGCGCCGAGCGCATGCTGGCGAAGCTGGTCGCGGGCACCGATCCGGCGCGCGTGCGCCATGCGGTGATCTCGCTGCTGCCGCCCGGAAGCACGGCGGCCGAGATCGCGGCGGCCGGCTGCCCGGTCGCCAGCCTCGACATGCGGCGCGGCCGGCTCGCGCCCGGCGCGCTGATCCGCCTCGTCGGCCTGCTGCGCGCCGACCGGCCCGACGTGCTGCAAAGCTGGCTCTACCATGCCGACCTGATGGGCACGATCGCGGGCCGCATCGCGCGCGTGCCGACGATCGCCTGGAACCTGCGCTGCTCGGACATGGACCTCAGCCTGTATCCGCGCTCGACCACGCTGGTGGTGCGCGCGCTCGCGCTTCTGTCGCGCCTGCCCGACGTGGTGATCGCCAATTCGGAGGCCGGCCGCGCGGCGCACAAGGCGCTCGGCTATCGGCCGCGCCGGTGGGAGATCATCCCCAACGGGTTCGACATCGGCCTGTTCCGTCCCGACCTGGGGGCGCGCGGCTCGCTGCGGGCCGAGTTGGGCCTCGCCCCCGACACGAAGCTGATCGGCATGCTGGCCCGGTTCGACCCGATGAAGGACCACGCGACCTTCCTCGCCGCCGCGGCTAGACTCGCGCACGCGAACGCCGGGGTGCATTTCGTGCTGGCCGGGCGGGGGATCGAACCCGCCAACGTGGCGCTGGCGGGCGAGCCGGCGCTGGCCGGACGGCTGCACCTGCTCGGCGAGCGGGCGGACAGCGCCCGGATCCTCGCCGCGCTCGACCTCGCCACCCTCAGTTCGGCGTTCGGCGAGGGCTGCCCCAACGTGGTCGGCGAGGCGATGGCCTGCGAAGTACCCTGCGTCGCGACCGACGTGGGCGACGCGGCCCGGATGATCGGGGAGACCGGGCGGGTGGTCCCGCCGCGCGACCCGGCGGCCCTGGCCGCCGCCTGGGCCGAGACCCTGGCCCTTTCCGCCACGGACCGCGCGGCGCTGGGCGCGGCGGCCCGGTCCCGCATCGCCGAGGGCTACTCGCTCGCCGCCGTTCGGGAGCGCTACACGGCGCTCTACGAGGGCCTCGCCGGCCGGACGGCGGGGCTTGCGTTCGCGGCATGAACGCGGTACTGTTCGTGTCGTGAACAGGACCAGTCTGCGGACACGCGCGTGAACGACGAGCCCACCAGCCTGACCACCGCGGACGGCGACGCCGAGATCACGCTCGGCCTTTTGACCGCCGTGGAGGCGAACGCGTCGCTGACCCAGCGCTCGGTCGCCTTGGACCTGGGTATCGCGCTGGGACTGGCCAACGCCTATCTCAAGCGCTGCATCCGCAAGGGGCTGATCAAGGTCAACCAGGCCCCGGCCAACCGCTACGCCTATTACCTGACGCCCAAGGGCTTTGCCGAGAAGAGCCGCCTGACCGGCCAGTATCTGTCGGCGTCGTTCAATTTCTTCCGCCGCGCCCGCACCCAGTGCGCCGACATGCTGTCGGGGTGCGAGCAGCGCAACTGGCGGCGTATCGCGCTGGCCGGGGCGAGCGAGCTGGCCGAGATCGCCGCGTTGTGCGCGCGCGACTACGACGTCGAGCTGATCGGCATCGTCGACCCGGCCTGCGAGACCGCGCGCTTCGCCGGGCTGCCCGTGGTGGCACGGCTGAAAGAGCTGGGTCCGGTCAGCGCCGTGATCGTCACCGATTTCCGCACCCCGCAGGCAGCCTTCGACATGCTGGCCGAGACCTTGCCGGTGGAGCGCGTGCTGACCCCGCGCCTGCTCGGCATCTCGCGCGCCAAGCCGCAGCTCGCGGAGTAGGCCATGGAGCGCTGGTACGTCGCCGAGACCCAGCCCCACGCCGAGGCCAGGGCGTTGTGGCACCTCGAGCGCCAGGGCTTCACCGCCTACCTGCCGCAATACGGCAAGCTGCGCCGCCACGCCCGGCGCACCGACGAGGTGCGCGCGCCTTTGTTCCCGCGCTATCTGTTCATCCGCATGGACGTGGCGCGGGCGGCGTGGCGCGCCATCCGCTCGACCATCGGCGTCAGCCGGCTGGTGAGCCAGGGCGACGCGCCGGCCGCGGTGCCCGACGGGGTAGTGGAGGAGATTCGCCAGCGCGAGGACACGCGCGGGCTAGTGCTGATCGCGCCGAGCTATCAGCCTGGGCAGAAACTGCGCGTCCTCAGCGGGGCGTTCGCCGACCAGGTCGGGATGTTCGAATGCACGAGCGACGAGCGGCGCGTGGTGCTGCTGCTCGAGATGCTGGGGCGGCGCCTTTCGGTGCGCGTGCCGGCGGAGTCGGTCGCCCCCGCCGTCTGATCCAGGCTACGCCGGGCCGGCGGGCAAAGCGCGCAACCAGCATTCCATATTCACGAGCCGCATGATCGTCGCATCGAGGCCGGCCGACCGGCCGGCGCGGAACGTCTCGACCGCGCGGCGCAGGCGCGGGGCGTCCGCATACGCCGCGAGGCGCCCATCGGGCGCGACCAGATCGTCGAGATAGCGGCCGAGCGCGGCGGGATCGCGCAGCCAGTCGCCGAACGGCAGCAGCAGCCCGACCTTGCGCCGGTACAGGAGATCGTGCGGCAGCAGCGGCTCGGCGATGCGCTTCAGGATCGGCTTGGTCTCGCCGTTGCCCGGCACGCGCACATCGCGCGGCAGGGCGTTGAGCACGCGGGCGAGCGGCAGATGGACGAACGGCACGCGCGCCTCGACCGATTCGGCCATCGACATCTTGTCCTGGCGCAGCAGCAGCGATTCCAGGTAGCAGGTCTGATCCACCGCCATCAGCCGATCGCGGAAATCGCGGAAGCGCGCGCTTGCCGCCTCGCGCGCGCCCGGCTTCGGGACGAGGGCGGGGAACAGCGCCTGCACCTGGCGGAAATCGTCATACACCCCGCCATAGGCAGCGGCGTCGATGCCTGCGAGGCGGCGGATGCCGTTGAACGGCCGGCGCTGAGGCCAGGGGAACCACGGCGCGAGGCGCGCCGCACGCTCCTGCCAGCGCGTCTTCCGCCAGGTCGCGTAGCGGCTATAGCCGCCGAAGAACTCGTCCGCCCCCTCGCCGGTCAGCACCACCTTACCGTGCTTGCGGATCTCGCGGCACAGCAGCATCAGCATGACGCAGCCGAGATGAGGGCTGGGCCCTTCCATATGCGCGACCGCACGCGGCAGGGCGTCGGCGAAGTCGCGCCCGCCGAGCGCCACCTCGCAATGGTCCAGGCGGTAGCGTTCGACCACCGCGGCACGCCAACGGCTTTCGTCATGCTCGTACTCGCCGAGCGCGATTCCGAACGTGCGCAGCGTCCCGTCCGTCTCCTGCCGCGCGCGGGCGGCGATGAAGCTGGAATCGACGCCGCCGGAAAGCTGCACCGTGTAGCCCACGTCGCTGGCGAGGTGCGCCCGCACCGAATCGTTCACCGCGGCCGCGGCGCGGGCATCGGCCTCGTCCGCGCCGATGGAGTCATCCGGGCGGAGCGTATCGAGCGGGTCGCAGAAGCGGCGCTCGGTGACGCCGGCGTCGGCGAGCGAGACGCGCAGGATCGTGCCGCCGGGCACGCGCTCGACGCCCCTTTGGTTGCCGAGCCGCCCGGCGGCGAAGCGGAAGGTGAGCAGCTCGGCGAGCGCGTCGGGGTCGGGCTCTGGCGTCGCGAGCCGGGCGAAGGGGCGCATCTCGCTCGCCAGCGCCACAAGCCGGCCGCGGCGCATCACATAGAGCGGCTTGATGCCGAACGGATCGCGCGCCGCGATCACCGCGCCCACGCGCCGGTCGAGAAGGGCGAAAGCGTACATCCCTGCGAGCCGGTCGAGCACCGCCTCGCCCCACAGCATGTAGCCTTCGAGGATCGCCTCGGTGTCGCCGTCCGTGCGAAGCGCGACGCCCGCCTGTTCCAGCGCGGCGCGGAGCGCGCGGTAATTGTAGATCTCGCCGTTGAAGACCAGCGTGCAGCGCCCTGTGGGGTCGGTCATCGGCTGGTCGGATGCGGCCGTCGGGTCGAGGATGGCGAGGCGGCGGAACACCATCGCGATGCCGGGCTCGGAAAGCCGTCCGCCGGAGTCGGGACCGCGATGGAACAGGTCGGAATCCATGCCGGCGAGCAGCGCGTCGCCGAACGTCCGGCCCGGTTCGATCAGGGCGGCGAAGCCGCACATCGTCAGTCGGCCCCCGCCGCCCGGCGCCAGACTGCGGCGAGGTCGGCCGCGCGCGCGCCCGGATCGCAGAGCCGCGCGATGCGCGCACGTCCCGCCGCCCCGAGCCGAGCGCATGCGACGCGGTCGTCGGCGAGCGCGCAGATCGAATCCGCGAGAGACTCCGCGTCGAATTCGGGCTGGAGGATGCCGGTCACGCCGGTCTCGACGAACATGTCGTAGCGCCCGACGGTAAAGACCGGCCGACCCACCGCCAGCGCCTCGATGATGTCGCGCCCCCACGGGTTCGCCTCGCGCGTCGGCTTGGCGAGCGCGTCGCACGCGGCGAGCACAGATTCGGGGTTGGTGACGTGGCCGAGGAAGCGGAACATGCCACCAACTCCGCGCCGCGCGGCATAGTCGGCAAGGGTTCCGCCGGTGCGTGCGAGCCGGCCGAGTTCGCCGGGCAGCGAGCCCGTGAGCGCCATGTTGCCCGCCATGACGAACAGCATGTCGGCCCGGGCGCGCGCCTTGAGCGCCAGCGCGACCTCGATCATACGGTCGAGCCCGCGCATCCAGCTATAGCTCGACAGCACCGCGATCTTGAAGCGCGTCTCGGCGGCGAGTGCGGGGTCGGGCGCGGCATCCGACGGCGTGGCGACGTTGTAGATCACCCGGCCGGGGACGTCGCGACCGGCAAGTTCGGTTACGCGGCGCGCCTCGTTCTCGGTGATGAAGACCAGCCCGTCCATCGTGGCGGCGATGGTGCGATACTGCCAGCGCGAGAACGCCGTCGCGGGCAGATGGGTGCGGATGTGCATGGTGAGCGGCGTGGCGCTTCGCCGGCTCAGCCAGCGCGCGATCAGGAACAGGCCTTCATGGTTGAAATGGACGAGATCGAAGCGCGCGGCGGCGGCGCACAGCTCGCGCCGGAACGCGGTGCTGCGCCGCCAGGCCAGGGCGAACCGGCCGAACGCGTAGAGATTGCGGGACAGGCGCGGCAGCGCGCTGATATGCGGCATGTCGGGCGTCACCCGGCAGGGCACGTCGAGCGCCGCGTAGCGCGTGGCAGCAGGCCCGTCGCGCCGACACCATACCTCGACCGCGACGTCGCCGGGCAGGTGGCGAACGGATTCGAATAGGCTGCGCGAGGAGCCCCCATACCCGCCCTCGATGTCGAGGGCGAGGACCCGGAGCGTCATGCCCGGACCAGCCGGGCCGTCTGGTCCCAGCCGAGATGGAACACGGCGTCGAGCACCGACAGGCCGGACACGAACATGTCCCCGCCCTGGTCATACGAGGACGGTGTGAAATCCGAGTATTCGAAGCCGAGCCCGGCGGCCGCGAACTTCGCCGGATCCTGGTACTTGGCACCGCCGCGCCCGGACAGGTAGGTGCCGTGCGCCTCGACCGATTGCACCAGCGCGATCAGTCGGTCGTCGCCGGCAGCGCCGTTTGCGCCGAGCGCCGAGGCGGCGAGGAAGTTCGTGGCGAGTCCCAGCCGCGCGGCGAAGCGCTCGACCAGGACGCGGTTCATCGCCGCAAGATCGCCAGCCGGCAGCCCGTCATAGAGCGCGCGCACCTCGTCCCACACCGAGGCGAACCGGGCCGCGCCTTCGTAGCACGTGCGCAGCGTGTCGAGATGCGAAGCCGCCCAGTCGGGCCGCGCCAGCGCCACCCGGTCGATCGGATCGTCCAGCGCGTGCGACACCGGCACGGTGAGCCAGCGCGCCCGGCCGTGCGCCAGGATCTGGACCCGGTTGGTGTAGCTGCCCTTGCTGAACTGCGCGTCGTCGAGAAAGATGAACGCGTCAGCCTGCGCGATCTTGTGGAAATAGCCGAGCCACGGCGCGTAGTTCGGCTGGTGGATGGCGATGCGCGTCATGCGGTGCTGAGGCCGAGCGTCTTTTCGAGAAGGCGGAACGGATGGCCCGTCCGGGTATCCCGGAAGCCGTGCCGCGCGTAGAAGCGCCGGGCGTCGGCGTTGTCCTCGCGCACCTTGAGCGTGAGGCGACGCGCGCCGTGGGCGGCCACCCGCGCTTCCATCTCGGCGACCATACGCGCGCCGAGCCCGCCGCCGCGCGCGTCGTGTCGCACCATGAAGTGGTGCAAATGCGCGTGGCCGGGCGCCTTCTCGGAGATCACGGCGTACGCGACGGGCGCGCCGCCCTGCACCGCCGCGAAGCTCAGCCGCCATTTTTCGGGGAATTCGGCGAGGAACTGGTCTTCGCGCCAGTACTCGCCCGCGACATCAGCACCGATCGCGATCAGCGCGTCGATATGGGCGCGCACGAACTCCCGCGACAGCGTCTCGAACGCGACCTCGTGCGTCACGCGGCCTTTTTCTTCGAGATCAGGAAGTCGTTGAGGGCGAGATGCTCTAGGCCCGATTCGAGCAGGACGTGCACCGCGTCGGACGGCGAATGAACGATCGGCTCGCCATGCAGGTTGAACGAAGTGTTGAGCACGGCGGCCCGCCCCGTGCGCTCCGCGAAGCGTGCGATCGTCGCGTGGTAGTCGGGATTGGCCGCGCGCCGCACCACCTGCGGGCGGATCGTGCGGTCGCGCGGGTGCGAGCCGGCGACGAGATCGGGATAGCCCTCGGCGCGAGCCGGGTAGGCGAAGGTCATGAACCAGGGCTTCAGGTCCTTGGGGTCGTCGAGATAGCGGCCGGCCTGCTCCTCGAGGATCGACGGCGCGAAGGGCATCCAGAAATCGCGCTGCTTGATCGCGCGGTTGATGACGTCGACGCGGTCGTAGCGGTCGGCCGCGGTGACGATCGAGCGGTTGCCGAGCGCCCGCGCGCCCCATTCCATCCGCCCCCGGCACAGCGCGACGATCTCGCCCTCGGCCAGCATGTCGGCGATGGCAGCGGGCATGTCGTTCGGCCTGCGGATTTCGACCTGTGCCCTGGCCTGGGCGTCGCGCACCGCCGCCTCCTCGGCGCGGGCGTCGAACGCGCCGCCGAGATAGAGGTTTCCGAGCGCGCTCGCCCGGTGGTCGGCAATCCCGGTCGTCTCGTAGTAGCGATGCAGCGCGGCGCCGATCGAAAGGCTTTCGTCGCCGCCCGACGGCATGACATAGGCCCGCTCGACCTCCGGCAGGTCGGCGATCAGCATGTTCGCCTTGACGTTCATGAACACGCCGCCGCCCAGAACGATGTCGCGGATGCCGGCTTTCGCGACGCAGCTTCGCACCCAGCTCGTCAGCATCTCCTCGGTGAAGAGCTGGACCGCACCGCAGATCGTGTCGAACCGCACCCGCTCGAACGCATCGCGCAGGTAGTCGTAGCAGTAGTTGGTCGAGAGCTCGCCCGCCTGGGCGAAGCCGAGCCCGTCCTCGCCGATGCGGAGAAGCTGGCGCAGCGGTTCGGCGGCGAGGTCCGACCGCTCGGGGTCGGCATAGGGCGCCAAGCCCATCAGCTTGTATTCGTGCTCCCACGGCGTCATGCCCATCAGGAAGGTGACGCGCGAATAGATCTTGCCGAGCGAGGCGTGACGGCTGGTCGCCGCGATGCGGTCGAATTCGTTGTCGCGGCAGATCGAGACAGTGGCGCAGAGATTGTCGCCCGCCCCGTCGCAGGTGAGCCCCAGCACCGGACGGCCCGGCTCGCGCCACGGCGCGGTGTAGTAGGCGGCGGCGAGATGGGCGAGGTGATGCTCGACGAAGCGCACCCGGTCGGGCGCGACGCCGATATGGTCGACCACCTGGTCGATACGCTCGCGCTTGCGCTGTTCGAAAACGAGCTGCTGATACTCGTTCGGACGTGCCGCCGCCGCGCGCTGGTCGGCAAGCCCGACCCGGTACCACGGCCCCACGTCGGTCAAATAGTTCGGCGCGTGCATGAACAGCGAGGCGTAGACCACCTCGGCAAGATCGGAGGCGTCAACGCCCGCGATGCGCAGCACCTCCTCGATCGCGCGGCGCGGATAGCCGACGTCGTTCTTGCGGCGCGACAGCCGCTCCTCGCTGACCGAGGCGACGACCACGCCGTCGCTGACCAGGGTCGCGCCCGAATTGTGCCCGTCATGCAGGCCGAGTATGTGCATCGCATCAGCCATTCGTGCCGAAGATCGCGCGCCAGCGCGCCTCGTCGGCCGCGCGGACGAAGATGTGGTCGCCGGTGTAATGCTCGTAGCCGGGATAGTGCTCCCAGCTCGCAACCTCGACATAGCCGTGCGCAGCCATCAGCTTGCGGATGGCGACGAGGTTCTCGTTGCCGTTGATCTCGATCGCCCACGACTTGACCGTGCCGCCGGCAAGCAGCCGCGCCGCGCCTTCCATGGCGCGGTTCTCGAACCCGTCAACATCCATCTTCACATGGGTGGCGAGCGGCAGGCCGTAGTCGAAATGCAGGCTGTCGAGCGACACGGACGCGGTCCATTGCGACATGGTGACCGGCATGTGCGCGCGCCCGCCGCGGCAATAGGCATCGGGATCGGCGAAGGTGTTGCCGGTTTCGCCGGGGATCGGCAGGCCGTGATAGAGGTAGCGCCAATAGCCGGGTGCCGAATCGCAACCGGCATGCACCACCTCGAAGTCGCCGGATTTCACGCCGCCATAGCGCACCTGTCGCGCGATGGTCTTGAGCAGTGTCTCGATGCTGGGCGTGTAGGGCTCGATGAACACGATCTTCGCCCCGTGCAGATGGTGCATGAGGAAGCCCTCGAGCCCGTTGGCCGAGCCTACGTCGTAGACGACCTCGGCGTCCTTGATCTCGTGCATCCAGCGATGCACCACATCGCCGGCATCGGCGCCGAACTGGAGATAGCGGCGCAGCTCGCGGTAGGAGCGCACGGCGACCTCGAGCCAGCGCCCGTCGAACTTGCGCGCGGCAATGCGGCAGTCGAGCCCGCGATCCCAGGTGAGCCGGCCGCCCTTCGCGGTGACGAACAGGACGGTGTCGCGCCAGCGGTGCCAGCGCGGGCGCAGGCCGCGCACCATCGGTGCGGGCATGAAACGCGAGAGGTTGTGGGCAAGCGTCGCCACGGGCGGTCTATCCTTTCGCGCCGCTGCGCAGCGCGGCCTTCACCTTCTGCTTCATGTGCGGCCAGAGATAGGCGTTCTCGATCATGAACTTCACGGTTCCGTAGAACGGGCTGCGCCGGAAGCGCGTACCCATGTAGGCTTCGGGCGGGATCATGAAATCGGCCCCGGCGCCCGCGACGCGCATCTGCTTCGCCGTCAGCCGCCCGAGATCGTTCGACCAGATCGGCAGTGGCGAGACCTGGGTATAGCCGAACGTCTTGATTCGATAATAGTCGAGCAGGATGACGCGGCGTCGCGCGCGCGACGGCTGGTCCGGCCCGTGGAAGCCGCGGTCGTCGAACAGCACCATGTCGCCGGCGATCCCGTCGATCCGGACGCGCGTGTCCATGACCGCCCGCTGCTCGTCAGCGGGATAGGTGTCGAGATCCGGCCCGCGCGGCGCCATCAGACGGTGGCTTCCCGCGCAGTAGGTGAACGCGCCCTCGTGCGTCTCGTGCATGTAGACCGCCGCGCCGATGCCGATGGGCTCGCGCAGCGCGTCCTCGGTCAGCACGAACTCGGCGTTCCTGCCCTTGCGCCAGCCCGCCATGAAGTCGGCGTGCATGGCGAAGTACTCGTAGTTCACCGGCTCGTCGATCTTGACGTTCGCCTCGGCCAGGACGCATTCCGAGTCCATGTGGGCCTCGACCAGGTCGATCACCCGTTCGTCCAGGCTGATCTCGACCAGCGGGCCGCCGCAGGCGAACGGGCTGAACAGCTTTTTCGGATGGTCCACCTTGTTGTAGCCGGGCACGCCCGCGATCGCCGGCGCGGCAGCCATGGCGTCGATCCGCCGGTTCGCTTCGGCGATGCGCTCGGGATCGAACAGGCCGCGCAGCACCAGGACGCCGTGCTCGGCGAGGGCGGCGCGCGCCGCTGCCTGGTCGAGCGTCCGGTTCTGCACGTCGAACAGCACGTCCTCGAGTTTCATTCCGGTCGTTCCTTGTCGTCCGGCTTCGCGTCCGGGTCATAGCTCTGGCAGTTGCGACCCAGTTCGACGCGCAGCAGGCGGTGACGCTCCGCCGCGAACCCGTCGAGCCGCCGCTGCACCGAGTCCGCCGGCCGCTCCGGCCACCAGATCGGATGGGTGAGAAGCTGCAAAGCCCGGCCAGCCTCGACGGCGCCGCGGTCCAGCGGATGGCCGTGGTGCCACGCGCCGCGCGAATCGGAACAATAGCCCATTTCGTTGAAAAAGCGGGGTTCGTAGGCGTGGCGCCGCCCGGCCAACGTCCGGTCATAGCCGAGCAAGACGGGGCTCGGCCGGTGGAAGCTGATGAAGCGTACCGGAGCCCCCGTCGCGTCCTCGAGCGCGCGGCACTCCCACGTCGCCGCGTTCTCGAGCGCCGCCGGATCGTCGGGGTAGAGCGAGGCATCGAGATGCAGCCCGATCTCGTGACCGGCCGCGCGGATCTCATCGAGCGCCGCGCGGGCGGCGGCGGCGAACGGATTGTACATCTCGGTCCGCAGCAGCACGAAGTAATGCGCACGAAGCCCCAGCGCCTGCTCGATGGCGGCGATCGGCAGGGCCGCCTGGAGCGACATGTCGAGGTCGTGGCGCAGGATCAGATGCCGCGCCGCCGGATCGGCGTCGTCATAGGACCGCCCGCGATAGCCGCGCAGAAGGAAGGAGCGCAGCAGGTCGCGATAGCCGGCCGTAGTGAAATCCTCGCTCACGGTCGGATCGGGGTCCCGTCCCAGGCAAGGCCCTTGCCGTTCAGATAGGCCTCGGCGTACCAGGCGAGCGCGTTCGCGTGGCCGCGCCGGTCGCGCACGATCCGCCCGTACGGCCAGGGCGCGTAGGAGCAGATCGGCGCCATCCAGTATTCCAGATAGCGCTTCTCGAAGCGGTGCCAGGCGGTGCGGCCCAGCGGCGCGTGCAACGCCTTAAGGGCGAGCCGGATCGGAACCGCCCAGCCCGGCCGCACGCGGCGCGGGTTCACCGGCATATCGCGCCAGACGCCGCCCCAGTTCGCCTGCTCCAGCGCCGTGCGGTAGAGCGCCTGGCCGCGCTTGGCCGCCAGCGGCGCCTGTTCCCAGAAATCGAGATAATCGCGGTCCCACAGTGGCAGCCGCCAGCCGAGGCCGAGAAACTCGTACAGCCGCTGGCCGTGGATCACATATTTCGACTGGCGGTTGACCATCTCGGAATATTCGCACACGCCGTGATCGCCGAGCGCCGATTTCGGGAAGGCCGCCCGCATCCTCGATGTCCTCGCGCAGCCGGCGGCGGACCGGATCGAGCCATCGCGGCGCCTGCAGCGCGTGCCACAGCTTGAAATGCTTGGCGATGGCCACGGCGAGGATGCGCTCCATGCGCTCGGCCGGAGACGCGCCGAGCGCCGGCTCGGTCAAGGGCGGCAAAATGTGGTTGCCGGTGATGAAGTCGCCCGTCTGGCCGTTGACCACGATTGTGTCCGGCCCGACGCCGTGCTGCGCCATCATCTCGGTCAATGCAAGCCAGTCCTGCGGGAAATGGATGCCTGTCAGAACATCGGCATAGGATTCGTAATCGCGGTGACGCGTGGTCGCCATCGCCCGGCGCAGTCTTCCTACGTCGTACGGGATGAACGTCCAGTCGACACCGAGCCGGGCAGCGATGCGGCTGGCCATCAATGCCTCGCGGTTGCCCGGCAGGCCGTAGGTGAAGGCGCGCACGTTGCGATAGCCGGCCGCGATCAGCCCCGACAGGATCAGTCGCGAATCGAGCCCGGCCGAGAGCGGCACCAGGATCGGGCGGCCGCCGGCGCCGGCGACCAGCTTGTCCACGATCCGCTCATGCAGTGATATCAGCGGCACGACGAGATCGCCCGGCGCGGCATCGGACGGCAGCCACGGGCGCCACCGATGGTAGGCGCCAAGGTGTTCGCCGTCGCCGTCGATCCACAGATACTGCCCCGGCGTCAGGCGATGGACGCCGCGATAGAGCGTGTCCGCACCGATCGTGTAGCCGGCAAGCGCGACCGAGACCGCCGCGTCGGGATTTATGTCGCCGGGGCCGAGGCCGAGCGCGCGTTCGAGGCCCGGCCCGTCCTGGGTGACCAGCATTTCGCCGGTCCGGCGCGTCCAAATCAGCGGGATCGATCCGACCCGGTCGGCGGCGGCGAGCGTCCACCCCGGCGTCTCGATGACCAGCGCGAAGTGCCCGTCGAGGTTGCGCAGCCACGCCTCGGCCGCGCGCCGGTCGCCGCCGAGCCCGGCCGCCTCGCGCACCAGGCCGGCCGCATCGCGCATCCGCTCGTGCCCCTTGAACCAGAACGTGGTCGCGCCCGCGCGGATCAGCGTCCAGCCGTGCGACGGGTCGAGCATGACCCGCGCCGTCGTCATGGCGAGCGGTATGTTCATGCCCCCACCACGCGATAGGCGGGGTACATCGCCGTCTCGACGAAGCCGCAATCGATATCGCTTGGCGGCACGCCCAGCGCTGCACGCAGCGCATCGCCGTCGAATCGAAGCCGGTTCGCGGCGTCGAGATGGCTGGGCACGAAGCGGCAGCGACGGCGCAGCAGCACCTTCGCCTCGGCGTTCCAGCGCTGCTCGGCGGGGTCGAGCACGATGACCGGACGGTCGGTGCAGAGCGCATGGCCGAACGCGGTCGACGACACGCGCGGGAACACGAACGCGTCGGCCTCGCGCCAGCACTGCTCGAACGGCGCGGCGGGCAGGGCGTCCACGCGGCCCCGCCACAGACGCTCGGCGAGGGTTTGCCATTCCGGGTGGACCTTCACCGCGACCTCGTAGCCGCTGGCCCGCAAGGTACGCGCCAGGCGCATCTCGACGTCGAGCTGCAGCAGCGCGTAGTGCGCCGTGTAGCCGGGATAGCGGATCCAGGAGAGCGGGAAGGCGACGATCATCACCCGCCGGATCGCGGCGGGCGGCGTGCCGGCAAGGGCGCGGTGCAGCGCGCGGTAGCGGTCCGTCTCCGCCGACACGAAGCGCGGCCCACCCTCCGCCGGACGCAACCATTCGGCGCATTTCGCGGTCGGCACGACGAACCTGTCATACAGCGCGAGCTCGACCACGGCGGCGAGGTCGTTCGGTTGGACGCCCATCTGGTTGCCGTGGTGGAACCCGATCACCTCCGCCCCTTGAGCGCGCCAGACCTGCGCCAGCAGGCGATGGTGGACATTTCCGCTGTTGGCGAGCAGCAGCCGGCGCGGCGCTGCGTCCGCCGCACGCACCGCATGCGCCAGCGCGCTGAGCGCCGCGAGGCGTCGCGACCAGCAGGCCAGCGCCGCCTCGATGTCGAGCGTCGTGGCGAGATGCGCCCGGGCCGCGCCGTCGATGTCGCCCAGCAGCGCGCGAACCGTGTCGGCCAACGCATCGCCGATCGCGCGCGGGGGGGCCGCAGCGGGCAGCACCGCCTCGGCATAGACGTGCCGCGCGGGGCGCGCGCCGGTCTCCGCGCATTCGGTCATTAGCGGCGTGAAGCTGCCGAGGACGCGGGTCGGACATCCCGGCAGCAGCGCGCGCAAGCGCCCGCCCAGCGCGAGGTGCCGGTTCACGAGCCACGACTTGGCCAGGCCGCGCAGCCGCAGCCGGAGCCGCGTGCGTACATCGGGCGCGCGGTCGAACGCGGCGGCGAGCGCGTCCCAGTCGGGATCGAGATGCGGCCGCGTGACGGGGCCGGCGGCCGGCTCCGTGCCCGCAGCGTGAAAGCGCTCGGCCGCGGCCTTGAGATGCAGATGCTGCAGCAGAAAGCCGACGAAGCCGTAATCACTCGTCAGCAGGATCACGCCTTCGGAATCCGCCGCCGCGACGGAAGCCGCAAACCGTTCCAGGACCGCGCGGGCGAAGCCGTCGAACGCCCCGTCGCTGACCGGCCAGCGGAACGTCTCGAGCCAGTCGTCGAGCGTCGCCGGATCGAGCATCGAGGCGTCGAGCGGCTGGGCGCGCCGCGCGGCATCGGTGCGCTTCGGCGCGTCGCGCGCGAGCGTCGCGGAATAGTCCATCAGCGCTCGCCCCCTTCCACGAGGGACCAGTCGAACGGCGTGCCGCGCGCGATGGCGCGCACGGCGCGGCGGCCGATCAGCGCGGGCAGATGCTTCGGCGCGAGGCCATGGCCGGGCCGGATCGAGCGCACGTTGGCGGTCGTGATCGTCTCGCCGGCCGCGATGTCGGCGACGGCATAGAGCGAGCGGCGGAACATCGTGTTGCCTGCCTCGCTGCCCTTCAGGCTATAGCTCGCCGCGCCCAGCGCCTCCCACGCGCTGCGGCACGCCTCGACCAGTGATTTCAGCTCGGCGGGCTCCAGCGAGAAGGCGGAGTCGGGTCCGCCGTCGGCGCGCGCGAGCGTGACGTGCTTCTCGATGACGCAGGCGCCGAGCGCGACCGCCGCCGCCGCCACGCCCACGCCCAGCGTGTGATCGGAAAGCCCGACGGGCACGCCGAACCGCGCGGCGAGGTCGGGGATGGTGCGAAGGTCGGCCTCGCCGGCGGGGGTCGGGTAGCCGCTGACGCAGTGCAGCAGCACGATCTCGTCCGTGCCGCCGCGCCGCGCCGCCGCCACCGCCTCCTCGATCTCGGCAAGGCTCGCCATGCCGGTGGAGATGATCAGCGGCTTGCCTTGGGACGCCGTCTTCTCGATCAGCGGCAGGTCGATCGCCTCGAACGACGCGATCTTGTAGGCGGGTGCATCGAGCGAGGCGAGGAAATCGACCGCGGTCTCGTCGAACGGCGAGCTGAACACGGCAAGGCCGCGCGCGCGCGCGCGCTCGAACAGCACCGGGTGCCACACCCACGGCGTGTGCGCTTCGCCGTACAGATCGTACAGCGTTCGCCCGGCCCACAGCCCGCCTTCGATGCGGAAGCCCGGCCCGTCATGGTCGATGGTGATGGTGTCAGCCGTGTAGGTCTGCAGCTTGACCGCGTCGGCGCCGGCGTCGGCCGCCGCATCGATGATGGCGAGCGCGCGGCCGATATCGCCGTTGTGATTGCCGGACAGCTCGGCGATCACGTAGGGCGGATAGCCCGGACCGATCGGCCTGCCGGCGATGGCGATGGCGGGGATATCCGTCACGACCCGGACCCGCTTTCGTACCAGTCATTTCCGGCGGGCCGGTAACCGGCGGCGGCGAACAGGCGCAGCGACGCCGCGTTCTCGGGCTTCACATAGGCGCGCAGAAACGCGTCGTGCAGCAGGCGGCGGGTCAGCGCGAGCCCGGCGCCGCCGATGCCTTGGCCACGATGGCCCGGCGCGACGGCGATGGCGATCTCGAACGCCCGCCGCGCACGGTCGCGGTCGAGCCGCACGAACCCCACGGGCCGGCCGTCCCGTTCGAGCATGTGGAACACGCAGCCGGGATCGGCGCGCTTCGCGGCGAACCAGGCGCGATGCTCGGCCTCGGACGGGATGGCGGGTTTACGGGCATGGCGCCGCGTTTCAGGGGAGCGCTGCCAGTCGAGCAGGATGTCGACGTCCGCGCCCGCGACCGGACGCAGCGTCACCGGCGCGCCATCGCCCGCCGTCTCGTCGCCCGTGAGAGCGAGCGCGATGCGCGCGGCCCCCAACCCGTCGCACAGCGCGGTTGCAGCGCGCGACATTGCCGCACGCCGCGCGGGATCGGCGACGAGTGATCGCACGGCCGCCGCGATCACGTCCGGCTCGGCCCGCGCTACCGTCAGTGCCGCGCCGGCCGCCGCGAGGCCGGCCAGCACGTCGCGCTGGTTGTCGGCAAGCTGCACCGTGATGGAGGGCAGGCCGAGGCAGCACCGCTCCCACGCCGCGCCTCCCGCTGCGCCGACCGCGAGGTCGGACGCCGCCATCAGCGAAGCCATGTCGGCCACGTCGGTCTCGAGCCGTACCGTGTGACGGACCGACCCGAGGGCGGCGCGCACCTCGCCCAGATTCGGCGCAGCGCCCGAAAGCACGATTGTGACCTCGAGTGCGGATCGGATCGTGTCGAGCGCGCGGAGCACGGTGCAAGTGAGGTTGTCCGGGTCGGTCGCGCCCATCGTGACCAGAAGGCGCAGCGGCCCGCCAGCCGGCGCCGCCTCGGGATCGCGATCCCAGCGCGCGCGAGCGAATTGCGGCCGCAGCGGTGCGTAGCCCGGCCCGGCAAGGACCCGCGCCGCGTCGGGCACGCGGCCCCGATAGGCGTTGGCTTCGCGGCCCGCCGTCGGATCGACCAGAACGTCGCAGTCGTGATCGCGCACCGGCAGATCGTCGATGGCCACGATCCGGCGTGCCCAGCCCCGGCACGCGGACTCGAACGCGACGCCGCGCCCGTAGTGATCGGCCAGCAGCACGTCGCACCCCTCGGGCAGGCGCGCAGCCAGTTCGCGCGGTTCGTCGATCTCGTCGCCGTCGAGCGAGACGACCGAAACCGCTCCCGCCATCGCAGCGACGGTCGGCAACAGTTCGGCGCGCGCAGCGAAGCAAGCGTCCCAGCCGCGCGCGACCAGCGCCTCGGCCACGGCGCGGCTGCGCACCACATGGCCGCCGCCGATCGCAGGGCTGGCATCGGCGCGGATCACCAGCCTCATTCCGTTCCCGCCGCGGCGAGCAGCCGCTCGGCGACGCGCAGGTCGAGCGCGGTGTCGATGTCGATCGAGCGCTCGCGCGGCATCACGTAGCCGATGACCGGCGGGGCGATGTAGGAGCGGGTGGCGCGGAAGCGCGTGACGTCCAGGATGTGGATCGCGCCGTTCGGCCGGTAGGCCGCCGGCATCTGCTGCGACTTGCGGCCGAAATAGTCCGGGAAGTGCGGCGCGATCAGCCCATCCGCGCCTATGCCCAGCGCGGCGAAGGGCGTGTGGTCGTATTCGGCGACGCTCATCAGCGAGCCTTCGTCGCGGCTGCGGAACAAATCGAACGCGGCCCGGATGTCGGCGGCGGTGCGGAACGGGCAGGTCGGCAGCAGGATGACGATCGTCGTGTAGCGTTGGCCGGCCGCTTCCAGCGCATCGAGCGCGTGCTGCGCGACATCGACCACGCCGGCCGGATCGCGGGCGAGCGCCTCGGGCCGCAGGAACGGCACCTCGATGCCAAGGCGACGGGCCTCGTCGGCCACCTGCGCGTCCTCGGTCGACAGCACCAGCCGGTCGAGTATGCCCGACTCGCGGGCCGCATCGGCCGCCCAGCCGATCAGTGGCTTGCCGGCGAGTAGTGCCACGTTCTTGCGCGCGAGCCGCGTCGAGCCGCCCTTCGCCGGGATCAGGCCGAGAACCGCCATCACGGCTTCCGGAACAGCCACCAGGTGAGGTTGTCGAGCCCGGTCGCCGGCCGCCAGAAGAAGCCGTAATCGAGCAGCGAGAGCTCCGGGAACATCTCGAGCCACAGCGCGCCGAAATCGCGCTTGAACAGCAGCCCTTCCTCGCCGCGATAGCGCTTTTCCTCGGGTTCGACCGCGAAATACTCGACGGACAGCACGTAGCGCGACGCGACGCGGTGCATCTCGCGATAGGCGGCCGGCAGCAGCGACGGCGCGACGTGGATCAGCACCCCACAGGTGAAGACGAGATCGACGGCGCCGTCGGGCAGCGCGATGCGGCCGGCCGCGCCGGCCAGGATGTTTTCGGGCGCCACGATCCCTTCGGACGCGAGGATGCCGCGCGCCTTTGCGTTCGGTTCCAGCGCGTGCAGGGTCGCATCGGTCAGCGTCGCCAGCGCGCGCAGGTTGAGCCCGACATTCGCGCCGATCTCGAGAATGGATCGCGGCGCGGGATCTGCCGGCTTCAGGATCGTCCGCCACATCGCGTTGCGCCGGGCGAGGCGCTCGGCATCCGGCCGGTTGCGCTCGATATAGTCGTCGCCGAACCGGCCGGACCAGGCGTCGACGGGGTTGCGGATCTCGGTCATGCGTCGAAATCGGTCCAGGCGAACGCCTCGCCGGCCTTCTTGGCCGTGCGCAGCGTCCGCCCCACCAGCCGGTCGATCTCGTCCGGCGCGATGCCATAGCCGGGGCGGCGATAGTCGACGTCGGCCTCGGTCACGACGTGGCCGGCCGCGAGGTCGGCAAGAGCGGAGACGCTGCGCCGCGCCAGCTTGCGCCGCTCGCGCTCCTCCGGATGCAGGATGCGGCGCGACGTGCCCATCGCGGTCTCCACCTCGCGCACGGTGCGGATGAAGGCGGCCATGTCGGCGGGCTCGAGCGAGAAGATGTGCTCGATGGAGCGCGTCATCCGGTCCTCGGTGATCGACTTCTCGATCAGGTTGGCGCCCAGCGCCAGCGCGGCCACGTCCATCTCCCAGCCCGGCGTATGGTCCGAATAGGCGATGGGGTAGGGGAACATGCGCTTCAGGGTCGGGATGACGTTGAGGTTGATGCTTTCGAGATGCGCCGGATAGCCCGACGGGCAATGGTGGATGATGATGTTCTCGTTGCCCGCCGCGCGGATCACGTCGACCGCAGCCTCGATCTCGCCGATGGTCGAGTTGCCGGTGTCGAGCTGCAGGCACATGCCGGTCGCGGCGGCGGCGCGGATGAGCGGCAGGTGGTTGACATCGGACGACGCGATCTTGATCGAGTCGCATTTCAGGTCGGCGAGCAGCCGTATTTCGTCCTCGAACCCGACCGTCGCGAAGAAGGCGAGGCCGCGCCGGTCGGAATGCGCCTTCACCTCGCGCCACGCCGCGGCCGGCATCGCGCGGCGCTTGAGGATGTCGTAGAGCGGCTCGGTCACGCGCTCGGTCGCGCCGGTCGCGCGGTCGGCAAGGATCTCGTAGGAGAACGGCGCGGTGCGGTCGGCCACGAGCCGGTCGGGATCGAGGATCTGGAACTTGATCGCGTCCGCGCCGGCATCGGCCGCGAGGTCGACAAGGCGCTTCGCCGAATCGAGCCCGTCATGGGTCGGGCCGGCCTCGAACGTGATGAAGCAGGGCTGGCCGTCGCCGATCAGCCGGTTTCCGAAACGAACCATGTCAGCCGATCCCCGTGGCCACGGTGAGGGCATGGACGACGCGATCGACGTCGCTGTCCGCCATCGCCGGATAAAGTGGAAGCGAAAGGCAGCGCGCGTAGTAGGTAGCGGCGCCCGGCAGGTCGGCCGCGCCGTAGCGCGCGCGGTAGTAGGGCTGCCACGGCACCGGCACGTAGTGGACTTGCGTGCCGATCCCGGCGGCACGCAGCGCGCCCATCACGGCGGCGCGGTCGCGCCCGAGTGCGGCGAAATCGACCCGAGCGACATAGAGGTGCCACGCGGCAACGCACCCGGGCGTGCGGCCGAGCGGGCGGATGTGCGGGGCGAGCGGCGCGAGTCGCGTGTCGTACAGTGCCGCCAGCGCGCGCCGGCGCGCGACGAAGCGGGCGAGCTTGGCGAGCTGGCTTTTGCCCAGCGCGCAGGCGATGTCGCTCGCCCGGTAGTTGAACCCGAGCTCGGCCAGCTCGTAGTACCAGGGGTTCGGCGCGCCGGCGGTGTCGTTCGCGAGTTCGGGCTGCACGAACCTGTCCGCGTCGCGCACGATCCCGTGGTTGCGCAAGAGGCGCAGTCGCGCTTCGAGGGACGGGTCGTGGCCGGTGATCGCGCCGCCCTCGCCCATCGTGATGGTCTTCACGGGATGGAACGAGAAGATGGCGAGATCGGCATGGCGCGCCGCGCCGATCTTCACCCCATCGCCATAGGTGGCGCCGAGCGCGTGGCACGCATCCTCGACGATGCGGAGCCCGTGCGCGTTGGCAACCGATTTCAGTGCGGCAGGATCGGCGCACTGGCCGTTCAGATGGACCGGAAACGCCGCCTTCGCCGTGAGGCCCGACGGCACCCGCCGGAGTGCGGCTTCGAGATGCGCCGGCCCCATCAGCCCCGTGTCCGGATCGACATCGGCGAACACGACCTCGGCTCCAGCGTAGCGCACGGCGTTGGCGGTGGCGACGAAGGTCATCGCCGGGACGATCGCGGCGTCGCCCGGCCCGAGCGCGAGCGCCAGCGCCGCGAGGTGCAGCGCGGCCGTGCCGCTGGAACAGGCAACGGCGAAGCCCGCGGCCACCTCGCGCACCAGCGCGGCCTCGAACGCGTCGACCGTCGGGCCGGTGGTCAGCCAGTCGCCGCGCAGCACCTCGGCCACCGCCGCGATGTCGGATTCGTCGACGGTCTGCTTGCCGTAGGGCAGGAAATCGGTCACGCGATCAGGCCTCGCTGCCAAGCAGCGCCCGCATCCCCGCGACATCGAGCCATTCGTCGTTCTGGTCGCTGGAATAGCGGAAGCCGGCCGCGACCGGACGCGCACCGTTCGCCGAATGCGGCGCGTGCGACCACCACGGGAATTGCGGCTCGATGATGTAGCGGTCCTCGAGCGCGATGGTGGTGCGCCCGTCATCCTCGGGCACCATCACCTCGTGCAGCTTCTCGCCTGGCCGGATGCCGACCATCCTGTGCGGCAGCTCGGGCGCCAGGCATCGGGCGAGGTCGACGATCTTCATGCTGGGGATACGGGGAACGAAGATCTCGCCCCCGGTCATCATGTCGAGGCTCGACAGCACGAAATCGACGCCCTGCTGCAGCGTGATCCAGAACCGCGTCATGCGCGCGTCGGTGATCGGCAGCTCCGGCGCGCCCTCGGCGACCAAGCGGCGGAAGAACGGCACGACCGAGCCGCGCGAACCGACCACGTTGCCATAGCGCACGATGGCGAAGCGCGTGCCGCCCTTGCCGGCCAGCGCGTTGGCGGCGACGAACAGCTTGTCGGCCGCCAGCTTCGACGCGCCGTACAGGTTGATCGGGTTCGCCGCCTTGTCGGTGGACAGCGCGATCACCCGCCGCACCCCGGCGCCGATGGCGGCCTGGATGACGTTCTCCGCCCCCAGGATGTTGGTGTGGATGCATTCGATCGGGTTGTACTCGGCGGCCGGAACGTGCTTCAGCGCGGCAGCGTGGATCACGACGTCGATGCCGCGCATCGCCGCCGCCAGCCGCTCCTTGTCGCGCACGTCGCCGAGGAAGTACCGCATCGCCGGATGGGCCGCGATCGGGAACTCGTGCTCCATGTCGTACTGCTTCATCTCGTCGCGCGAGAACACGACGAGCCGTGCCGGCTTGTAGCGCGCGAGCACGGTCTTGACGAAGCGATGCCCGAACGAGCCCGTACCGCCGGTGATCAGGATGCCCTTGCCGTTCAGGTCGGGCGGGGCTTTGGTGAAATCGCGCATGGACAAACCTTGTTATTGGGCCGTGGCGACGTGGCGGGCGGGCAGGGTCAGCGTGCCCATCAGATGATCGACGATGGTTTCGGTGTCGCGCGCCGCGATCGGCCGTTCCTGCGCGACGCCGCTCAGGATCTGGGGATCGGTCGCCGGGAACTGACAGGTATCGAGCGCCTTGCGCAGCGCATTCGCCTCCAGGATCCGGCGCGGCAAAGGCGGCAACGCATCGTCGCGGATGCGCTGCAGCGCCGCCTTGGTCGTCTCGTAGGAATCGACGATTTGGACATGACCCAGCATCGCCCCGACGAAACCGGGATGGAAGGTGATGACCGGCTTGCCGATGCTGGCGGCCTGCAAGCCGAGGCTGCTGTTGAGCACGGCGACGGCGCGGGCGTTGCGCACGATGATCTCGCCGTCCTCGAGCGTGCCCGCGACGAGCACGTTCGGGTAGCGCCGGATCTGCGCCCAGAATCCGTCCGGGCGCGGCGCGGTGGCCCCCGGATGCTCCTTCACCACGACCAGCCAGCCCGCGGGAACGGTCTTGGCCAGCCAGTCGATGGCCGTCAGCGCGTTGTCGCACATCGGCG
Organism: uncultured Alphaproteobacteria bacterium; assembly: GCA_963817535.1. GTDB lineage: Bacteria > Pseudomonadota > Alphaproteobacteria > MPNO01 > DASWLB01 > CAWGHZ01. The sequence continues at coordinate 81,256 of CAWFOW010000004.1, forward strand.
ATTCGAACATCAGCGTCGCCTCGGGCTCGACCTGCAAGGGGAAGAACACGAAGGGCGTGTGGGCGGGCAGGGCGGCAAAGGCGGCCGGCTCGCGCGCGATCGAACGGCGCCAGCGCCACCGCTCGACGATCAACCGCATCTGGTCGGCGAGCAGGTAGCCGCCATAGACGCGGTCGCGCCCCCGCACCGCTTGCACCGCGCGGGCGCGGACGGCGGCGGCGAGCTGGCGCACCAGCGGCGCAAGGCCGTTCCGGCGCGTGACCTCGCGGATCGCAGCCTGGGCGCGGTAGGGCGCGGCGAGCCATTCGGGCTCCTCAGGCGTCGCGGGCGCCGGCTCGCGGGCGAACTCCTGCACGCAGCGTGCGAAGGTGGCGCCGAGCGCCATCGGGCGCATGAAGTCGTCGTCGGTCCAGAACAGCCCCGCGCCGGAGCGGGCGATGACCAGGTTGCGCGTCGCGATGCCGCGCGCCATCGCCATGCGCCACAGGATCGACGGCCCCAGCGCGCTGCTGACCCCGACCACGGCCATCGGGTTGACCCGGTCGAGCAGCGCCTCGATCGCCTCCGCCACCGTGACCGCGACGGCCACGGTCTTGGGATGGTCGAGCTGGCGCCCGTAGCGCGACCGCGGGAAGCGCGCGCCGACCACGTAGTCGATGCCGACCAGCCGGTCGGTCCGGATCGCCTCCATCAGGCTGATGCCGTAGCGCCGCTCGATCCGTTCGGCCCGTGCCGACCAGCCGGTCAGGCTCGCGCGGTCGACCGTTCGGTCGACGGCGAGAAACGGGTCGAGCTCGAATATCTCCTCGAAATCCGCCGGATCGAAATCGTGCCGGCCGCGCACCGGCAGCGCCGAGCGGCTGTAGCAGACCAGCGTCACCGCGATCCCGTGCCTCGCCTTCAGCCGTCGCGCGGCCGGGCTCACCAGATTGGCGAGGTACGAGTGATACAGCCAGACGATCCGCGGGGCGGCGCGCACGGGGTTCGGTCGGTCCAATACCACGCTCAAGCCAGCACGAGCTTGGCCAGACGATGCTCCGGCCGATAGCAACCGCGGCTCTGCAGGAACGGCGTCATGTCCTCGATCGCGAGCCCGTACCGCTTGGCCAGCGTGGCGAAGAAGCCGGGGCGATGCCACCAGTCCTGGGCTGCCATGCGCTCGACGTCGCGGCGCAACCCCTTCTTCTCGGAATAGGTGAAGTAGAATGCGCTGTCCTTGGTCATCACCTTGGGCAGGTTGCGGATGACGTCCTCGATATCGGCCTCGGGCATGTGGGTGAAAACTGCGTGACACCAGACGATGTCGGGCTTGCGGTCGAGCCAGTCGAAGCTGTTGTCGGGATTGACGATCAGCTTCGGATCCTTCTGGCGTACGTCGTAGCCGTAGGTCTTCAGGATGTAGTCGATGCCGGTGCGGATCCGCTCGCCGCTCGTGTCGTTGCCGGAGAACTTGCCCGGCTCGAGATATTCGATGAAATAGTAGGCGCTGCGCAGGAAGCCGCAGCCGAACTCGTGCAACGTGTCGGTGGGCTTCATCCCCAGCAGCTTCAGCGTCTCCAGGTCGTCGATGCCGCTGTCGTGGTAGAAGCGCTTGGTCGCCGGGTTTATGGCGGCCTTGGCGGCGAAGCCGTCCATGCGCTTCGAATACCATTCAAGATAGCTGCCGCCGCGCCGGCTGTGGAAATAGAGCTTCAGCATCTCGCGCTGGGCGTTCAGCCGCCCCCGCACCGACTTGAAGTCGCCCCGGAGCCATTTGACCGTGCGAAGCGGCAGGATCGCCCGCGCCGTCGCCGAAATCGTGTCTGCCACGCTCATGTCGTTCGGATGTCCTTCGAGTCTTTCGTTCAGGGCACGAGCGCGCGCAGGCGCTCGCCGAGGCGCTGGCGCGCCATGCGGGAAAACGGAATATGCGTCGGCTCGCCCCTATAGGGGTTGGAATGCTCGACGGTGGTGATGCGCGACGGGTCGGTGAGCGAGTGCTTGGCCACGTACATGACCACGCGGTTCCGCCCCGACACGTAGACCTGCCCGGACCAGCCCGCCGCGCCGATGCCGAACGCCCGGGCCAGCCCGATGCGCCGCCCGGTCTGAGGCTCGACGCGGAAGCGAAGCTTCGCCTCGATGCCCTCCAGCGTCAGGTCGAATATGGCGGGACGCAGGAACGGGTTTATCAGCACGACCGATTCGTCGATGTCGCGCGCGGGGTCCACCTGGCACGCGGGATAGCCCTCGACCCAGGCCCCGAACGCCTCGATCTGGTAGATCGTGACGGTGTTGCCGTACTTGAGCGCGTTGTCGCTGTAGAACGACTTGCGCTCGGGGCCGGAATAGATCGTATAGAAGCTCGGCGGGAACTGGCTGGTGAACTGCGCGTCCGGTTCGGCAGTGAAGTGCGTCTCGAGATAGGCGAGCGGCGCGCCATCGTGCCAGCAGCTTTCCGCCGGCGACTCGAGCTCGAACGGCGCGACCGGGTTCGCGCACGCTCCGCCCCGGAATAACAGCACGTCCTCACGGCTCGCCAGCACCTCCTCGCCGAGGATCAGGCTGCGCGCCATGCGGACCTCGGCGTCCGGCCGGTCGAGGCGTGCCCCGATGGCGTCGAGATTGGGCGACTGGAACAGGCGATAGCCCGGCGGCGGGCAGATCGAGATCAGCGGCAGAAGGTAGCTGTATGTCGGCATCGCGAAGAGCGGTCTTCCGTTCAGATGTGGTCGAGCGAGATGCGCGGCGGCTCGCCCTCGGCCACCAGATAGTGCCAGCGCACCTCGCGGTCGCTTCGGGCGCGCACGCCGAACGGGCGGCCGGGCGGCACGCGGTTATGTGGAATCACGATCAGCCGCGCGCCGCGGGCGGGCAGGACCGTGTCGCCCAGCTCCACCGTCCCGCCATCCGCGAGCAGCGAAACCGCGACCCGCGCCGGACGGCCGGTGCAGTTGACCGCCGAGACATATTGCCGTTCGGCCGGGTTGAGGTAGCAGCTTTCCATGTACGCGTCGTCCCGGCCCGCGCCCGCCGAATGGACCGAGCCCGCCGCACCGGCCGTCACGACCTTGAAGTGCGGCCGGATGCTGCCGAGATAGCCGGGCGCCGCCGCGCGATAGGAGAGGAAGCACGCGCCGGTCGCGAGCCCCCCCGGCCGCAGGTCCTGGCCGAGCCCGCGTGAGATCTCGAGCTCCAGCCGCCCGCCCGGCGCGACCACGGTGCGTTCGCGCATCGTCACGCGGCCGTCCGCGTCGCGCGCCTCGACCCTGACCTTGAAGGCCGGCGCGCGGCTGCCGATCAACGGCGGCACGGTGTTGGCGAAAACCAGGAAGGTGGACACGCCCGGCCCCGCGACGATCGGGATGATGCCGGGAATCGTGCGCGCGACATCGGGGAACAGGGAATCGACCAGCCGGTAAAGGCGCTGGCGGCTCCACCCGTCGCGACCGCGCTGCGCCGGCGTGGGCATCGTGCCGATCCCGGTCGTGCCGGCCCGCTTGGTCTCGATGAACAGGTTCTCGGCGTTCAGCAGGCAGGCGGTGCACTTGGTGGCCAGTCCGGTGTCCGCGCAGATGCGCTCGAAGGATGCGTCGGGCGCAGCGGCGATGTGGCCGCGGAACGCGTCGGCCGTGATCTCGCGGCAGTAGCAGAGATAGGCGTCGCGTGGCCGCGGGCCGGCCGGCGCCGTTCGGCCACGCACTCATGGCAGCTTTTGCGCCGTAAAGAAGATGTGATCGCTGTAATGGTGCGGGCCGCGTCCCGGTCGGCGGCTCGCGGTCATGCTGTCTCTCATCGATCCAGGCAAATCGATCACCCTCGACAAATCGGGTATCCAGCACCGCGAACGCCGCGTCCAGGTGGACCACGTCGATCCCAAATATCGGCCCGCGACCGAGGAAGATCCGCGGGCCTGCTGACGTAGGTGACGAAGACCGCCCGTCCGCGGGCGCATGCCCGCCAACTTCTCCATGATCCGGCCCATCGCCCGGTTGGGCGACGACCGTGCCGCCAGGCAGACCTGCGGAAAGTGCTCATGTCGAATTCAGCCGTCGCCGCAGGGGAGCTCCAAAAGGTTGCCGCGAATATAGCGAAACGGGAGAAGCGCTCGCCCGGAGGATCGCGGATATCGACCATCGGCACTCCAGCAGCTCCCGATGCCCTTGCCCCACATGGCGCGCTCGCCGAGTCCAGAATTTGCGAGATTTGCCAGCCGGATCGCCTGCGAACATACGACAGGCGACCGAAAGACGCGCAGACGCTGCGGCGATACAGCATAGCTCGGCTGGCGGATTCTTTATGTGCAATGGCGTCGATGTGTCGACGATATCAATCGTGCTCGCCATGCTGGGCCCGAAGTTCCTGTAAAAATCGTGCCCGTTCCGTGGCGCTCACGTCGCCTCGGCCGACGCGGACGAGCCTAAGTCCATACCGCCGAAGTACGTGATTAATCGGGATGCATATGCGTTCGATGTACGAGAGTGTCGGAATTCTCAGAATCGGGATCAGCGCCACTGCGCGTAACCCCACTCGTTCCATTTGTCGTAAATGTCTAAGAAAGTACGGATATACGGCAACGTTTTTTCCTGTATGAGCGCTACGTTTTCAGAATGTGGTCTGAAAACCTTTGACATTCTTTTGGTTAAGGCGCAACAAGAGCGTCGACCCAGATTGGGCGTATGATGGGGAGAGTTGAACTAGAACCTTGCCTTTTTGCCGCCCGTAAATCTCTTATAAAGAATTCCAGCATCAGCAAGATGGAATTTACGCCATCGATATTCGTAGCGAACGTTGATCGGTGTACGCAAAAGGCTTGGTTTGAAATCGGGATCGACGCCGAGGAATGTGAAGAGTCGACGTGCGAAAGTTTCCGGCTCTGAGACGGCTTCTTCGAACATATAAACGAATACATTTTCCTCTGGAAACATCTGGAGATCCTTATAGCCCGGTCAAAATTGAAATGCTCATGCATAGACTTTATATATTCAAGGAACCACTCTCGAAACGGGCGTTCGTTACCGCTATTGCGAAGCACGTGATGATACGACGAGTGAAACAGGAATACTGGATTCCGAAATCCACAGATTATCTTCACCCCGGGAAGGCAATATCGGATACGGGATAGAGATTCCGTTGAGTTAACGTAATCAGGAGAGAATTCGCCCATAACCGGCCGGTCGCACTCAAAGAAGGCGCGTAGATATTGTTCGGTCGTAATTTCACTTCGGTAATCATTCCAAAAGTTAAACTCCTTTTTACCGGCGACGATGGGATTCACTGGAAACCCGACCTCTGGATGCTCGTTGAGAAAACTCCAAACCCAGGTCGTGCCGCATTTGGACGTGCCCACGCCAAGAAAGGTAGGGAGTCGGCTTGGATCGGTACGCCATGATCTGAGCGGGCATCGATACGCTCTGGAAATGAAAGCTTTTCCGCTGAGCCAATCGATAGCGAATGTATTGGTCATGTTCTTTCCGGTCGGAATACGAGGAACTCCTCAACGATGCATCCGTCCAGACTCGAATTGGCGAGAACGAAGATCAGGTCCTCGGCATCGTTGACAATAGGATACGCATGTAGATTAAGTGACGTATTCAGTAGTCCGTAGACTCCCGTAAGTCGACCGAACGCTTCAATAATCTCACTGAACCGAAGTGTTAGTCTCGGGATGCAACGATCTGTGGCCGTGCCGTTTGATCGTAGGGATGCGTGGCTGCACGCAAGGCCTTTGCGCCTTCGACTGGTCGTGCGAGCGGCCATTGCCATGTATCGATGCTCCGCGGGTGCCACATCGGCGAGATACTCGGCCTCATGGCCCTCGAGAATAGCGGGTGCAAATGGCATCCAGAAATCCCGTTGCTTTAACTGCGACATTTAGTTTACGGACTGTATCGAAATCGCGCGGATCGGCGATGATGGACCGGAATCCAAGGGCCCGGGCACCGAATTCGGCGTTGCCGTGGCGCAGTGCGAGTAGCTTACCATCCTCGATCATTGAGCCGCCGTCGTAGCGTCGTACGGCGTAAACGGCGCAGCCTTCGAACGGCACCAGATTGAGCAGGCGCGGGGTATCATCGGCATCGAATTGCGTCCCCAGTCGAGCCGTTCAACAGTTCCAGGACGAATGTCGTCCAAGGCCGTGTCTCATTTGCTCATGTGACGACGCGTAGGCAGCTGACACGCAGTGCGAATAGTCATCTCCGGATGGAGCCGCAAAAAAGGACATTCCCCGAACTCGCGACGCCCGTTCGGCAAGAACCATATTGGCCTTAACGTTCATACTGAGGCCGCCCGAGAAGACGACAGTCCTGACAATCTCGATTTCAGATTTATGAAATAGCTCGAACCACTGACTCAGCATATCTTCGAAATATCTTTGGAGGCCACCGGCGATGTTATCAAAGCGGTTGTCCTTCCAGACGCATCGCGAAAGGTGAAATAATGATCGGCTGGGCTGATTGTGATAGCACCATTCGCCATCGAAGCCTGCTCATATATCGCGCGAAAGACGTTCGCAGCATACCTCGAGCATGGGACGTCGGACGCATATGGCGCCAAGCCCCATGACTTTGTATTCGTGCTGATATGGCTTCATGCCGAGCACGAAGCGTGATATTGCGGAAAAGTCGACCGAGATTTTGCTTGTCTGATGAATAGAGCAATTTGGACTTGGTCATTTTGGAAGCGGTACACGTTCGCGTTCGAGTAATCTCCGAAGCTATCGGCAGTAAATATTAGGTAAGGGCCCCTGCCCAGGTGTGGCGAATAGGTAGCCATAGAGCGCGTGTGACAGATGATGTTCGACGAAAGAAACGGGAAGATTTGATCGCTGCAAGTGTCGGCGCACAAGGGCTGTGCGAATGTCGCGCGAATTCTTGGTTGTCTCCCCCTCTGCCAAGATACGGTCGACGATATCACCTGGAAATATTGTTGTATCTATCTTATCCCGAAAGACGTCCAGATAATTCGACCATCTCGCCGTTCAAATAGCCGTGGTCGCGTAGTATTCATGAGCTTCTCGAATGAAATCCGCCACGCTGAATCCTGAAAGCCTCTGAACAAGGGCGTATTCCAGTCCGCAGACCGTCTCATTCATAACCATGACGCGGTCGATCTTGCTGGGTTCAATTCCGTGTCGGGTCAACAAATGCTCGATGGCCCGGTATGGATAGCCTGAAATACACTTTGACGCGATGGAAACGCTCTTCATAGCTAGCGCCCAGAAGGACGCCGTCAGCGATCAACGCCGCCGATGAGAACTCGCCGATACAAAGCCCTAAGAAAATCATTACTGCACTCAGTGGTTTAAGCGGAGTGCGACACCACCTAGCTCGCCGCCACAGCGTCGAGCAGGCCCGTGTCGTTCTGCTGGCGGTGGGCCCGGGCGTACCAGCCGCCGCGCTTCATCAGCTCGGCGTGCGTGCCGGCATCGTCGACGCGGCCGTGCTGCAGCACGACGATCTGGTCGGCGACCGACAGGGTTGCGAAGCGATGGCCGACGATGATGACGGTGAGCTCGGTTTCCGCCTTGATGCGTTCCAATGCCTCGCGGAACCGGGTCTCCGCCTCGGCGTCGAGCTGGCTGGTCGGCTCGTCGAGGATCAGGATCTTCGCCGGCTTCAGCAGCGCGCGCGCGAGGTCGAGACGCTGGCGCTGGCCGCCCGACAGGCGCAGCCCCGCCTCGGAGACGATCGTGTCGTACCCTTCGGGCAGCCGCTCGATGAACTCGTGCGCACCGGCAAGCCGCGCCGCGCGCTCGATGGCGGCCTGGTCGGCGTCGGGCTGGCCGTAATGGATGTGCTCGCGGATCGAGACGTTGAAGATCTGCGGGCTTTGCGGCGCGTAGGAGATCGCCTGGCGCAGGGCGGAAAGGGCGAACGCCTCGACCGCCGTGTCGTCGAAGCGGATCGTGCCGGCGGTCGGCACGCGCAGCCGGGGCAGCATGTCGATCAGGGTGGACTTGCCGCTGCCGGACGGGCCAACCAGCGCGGTCACCCTGCGCGCCGGAATGACGACCGACACACCGCGCAGGGCGTAGTCGTCGGTGTTGTCGTAGCTGAAGCGGAGGTCCTCGATGCGGATCGCCCGCTCCAGCGTCACGTCGGTTCGCCCGCCGGTGTCTTCCTCGCGCGCGGCATCGAGGCTTGCGATCCGGTCGCGCACGCGCGTGACGCTGCCCGACTGGTTGGCGATGGCGTAGCGCGTCTGCGCCAGCTCCTTTACGACGGGCACCAGACGGATGATGACCACCAGGAACAGCCCGATTTGCTCCAGTGTCAGGCCAAGCTCGGTCACGCCGAAGAACAGGAACGCGAAGCCCGCCGCCACGGCGATCGGTTCGATCACCACGGTCGTGCGCGCGCGAAGGACGTTACCCTCCATCACCTGCTTGTACTGCTCGGCGGTGTGGGCGCGCATGTTCTGGTACTCGGCCGCCTCCATGCCGCTGAGGCGCACCAGTCGCGCAGCCTTGAGCCGCTCGGACAGGAAGTTCAGGAGGGCGCTGTTAGCGCTGACCAGGAGTGCGCCCACCTTGCTGCCGCGTCGCAGCAGGTAGGCGACCGGCATGACGGCCAGCGCCATGACCAGAATGGCGGCGACCGTCATCTCGACCGAGAGCGCGAACAGGATCGACAGATAGATCAGCGCGAGCAACAGCATGCCGACCAGCATGACCCAGCTCATTGCGCCCTCGACCGCGACCTGCGCCTCGGTGGTCAGCTCGTTGGCGATCCGGCCGGTGCCCTCGCGTTCGCCATAGCCGAGCCGCGCGCCGAGGAAGGCGCGGAACGCGCGGTCGCGCACGCGGCGGATGACGGTGAACTTGACGTAGGACGAATAGACCAGCCGGGCATAGATCATCGCCTGGCGCAGCAGGATGGCGAGGAAGCTGCTAACCAGCAGCACCGGGATCGTCACCTCCATCCCGACGGCGTGATAGGCGTCGACGAGGTAGCCCCACCACCGCGATTGCGCGGCGAGCGCGTCGGCGGTCTGGCCCGAGCGGATCAACTCGAACACCGGCAGCAGGATGGTGAGGCCGAGACCTTCGAAGATCGTGCCCAGCACGTGAAGCCCGAGGAGCGCCGCGATCATGCGCCAGGTGAGGCCGATGTCGCGCGTGGTCTTCAGCATGGCGCCGCCATCGCGCGGACACCGGCCGCGCGCGCGATTGCCGCGGCGGCACGGGACGCGGCGCCGGGCGCGGGTGGGACAATCGGCGCGGGCGCGGCAAGCAGCCGGTCGATCGCGGGGCCGATCTCGGCGCGGCGGGTCACGACAGGCAACTGCGGGCCGATCGCCGCCGGCAGCCAGCCGCGCTCGGACGCGCGCGGCAGGACCGACAGCACGGGTCGACCCAGGATCGCCGCCTCGGCCAGCAGCATGGTAGTCATGCCGATCACCAGGTCCGCCGCATAGACGATCTCGAGCGCCGGCTCATCGCGACTGATCCGCCGCACGGCATCGCCATAGCGCGCGAACTCCACCACCGCATTCTTCGGGTGCAGGCGCAGGACGACATACGGCGCGGGTTCGCGCGCCGCCAGCGCATCCATCACCTCCTGCAGCACGACATGGGTACGTCGATCGTCGTCGCCCCACCCGGCCAACGTATAGTCCGCCGCGCGCAGGAACGCAGCGGGATCGAGCCCGTCCGAAAGCTCCGCCAGGAACACGACGACCGGCGCGCTCGCCGGCGCATCGGGGAAATGGCGCCGACGCAGCGCGTCGCGACCGACGCGGTCGAGCGAGGCCCGCCGCGCCGCCACGCTGTCATAATAAGGATGGCCAACCTCGACCGTACGTGCCGCGGGATGGCCGAGCGCGACGAACGCGTCGCGAGTTGCGGCGTCGGGCACCAGCAGCCAGTCCGGCGCCAGGGCAAGCGGATCGCCGGCGGCGCGGAACCGTTCCCCCGCGCTCGACGGCGCATCGACCGCGCCCAGGGTCGCCACGCCCTGCGCGCGCGCCGTCCGAACCAGGCGATGGGCGCGGCTTTCGCGGTTCTCCCCGGTGCCGACGACCAGCACCGCCGCGCCGGCAAGCGCCACCCAGGCGGCGGCGGCATCCTCAAAGGAAACGCCCATCGCGGCGAGCTGACCCGTCGCCGCGCCCTCGGCGAAAAGGCGCGGGGCAAGGCCGAGCGCGGCGAGCGATGCCACCAGCGGCGCGACGAAATTCGCCGCACCGGGATCTTCGACGTAAAGGACCGCCGCGCGCGGCGCCATCAACGCTCGACCCTGGTGAACACATGCACCTCGGACGCCATCTTGTGCCGGTCGAACACAAGCTGCAGCTCGTCGATCATCGGCAGCAGCATCTCGCCCCACGCCTCGGCCATCGGGGCGAGCTTCGCGTCGGCGGCAAGCTGCGTCGCCACATAGCGGTGCAGGTCGAACGCGTTGCTGCCGAACCACCATTCGGCCGTGCGCGCGAGGCCGAATTCGCGGCACAGCACCTCGATGGACCTATCGGAGAACAGATGCGTGTGGCCGAACCCCAGGATGCGCGGCATGACGTTCGGGAACAGCGATTCGAAGGCGAGGCTGGGGCTGACCGTCGGCACCGCGAAATAGAAATAGCGCACGCGCGGATTTTCGGTGACCGCCTTTACGAAGGCGCGCAGCCCCTCGATATGCTCGAGCGAGAAGATCATCGTGATGACGTCGGCGTCGACCTCACGCGCGATCCTGGGCAAATCCTCGATCGCGTTCTGGCTGAGGACCGGCGCGCCGAACATGGCATTGCCCTGCGCAACCATCTCGCCCGACACCTCGAACCCCACCGTGTCGCGATAGCCGAGTTCGTGCATCGCCATGACGTAGTGGCCGGCCCCGGCGCCGAGATCGGCATAGCGCAGCTTCGCCGGGTCCTCGCCGAGCTCGACCAACGCGTCGCGCATGAACTCGGCCTTCGGCACGTAGATCGAGCGCACCCGGCCGAGGAAAGCTTCGCGGTCGCGGTCGGAATAGACCTCCGCCCCCTCGTTCATGCCTGTCGCATACAGGCGCCGCGCGAAGTCGGGCGTGTCCTGGTGGTGGCCATTGAAATGGCCGCATTCGCCGCACAGGCTGTAGGTCGCGCCGTGCAGGACGAACAGCGGCTTCGCGAACGGCGTGCCGCATACGACGCAGCCGGGCCGCTTCGGCTGCTCGCAATAGATCGCACCGATCTCCTTCGCCCGCTCGACCCAGCTCCCGTTGGCGTCGAGGTCGTAGAAGATCGCCTTCTGCTTCATGTACTCGGCGTTGGACTTGCCGTAGCGGATCATGCGGTCGTGGCCTTCCGTCTTAGGGGCGGTGCGCCCATGCAGATCGCGTCGAGCAGCCGTTCGGTCGCGATGGCGGACGACAGCGGGCTTGCGAGCGTCGTACCGTCCTGCGCGGAAGCGGCGAGGTTGTCGTAGAGCCGCACGAACGCGTCGCCGACCGGAATGTCGAGCGCCTCGGGCGCGTCGGACGCAATTTCCTGTGCGTTCTCCAGCCCCCGATTGGCGACGCGCGGGAAGAAGCGCGTCACCAGGCTCTCCTGCTCGATGGTGAGCCGGCCGGTCGCGCCCCAGATGTCGAGGGAGGCCTCGCGATAGTCGCGGAAGTCGACCGGCGCGAGCCGCGCCGGCGCGCCGTTCGCCAGCACCATGTCGATAACGGCCGCGCGGTCGCCCCCATGCGGCGCGTCCGGGGCCGGCAGCGCCTCCGCGGCGGCAACTTCCGCGACCTCGCCCAGCAGGAAGCGCACGAAATCGATCATGTGGCTGCCCGTGTTGCGCAGCCCACCGCCATAGATCCCGAACACGGCGCGCACCCCGCCGATCCGCTGCGCCAGCCCGCCTTCGGCCAGCGCCTGGAATCCCGCCACGCCGCGCCGCCAGTAATTCACCTGGACGGAGATGCGCCGCGCCGCGCAAATTCGCGCGAAGGCTTCGGCGGCGGCGAGATCCACGCCGACCGGCTTTTCCAGCATGACGGCCCTGAGATTGGGCAGGCGCTCGAGGATTCCACTACGGTGCGCGGGCGGGGTGGCGATGACGGCACAGTCATACGTCGAGCGACCCGCAAGATCGCCGAGGTCTGCGACGGCCTGCACGCCCCAGACCTGCTCGGCACGGCGCCGCGCCGCCGGGTCGGGATCGACCACCGCCGCCCAGTCGAACGCCGCGTGATCCGACAGGATCGCGGCATGGGTCGCCTTCGAGAACCAGCCTTTCATGCGGGCATCGTCGCCCAGCGTGTCCGCCACGCGGCCGAACCCGATCAGGACGGTCTTCAGCGCCATCAGACCGCTTCCGCGTGCATGGCGTTTATGGCCGCAAGGTCGGGCCGCGCGCGAAGCAGCGCGAGGATGTGGGCAACGGTGAACGCTTCGCCGTACTCGGCCGCAACCGCGCGCCAGATGGCATCGAGTGCGGTGAGGTCCGCCGGGTAGTCGAGCAGCAGACGCGTCCGCGGCGCGCGCTCGACGGGTGGCGCGTCGAGATTGACGACGCGGTAGCGCGCATCGCGGTAGAACTGCAGCGACACATGCTCGCGCACCGCCGGATCGGGGATCGTAGCCGCCATTTTTGCCAGTGCGGCAAGGGCGAACACCTCGACATCCATGCCCTGCGGGTAGGATTGCGGGCGCGTCGTGGTGACGAGGTCCACGTCACCCGTCTCGTAGCGCGCGACAGCGCGGTCGATCACCGCCGGGTCGATCAGCGGGCAGTCGCCGCAGAGCTCGACGACGGTGTCCGCCGCCATCGCCTGCTGTGCCCGTAAGACCCGGTCGAGCACGTCATCCTCGCTGCCGCGGAACACGGCGACGCCCTCGGCCTCGGCCAGCGCGGCGACCGGATCGTCGCCGATACGGTCCGTGGTCGCCACGACGATCCCATCGAGCCGCCGCGAACCCTTCACCCGCCGGATCATGCGCGCGAGGGCGGGAACGCCGGCGATGGGCATCAGCACCTTGCCGGGCAAGCGCGACGCGCCCATGCGCGCTTCGATGCTGGCGACGACGCGCCCCATCAGGCGTTTACCCGCCACAGCTCGTCGCGATGGGTGTGCACCTTGCGGATCGCTTCGGCGAACGCCTCGCCGAGCCCGGGCGCGATGGCGTAGGCACAGGGCTCGAACAGCAGCGCCTCGGACTCGTACAGCCGCTCGGCCACCGGGCACATGCCCTTTTCGTAGCGCGGATTGCCGAGGTTGAACGGGAACCCCTCGCGCCCGATGGCGATGCGGTGCTGGAAGATCGGCAACAAATAGAGCGGGCGCACATAGCCGACGGCGTGCGGAAAGCCCTCGGCGGCCAGCGCGCGGCTGAAGCTTGTCCGGTCGGCGCCGAGCGCGGATTTGTCGAGCCGCGCGGTCCAGCAATAGAAATTGTGCCGGCAGCCCTCGCGCACGATCGGCACCGCGATGCCCGCGAGGTCGCGGACGCCGTCAGACACGGTGGCAGCCAGCGCCTCGCGCGGCGCGACATGGGCGTCGATCGTGGCAAGCTGCACCAGCCCGACCGCGGCCGACAGCTCGGTCATGCGCAGGTTGAACCCGACCATGTTGACCAGCGCGTCGCAATCGTCGCCAGCGACAGCGTTCTCGCCATGATTGCGGATGAAGGCGAGCCGCTGGGCCAGGCGATCGTCACCGGTCACGCACATGCCGCCTTCGCCGGTATGGATGTGCTTGTGAAAGTTCAGGCTAAACACGCCGATATGGCCGATCGTTCCCGTCGGGCGCCCATGCTCCATGCCAAGCGGGGCCTGCGCGTTGTCCTCGACCAGCCAGATTCCGTGCCGGTCGGCGAGGGCGCGCAGCTCGGCAAGGCGCGCCGGGTGGCCGAACAGATTGACGGCGAGGATCGCGCGCGTGCGCGGGCCGATCGCGGCCGCCACCGAAGCGGGGTCGAGACCGAACGTCTCGTCCTCGATGTCGGCGAAGACCGGAATCCCGCCATAGGCGAGCGGGGCCATCGCGGTCGCCGACATCGTCCAGGGCGGCACGATCACCTCGTCGCCCGGCCCGATCCCGATCGCGCCCATCGCGGCGACGAGGCCCGAGGTCGCGGAGTTGACGCTGATCGCGTGGGCGACGCCATACCGTTCGCGCCATGCCGCCTCGAAGGCGCGGACGCGCGGCCCGCCCATGAATTCCGGTCCCGGGCTGCCGTAGAAGCCGGAGAGGCAGTCGGAGTCCATCACCTCCATCACCGCGCGCTTCTCCGCCTCGCCCATCGAGCGGTAGGGCGCGGGCGGGGTCGCGATCACGGGCGTACCCCCAAGGATGGCGAGCTGGCTCACGATGCGGCCTTTTGCAACGCCGCGTCGGACGCCCGCGCGAGCGCGAGGATATCGTCGAGGGCAAGCAACTCCGGCAGCGGACCAGCGGCGTCGATCATCCAACGCGCGCGTGCCAGCTCTTCCGCCGTGTCCACGGTCAGGCGCACGCCGTCATAGGCCCGGTCGGCGGCGAGGTTGGCGATGCGGCACGCCGCTGCGTTCCGGTAGAACCAGCTCGTTACGTGCTCACGGTCGGCCACGTCCATCGCGGGATGCGCGCGGGCGAGGGCATCCGCGCGGATCGCCTCGGCGCTGCAGCCCGGCGGAAAGCTGCGCGGATGGACGTTGGTCGCGATGTCGGGTGCCTCGCTCTCGAACAGCGCGACAACGCGGTCGATCACCTCCGGCGCGATGAACGGGCTGTCGCCGCTGATCCGCACGAAGGCGTCGACCCCGTGCGCGGCGCAGCACGCCAGCGCCCGGCCCGCCACGTCGTCGGCCGCGCCGCGGAAGAGCGCGACGCCCAGCGCCCGCGCATGTGCCGCGATCGGGTCGTCGACCGGCCGGTCGGAGGTGGCGACCACGATGTCGGCCACCCGCCGCGCCCGCTTTACGCGGTCGATGACGCGGCCGAGCAGCGGCTTGCCGCCGATGTCGGCCAGCGCCTTACCCGGAAGGCGCCGCGAATCCATGCGCGCGAAAATGAGCGCCGTGGTCAATTCGCCAATGCCTCGCGTTCGGCGCGCCGCCACTGGTCGACATACCATTCGCAATAGCGCCGGTAGCCCGCCTCGAGCGGCCATTTTGGCACGAACCCCAGCACGTCGCGCGCGCGGTCCATGGACAACGTGCCGCGGATCGGCTTGTCCTCGGCGCGCGGGCGTTCCTCGAGGATCGTCTCCGGGACGATCTCCTTCACGATGGCGGCGAGCTCCGCGATGGTGCGCGCGTTGCCGAAGGTCAGGTTGAAGGTCTGCGAAGTGTTGGCCCCGCCATGCAGGGCGAGCGCCCGCACCATCCCCTCAACCAGGTCGTGGATATAGGTGAAGTCGAGCCGTCCGTCGCCGCCGCCCTCGAGCAGCAGCGGCTTGCCGCGCAGCGCGCTCTCGATGAAGACCTGCGAGACGCGCCGGCTCTTGCAGCGCTCGCCATAGAGCGCGCTGGGCCGGATGATGGTCGCGCCCATGCCGTGCTGCTCGTTGTAGGTGCGCAGCAGCCGCTCGCCCATGTACTTGGCGTTGGCGTAGATGCCGCGCGGGCGCGGGCGCGTCGTCTCATCGACCGTGTCGCCCTCGAAATCGCCATAGACGGTCGAGGAGCTGAGGAACATCACCTGGTTCACGCCGTCATGGCCCAGGCGGCACTGCTCCAGCACGTTGCGCAGCGTGACGAGCTGCAGGTCGAAGGCGAGGCCGGGATCGCGGCGTGCCTCCACCGCGCTCGCGATGGCCGAGAGGTGCACGATTTTGGTCGGCCGGAACAGGTCGAACGCGCGGGCGATGTCGCCAGACAGACGCGCATCGGCGTTGTGCAGCACCACCCCCGCCTCGCGCATCATGCGGAACCGGTCGAGCAGGAAGTTGAGATAGGCCCGCGCCTGCACCGGCTCGCGCCCGGTGTCGAACACGTTCTCGACCAGGCTGTTCACCATCAGGTTGTCGAGCACCATCGTCTCGACCCCGGCGCGACGCAGCTCAAGCGCGAAGTTGTGTCCGATGAAGCCCGCGCCGCCGACCAGCATCACCCGCTCGCCGGCGAGGTTCTTCACGACCGTGTCGTACGCGAAATCGCTCATCCTTCTGTTCCGCATCTCTTCGGTGGAGGGTTGAACGTCAGCCGCGAACCTCGTCGAGCGCCCGCTTCACGCTCGCGCCGACATGCTCGGCGTCGCCAGCGGTTAGGTGCGGGCCGACGGGCAGCGAGATCGTCTGGGCGGCCAGCCATTCGGCCACCGGGTACGCGCCGTCCTGATGGCCGTACTTGTCGCGATAGTAGCGCATCAGCGGCACGGCCATCGGGTAGTGCACGCTGGTGCCGATGCCCTGGCGCTTCAGCGCGGCGACGACGGCGTCGCGGTCGATCGAACCGTCGCGCGGCAGGACCGCGTTCAGGCAGTAATGCGACGAGACCGCCTTGCCCTGGACCGGCGCGAACACGGTGATTTCGGACCGGTCGGACAGGCATTCGCGCAGGACGCGGTAGTTCTCCGCCCGCCGCGCCTGGAACCCGTCGAGCTTGTCGAGCTGGGCGAGGCCGATGGCGGCCTCGACCTCGTTCATGCGGTAGTTGTAGCCGAGCTCGTCGACGTCGTAGATGCCGGGCTTCGCCCGCTCGCCCAACATCCGGTCATAGCCGAACGCCTTGCGCTTGCGCACCGCCTCGGCGATGCGCACATCGTCGGTGGTCACCATGCCGCCCTCGAGCGTGGTGATGTGCTTCACCGGATAGAACGAGAAGCAGCCCGCATCGCCCAACCCGCCCGCCTTGCGCCCGCCATAGGTGGCGTCGACGGCGAGCGCGCAATCCTCGATTACCAACGCGCCGGCGCGCCGGGCGGCCAGAACGACCCGGTCCATGTCGCAGGGCAGGCCGAGATAGTGCACCGGCATGACCGCGCGGGTCTTGGGTCCGATCGCCGCCGCCGCCGCATCCGCGTCGATATTGCCGCTGGCCGGATCGGCATCGACGAAGACCGGCTTCGCCCCGCAGAACTCGACCGCGTGCGCGGTGGCGACGTGGGTCATCGCCGGCACGATCACCTCGTCGCCCGGCCCGATGCCGTTGACGAACAGGGCAAGGTGCAGCCCCGCCGTGCAGGACGACAGGGACACGGCATATTTCGTGCCAATCCGTTCCGCGAACTTCTCCTCGAACGCATGGGTGACGGGTCCGTGCACGAACTGGGTACCGGCAAGCACGGCGGCGACGGCCGCGCGCTCCGCGTCGTCGATGAAGGGCTGGCCGAAGGGGATGTTGCGCTGCGCCACGTTGGTTCCCGAAGCTAGATCAGATAGCCGACCTTGACGGTCCGGCCGCTTTCGGCCGATTCCCAGGCGGCGAAGCAGATGTCCATCACGCGGAACACGTCGCGCGCCGTGACGTTGGGCTCGCGCCCCTCGCGGATCGCGGCGACGAAATCGGGCAGCAGGTCGAACTTGTCGATGGCCGGGTAGGGCACGGTCATCGCCTCCTCGTCCTCGAGCGCGTCGCCGCGGAACAAGCGCGCGTCGGGCATGCCGTTCTCGAAGGCGAGCCTGGTGCCGTAGACGTTGAGCGTGTGGATCTGGCGGCGCGGCGGACCGAAGGTCGTGACGGTTTTCGCCATCGCCCCCCGCTCGAAGCGCAGCAAATTGGCGATCGTGTCGGGATAGCGATAGGCGCTGCCCTGCGTCAGCATTTTGGCCGCCATGCCGCACACCTCGGTCACTTCGTCGCCCAGCACCCAGCGCATCAGGTCGATCAGATGGATGCCGCCGCCATAGGTGACGCAGTAGAACGCCATCTTGCCGCGCCAGCCCTCGGTGATCTTCCAGAGGATCTGGTGAAGGTAGTCACCCTCCATATAGAAGATGTCGCCGAAATCGCCGCGATGCACCATGTCGTGCACGGCGCGAAAGCGCGGGCTGTGGCGCAGGATCAGGTTGGAGGTGAGCAGCCGCCCGCTATCGGCGTGCGCGCGCAGGACCTGCTCGGCGTCCTTCTTGTGCAGCGCCACCGGCTTTTCGACCATCACATGCTTGCCGTGGGCGAAGGCCGAGACGGCCTGGTCGGCGTGGCCGTCGTCGTAGGAGCAGATCGACACCACGTCGATGTCGGGATGCTCGGTGATGCGCCGCCAATCCTCGAACCGCCCCGCGACGTTGCGCCGGTCGGCCACCTGGGCGAGGCGCACCGGGTCGGTGTCGCACACCGCCACCACCTCGCAGCCGGGAATCGCCTGGTAGCCGATCACGTGCTGCTCGCCGACGCCAAGCCCGATCACGCCGGCCCTGAGTGGCTTCGTCATGGCGTCCAATGCCAAGTCTCGGCCGTGTCGACACGGTTGAAGCCCGCGCGCTCGTAAAGCGCAACCGAAGCGAGGTTCGTGTCCTGCGTGCCGACCCGCATCTTCGCGTACGACCCAGCGTAGTGGCCGAGCGCGGCCTCGACCAGCCGGCGGCCGAGCCCCTTGCCCTGGTGAGCGCGCGCGACCCCGATCAGGTCGATGACCGCGACATCGCCCCGCCGCAGGCAGAGGTTGAACCCCACGATCCGGCCGTCCGCGCGCACCACGATCGGCGCGTCGGCCCGGCCGCGCACCCCGTTCAGGACCCAGCGCCGCTTGATCTCGTCCGCCACCCCATCGGGGATGTTCGGATCGGCATGGAACCGGTCATGGGTGAACACGGTGGCACCGATCGCGGCGCAGTCCTCCGCATCCGCCGCACCGGCAAGATCGGCCGCGACGCGGACGCCCTCGATCGCGCGCTCGAACGTCACCAGCCGCTCGATAGGACGGAAGCCGGCTTCCGCCAATACCTGGCCGCGCGCGTCGCCCGCGGGCACGCGGCAGGCGATCAGCGCCACCCCGTCGCGGCGCGCAGCGCGGAGGATTCCAGGCGCGTCGCCGGCGGCCTCGGGCGAAAGGCGCCAGACCGGCGCACCGAAGATCTCGGCCTCGAAGGGCTGGGGTGCGATGGCGGCCGGCAGGGTCACGCCGTCAGGCATCCTTGAAATGCGCCTCGGTATCGGCACGCCAGCGGTCGAAGAAATCGACCACGGCTCGCCAGTCGTCGCCCTTCCAGGCGATCTTCTTCGAATGGTCGAACTTGCGGCCGATCGCGACCAGATAGTCGGTGTCGATATACCGGTTCATCTCGACCGTCTCGAAGCCGGACTCGGCGAACGCGCCGGCCAGCGTATTGGCGCTGAAGCGGAAGGCGTGCGTGTCCGCCGCGTTCGGACCGAGATAATAGTGAAGCGGCTTCTTGAACGGCACCAGGATGCGGCTGCCCGTCGCCACCACGACATGTCCGCTCGGCGCGAGAAGATCGTACGCCGCGTCCAGCATGGTGCGGCAGGACTGGCAGTTCTCGAGCGTCCAGACAATGGTCGCGATGTCGAAGCCGGTGCGGTGGCCCGGCGCGGCGCAATAGCTTTCGATGGTGCCGACGAAGTTGGGGATGCCCAGTCCGTCCATCAGCCGCCCGTTGGCCGCCGACGGCTCGATGCCGAACCCGTCGGCGCCGTAGGGTGCGGCACGAAGCATGTCGAGGAACGTGCCCTCGCCCGCACCGATATCGCAGACCGATTTCCCGATCGTGCCGATCCGCGTGTCGATGAACTCCGCCGTGTAGACCTGGCGCGCCTTCACCGCCGGGATGCGCGCCGTGTATTTGCGCTGGTACAGGTCGTCCGACCAATCGTCGGCGATGGCCTGGGCGGTGCGCCGGCTGCGCACATGCACGAACCCGCACTTGCGGCAGACATGCAGCTTCTGCCCGTCCATGTACAGGCGCGCGACCGCGATCTCGGCCGCGTCGTCGGCGCCGCACAGATCGCAGGGATGATCGACGAACTCAGCCATCACGCCGGCTCGTGACGCAGGCGCCATTCGTTGCCGGCGCGCTGCCAGATTTCGGAATTGCGGTGCAGGTCGATGGTCTCCCAGAAGCGGGCGGCGTCGAGCCCGAGATAGTCGAGTGTCTCGGCGAGGAACGTCTCGGGGGGCTCGCCGTCATACTTGCGCACCAGATCGAGCGCCTCGTCGCGGCCCATGTGACCGCGCTGAATCTGGCGAGAGGCATCGCGGATCGCGCGGCCGAACCCGAACTTGATGTATTGCAGGTAGTAGTAAAGGTTGTCGATCTTGTCATCGAGGCTGTCGAAATCGGTGAAGGTGCCTTCGGTGCGCCCGCCCTTCGCCGTCATGAAATCGATGCGCGTGCGGATGTAGTCGTAATTCTCGCGGATGTCCCACGGGAAGAAATAGGCGAAGTACATGGCGGTCACGCCGACCGCCTCGACCTCGTCCAGCCCGGGATAGAGATACGGCCCAAGGTCGCGCTCGCCGACAGCGTCGTCGATCCAGTTTTCCGGATGGTCGCCGATCTGGTGCTCCAGCACCTCGGTGATGTCGCGGATCTTGCGATGCTCCTCGCTGAGGAGGCGGCCGCCATATTCGCTCTCGCCGTGCTCGGCATAGAAGATCAGCGGGATGCCGAAATTCGCCGCGATCTGCACCGGCGCGGCGTTGACGCCCGCGTCCCAATGCACCTTCGGATTGCCCCGCTCGATGAAGAAGCGCTGCGCCAAGTGGCGCGACACGCGCTGGTCCGGCCGCACCATGATGTGGTCGAACCCGGCGCGCAGCAGCGCCTCGCGGTTGTGCTCGCCGACCTCGTTGGGGATCAAGGGCGAGAACGTCACCAGAAGCGGGTTGAGCCCCAGCTCGAACTTCAGCCGCCAGGCGATCGAGCTGGAATCCTTTCCGCCCGACCAGGGCACGATGCAGTCATACGGTCCCGTCGCGGGCTTGAGCCGCGCGACATAGGCGTCGAACTCGCGCCGGCGCGCTGCCCAGTCGATCTCGGCCTTTGCCTCGGCGGTCCGGCACGCGTTGCAGACCCCGTCGGCGTCGAACTCGACGCGCGGGCGCGTGTCGGGCATCAGGCATTTGCGGCAATAGTTCATCTCTAGATACGCACCTCGACACCCTGACCGGCGAGATAGCGCTTGGCACTTTGGATGCTGGTCTCGGTGAAGTGATAGATGTTCTGCGTGCAGACCGCCGAGGCGTGGCCTGCATCGAACCCTTCCGCCATATGCTTCCAGCTGCCGCACCCGCCGAGGATCAGCACCGGCACAGTCACGGCGTCGGCGACGCGCCGGCAAAGTTCCAGGTCATAGCCTTGCAGCCAGCCGTCGCGGTCGATCGAGGTAATCAGGATCTCGCCCGCCCCCAGCGCCTGCGCCTCGCGCGCCCAGTCGGCGGGATCCCGCCCGGTCGGCTCGGCCCCGAACCGTCCATGGACTTCGTAGCTTCCATCGTCCCTGCGCTTCGCGTCGATCGAGACGACCACGCATTGCGCGCCATAGGCGTTGGCGATCTCGCCGATCAGCGCCGGCCGCTCGAGCGCGCCGGTATTGACCACGACCTTGTCGGCGCCGACCGCCAGCAGCCGCTCGACGTCGGCGATCGAGCGCACCCCACCGCCCGCGGCGAGGGGGACGAAGCAGCGGCGCGCGAAATCGCTCACCACGCGCTCGAAATTGGCCCGCTCGCCCGTGCCCGGCCGGGTGACGTCGAGCGCCACGATCTCGTCCACCGACCAGGCGTCGACGAAGTTGAGCGTGTAACGGTAGTCGGGCCGGAACAGCTTGGTCCGGAACAGCACGCCGTCGTTGAAGGTCAGCACCGTGACGACCCGCTTGCGCAGCATGGATCAGGCGTGGCCAAGGAAGTTGCCCAGAAGCGCGAGCCCGTGACGCTGGCTCTTCTCCGGATGGAACTGCACGCCGTGGATGTTGCGGTCGGCCACCGCGGCGACGAACGGTCCGCCATAGTCGCAGCGCCCGATCACGATGGCCTCGTCGTCCGGCACCAGCCGGAAGCTGTGCACGAAATAGAACAGGGCATCGGCCGGCACGCCTTCGTAGAGCGGGCTCTCCGCCGTCTGTTCCAGCTCGTTCCAGCCGACATGCGGCACGCGCAGCGCGGCGTCGTCCGGCGCGAGCTTCTCCACGCGCGCCTTGATCCAGCCGAGCCCCTCGTGCGTGCCGAACTCCTCGCTCGCCTCGGCGATGAGCTGGAAGCCGAGGCAGATGCCGAGGATGGGCTTGCCGTCCGCGACCAGCTCGGTCAGCGCACCGGCGAGGCCGCGGGCGCGCAAATTCTTCATCCCGTCACCGAACGCGCCGACGCCGGGCAGGATAAGCTTGTCGCACGCCGCCAGCACGCCCGGGTCCGCGCTCACCTCGGGCGCATGGCCCAGCCGATCCACCGCACCCGCCACCGAACGCAGATTGCCGAGCCCGTAATCGACGATGCCGATCCGCGCCATCTAGGCGGCCTCGCGCGCAAGACCGCCCTGGGCGATCCCGCTTTCCAGGAACAGCTTGGCTGAGACGAAGCTGAACGCGAATTTCGAGAAGCTGTTGTCGGCGAGGTCGGCGTCGAGCAGCGCCTCGATGGCGTCGCGCCGCACCAGCTCGAAGATCGGGCCGGGTGCCAGAAGGCGCTCGCGCACCTCCGGGTCGCGCCGGTCGAGCAGCGAGTTGATCGAGGCGTTGAAGCCGCGCTTCTGCTTATCGGCGCGGACCGTGTCGTTCAGCTCGGGCACCGCGGCGCGCAGCAGCCATTTCGGATAGCCGTCATGGATCAGATGCTCGTTCGGCACGGTGTAGACGAACTCGACCAGCCCGCGCGCGAGATAGGGCGAGCGGTTCTCGACCGACCAACGCATGGCGTTGGCGTCGTCCTCGGCCAGGATCACCGGCACGGATTCGTGGAACAGCTCGTTCATCATGCGCCGGCGCAACGGGCTCGCGGCATAGGGGCGCTCGTCGAAACCTTCGTCGCAGGGTGCGACCATCCAGCCGTCGAACAGCTCGCGGTTCAGATAGATGTGGCCGCGCTCCGCCGGCCGGTCGCGGAAGGTCAGCGGATCCTGGAGCACCGGATTGCGCACGTGGCGGCCATAGCTTGCGCGCCAGTCGGCGAGCAGCGCGTCGAAGTCGGGCCGCCCGCTCATCTCCGCCAGCCAGAAGCCGTAATGGTCGTAATAGCCGGTGAAGATCTCGTCCGCCGCCGTGCCGGAGATCGCCACCTTGAATCCCGCCGCGCGGATCGCCTGGGCCAGGAACTCGTGCACGTAGTACGAAATGGTCGCAACCGGTGCGTCGTGCGCGGCGACAAGCTGCGCGAGCCCGTCGAGGAAACCGTCGGTGCGCGTCTCGATCGGGTGCCAGTCGCAGCCGAGGTCGGCAACGGTCGCCCGCATGTTGGCGCGCTCGTCATAGCGCTCGTCGGAATCGAGGATCGAGAAGGCGGCGACGCGCTTGTTTAGCCGCTTGGCCGCGAGGCTCGCCAGTGCCGCCGAATCAACCCCGCCCGACAGGCAGAACGCCACAGGGACATCGGCGCGCATCCGCGTCTCGACGGCACCGAGCAGGCGCTCGCGCGTGCCGGCGACGGCCTCGCCGAGGCTCATCTTCACCGGGCGGAAGGCGAGCGACCAGTAGGGGCGCGGCGCGGGCGCGGCCGGCCCGTCCAGCGACGCGACCGTGCCGGCCGGCAGCGCGTGCACGCCGACGAACCAGCCCTCGTGCCCCTTGTGCAGCGCCTTGTAGCCGTTGACGAGATATCGCCGGAGCTGATCGGCATTCACCTCCGGCCGCTCGCCCGCCATCGCGGCCAGACCCTTCACCTCGGAGGCGAAATACAGCGCGCCGCGATGGCGCCACCAGTAGAGCGGCTTCTCGCCGAACCGGTCGCGCGAAAGCACCAGCCGCCCGGCGCGCAAATCTGCCAGCGCGAACGCCCACATGCCGTCCATCCGGTCGAAACACGCCTCGCCCCATTCGCGCCAGGCATGCACAAGGACTTCCGTGTCCGACTCGGTGCGGAAGCGATGGCCGCGCCCTTCCAGCTCGCGGCGCAGTTCGAGGTAGTTGTAAATCTCGCCGTTATAGGCGAGCACGCAATCCTCGGCGGCGAAGGGCTGGTTCGCCCGCGCATCGAGATCGATGATCGAAAGCCGCGTGTGCAGCAAAGTCACCGAAGCGCCGCCGACCTTGCCCTGCCAGGTGCCGCTCGCGTCCGGGCCGCGATGGGCGAGGCTCGCCAGCGCCGCCCGCGCGCGGGCCGCGTCGAGCGGCGCCGTGCCGATCATGCCGGCGATGCCGCACATCTCAGCCGACCGCCTTGCGCGGGATCAGCTCGCCGCGCTTGAGCGCGGTCGCGAGCCGCCTGCCCACCAGCGTGCCGATCTCGGAAGCGGCGAACTCGATCGCCGGGCGCGCAAACATCAGGTCGTCACGCGACAGAACGGTGCCGGCCGCAAGGTCGCGGCTCGCCACCACCCCCTTGCGCACCGCGGCGAGCAGCGGCAGCTCGGACGGTTGGCGGCCTTTCTCCGCGGCGCCGACCGCCGCGCGGATCGCCGGCACGATATCGACCAGCGCCCGCATCTCCGCCGGGTCGGTTGAAATCGCGTGGTCGCGGAAGGTGCGGCCTTCCTTGCGGTCGGTGAAATGCACCTCGAGGATCGGCGCCCCCAGCGCCACGGCAGCGTAGCACGCGGCAGGGCCGAGCACGTGGTTCGAGTACCCGACCGCCACGCCATAGCGCGCGGCGAGCGCCGGGATCACGGCGACATGCGCATCCTCGACCGGCGCGGGATAGGCGGTCGTGCACTGCATCAGGATCAGCCGGTCGGCGAGCGACGCGCCGCCGATCTCGTCCTTCACCCAGCCGACCGCGCGGTCGATCTCGTCGAGGGTGCCGAGCCCGGTGGACAGGATCACCTTGCGCCCGCTCTGTGCGGCGGCGCGGATCACCGGCTCGAAATCGAGATCGGCGCTCGCGATCTTCACCGCCTCGCCGAGCTCGGCCAGCAGCGGCACCACGTCCTCGGTCACCGCGGTCGAAAAGAAGGCGATACCCGCCTCAGAAGCCACGCGGGCCAGATCGCGATGCGCCGCCGCGTCGAGCGCGAAGCGGGTGACGCGCGCGAGGCGCTCCGGGTCGCTCGCCGAGGCGAACCGCTCCGGCGTGTAGGTCTGGAACTTGACCGCGTCCGCGCCCGACTCGGCCGCGAGGCGGATCAGCCGCGCCGCGGCGTCGGGATCGCCCTCGTGGTTCACGCCGATCTCGGCCACCACCGCGATCTCGCGGTCCAAATCCTTGCCGAAGATCTTCATGTCCCGTCCACCGCGAGAAGCCGCAGCGCCGGGGTGTGGCGCCCGGCGCCGCCCGGCATGTCCGTCGCCGCGAGAAAGGCAAGCTTGGCCAGCGTCTTGAGCCGTTCGCGATTGCCCGGCACCAGCCCGAGAATGCCCGACCAGCCGCGCCGCCGGGCCGGCGCCGCCAGCTCATAGCCGAATTGCCGGGCGGCCGGCCCGCAGATCTCCGAGACCAGATCGAGCGCCACCGGATCGAGCGCCTCTTTCCAGCGCTCGTTCGGCGCGGTGCTGATGCCGGCGCCGCGCTCGTCCGCATTGCTCGCGCTGTAGATCATGCCGCCGAGCCGCGCCTCGATCTCGGCCGCGGGGACGGGCGGCAGGCCGAGCGCGTCGTACAGGCGGCGCGCCATCTCGACCGGCCGCGCGGTCAGGTCCTCGAACCGGAAGACGATGGTCCGGCCCGGATGGCGGCGCGCGAACCGCAGCTCCTGGCGCGCCAGGTTGCGCCAGTAGATCGCCGTCTCGATCACGTCGCACGGCTCGATCTTGAATGTTGTGTCGGGCCGGAGATCGGCGGTCCGCTTGGCGAGAGAGGCGACCGCCCCGCGCGGGTCGCGCACCACGAACACGAATCGTGCCTCGGGAAACGCGGCGGGCAGCGCGTCGACTCCCCAGAAATCGTTGCCCTTGTCGAGCCAGGCGACGAACGACGCCGGATCGCGCGTCTCGTCCGGATCGAGAGCCAGGGTGACGGGATAGAGGCGGTAAAGGTCGTGCAGGTCCTTCTGCGCCATCGCCCGGTTGGCGAGATGGACGTAGGCGCGGCTTCGCGCCTCGGGCAGGGAATCGCGGACCGCCGCCCGGTGCAGGTAGGACGGCGTCCACACGAGCTGGCGCCATAGCCGGTCGTGCAGCTTGCGGCGATAGCGCCACACATGGTTGAGGAAGGCGCTGGGACCGGGCAGGGCGATCACCCGGTCATGCTGGCCGAGGATCGCCTGGGTGATCGAGCTGCCGCCGCGCGCCGCGCCGACGACATAGATCAGCCGTTCCAGCGCCGCTTGTGGCGGGCCGCCGAGCTCGTCGAGAAGACGTTGCTGAACAGGATCGGGCATGGGCATGGGAGCGATTTGGATGGCGTCTTGCGGGCGGTGTCGTTTCCGGACAAGCTACCGCCGTTTGGGTGAAATTCGGCGGACCCCGTCACCCATCCGGCCCCGGCGCAAGGCCGGCGGCGGGCCTATGTTCATGACACGAACGGCTTTGTCAAGTATAACGTTCACAATATGAACGATCGTAGCCGCGCGGAGCCCGGGGGCGCCGGGCAGGAGGGGGTGCGGAGCTTCTATCGGGCCGCACCCTATCCCGACCTCGGCGCCAAGCCGAAGAACCCCGCCCCCTGGATGGGCGCGGTGCGTGACGTGCTGGGCCCGGAGCGCCTGGCCGGGCCGCTCCGCTATCTCGATGCTGGCTGCGGCACCGGACACGTCGCGGTGGGGGTGGCCGTGCGCCATCCCAGCTGGGACAGCTACGGCATCGACCTCAGCGAAGCCTCGCTTGAGATCGCCCGCCAGCTCGCCGCGCAGAACGGCGTCCGCGTCACGTTCCGCCAGGGCAGCTACGCCGACCCCCTACCGTTCGACGGGCCGTTCGACCTGATCACGGCATTCGGCACGGTGCACCACACCGAGGACCCGCCCGCCGCCGTGTGCAACCTGCTGCGCTACCTGAAGGACGACGGCGCCTTCGTCATGCACGTCTACGGCAAGGATCTCGACCGCGGGAAGTTCGAGATCCGCGAGGTGCTGGACATTCTCGAGCCCGACATCGGCAAGGTGGAGCGCCGCTTCGTGCTCTATACCGCCCTGATGAACAAGCGCCGCAGGGGCATGCTCGACCGGCTGCTCGACGCCTCGCCGCGCTCGGTTCTGCGCGCGGTGCGCGACACGGTGCGCGACGCCAGGCGGCGACGGCGCGAAAGCTGGTCGCCGCCCTGGTGGGAGCGCTACGACGCCCCGACCGCCCCGTGGATCGACCATTTCTGCCACCCGCTGGAGCGCACCTACAACGTGCGCGACGTCGAGGCGCTGGCGCGGGCGTCGGGCCTCGATGTCATCGCGATGCTGAACCAGGGGCGCGAGGACCTGTCGCGCCTTCCGCTGGAATGGCGCGCGGAGTACACGCGGCTCGGCGAATGGGACAAGCGCCGGCTGATGGAGCTGCTCGACATCACGGCGCGCTCCGTGCTCCTGATCGGCCGGCGGGCCTAGCGGCGGTGCCCGCCGCCCCGATCGCCGTCGCCTTCGTCGTTCCTTCCTTCGCCGGGGGTGGAGCGGAGCGGGTGACGCTCAACCTGGCCGGCGCGCTCGACCGGGCGCGCTTCGCGCCGTTCCTGGTCGCGCTATCGGGCACGGGGCCGCTCGCCGACGCAATCCCTGCCGGCCTCGCGGTCGGGACGCTCGACCGGCCACGCCTGCGCCGCGCCCTGCCGGCGCTGGTCGCGACACTGCGCCGCCGGCGACCTAATATCGTGGTCTCCACCTTCGGCTATGTATCGCTCGCCCTGCTGGTGTCGCGCGCGGCCCTGCCGCGCGGCACCCGACTGGTCCTGCGCGAGGCGAACCTGCCCTCGCTCAGCCTGCCCAACGCGCCCTACCCGCATCTGACTCGCCTCGCCTACCGCGCGCTGTACCGCCGCGCGGATCTGGTGCTGTGCAGCTCGGAGCGGATGGCGGCCGAGTTTCGCGACCGGTTCGGCGTCGCCGCCGGCCGGATACGCATCCTGCCGAACCCGGTGGACGAGGGGGCGATCCGCGCCGCGACTTCGCCGACCGCGCGCGAGCCCGGAGGCGGGCCGCGCTTCGTCGCCGCCGGACGGCTGACCCGCCAGAAGGGGTTCGACCGCCTGATCGGCTGGCTGGCCGAGCTGCCCGAGGCGCACCTCACCCTTCTTGGCGCGGGCGGCGAAGAATTGGCGCTGCGAAGCCAGGCCGAGCGATCCGGTGTCGCGGCGCGCATGCGCTTCGCCGGCCATGTCGCCAACCCTTGGGCGCACATGGCGGGTGCGGACGCGCTGGTCCTGCCGTCGCGCTGGGAGGGGCTGCCCAACGTGGCGCTGGAGGCGCTGGCCTGTGGCACGCGGGTCATTGCCACGCCCGAGTCGGGCGGCATCGCGGAGATCGCCGCCGCGGCCCGGCCGGGCGCGGTGACGATCGCCGAGGACGGCGCGCCGTTCATTGCCGCGATGCGTGCCGTGGCGGTGGAACCGCACGATGCGCCGCGCGACTCGCTGCTGCCCGCCCCCTACCGTCTGGACGCGGTCGCCGCGCGCTTCGCCGCGCTTCTGGACGAGTCAGTGACATGTGCGGCCTCGCGGGGCTGATCGACTTCGCCGGGCTGGCGCGCGACGCGGTGGCGCCGCGCCTCGACCGCGCGCTCGACCGGCTGGCCCCACGCGGGCCCGACGGGACGGGGCGCTGGTTCGATGCGCGCGCGGCGCTCGGTCATCGCCGTCTCGCCATCGTGGATCTGAGCGAGGCGGGCGCGCAGCCGATGGCGCGTGACGGGCGCGTCGTCGCGTTCAACGGCATGATCTACAATTACCGCGCCCTGCGCGACGAGTTGCGCGCCGCCGGCCACGACTTCACCTCCGACACCGATACCGAGGTGCTTCTGGCCGGCTGGGCGGAATGGGGCGCCGACCTGCTGCCGCGCCTGCACGGCATGTTCGCCTTCGCCCTGTGGGATTTGACGGCCGGGGCGCTGATTCTGGCGCGCGACCGGTTCGGCCAGAAGCCGCTGCTCTATCGCCATGACGGGCGGCGCATCGCATTCGCCTCGCAGCTTCACGCGCTGCAATGCCTGACCGACACCGCTACAATCGACCCCGCGGCGCTGCGCCTCTACTTCGCGCTGCGCTATCTGCCCGAGCCCTGGTCGATCCTCGACGGCGTCGCCAAGCTGCCGCCCGGCCACCTTGCCCGCGCCACCGCGTCGGGCCTGACGGTCGAACGCTGGTACGACCTTGCGGCCGCGCGGCCGGCGCGCATCACCGACGAGCAAGCGGCACGCGACGGGCTGCGCGAGCGGTTCGACGCGGCGGTGCGCGACCGGCTGGTCGCCGACGTGCCGGTGGGCACCTTCCTGTCGGGCGGAATCAATTCGGCGCTGATCGCCGCCAGCATGGTACGCGCCACGCCAGGCGTGCGGACCTTCACCGTGGGATTCGAGGGCGCCGCCGCCTATTACGAGGAACGGCCGGCGGCTCGCGCCGTCGCGGACCATCTGGGCACCGACCACACCGAGATCGCCGTCTCGGCCGACGAGACCGAGCGCGTGCTGGACCGGGTGTTCGACGCGCTGGACGAGCCGTTCGCCGATTCCTCGGCGATTCCGACCTGGATCCTTGCGCGCGAGACGCGCCGGCACGTGACTGTCGCCCTGTCGGGCGACGGGGCGGACGAGGTGTTCGGCGGCTATCGCAAGTATCAGGGCGAGCTGCTGGCGGCGCGCTATCACGCGCTTCCCGCGCCACTTCGCCGCGCACTGGAACGCGGCGCAGCGATTTTGCCAGAGGGCAAGGGCAATTCCGCGCTGGAGGCGATGCGGCGCGCCCGCCGGTTCCTGGCCCATGCCGGGCAGGATGCGGCCGGACGCCAGGCCGGCTGGGCGCGCAACCTGTCCGAAGGCGAGCTCGACGCGCTTCTGGTCGCGCCCGCCGACGGCCCCACCGTCGAGTCGCTTGTCGCCGAACTGCGCACGGCGGCGCGCGACGACGACCCGACCAACGCCATGCTCGCCGCCGACATCGCCCTGGTCCTGCCCGGCGACATGCTGGTCAAGGCCGACCGCATGACCATGGCGCACGCGCTGGAGCTGCGCTGCCCATTCCTCGACCACCGCGTGGTGGAATGGGCGGCTTCCCTGCCCGGCGCGATGAAGCTGGCGCGCGGCGCGGGCAAGCGCATCCTGCGCGAGACGTTTGCCGACCGCCTGCCGTACGACGTCTTCCGCCTGCCGAAGCGCGGCTTCGAGATCCCCATCGCCGACTGGCTGACCGGACGGCTCTCCGACCGCGTGCGGGATGCGATCGACCCTGAAAGGCTGCGGCACCAGGGGCTGTTCCGCCCCGATTTGCCCGCACGCTGGCTGGCCGAGCTGAAATCGGGCCGGCGCGACACGTCGTGGCAGCTCTGGACGATGGTCGCCTTCCAGGCCTGGCAGGACCGTCAGGGGTGACGCCGCGCGCCGTGCGGGGCATGCTGGGCGCCGAACGCCACCCGGGGGACACCATGCCGCGCATCGCCGTGACCAGCCCGATCTACATCTTCCTGCCGCATCTGCGCGACGAGCTGCGCGCGCTCCATCCCGACGTGAAGTTCAAGGAAACCGAGGCGCGCTTCACCGAAGCCGAGTTCATCGAGTTCGTGAAAGGGTGCGATACCGCCGTCATCGGGCTTGATCCGATCAACGCCCGCGTGCTCGACGCGCTGCCCGAGCTCAAGCTGGTGATCTGCTCTTCCATCGGGCTCGACCACGTCAACGCCGCGGACGTGAAAAATCGCGGCGTGCGGATCGCGTGGAAAGCAGGACTCAACCGGCAGTCCGTGGCAGAGCTCACCGTCGCGCTGATGATCGACGCGCTGCGCAAGGCGACCGCCTATGGCCGCGGGCTGCGCGAGGGGCAATGGCCGCACTGGCGGGAGGGCAGCCATCTGCAGGGGCGCACGGTCGGCATCCATGGCTGCGGCAATATCGGCAAGCGCGTGGCCGAGCTGCTGGCCCCGTTCGGTGTCACGCTTCTGGCCAGCGACCGGATCGACTACCCCGAGTTCTACGAGAAGGCCAACGTCACACCGGTTTCGCCCGAGGAGATGCGCGCGCGCTCCGACATCGTCACCATCCACCTGCCCCGGAACGCCTCGACCGGCAGGCTGTACGACGCGGCGACGCTCGACCAGCTCAAGCCCGGGGCGATCCTGGTCAACACCGCGCGCGGCGGCATCGTCGACGAGGCGGCGCTGAAGACGCGCCTCAAGGACGGGCGCATCGCCGTGGCCGCGTTCGACGTGTTCGCCAACGAGCCCAACGTGGACCGGGAGCTGGTGAACATGCCCAACGTCATCGCCACGCCGCATATCGGCGGCAGCGCGCGCGAGGCATGGGAAGCGGTGGCGCGCGGCGGGTTCAAGGGCTTCGATGACAACTTCGTGCCCGAGCCGGGCACCTATCCGTTCGATTGATGCTTCGCTGCGGGGGCGCACAGCGTGTGATATGTTCGCCCGGCCTAGTGGTCTGATTCCGACATTTGCCTACCCTTGCGGCAACGTCGTGAGCAAATGTCGGAATCGAGAAGACCACTAGCAAGTCTATGTTTCTAGTGGAGCTTTTGAATTTGACATTTGAGAACGAGCCTCGCCGCAGCCGGGACTCAAATGTCAAATTCGCTCCACTAGGGGAGTGAGTCGGACGTGAAGCTGCCGATCGTGCTGAGGCCGGGCCGGCCTCGGATCGCGTTTTTCCACGACGTGGTGATGGCCGCGGCGTCCTATCTGGTGTCGCTCTACCTGCGGCTCGGCAATTCGGTCGTCGGATACAATTCGCGGGTGATCGAGGAGGGGACACTGGTCTTCACCGCGGTCGCCGCGCTGGTATTCCTGTCCATGCGCCTCTACGCCGGGGTGTGGCGCTACGCCTCGCTCAGCGACCTGATCTCGATCATGAAGGCGTCGGCCCTCACGGTGCTGATCTACCTGGCGCTGATGTTCCTGATCACCCGGCTGGACGAGTATCCGCGTTCGACCCTGGTCATCAACTGGTTCGTCCTGGTGGCGATGCTGGGCGGGCCGCGCCTCGCCTATCGCCTCATCAAGGACCGCGGGCTGAGCGCGCTGCTGCTCGGCGCGCGCTCGCGCTGGTCCGAACGGTCCGGGCCGCGGCGCATTCCGGTGCTGCTGGTCGGCGCAGGCGACGCGGCCGAGCTGTTCATCCGCGCCGTGAACAACGCGCCCAGCTCGCCCTACCGGGTGATCGGGCTGGTCGACGAGAAGGGCTCGCGCATCGGGCGCGACATCCACGGCATCGAGGTGCTGGGCGGCACCGACGACATTCCTGCCGTGGTCAAGCGGCTCGCGCGCAACGGGCGGCGTCCGCTGCGGCTGATCCTGACCAAGGACACGTTCGACGGCGCGCAGGTCGGCCGCCTGCTGGAGGTGGCGGAGGGGCTGGGCATGACCCTGTCGCGCCTGCCGCGCCTTACCGACTTCAAGGCGGGCATCGCCGAAGGGCTGGAGGTGCGCCCGATCGCGATCGAGGACCTTCTGGGCCGGCCGCAGACGGTCCTTGACCGTGCCGCGATGAAGTCGCTCATCACCGGGCGCCGTGTCCTCGTCACCGGCGCCGGCGGCACGATCGGCGGCGAGCTGGTGCGACAGGTGGCCGAGTTCGGCCCGTCGCGCCTCGCGCTGCTCGATTCGTCGGAATTCCAGCTCTACTCCATCGATCTGGAGCTGACCGAGCGCCACCCGGAGATCGAGCGGACGGCGATCCTCGCCGACGTGCGCGACGCGCGGCGCATCGCCGCCGAATTCGCCGCCGAGAAGCCGGAGCTGGTGTTCCACGCGGCCGCGCTGAAGCATGTGCCCATGGTCGAGGCACACCCGACCGAGGGCGTGCTGACCAACGTGGTCGGCACCCGCATCGTCGCCGACGCCTGCGTCGCGGCCGGCGTGGGCGCGATGGTGTTGATCTCGACCGACAAGGCCGTCAACCCGTCGAGCGCGATGGGTGCGACCAAGCGCATCGCCGAGGCGTATTGCCAGGCGCTCGACCTCGAGGCCGGGCGCGGCAATGCGGGTACGCGCTTCGTCACGGTGCAATTCGGCAACGTGCTGGGCTCGACCGGCTCGGTGGTGCCGCTGTTCCAGCGCCAGCTCGGGCGTGGAGGGCCACTGACCGTCACCCATCCGGACATGCAGCGCTACTTCATGACGGTGCGCGAGGCGGTCGAGTTGGTGGTCGAGGCCTCGGTGCTCGGCACCCGCGCCGAGGCCGACGAGGGCAAGATCTACGTGCTCGACATGGGCAAGCCGGTGCGCATCCTCGATCTTGCGCGCCAGATGATCCTGTTGGCCGGCCTGCGCCCGAACGACGACGTGAAGATCGAGATCACCGGATTGCGGCCCGGCGAGAAGCTGGCCGAGGAGCTGCTGCACGAGTCCGAAGCGCTGGTGCCCACCCGCTATCCCGGCATCCTGCTGGCCGCCCCGCGCACCGCCGATCGCGCGCTGATCGGGCGCGCCATCGACGAGCTGGCCGCCGCCGCGCGCGCCGGTGCGGAGGACGAGTGCCGCGCCATCGTCCGACGGTTGGTACCCGAATACCACCCGACCGACGCCGCCCCGCCGCTGACCGCGCGCGCACCGTAATCGCAACACCCGGCATCGCCTGTTGCGTCAACCGGCGGGCGTGCTATACCCCGCCCCCATCGCACCATGACCAATTCGCCTGCCATCCGCCGCGCACTGATCTCCGTTTCCGACAAGTCGGGGCTGGTCGAGCTCGGCCGGTTCCTTGCCTCGCGTGGTATCGAGATCCTGTCGACCGGCGGCACGGCGCGGGCCCTCGCCGATGCCGGCATCGCCGTGACCGAGGTGTCGGACTACACCGGCTTTCCTGAGATGATGGACGGGCGCGTCAAGACACTGCACCCCAAGGTGCATGGCGGCATCCTGGCGCGCCGCGGCAACGCGGGCGACGAGGCGGCGATGGGCCGACACGATATCGCCGCCATCGATCTGGTGGTCGTCAACCTCTACCCGTTCGAGGAGACGGTCGCGAAGGGCGCCGACTTCGACACCTGCGTCGAGAACATCGATATCGGCGGGCCCACCTTGATCCGCGCCGCCGCCAAGAACCACGCCGCCGTTACCGTCGTGGTCGATCCCGAGGATTATCAGCCGGTGATGGAGGACATGGCGGTCAATAACGGCGCGACGGGCGTCGCGCTGCGCAAGCGCCTGGCGGCAACCGCCTACGCGCGGACCGCCGCATACGACGCCGCCGTCTCGGAATGGTTCGCCGCCCAGACCGGCGACCGCTTCCCCCGACGCGTGGCGTTCGCCGGCCGGCTTGCCCAGTCGATGCGCTATGGCGAGAACCCGCATCAGGGCGCGGCGTTCTATCGCGCGGTCGGCGCGGGCGCGGCCCGGCCCGGCGTCGCCTCGGCGCGCCAGCTTCAGGGCAAGGAGTTGAGCTACAACAACCTGAACGACACCGATGCGGCGTTCGAGCTGGTGGCCGAGTTCGAAGCGCCCGCCGTCGCCATCATCAAGCACGCCAACCCGTGCGGCGTGGCGGCCGGCACCTCGCTGGCGGACGCCTATCCGCGCGCGCTGGCCTGCGACCCGGTCAGCGCATTCGGCGGCATCGTCGCGGTCAACCGTCCGCTGGACGCCGCGACGGCCGAGCTGATCGCCAAGCTGTTCGCCGAGGTGGTGATCGCGCCCGGGATCGACGAGGACGCGCGCAAGGTGCTGGCCACCAAAAAGAACCTGCGGGTACTGGAGACGGGCGCGATGCCCGACCCGGCCGCCGCCGCGCTGGCGTGGCGCCAGCTTTCCGGCGGCTTCCTGTTGCAGGACCGCGATTCGGGGCGCATCCAGGCCGTCGACTTGAAGGTCGTGACCAGGCGTGCGCCCACCGAGGCCGAAACCGCCGACCTGCTGTTCGCCTTCACCGTCTGCAAGCACGTGAAGTCGAACGCCATCGTCTATGCCAAAAGCGGCGCGACGGTGGGCATCGGGGCGGGCCAGATGAGCCGGGTCAACTCGTCCCGGATCGCCGCCCGCAAGGCGGAGGACGCGGCCAAAGCGGCCGGCGCTTCCGAGCCCGCCACCCGCGGCTCCGCTGTCGCGTCGGACGCCTTCTTCCCGTTCGCCGACGGTCTGGAGGCAGCCGTCGCCGCCGGCGCCACCGCGGTGATCCAGCCGGGCGGCTCGGTCCGCGACGACGAGGTGATCGCCGCCGCCGACAAGGCCGGAATTGCCATGGTTTTCACCGGGATGCGCCACTTCCGGCATTGACGACCGCTTCCGGCCGGTCGCGCCTCCCCCACTCCGTTTCGCGACGGATTCACGTCACGTTCCCGTGTATCATTCGGGTGGATCACGTTTGGCGCCCGTCAAATCGGCAGGACCATGCGAACCAGGACGGTGATCGGCAGTTTCGCGACTGCGGTCGTGGTCGTCGCGGCGGCGGCGGCCTTTTCCCATTACGGCGGCGACGATGACCGGGTGCGGTATCGCACCGAGAAGGTGGAGCGCGGCACGCTGCGCGCGACTGTCTCGGCTTCGGGCACGCTGGGCGCCGTGACCACGGTCGAGGTTGGCTCGCAGGTGTCGGGCCAGGTCCTCGACGTCAACGTCGATTTCAATTCGAAGGTCGCCAAGGACGAGATCATCGCCCGGCTCGACCCCGCCAAGATGCAGGCCAAGGTAAGCCAGGTCGAGGCGCAGCTCGCGCTTGCCCGCGCCAACGTGCTGCAGCAGATTGCGGCCGTGGCGCGCGCCCGCGCCGACATACTGAAGGCCCGAGCCGGCGAGACCCAAACTCGCACCGACCTGGAGCGCAAGCGCTCGCTCAGCCGGTCCGGTTTCACCGCCAAGATCGACATGGACAAGGCGGTCATGGCGCACGACCAGGCGACGGCCGACGTCGCCTCGTCCGAGGCCGCTTTGGTGATGGCCCAGGCGCAAGTCGAAACCGCGAAGGCGACCGTCCGGCAGATGGAGGCGTCGCTGGACGACGCGAAGCTCGACCTCGCGCACACCACAATTCATTCACCCGTTGCGGGCGTGGTCGTGGAGCGTGCGGTCGATCCCGGCCAGACCGTGGCGGCGAGCTTCCAGGCGCCCAAGCTGTTCACCATCGCCCAGGATCTGCGCGAGATGCAGGTGCTGGTGAATGTCGACGAGGCCGATATCGGCCGCGTGCGCGAAGGTCAGCGCGTCACCTTTACCGTGGATTCGTTCCCCGACCGGCAGTTCCAGGGCCGTGTCGGGCAGGTGCGCCTGGCGCCCCAGGTGGTGCAGAACGTGACCACCTACATCGTCGTCGTCTCCGCCGACAATGCGGAGCTGAAGCTGATGCCCGGCATGACCGCCAACGTTCACATCGTCGTCGACGAGCGCTTCGGCGCGGTGAAGGTGCCCAACGCGGCGCTGCGCTTCCGCCCGCAGGGTGCGACGGCGGCTTCGTCGACCACCGCGGCGGGACAGCCCGGCCGGCCCGCGGGACAGCCCTCGCCGCAGGAGCAGATCGAGCGCATGACCACGGCGCTGGCGCTGACCGCCGACCAGCAGGCGAAGGTGCGCGAGATCTTCAAGTCGATGGGCGAGGCCGCGCGCACCATGCGCCAGCAGGGCGTGGCGCCGCAGGAAATGGGCGCGATGTTCCGCCAACTGCGCCAGAAATCCATGTCCGAGGTGCGGGCACTGCTGACCGACGAGCAGAAGGAAAAGTTCGACCGGATGCGCAGCCAGCGCGGCGGCCAACAGCAACAGGCCGAGGCCACCGGGCGTGTCTATGTCGCGCAGTCCGACGGAACGCTGAAGCCGGCGGAGCTTCGGCTCGGGCTCGATGACGGGACCTCGACCGAAGTGCTATCCGGCGCGCTGAAGCCGGGCGACGAGATCGCCACGGGCATCGACAAGACCAAGCCTGTCGCCAGCAATAGCCGGTTCCGCGGCCTCCGTCTGTGACCGCGGTCGTCCATACCGCCCGTCTCGGCAAGGACTACCAGGTCGGGCCGCAGGTGGTGCGCGCGCTCGCCGACGTTTCGGTCACGATCGAGCCCGGTGAGTTCGTGTCGATCATGGGCCAGTCGGGGTCCGGCAAGTCGACGCTGATGAACCTGCTGGGCTGCCTCGACCGGCCGAGCGCGGGCAGCTACCAGTTCGACGGCACCGACGTCGCCTCGCTGAGCGGCGACGAGCTCGCCCGCTTGCGAAACGAGCGCATCGGCTTCGTGTTCCAGCAATTCAACCTGCTGCCGCGCCTGTCGGCCGAGATCAATGTCGGGCTGCCGCTGTCCTACGCCCACTGGCCGCGCGCCAAGCGCCATGCGCGTGTTGCCGAAGTGCTCGACGCCGTCGGGCTTGCCGAGCGCGCGGAACATCACCCGGCACAACTTTCCGGCGGCCAGCAGCAACGCGTCGCCATCGCCCGCGCGCTGGTGAACCACCCGTCGCTGCTGCTCGCCGACGAGCCGACCGGCGCGCTCAATTCGCGCACCGGCATCGAGATCATGGCGCTGTTCCAGGAGCTGAACCGCGCCGGCAACACCATCGTCATCGTCACCCACAACCCGGAGGTCGCCCAGTTCACCAGCCGGGTGATGCATTTCCACGACGGTCGTCTGCGCCGCGACGAGCGCCTGCCGCATCCGGCGGATGCGCGCGCCGCGCTCGCCGCCCTGCCCGTCGCGGGCGAGGCGGCGGCATGAGCCTGTTCGACTGCTTCCTGACCGCGCTCAATTCGATCCGCGTCAACGTTCTGCGCAGCGTGCTGACGGCGCTGGGAATCATCATCGGCGTCGGCGCGGTGATCATGATGGTGGGCGTCGGCGCCGGCGCACAGTCGCGCGTGCAGAACATGATCCAGAGCCTGGGCTCGAATCTGATCGTGGTGCTGCCCGGCTCGGGCTTCTCGGGAGGGGCGCGGCTCGGCTCGGGCTCTCTGCCGACGCTGACCGAGGAAGACACGGACGCGATCCGCGCGATTCCGGGAGTGACCGTCGCGGCGCCGTCGGTGCGCGGCAACGGCCAGCTCGTCGTCGGCAACCGCAACTGGTCGACCCAGATCAACGGCGTGACATCCGATTATTTCGCCGCTCGCGAATGGGCCATCGCTTCCGGCCGCGACTTCTCGCCGGCGGAGGTGCAGGGGGCCGGCAAGGCGGCCCTGCTGGGCCAGACCGTCGTGGACAACCTGTTCGGCGCAGGCACCGACCCGATCGGCCAGAGCGTGCGCATCTCCAGCGTGCCGTTCACCGTGATCGGCGTGCTGGAATCGAAGGGCCAGACGGGATTCGGCCAGGACCAGGACGACGCGGTCTACGTGCCGCTGGAGACCGCGAAGCAGCGCGTTCTGGGCGGGCGGCGCCTGTCGGGCTCTCTGGTCGGCTCGATCATGGTCAAGGCCGAAACGCCCGAGGCGGTGACCGATGTCGAGACCCAGATCAACACCCTGCTGCGCCAGCGCCACCATATCCGCGCGGGCCAAGCCGCTGATTTCTCGACCCGCAACCTGTCGCAGTTCCTTCAGGCGCGCGCCGAGTCGTCCCGCGTGATGACCCTGCTGCTGGGCGCCATCGCGTCGGTCTCGCTGATCGTCGGCGGCATCGGCATCATGAACATCATGCTGGTCTCGGTGACGGAGCGGACGCGCGAGATCGGGCTGCGCATGGCGGTCGGCGCGTCGTCGGGCGACATCCTATCGCAATTCCTGATCGAGGCGCTGACGCTATCTCTGATCGGCGGGGCTCTGGGCGTCGCGCTCGGCCTCGGCGGCTCGCAGGCGATAGCCGGGCTCGCCGGCTGGCCGATGGTGATCCAGCCGCAATCGGTGGTGATCGCGTTCGGCTTCTCGGCGGCGATCGGCGTGTTCTTCGGGCTTTACCCGGCGCGCAAGGCGGCGCGCCTCGACCCCATCGAGGCGCTGCGCTACGAGTAGGCGCTACTTGCCGCCGGACACCCTTGCCATGAAGTCGGTGAAGACCTGGGTGATCTCGGGCTCGTAGGGCGACCACTCCTCGAACGGGATCAGCGGCACGTCCTTGTCGGTGATCGGCAGCTGGTGAAGCTCGCTCGACCGGATCATCCGGTGGGCGATCCGCCCGCTTTCCGACGAATGGGTGTTGTCGTTGCCCGGGATGATCATGACCGGCGCCTTGATCTTGGCGAGCTGGTCCTCGGTCACGCCCATCACCGGCAGGTTCGCGCCCGCGACGAACAGGTCGCGCAGCTTGGTCATCACGGCGATGAAGCGCTTGGGATCCATCGCCATCAGCTTCTCGCGGTTGGCGGGATTGGCCTGGATGCGCTCCTGATAGGCGTCGGTGGCGCAGACGGCAGCCATGCCGCCCTTCTCCGCCACCTTGATGAACTGGCCGTAATAGTTCTCGGGCAGGCGCTCGGCGGCGAACGCCCCGCCGGTCACGCGCAGCAGCAGCAGCCCGCGCACCGCCTCGGGATGGCGGATGGCGAACAGCAGCGAGGTGCGCGCACCCGAGGAAGAGCCGCCGATGAAGGCCGGCAGCCCGCCGAGCTGTCCCAGCAGCTCGTGCAAGTCGTCGGCCCACACGATCTCTTCGACCTCCTTGTCGTCGAGCAGCATGTCGGACGCGCCGGTGTTGCGCCGGTCGTGCAGCAGCACGCGATAGCCCTTGGCGGCGATCTTCCGCGCCAGCGGCAGGAACTCGTGATAGCCGCGCCGCCCGCCGGTCACCAGCGTGACGAAGGGACCGCGGTCGCCCACGATCTCGTAGTTGATGTTGAGGCCGCGGACATTCGCGATTGCCATGACGTGCCCTCCCTGGCTTCGGACGTTCAGTCCTTCTTCGTCTCGTCCTTCTTTTCGAGGTCGAGCGCAACCGAATTCATGCAGTAGCGCTGGCCGGTCGGCGCCGGCCCGTCGTTGAACACGTGGCCGAGATGGGCGTCGCACTTGGCGCACAGCACCTCGGTACGCGGCACGAACATCGAGAAGTCGGATTTCGTGGCGACCGCGCCGGGCCCGATCGGTGCATAGAAGCTGGGCCAGCCCGTGCCGGAATCGAACTTGGTGTCGGACTCGAACAGCGGGTTGCCGCAGCAGATGCAGCGATAGGTGCCCTTGTCCTTGGCGGCATTGTACTTGCCCGTGAACGGCCGCTCCGTCCCGTGCTCGCGCGTCACGTGATAGGCCTCGGGCGAAAGCTCCTTGCGCCACTCGACCTTCGACTTCTCGACCTTGTCTGCCATGGTGACCTCCAGCGTCGGACAGAGTGTAATCTAGTGCGCCCCCCGCCGCGCGCCAAGTTTCGGCCCCATTCGCGGGCGAGGCTCCTTTCGCCAACCACGCAAGAGGGGACTGATGGGCAGGATCGCGCGACGGACGGCGGGCTGGCCGCTGATGTTCCTGGGCGGCTGGCTGTTCAATTTCGTGTTCGACGTGAAGTTCGTTTCGGGCTTCCTGGCAGGCTGGTTGGCACACGGCTGGATGGGCGGGCTGTTCTAGCGTTCTATATCGGCCATGGAACCTCTTACGATCGAAGTCACGCGCGGGACGATGGTGGAAAGCCGCCACCGCGCCGCCGCCATCGCCGTGGACTCCGCCGGGCACACATTGTTCACGGCGGGCGAGACCAACGCTTTGGTCTATCCGCGCTCCGCGATCAAGCCGCTGCAGGCGATCCCCCTGATCGAAACCGGCGCGGCCGAGGCGTTTGCGGTGACCGATGCGGAGCTTGCCATCGCGACCGCGAGCCACGGGGGCGAACCGCGCCACGTCGTCACGGTCGCGGCCTGGCTCGCCCGGCTGGGGCTGTCCGAAAGCGATCTCGAATGCGGCGCGCACCCGCCGTCCGACGCGGCAGCGGCCTCGGCATTAGCACGATCCGGCGCGCTGCCCAGTCAGCTTCACAACAACTGTTCGGGCAAGCATGCAGGATTCCTGACCATCGCACGCCACCTGGGCGCGCCCGCGAAGGGCTATATCGGGCCGGGCCACCCCAGCCAGGCGCTGGCCCTGGGCACGGTATTCGAGATGGCGGGAGTCCCACTCGCCGACGACACGCCGCGCGGCATCGACGGGTGCGGCATCCCGATCGCGGCGCTCCCGCTTGACGCACTGGCGCGGGCCTTCGCCCGGTTCGCCGACCCGGTGGACCTTCCCGACCGCCACGTCGAAGCCATCGCGCGCATCCGCACCGCCATGGCGAACGAGCCGTTCCTGGTGGCCGGCAGCAACCGCCTCACCACGCGGGTAATCGAAGCGACCAAAGGGGCCGTGCTGGTGAAGGAAGGCGCCGAGGGCGTGTACGTCGCCGCCTGGCCAGCGGGCCGGGCCGGCATCGCCCTCAAGGTCGCGGACGGCACGGGGCGGGCCGCGTCGGTAGCGATGGGACACGTCCTGTCGCGGCTTGGCGCGCTGGGCACGGCCGAGGCCGCGCTCGCCGATGCGCTCATGCCGGTGGTACGCAACCATGCGGGGCTGGCGGTCGGCTCGATCCGGGTCGCCTAACACCGCGCTTGCGGGCCGGCGAAACTGCGGCTTCAATGCTCCCGGCAGAGTTGTCCAACTCGTTGTCAGGAGCACGCCTATGGCGACCTCGATGGGGGCGACCCCGACAAGCAACGCGCCGACCGCGGAGGCGTTGATCGCCCGCGCGCGGGAGATGGCCCCGATCGTCGCCAAGCGCGCCCGCGAGGCCGAGACCCTGCGCCGCCTGCCGCCGTCGACGCACGAGGAGTTCCGCGAGGCCGGGTTCTACAAGGTGCT
Source organism: uncultured Alphaproteobacteria bacterium (assembly GCA_963817535.1). GTDB lineage: Bacteria > Pseudomonadota > Alphaproteobacteria > MPNO01 > DASWLB01 > CAWGHZ01. The sequence goes on from CAWFOW010000004.1 coordinate 122,918, forward strand.
GCAGCCGACCCGCTATGGCGGGTACGGGCTGGATTACGGCGTCAATTGCGAGATCTCGTCCGAGATCGCCCATGGCTGCGCATCGTCGGGCTGGGTCGCTTCCATCACCACCTGCCACGCCTGGATCCTGGGCATGATGGAACCCGAGGCGCAGGAGCGCGTGTGGGGCGACGATGACGGACAGCTCATCGCGAGCTGCTTCTTCGCTGCCGAGCACAATTACGAGAAGGTGGCGGGCGGCTATCGCCTGTCCGGGCGCTGGCGCTTCTCGTCCGGCGTCGATCTGTGCCAGTGGGTGCTGGTGCAGGTGGTGATGCCGGCGAAGGCAGGCCCGCCCGACCGCTTCTTCGTACTTATGCCGCTGAACGAATGCGAGATCGTCGACGTGTGGCACGTGACGGGCCTCGCCGCCACCGGCTCGAACGACGTGATCGCGCGCGACGTGTTCGTGCCCGATAGCCATTTCCTCAGGGTCAACGACCTGAACGGCGGCCCAACGCCGGGCAGTTCGGTGAACCCCGAGCACATCTACAAGCTGCCCTTGTTCGGCGTGTTCTCCTACAACCTGGTCGGCACGGGCGTCGGCGCGGCGCAGGGCGCGGTCGCGATGCTGGTCGACGAGCTGAAGGAAAAGTCCACGGCGAGCACGCGCATGAAGCTCGCCAACCTGCAGAGCGTGCAGCTGCGCATCGCCAAGGCCTCGGCCGAGGCCGACGGGGCGCGCACCATCGTCGCGCGCAGCCTGGAGGAGATGAACCGGGTGACGCGCGAGGGCAACTGGCCGACGCCGGCCCAGCGCATCCGCTACAAGCGCGACTCGAGCTTCGCCTCGCTGCTCGCCGTCCAGGCCGTGGAAGGCGTCTTCCCGTTGATCGGCGGACAGGGGCTGACGACCGACAACCCCATCGGCCGGTTCTGGCGCGACGCCCATGCCGTGCAGCAGCACATCGCGCTGGTGTGGGACAGCAACGGATCGAGCTACGGCGGCTGGGCGCTGGGCGTCAACGACCAGGTCTAGGCTGCGCGCGCCGCGGGCAGGGCAACATGGCGGACTCTCCGCCGGACACGGCAGGCGTCATCGCCCCGCCGCCGCTGATCACCTTTGCGGCGCTGGCGATCGGATTCGTTCTGGAATGGGCCGTGCCTCTCGCCACCTTGCCGGCACCGGATGCGCGCCGCGCCGCGGGGATTGCCATCGCACTGATCGCCGCGCTCGCCCCGTTCGATTCGTTCCGCCGGTTCCGGCGTGCGGGCACGCATATCGAGCCCAACCGCGAGACCACCGCGCTGGTGACCGACGGTCTCTACGGCGTCTCCCGCAACCCGATCTATCTTTCGATGCTTATCGGCGTCGTCGCGGTCGGTCTGGCCGCGGGCAGCCTGTGGGTGATCATGATGGCCGCGCCCTTGATGGCGGTGCTGGACCGGGGAGTCGTGCGCCGCGAGGAGCGTTACCTCGACCGCAAATTCGGCGAAGCGTACCGAAGCTATCGCGCCCGCGTGCGGCGCTGGGTGTGACCAGTCGCGTTGCGGCGTGACCCGACGGTGATGCGCGGCGCCGCGCCGTTGTGGCGATGTCGCCGTGCGCTAAATCGCCGAGGGAAGGGCCGGTCACGGCCCCCAATCGGTCAGAGGAGTGCACGATGAAGTTCGAAATCCGCAAGCCGACCTCTCTCGGTTTCATCAGCGCGGCACTGGTCGCTTTGCCGCTCGTGGCCTACGGCGCATCGAACGGCGCGTCGGGTGAGGGGTATCCGACTGCGCCGTCGAGCCCGACGACCCAGGGCGACCAGACGACCGTGCCGGATAACCAGCAGCGCGGCGGCGACATCAACGCACCGAACGTGAACAATTCCACCAACGGCGCGCGCTCGTCCGGTCAGTTGACCGGCGACCGGCATGCGCAGGGCGACCAGCAAGTGCGCGCGGTGCAGCAGGCCCTGAATTCGAGCGGGGCATCGCTGCACGTCGACGGCGTACTGGGGCCTCAGACCCGGAAGGCGCTGCGCAGCTACCAGGAGCAGAACGGGCTTCCGGCGACCGGTCAGGTCGACCAGCCGACCAAGCAGAAGCTCAACATCAACAACAACCAGTAGGACAAGCGGCCGCCTTGCCGTCGCCGTGCGGCGGCAGGGCGCGTCTGTCCCTTGCGAGCCATCAAGGCGCATTCGACGGCCCGGCTCCGCGGCCGGGACGGACGCCCTTTAGCGCTCCCGGCCGCCTTCGTTGGAGCGGCGATAGAGGTTGAGTGCGACTTCGTCGGTGCGCATCTGGTCGGACCGACGGATCGCCTCGGTCGCGCGGCGATCCGCGGCCTGGCGCGCCAGCTCGTAGCGCTTGAGATCCTGGAAGGCGCGCGTCACCGCCTCGTGCGCGTCGACGATCTGGCGCTCCGCCTCGGCCAGGGACCGCATCAGCCGTTCGCGTCGGCCGCGGGAGGCGGTAAGGAAGGCGGCGTAGGTCTGTGCCGCCTCGTGCGATGCGCGCGCGACGTCGGCCTCGCGCCGCACCGCGTCGTCGATCCCGGCGATCTGGCGGCGGAAATCGTCGGCCAGCAACTCGAATCCGGCCAGGGTGCGGCGCTGCTCGTCGAGCTTCCAGCGATGCAGGCGGATCAGCCCGTCGAGCCCCTTCATCGGGCGGCACCGCCCGGCGCGAGAATTTCGGCGAGCCGGGCGTAGCCGTCCTCGAGGCCGGCGCGCTCGCCCTGGTCCTGGGTGAGGAACGCTTCGAGCGCGTCGTGATGCGCGATCGCCTCGTCGGTCTCGGGATCGCTTCCCTTGCGATAGGCACCAAGGCGGATCATGTCGGCCATGTCGTCGTAGCGCGCGATCAGTCCGCGCGCGCGGGAGACCAGTGCATTCTCGTCGGGCCCATTGCAGTTCGGCATGACGCGCGAGACGCTGCGCAGCACATTGATCGCGGGATACCGCCCGCGCTCAGCGATCTGCCGGTCGAGCACGATGTGCCCGTCGAGCGTAGCCCGCACCGCGTCGGCCACGGGCTCGTCATGGTCGTCGCCCTCGACCAGCACGGTGAACAGCCCGGTGATGGAGCCATCGCCGGTGCCGGGCCCGGCGCGCTCCAGGACCTTCGGAATCTCGGCAAAGACCGTCGGCGTGTAGCCCTTGGTCGCCGGCGGTTCGCCGGCCGACAGCCCGATCTCGCGCTGGGCCTGGGCAAAGCGCGTGATCGAATCGATCATGCACAGCACGTTCTTGCCCTGGTCGCGGAAATATTCGGAGATGGCGAGGGTGAGATACGCCGCCTGGCGGCGCATCAACGGCGGCTCGTCGGACGTCGCGATCACCAGCACGGTGCGCGCCATCCCCTCTGGCCCCAGATTCTCCTCGATGAACTCCTGCACCTCGCGGCCGCGCTCGCCGATCAGCCCGATCACGTTGACGTCGGCCACCGTGTATTTCGCCAGCATCGACAGAAGCACCGACTTGCCGACGCCCGACGCGGCGAAGATGCCCATCCGCTGGCCACGGCAGCAGGTAAGAAAGGTGTTGATCGCGCGCACGCCGAGATCGATCTTCCCGGCGACGCGGCGGCGCCCGTGTGCCGGCGGGGGCGCCGCGCGCAACGGATAGGCGTCGAGCCCCTGGGCAAGCGGCGTGCCGGCATCGACCGGCTGGCCGATCGCATCGAGCGCGCGCCCAAGCCAGGACGGGTGCGGATGGATCACGGGCTGCGCCATGCCGATGACGGCCTTGCAGCCGAGCCCTATCCCCTCGAGCGGACCGAACGGCATCATCAGGGCGCGGCCCGCGCGAAAGCCGATCACCTCGCACGAGACGGGCGGGCGGCCGCGGCTCATGACCTGGCAGCGATCGCCCACGCTGAGGCTGGGCGGAGCGCCGCCGAGCTCGACCAGCATGCCCATGACCCCGGTGACCCGGCCGAATTCGAGCTGGGCGGGAATGCGTTCGATTTCCGCGACGAGAGAGCGAAGGGCGTTCAGAGGAGCCTCACCACATTGTATTTTCGTTTAAAAACAAACGCTTATCCGAACAGGCGAAACGCCACCCTGCAACTCGATCCTGCACCGGCGGGGCTTAATGTTCGGTAAAAAGCCTTGCGTCAGCGGTCTAGTGGTTACAGTTTGTTAATCATTAAGGCTTCAATATGGGCCGAGGTTAACGGAAGCTGACTGCCGGAACGGGGGACGAACACATGCGTGTGCTTCTCGTCGAAGACGATACTTCGACCGCCAAGACAATCGAGCTGATGCTCAAGTCCGAGGGCTTCATTGTCGACTCGACCGATCTCGGCGAGGACGGCCTCGAGATCGGGAAGCTTTATGATTACGACATCATTATCCTGGATCTCATGCTGCCCGACATCGACGGGTACGAGGTGCTGCGCCGCCTGCGCAGCGCGCGCGTGCGCACGCCGATCCTGATCCTTTCGGGCCTGAACGAGGCCGAGAAGAAGGTGCGAGGGCTCGGCTTCGGCGCCGACGATTACCTCACCAAGCCGTTCGACAAGGCCGAACTGGTGGCACGCATCCAGGCGATCATCCGCCGCTCCAAGGGCTTCTCCGAATCGATCATCCGCACCGGCCGCCTGCAGGTGAACCTCGATACCCGCACCGTCGAGGTCGAGGGCCAGCCCCTGCATCTGACCGGCAAGGAGTATGGCATCCTCGAGCTTCTGAGCCTGCGCAAGGGCACGACCCTGACCAAGGAGATGTTCCTCAACCATCTCTATGGCGGCATGGACGAGCCCGAGCTCAAGATCATCGACGTGTTCGTCTGCAAGCTGCGCAAGAAGCTCGCCGCCGCCACCGGTGGCGATAACTACATCGAGACCGTTTGGGGCCGCGGCTACGTGCTGCGCGATCCCGCCGGCATGGAAGAGATCCCGCCGCCGCGCGCCGAACGCGCGGCCGCCAACGCCTAGAATTTTACCCGCGTCCGCTCCGGCCGATGGCCGCACCGGCAACGGTGCGGCCATTTGCGTGAGGCGCGCCGAGAGCGCGGCTCTGCTATATGCTGGACCGTGTCACCACCCGCCAAAGGGAGATCCTCGTGCGTCGTCTCGCCCGCTTCGCCGCCTTCGTCGTAATCCTCGTCCTTGTCGCGGCGCCCGCCGGTGCACAGGGTCTCAAGATCGAGAGCCTCAAGACCGGCACCGGCGCCGAGGCCAAGCCGGGCCAGACCGTGACCGTGCACTACACCGGCTGGCTGACCAGCGGGCAGAAGTTCGATTCCTCGCGCGACCGTGGCCGGCCGTTCAGCTTCGCGCTCGGCGCCGGCCAGGTGATCCGCGGCTGGGACGAGGGCGTCGCCGGCATGCGCGTGGGCGGCGTGCGCCGCCTGACCATCCCGCCCGAGCTGGGCTACGGCAACCGGGCAGTCGGGCCGATTCCCGCCGGCTCCACCCTGGTGTTCGAGGTCGAGCTTCTCGGCGTGCAGTGACGCGCGCCGGGCGGCGCGCGCCGGCCGCGCCGCTACACGCTGGATACGAATTCTGCTATTCCGGGCGCTCGCCCCGCGCGGGCCCGTAGCTCAACTGGTTAGAGCCGGCCGCTCATAACGGTCTGGTTGCAGGTTCGAGTCCTGCCGGGCCCACCACTACCCTGATACCGCGAGATATATTTGGCGTGTGTGCCACGAAAGTGGCCGGTTTCCCGCCAATTTCGGTCGATGGTCTGGTGGGAGAGAGAGGAATTCTCCCGCGAGAATCTGCCCACGGGGCCTTTATCTCTGGAGGCCGATTTCGACCACCAAACCATCAGGGAGAGTCGACCCGGTCGTTTGTGTCGTGGCACGTTCGGACTGGGTACAAGCAATGCGGATCTTGGTCGTTTATGCCAGCACTGAGGGCCACGTTCGCGATCTATGCAGGTTCGTGGCGCGTTGCCTTACCGCGGACGGCCACAACGTGACGGTGTGTGATGCGGCGTCAGTCGCCGCTCACCTTCATCCCCGCGACTACGACGCCTCGCTGCTTGCCGCCTCGCTGCATGTGGGCCGGTACCAGACTGCCCTGGTACGGTTCGCGCGGGCGCATCATGAGATCCTTAATGCAATGCCGAGCGCGTTCCTTTCCATCTCGCTGGCGGCGGCCGCTACCGACGCAAAGGACCGGCAGGGCCTCGAGAAGTGCGTCAACCGCTTCAAGCGGAAGACGATGTGGATGCCCAAGGCGGTCCACCACACGGTCGGCGCGTTCCGCTACAGCCGATATGGGCCCGTGAAACGGCTGATCATGAAAATGATCGCCCGCCGGCATGGCCAACCGACCGACAGCTCGCGCGACTACGACCTTACCGATTACGCTGACCTTGAGACGTTCGTCCGCAACCTCGCGCGCGGGCTTGTGGAGTCGCGGTCCTGAAATCTGGCGCGTTCGGTGCTAGCGCGCGTCGCGGCGAACTCGATCCAAATCGGCTCGTACCCGAAATCGCGCAGCCGCCAGGTCGGGCCGTTCCGCAGCTCGTTGTGGGAGCGCCGAGCGCGGCCGGAGGCGGCGAGACGACGAGTACCGACTGCAAGAATGCGCGAAGCGTGCCGTGCGATGGTCGCCACTGTCGGAAAAAGGTGTACCCCGACCAATCGGGGCCACACGCATATATGGCCGTTCACGAGCGAGAAGCCGCGCATCGTAGCCTCCTCTTGCAGGGTGCCGAGGTCCGGGCCGGTAACAGGGACGGGACCTCGGCGTGATTGAGGCCTAAAGCCTCGCCTCCAGAACCAGATTGAATGGCGTGGCCAACGCGCGGCGAAACCGCGAAAAGCCAGCTTTTCGGAACACGTCGGCGAGGCGCGCCTCCCCCGCCTGCGCGCCAAGGACGAGTCGGCCACCCTCGGAGATCGCGTGCGCGCAGCAAATCGTGGTCGAGGCCGCGTAATAGAGCCGCGCGATCGGCGAGATATTGTCCTCGACCCGGTCGTTCGCGAACGGCTCGACCAGCATCACCGTTCCGTCTGGGGCCAGCACGTCGGCAGCGTGACGGGCCGCGGCGGTGGGATCGCCCATGTCGTGCAGGCAATCGAAATAACAGATCAGGTCGTAACTCGTGCCCGGGAAGTCAGCTGCACCGGCCACATCGAAAGCGGCACGCCCTTCGAGGCCAGCCGAAGTCGCGTTGCCGCGTGCCTCAACAATAGACGCGGCGTGCCCGTCGAAGCCGTGGAAGTGCGAGCGCGGGAAAGCTTGCGCCATCAAGGTCGTCGAATGGCCGTATCCGCATCCGACGTCGGCGACACGGCAACCGGCTTCGAGTTTCCGCACGACCCCGTCGAGGGCCGGCAACCATTCCGCGACGAGGCTGGCACGGTATGCATTCCGGTAGAACGCGGCCACGCCGCAATAGAGTCGGCCGTCGTGGTCGCCCCACGGAATTCCCCCACCGGAGCGGAACGCCTTTACGGCCTTGTCTTCGTCGAACCACATCGAGGCAGGCACCTGCCACGCGTTGGGAATGAAGAAGGGGCTGTTCTCGTCTGCCAAAACAGCGGCGTGCTCGCGCGTCAGCTCATAAGTACCGCTGATCGAATGGAACTCCAGGTAGCCGCCAGCGACCTGAGCGTTCAGCCATTCCTGGACGTAGCGCGGAGCGCAACGTGTCCGTGCGGCGAGTTCCGCGGCAGTGACGGGGCCGGCCCCGTCCATCGCTTTATACAGTCCCAGCCTGTGGCCGAGGCTGACCATCACACCACCATATCCCGCCGAGAGGTCGGTGATGGCGCGGGTAACAAATGTATTCAGCTTGTCGCGGTCGATCGTCATCGTATCCATGGTCAGGGTCCTTTTCATTGGGTAGCGCCGGAACGGCTCCGTCGCAGGCGGTACCATCGGCCGAGCCGCCGTCCTGGGGCAGAGCCGATCCGGCACAAAACCGGTCCGTTTGTGCCGCTGAATCGGAATTCGCGATGGAATCGTCCGGTGGCGAGGCGATCCGGGGGCGTTTATTCTCGTCGGCCGCGCACCGCGCACGACCGTGGGCGCGGGCGCCGCCCATTGGAACGCACGAGATGAGCAGCGAACCGCACAAATTCGGGCCGACGCCGGTTCACGTCAGCATCGTCGCGCTCCCCGAGGCAGTGATCTCGACCCTGGGCGGCATCTACGACGTGATGAACGCCCTCGCCATGATGGCGTCGGCGGACCCAAGCTGCGCCGTGGCACCGCCCTTTCGGGTCGAGATCGTCGGCGAGGCTGTCGGGCCGCTTGCGCTCGCCAGCGGAGTGCCCATCGAGGTGCAGCGCGCGGTCGGAGACGTCGCGACTTCGGAGATCGTGATTGTGCCATCGCTGTTGCTGAAGCCTGAGGGTTGGAAGACCGGGCGCTACGCTACGCTGGTCGACTGGCTCCGCGGCGTCCACCGAAGGGGAGCCATTGTCTGCTCTGCCTGTTCCGGAATATTCCTTCTGGCGGAGACCGGACTGTTCGACGGCCGCGACGCCACGGTCCACTATAACTATGCACGCATATTCGCCGCGACCTACCCGGCGGTTTGCATCCATCCGGAGCGCGTGCTGACAGTCGCCGGCGACCGCGAGGAGTTGGTCACCTCCGGCGCGTCAACGAGTTGGCACGACCTTGTCCTGTACTTGATCGCGCGCTACGCAGGTGCGTCCGCTGCGCAGCAGGTCGCTCGATTTTTTGCGCTGCAACGGCATATGGACGGGCTCACCCCGTACTTCGTGTTCGAAGGCAAGACCGATCATGGCGATGCAGCAATTCTGGACGCGCAGGAATGGCTTACGACGCATTCGTCGGTTGGAAGCCCGGTCGAGGAAATGATCCGGCGTTCGGCAATTTCCGAACGCACTTTCAAACGCAGGTTCGGCAAGGCGACCGGCCTGACCCCGATAGCGTACGTTCAGCGGTTGCGGATCGAGGATGGCAAGCGCCGGCTCGAGCGAAGCACAGCCTCGATCGACGAGATCAGTTGGCAGGTCGGGTACGAGGATCCCGCATTTTTCCGGCGGCTGTTCAAGCGAACCACGGGGCTGACGCCAGGCGCCTACCGGAAGCGGTTCCGAATCCCGGACTTTGCCGAATTCCGCAGAGGCGAATGAATCGGCGGAAGTTCAGGCGATATTTCCGTTAGTTATGGGAGCGATGCACAATCTGGTCGCGAGTTCAATTCATGCATCCTCCACCACTACTTTGGTACCGTGAGATATATTTGGCGCGTGAGCCCCGAAAGCGGCCGGTTTCCCGCCAATTTCGGTCGATGGTCTGGTGGGAGAGAGCGGAATTCTCCCGCGAAGTCGCTCACGGGGCCTTTATCTCTGGAGGCCGATTTCGACCACCAAACCATCAGCTGGTCGTTCCAGCCATACTTGTGGTCGCTCATTGAGATGCGAACCGCGCGATGAGAATTCTGATTGTCTATGCCAGCACCGAAGGCCATACGCGGGACCTCTGCGCTTTTGCAGCGCACAGTCTGATCTCGGATGGCCACATTGTGACGGTACTCAATGCAGAAATTAGTACAACCGGTCTCCCTCTGGCTGCTTATGGGACTCGGCTAGCCCCACACCCTGTCAGCCACATCGACAACTCGGCGAAGCTTTGCCATTTCCTCGTCTAGAGTGAGTTCGTTCCCGAGAACGCCGCTAGCAAACCCGCACTGCGGCGACAGCCCCAGCCGCTCTTTGTCGATATAGCGTGCCGCCTGGTTGATCCGCTGCTCAAGAACATCCAAATCCTCAAGCGCACCAGACTTAGTTGTTACAAGTCCGAGGACAACGAACCGATCATCCGGGATGCTGCGGAGCGCATCAAAACTCCCAGCACGGGGACTGTCGTATTCGAGAAAATAGAACTTCGCGCGGATTTTACGAAAGAGAATGTCAGCAGTCTTTTCATAGCCGGTATCCGCCTGCCACATGCCGCGATTATTTCCACGGCAGGCATGAATTCCAACCGACATTCCCGGAGGTGCTTTGCTGAGCACAGCGTTCAGAACCTCAGCGTATTCTTGCACGACGTGGTCAACGTCCTCGCCTCGGTCTTCGAGAATTGAACGTACCGCAGGATCTCCCAACTTGACGATCGATGTTTCATCAATTTGAAGGTAGTTGCAGCCGGCTTGTGCTAGAGCCTGCATCTCTTTCGAATATACTTCCACGATGTCCGACCAGAAGGCATCCAAGTTGGCGTACGCGGCGGGGTCGATGCCGGCACGCCCAGCCGTGAAATGCACATAAATTGGAGAAGGTACCGTCGTTTTTATGGTCTGATCGGTAATCGATCGCAGAAAGGCCGCGCCGTCCGCGAAAATCGGCGAATTCCAACGCGCCTTGTCGAGGACGGCAAATTCAAACGCTGGCACTCGTTCGCCGCGGTCATTGTGATGAAAAAAGACCTTGCTGGGCACAAATTTCATACCCTCTGGGCCAAATACGCCCGCGAAAAAATCAGAAAGATAACTAGCTCTCCGGAATTCGCCATCCGTAATCGAGCGTAAACCAACGGATTCTTGCATGGCGACGACGTCACGAATGGAAACATCTTCGATTGCCCGCAATTCGGCAATGGATATCGTCCCCTGCTCATGCTTGCGCCTCGCTTCTATCAGTTCGGGCGGTCTCAGCAAACTCCCCACGTGGTCCGCCCGGAACGGAGGATCGTGGGGAACATTCACCGGCATTTTGGATTTCCTTTACAGCCAACGGTCATTATGACCGAGCGCCTGGGCGCTACGGAAAGAGGTCGGATTGCGGTCTTACGCCAATTCGTGCGTAAAGGCACGCTAGGACAAAGGGGGCTTACATTGTCGATGGTAACCACATAACCAAGGCAGGAAAGATTACGATGAGTGCCAATTTGATCAGATCGGCAATCACGAATGGCGCCACGCCGCGGAAGACGATGCTACTCGGCACATCGCTACCGACGAGGCTTTTTAGAATGAAAACGTTGATTCCGAACGGAGGCGTAATCATACCCGTCTCGACCACGATCACCATCACGACGCCCCACCACACCAGGCTATAACCGAGTCCGACGATAAAGGGCGCCAAGATCGGCACCGTAATCACCATTACGGCAAAGGGATCCATTATGCAGCCCAAAATCGTAAAGGCCACGAGCAGTAGAGCAATAATGGCTACCGGCGCAAGATGGAGGCTCTCAAAAAACAATGTCAATTGATCGGGCAGGCTCGACAATCCCATAAAATACGAGAACGTGACCGCGCCAAAAAACATGACGTAGAGCATGGCGGTCGTTGCCGTCGTCTCGCCAACGACCTGTAGAAGCGCTCCGCGCGCCAACTTACCCCGTGCAAGGGCGAACAAGAATGCGCCGCCAGCCCCAACTGCAGCCGCCTCGGTCGCGGTGAACACTCCGCCATAGACGCCCCCGATCACAACCGCGAAAAGCAGAAGAACCCCCCACGCCCTTCGTACAGCGGCCCAGATTTCGGCCCACCCTGGCCCGCGTGAAGCCGGTGGCGCGGCACCCGAGTCGAGGCGGACAATCAGACTTATCGTCACGCAATAGAGGATGACCGCGATTATTGCTGGCACCACGGCACCAACGAAAAGGCGTCCGATCAACTCTTCTGTCAGCAACGCATAAAGGATCAGAGCTGTCGATGGGGGAACGAGCTGGCCCAACGTGCCACCGGCTGCGATACAGCCAGTGGCGAGACCTGGCGCGTAGCCACGCGCTCGCATCTCGGGGAGGGCGACTTGCCCAATTGTCGCTGCAGTGGCAAGCGACGATCCGGTCAGGGCACCAAAGCCAGCGCAACCGCCTATAGTGGCCAGGGCTAGACCCCCACGACGGTGCCCAAAAACGACGTGGGCTAGGTTGTAGATGTCGCCCGACAGTCCGGCCACGGCGGCAAAACTGCCCATCATGAGAAACAGCGGGAGAACCGCGAGCTGGTCACTTGTGACGTATTCGACCACGACCGTTCCCAACACCGCGAGGGCCGGCTTGAGGCCAACGATAAGAGCAGTTCCGACCACACCCACAAGGCCCATCGCTGCTGCGATCGGCACGAGCAGAAAAACGAGCGCCCACATGATCAAAAAGAGGACAACAGCTGCCCCGACCGGCGCGCTATGGGCGATCGCAGACAGGGGTGCGATCGATGCACCGATGCCGAAGGCCGCGAAGGCCGCCGCGATGAGGCAAACCGCCGCAAGGAGCAAAAGCCTGGCCCGCGGCGATTCGCGTGACGATGGCGACCGCGTACCTGCTGACGCGTTCGTCGGCCGCGTGGAATTCTCTACATCAATGCCCGCCAACGCGTCCCGAAGCGTAACGAGGAATACGATGAACTGCGCAATCACTGCGAGTGCGAGAAACCCCACGACGCCCCATAGGAATGGCGCCTGGGGTAGGCGGAGGATCATGGTAGAGGCGTTACGCCGAAACAATTCCTCCGCTGCGCCCTCAAGACTCCATACCAAAATGAGATACAGGACCAGCATCAAGAGCGCGCCGGCGACATGCAACCATCGAACTGCTCTCTTGCCCAGCCGCGCCGCGAACAGGTCAATCGCGAGATTGACCCGCCCAGCGGCGCCAGCCGGGAATGTGGCCGCGATGGCCACGGCAATCACCATCGCCAGGATCTCGTTGAAGCCAAGTACGAAGCCGGTCCCGAACCAGCGAAGGCCGATATCGACAGCCGTTAGAATGGCAACAACAAGAATTGCCAGCACGCCGATAAATGCGATCCGGCGAAACAGAGACAGGCATCTTCCGTGCAGGAAATCCAATCGTCCCATGGGCGATCGACCTGACCCTACTTGTTTGCGGCTGAAAGTTTAGCGATTTCCGAGCGATACGCCGCCAAGATCTCGGCGCCATTAGGGGTAGCCTTCTCCCATTGGCTGATAATGGGCTTCACTCGCTCTTCCCAACGCTTTTGCTCGCTTGGCGAGAGTTGTGCGATGGTATGATGCGGCATTTTCGCGACGGTCGACCGCTGGTAGTCAGCAATTCCGCGAAGCACCTTGCCGAACCCCATTGATGTCGCGAGCCCTGAATGGTGGTCAATTATGGCGCGCCCTTTGTCGGGCAGGCGGGCGTAGGCGTTCTTGTTCATGAGGAAGAAACCCGACCCCGTGCCGAACGATGCCTCCAGGTGATAATTTGTCACTTCTTGTACCTTGAACTGCAACACACCTGTCCATCCCACCAATATGCCGTCTATCAGACCTCGATTTGCAGCTTGGTAATATTCGGTGACCGGGACAGAAACCGGTTGCGCCCCGAGCGCCTGCACCAACTCGCCGCTTACCCTTGCACTGACGCCGACCTTCAAGCCCGACATGTCTTCAAGCTTGCGTACAGGCTTCTTTAGATGAAAATTGTTTTGCGAGTATACGAACAGCGCAATAGGCTTTGTGTCCGTATACTCATTAGAGATCACCCCGCTCTGATAGAGGTTCCAAAGCGCACCCGATGCAATCTCCGGATCACTTGCCAGAAACGGAAGTATGCAGACTTCGGTTTTTGGAAATTTGCCGGCAATCGCACCATGAATGCCATACCCCAACTCGTAAACGTTCTGGACGAGGCGGTCATAGACATTGGTCAGCGATGCAAGCCGAGAACCAGCGAAGACATCTACATGGAACACACCCTTGGCGTCTTCATTGACCTTTTTGAGCCATGGACCCCAAAAGCGAGTGTAAGTAGGCGAAGTCAGCGGTGCGGTATACGCCCACCGCAAAACCGTTGGCTCGGCCGCGTTGCCTACCGGCGTCGACGCCAAAGTCGCCACCAGGGCACTCGTCAAGATAGCAAGCCGCTTCATTTTATCCTCCCTTTTCCTCTCATTTAGACGGGACCACGACGGCATATTCACATAAGACAAAGATTTTAATCTTTAACTAGTCCAATTTGCACAAATTGTCTGTAGATCTGGGATGGGAATGCAACATTTCCTCATTCGTTCGGCGCCACCGTGGGTCCTACAAAGCCGGCGCTACACGAAATTTTCTCTGACGTTTGGCGCAATACCTGAGCGAGTGCACGGCGCGCTGCAATGTCGAGATGGGCTGATTGCTCGGTAATAGTCAGCACGCATTGCAATCTACGGGAGTGATCGAACACTGGTGCTGCTATTGCAATCATGTCTGCAACCACGGCACCCGGTGTCATCACGTAGCCATCGCGCCGAATGCGTTCCAGGACCGCATGAAGCTTGTCCCGTGATCGAATGACATTTCGTCCCGAGGAGTTGTATTCGGAATCCAGAAGGTCCCTGGTGTAGGGGCTAGGCAACCATGCGAGAAAGACGCGGCCGGTAGCCGATGCGGTCAACGGCATGACAGCGCCCACCCGCGTAACCAGCGGCGCGACGTTGGCGCCATCGAAACGGCTGATCACTGTCGGGCCACTGTGGCCCCAAATCGACAGGAAGACCGTGTCGCCAGTGAGCTCGCTGAGGCGTGCCATTTCGGCACGCGCCAGCTCCAGGATATCCAGCTTGGCTAGGGCCGACAGGCCGAGACGCAACGCGGCCGGGCCGAGGCGATAATGCCCGCCCACCGAATCCCGTGTTACCAAACCGGCCCGATTGAGACTTACGAGGTAGAAGTGGGCCTTGCTCACTGTCATGCCGCAGGCCTGAGCGATCTTGGTCAGCGACAGCGGCCCCGTCGCACGCTCAATGCATTCGAGAATGGATATGCCGAGTTCGAAGGACTGAATGCCCTTCTTCTGCTCGCCGCCAGCGTTCCCACCGCGCAAAGGCCAACGCTCCCCCTTTTGTTGTAGGATTACAACACTATTAAAATGGCGTTTAATCCGCCCTCGCCCCCAACGCTGCCGTCCCGGTCAACCGGACGTTCG